>NZ_LN879502.1:1442545-2885090 GCF_001499655.1 Candidatus Protochlamydia naegleriophila
TCATCGCGGCGCGAGGTGTAAGAAAGTCCTTGCAACATCCTCAGTCCAATGTAGGAGACGATAAAAAATCCCATGATCATGGCTGCGACACGCATTCCAATCAGCATATCCCGGTTATAGATATGTCCAAATTCGTGCGCGAGAACGCCTTGCAATTCATCGCGCTTAAGTGCCATTAAGCAGCCACGAGTCACTGTAATCGCAGCATTATCATAGGATGTACCGGCTGCAAATGCATTGATCTCTTGAGCTTCGAGAATGTAAACTGGAGGAACTGGTAAGGAGGTTGCCAAAGCAATTTCTTCCACAATATTGAGCAACTGCCTCTCTTTTGGATTCATGGTGTCGCGCTCCACGAGTTGAGCTCCGACAGATTCTGCAACGTAGCTGCCTCCAGCTTGGAGGTAATTCATGTAATTGAAGCCCGCAGCACCCAAGATGATTGTTAAAAAGGCTAGGCCAATGTAGGGGAATTCACCTTGGTAGCCATCCGCCGCAAATGTCCTCATGGCCAACTCGGCCAAAACCGCAGTCGTAATCGTTAGGATGAAAAACACCGTTAGATACCAAGCAGTCTTAGATTTAGCCTCTCGCTGAGCTTCCCAAAAATTCATGGCCATAGTCGATTCCTTGATTCTATGCTCATCTCAATCATAAAGCCTAAGTTTGAAAGCAATCTCGATCGATTACGCCAAACTTAGGTAACGTGTTTCTTTTATTTAAGTAAAAGAGACTTTAGGTGCCTTTTTGGCTTGTTGATCGTCTACTTGAAAGAGTTCAACAGGGTGGTGCCCCAAGGCAGCCGCGAAAAGAACGGCTGGAAACTCTTGCTGGGTCGTGTTATAAAGCATAACATTGTCATTGTAAGCTTGGCGAGCAAAAGCCACTTTGTTTTCTGTAGAGCTAAGCTCTTCTTGCAATTGCTGCATGTTTTCGCTAGCTCTTAACTGTGGATAATTTTCGGCGAGGGCCATGATATTTGTAACGGCACCTCTGACAGCCGCATCTGCAGTAGCCAGATCTTTAATGGCGTTGGATGAACTTTCCGTTGGACCACCGCTTTGCTGAATTTGAGAGCGGGCTGATTGTGCCTGATTGCGAGCATTAATGACCGATTCAAGCGTACCTTTTTCATAGCTCATATAGCCTTTGACGGCTTCTACGAGATTTGGAATGAGGTCATAGCGGCGCTGGAGTTGCACGTCGATTTGGCTCCAAGCATTATTGACCTGATTGCGCAGGCGAACTAGCGTGTTATAGATCCCAATACCCCATAAAACTCCTAGTACGACGAGTCCTAAGAGCACTAAGATGATAGTAGCTGCAGTAGACATAGAACACTCCTATGAAATGCCATTCAGTTAAATTTAATCCCTAATTCTCATTGTACTCTTTTGAATTTTAAATAACTACACCGCACTGTGTTTTAAAAAATAATTTATCAATCCAAGAGGTGATTAAAATTCAGAGGCGCGGTAAATAGAATGAGTTTGCAACATAACATATATTATCAGACTTATATAATATGCTGATTCACAGACTCTTATTAATATTTTCATTTAATTAAAGAGAGTTTGACTTTTCTCCAAAAAATCCCCTATACTCCTTTGCCAACAGAATTTTTAATTCCTATGAGGAGCTAAACACATGCATATTCCTGGATTGTTCCCCTTACAAGCTTGGATGGATCGCATTCAAAGCCATATCTCTCGCGGCGAGAATAATAAAGCACGCTTTTCGGCTCTTCTTCTTCCTGTCTTCGAGGCAGCAGGTTGCCTTTCGATGGTTGGGCGTATTTGCTTTAGATCGGCTCGAAAAGGCGATGAAGAGCAAGGCTCTTTTTCGATCCTAAATACAGCAGGCAAAACAGTTATGCTCGCTTGGAATGTTTTGTTTGCCCCATACTATGGTTTTAAGAATCCAAAAGGCAATCTGGATTATCATAGGCTTTCAGGTTTAATCGTTCCTCTTCAAGAAGAATCCAAAATGCCTGAAAAGCCCTTTACTTTTGTTCCTGTGGATACATTAAACAATCAATCGCTGTTTGATGAAAGTCCGCGAGACACTTTTGATGAGGATTCTTATTCGGCTAAGCATTCCAATTCCCCTTTCCTTAGGCCTTCGAAATCTCCTTATTCAGGTCCATCTGTTGATCCCATACCTTCACCTTTTCTGCTGCAACCAGAGATCCCTCTTTTGCATCCTGTTAAAGAGTTGCAAGAGAGAAAAGAGGAGGAGACTTCTAGCCCAATTCCAGTTTCTCCAAAAAATCGCAAGACCCCCCTTAAGCCAATTACTACTATTCCTTCTCCTTTGAAGACATCTCCAAGAACTCCTGCCATTTCTCCTAAGGCAGATCTCTTTACGCCTTGCGATGAGAAAAATGAATCAGAGCTTATGGATCAAACAGCTTCGATTTCAATTCCAGAGACTGTAGAAGAGGTGCAGACTGAGACATCGACTCCAATACATTCTCCACCTAAGGATGAAGAAAAGTTGCTTGCAGAGCTTGCCATTAAATTACCAGAAAGCTCTTCTCCATTAAGCTTGAGTCCAGTTTCCCCTGTCAAAACGATCACTGTCACGCCCATTAAGCTTACCCCTTCTTCATCGCATAAAACGCCAAGCAGTGGTATTCAAAATCGCCTGACACAATTGCAACAACAAACATCACCCCTACAGAAACTTGACGCACGCCAAGAAATCGAGCAAGAAAGAAAGCGACAGTTGCATCAGACTCCCATGAAAGGGATTGGAAAACAGGTGCACATTCCTGAGGATCCATCTGTTACCCAAGAAGCAGTTGTTTTGATGCTTACTCCATTCGAATTGCCCACGCAAACGCTTTTTGATAACTCAACTCCTACTCCAACTAATTCTCCTTTGGAGGAAAAGGAGGTTGATGCTCATTCAGACCTAGATGGACTATTTCAGGAGGAAGATTCTTCCTCGCACTCTGATCATGAGCAAAGTGACAGTGGTTTAATGGACTTATTCTTTTCCAATTCTTCATCCAAACCAATCGAAGAAATCGATTTGGGAGCAGTGGAATCAGATAATGAAGAGGGAGAAGTTGTTACAACGGATAGCGTGGATGTCACAAGTCATGACCAGACAGCCGTAACAGACGCAACTCCTTTAGGCGTATTGCCTGAGCAAACGATTCCTCACACACCTGCTAAGTTAACGACGACTTTCCTGGACTTGGGGGTGATAAAGTCTACTCAAATTGCGGATATCGAATTTAATACTCCTGAAAAACGCCCCTCTTCATTGACTAATACCGAGTTTAGTTGGTTAACAGAGAGAAATATCGATTTCAATCAATCTTTTGAGTTAAAAGTTGATGAGAAAAAGGGCACTATTAATTTTAAAGCCTCTAAAAAAACGAGCATTGATTCAAAGTTTATTGATTTCTTGCAAAAGAAATTAGATGGAAAGGCTTTTGAAAAATTCTACTTTGCACCTCTTTATGCTCTAAGAGGCAACTTGCAGAAAATGGTCGAAAGGGATCTCATTAAAGATAAAGGTACAACGCTCTCGTCTGTGGAAAAGCGCCTGAATGAATTGATTGTCCGTTGGTGGATAAAAGAAGACTATCGCAAGCAAAAGTTATCGGAAAATTGTCGTTTCTTAATCCAATACATCATAGCCAAGCATCATTTAGACGATGATGAAAAATCGGAAGGAAGAACGCAAGAGCGGCTCATGCGACAAAGCAACTCCGCGCAGACTTCTCAAAACTTAGAGAAATTCCACTTTCATGACCAGAGTTTTAAAAAACTTAGCATTTACGATTATTATGCCGTTCTTAAGACCTTTTTAATGAATTTTCCAGCAGAACAAAAAGCAATTTTTGAGGGGTGCCAGCAATCGGATTCAAAAGAGTCTTTGATTCAAGCTATCCAAGCGATTCCTAACCCAGCCGATCGTGCCTTGGCTATTGACTTAGTTTCTCTTCTATGGACGACTCTTCATAAGGTTTGGGCGCCTGAAGATGGCCTCAATTTAAACGAACTGAACGATAGTAATAGAGAAGATTTTTACAAGACGGCTAACAGCATGCTTATAGGCGGAAAGGCAATAGCCTCTCTATTGTGCCCATTCAAAGTCATTGAAATGCATTCTGTTAAAATGGAGCAGCCGATACACACTCACTTGATTGATCTTATTTTGGACTACCCTCTTCACTTCGAAGAGTTACGCAAGAGCCTCGTCTCTTAAATCTCTTTAAAACCGGAAAGGCATTTTGGCCTTTCTGGTCTCATTCTTTTACTTATATGAAATTTGCTAGAAGTAAAACGCTCCACTGCATTACAACTTTATTTTTGATAAATAACGTAATTTGCTAACTTTACAAGATCGCATAGCGTATGTTGTAAATGCAAGCCCATCAAAGTAAAGTGAAAGTATGAGCGAAACGGCTGAAAAAATCTTGCCTCCCCCTCAACCGGAACAATCGGTTTCTCCGTCGTTTATTAAGCGGTGCTTCCGAGTATTGGTCAATACAGGCAAGGGGTTTATTGAAGATGATTGCTATGCCAAAGCCTCTGCGCTAACTTTTTATTCACTCCTATCAATTGTGCCTGTTCTAGCCGTCTTGTTTGGAATAGCCAAGGGATTCGGCTTTGAAAAAGCACTCGAGTCTGAAATTAATCAGCAGTTTTCTGAGCAAAAAGAGCTTGTTGCCAAACTCATTGAGTTTGCCTATTCATGGCTGCAGACAGTTCAAGGCGGCCTCATTGCGGGTATTGGTACACTTACTCTTTTGTGGACAGTGTTTGGACTCTTGAACAACATTGAAACGGCTCTGAATGCGATATGGAAAACGCGCAATGCACGCCCTTATAGCCGAAAGATCAGTGACTACTTGGCAACCATGTTAGTCAGCCCCCTTTTTTTAGTGACATCGAGTAGCATCAACGTTTTTATCAGCACGCAAATCACTCAGACAGCCCAAAATAACATTTTAGTCGAAGCCGTCAGCCCAGTCCTTATCGCACTATTAAAGCTATTCCCTTACTTTTTAAGCTGGGTTCTTTTTACATTCATTTATTTGTTCATGCCCAATACCAAGGTTTACTTGCGCTCTGCGCTAATTGCAGGCGTTATAGCAGGAACAGCCTTTCAAATCTGGCAGTGGATTTACATTAAATTTCAAATCGGCGTGGCTAGCTATGGCGCGATCTATGGAAGCTTTGCAGCCCTGCCCTTATTTCTCATATGGCTTCAATTCAGCTGGAATATTTTGCTTGCAGGCGCTGAAATGGCCTTTGAAATTGAAAATGACTTGTTTATCCCTGCAAGACGTTTAACTCCTATTTCTAATAAAGCCATTGCCCTGCTCATCACCTATCGATGTGTCGAGGCATTTGTCAAAGGTGAAAGTCCATTGACAGACCGGGCGCTCTCGCATGAGCTCGGGATGTCTCTTAATCATTTGCAGCTGGTACTGGAAGCCTTGCAAAGCGATCGCATTTTATCTGCCGTCTCATTTCACGACAAAACCATAGGCTACCAACCTGCTCGCGCAATCGATAGTATTACGATGAAAAAAGTTTGCGATGCCGTCGAGAGGAGCGAGCGATTAATGGCTTCTGTGCGAGAATCTCCTCAAATGAATAAAATCACGACCTATTTGAATGAGGTCGACGAAATGCAAAAAGAGTCCAAAGACAATCAACCGCTTTACGCTTTCATTTCTACGCCAATTCCAAGTCAAAAAACTAGAGAATCAGAATAATTAAGACATTCAAAAGGAAAAAGGTAGTCTTTCAATTGCGAGGCTTCACCTTGTCAATGCTCGTTTTAAACGTTTCTGGTTGGAAGAGAGAATATCGTACCTGGCACAGAATTTACTCTTACTCTTCCTTGCTTAGAAAAATATTCTCATTTGTCTTTTGAAGGACTCTGTCAACAAGTCCCTAAAGAACGTTTAGGGACTTGTTAGAGTCTTAATCGACCTCTTTTTGCTTGGTGAGTTTCTCTTGATAGGATTCGGTCAATTCTTTTAGCTTTTTACTTTCCAACAGAAGTCTTTTTTTCGGCGAGAAGTAGAGAGGGCGCAATTGACTAACCTTATTGGACGTTTTAATTAACAAGCTCATCCGCGATTGATTTTTTTCTCCACTTTCTAGAACTTCAATGATGCGATCTTGCTTTTTTATTGCCAAAGAAACCTTTAGCTCCTCTTTCTTAAGTATTTCGTCCTGGGTTAAATGGGTGTTGATCCAACCCTCAACCACAGAGTAGCTGCAGGTAACACTCTTTTGCTGCGGAATGCCCTTTGCTTCGATTTTCCTGATCCCCCCGCTCTTTTTGATTAAATGATCAATATGAAGCTCGTAAAAGTCATCTACCCTGGTATAACGAGTCACCGAGAATTTAACCAGCTTTTCAATAAATTCGTAACTTAAAGCATTTAAACTCAGGTTATCAATAACTAAGGGCTTTACGATTTTAATATTGCTTTCATTTCTTAACCAGCTATGGTTATCAATTCCATCACCCGTATTAAAAATGGTATATTGATAGTTACCTTTCCCTTGATTTTTGACTTGAATAAGTACGCTATGACTAGCTGTTCCAAGGTTGAATATCTCTAACTCGCCGGGAGCTATTTTCCGAATTTTATCTAGAATATCATGGCAAATGTCATTCACAAGGATGTCTTTAGGAATGTCACAACTGCTTAACGACAAAGAATAAGACTGCTTAAACTCGGTTTCTGCTTTTGAGGCTAAAGTCTTTTTCCCTGAAGCATGCAAGTTTTCAATCTCAGCTAACTTCTTCAGGTAAAGGTGGAGCGTATCCCATGGCTGGTTTACATGCGTGCGATAAGTATACGTCGTTTTTAAAGCGATCTCTAGAGCACCATTTAACTGCGCCAGTAGAGTATTCAACACTTTAAGCCGCGACTCGTCATCCACCGTTTGAATCAGTAGAGATAAAATTTGGGAATGGCTCAGCAAGGCTTGAAGCTCAAAACTACCTCCCAGACTAACTGTATCTAATTGATTCAACTCTTCCCTTTGAAATTGGTCTGCAAGAAGATGAAAGATATCCTTTTGCAAAATTTGAATACCCTCAATTTGCTGGCTTAGATCAGTCTCTAAAAGGTCAGAATTCAATTCGTTCTCTACCCGGAGGCGGTAACGTTCCCAAACATGGCCAGGCTGAAATGGCAAACGATGGGCCCGCTTGATATCACCAAACATCTCGCTTCTCATCCGTTGGATTGTGGGTATCACACCTTTGTTAATGACCTTAAAAAATAAATATTTACCAGTAACAGCATTGATTAAGTCTTTAATTTTAGTTAATTTATTCTCAATTTTTTCTAATTGAATAGCACGAGTTGATGCTTTGAGATAATCTTGAGAAGATGTTTCTAGTAAATATGGCCTGGCTTCGGCAACTAAAGTTTTTATCTTTTCCAATGTAGACTCAAAATTTCTTCTTGTTTTCTGAGAAAACTTATTTTCGTACTTTAATTCCGATTTTACTGCATGCAACCCCTTTTCTATTTCCAACAGTTTATCTGTAAAAATAGAATTATTCATCGGCACCCAATTCCATAAATTCATATTATTTTCCCTTTTAACAATAAAATTGTATTAAAATATCAAAAAGAAAATAACTGAAAAATGTAAAGATATGTTAAATGTAACGTTAACATGTAATTAAAAAAGCTCTGGATTAGCCAATTTATTTTATAAATTCATTGATTATCAATATTATTGAAAATTCAACTCATGCTTTTTATTAATTAATCAATTCGAAATAATTCCACTGGATCACAATTTTTAAAGCAGCTAAGATGAATTTCCCGGATGGGAAAATGGCTGCAATAAATAAAAAAGAAAGGAGTAG
Source organism: Candidatus Protochlamydia naegleriophila (assembly GCF_001499655.1). Classification (NCBI taxonomy): domain Bacteria; kingdom Pseudomonadati; phylum Chlamydiota; class Chlamydiia; order Parachlamydiales; family Parachlamydiaceae; genus Candidatus Protochlamydia; species Candidatus Protochlamydia naegleriophila. Next base: position 1,450,418 of record NZ_LN879502.1, read on the forward strand.
TTAGATGTAGACTTATTATTAAAATAAAACGTGCAATAAATTCACAAAATCAATCTCCTTTAAAATGGTTATTAATTTTGACTGTTGATCGAAATAATCATTTCACTTTTGTTGTGCTTACACATTAAACAACGATTTCCAAAGCACTTCAACACGTCATTTTCTTTACGAATGAAAAATATTATTCAAACTGGTTCTCAGGAGGCGCATGTTTAACTTAAACCTTACTACAGTCACTTCTCATTCATCTTCACAGTTGAATTCATCAAGACCTTTGAATTCACCAAGGCCCAATTTTTTAAGCGAACTCAAAGTTAAGCTAAGACTGCATAAGATCCCAAAGCAGGTTGAAAATGAAATTTCCCAGGTTGTTAAACTTACTTTCGAAGAATTTAAAAAAAGTTATCTTGGCCGATTAGAAGAAAAGAAGTTGTACAAAGCTATGAAAGAGTGTTTAAGAGATGCTTTTACAAAGTCTGCACAAACCCTTATGCAAGAGCAAAAAAAAGAGATGGGAGCTGCCCCTTATGGGCAAGAGATCGATTTTATCAGTGCTATTCAAACAAAAACATTTTTATGTGCTTTGAAGCAAAAACTCCCAAATAAGGAAATCTGGATCAAGCTACAGCCTTTTTTATTGAATCAGCTCGTCAAAATCATTTCACCGGCTACGGCAGAGCATGTTGTAAAAATCGTTGAAGAAACAGCGAAGGAAATGAACCAAAGCCCACTGAATTGCCAAGAAAGAGTTGGTATTGCCTTAAATAAGACCATTGATAAAACCATTCAAAATGTTATCCAAACCAAGCTATGCTTAGTAAGAAACCATTTATCTCTTTCCAATTTGGTTCAAATGCCAAGTTTTTTAGAGGAGCTTAAGCTGCAAATAAATGATTCGCATTTGCAGCCTGTTTTTCCTGTTTTAGAAGATAACTTGCACAAAAAAGTCGATCAACTTCTTCTCAATAAGTTTCATCGTCCGGTTAGAACAGAGATTGTAAAAGTTGTGGATGAGGCAATGCAAGCCTTGATTTCTGATCAGAAAGAGGCGCTTAATCAGCAAGCTCAGGAACAAGTGAAACGTTTTTTGCTTCGAGCCCTCTGCAAAGCAGTGCGAAAAACTATCAGACAACTCATTCAAGAAGCCTGTCAAAAAAATCAGCAGCTCGAGCAATCCAACATTTTATTTTCATTGATTGCACGGCAACCTACATTTTTAATGCAATTGAAAACCAATTTGGAGCAGCTGCCTGAACTCTACCAATTGATTATCAGTACACTAGAGGTTGGTACAACCTATAAATTGCGTCGTTTGACTAACGATTTCAAAACAGTTATGGAGAGCACCTCCTTGCTTTCGAAGAGTTTTTGCCTTTTGGACGAAAATCAATTGACCCAATTTTTGGATCAATTGGATGATGAAGAATTGAAAGACACAGGTGAATTTAAAATTCAGACTCTATCTCTCAATAATACTCTCCTCAATCTCGATCCGACTGAGGGTAGAGAGCTAAGCACAAACCACCCTAAAATGGTCAAGGCAATCAAAAAATTAGCAGAATTGCCCCAAAAGCAAAGAGCCAAGGGATATCAAGTACTCTTTACTAAAATTTGTGATTTGGAAGAGGCATGCGCAAGAATGGATCTCATCGAGGCTAATCTTCAAAATCTGAAAAGACTACTGCTGGTTCAGGCAAGGACTCTCAATCCCAACATGTTTGACCGGTTCCAAGAACTTGTTAAAAAAACAGTTGAAGAATTAGATTGTCTCGAAAAAAAACGAATTGAGCCCCTCTTTACACTAGAGAAATTCAATAGCGAAACGGAAAAAAATGAAGAGGCAAGCCAAGCGGCTCTTCGAATCAATACCTTCAATGCACAATGGATGACCACCTATAGCGAGCTGATAGTTAACGTCAATTCAATACTCTCAGAGCTGCAATCACTTACAACTCCACGCTCTTTCAATAACGAAGAACTCAAAAGTAAATACGAAGCCCTGGCTGAGCAGTTAGAAAAAAAAGTCACTTATCTAAAAGGGCGCTATCTAGATGATGATTTTGAAATCATTCAAAAAGAGTTGAAAAAGCTCGTTATCTCATTTTTGGATGGCCTGCACTCTTCTGCTGCCCAACTATTCAAAAAGCAGAATGGACACCTTATTCAAGAGGTTCAAGCAATTGGCGAAAAAAGAAACTTTTTAAATATAATCTAGCGATCCATTGGAACTGATCTTACTGAAAACCGATACTCCCTTTGCGCAGATAGTCTATTAGGACTATCTGCCTTTTTCTTACGCTAATGCAGAAAATCTAATCAGAGGAAGCCGAATTTTATTTTCCAGCCCCTCAACGGGTAAATATAAGCGGTTGATTTACAGATAATTATAAATTAAATTCATCACTTGTTGATAAGTTGTTTCGATGATAGAATATTTGCGATGTTCTTTTAGCGGTAATTACAATCAAGTAAATAAGAGCCAAATTTTTTGATGGTTAGACAAACATTATATGTTTAATAGTTCTACGCCAAAGACTCTGAAACAGTTTTGGAGTCTTCTAACGAATCGGTGGGCATTCAGTTGTTTTGCCTTGCTTACATTCCAACAACTGATCGAAGCCTCAGCCACGGTTTGGTTAGTCACGATGGTGAAAAAGATTACTGCGGGAGAAAATTTTTTCCCTTATCTTTTCATTTATTTGGCAACTCTCGTCTTCCCCTATATTCCTGGATGTTTTGCGAACATTATCAAAATCTCATGGCGCCAAGAAGCGCAGCGCTCCTTTATTAATGCTTTTGTGTCATCTAATCGCAATCAGATCGGCGAATGGAGCAATAAGGGGATTCGCGAAGAGAAGTTATCGATTTTAACGGCCGAAGCGCCGAGTGCCTTGCAAGCACTGATCGATTATGTCTACGATCTTTATAGTTATGTCATTAGTGTTTTTTTTAATATCTTTGCCTTATCGGTCGTCGTCGAGCCCTTGTTTGGATTAGCCTATGCTGTTAGCGTCTTAATGGTGATTATGGTGATGAAGATTAAACGCCGTCTACAAAGACGTTTGACCAAGAAAGCTTTAACAGCACGGATTGATCTTTATCAATCGCTGCTAGCAGCCTGGGACAATGTTTTGCTTGGAAACCGGTATAATTTTAAATTATGGGAAGACAAAACGACGCAGAGGCTCAATCGCTGTTTGCAAAAGAATGTAGACCTGGAACGGTTTGATCAAGTATTAGCCATTGTCATTTCGCTATTAACCTGCATTCCTTCTTTACTTGTTGTTGTGTACTATATCTACGCCAATCGCTTTAGTGCGGCTAATTTAACAGCCTTTTTAGTCACCCTTCCCATTCTTTTTACCATCTTATCATATACCTATCTAACGCTTAGCCTCATTTTTCGCTGGACGATGCACAAGAGCAAGCTGCTTTCCATCTATAAAGCGATTCAACCTACATCAGACGCTTACTTCGCCATGGAAAAGAAAGTGAAGTGGGGCAAAATTCAATTCGTTTTGTCTCCTGCAAAATCAGACGTCCATACATCTTTAGCCGCCCCTTCTTTTTTAACCTCTTACCAGGACCTTTTGACATACACTAAGAGCTCTGGACGTATCACAGTACGCGGAGAAAATGGAGCTGGCAAATCAACCTTGCTCATGCTGATCAAAAATGAGTTGTGTGATCGAGCCTTTTTCCTTCCAACCCAAAATCAACTAAGCTTTATTTCGGAAACCAATAAGTATTCGACTGGTGAATCCTTGCGAAATCGCATCTTAGAGATCATTGATAAGGTAGATGTGGACGTACTATTGCTGGATGAGTGGGATGCTAATTTAGATAAAGATAATCGAGAGATCCTTTCAGCTTTAATCGATGAATGCGCGGCAAAAAAATGCGTCATCGAAGTTCGCCATCGTTAAAATCCAGCTCTATTGGATAGTATTCCCTCAATTTAAAAATGAGAGAATACTATTTTGAAAAAATCATTTTCATTGTGTCTGCTGCCCAACAATTTGTCGCTAAAGCAAAAGGTTATGCGGTTTTGGGCTTCTTCTTTAAAAAATAATGCATGGCTTATAACCGCTTGGCGATTCGATAAAAGGATCCCCTAGTTAATGCCACAAGAATCTTTGAATGCAGATAGCAATGAAGAGATGGAAATCCCCGTTTGCCAAGTGATTATGTCTTTGACCGGCAACCCACTTTTCCTTTATATCTAGGTGTGTCAAGTTGTGCGTCTTCACAAAGCAGCTTGCAGAAAATGCTCAATCTATAAAAACCGATGTTCAATCTGCTTTATCTGACAGGACTCTGCATGCAGAATAAGCTCTTCTTTCCACAGCGCACGATCAATCGAATCCTCTTTACAGCCTTTCTTGGATTGAGTTGCCAAGGCTGTCAACTGATCGCACCCTACCAAACTCCTTGCACTCCGACCCCGCTTGCCTGGAAAAACACCCCTTCTTCAAATTTTCCAGACAGTTGGAAAACAGAAGAGCCATCAAAAGAGGCAGATACTGATCGGGCTCTGTCTAATGAAATGCCTGAACAGAAGGAATTGAATTTTGAAGAATGTAAGAAAGAATTTGAGTATTGGTGGGAAGTATTTGAAGACTCCACCTTAAGCGAACTAGAAAAACAAGCATTAGACTCTAGCTATACTTTATGGGCTGCATTAGAAAGAGTGATTCAGGCGCGTGCCGTTGCCCGCGTTGACCGTGCAGCTCTCATGCCTTCCATTAACTTTGCCCCTTCCTATAGCCGCAGTGGAATGCTCCTTGAAAATATCTTTGCCGGGCTTCTCTCTTCTCAACAGAACCAAGGTCAGGTCAATGCCGGATCAAGTTCTGGCGCAGCAGGTGCTTCAACTTCTGTTCCATCCTCCTTTCGAGCAGTACAAACGCAATACATGCTTCCTTTCGACTTAAATTATGAACTCGACCTATGGTATCAATTAACGAACAGTTATAATGCGGCTGTTTACAGCTCCCAAGCGGCAGCACAGGCTTATCTCAGCGTTTTACTGACCTTGACGGCTGATATTGCTTCCAATTACTTTCAGCTGCGCGATTTAGATACGCAACAAGTGATTTTGAAAAAAACGATTGAGGCAAGGCAAAAGGCTTTAGATATCAATCGAACGCGCTTCAAAGCAGGTTTGATTGTTTATCTTGACGTCAGCCGTGCAGAAGTGGAACTTGCACGTGCACAGGCCGACCTGGCAGATGTCCAGCGTTTGCGCGCCTTGCAAGTGAATATACTGGCTTCTCTAGTTGGCGTTCCAGCCCCCGTCTTTACGGTTACCTTTAATCCTTTGAAAAAGCCTCCTCCAACAATTCCTGCAGGCCTTCCCTCTGATTTGCTTTATCGCCGCCCAGACATTGCCGAGGCCGAACGCAGCTTAGCCTCAGCCTACTCCCAAATTGGAGTGGCCTATGCCTCTTTTTTTCCTTCACTCAATTTAAATGCAACACTTGGATTAGAAAGCCCTTTTGCACATTCACTCTTTTCATGGAAAGCAAGGCTGTGGGAAGTTGGCTTGAATGTCATGCAAAGTGTTTTTGACGGAGGACGCAATTGCGCCAACCTGGCCTACACCAAGTCTGTTTTTCGAGAAACGCTAGCTAACTATCAGGAACGCGTCTTAACAGCTTTTCAAGATGTCGAAGACTCGCTCGTCAGCATACGCCAACGCGCTATTCAAGGACAAGCTCTTGAAACCGCCGTCACGGCTGCCAAAGAAACCCTCAATCTTTCACAAATGCGCTATGATCGAGGCCTTGTTAATTATTTAGACGTGGTCGATGCAGAGCGAACCCTCCTAGAAACAGAGCAAAATTCTGCTATCGTTTTAGGCGATCGCTACGTCGCAACGGTGCGGCTAATCAAAGCTCTAGGCGGCGGCTGGGGTGAGATTTCTTATTATCCAAGGTGTTGGGAGACTGATTAACCCCTAAGCTTAACCAAAATCTTTCAAATCAAATTTTGTTCAACTAATTAATAATGCTCTTATTTTTTCAGGCTTTGTTTAATTTTTTAAATTAATAACACCAAAACCTTTTTTTATTTTTTGGAGTCATAATGCCCTATTCGATAAAGGATTTTCCTATTCTTACCAACAACTTTCCTCTTTCCGATTCTTCTTCTCAAAGTCAACAAAGAACGCAGTCTTCCAATTTTTCACGGATCAGGCATCCTTTCAAACCGCTGAAAAACGATGCCAGACTCTCCCTATCTTTTATTTTAAATTCCCTCGTTGATTCTCCTCCCATCCGAATGCCATCCCTTTTTTTAGTTGAGTCAGACTGTGTTAAGATACAGCTACAAACTTCCGAAGGACTTTATTTCGGCGGATTCCTTACACTTAAAAAAAGAGGGCCGAGGAGTCTTTCATTACAAAAATGGGGATATGTTTAAGGGAATCTTTAAAGATGACCAAATCTTTGATGGTGTTTACACCTGCAGAAATGGATTGACTTACACCGGACAATTCGAGAATGGGCGTCTCATCCAAGGGACAACCTATAAAAAGATCAATGACAGCACGCGCCGCCACTCCAGTATTAAAAACTACACAATCAGCGGAAAAAATTGCCTAAGTAAAATACCTAAGCCTAAGAAAATAGCAAGCGACAATTCAACCGTCTCATCTAAGCAAATTGTTTTTAAAAATTATATCCCTTCTCAAACCAATAATCCATAAATTATGGTTTAAAAGCAATTAAAGTAAAAACAAAATTTAATTGACTACATTAAATGATTTTATTACAATAATAAATATTTAATTGGAGTAATAATTTTATGACATTACAAAATTTAAACAATGCTTTTGAAACAGTTGAAAAATGTTTAAATTGGATGGGATATATTCCAGTTGTGGGGACCCTATCAGGTTGTGCACGTTATAGTTTTGGCGAACTGCAATTCACGATGGCGATTGCCATAGCGGCAATCAACTACGTTGGCGCTGTCTTTGCAGAGAATGAAGAAAGACAACGCAACTTAGAGTCGAGAACGGTTAAATCTCTCGAATATGCCGTGCATGGGTGTTTGAACATGGGAAGAGCTTTCTTAGAGATTGTTCCTTTTGTAAGTTTGGTGACTTGTTTGCCATACGATTTAAGGGGGGAAAAATGGATGGTTTATGCTGATACTGAAAATCACCCCAGATTGGCTGTACAATAAGAACAATTTGTCAACTCGTCATGGGGCTTTAGACCTCTTCTTGACTCGTGGAGTTTCCATCCAGGTAGGGGACGCTTAATCGGATGTAACTAGCTTACTAACAAGTCCTTTATATCGTTTGACAATTAACATTTTTTAAATTAAATTAAATTACTCGATATTCATAAAAGGTTAGGAGAGCATGCGATCCTTTTTCTCTTCTCGTTTGTTCATTTTTTTTGCATTTCTTTGTTTCTTAATTGCAATTTTCATGGCAGCACTCCCCTCGGTGGTGAGTACGGAATGGGGAAGAAAGCAGGTTGTTGCGTGGATTAATCGTTCCATACCAGGACAGATTGAGATCCGCTCCCTCAACCTACATTGGGGAAAAGGGCAAGTCTTAGAAGGGATTTTATTAAAGGATCCTGAAGGGCAGTCTGTTTTAGGAATAGAAAAATTTACAACAGATGCGACCCTTTTGCAGCTCTTGCGCAAGAGCACGCGCCTCGGATATACGCATTTACAGGAATTAAACGCAGCCATCGTAGCTGATGATAGAGGGATTAGCAATCTCCAAAGAGCCCTTGGATTGGATAAAGAGGGTGATCATCCCCGCCTTCCCCCATCCACCATTTTGCTTTCAGACGTCAATGGCACAATCGCCTTGTTTGCCGATGGCAATCCGCTTGCGGCTCGCTTGACTGGTACGACACGTCAAGATCACTTAGCAGGAAACTTTGAAGTTGACATTACTCTTCCAGGGCTCTATGCCAATAATTGGGAAGAATTGACGCATGATGCTCAAAAATATTTAAGCATCGATGGAAGTAAAGATGCCAACATGCATGCAAAAATTGTCAATTTTCCAGTTGATTTGCTCGACCGTTTACTCGCGTTAAAAAGGCCTGACCTTAATACCCTTTTTCATTCTCTCTTTGGTGACAGACTGAATTTAGTCATTAATAAGGTGCCGAGCCAAGAAGGGTTAGCTTTTAATTTAAATGCTTCGTCGCCGCTTATGCAAGGCGACGTGAAGGGGAAAATCTCCAAAGGTATTTTCACCCTACAGGAGCCCGCAGCCTTTAATTTCGGCTTAAAACCTGATGCTATTACCCCTTTCACTCATTATCACTTTGAGCTGTCTGAGGCAACCACGCTTAAGTTTTTATTTCAAGACATTCATTTACCACTCGCCTTCTTAGATAGTGAAGCTCAAATAGATTCGTGCCAATTTGGCTTTAAGGCGCAAGCTGAATTGCTACCTGCGATGTTAGAAATCCCTCCTGTTGGAGAGGTAAAAATTCTATCGCTGAAGACACTCTTAGAGTCTCCTCTTTGCCATTCAACGATCAGCGTTCAAGTCATCGGCCAAGGTCAGCAGGAGCAGGAAAAGTTTAACATTCATTTTGAATCCCTATTTAGTAAGCCAACGCATGCACGCAATTTAAAAGATCAGTTGCGCCAAAACATGGAATTGTCGCTAAAGGCTTCGCATCTGCCTTTGAAATTGATTTCGGCTCTTGAGAACTATCCAAGTATTATCAAGCAAGCAGGATCATTTGCCGATCTCCAGCTTTCTCTTAAACAAAAAGGGATGGATGATTTAGCTTTAACTGTATCGATGCATACGCCTCAAATCGTTCTCAATCAAGCGCAGTTTAAAATTGGGAATGGATTAACTTTAATGGCCCCCCTTAACTTAAGCTGGATTTTTGCACCAGATTGCCTTCAAACGCTGTTTTCTTCCGATCAATTTGCATTGGATGAACCTTGCCCCGTTTTATTGACTGTTCGTCGCTTACAATTACCTTTAGATGTTCAGAGCAAAGGACGCATACAAATTGAGTCGACTGTTAAGCTCGTTCAATTCTCTCATCTTACCTCTTTGGGAAGTGTTCAATTAAAAGATATCCTTTTAAAAATTGATGGAGAGAGTTTATCTGAATTTCAAACTCAATTAACCTCACAGCTCTCCTTTTTAAAAAGCGATGGTTTCTATTCTCCCTTACTCAATCGCCCTGTTCAGTTTAATCTTGCTTCAACGATCAAAATTGATGCCGATGAGCGCGTGGACTTCCCATCCATTTCTTTGCAAATGCAAAATTCCAGCTTTAAAACGGAGTTAGAAGGGCGTTTGACCAATCAGCGCATTTTCGTTTTGAGCCGGCCTTTCCAGATGCAATATCAGATGACTCCGGAAGCCTTGCAAGAACTCAATTTGTCCTATAATCTCGATCTGCCTACGCTGCAAATTCCATCTACCGTCAATTTTATAACTGAACCGACTCAGTTTGACTTGAAGACCCAGAATCTAGCTTCTCTAATTGCTAAGGGACGATTTACAGTTGATCGAGTTGAAGCGCAAAAGAACAATGCCTTATTGACATTTGAACAGCTAATATTGAATTGGTCTGTAAATGCGAGCCAAAATAGCGCTTTGTTTGACTTAAAGACTTTGGCATATGCCGACTCTAATCGCCAAAAACCAAGTCAAATTAATGCTAAACTTCATTTAAATCATTGGCTTTCTACTGAATACCAAGTCAATTTTGAGCATGCAAAAGCTGAAATTGCAACCGATTTTAAGCAGCTTCCCACCGCCTTTGTCAGTCTTGTTTTCAATCAGAAGGATTTGAGTCCTTTGATTGGTCCAAGTATTGACTTAGACTTAAAGACTCTGATTGATCGCGATCAACAGGCGCCAGCTTATTGGGATATGTATATCGACAGTGGCTTTTTCCACGCTAAAACCCGCTTAAAAATCGACCGTGCTATTACTTTGTATGAATCGACCAATCCGTCTGGTGAAATGCGTTGGACATTAACCCCTGAAGGCTATCGCTACCTTTATTCGCTCCTTGCTTCAGAAAGCAAAACACAACTGACTCTTGCAGAACCTGTCAGCCTAGTTGGAAGTTTAACTAATTTATACATTCCACTTCCCTTTTCTTTAGCTGCTGCAGAAAAGGGCCAGATAGCTTTTCAATTCAATACAACACCAATTCAGTGGAAAGAGCTTCCCATGCTTTCTCCTGTCAAAGTTGAGGGCAAAGTAGAAAGCAGTAACTTAGCAGAAGAGTTTCTCTTTTCACTCCGCTCTTCCTCTAAAGACTCATCTGTTTCTATCGATGGAAAATTGGCACAGTTTTTTGATGCAAACGGTAAGTTGCGGAACTGGCAGCAGGCCTCCTTGATGACAAATGTTCAAGCGCGCAAACTTCCAGCTCAGTGGGTGCAAACATTGCTCTTTTTAAACGAAAAAGATTTAAACCGCATTCAAGCCTTGCTTGGCGATACAATTGAGGCCGATTTCAATATTCAACTACAGCAATTGTCTGGTCCGGTTCAGGGGCATATTTCAGGAGTTAATGGCTATGCGAAGATCAATGGAATGTTCAAACAAGGAATATTGACTCTCCAAGATCCTTTGGAATGGCAAATACGAGTCACTCCCCTATTAGGCCGCTCAATGCTGGAAGGAAGCATGCCGATTTTGAGTACAGCCATTGATTCGGAAAAACCCCTCACACTCTATATCGACCCTGCTGGGTTTTCATGCCAACTGCTCCCCTTCGAGTTCAGCAAGTTATCGATCGAAAAAGGAATAATCGATCTTGGAAAAATCCGCTTCCGCAACGAAGGAGAGCTACGCTCCATCTTGAGTTTCATTCGCCCCATTGCAGAAGATCAATTTACAATCTGGTTTACTCCTCTTTATTTTCAGCTCAATAAGGGGCAATTATCTCTTAAACGGCTCGACCTGCTTGTCGCTAACCAATATACACTGGCTAGTTGGGGCGATATTGACTTGAACACGCAAAAAATGAATCTTGTTTTGGGGCTGAGCGCACAGTCGCTGCGCTATGCATTCAACATTCAAGGTTTGGATCAAAATTATTTTTTACAGATTCCGATTAAAGGCCGCAAAGGGCACATTGAAATCGATAAAAAGCGAGCAGCTGGCCGCATTAGCGCTTTAGTCGCTCAACTACATGGTGACCCCAAAGCTAAATTGCTTGGTAATGTTCTTGAAGCAGCAATGTCTAATCAATTTGATCCAACACCTCCAGCTCCAACGACTCAGCCATTCCCTTGGATTCATGAGTTCAAAGATTCTACAAGCGAGCAAGAGTCAGCAGCTGAATTAAGTGTTCCGCAAGGTGAAAAAGACAATTCTTCCGAAAACATCAAGTCTGTAAAAGAAAAGAAGAAAAAGCTTAAAGATTTGAACGCTAATGACTTGATTAAAGGGTTGGAAGAAGGCGCATCTGGACTTCTGGAGAAATTAATCAAATAATCTTGTTTGAAACTTTCGAAGTCTGGCTGGTTATGGGAAAATCCCATAACCAGCCAGTCCTATCTCTAATCGATTCTAGTTAAAGTTTCTTCCCCAACTAAAGCTTGCCCTAAAATTGTCCAATGCCCTTTTAAATGCCTGCGATGAATTTCATAAACTTGAACTCCTGGCAATTCTGAAAGCGGATTGACAGCATCTGAAAAGACGAAGGATAATTGCCCATTTTCTAAGAAGCCTGTTCCAATTTCGCTTGTACCGTCATCGAAAAGCCAATTTGCAGCAAAAATCTCTCCAGCCCGTGTTAGCGTGACGATACCTGTATAGGTTGTTTGGGTAAATGGATTAAATCCTCTTACGCGGTAAGTTTGAGAGCTCTGGCTGGCGTCAAATAAATCGGAATGGTGATGATGGAAATCCGAGTGACTAGAGTCTGCATGAACAAGTCCAACGCTGCTGAATACCATCATAGCGGCAAAAAGTAACTTTCTCATTATCAATTCTCCTTTTTTGGTCAAAATTTTAATTTTATTTCCCCAGTTTTTTTTCCAGGGTGCTCAACTAAATTTCTAGTAAACCAAGAAACCGTTTCTTTCAATAGGGTTACCTCTATGGTTTAAACTTTTTAATTTATAGAGAATGCAAGCGCATACTTCAAGTCTTAATTTTAATTATTTCATTTATCCCCTTTTACACCTCAATGTTCAGCTAATAGCTGAATAAGAATTGGGGTCTGGAGAGCAATGGAACAGAAAACCGACTTAAGGATTTTTATCTGACAAACCAATGAATAATGGCAATTAATTTAGCCTAGGAGAATGATACTTTAGATGTTTTCTGAGCTGCTTACTATAATGACTGTAAAGCCATATTGAATCATCGTAAATCCTTTTTAGTTTCGTGCCTTTAATTCTGCATCTGTTAACCAATGCAGCTCTTTTCCAAGCACTTGAACGCGCAATTGTTCGTCCGCATCATTGAGTTCTGGCTGATGGAGAGAGTAAGCTCCTGTAAATTCGTAGCCGATGAAATCGATGCCAAGCTCTGCACATACTTCTTCGACAGAGTGGAGATTCTCTCTTTTATCATCCACAAAGACAATAGTCTTTGGTTGAAATTTTGTATAATTATCATTAGGTCAGAGATTGATCGTGCCAATCTATCAAGTTTAGTCTATTGATAGGCTTGTGAAAGGGAGTTTAGGTACCTCTAATTTTTCTCACAGAAGCTTAACGTGAAAGCTATGGTCGTTACGTTATGTCGCCATCGTCGGATGATCTCGCACGTTATTTCTATATTAGCGATGATGACCGTTTATTGATTGCTCGTCGTCGTGGCATTCACAATAAGCTTGGATTTGCCCTACAACTTACAACACTCCATACTCCGTTATTTGAAGATGTAAGACTGTCTTACACTTGAAATGCGTCTTATTCATTCCCATTTAAAACGCCAAATTCAACAGGAATCTTCACAAAAAAAATATTTAATTTCTCACTTTTTAGAATAGAGATAAAATTAGAACATTCTTCCTCGGTTAATATAAAAACAGTTTCTACAGGAATATTTGAGGCTAACTCAAAAAAATGCTCTTCATGAATGATCCCATGTCTACCAAATCCAGCTATTGCTCTAAATACAGAGCCGCCATGTATTCCCATTTCTTTGGCTTTTTCAATTAACCATTCATAAAGAAGAATCCCTCTGTGCTTTCTATTTTCATGCATATAAAATTTCAGTTGATATCCGTTCATCTAAACCCCTATTGATTGATGAATAAATTTTAAGATTAAATATCCCATGCAAACCATTATTAGGGATCCCCCAACATGCAATCCAACTAAAGCAAAAAGCCATAAGTATTCTTGTCGTGAAAAAAGCATTAACGCTTCACCTGAAAAGGTTGAAAAAGTTGTTAAACTTCCTAAAAACCCAGTAATAATTCCCAGTCGGACCTCTTGTGACAAAAAAGAATGGTCTGTTGTAAGAAAAATGAGCATCCCCATTAAAAATGAGCCCAACAAATTTGCAATAAGCGTCCCTATAGGTAGTGTTGGGAAAACATGATTATAGCTTTCTCCAAGTTTCCATCTTAATAAAGCTCCAAAAATGGCTCCTATTCCTATGCTAATCAGTGATTGCACACTTTCCCCAATTATTAAAGGTATTATTTTTCATTTCTTTTCTGTTTACGAAATCTTCTTTTTTCCTGCAAATTAAGATTAGATAGATGTAAGACACTTTTACATCTATTAGATTAATGCAAAATTACATCAAGCCCTTTTCGTCGGATTATATAGATGCTGTTATTCAAGAACTTCGAAAGAATGGAAAATCAGTTCGAGATGAAAATATAGCTAGGCTATCCCTATTAGTCTACGATCATGTTAACATGTTAGGTCGTTATTCATTTGATATACCTGACTCAGTCTTCAACGGGGGCTTGAGACTTCTACATGATTCTTTAGGCAAATAAAATCCTTAAGCCGGTTTTCTGTTCCATTGCTCCCCAAACCCCGAATTCAAAAAGAAAAACATCTACCCCTCTCTCTTCAGTCTTATGAGAACATTTGATAGATTTTTTTGACAACTTCTGATCAGTCACGAGCGCCTATTATTTTTACTCCATTACCCTACAGTTCACCGAGCGCTCGCTATGGCCTCTAGTCTGCCTACCAAGCCTCCAAATATAACTAAATAAAAGGTAAATTTTTTTCTCCAATTGGTAACACCATCCCAAATGAAGAATGTACATCCTCCGCATTAACGTCTGATAATCTTTAAACACAAACCTTTTTAGCTTTCGCGAGGAAACAGAAAAACTTTCCTTCTCAAACGTCTGATAATATATAGTTAACAATCACTTTCCTCATGTGTTTGAAAGAGAATAATTATTAATCTAAAAAGGGTGTAAATTAGACTGAGCCCATCTGGAAAAAGAAGCTCGCCAAAACCGGCAGCATGCGATGGGTTATGAAAGAACAAGTTCCATATAGGGAATTGCCAAAGAAAACGGAAAAAATTTGTACGCTTGGGCAACTGTCAGAATGACCTAAAGTTGCCTTCGATAGATCATTTTCCTTTTTCCATAAAATCAGAACAGGGATACCCACCAAGCTAACCGCTAAGATAAAAGTTAAACAGGCCTACCAATTCTACCGACGAGAGATGTGTTCTCATTTATTTTTTAACACACCTAGAAAACCAGCTTAGCTCTCGTGTTTGAAGGGTAACTTCCTGAGTTGGAGGAGAATCTTGCGCCCCAAACGTCAATTTTCCTCCATTTATTTCAGCAAAACAATTCAATTAAATCGTTGGTTTTTATTAATAGATGGCATAAAAACACTCTTTTAATTTTTCAATTAACTTTTAAACAGTTAATCTTTGAATACATTTATATCGAGTAGGATGTAGAAAGACCCTCATTAGGAGCCATGTTTAAATATGTGCGTAAGGGTGATGCAAACGCTTATCTATTATTCAAATCTAATCGCTTAACGCTCTCCACCCAATGAATGCATGCAAAAAGCATATCCCCCTACCGCCCTCTTTCTAGCCAAAGTGGAGCAAGCGCTCCTTTTAACGTCTGATAATATATGCTAAAAAAAAGAAGGCTTTGTAAATAAAGGTCTGATAATCTAGAGGGTTATTTTATCGTGTTTTTGCGGAAAGTAATTGGAAAAAAAGTAGGAAAATAAAAAAAGGCAAGAGTTTAAACTAAACTCTTGCCTTTGAGACTAAACGTTTCTGTCAAAGTCGATTACGAACGGTAGTTAGAACGTCTGTCGCCGCCGAAAGAAGGTCTATCGCCAAAAGAACGCGGATCTCTTCTTTCGCTACGGTCTCTTTCTTGAGCCAAGCTGACGCGGAGGTTGCGGTCGACTAAAGGCTTGCCATTCAATTCGCGGATAGCTGTTTCTGCATCTGTAGCATTTTCCATTTCTACAAAACCGAAGCCTTTAGATTTGCCTGTCATTTGATCAGTAACAATCTTGGCGCTAACAACTTTACCGAAAGCTTCGAAATGAGCTTTCAGTTGATCTTCGCTTGTTTTCCAAGAAAGATTACCAACAAATATTTTCTTCATAAAATTCTCCATAGGATTAAGTTAACAAGGGGTCTAATTTGTGCTTATTCAGCTCCCCTCGACTCTGAACAAGGACATTTTTTTCCTTTTGCATTCACAAAAGGAGTTTTACTCATTCAGGGTGTATGAAGCAAGGGGAAACAAGGTATCTAACTTTGAGTTCAATAGGTGTGATAGGTTTGAAAAAGAGTAAACGACGATCTCGCTACTGGTCCTAACAGGCCTCAAAAAGTATACGTATGAACCTCTTTTCGCTACACTAACTGTATGCGTAAAGGGTGTGTGTAAAATTGGCTGGCTACCTCAACTCATGTACTAATTTAATTGTAGCATATTTTTCTTTTTAGTCTAGCACAATGTAAAAAAAGATTCTGTTTTTAGGCTTATTTGAAATAAAATAGAAGAGATTTCTATTCTAAACCACCTATTTATACAGGATGCAAATGCCAGAACTCCCCGAAGTGCATACAATTTTGCAAGATTTAAAGCAAGCTGGCTTGATTGGACAAAAAATTGAGCAGGTTAAAGTATTTTGGAATAAAATTGTTCACACACCATCCATAGAGGCTTTTTACAAACAACTCCCCAACCAGACGATTACGGCAATTGAGCGGCGAGGAAAGTATATCGTCTTTCATCTCACCAATCATTTGTTTCTCATCGTCCATCTAAGAATGACAGGAAAGCTTCTACTCGGTTTGAAAGAGGCTCAGCACTCCCCCTATATACGCCTACAGCTTAATTTAAGCCATGATAAGCAGCTTCTCTATCACGATACGCGCAAATTTGGACGCTGGTACTTAGTTAAAGACATTGAAGAGATCTTGGGCCGCATCGGCCCAGAACCTTTGCACTCATCCTTTTCTCTTAAAAACTTCTCCACTCTATTAAAAAGCCGAAAGAGGGCTTTAAAACCTCTCTTGCTGGATCAGACCTTTTTGGCTGGATTAGGCAATATTTACGTCGACGAAGCCCTTTGGGAGGCCTGCCTGCATCCTTTGCAGCCAGCCAATCAACTCTCTCAAAAAGAAGTGGTAAGGCTTTATCATAGCATCCGGCTCGTGCTACAAAAAGGCATCGATGCGCAAGGAACGACTCTTGGAAGCGGGCGAACAAACTATTACCGGTTAGATGGATCGAGAGGGCATCATCAAAACCAACTCAACGTTTTTCGACGCACAGGCCAGCCATGCCCGCGCTGCGGACACACTATCGAAAGAGGTGTTGTCGCTCAAAGGAGTACCCATATTTGCCCAAATTGCCAGCAGCAAAAAATAAATGTCTTTAAACAGCTTTTGTAAAAATACACTTTACTTATTGAAGATCAAGAATTAATGGATTGTTGAGCAAGCCTTTCATTTTTTTAGCATTTAATCTCCGGATTCAACCCTACAATTATGTTTAATTTTTATTCGCTAACCAAGTACTATTAAGGGCTTAATAGTTAAGCAATAAGTGATTTTTGCAGCTTTTGATTCATGTCAAACAAGCTTTAAAGGGCACAAAGGAATATTTCATGTTTACAGGAATTGTAGAGGAGCTCGGCAGCATTACGGCCATCGACTGGAAATCTGAAGGAGCTCGTTTTCACATTCAGGCTAGCAAAGTTTTATCAGATGCCAAGCAAGGCGATTCTATTAGCGTCAATGGCTGTTGCCTTACGATTGTCGACCACCATGCGCAAGGCTGGTGCTGCGATCTCGTTGAAGAAACGCTGAATCGCACTTATTTTCGCACCCTTCAAGCAGGCGATCATGTCAACCTAGAGCGAGCGATTAAATATCAGGATCGTTTAGGCGGCCATCTCGTGCAAGGGCATATTGACGAGATTGGACAAATGACTTGCAAAAAGCCTTTAAAAGATGGATCGTGGTGGGTAACCATCCAGGCTCCCCCCTCTTTGATGCGGTACATCGTCCATAAAGGTTCGATTGCCATCGATGGGGTCAGTTTAACGGTGGCTGAAATTGACCATCATCACTTTTCTTTTGCCATGATTCCCCACACTGCCCAAGCCACAACGTTTGGAATCAAGGGCGTTGGCAGCTTAGTTAACTTAGAAGTTGATTTGATGGCAAAATATATTGAACGGTTAATTACTCCTTATCAAACCGATTATTCTGCAAGGACAACATCATGAAAACAAGCTCAATAGAAGAAGCACTTTCTGCACTCTCTCAAGGCAAATTTGTCATCGTCACAGATGACGAAAATCGGGAAAACGAGGGGGACCTCATTTTAGCCGCCGATAAAACAACCGCAGCCTCTTTGGGTTTCATGATCCGCAATACAACCGGAATTGTCTGCCTTGCCATGCATGGCCAACGCCTCGACGAGCTTCGTTTGCCTCAAATGGTTGCGGACAATACTGACCGCAAGCAAACAGCTTTTACGGTCTCTGTTGATTACCGGCATGGTGGAGTAACAACCGGTGTGTCTGCCTCAGACCGGGCTAAAACGATTCTTTCGATGGTTGATGAACAGACAAAGCCCGAAGATCTCTGTCGCCCAGGCCACATTTTCCCCTTGCGCTATAAAGAAGGCGGGGTCCTCAAGCGAGCAGGTCATACAGAAGCTGCCGTCGATCTCACCGCCTTAGCAGGACTTTACCCGGCTGGTGTGCTTGCAGAGCTCATCAATGATGATGGAACGATGATGCGCCTGCCCGATCTTGAAAAATTTGCCAAAGAGCACAGCATCCCCATCATTACCATTACCGAAATCATTCGCCATCGCAGACGCCGTGAAAAGCTTGTCCATTGTGTCTCCCAAGCAAAGATTCCGACAGAGTTTGGCGAGTTTACCGCCTATGTGTACGAATCGCAGTTGGATGGAATCCAGCACATTGCTTTAGTCAAAGGCGAAATACGCAATCGAGCGAACGTACTCGTTCGAGTCCATTCCGAGTGCTTAACAGGCGATGTGTTTGGATCGAGGCGCTGTGATTGCGGCCCCCAATTGCGACAAGCAATGGAAAAAATCAATCAAGAAGGACATGGAGCCATTATTTATTTGCGAGGCCACGAAGGGCGGGGAATCGGACTTGGACATAAGCTGCGCGCTTATCATCTGCAAGATTTGGGCAGAGACACGGTAGAGGCCAATCTTGAGCTTGGTTTGCCGGCTGACTCGCGCGAATATGGAATTGGCGCCCAAATGCTGGTCGATTTAGGCTTGACAACCATTCGACTGTTAACCAACAACCCATCCAAGTACAGCGGGCTTGCTGGCTATGATTTAGAAATTGTAGAGAGAGTCCCCCTCGTCGTTTGCTCGACCGAAGAAAATAAACGCTATTTAAAAACTAAGAAAGATAAACTCGGCCATTTGCTCGATATCATCGATGCAGAAGCCGCCTCGTAGAAGAAATAAAGAGAGTGGAGATTACCATGAAAGAATATAAAGGCAAGTTAACCAATTCTAATGTCCGCATAGGAATCGTGGTGGCGCGCTTTAATGATATGATTACACACAGCTTATTACAAGGAGCCCTGGATACGCTCGAGCGCCACGGGATCTCCTCTCAATCTATTTCTGTTGCATGGGTTCCAGGAGCTTTTGAAATCCCCCTAATTGCCAAGAAAATGGCCCATTCAGGACAATTTGATGCAATCATCTGCCTTGGTGCTGTCATCCGTGGCGCAACCCCCCATTTCGACTATGTCGCTGGACAAGCGGCATCCGGCGTAGCTAACCTCTCTTTAGAAACAAACTTGCCTGTTATTTTTGGAGTCCTCACAACAGACACGATCGAGCAAGCCATCGAAAGGGCCGGCACCAAAGCTGGCAATAAGGGTAGTGATGCTGCTCTCGCAGCGCTTGAAATGATCGATTTGCTAAGGCAGCTCCAACTCTCCTGCAACTTCCCTCCCTCTTTACAAACAGCCTGTATGTCGGTAAAAGAAGGCAATCTCTCCCAAGTTAAAGTCTAAAATTAAAAAGCCCTCAAACAAGCATGCTCATTTGGGGGCTAACTTTAATCCTCGAAAGAAGCCATTAGAAGACCCAGTACGTGGTCGGCTTGTTAATAGGACGATCTCTAAAACCTTCGAAAGCAAGACTCAATCCGATTGAAAAGAGAGCTCCTGCCATCACATTTGTGCGAAAATGAGTGAAGGAATTCATAATCGCCTGAGTCAATCCCAAACTCACCGTCATTTGAATAGCTGTTTGATACCACTTAATTTGCCCCATCGTTTGCCCAGTCGAAAAAAACTTGCGAAAGAAAGGCGTCGTGAGTCCATGAATCAAAGAAGCTGTCATCGCTGCACCACCTAATATCACCCCAGCTTGCACATTCTGCGTTACCAAACTACCGACAACAAAAGAAACGATTCCGCTTTTTAACATACCACCAGAAATGTCTCTCGGTAACTGATTTGAATATGAACGAATAGCATCTAACATTTTATCTTCCTTTTTTTAATAAACTACACTATTTCAAACAATCCTAATAAAATATAGATTTTAATTCAACAACTACTATTCTCAATCAATTATAAAAAAATAATCAAACAAAAACACCTAATGCATTTAATTTAACTTTTATAATTATATGATAGCCAGAATCTGCATGAATTTAAGAGGGCTGGAGCAGCATTGCTTGCTGCTCCATTGACATCAAAGCGCTTTTTTTAAGATGGGTGCTTCAACCTGCCGAACATCTCCATTCGCGAGGCATTTTTCCATGACCATGGCAAAGCCGCCATTGCCGAGCACATTGGCACAAGTGATGATGGGATCGAAAAGGATGTAAAGAGCAGTAATTAAAGAGAGCATCTCCGCGTTGAATCCAAGTGCACTTTCTAGAATGGGCAGCATCACGAGGATTCCGCCGCCCGGTACTGCTGCCACTGAAAATTTTGCCAATACAAAATAGCTAGCAAAGCTTAGGTAAACTAAAAGAGACGGTTCAGCAACCCCAAAGTTTTTAAGTACGGTAAAGGCAAAAATGGGAATCGCAAAGCAGTCTCCAATGAGGTGGATATTGACAGCCGCTGGAATAATAAAGCGGGGAAGATCTGGATTCTGAGCATTTTTTTCAGCGCCCAAAATACTAAGCGGCATGGCTGCAGCGCTCGACATGCTGCCGAAGCCTGCTATTGCCGCTGGAAGCATGTTTTTTAAACTGCGCACGCAAGCACTGGCTTGAAAGCGATTGGCTACTAAGTAAATGAGAACTATGTAGGAAAAGACGGCGCAAGCAATCAAAGTAAAAACCAGGGCGTAGTTGCGCAAAATATGAGCCATCAACTGATCATGATTCATCTTTATCACAAATCCCAAGATAAAGGCTGGAAGCACACAAAGAAACCCTTTCAAAAAGAGAGCGATGACCTTTTCGAGCGAAGAAGAAACACTCTCCGACAAGGCAGGCTTCCAGCGTCCAATAACTATCCCTAAAAACAATCCAGAAAACATCGCTGTGCTGTTTTCAAACCACTTTGAAAGCGAAAATTGCCACATCGGAAGTAGGGAAACACCCTCTTCAGGCAGCGACATCGACAGATCAAATTGATAGGCAAAATGCCCGACAGAATAGCTGATGAGCGTAGATAAAAAATTGGAGGCACAGACGGCTATCAACAAGAAAAAAACAACTTTAGAAGCTTTTTTTGCCAACTGAGAAGCTGTTTTAAACAATAATCCAAAAATTAGAAACGGCAAGCAAAAAACGATGATGCTCTTAAGAGACAAGCTTAAAGCATATAAAAATGATTTAAAAGCCAATGGAAGCCAAGAATGAGAGACCGCAGCCAGCACAATCATGGCCAATAAAATGAAGGGCATTTTCCGGAACATACCTTTTCTCCAGTCTGAAATTTTATGTTAAAAATTAAAAGTAAATCGGAACGCGAGTGATTATCGGCCCTTGACGGCCGTACGAAAGAAAAAGGTAGGTGTTATTAAGCCAGAAGCTAACATATAAGCCTGAGTTTTTGATTCTTTGTATTCACATAGTTAATTTGAATACATCTCTATTTTAAGAATCTGAAATTATAATTCAAGCAATTAATGGTGATAAACACCCCTCTTTATTTTCTTAAATAAAGAGGGGTGTTTATCAAGATCGCAAAGGCTTGATTTAGATAAATATATACAAGCCGCCGCGATTCAAGTTCGTCTCTTGCGTGCCAGAGAATAAAAAAGAAACTCCAATTATAAGCGCGGCACTGCTAATTAAATTAACGCGCAATGCAGTCACAGCATTGACTGCGACTTGAGTAAGAGCGAGGTTGACAAGTAAATGGCAGGCGCGCTGTGGCCACTGAACGACATCTCCGCCAACCATTCTTTTAAAAAGCGGAGTTGTCAATGCATGCACAAGCGAAACTGTAGCAGCAATCCCTCCTATAACAGCTCCGACCTCGAAACTGCCAGAGAAAGCCGAGTTTAGCGCAAATGAGTAAATGCCGCTTTTCAATGCTGAATCAAGCACATTGTGAGGCATTTGGTCTACGTAAGAATAAACAGCACGTGTCATTGTATCAATCATTTTTAATCCTTTAAAGAGTGCATCCCCATGAGTTCACAAGCTCTTCTTTAATTGTTATTTACACTTAGTTCGTCTTTTAAAAACGAATCCTATTTTTAAATTAAACTTATAAAGAACGAATAAAGGTAAAATAAAATAATTTTAAATTCAAGAATTCAACGGGGCTGAAATGAGTTATAATAGGATCGATTGGATAGAAAAACTACGAATAAAAAATGTGGAAGTCTCCCAAGCTTCTAAGCACCGTGGAGACTTCCTAAAAAATGACTATCTCATTTCTCTTTTGCGTCTTTCGTAAGCATCGAAACGCTCAGCAAAAGACTGCGCAATTTCGGCAACGCTACTTTGAATTTGCTCTGCAATTTTAGTAGTCGGACCGACTTGCAAACTCTTTTTCTCCCATGTTATGGCTTGGAAGGCCATGGCCGGGTCTAAGATAAAACGTTGTAAAGTTACAGATTCAAACAATCTTCCTTCACAAGCTGCTACATAGCCTTTATCGATGGGATAAGCCAAGACTTGAATTTGGAAAGCAGGTAGAGGTGGTTGCCCAGCTGGAGCTAAAGTGACTGGATTAATATTAACGCTTCTAAAAATCTCTTCGACAAGCTTCTTGAGTTGATCTTCAGTCACATCCAATTGATCCCCTTCAGGCTTGACGATCGTGACGTAAATCCCAATGTTATTGGTAAGATTCAGCAAATGGTCCCCACCTTCCCATGTATTATTGCGAAAAACAATGACCCCTGGGTGTAAGTAGCTCGCTTGTTGCGGAACCAGAGGCTGGACAGCCATAGGCTTAGGCTGTAGTACACCCGGAGTAATGGACACATTGGGGCGGTTAGCGTGCATGGGGGGAAGCGACTCCATTCTCGATCCGCCTGGGCCAGTCTGTGCATGAGCAAAACCGCTATAAATAACTGACAATGAAAAAAACGCAGCTAAGCAAATTCCGGCAATCTTTTGCATATGTTTACTCCTTGATGCATTAAATAAAAAATTTAATGCATCAAGAATTTGTAATCAACGGGAGATTTGGCAAACAGGCTTTTGGATGTGATTAATATAGCCATTAGCGCGCTGGAGAAGGTTTTTCCAGCTAGGAGTCTTTTCAGATAGTTCTTTATTCAAACTAGCAAAAAAGCACTGGGTATAGAGGCCTCCAAAGCGAGAACCATAAGAGAATTGCCCCGGACTGCAGCTAGAAATCAGGATACACCCTTTTGCATTGCAAAAAAGCTGCCTGTATCCCCGATTGTTGGGTTGAATTGTGGAGAGGTTAACCTGGATATTTTTTCCTTCGTTCGTAAATCCCCTTTCAACGTAGTTATTGCAACAATCGGACATAATTAAGGCAAATCTAGGCTTTTTATCACTAATCGTATCCGAGACCCATTTTAAATCGATCCCTTGCTTATAGAATTCAAACATCAAAAAAGGACAAGGCGTATTTTTTTGAGCCGTTCTATAACCATGTCCTGAAAAGAAAAAGACTACAGCATCATCAGCGCCAACTGCCAGATCCTTTATGTAATTGGAAACGACATCTTTTTGAAACTCTCGTCCCGAAAAGCTCTTTTCTTTCAGCGTCATCTGCGTGTGTTTGGAGATCACTCTCAACTCTTGCTGCCACTTGGCAAGATCTGGTCTTGTAATCGAACTGATGTCATGGACCGTATCAGCCACAAGAATGGCATGTAGCGTCTTGGCCATGATGGTTTGGCTTGGAAGAATCAAGCCAATTAATAAAACAATGTAAATGGAAACTTTATTCATGAGTGCCCTTAAAATAGTGGGAAGGAGGTAATTCTAGTTAAGCGCTGAATTATACGCAATCTATTACCCTCACAAGGCATTCTGAGGATCAATTTCACTTTTTAATTATATATAAAAATAGGTGTAAGAAACGATCTATTGATCGTTCGTAAAAAATTTAGGGAAGGTGGATGAATCTTTTAGTGAAAACGGCGATAGGGAGAGAAGCAATCAAACATTCAAGCCAATGCTTCGATTCATGAGCATCGCATCGACTAGGACAAGGGCAAACATAGCCTCAACCACAGGAACGGCTCTAATCGCTACGCAAGGATCGTGGCGTGAGCCTTCCGGCAATTTTAGATTTTTCGATTCCCCTTCGATCGAGGCAGTCTTTTGATCCTGCCCAATGGTAGAGGTTGGTTTAAAGGGAACACGGACCACAATTGGCATGCCATTTGAAATTCCGCCAAGAGTCCCGCCTGCATGGTTGCTCGTCAAAATAATTTTTTGGTTTTCAATGGCGAAAGGATCATTATGTTCCGAACCTTTCATGCCGGCTGCCATGAATCCACATCCTATCTCAAATCCTTTAGAAGCTGGTATGGAAAGCATGGCTTTGGCTAAATTGGCCTCTAATTTTTCGTAGACCGGGTCTCCGAAGCCTACAGGGACATTGAAAGCAGCAGCTTCGACAATGCCGCCGACCGAATCTTTTTCTTTCTTAGCCATATCAATGGCAGCCTCTATCTGCTGGGCCGTTGCAGAATCGGGACAAAAAACTGCGCTTTCTCTTATGCGTACATGCAAAAGGCTCGTATCGCTGCTAAAGTACGATAAATCAAAGTCTCCTTTTATAGCCCCTGCCGACCGCAAGAAAGCGACGACTTTCACACCAATGACTGATAATATCTTTTTAGCAATAGCGCCGGCTGCTACCCTGCAAGCCGTCTCTCTTGCAGAGGCTCGCCCGCCACCTCGATGATCGAAGCTGCCATACTTTTGCAAGTAGGTATAGTTGGCATGTCCCGGCCTTAATAAAGTTTGCATGGATTCATATGACTGCGATCGTGCATCCAGATTCCAGATGATCAGTGAAATGGGAGCTCCGGTTGTCGCCCCTTCAAAAACCCCGGATAAAATTTCAACGCAATCTTTTTCCTGCCTAGGAGAAGTAAAGGCATTTCGTCCCGGCATCCGCCAAAATAATTCAGCGTTAATATCATCCTCGCTCAAGGCTAGGCCGGCTGGACACCCATCGACAACTACTCCAATGGCCTTACCGTGCGACTCGCCCCAAGTCACAATTTTAAATATATTTCCAAAACTATTCGACGCCACCTAAAACCTCTTCTCATCCTTGATAGTTGAGCGCATCTTGCAGACTTAACGACATCTCATAGAGACGTTTTAAGGTCTGCGTCATATCTTCTTGCTGGATCGTCAAAATCTGATCCGCCCATTTTTCGTAGATAGCCGATCTCTCTTCATATAAATGCTTTAATGAATTTTCAGGATCACCTTTATCTAAATAAGAGGGCAAAGAAGTGCGAGTCAAAATCCGCTCCTTTAAAACCTGGAAAGACACTTCCAGATAAATAACATGGCTATGTTTTTTTAAAGAGTATCCATTGCTCTCATTCATCAAACACCCGCCTCCGGTTGCAATGACAGCTCCTCTTAAGGTATGCTCCAACCCCGCCACGACCTCTGCTTCCAAGCGACGAAAGTAATCTTTGCTAAAGGTACGGTAGATTTCTCTGCACGACAAAGAGGGATGGTATTGCTGGATCAAGTCATCTGTGTCAATAAAAGGGCGATTAAGCTGCTTGGCAAGCAATCGGCCAAAGGTTGTTTTTCCACTGGCTTGAAAGCCAATAAGCATCACATTCTTAGCCAACATAAGCCCCCATATTCCTCATATCTTCAATAAATCCAGGATAACTCTTTTGGATGCATGCCGTTCCTTCAACGATCGTTTCTCCCTCTGCAGCCAATCCCGCAACGATCAATGCCATGGCCATGCGATGGTCCTGATAACTTTGGACTAGGGCTCCTTTTAAATTCGACGGATGAATAGTCAACACATCGGCAGTCTCTTCGATCCTAGCCCCCATTTTTTTTAATTCTTTAGTGATGCAAGCCAATCGGTCGCTTTCCTTGTGGCGGGCAATTGCCCCATTGACTAAACGCGTTTCGCCTTCGGCAAAGCATCCCAAGACAGCTAAAATAGGGACTGCGTCAATAAATGCATTGACATCAATTTCTTTTCCAATGAGGAGCGATCCTTTACAGACGCGCAAAGAGCCGGCTGTGCGGTCAATGTCAATAGCGGCGCCCATCGATTGCAAGAGATAAACAAGCTCTTTATCTCCTTGTATATCATCCATGTCAGCTCGATGGATAGTAATCTCAGACTTCGTCACCAAGGCTGCAACGATCGGGAAAGCTGCCGAACTCAAGTCACCTGGAATCTGTATGTGAAAACTCGGCCTTTCACGGCATCCTTTTACGACAAAATGTTCAAAGTTTTCTTGCGTATAAGAAACTCCTAAGCGATCAAGCCATGAAAGCGTTAAGGCAATCCAGGGCTTTTCGCCAGCTTTACGAACAAAAATTTCTGTTACGCCATCGACAAAAGCGGCAGCCATCAATAAAGCTGAAACGGGCTGAGAATCCGTGCCATCTAATTCTGCCTTGCCCGGAATAAGGGGCCCCTTAATAATTAAGGGCGCGTAGCCATTTTGCCGCGTCGATTTAGCCCATACTCCCAATTGACTTAAACCATCTAGTAGCGGTTGAGCCGGCCGATTGGAACAAATGGAATGATCACCCGTGATGACCGTGTATCCAGAACTTAATGCTGCGAGTGCGCCAACGAAACGCAAAACCTGCCCCGAATTGCCCGAATCGATAATACCAGCCGGCGTTTGCGGCCTCCCGCCTACTCCAATAATGGTCATTCCTTGATCATCTTGCCTGACTTGGGCTCCAAGTTCTATCGCTGCGCAGATCGCTTGGGTCACATCAGGCGAATGGAGAGGATTGTCGATCCGCGAAATGCCTTGTGCCATAGCACCCAATAAGACGGCTCGCACCGAGTGTGATTTGGAAGGCGGAAGTGAAAGAGAGCCGTTTAGAGCACTTTTTTGAACTTTGACATGTTTTTTATTGGCAGAAGTCATTGGCAAATGGTCTCGAATGGTTTGTTCAATTACCCTTTGATCGACCCCTGCGCCAAACCAGCAAACGAATTGCTGGACTGCTTGATGGACAAAAAGGTCAATGCCACGATAGGTCTGACAGCCTTTTAGCCTGGCCTCGCGAAGAAGGCGTGTTTCTTGAGGGTTAGAGATCACATCCAAAACGTGAGCATTCGACAAGATCCAATCGGACAAAATAGGCATATCGTCCAATCGCGGAGCCATTCCAACAGAAGTTGCTTGTACTAAAACGTCATACCCATCTTCCATCAAGCTGGCGAGTTTATCCAATGCCCCCCAAGCAGTGTTATATTGCTTCGCAAGCATTTCTGCACGCCTGGATGTCCGATTCAATATTGTTAATTGAGCCCCCTCTTTTTTTGCTTCGTGCGCAATCGCTCGTGCCGTACCTCCAGCACCTAAAATGACCATTTTTTTGCCTTTTAGATTGGTGATCGCCAATGTCTTTAGCGCTCCTATCCCATCTGTATTATAGCCTCTGATTCCATCTGGAGTAAAAACAAGAGTATTGCATGCCTGCACAGCCGCTTCTTCTGGATAAAAAGTCTCGATGGAGGAATGAACAAGCTCTTTATGCGGCATCGTCACACTAAGGCCGCCAATTGGAAATAGCGCAATCTTTTGAAAGAAAGCAGTCAATTCACTCTCTTTGACATTAAATTTGAGATAAACGGCATTTTGCTGCAATTTTTGAAAAACAGCGTTATGAGTCAAATGGCTTACACTCTTATCAACTGGATGTCCAATCAAACCGAATAGGCGCGTTTGGTGGTTTATTTTTCTAAAGGAATAGGTTTCCAAAAGAGTCTGAATAGAAAGCTGTCCCGGAGCCGTCTCCAATCCTATATCTGCCGCAGCAAAAGTAAAGGGCTGGCCGACGAGCGGAGCCAAAATGCGGGTGCATTGACCAAGCTCGCCCATGCCAACGACGCAAAGCTGGCTCTTTTGTATATTAGCCTTCTTCGCCAATTCAAGCAGACGAAAAGAATCAATGATAGAATGCGCATAAGTGGCGAGCTTATAATAGGTTCCTCCCCGAATAGCAAAAAGTTTATCTAAGCACTCCTCTAAGTCAGCAGGAGTCCCGACCATGTCATGCCAGGAAACAATCCACTTTGTTTTGGGTGAAAGCTTTTGCAATTCCTCAATAGATTCAGGCGGCATATCAGCTTCTACATCGACAAGATCCGGACCTTTTGTGGCTAATTGTCTGAGGAGCGCAAACTGCTCAGCACCACTCCCTTTGTAATACCCTCCTTGGGAAACCTTGCGTAATGTCCACAGTAATGGAAGTGATGTGATTTGCTTAAGCTGCATCAATTCGTCAAAATCGATCTTGATAAGCCTATCCAAACGGATTTCTATTAAATCAGCACCTCTATGCATGTGACTAATTTGATTGGCTAAATCCCTATAAGTTGCCCCCATTACAGAAACGCAAATAGGGCAAAGCGGCGATTGATGAGAGGATGTGGACATGCAATTTTCCTAAATGAGCAAGCTTACTAAGACATACGTTTGATAAGTATTCGGGTAGTGATAAATAGAATCAATCATTCATCGCTTAAGAAAAAATGACACCAAGTGGTATCACTTTTATTTAATAGCTTAAATGGCAAAGAATAAACATTTCAATTCTTATTCGAATCTTGGGAGTTCAGATGAAAAGAATTAATGAAGTAATCGTAGTCTTCTCGGTTGTAATCCTTATTTCTCGCGACATAGGTAAGAACATAAACCGTTTTGTCATTCATGAATGACTTACCTTCGATATCGAATTCTTTGTTGACCATGTGAAAATCTACCGCTGGAAAACCCAAAAAGACAGCATCCCGGCTTTCTAACAAATGATTGGCGGGATCGCTTGCAACTAATTCATCGACGACAGATTGAACCGTTTGCGTTTTATTCACCGTATCATAGTCTTGAGGATATGTAATGACGCTAACCATAAAAACAGTCCCATTGATTGTTTCTGAAGCGTACATTTCATAGCGGCGTTTCTTATCTGTATTGGGAATGTTGACAGCTTCTTTTGCGAACTGGGGAACGGCTGGAAATAAGACCTTAAACCCGCCAGATTGAGGCGAAAAATCTCGCCAACTTGCATGAGGATCGATAGTCATTGTTGGCGTTGTAAATCCAGGAAGGACCTTATAGGCATCTTTTAAATTGGTTGCCAAAAAAATTACGCCTACCATAAGCGCAATAAAGATTCCCATAATAATCGTTTTATACATACCACCTCATAGCTGCTAGCTTTTTCCGTCCCTTAATTTTCACTCAATCAAGGTCAAGAGCATTTACTCTCTCGTACACCAGAGCGCATTATCAAATTCATAATGCCCATACGAAAGATTATTTCTCAAGCGGGTTAAAATAAAATTTTAAACATTATTTGATTTCGGCAAAGAGCTTGACTGCAGCGCTCAAAAATTGGCAGCCTGCATTACTTTTTTCAAAACTTCACTGCGCGTTTTAATAAATTCTTGCCATGCTTTTTTCTAAACTAAGCGAAAGAGGACAGCAATCAGTAATATCAATGGCTCCTTCAAATTGAATGGGCCCCGGACAGCGGTAATCATCTTCGCCAACCCACCCCTCTCTTTTTTGCGCAAAGAATTGGAAAGGAGCAGCTTCCAGATCTACCAAAGCTTTTTGAATGACTGTTTTTTGCTTTCCCTCCCGCATTTCGCGGCACAGCATGCGATAAATGGGCACCCCCAAGGCCTCCCATTCCGAAACGGGCTGCGTAAGGTTTTTGACGCAACTCATATAGCCAGTGACTCCAGCTTTAAGCAAAAGAGCTGCTACATGGCCAAGCGCATAGCAATACTGACAATCAAAATTAGATGGAAGGCCTGAGCGCCCTTCATAGCCACAAAATTGGGGTTGTGGATTAAATGTTCCTTTATAGCGCCCCTGTAGCTTAAGATGGCGAAGCTCTTGGTCCACTAATTCAATCAAGAGGCGCTCTGTTTCAATCTTAGAAACCTGTACATTCCCATGCGGATCGCGGTCTAAAAGAAGCTGCCTTTGAATTGAGCCAGGCAGAGTGAGCAGGCATTGAATAGAGGATTCGCTAAGATACTTCTGCAAATAGGCTAATTGACTAGCATGCTCCTCCAGCTGCTCTAATTGCCTTGCATGAGGCAGGACCGGAGCTAATAAGTGGTTTAACTCCTGAATCAGCCGCTTTACCTCGGGAATACATTCAATCATCCCTTCTGGAACCAAGATAACTCCATAATGACACCCATTGTCTGCCCGAGAACAAATCATGGCCACGATTTGACCAACAATTTGCTTTAGCGACAATTGCTTATCGGCAACTTCTTCGCTGATTAGGGTTAAATTGGGATGAGTCTGTAAAGCACATTCTAAGGCAATATGGGAGGCTGATCGCCCCATCAACTTAATGAAGTGATAGTATTTTTTTGCCGACAATGCATCCTTTAAAATATTACCAATGATCTCAGAATAGATCTTGCAAGCAGTATCAAAGCCGAAGGAGACTTCGATATAGTCATTTTTTAAATCCCCATCAATCGTTTTTGGAACACCAACCACATGGGTCTTCACTCCACTTTGCTTAAAATATTCAGCCAAAACCGCAGCATTGGTATTAGAATCATCGCCTCCGATCACAACCAAACCATCTAAACTTAAGCGCGTGACCGTTTTCTCTGCAGCCTCGAACTGTTCTGGAGTTTCAATTTTGGTGCGGCCGGAACCTATGAGATCAAATCCCCCTTGATTGCGATACAATGCAAGCAGATCTTCTGTTATTTCGATCGACTGATTCTTCACAATTCCATTTGGGCCATTACAAAAACCAATGAGAGAGCTATTGGAGTGAATTTTTTTTAAGGCATCGAATAATCCGGCTATGACGTTATGCCCGCCGGGAGCTTGCCCTCCAGATAAGACGACGCCAACCTTTAGCGGCCGCAAAGGTTGCTGCTCCCCTTTCTGAAAAGTCAAAACAGGCTGATCAGCGGTAAAAGGAAATTGCTGCCTCAAGTCTTGATTGATGGCTTCCAGACCTTCTTGGGGGTGAGGAACAAGACATGAGGGTGATTCTAAAATAGGAGGCAGCTTAGGCTCATAGCCTAAACGATAGCGTTGCAATGGACTAAGGGAGGCCATTTTAACCTCGGCTAGTTAAGCGTTTGTTGAAACCAATTACATGTTTCCTCAATGGCAATTGCCTGCTCTTCTTCTTCAGAAAAGTCGTGATCACTTTTGGGAAGCAAAATAAAATGCGTCTTTCCTGCTAGTTCACGAGCCTTTCTATAAGCCTTTGCATGCTCAATTTTAACAACGAGATCTTGTTCACCATGAATGTGCAAAAGAGGAATTTTCTTTATATTCTCTAACTTCTGCTCAATGTCAAGCTTAAAAAACTGATTAAGAAATTCCATGTTTGGAACGCTGGCAGGCACATGCTTAAGCGTCTCTTTAATTGCCAATGGGTTAGGATTAGATTTAACCAAATCCCAAAGCTTTTTCCAGGGTTCGCTCGTAAAGACGGGGGCCCAAAGAGCAAGACTTTTAATCGATTGATATTCACTGGCAGCCAAAACGGCTATTGCCCCGCCAAGAGAGCGACCAAGTAAACCGATGCGACTGGCATCAATTTGAGAATCTTTGGCCAGAAAATTTAAGCATAGAAGGGTATCGCTTAACTTCCCTTCCAGTGTAATGTCTTTAAAGTCCCCTTCACTGTCGCCGGCCCCTCTGTAATCGAATCGCAAAACTGCAATCCCCTTTTTAGCAAGTTGCTTTGCCAAATTCACAAAGAGACGAAATTTTCCACACTTATTGCCTGCAAAACCTGGACATATCACAACGGCCGGAACCTTTCCAGTTTGTAGGGGTCGGTGCAAAACAGCAAAAATTTTTTCACCTTGATTCGTCAACGTAATCGATTCGCGCTCTTCTACTTTTTGCATCTTTCACCTTCAAATGAAACGTAATTTTTACTCCTGGACATGTCGCCGAATTCATCATGCCTCTATCCCCGATTATTTCTCAACCAGCTTGGAAAGAAGGTGGATTTATTTAACCCCCAACTTGCAGTCGTTGAGGGGTGAGAACACTTTAGCACTCAGGCACATTGACAGCCAGTCCGCCTTGTGAAGTTTCTTTGTAAATGGACATCATGTCATGACCAGTTTGCTTCATTGTTGCGATGACCTGATCTAACGTCACGCGATGCGTTCCATCCCCATGCAATCGCGCAAGTCTTTCTGCATTGATGGCTTTAGCGGCTCCCATCGTGTTGCGCTCGATGCAAGGAATTTGAACCAATCCTTTAATTGGATCGCACGTAAGCCCCAAGTTGTGCTCCATGCCAATTTCGGCCGCATTTTCAATTTGTTCATTGCTCGCTCCAAGAGCTGCAGCCAAGCCGCCAGCTGCCATCGAGCATGCCACTCCCACTTCACCCATGCATCCCATTTCGGCAGCCGAAATCGAGGCTCCTTCCTTATACAGAATGCCAATGGCTCCTGCAACGAGCATAAAAGTAACAATCCCTTTCGAGTCCGCTCCTTTGACAAATTTTTGATAGTAATGGAGAACCGCAGGAATAACACCCGATGCTCCATTCGTTGGAGCCGTAACGACGCGCCCACCTGCCGCATTTTCTTCATTCACAGCTAATGCCCAAAGGCTAACCCAATCCATGACTTCAGCCGGGTCGCGCTGTTCAAGCGGCTTGCGCTCTTCTTCTTGCAAATAGCGATATATGCCGGCCGCGCGTCTCTTCACGTTGAGTCCACCGGGGAGGATTCCCTCCTGCTGGCAACCGCGTTGAACGCATTCCTGCATGATCTGCCAAATATAGAGTAGCCCCTTTTCAATCTCTTCTTCGCTGCGCCAAGACTTTTCATTCTCCCACATCAACTCCGCAATCGACATGTTCTCGCTACGGCAATGAGCAAGCAATTCCTCAGCCGTCTTAAAAGGATACGGAAGTTTATGGTCGTTTTGACAGATCGTTTGGTCTTGCATTGCCGCTTCGTGATCAACAATAAACCCACCCCCAACAGAATAAAAGACTTGCTGAAAGAGCTCTTTGTCGTCAAAGCCAAAAACAGTAAATCGCATGCCGTTGGGATGAAAAGGAAGCTGCTTATCATAATGGAAGATCAGGTCGGTAGCCTCTTCAAATTTAATGACATGAGAATTCAGTAAGGACAATTCTTTGGTTTGGCGAATGGCGTGGATACGAGGCTCAAGAAAGCTTGGATTCACTCCCTCTGGAGCATTGCCTTCAGCCCCTAATAGCACGGCAATATCTGTTGAATGTCCCTTCCCTGTCAAAGCCAAGGAACCGTAAAGCTCCATTTTTAGCCGTTTTACTCCAGGCAGCAAACCACCCTGTTGTAAATTGATTACAAATTGCCTTGCTGCGCGCATGGGTCCAACTGTATGCGAACTCGACGGCCCAATCCCTATCGAAAAAAGATTAAACACGCTGACAGCCATAATCCATCCAATCCTTACTTATTTTAATAATTATCATTTTTCCAATTCACATTCTTGCAAACTCACTCATGTGCCGAACGTTGACCTGGCCACCTTAAAACAGATTCATCACTACAATCTTGATATTCAGCAATTTAAGGCATTTTCACTCAAATCCTTTGTTTTTTTTGACAAACCAAGTTGCGAATCCATTCCCGTATAAGACCAAAGATATTAGCAAATCAGGTATCATTACGCAAAGAAAAACAATAAATTTTATAATAGATAATTTTGAATTTGGTTTTGAAACATAAAGATTATATTAAGATTTTGTAAATCTTCGTTTACATTAGATTTTATTCCTCCGAAAAAATTAATTCCTTGCTTAAGCTCCTTAAAAAATTTATTTTATATTAAAATAGAAGTAGGTCAATCAAGCGAGCGGCTTGCAGATGGAAAAAAAGATCTTTGTATCTAATAATCCTGTTCAGTATGTTTTTTTAATCCTTGTGATTGCCTTCATTTATTTTATTTTTGCTCAGTTAGGACAGCATTTGGCCTTACCTGAAGGCATTGCAACAGCGGTTTGGCCCCCATCGGGATTTGCTCTAACTATTTTTCTGCTTTTTGGCTATCGCATTTGGCCAGGCATCTTTTTAGGAGCTTCATTGGCGATTGCAGCATCATTAGCGGCAAAATGGCCATTTTTCGCTTTTTCTTTCCCCTTTTTTCTGCTTGTTTTGATCATTAGCATGGGAGCTACGCTGCAGTCGATGGCTGCGTCCTATCTATTAAACCGGCTGCAAGTCACATCCAATCTTTTCCACTCTTACAAACATGTCTATTTATTCTTTATTGTCATTTTCTTGAGTTGTCTAATCAATTCAACGATCGCCATCACATCTCTTAACATGGCAGATCTCATTCCGGAACAGAGTGGGCAAAATTGGATTACTTGGTGGCTTGGAGATGCTGCCGGAATGTTTGTCGTTACGCCTTTAATTTTATCCTGGTTTCCACCCCCTTCTTTACAGCGTTCAATGGATCAGGCATTCGAAAGCATTCAGTTCTTTCTTGTGCTCGGAATCGTTACATTTTTATGCTTTGGATGGCTTCATCAAGCCTATCCTCTCGAATACTTATTGATTCCCTGCCTCCTTTGGGCCATTTTTAGATTTGGAGCCCATCTAGCAACGCTCACATTGGCAATCATTTCAGTTTTTGCCATTTTGGGCACTGCCAAAGGATATGGCCCATTTTTTCAACAGCATTTAAATACCTCTTTACTTCTCCTGCAGCTCTTCATTGGAGTAATCTCAGCAATGACTCTCACTCTCATTGCCGTTTTAAACCAACTTAAACAAGCCAACGCACAGTTAAAAACGTACAATGAAAATTTAGAAAGCCAAGTAAGTCAGCGAACGGTTGTTGTTCAGGAACGGACAATCGAATTACAGGACAAGACCATCCAACTTCAAAACCAAACACTCGAATTGCAATGGCGCACGAAAGAGTTGCAAGAGCGAACGCAAAAGCTGCAAGAGCAAAACCAGGCTCTCGAGCAGATGGTGATTAAGTTTCAGCTCTTGCAAAATAGAGTCATCACTCAGGAGAAACTGTCTTCCCTGGGAGCGTTGACAGTAGGGATTGCCCACCAGCTGCGCAATCCTCTCAATTTTGTCATTAATTTTGCCGAACTCAATCAAGACATTATCGTTGAACTGATCGAGTGGCTCGAATCTGAAAAAGAAAACATTAAACCGGAAGATTTTGAACAAGCCTTTTTGCTTTTGTCAAGCCTCAAAATCAATACTGAAAAGATAGAAAATCACGGCAAAGGGGTGAATCACATCGTCGAAAAAATGGTAGCTCACGCTCAAAATCGCATTGGAAAGCCTGAAATAGTCGATATCAACGAACTGGTCGAAGAATTTAGCCATTTAGCTTATTACAGCTTCCAAGCCCAAAATCCCAACATCACTATTCATTTCGATAAATCGTATGACCTTACCATTGAAAAAATTCAAACCATTCCTCAACTGGTTAGCCGCGCTTTAATTAATATTTTCAACAATGCCTTTCACTCAGTCAGCCATAAAAAAGAGGATCTAGGAGATGCATACAACCCCACCATTTCAATTCGTACTGAAAATCGAGACGTGCAGGTGGCCATCCTGATACGCGATAATGGCAATGGAATCCCTTCGGCCTTGCGCGATCAACTGTTCCTTCCCTTCTTTACGACCAAACCCGACGAGGTGGGATTTGGCCTCTCCATCAGCCGCGACTTGATTTCACAAATTGAAGGGCAAATCCATGTCGAATCAGTCGAAGGTGAATTTGCCGAATTCACTCTGCTGCTACCCAAGCCCCCCGAGCAATAGCTCTCCATTTGAACATCAATCAATCTATCGCTTTAAACCACTTTTGATGCAGACACAAATCTTCAAAGATAGCTATCATTAACCAAACAATTAAAATCCATCAAAATTAAAAATGATAACAAACTCTCATCAAATACTAAATTATGCAATTGATGAAGCAGTTCAATTAAAATACGACTGTTACATGCAAAGCTCGTGGAAGAGCATTAATTATTTTGATCGATTTAATTCCATTTTAGAAAAGGTTTCAGAGGCCAATCGGGAAGTTGCCCTTCCAATCGAATTGGAACAGCATTTGATAGCCACCTTCCCCTTTATTTCGAAGCGGACAGACCTAGTCAAAGACCTCACATCTACTCTTTTGGAGCATCGCTCAACCCTATCCAAGCGGCTTGCTTGGTCATTTTTTGAAGAGGTGGTAATAGCTCAAGATGGCAAGCAAGCTGAGTTATTTGACCTGTGGGCTTTTAGCGGAATGTTTACCAGAGAGGGAGCCGCCACTTTGCTCGCGCTCAAGCTATCTGATGCATTAGAAGCCCCGCACATTCATGCGGCTGATTTTGACGATTTAGAGCCTATCTTAACACAGTCAGCCTCTTTTGAGGCAGCAATTGTGCTGCAACCCGATCCGCAAAAATGGCATCTATTACCTTTAATTGTGCGTAAAGAAGATGATCGATTAACGATTCTTGTATTAGATTCTCTCGCCACCAATTTTTTACAGGCTAGCAACGGGGAATTTACCTCTCCTTTACTGCAATGCTTAGCCAGTTGTTTGTCTCGCCTGCCTTTACAAACCTCCCTTTACGCTTATACATCTCAGAGACTCTTTCACAGTGATACCTGCAGTATCTTTACCATTTCTGATATTTTAAATTTCTATAAACTCAAGTTGAAGTGTGAAATCGATCTTTTTGAAGAGGCTAAAAAGAGCATTCACAAAGTTGTGATTCTTTCTTCATTACTTACTTTCTTTGGATTCGATGCGTTGCCAACAGCGATGATGAAAATGACTCAATCACTAACCCGCATTCAGCGGCTTTCCTCGCATCAATCACAGCCTTTGATAGAGTTGCTGCGCCCCTACTTCTTTGTGGCCTCCTATTATTGCAGCCGTTCACAAAAAATTCTGACTAACCCTGTCAATATGCGAGCCGCCATAAAATTCAATCGCTATCTCACCTACCTACAAGCAAATTACAGCAAGGTTCCGCTTAAGATTAAGATGGCAACGCAAAAGTAAATGATGAGGCCTACGACATCGACCATTGTGGCAATAAATGGAGCCGATGATGTGGCGGGGTCGATGCGGAAATAGCGAAGAATGAGCGGCAGGATCGATCCGGCTAGGGTTCCCCACAAGACAACTCCCATTAAAGAAAAATAGATCGTTAAGCCAAGCAAGAACCAATGCTCACCATAGATATTTGAAAACTGGCTCCACAAGACCACACGCAAAAAACCAATCAATCCGAGTATTAATCCTAAGACCAGTCCTGCTGCAAACTCACGCTTAACGATTTTCCACCAGTCCCTCAGCTTGACCTCTTCGAGGGCTAAGGCGCGCACGATCAACGTGGCAGCTTGCGAACCGGCATTGCCTCCACTAGAAATGACAAGCGGCAAAAATAGGGCCAATACAACCGCCTTGGCTATTTCCCCTTCAAAATAGCCAAGAGCCGTTGCAGTCATCATTTCCCCTAAAAATAAAATAACTAGCCAGCCAGCACGTTTTTTGATCAATTCAGGAAAAGAGACTTGCATGTACGGTTCATCCAAGGCCTCCATCCCCCCAATCTTTTGGATATCCTCTGTTGCCTCTTCATCTGAAAGGCGCAAAATGTCATCAATTGTCACAATCCCAAGCAAAATCCCATCCTCGTCAATAACGGGGAGGGCAGACCGATTGTGGACGCGAAAGGCATTGATGGCTGTTTCTTCATCCTCTGTCACCGAAAGAGCGATAAATTTTCCCTTAGAAATATCTCGCACATGAAAGCTTCTAGGAACAAATAAAAACTCTTTTAACTTAATGTCATCAATGAGCTTGCCTGCTTCATCAACCACGTAAATATAATCGATCGTTTCGCTATCGTGCCCGTAAGCTTTGATGTGATCCAATACCTTTTCGACAGTCCAATTGCGCATGACAGCTATGTAATCAGTCGTCATCAAACGGCCAATACTCTCTTCCGGATATCCCAATAGCTTTAGGGTTAAGAGACGCTCATTGGCAGGGAGGAGTTTGACAAATGCATCGATCGTTTCTCGAGGAAGATCCTCTAAAAAGGCCGTCCGGTCATCCGGCGATAAGGACTTGAGCAAATAGGCAGCTTGAGAAGAAGGCAGTGACTGCAGAAGATAGCGCTGCGTTTTTGGCGAAAGAAAATCAAACGCCTCAAAAGCCAAATCCACCGGCAAAGCCATGAAAATTTGCAGCTGCCGCTCTTCTGATTTATTTGCCAGCAAATCGGCGACTTCGAAACCAGAAAAGGTGCGCAAGACCTCGCTTAACTTTTTATTGTCTCGCATGCGAATCAGCTCATCAATAGAATTCCACATCAGGCTCCAATCCCCCTTCTCTAGAGACTTTCCTCTTATGTCTAATGCAATGCGTGTTTATTTGTCAGGCGGAAAAAAGATAGAGAGAAGGGAAAATACTTCCCCTCTCCATTCATGATCGAAAAATTAGGCGGCAGCCGGATAAACGCTTAACTCATCCCCTGAATTATCCCACTCATCGCCATCTTCTTCGCTGATGAGCCAATAATTTGAGTGTTCACCTAATCCGTAGATGCAAGCGTTACCTGGGATTTGATAACCAAGCGTGATATGAAAATCATGCCCTTTCAACTTGGGAGCAAGCCCGTAGCTCAAGCGTAAATTTTCCAAATCCGGTGCGTCGACAGCTAATAGCCACAATTTTTTCGTCTTCCCATTCTTATTCAGCTTGACCGTACGCAACTCCTTAACTTGAAAAGTAAACACGTGTTCAAGCTCTTGAATGTGCCAAATTTCATTTTCGATCAGCTCCTGTTCGTAGATGACGCTGATATGAGCCCCTATCCCCTTTTTATTCGTATAATCGCTTGGAGGAACAAGCTTTCCAGGCGCTTCAATCAGGGGCAAAATCTCGGCAATGAAATCATTGGAAACATCCACGTAAAGATAGCCATTCTCTTTTTGCTTGAGTAAACCAAAAGGCTCCATTTGCAAAGCTTTTTCTAAAACAATAACTTGTGATTCGACTCGATAATCATCTTTTGCATGACTAAACGAAAAAGAAAATACAGATAGTATAATAATCAGATAGGTTTTCTGAATAAGGCTTTTAAACACACAACCTCCTTATGAGTAATAAAAAAAATCATTATTCATTCGATAATCTAGCACAAACAAATTAAATTCAATTTATTTAAAGAGCCAATAAAAACCCACACACAAAAACAAATAAAAACAGTTTAAACATATCGCTCAAACTGCCACCTTTCCTTGCATTTTCAAACCGTTTCCAACAAAACACAACCAATTAATTTACAGTAACTTACAAAAAGAGCAAAGAGTTTTTTTGTCATAGAAAAAATCAAAAAACTTTTGTTGTAAAATAAAGGGAATTTTCTTAAATTATTTCTCTTCAACCAAAAGGAATCTATGAAAAAGAAGCTTTTCTTTTTGTTTTTGACACTTTTTACAGATTGCATTGCTTGTACTTGTAACTATCAACAACTGTATAGTTTAAATAAAGTCATGGAAGAAGAAGATGAAAATCAAGAAGAAGATTTTCATGAGAATTTAACTGAAAAGCAGATTCAGCAGAATCCTTACCCGCATTAGTTAATCGCAAGATGAAGACTTAAGCGGCATAAAAATAAGCCTTAGAATAGAGCTAACTATTTCTAAGGCTTATTTTTTTATGCTTTTTATTTATTCAGCGATGCTTGGACGAAAAGAGGCTGTTTGAATGCCATAGCCCAATTCTCTAAATAGATTCATTTGATTATTTCGGAACGTTTCAGCGCCCGTTGTCTCCATGAAGCTTAAAATTTGCGGCATGCGGCTTTTTAATATGACCCTGTCGCGGGCTGAGAGGGCTCGGCTATGCATGGCCCCCATTAATAGTGGCAGCCGTTGATCAGTCTCAGGAAGCCTTGTATACAAATACTTCGTATTTTCCATGCCGCCCCGATCGATATTTTCTTTGCAGGCAGAGACATTCATAATCTTAAAGCGATCGATTCCGCGCCCACTCATAGTTTGAATCGCTTCCATTTCAATAACAGAATTGAGCATGGAGTAGGCATACTCTTGATAGGCACCTTGAAGCTCTCTTGGAGTCATCGCTTGGTAGGCGGCAGGATCCGACTCTCTAAAGTGCTCGAAATGTTCCGTTGCATTGCTCAGTACCTCTTCAAAAATGGGCTGCCACCTATCGGCTGATCCATGGAAATAAAAGCCATGCCCGGTTTCTTGTGGGTCGAAGCTTTTTAAGAGTTGCCCAAGCATTTTATCTCCAAACTCGCGAGGGGTCGTCCAAACGACGCTTTCAGGAGTGCGCATCATATAAAAGTCCGAGTCCTTAGCAAATGTAGTTCCCCTAAAAGAAAGAGGATACTTTTGATTGAGGAGCATGATTGTGCGGCTGCGGGCCCCTTCTCCATGGACCTTATCCAGATTTTGCAAGTTGTTGTAATTAATCATCATTGGGATCGAAGGATCGCGCCCTTCCTCTGGAGCCAACTGGTTATTTTCTGCAGCCAAAATAACGGCTTCAAATTCAGGTGCGATTTCATGATCGCCAACTGTTGGGGACCCTCCATAACAGTTATGCACGTCAACTTGGCACTCTCTTCCATCGGCCGTTTCCCAATCAACTGTGGTCACGCCCTGTAAAGAAGGATTATTAGCTAGCGTTCCATGTGAATCATAAACGTCCATATTGAACATTCCTGGAATATGACGCGCCGCTCCCCTTCGCTCGCCAATGCCCCCAACGTCTGAACCGGATGAGTCAAGGAATAGGCAACAACGCCCAGCCCGTGAGCACTGTAGTGAAGTGTTTCCATGAGCGAATGGGAATGCTCTAAACGCTCAGCAATCTGCCCTCCATTTAAAGGCTGAGCCCTTGCCTGCTCGCCCATTTGATTGAGGACGCTTGTTCCAACAGCCTGATAAGCATCCATCGAAGGGGCTTTATTCCACATATCGCTTGCAAAACGATGAAGCAACTGAATCGAAGGATTGGACACATCTTCTTTAAGAGCTTGATAAACGGGACTATTCAAAGTTCTTCTAAACGCTTGGATGAATTGAGGATTAGCAGTACTTGGATTCGATGGTTGTTTTAAGATATCCAGCAGCTCTTTTAAGGATTTTTCAAAGCGTACTACCTCTTTTTCAATTGCATCTTGCGGAACCGAATCTTTTTCAATTTTGGCATTGATTTTTGCCCAATCCAGGACAGCCACATCTCCCAACCGCTCAGGGTACCGCTCTTCAATAACAACTGTAAAGGCATCTTCAGGAGCAGCTCCAGATTCAGGCATTAAAGATTCTATAACAGCCGGATCTTTTAACACTTCAATCCAAGCTGGATCAAAAGCATCTTGACGGCTTAATTCGCGCAAAATAAGGCGTACACGCTTATTTTGTGCAATGGCCGGATCTTGCAGCCTTACAGCCAGCTCTTTTACCAATTCCTTGGCGCCATCGGCAGCCGTTAATTCTGCGAGTCCACCAAATCGAGGATCGCTCAGCACCTGCTTCATCGTATCCAATTTATCCGTTTCTTCCTTCTGCTTCATCTCTCGGATAGCCGGCAAGACATGAGTCGGCTTATAACGAATGATATATTTTTCTCTTATAGAAGCAGCCAAATTATAGGCTCCCAAAATTAATCCGATTGGAATAGCGAGCACTAGGCTAGCAATCAACCCAACCTTACGGACTAGATGGGCTAGCAATCCAATTCCCTCATGCTTGTTGACCTTGTGCTGCACTCCCCACTCTCTCAAGATGGGAAGACTCGAATTTCCCTGCATGTCTGGTGCATTTTCTCCAATACCCGGCTTGAAATGATTGTGGACTGGATTAGCTGACGGATTAATCATATAACCTCTTTTTCTTTATTACTAATTTACACCATATTATATGACACTTAATTTTTAATTATTAAGGACTCAATAAGGAAAGTTAATATGATCATAAATCGTTAATTTGTTTTTAAATTCAAATATACCGCTTTAACTTTCATTTTAAATTCAAAGTAGAGTGAGTTTAGATACAAGAGGGGTGGCAGGTCATAAGAAGCAAAAATTTGTGCCATTGCGATCTAGTGGTGGAGATTAATGGCTGATTATTCTTGACCCCGTCTTCGCCATTTCCAAAAAATCGATTTCTATCGACTCATTATTAATGACTTAACAATACAATCAAAAAACTGTCGCCTTCATTTAGGCCTGAGACCTATAATTTAGAGATTAGCAACCTATGGGCTTTAGGCTCATTATTTTGCACTTATAACATCGTTTTTTAACATGGGAATGTTTCCATTTCCAGAACATGAAAAAAAGAACATCTAAAGAGGAGAATTTAAAATGAAAACGTTATTCGGTTTTTTAGGCGCATCTTTACTAGCTGCCAATTTTCTGGCTGCTACTCCATTAATCGGAAAGTGCCCTTGTCAAGGTGACAAGCATTTTTCCGTCCAAACAAGCATGGATTGCGATTGCGATTATAAATGCAAAAAATGCCGCCGTAAATAATCATTTCTGTTGCGAACCTTAAAAATAATTAATCATTTCTAAGGTTCGCTTTCTTTAATTTCTTAATCCTCAGTTTTAATTTTCCCCATATTTACTCGCCTCAATTCTTATCTGTCTAAAAATTAAATCGTTTCAAACAAACAAGATTTTAATTTGTTTTAATTCAAAAATAAAATATTATCATTAACCAAATATCTACCTAATACCTAAAACATTATATTAATCGGTAGTCCTAAACATGTAATGCTATCTAAAAACTTTGATTTGACTTTTCTGGTCTTTTAGGTTTTCTTATTGGGCTTTACCCAAAGGAGACCTGAAATGACATTGACGTGCCTAACGTGCAGCTCATCGATTATCAAAAAAAATGGCCATATTCATAATGGAAAGCAAAATCATCAATGCCTTAATTGTGGGCGACAGTTTGTCATCGACCCTTAAAATAAAGTAATTAATGAAGAGAAGAGATCGCTAATTTGCCAAGGACATCTTGAACGGGTTTCACTTGAAGGCGTCTGTCGAATTTTTAATGTTAGTATGCCATGGCTTTTACAGTTTATTAATGACATAGTCGAAGAGCTGCCAGAAAATCTGAATGCGACAATAACAAGGGCTGAAGAGTTTGAAGTGTCTGTTGTTGAGTTAGATGAGCAATCGAGTTACGTTGAAAAAAAAGATAATCAGCAATCGTTATGGCTTGTTTTTCATTCTGCAAAACAGCAGATTTTGGGAGTGCATATTGGTAAGCGAACAAAACAAGGAGCAGAATGTTTATTGGAACAATTACCTGAAGACTTAAAAAAAAGCCATCTTTTATACAGATAAATTCTCAGTGTATGACGAAGTCATTCCTTGGAAGCAACACCGCCCTGTCGGAAAGGAATCGGGAAAAACGAGTTACATTGAAAGATTTAATAACATTCTCAGAGAAAGATGCTCAGAACTTGTGAGAAAAACCCTTTCGTTCTCAAAGAAGTTAGCCAATCATATTGGAATGATCAAATATTTTATTTGCCATTATAATCTTATGCTACAAGCATCACCTGATTTTAATATATTAAAGCAATTTAATTCAATGTCATGAACTTATTAATATTTTATGCATAGAAAACCCATCGATTTTACTACACTCTCAAACCTAAAACACTAAAGATCGGTTGATAGACATCACTTAATCTTTATATAACCTGATTTTTAAGTTTCTCTTCTTGAAAGTGAGAGATTCTCGCATCTTACCTTCATTCATTTACTCTTCAAAGATATCGATTTGATATAATTTGAAGAGTAAATGAATGAACCCTAAAGCGCAATAACTCTCACTTTCAAGAAGAGAAACTTAAAAATCAGGTATATATGAATTGGTAATTAGAATGAAAGGCTGGGTCATTCTTGCATCACTACCTCATTTTTGCTTCAAAATATGTTAATCCGAGGTTAAAAAGTAGGTAAAAATAAAGGGTCGAGCGCAACCTAAATTCGAGTTCCAAAAAAAAGAACTCGAATTTAGAGACAGGCATTAGCAATTAGAAATTGTCTAGACCTCCTAATCAGTCACCGAACATTTATAAACACCAGCTACACCATTGGGTGCGTTACAGTCGTTTGAAGTGATAGAAAATGGGGCTCTTCCATCGCTGCCAATTGAAATGGTAGCTTGATCCTGACCTGTTTGACAACGAGTAAATTGCCCTGGGCGTGGATAAATTGAAACACCATTTAATTTTGTGCATATAACAGCTATTCCAGCTTCTAATGGACTTGGTATTTTATAATTATAGTTAGAAATTAAGCTTTTTTGATTATCAAAACTTTGGCCACGGGTATCCGGTATTGCTTTTTTAGTAATTAGAATCCAATATGGATTTTCAGCATAATCGTTTGCTTCAGTTAGATAAGGAGAATTAGAATTAAATCCCATTAGTTCATATAATTTACTTAATGTCACTGTATCGGGGACTAAACAAAGAAAATGTGTTTCTTTGACAAGTTTATTATTCCAAAAAGGACATGCTGTTTCTAAATAATCGCTTATTTTTTCGGGAATTTCTGGAGTAGATTTTAATTCCACACCCAGTTTCTGCCAGTCTGTGGGACCAAAA
The DNA here is from genome assembly GCF_001499655.1 of Candidatus Protochlamydia naegleriophila. Lineage (NCBI taxonomy): Bacteria > Pseudomonadati > Chlamydiota > Chlamydiia > Parachlamydiales > Parachlamydiaceae > Candidatus Protochlamydia > Candidatus Protochlamydia naegleriophila. Next base: position 1,495,162 of record NZ_LN879502.1, read on the forward strand.
GAGGGAGTAACTTGCATAATATCTTCTACTTGATTAGATGTAAAAAGATTAAATAAATTTATATTGGATAAAAAAGATAAATAATTCATTTACATTCCTTATAATTTGTTTTTAACTTCAACATTAATAAACATTGACCTATCAGTCGAGTGTCACTCAACCTCATTAAAACATTTAATCAAACAACCAAGTTATTTAACAATATAATTTATCCTAATCATTAATTACCAACTTTCAAAACCCTACTTTTTTCATCTATGCATATCAAACAGTAAAATGTTATGAAACAGAATTTCAGCATTAATGACTTAATATATAAAAAACTATTAGAATATTTATCGACTTTCGTTTGTATAATTCAGAAAATATCGGTAGTCATAAACATGTAATACTCCCCTCTGGTTATAGTCACAAATAAAATATTTTATCATTCCAATATGATTGGCTAACTTCTTTGAGAACGAAAGGGTTTTTCTCACAAGTCTTGAGCATCTTTGTCTGAGAGTGTTATTAAATCTTTCAATGCAACTCATTTTTCTCGATTCCTTTCCGGCAGGGCGATGTTGCTTCCAAGGAATGACTTCGTCATACACTGAGAATTTATCTGTATAAAAGATGGCTTTTTTAGGTCTTCAGGTAATTTTTCTAAATGGTCTTGCAAAAATGACCTACTTATTAACCTGAATTTTGACTTCACCTCTTTGAAATTGTCCAGCATTTACTCTTCAAAGATATCGATTTGAAGACTAAGTGCGTAAATCTAAACGATACCTTCTCTTTCTAAAAGATGCACTCGAAACTCAGGTTAATAGCAAGGCTTACCAAATACAGCTTTTATTCATCAATGAAATGATACGAATCCGTTTCAACGCACATTTTTCCAGAAGGATTCTATAGTCAATTCCTTGAGTTTGTTATTATATTGCTAACTCCATGTGCTACTATTGCTGCCGGCGTTCCAGCCACTGCTTGTGTTATACCAAAAGCAGTTCCCTGTAAACCTACACTTGCAAACTGTTCTGATTCAATAATAGGGTTATGAGCCTCAGCAAATAGAAAGGTTGTGGCTGCAATACTGATGACCTTGGATAAGGTGGAAGGAACTCCAGCCGATTGTAAAAGATAGGATGAACCTTCTTGTATGATTGCTCTAAATACAATTTCTTCTGTAATTGGCGCTACAAAATTTGAATACTGTTTCTCTGTGAAGATACCACGATTAACTAATGGACCATGAAGAATGTTAGAAATTCCACCTACAACTTTAGCCGCATTATAAAGAGGCCACTGCACTGCATCTCTGGGAAGAGCTCTATCCAAGAGACTTGTTAGTACCGTTACAGGTCTTGCTAAAAAGCTACCAATTTGAGCTCCTAAACCACCAATAACTCCACCACCCACAACCGAAGCAACATTTGAAAGAGACTCTGATAAAGGTGACATAATTACCTCTATTTTTATAAAGTTAGTTGTATTTCAAAACTAAAAACATCACCATATAAAAATATTATAAAGCATTTTAACTATAAAAAGATAAGCATTCTTTTATAAACAAAACAATAAAACATTCATTTTTAACAAAACCATAAAAGTTTTTATTGTTATATTGTTGAGAACAGTAAATCTGGAATGATTGATAGAATCATTAACTTGATTTTGAGTAAATGGATGAAGATAAGATGTGAGAATTTTTGGTAGTCTTAAATAGGTTGTGATTTTAAGACGTTAGGCGCGTAAAATATAGCTCTACGATCGGAGCATTTATGAAGATTATCTGTCCTCACTGCCAATCACTCACAGCTCGAAAAATGGATCCACTTCTCAAAGAAAACAGAAATTTCAATGTCCTTCTTGTTTAAAGCAATTTGTCGAAGATCCTCAAAATAAAATTATTTCACAAGACTCCAAAGAGAGAATTTGAAGATCTCTTATAGATAAGGGTATCTCTAGATGGTATTTGTAGAATTTTTGATGTAAGCATGCCATGGCTACTTGAGTTTATGCAGCACACTTTCGAAGCTGTTATTCTTGAGGTAGATGAGATGTGGAGTTTTGTAGGGAATAAAACAAATGATCAATGGCTGTGGCTCGTGATGCATAGAAGAACCAGACAAATTTTGGCATTTCACGTTGGAAAAAGAAATAAAGCTTCTGGAGAGGCATTGATGAATAAACTCCCTAAAGACCTAAAAAAAGCAGACTTTTGTACAGATAGGTTCTCAGTTTACTATCAAGTTATTCCATTTACCAAGCATTCTCCTGTGGGGAAAGAGTCTGGGGAGACAAGTTACATTCAAAGATTTAATAACTCTCTCAGACAAAGATATGTGCTAAACGGATTGATTCCTATTTTTGAAACAGATAAAGGATATGATGCTGAAGAGCTTAGAGATAAATTACTTGAGAGAAAAATTTTTCCTTTTATCCCTTATAGAAGAATAGGCGCGGCAAAAAAAGCTGAGAAAATTATTTGCAGCTTAGCCAAATTTAGGTGGAAAGTTGAGAGGGCTATTTCTTGGTTGCAAAGAAAATTTAGGCGACTTGTTGTTTGCTGGGAAAGACGTCTTTGCTATTCGAAAGACTTTTTAACTTTTAGTCTTATCTTCTTCTGGATAAAACAAAGCTTAAAATATTATCGAGATAGTTTCATTCAAACGTCATTAATTTTAATATTCCAATTAATAAAAAAAAAGACTTATTATCTTAAAATTTATATTAATTTTAACATAATTTAAAGGCTACATGCAAATTTCCCATTTTTTTTAGCACACAATTCTTTCATGGATTTAAAGATAAATTAATTGAATCCCTAAGTCCTCAGCAAAAATTAATCTGCCAGATTGCATCGACTGCCCTTGTAGGTGTAGCAGCAGTTTATGGGCTCATCTTTTGTTATCGCAAGTTAAAGGCTGCTATTCTCACATTCAACTTTAAGCCAACAGCCTCTTTCAAGCCGTTTACAACCTTTCACTCCAAGCAACGAAGCTGAAAGACGTCAAACATCTGAGCCAGATTTTCTCCAGAATCCTTTCCCCTCTCTTGCAAATAACGAAGCCGTAAATGTATGGAACAAAGCAAGCGAGTTAAATAAACAGGGTAAGCCTGAAGAAGCATTAGTAGAAATCGAGTTAGCTTTGGCTACCGACTCTAGAAATCTATTATTAGGAATTTACGGAGAAACTCTTCGGGTGCTAGGAAAATTAGACCAGTCAATAGAGGTCTTTCACGAATGTTTAACTCTCGATCCAAGAAATGACTATGTTTTAGCCTCCTATGCACAAATCCTCCATATGCAAGGCAAGTTAGATGAGGCGGCTGCAGAGTTCGAGAAATCCCTGGACATTAATCCCACTAGACTTTTTGCAGTCACTCATTATGTGAAACTCTTATGCAATCAGGATAAAAATGCTGAAGCCGCAGCCGTTTTAAGAAAGTACTTAGAAAACATACCTGATGATGCGGAAATTTTAAGCTGGCTTGGTGACATTTTAAGAAATCAAAAGAAACAATTTGAGGCGGCGGATGTATTTGAAAAAGTACTAAGCATTGATCCTACCCATCGCTTTGCGCTAGCCTCATATGGTGACTCTTTACGCATGTTGTATCAATTTGATAAAGCCGCTGCAGTCCTAAAAAAGCACCTGGAGCTTTATCCTGACAACACTTTTGCGTTAAGTTCATATGGGGATGTTCTCCGATTCCAAAAAAAATTCGACGAATCTGCCCATGTTTTAAATCATTGCCTAAAACTCGATCCAGAAGACGATTTTGCCTTAGGTTGCTTAGGACAAGTTCATTTGGATCAAGGCAACATCCAAGAAGCTACACGTCTGTTTTCTGAAGTCTTGCAGCTTAATGAAGAAAATACATTTGCCCTGACAGGCTATGGTGTGCTCTTTCGTTTGGAAGGCAAGCTTGCTCAATCGTTGGTCTGGCTAGAGAAGTCGGTTGCCCTTGATCCGGACTCAGAAACATTAGGAGAATACGCAGAAACTCTTCGTTGCCTGGATAGGCCAGAGGAGGCCCTTCCTCATTTTGAAAAAGCCTTGACAGATGAACCGCAAAAAATCAGCCGGTTCCTAGGAGCTGCCAGATGCTTATGCATGCTAGGTCGTCTGCCTGGAGCGCGAGTTAAATTTCAAGCTGTGCTAGATATCGAACCAAGCCATAAAGAAGCGCTGGACGGCTATAACTTATGCGAAGATCCGAATTGGGGACAAGCTATCTAACATTTCACGCTGATAACTTTGGATCGGCGTTTTTGGCCAATCCTATCGAGAGATAACGGTCTAGTTTTTTTTGAAAGGGCTTGGATTGCAACAAGCAAGCTTGCTAGTGCCTTACCAAGGGGCGGCCGCCAAAAATGGCCGACCCAATTCTCACAAGCGCGGCTCCGTCTTCAATAACTATCTCATAATCATTGGTCATTCCCATCTCTTTGATCAGCAAGATATCGAATGGCTAAACTCTTTTAAAGCCCATAATCTTTTAAAGCCCATAACTTGAGTGATCAAGAAGCTATTAGTCTCATTATTATACGCGAGAAGGATTCTATTTCTAATGCTGAATATCGAACAATTAATGGACTAGATACCTTAACGGCAAGCGCTCATTTAAGACGTCTTCATGATTTAGAACTTTTGGATCAGAAAGGAGGAGGAAATGCAACATATTGTGTACCAACTCTAAAACTTTTAGTTCTGGGCATAAGCGCTCCGACTCCGGGCGTTACAGGTCTTGCAGATGGGTTTCCTTCTTTATCTTCTGATTTAGTTAATTCTCTAAAAAAGATAGGCAAACGAGCTTCTGTTAAGGAAGCACAATCTGTTATTTTACAATTGTGTAGCCTTGCGCCTTTAAGATTACCTGAGCTAGTAGAGATTCTTCAAAGAGATGCTGATCATATACGAAAACGCTATCTTGCGAAAATGCTCGAACAAGGAGAACTTGAATATACGTTTCCAGATGTTCCAAATCATCACCAAAAAGCTTATAAAAGCAAAAAATCATGAAAGCAATCCTATTAGCTATAGTTTCAACCAAAGAGCAGGAAGAAGGTCAGTCTATTCCCGCAAAGGAACGTCGATTAAGAGAATATGCTGAGAGAAAAGGTCTTGTTGTTGAGGAAGTTTTTAAAATTACGGAGTCATCAACCTCGTGAAACTATTGCGTTAGTCGCTGATACAATTGATAGAGTTCAACATAGTTTTAAAGAATCAGTGGTTCTTGACAATCTGAGAAAAGATGGAAAAGTAGAGATTCACTTTATGCAAGAAAGATTGGTCCTCAACATAAAATCAAACAATTCTGATATTTTGCGCTGGAATATGGTCGTGATGTTTGCTCGCAGCTATGGTATCCAATTAAGCGACAATATTAAGCGGAGCAGCCAGCAAAACGAGGCATATGGATGGATTTAACTCCTACAGGCTATATGCATTTACAAATGATAAAGGAGAAAAAACAATTGGTCCACATCCAGACCGAACACCCTTTATTAGAAAATTAGTTGAAATGTGTGCCACAGGTAACCATTCTTTACAGACATTAAAAACAGCAGCAATTTAAATGGGATTGCGAACGAAGAGAAGAGCGACGTTTGCTATATTTATAGCATCAGCAGCCTTCATAAAAGCATTCCTTTCAGGATGTGAGGACCTTAAGAATAGATCCGGAATAACGGTAGATTCTGGAATCAAATCTAACAATAAGACCCCACACTTTTTATATCTTTCACTTTCATTATAGATACGATCCAAGCAACGTTTTGCCGCAGAAATCACAATTCCAGTATCGTTTTTAAGCAATTGAAAGGACTCACTAGTGTTGAAATAGCGAAGTAGATGCGTGAGCGCAACTTTTGACAATATCTCGAGATAAGCAAGCCAGGTCTTTGTGTGGCAAGTTAACAGGCTATATTCAAAGATTTTTAATAGAAACAAGCTTTTCTCACCTTAAGAGGTTCTATGCAGATTAGTTTTTTATTAACCGTTTGATGTTAAATATTTTAAGTAATAATTACTGAATCAAATGAATCAAATAAGGGTTTCAAATCCACCTCAAAAAGACTCTCTTCTTGTAGTCCATAATTATTCAACACAGCCAGTAACTCATCTATTGATATATTAGAAATTTCTTTATCGAAAGAGATTCACCCAAGCAATATTGAATTGATTATTCAAACTTTTTAAGATAATGTTTTAAAGATATCTCGAATGATATATAGTATTTGGAAGGAGTTATGATTATATCCCTCTTAACTACTGTATTGAATAAATAGACTTAATTCATTGATAATATTTGACAGGTTTTACTGATTTCCAATGACTTAAAGAGATTTCTTCTACCGACCTATTAACCATTATGATAAGGAGCCTGTCATGTCTTTCTGTTCTTTAGGAATCATAAATCCATTACAAAGCATGCAAGTTTATTGCCAGAATGAACCTGCATGTTCATGCTGCAGTAAAACAGATATTAAGCTTCAAGTATGTTCTAAATGTCAATTTGCAAAATACTGCAACACCGATTGTCAAAAAAAACACTGGCCTGTCCACAAAAAAGTTTGCCAAGCTTGGATGCCAATTGGTATTTTAGTTAAAAAGTCTTTATCAAAATCTAATTCTATTTTTCCTTTAATAATATCTCAAGCTTCTAGTAGATTAACTAAAGTGACTCCATTGTTAACTGAATTATTTAATCAGAAAGTGCAAGGAGAAAAATGGGCGTTAGACTTAGGTTGTGGTTACGGAGCCTCAACTATGCACTTATTGCAGCTTGGATGGAAAGTTATCGCTTTGGAAAAAAATCCTAAAGCTATTGCAGAGATTCAAAATAGCAATCAAGCATATTTAAAAACAAATCAGCTTATTGTTATTAATAGAAACATTCAAGATTATGATTACTCTAAAAAGGTTTCTCTAGTAGTTATCACAGATGTTATCTCGTATATAGATCCTAAGCTTATTCGCGGTATATGGGAAAAAATTTATGGGGTACTGGAAGACGACGGTCACCTAATTGGATCTATATTCAGTAAGGGAGGGGTAGCGCAAGAAGCTTTGGAGAGCCAAGGCGCTTGGCTACTCAATAGCCAAGAAGAAGTGGAATCGATTTTGGATTCCGAGCAGGCTTATAAGAAGTTGGTTTGTCGAAGACGTCCCAAACGAGATAAATCGTGTGTTGTTGAATTTCATCTTCAAAAACAAGTTTCTTCTCCATATAAAGAAAAATGAAAGTTTTGGCTAAACAATTTAAAAATAGTGGTTCTCTGCTAAGTAATTAATGTCTTGTAGTATAATCTTACCACCTGAGACTTTAATTGCTATGGCTTTGCTTTAATATGAAAGACTGTGTTGAATAAATGGACTTAAGTTATTGATAATCTCTAATAGATTTTACTGATTTGCAAGTACTACTGAACACAGTCTACAGAAGAGAAGAGAAGGAAAAGTTGTGTATGAGCGTTCCTCTTTTGAAATTTTTGATTGGTAGTCAAGACTTCATTGAGGTTACGCTCATCTTATCCCCAAATTGAGATTGCCCCATAATTAGGCCCATTTTTTAATAGAAAATCCCGCTATCTATACATTGATTGTTTTTAGATCATAAGCTTTTCTAAACTCTTCAGCTGAAAGACCATATATAGCACCTATGAGGGTGCCAATTATTATAATCTTCTCTCCACTCTTTTACTAAGCTTTGAACTTCTTGCAAACTAATAAACCAGTGCTGGTTTAAAATTCATCTCGCACTCTACCATTAAAACTTTCTATCGTTACATTTTGCATTGGTTTATCGGGTTCTATATAATGCCATCTAATACATGATTTGTATGTCAATTTTAAAACAGCTATGCTTGTGAATTCTGTCCGATTATCGCTTATGATTTGTTTAGAGCATCCTCTGTTTTAATTAACTCTTCCAATTCCATAACTACCCTTAATCCAGAAAGAGATGTGTCTACAAAAATTTTTAAACTCTCTCTGGTAAACTCATCGACAATATTCACTAATCTGATTTTCTTTCCGTTTGCAAGCCTATCCGACATAAAATCAAGACTCTAAACTTAATTAACTTGTGAAGCTTTTATTCTCACCAACTCCACGCCTTCGAGATCCCCTCCTCTTAACCTTTAAACCCATTTCTTAGTAAAGCCTAAAAAGTTTCTTATGATTAATTTTAAGACCTCTTTTTTTCAATAGAAGATGAATGCGTCGATAGCTAAAGGGAGGTCTTTCAAGAGCTACTGCATTAATGATAGCCTTCTCTTACCTCTTCGAGATATATCGCCCCACTGATCGATGTAATACTAATAATTTAGTTGAGATCTTTATTAAAAATGTCATTCTATACTTCAATTCTTAATTTCAGAAGATCAATTTAATTTTTTTAAAACATTTCATCTCTTTACTGGCACACTGTTTTATTTTCATGAATTAGAGTAAAATTTAAACTTACTGAAATTTTTTGCAATGGTTAAAAAAACAGGTAGTGATTTCAAATTATCATTATAATCGCAAATAAACATCTTGATCAATCCGACGTGGTTCTCAATTTTTTCGAAAATGATAGGGTTTTTCGAACTAGTCTTGCACATCGCTTTCGGATGGCGCAGTTAAATCTTTCAATGTGACTTGTCTCCCCAGACTCTTTCCCCAAAGGAGAATGCTTGGTAAATGGAATAACTTGGTAGTAAACTGAGAACCTAGCTGTACAAAAGTCTGCTTTTTTTAGGTCTTTAGGGAGTTTATTCATCAATGCCTCTCCAGAAGCTTTATTTCTTTTTCCAACGTGAAATGCCAAAATTTGTCTGGTTTTTGTATGCATCACGAGCCACAGCCACTGATCATTTTTTTATTCCCTACAAAACTCACATCGCACCTACCTCAAGAACAACAACTTCGAAATCATCACTTTCAACTAATACCGTAACGTTTAATTTCTCGGCTAGAACTTCGAAAGTCTGCTGCATAAACTCAAGTAGCCATGGCATGCTTACATCAAAAATTCTACAAATACCCCTTATCTATAAGAGATCTTCGAATTCTCTCTTTGGAGTCTTGTGAAATAATTTTATTTTGAGGATCTTCTAGAAATTGCTTTAAACAAGAAGGACATTGAAATTTCTATTTTCCTTGAGAAGTTGATCCATTTTTCGAGCTGTGAGTGATTGGCAGTGAGGACAGATAATCTTCATAAATGCTCCGATGGTAGAGCTATATTTACCCGCCTAGCGTCTTAAAATCACTACCTATTTAGGACTACCGGCTTTTGACCTAAGACTGTTTTTTCTTTTATTTAACACAATTCAAGATGTAAAAAAATAATCGGTGTATTTAAAAGCTGCATGTCTCATCTTATCTAATTGAATTTCAACAACATAAAATGAAAAAATAAATAGCGAGTATTAAACTTGATATTAAATTTGTTTTTTTATACATAAACAGATTAACACCTTAAATCATTGATAATTTTCAATGAACCTATCCCGATAATGCAATTTTTTAAGGAATAGATTATCTTTCTCTTATTTTCGTTGAAAATCAGAGGAAGAGATGAAGGGAATCGATTTGAAGGATTGAGTGACGATCAATGGCAAGTATTAGAAATATTTTGCCTAGAGAACCTGGAAATAGAGGAAAAGGTAAGCCTCATACTCCCTGGAGAGAGGTGTGCAATAAGCCTTCTATGGATTTTGATTATGGAGTGAAGTGATGCGATTTGCTAAAAGCAGATCAGTGGGCTTCAAGATCAGCAACTTATAGATGGTTAGGAATTTGGCAAGCAAATGGGACACTAGAAAAGATGTTTGCGACTGTTAGAGAGCAAGCGGAGCTTCAAAGTCTGCTCAATTTTGAAAGACTAGCTGCAGATGTTTTTTTTTCAGCAGGCAATAGAGGAGGCCGGTTGATTGATTATGGTTATAAAGGAAAAGGCGTTACAACTCATCTACTGACAGAATCTCATTAACTTTGAAGTGACCTCAGCTAAAGGGGACGAAAGGCAACAGGTGGATAAGCTCCTAGACGGGATTGAAGAATTTACTCATCAAAGATATGTGCTAAACGGATTGATTCCTATTTTTGAAGCACATAAAAGATATGATGCTGAAGAGCTTAGAGATAAATTACTTGAGAGGAAAATTTTTCCTTTTATTCCTTATAGAAGAATAGGCGCGCTAAAAAGCTGAAAAAATTATTTGCAGCTTAGCCAAATTCAGGTGGAAAATTGAGAGGCTATTTCTTGGTTACAAAGAAAATTTAGGCGACTTGTTGTTCGCTGGGAAAGACGTCTTTGTTATTGGAAAGACTTTTTAATTTTTAGTCTTATCTTCTTCTCGATAGACAAGCTTAAAATATTATCGGGATAGATTCATGGTTTATTGATTTTGTGTAATAGTTTTTGTGTTGATTATTTTTATTTTTTTATTTAATTAAATTTAATGGTTTTTTATGTTTAGTGTGGAAAATGAATTTTCTGAAAACAAACAATTAATTCATCATCAATTTCATGACAATTCATTTGTCCAACATGATCTTCTATTTAATAAAATTTTAAGAATTATTGATGTTGATTATGTGTTGAAATCTAATAATGTTTTAGTAAGTATACCTTTTTATAAGACTGAGAGTTCTATTTTGATGTATATGAAGTTTTTTGATTTTTTTGATGAAAAAAATCAAAAAACTAGTGGTTTAAAATCTAGATTTATAAGCAATGTTATTCATGAAATTGGAATGGCTTTGTTTAAGCCTATATGTTTTTTTCAATTGCCTATAGATACAATAGTTTCTTTGTTTTGTTTTCAAAATCGATTGAATAGTACATTTGAATGGACTATAAAAGAATTAGTGAAAAACAAAAATCCTAAAAGAAAACTTTTTTTTAAAGCAACCAAATTAACTTTACAATCGATCACTGCTCCGATAGGTACTTTAGCAAAAGGAATATTTATGTCGTCAATTGGCTTTGAATTTTATATAAGTAGAATTAATAATAAAGATAAAGATGAATGTAATAACTATTTCAAGATATGTAAGCGAATTAACGAACTTATAAATGTTTTTGAATGGAAGTTTCCTGTAGAAAATCATAATGAAAGATTGTTTTATTTTATTCAAAAAATGAGTCAAGAAAACGATTTGCTCGCACAAACTTATATTAGTTTTAAAAAGTAAGGTCTTTCTCTTATTATATTTTTAAATAAAATATTTTAACTTTATCCATATAAATATTTTTTGGAATATATATAACATCTTCCTTCTTGTTCTTTGCAAAACTTTGATAGTGCTAAATAGTTAGTCCTAAACAGGTAGTGATTTTAAGACGTTAGGCGCGTAAAATATAGCTCTACGATCGGAGCATTTATGAAGATTATCTGCCCTCACTGCCAATCACTCACAGCTCGAAAAATGGATCAACTTCTCAAAGAAAACAGAAATTTCAATGTCCTTCTTGTTTAAAGCAATTTGTCGAAGATCCTCAAAATAAAATTATTTCACAAGACTCCAAAGAGAGAATTTGAAGATCTCTTATAGATAAGGGTATCTCTAGATGGTATTTGTAGAATTTTTGATGTAAGCATGCCATGGCTACTTGAGTTTATGCAGCACACTTTCGAAGCTGTTATTCTTGAGGTAGATGAGATGTGGAGTTTTGTAGGGAATAAAACAAATGATCAATGGCTGTGGCTCGTGATGCATAGAAGAACCAGACAAATTTTGGCATTTCACGTTGGAAAAAGAAATAAAGCTTCTGAAGAGGCATTGATGAATAAACTCCCTAAAGACCTAAAAAAAGCCTAGCTTTGTACAAATAGGTTCTCAGTTTACTACGAAGCTATTCCATTTACCAAGCATTCTCCTGTAAGGAAAGAGTCTGGGTAGACAAGTTACATTGAAAGATTTAACTGCACCATCCTACAGCGATGTGCAAGACTAGTTCGAAAAACCCTATTATTTTCGAAAAAAATTGAGAACCACGTCGGATTGATCAAGATGTTTATTTGCGATTATAATGATAATTTTAAATCACTACCTGTTTAGGACTACCAAATATTAAAATACAAGAGACATCAAAAAGTCAAAAGAAATCTATTCAGCATTACATTTTTAGTACTACCGAGCTTTGCTATCCTAAAGATAAAGAATATGTGACTCGCCATAACATGACCTTGCTAGGTATTTTACTTGGTTATGGAAGAAATAATTCTTTGGCTTTTAGCAAAACAAACTATGTTCAAAAATTAGAACCTTTTGAGCTATATGAAACCAACAATTCACTCAATTTCTTTATGAATCCCGGATTCATTATGATCAATAACGGTACGAATGAAAATGAGAACGAAGAGATCAGACAAACATTTCGACTCGCAAAAAAATCTTGAATATAGCTTTCGAAATAGAAATTATCTAGAAACTTTTATTCGATTGCTTACAAGAAAGTACAATTTTAACTAATTCAAGTTTTCTTTAGCTAAGCCTTTGATAATTTATCTGATTATACGATATATGGCAGATGAATCTTCAGCTATATTGCAAAGAAAATACTTTGCATTAGCTCTGCAAGAAGTTTTGCCTAATTTTGCCTCTGTCGAATACAATGATTGGAACTCTTTATTTACGAGATTAGCAATTGATGCTTCTTATATTCGCTGGAGAAGTCTACTAATAATTGATGAACTCCTACCTCTCAGGAAATCGCTAGTATTTTACAGCGATTTATTGATCATGACGCCAAGAAATCTAAGATGATAATTGCTTTGAGTGGGTCAAGTCAACGGATGATGCAAGGCGCTATATTAGATGCTTCAGCACCTTTATTCGGAAGAGCTAAGGAGATTATTAAATGAGGTCCAATTCCTATTGGGTACATGCAAGAAGCTTTAGGCATCCAAAATTCTAGAGATATTGTTGAAGCTTACTCTGTATGAGAAGGAGTCCCTCGCTATTGGGAATTAGCAGCGAATCAAAAAGAAAGTTTTCTCGAACAAGTTAATCATCTTGTTCTAGATGCACTAGGAGCATTAAATGATGAGCCTAATCACCTGCAACCTCATTAAAACGTATTTTAGATGCGATTGGATTAGGAGCTCATCGGCTTTCTGAAATTCCAAGAAAAGTCGGCCAGCAAGCTACGTCTTTAAATCGTTCAATACAACCACTTATAGAGCTAGATCTTATTGAACGCGAAATTCCTTTCAGTGCCGAAGAATACAATTCTAAACGTACACTCTATAAGATTAGTGATCCTTTTATGCGTTTTTGGTTCGAATTAGTAGCTTCTCAAAGAAGCTTTATTACTAAAGCTAATGATAGCCAATCTATTAAATACCTCCACGATTCTATTCAGAGAATATTTTCTCTCTGTTGGGAAGACTTATGTCGATTGGCTCCCTCCATTCTATCCCAACAATTCGAACATGAATTAATCTTCGGTACTGCAAATCGATACGGGCATAAAAGTAACCTTGAATGGGACATACTATCGGAATCTATAGATAAAAAGGTATTATTTATCGGGGAAGCAAAATGGATTATCAACCCTCCTAATACAAATTGTATATACAAAACGATAGAAGAACTAAAAGCGAAATGGTGATGAAATTTAATCTAAAGTAATCTGAAAAAGCAAAATCACAATTTCTAGATCTAGAGAGTAGTAAAGATAAGGTAGTCTATAGTTAATCTTGACCATCATAAGCAGCAAAATTAAGGAATGAGAGAATTCAACAGGCCTTCCTTTTTGCTTCTTTTTAGCAGGAGTGTTTAAAGATTTAAATATTTTTGAATCGATTAGAAAAGTTAAACTTCTCCTTTGAACCAACTATTTGTTATAATAAGACCAATTGCGTTCGCGCATCGGAAACTCCTTTGTTTTCTCTTGGCGAAGAGACAAGGAGTTTCTTTTTTTTCAGCCTTTCTCTCAACTCTTAGGAGTAACTTTTTCAACACAGCATCTACAAGAGGCTGCTCTGACCATTTCTGTATAAGTCAATGATTTCTTCTAAGACCTTAAACATACTCATGTTAATCTTAACCTAAGGTGCAATTTCAACCAGAGGACCATTCCAATTCCTCATCTTGGCTCAGTAATTGCAATCAGCTTTAGTGCGCAAGATGCACACTAATTTCAAAAGAAAGCAATTAACAACGGTTAATATTATGAATCTAAAAGCAAAACAATGTGAGATCAAAAAAGAGTCATCTAAAAAACATTTTATTGAATATTTATCTGAAAATCACATAATTTATAAGTGGTTAGAATTAAATAAAGAAGAACACAAACAAATAATCAACTTAAAATCAAACAAATTTATTAATATTGAAGGCGATCTATTTAAAGAATTCATTTGCTTAAAAAAAGATCAATCTTATCTAATTCTTTTTTTGAGAGAAGTCACTTTATCTTTTCAAGATAAACAACCTATCTCCACTCTTTATGAATTAACGATTAACAAAAAAAAATCACCTTCTTTAAAGCTCTACCGCCAGCATCACGACAATCGATTGCTTCTCATTCATTCTACCGACTTATCCAAATCGATATTGAATAATAGTGATCAAAGTGTTTGCTTTTTTAAAGATTCTTATGCAGAAATTCAAGTTGACATCCATGTCTTTGAATCGGAAATCTTTATAGATATAAAAGATAAGAAAGCAAAAAAATTACTCAACTTCAGCAGTATTAGTTTTTTAAAGCATCCATTCAAAAAATTGAATTACCATTTGAAACTATACATCAGTTCAAAAGTTTCCGAAAATAGCAAAATTAGCTTGTTGATCCAAAATGAAATTGAAAGATTGTTAGATGAAATTAATCTACTACCTTTACAAGTTAAAAAAAAAGCTGCAGATAACCTCAAAAAAAGCCCATCAGAGATAGCTGCACTTTACTATTTTTATAAGTCTGCTCCAAACCTTAGGGAAAATAGCCAAACATTTTTAAACCAAATGTTGGAGACTAATTCTAAGAATTTTATTCAATCGCTTGATTGTATTTTTAATCACGAAAAAAAAGCTCAAGATAATTCTCTGATATGGGCTTATCGCATCCCCGAATTAATTGAAAGATGCGCTACTAAATTTAGATCTACCTACCCGTTGAAAGTAAATCGAATAGAACACAAAGTTTCCAGTTCATTTGTCGAATTAGATTTAGATCCTAAAACAATCCAAACCAATTCTCTTACAGGACTAATCAATCATAATAAGGGAGAGCTGATTCCTGCTAAAAATGAATATGGTCAACTCCGATCTTGGGGACAGAATCGAGTAGGCGTTGTCGTTGGGATTAAAATCGATGATTTAAATACGGGATTTCCAGTTAAGAGACTTTTAATCATTGGAGATCTCACCCATAAAGGCAAAGGAACGATATCGGCAAATGAATGCGCGTATATTAATGCTGCGATCCGTTATGCGCATAAAGAGAATATCCCAATCGATTGGTTTGCCACCTCGTTTGGAGTTGAAATATCTCAAGAAAGAGGAGTCGAAAACTTAGATGCCAGCGCATCTACGGCTAGAGCTATCATACGATATGCACATAGTAAGGGAGTGATTATCAACATTATCGTCGATTCAGTCAGTACTGGAGCTCAGGCTTATTGGAATGCACTAGCGGCAATTCTTCCAGATACGCGAGGTATTTTAATTATGACTTCTAAAAGCAGTATGATTTTAACTGGTTATCGCGCCTTAGTCGCTGCTTTACAATCTCATTTGCACAGTCTTGATATTCAACAAGCCGCAAAAAAAATCTATCCTGATGGATTAAAATGTTTAGGTGGGTATTCAAACGTTTTCGGACCAAACGGCGAAGCCATGTGTTTAGCTTCTAATATTCAGGAAGCATGCGAGATTCTTTTGTTACATCATTACTATTCTGCCTTAAGAAAAGGAGATAAAATTGCCACTTCTCGCCCTATCAATATATCAAAGAATAGTGGCACAGTTAATATCGATTTAATATCGAAAGAAATTCAAAATATTCAAAAAGGCGCAATTGTCAAAAGAGAATTACTATTAGAAGCACTCCAAACACCAGGATCGCCCCCTGCCCTAGTTTTGTGGAAAGATGCCGTAGGATATCAAAAAGCATCATGTAACGAGAGTAAAACGTGTCGATCCGGTTTGATGAGTCAAGATCCTAATACGATTGTTCAAGAGATGTTAATTGGTTCACAACCAACAATGGTAATTTTTCCACCTCTTGGCCCTCTTACTCCGGCCGATTCTCTTTTAGTTGCAAAAGCGATTTATAAAGCTAATCGCCGTATGCCAGTATTGATTATAGGTAATTTATCAGGCTTCAACAGCGATCCATTATCTATGGAAAATCATCAGCTTAGCTCAGGCGCTCAAATTGCTCGAGCAATTGTAGAACATGAGGGACCTATAACAATTATTATTTTGGGTCGCTTGATAGGAGGCACTTTTGTCGTATTTAGCAAACAGCTAAATCCAACCTTAAAAATTATGGCGGTCGAAAAGTCTCATATTCAAGTCGTTGGTGCACAAGTGGCCGTTAAAGTACTCTTCCACAAACGCATTCTCAACAAAGCCAAACAAGATGATCGATTAACAAATTTCATTCAAAGGCAAGAAGAGATTAACAATATTCAAAATCAAACCATTCAAAACCATACTTATGAAAAGTCTCATCACTATCAAGTGACATCAAATGCTGCTCAGAACATTTCACCCATGAGTAAAGAATATGAGGCAAATTTAAGAAAAATCATTGAAGAAATAGAATTTCAAGAACGCCAGGCCTATGAAGATTATCATGACACGGAGCGCGCCTTAAAAGTGAATGCCATAGATATAGAATGCGCTCCCAACAATTTATATGACGCATTTGTACAAATGCAAGAAAAAAGTCTAAAAGAATTCATCGAGTCAAGTCAAACATTCGAAGAATAATTATTAAGAATTAGCCCAAGGTATATAAATCATCATTTTATAGGAGTAATTATGAGCGAATCAATTCATCATACCAATATTTCCTCAATTGCGACATTTATACCGGAATGTAAGACATCTACGGATGAATTAATAGACAAGTTTAAAGATTGTTTGTCAGAAGAATTACAAATGACCTTAAATCGTTTAGGAGTTTTGAATCGATACTCAATCATCAAAAACTTTCCCGATTATCTATCAGGTAAAATAGAAAGGCAATTAATAGATTCAACAACCTCAATGGCAACTAAAGCAATACTAAAATGTTTAGAAAAATCTAAGCAAGGCTCCAAAGATTTGGGTCTTTTGATTGCGATTACGAATACGGCTAATCGCCCTCTACCTTGCATGGCTTTTGAAATTGTCAGTGAGTTAGGCGATTTAATTCCACACGACATCAATATTATCAATATGCAAAACCAAGGGTGTGCCGTCTTATTAAAAGCGATAGAGCTAGCTTCATGTTATTTAGTAGCAAATCCAGATAAAACAGTGATGATTGTTGGATCTGAATCCCATACGGGTTATATTCATTCCATCCCCAAAAAACCTTATTATGGATTGCATGAATTAAAAAAACTACCCGACGCTAATATCAAATTGCAAGAGACCATGGAAGTCATTTCATTTTTCTTATTTGGAGATGGTGCATTTGCCATGCTATTAGATAATCAAGGGTATCAAAATCATTCTGGATTTTCTAGCATTGCCCATTTAACTAACATCGAAGCGTTTGATGCGGAATTATTGACTTTGAACGAAGGGGGCATCTTACAACCAACCATTCCCAATTTTCCTCACTACTATATGAATGAAAAAGTTCCTTCTAAAGGAGCTGCCTATAGCAAGAAAGTTTTGGCCTCTCTGATTCAAAACAAACGGGAAATTTCTAGCCCCAATGATGCTCAGATGTTCTTCATCCATACGGGAAGTAAAAAAATATTAGACGCAATCTGTCGAACAATTGCTGTCGACCAGAATTCTGATCAAACGAAGTGGTCATATGAAATTTTAAAAGAGTATGGAAATCTTTCTTCTTGCTCAATCGGTTTTATGCTTTCTGATTACCTGGAAAGTAGAAAACATACAACTTCATCTTTAGCCGGTCTTTTAACAGGTTTAATCATCTCATTTGGAGTAGGATTTAGTGCTAGTGCAGGCCTCGTTCACCTTTAATCAATCGGATTTAAATTCTAGACATTTATCGCTTACTAAGAAGTATAAAATGTCTAGAATTGTGATTTCCCTTGACAAAAAGAGGATGCCGAAAAAATTGCTTCTCTCATTGTTTTCTGGAAAATCCCATTAATTCCGCCGAAACATTCAAGTTTCTTAAGCGAACATCTGCATAAAATTCCTCGTAAACAAGACCGACTTTCTCTAGCAATTTAGAAAAATTTTCACAAAAGATAATATCTGGTTCAATCCAATCTAGATGTTTGCTAAATCCCTCTATGCATGTTTCCTTGACTTTATCACATACAGATTTTTTTTCATTATCACTAGCAGAAAAATATGTTTTGTCTAAAGCTAAGAGTAAGTGCTCAACAAAACGTTCTTTAACCGGTGATAGTTGCTCTACTTCTATTTGAGTGACTGGCTCCGTTTCTTTGCTTTTCTTTTTTAAAAAAGAAAATTTAGCCCACAATGTTTCTGTCTTTGCCAATAATTTCTTCATCTTTGAAGGAGTTTTTTGCTCTTCTATGATGCAATCTTTCGCTTTAGATAAATGGTTGGATTGAGCATATATTCTCATCACTGCTACATAATGTTTAGACAAAATAAAAGGCTTTTCCTGATCATAAATAATGAGAGGGTTTGTCTTAGCCTTCTCTCTTCGATGAATAGTCTCAGAAGCAAAGATCCATCTATAAACTGGTAAATTAGGATCTTGGGCAAGAATATAGAAAGATCTACAAGCTAATTTGACATTTCTTAAATCTTTTTCTTGTAAATAAGAAAAGCATATCGTGAACATGTCATGCGGTAAACTAGATAAATCTATGAGCTCTTCTTTTGTTACCCTTTGAGAATTATTAACTAGATAAAAAACACTATTATTATTTAATAAAATCATTAACAAACCATATTTTTTAATAAACTTATTTAGTTACATACAATAAATCTATATAATCGGGAAAATCATTTTTTAATCTTTTAAAGAATTTATTTTACTTAGTCAAGCTACGACTAAATCATCTTAAGTGATTGAAAATCAATAAAATTTGTTATAGATCATCGACAACTTAAGAGCATTTATTCAAGACAGCCAATTAGTCCTAAGAGAGTGTCTCAAAAGTCTAGTTTTTAATATTACTGTGCATTTTAAACAAGGAATTTCAAATTTAAAAATTTTATCCTGATAATCTTACATACAAATAGTAGGCTTTAATCGAACCCATTCTGGTAAAAGTGAAACAAGTCTCGAGATTTGCCTCATTTTATTGTAGGATAGAGATTTTAAAAAGCCTATTCTATTTATTGTGTGCAGGTTGTTCCTAGATGGATTTAACGCATGATTTTCTTCCATGAAAAATAGTTCATGATCAATTCTTTAATATCATCTCAGATAATCTTATTTTGAGGCTCTTCGACAAATTCTTTATGACAAGCAAGGCATTTGTATTTTTGTTTACCTGAATGAATTGAACCATTTTTACCAACTGTTTGTGATTGGCATTGAGTGCAGCAAATCTTAATGAGCTTTCCAATTTTTTCATCAAAAATACTGGAAATTCGGTAGTCCTAAAGATGTAATGCTCGCTTTTGATTGTAGTCACAAATAAAATATTTTAGCATAGCTATATGATTTGCTAATTTTTTCGAAAAAGAAAGTGTCTTTCTCACTAGTCGAGAGCTTCTTTATCTGAGGGTATTATTAATATCTTTCAATGTAGCTTGTTTTACCTGATTCTTTTCCAAGTGGTCTATGTTGAAGCCATGGAATGGTTTCATAATAAACAGAGAACTTATCTGTATAAAAGATGGCTTTTTTTTAAAATCGTTTGAAAGTTTTGCTAATAGACATTCTGCATTAGCTTTATCTAGTTTTTCTACATGCATGGCTAAAACTTGCCTTGTGGGGCTATCAAAAACTAGCCATAACCACTGACGGTTTTTCTTTTTCCCAACAACACTCCATTGCTCATCCAGTTCAAACGTAGCAACTTCAAGCTCTTCATTTTCAATCACATTAGCATTCAAATTTTCGGGAAGTTCATGAATAATTTCATCTATGAACTTTAGTAACCATGGCATACTAACATTAAAAATCCTGCAAATACCTTCAAGAGAAACTCTTTCAAGCAGCGCTTGACGGATTTTAGCTCGTTCTTCTTCAGGTATAGATTTCTTTTCTGGATTCAGAAGAAATTGTCTTCCACAAAACAGACATTGATGATTCTGTTTTCCATTATGGATATGACAATTTTTCTTAATCACGAGAGCATTGCAAGATCGACATGTGATTGTCATTGGTTTTCCTCTAGATTTAAAAAAAGAAAACCGCATTCAGCACATCAAAGTCAAATCAAATATTCAGCATTACATGTTTAGGACTACCCAAGCTTTGAGTATCAATCAAAAATTTCAAAAAAGAAATGCTGACACACAATTTTTGACAACATTTCTCATGGGAAATTGCTAATTTTTACGCCTAGCTTAAGGAAATCAAAACTAAATGCTCTGATGAGTATTACTGATCGGATAAAAGGCTTTTATGGCATGAGTAAACCAATTCATAAGATTTGCAGCAGCTAAATTATTGAAGACTAAAAGCATTCCTCCAGATTCTAATGATGGACTCCATCCAAAATGAGCTATCGCTATTCCTGTCACCACATAAGAACTTACATATCCAATTGCCACGATACTATCCCAATCTTTAGCTTGAGAAAATTCGTATCCGAAAGAATCGAATATTTTTTTTGAAACATACACTATTGCGAGCATGACTGAAACCTGAGTAGCTCCAGCCTTAAAAAAGGCTATAGGTGCCATCTTAGATTGAAAAACAGTATATCCAGCTAAACCTAATAAACCATAGTTCGTTAAATTATCTACTAAATTGAATTTCATAATTACACTTCCTGTTATATTTTTTATTTGTCAAAAAAAATATTGACTTCAAATTTTTGTTATAATCATTGATTGCATTAAATCTTCATGAGATTTCAAATTTTTTTATGAAAAATACTGGAAATTCTCATAACTTTAAATTTTTTAATCACTACATGATTACTCATCAAAAAGATTAAAACACAAGCCTTATCAAAGTCAATAGCCTTGTTGCGAAATATCTCTCACGTCAAATTTGAAATAGTATGCGAATAAAAAAAGCATGGAGTAGGGTGCTTCTCACTATAGAACGCAAAGACTACCCGTGCAAACTGGACGGACTTATCGCATTCGAAATTGAGCTGAGTATAACAAACCCATTATTCAAAGAGGAAGTATAGCTAGAGATATTGTCAAAAGTTGTGTATGAGCGTTCCCCAATTTGTTTGATTTTCTATGGTATTTGCTATTGGTCTTTGACTTCTTCTCCGTCTTTAAATTGCACTCCTTCAACTATTTTTCTAATCAATTCATGACCTTTTAATCGCTTCCAATACTTGTCCTCTGGTAGATAACCGTTACAGGTAACCACACTTCTATTTTATTCTGTCTTAAGTCGTTTAAATTATTCGATATAGCGTTGAATTTCATTCTCTATTGCTTGCTCAAGAAGCCTTCTAGTCCCTTCTCTTAATAGTTCTTCTAGAGAATTTTTAAATGCAATTGATGATCGATTTTTATCTTCTAAAATGAGAATCTCTTTCATGAGCGTTCCTCTTTTGAAATTTTTGATTGGTAGTCAAAACTTAATTGATGTTACGCTCACCTTATCCTAAAATTCACAACTTTTGATAATATTTCCTGATCTCCTGGTTTGGCTTGTCATGTCCGTGCTTGATCAAACGCTCCGGCGGCTCTATTCTATTGAATAAATGTTCTAGATTAGACCAGCTTTCTTGTGCATGAAGCATCGAACAGCAGCATAAGATCAAGTAGAGGGAACGAAAATACAAAGTCATGACAATCCTTATCTCAAACGAATTTAAAAATGTTCATGAGACTGGATTATTTACAGTCTCATAGAGAATTGAGATTGCCTCTTAAAAAAAGGTCCAATAGAAAGTAGAAAATCGCACTATCTATGCATTGATTGTTTTTAGATCATAAGCCTTTCTAAACTTTTCAGGTGAAAGACTATATAGTAGTGCACTATGAGGGTGCCAATTATTATAGTCTTACCTCCATTCTTTTGCTAAATTTTGAGCTTCTTGCAAACTAGTAAACCAGTGTTGATTTAAAAATTCATCTCTCACTTTACCATTAAAACTTTCTATCGTTTGATTTTGGATTGGTTTACCGGGTTCTATATAATGCCATTCAACACATGCTTTCTCTGACTATTTTAACACAGCCATGCTTGTGAATTCTGTTCTATTATCACTTATGATTTGTCTAGGGCATCCTCTGTTTTTAATTAATTCTTCCAATTCTCTGGCTATCCTTAATCCAAAAAGAGATGTGTCGACAACCATTTTTAAACTTTCCCTGGTAAATTCATCGACAATATTGAGCAATCTGATTTTCTTTCCGTTTGGAACCCTATCAGACATAAAAGCAAGGCTCCAAACCTCATTTAATCGATGAGTTCCTTTAAGAAACTCTTTGAAGATATTTCCGAAATAAACGCGATCTTTCAAGCTAACAGTTTTTGATTTTATAAGTTACTGCGCACAATCGCAACTAGCCATATCTCTATTTTTTTAAATTAATTAACCTGTTGAATAGGTTATTTATACTTTTAAAGGGGAACCGAGAAAACATTTTGAATAGATACTGGAGAATGGATATTGATTCCCTAGTTGCTTCTATTGGCACATGTAAAGGATAATGTTGTTCAGATACAAAAGGTTCTTGTCTAACAGAAATTTCTTGTTTTACTTCAAGGTTTTCTACTTGAATGTCTGTTACAATCACTTCTTCGTTTACTTGTTCCCGCTCTGTGTCATCACTTTCTTCTACTTTAAGCAGAAGAGCTCTTTTTGCTCTTTCAACTACTCCAATATTTTCTTCTGCTTCTACAAAAACTTGCTCTTCTATAAATCTGATATCTGCCCCTAATTGATTAATCTTTATAGGGCTATCGGGTTGTGTGCTTTCTAATTTACTGATGTTTGCTTGTAATTGCCTAATCGCTAGGCTACGCTCGGCTTGTGCTTTTTCTAATTGCCTAATACCTATGCTATTTTTTGCTTGCGCGCTTTTTAATTTATTCTGTGCGTTTTCTAATTTATGCACGTTTGTTTCTAATTGAACAATGTTTGTTTCTAATTCATGGACGTTTGTTTCTAATTGCCTAATGCCTATGCTATTTTTTGCTTGTGCGCTTTCTAATTCATCCTGTGCGCTTTTTAATTCATCCTGTGCGCTTTTTAATTTATGCACTTTTGTTTCTAATTGAACAATGTTTGTTTCTAATTCATGGACGTTTGTTTCTAATCGCCTAATGCCTATTCTATTTTTTGCTTGTGCGTTTTCTAATTCATCCATCTCTCTATGACGCTCGGCTTGTGCGTTTTCTAATTCATTCTGTGCATTTTTTAATTCACCCTGTGCGCTTTTTAATTTATGCACGTTTGTTTCTAATTGAACAATGTTTGTTTCTAATTCATGGACGTTTGTTTCTAATTGCCTAATGCCTATGCTATTTTTTGCTCGTGCGTTTTCTAATTCATTCATCTCTCTACGACGCTCGGCTTGTGCGTTTTCTAATTCATCCATCTCTCTACGACGCTCAGTTTGCTCTATACGAATATAGGCTTGCACGCTTTTTAATTCATCCATCTCTCTACGACGCTCGGTTTCTGCCTTTTTTAATCGCTGATATTGATTTTGCTGTTGACTAAGATCTTCACGGAGCTGTAGAATCGATTCTTCTAATATCTTTTTGGATTCAAAATTTTCTTTATCTATTAATTTTTGCTTCTCTTTGTCTTTTTTCTTTTGTTTCTTTAATTTTTCGTTCATGGAAGCATTCACACTAGCCTGCAACTGCTTCATTATGCTAGCGATGTCAAAAGAAGTTTCCTGTTTAAAAGAAATTTGCGGCTGCTCTATAAATTCACTTAATTCAGTTGCTGTAGTACTACAAGAAACCACGTCATTTATTGCTTGCCGCTTTTTGATTTCTTTTCTTTTCATCTCTTTTATATGAGCTGAATTCATTTTTTTAAATTTACGATATCTTTTAGAAGAGGCTATTGATTCACATAATGCAGGAATTGCTACATTTAATTGTGAAAAAGATTTAGAAAAAGAAGAGATAATGAGAACAGCTAATTCTGTAAACCGCCTTGCATCAATACAAGACCTATCATCAGAATCTCGATATTTTTTCATGAAGTCTTCATAACTCATTTGTGTATAGTCAGAATTATAAAAGCGCTTAGCTTCTATAGCACAGTTGTTACGCATTAATAGACTCCATTTGAAAACTATATAAAAATTTTATCATTAAATTTATGGCTCTGTGTTAAATAAATCAACTTAAGTTATTGATAATCTGTAATTTTTTCACTCATATCCACAATTTTAAATTGATTTATTCAACAAAGCCATTTCAATATACTCTAGCAAAGAATAAAATTAATCTTTTATCTTCTTCGTCCAAAAATATTGAATAAACTCCAAAACCATGAAGGTTGCGTCATTGAATTTACTTTAGATGTCAGTAAACCTACTTTTTGCTCGTTTGTTAAGTTCTGATACTGATCAAAAGGAATACCATTTTCTTTCAAAGCCTGATTAATTCTTAGGCTGTAGGCATCTATAATTTTGTCTAATTTGTCTTTGTGAGAAAGATTGATATATGCATCTTGTTGAAGGCCAAAACTTTGTAGTATTTGGTCTACATTTAAATCTTGCGTTTCAAGAGCGATATTCAATAGAAGATTCGTATTTCGGTTGCGTTCTATTAGAGCCTGATTAGCAGATGTAAGATTTTCTATTCTTTCATCTCTATTTTCTACTCTTCGGTTTAAAACGTCTGCTCGGTTAGTTTCAGAAATTAGTCGACGGTTTAAATTTGCATTCTGCGTAGTTAAATTATTGATTGTCGCAGTATCTTCTAATTTTTGTTGCTCTAAAGCAATTATTCGATTATTAAAATCAAGTATAGTCCTAGCATCTGTTAGAGCTTGCAAAGTTAAATTATGTATTGTGCTCGCATCGGTTCTAGTCTGTTGGCTTATAGCTGTATTCCGTTGGCTTAGATTATCAACTTCCTTATTCAAATTACCTATTCTGGTATCTTTATTAACAATCTCCAGATTCAAATTGCTTATTGTGTTAGTATCAGTTCTAGTCTGTTGGCTTAGAGCTGTATTCTGTTGGCTTAGAGATGTATTCTGTTGGCTTAGAGATGTATTCTGTTGGCTTAGAGATGTATTCTGTTGGCTTAGAGATGTATTCTGTTGGCTTAGAGCTGTATTCTGTTGGCTTAGATTATCAACTTCCTTATTCAAATTACCTATTCTGGTATCTTTATCAACAATCTCCAGGTTCAAATTGCTTATTGTGTTAGCATCAGTTCTAGTCTGTTGGCTTAGAGCTGTATTCTGTTGGCTTAGAGCTGTGTTCTGTTGATTTAGAGCTGTGTTCTGTTGATTTAGAGCTGTATTCTGTTGGCTTAGATTATCAACTTCGTTATTCAAATTACCTATTTTAGTATCTTTATCAACAATCTCCAGATTCAAATTGCTTATTGTGTTAGCATCAGAAGCAACTTTTTCTTTTAATTCAATGTTATCTTTACTTAGCTTCAGATTTTCGCTTTCTAAATATTGCTTTAGGCTCTCTAATTTTTCATTTCGATCTTTCAACTCAGTATTCTCATTGAGAATTTGTTTATTTTGATTTTCTAACTTATTAAAATTTGTTTCTAATCGCTGATATTGATTTTGCTGTTGACTAAGATCTTCACGGAGCTGTAGAATCGATTCTTGGTGTCGATTTTCTTGTTGACTAAGATCTTTACGGAGCTGTAAAATCGATTCTTCTAATATCTTTTTGGATTCAAAATTTTCTTTATATATTAATTTTTGCTTCTCTTTGTCTTTTTTCTTTTGTTTCTTTAATTTTTCGTTCATGGAAGCATTCACACTAGCCTCCATCTGCTTGATTAGGCTAGCGATGTCAAAAGAATTTTCTTGTTTGAAAGAAATTTGCGACTGCTCTGTCCCCTCACTTAATTCAGTTGTTGTAGTACTACAAGAAATTACATCATTTATTTCATCATCACTATATTGCTCAAAAAGATATATACCACGTGATTTTAAAGCTCCCTCACTATTACTAGCAGAAGATTCGATTCGATCTCCTAGTGATAATCCAATCTCTGATATTAATCCATCTTGAGAAACGATGTCCTGCGTTTGCTCAACTCCTTCAATTAAGCGACGACTTGTAGGAGAGACTTTTTCAGCTTCGTTGCTAGTGCTAAGATAATCATCCTTAATTCTGCTCCCTATATTATCTACCATACACTTATCCTTTTAATTTACTAACTAAATTGAAAAAAATATCTTAAATTTTTGGAAATCAATAAAGCTTATCACATCTTATCAATGGCTTAAGTTCATTTATACAGCACCAGGTTTGATAACGCAGAAATAACAAAGAAAGCTATCCTAAATAAAATATCTTTATTTACAAAGAAAATTTGTTAGATAAACCCCAAAAATCGGTAGTCCTAAATAGGTACTGATTTTAAGACGTTAGGCGAGTAAATATAGCTCTACCATAGGAGCATTTATGAAGATATCTGTCCTTACAGCCAATCACTCACAGCTCGAAAAATGAATCAACTTCTCAAAGAAAACAGAAATTTCAATGTCTTTCTTGTTTAAAGCAATTTCTCGAAGATCCTCAAAATAAAATTATTTCACAAGGCTCCAAAAAAAGAATTCGAAGATCTCTTATAGATAAGGGTATCTCTAGAGGGTATTTGTAGAATTTTTGATGTAAGCATGCCATGGCTACTTGAGTTTATGTAGCAGACTTTCGAAGTTCTAGCCGAGAAATTAAACGCTAGGGTATTAGTTGAAAGTGATAATTTCGAAGTTGTTGTTCTTGAGGTAGGTGAGATGTGGAGTTTTTTAGGGAATAAAAAAATGATCAATCGCTGTGGCTCGTGTTCGAAAAAAATTGAGAACCACGTCGGATTGATCAAGATCTTTATTTGTGATTATAATGATAATTTGAAATTACTACCTATTTTTCAACCATTGCAAAAAATTTCAGTAAGTTTAAATTTTAGTCCAATTCATGAAAATAAAACAGTGAACCTATCCCGATAATGCAATTTTTTAAGCAATAGATTATCTTTCTCTTATTTTCGTTGAAAATCAGAGAAAGATATGAAGGGAATCGATTTGAAGGATTGAGTGACGATCAATGGCAAATATTAGAAATATTTTTTCCTAGAGAAGCTGGAAAGAAAAGGAAAGGTAAGCCTCATACTCCCTGAAGAGAGGTATGCAATAGCCTTTTATGGATTTTGATTAATGGAGCCAGGTGGTGCGATTTGCCAAAAGGAGATCAGTGGGCTTCAAGGTCAGCAACTCATAGATGGTTAGGAATTTCGCAGGCAAATGGGAAGCTAGAAAAGATGTTGACAGCAGCTAGAGAGCAGGCTTAGCTTGAAGGTCTCCTAAATTTTGAAAGACTGGCTGCAGATGGTTTTTTTTTCAGCAGGAAAAGGAGGAGGTCAGCTGATTGATTATGGTTATAAAGGAAAAGGCGTTACAATTCATCTACTGACAGATGGCAATGGCAATCCTATTAACTTTGAAGTGACATCGGCTAAAGGAGATGAAAGGCAACAGGTCGATAAGCTCTTGGATGGAATTGAAGGATTTACAAATCGAAGATATTTGCTAAAAGGATTGATTCCTATTTTTGAAGCAGATAAAGGATATGATGCTGAAGAGCTTAGAGACAAATTGGTTAGGAGAAAAGTTTTTCCTTTTATTGCTTACAGAAGAATAGGTAAAGCGAAAAAAGCTGAGAAAATCGTTTCCAACTTAGCCAAATTCAGGTGGAAAGTTGAGCGGGCTATTTCTTGGCTGCAAAGAAAATTTAGACGACTTGTGGTTCGCTGGGAAAGACGTCTTTGCTATTGGAAAGGGTTTTTAACTTTTAGCTTTATCTTCTTTTGGATGGATAAGCTTAAAACATTATCGGGATAGGTTCTTCTATGTTATTGGATTCATCAAAATCAGCTCAGCTCTCCTACTTCTTTTAGGATTGTGGATACCTTTCTTGGTTTTTCCTTCAGCTCTTGTTATTTGTTTGGTGATGGTAGGAGCTGTATGCATGCACATAAAAGTCAGAGACCCCTTGAAGAAGTTTTTACCTGCTTTAATAATGCTCTTTTTTAGTATCGGCATATGCATTAGATCACTTTATCAAATTTGATTAGCTTTCTTTTTTTTGAGAGTTTTTCAGGATAGACTATTTAAAAAAAACAAAGTTCTTCAATAAGATTTTTCTGATTTATAAGCCGTAAGCCACAATTCCGCTTTTCGAACCTTTTTGATAATACTACTTTCGTTTTTCTTTAGAACGTGCATTAAATTTAATGTGCGGTTATTAGAAGAAAATAGGGAGGGATGTTTTTGAAGGAAACGCCAAAAAAGACCATCCCATATTTCTGTCCACTCTCCCTTTGGGTAATTGCTCATCTTTAAAATATAATTCGAGGATGAAATATAGGGTTTAGTAACAATAATGCCTCCATCAGCATACTGACTCATTCCGTAAACGTTTGGTACCATTACCCAATCATATGCATCTACAAAATATCCCATAAACCATTTATAAATTTCTTGAGGTGCAGTGTCTGTCAGCAATAAAAAATTTCCTAACACCATCAAACGCTCAATATGATTGCAATATCCAGTTCTTAAAATTCTCTTAATAATCGTATCGATAGGTAAAATGCCTACAGAACCTTCCCAAAAGCTCTTAGGAATGGTGTCCTGATGATAAAAAAAATTAAATGAACGTTGAAAAGATCCTTTTAGTAAATATGATGCCCTTACAAATTCCCTCCAACCTATGATTTGCCGCAAAAATCCTTCAAGGCAATTTATTGGGACAGAATGTTTTTCAGCGTGATTAATGGCTGCTTTGATGACTTCGTCGGGGGTCAAAAGTCCAATATTCAATATTGGAGACAACACGCTATGAAAAAGAAAAGAATTTTCCTGTTTTATAGCATCCTGATAGTCACCAAATAAAGCAAATTTATGGTTTAAAAATACCTGAAGTGCTTTATGAGCTTCTTCATGCGTTGTTGGATATAAAAAAGGAGCTGCTTCGCCAATCGCATCAGTAAATTCTCTTTCCACTTCAGCGATTATTTTTTTGGTATCTGGGTTTTTAGGCGGAAGAAAAGTAGGGGGCACAGGAAGACCTTTGGGCATTCTTTTTCTATTTTCGGTATCGAAGCTATATTTGCCTCCAACAGGACTTCCGCCTTTCATTAAGATATTCTGACTTTTTCGTTGATAAGCATAAAACTGTGCCATAGAATAATGCTCTTTTCCCACAAAAAAAGTCTTTAAGTCTTGATTGGAACAGATAAAACCTGGTGAAGGATAGAAATAAATGTTCCATCCAAATTTTTCAGCACCTTTTGTTAAATCTTGGGATAGCCATTCATCCGCAAATTCAGCAACGTAAATATTTTTAATATGCTTTTTACCAAGAATATCGAATAAACTTCCCCGGTATGTGAGGTCTTTTGAAGAGATATAAATCACATTATGTTGGTTCTTTCGGAGCATTTCGGCATAGCTGTGCATCGCAGACCTTAGGAGAACCAGTCTTTGTTTGTGAAATGGCTGAACTTTATAAAAGAGAAACTCTTCTACAAGGTAAATTTCGCGTCCAGAAGCTAAGCAAGGATGGTGTAAGAATAATTGGTCTGGAAATATGAGCGTAATATCCGTCATGTTCTTACTATGATCCCACTAATCCAACTCTTGAAGTATCGTTCAGTAGCCAGATTCCAGCATTAAGCGATGTTGCATATATAACCCAAATTAAATAGGGAATCAGTAGGAGACTTGCCAAAGGACGCACCGGCCAAGCCTTAAAGATCGTTAAGCTGATTAACAAGCAAAGAAGAAGGATATCGATCAATCCTAAAAAGGGACTGCGTAAGGAAAAAAAGAGAAATGACCAGATAAAATTCATAGCAAGCTGACTACCATAAAACATCAAAGCAATAGTTCGCTTATACGAATATTCAGCGCGGTAAATTAACCAACCAGAAACTGCTATCATAATGTAGAGAGCGGACCAGACTGGGCCAAATATCCAATCGGGTGGCGTCCATGAAGGCTTGGCTAGTTTGGGATACCATGTCGAAACGGTTTCTTTTGTCCAAAAACCTCCAACAATCTGCACAGTCAAGCAAAGAAAGATAAAAACAACGAACGAAATCCAAAACTGTTTTTGTTTCATCTGGCCCTCAGGTATTTTTCCATTTTTTGAAGAATGCAAATTTCTCGTTTACAGATTGGGCATTCACCATCATATATTAACTTTAAATTAGTTTTTGAATCGTAGTCTTCTAAAGTTTCTGCTGTGGCTTTTTCAACGATATTTGCAATTTTACTAAGAAGACAAAGGAATAGACCCCAGCAGATTCTAATCATGATCCAAGTTTGGAGAAGTGGGTATGGAAAAGTTAATCCTCCTAACGAAATACCCGCAATATAACTCAGTGGAGCGCCTAGAAACCCAAATAGAAAAGATGTTAGGTAATTTTTTTGATTATTTTTAATGAGTGATTGAACAAAAGCGAGAAGAGGGTAAAGCAAAACAATCCAAATTGGAGGAAGCATTTTGGTTGTATTGGCATAATGGATAAGGTTTGTTTGAATAAAAAATACTTCCAACAGAATCCCTAAAGGAACACAAAAAATGACTAAAAGCACATATTGAATGTATAAAGCGATACCTTTAATCTTAGTGAAATAAAGTTGAAATAAAATTAAAAAAACAGCCCCGATTGTAGCTACGATGGATTGACCATGAATGCCAAAAAAGACACACCAAAACCAAACCGCTGTGTAGCAAAGGCTATTAAGTAATGATAGATTCATCTAGATGTACCTTTTATCGAAGCCAAAATTGATTTACAGTATTTCCAGAGGAATTCATCGTCATTTTTGCTTGACTTCTTTAAATTCAGAATCGTGGTTTTTGCTTGTTTCTGGTCAAACCAGAATTTTCCATTTGGATAATCATTAGCGATTGCAAGCCATAAGATTGTATCAGCACCTTCTTCTGCATATCGGAGTCGTTTATTTAATAATTTTTAAAGAGCGGCATGAAATAACGAACGCCAAGCGTATCTGCCCAGCCGGGATGCATAGAGCTGAATAAGTATTGCGGATATTTTTTGAAAAAAGCTCGGAAAAAATCACCTGAACACGTTTCACATTTGCATATCCAGTATATTTATTATATGAACGCTTCTCAAAAAGAAGCTCTGAAAGATCAAGCTTTTGTAAATACATTCCTCCAGATGAAACAAAGATAATGTGGCAGCCTTGTCGAAGCTTGCCTAAATCAGCTAGAGTCTTCGTTAAAATGAATGGGCCAAGAACTTGAAAAGCAAACATGTGTTCAAACCCCTCTTTGGTGATTGTGAAAGAAAGAGGCATATCACCTGCATCGTGAATGAGAAGATCGATAGGAGTTTTCACTTCATCTATTGCAAAAAATTAAACCTTGTTTAAATCGGCTATATCGAGGCAATCATATTCTGCAAAGGTAACAGAACAGTCACATTTAAAGCTATTTTCTAATTTTTCCAGATTCCGACCTATTAACTGGACATATATTTTTTGTTGAAGAAGCGATTTTAGGACAGCTAAACCAATCCCACTGCTTGCTCCTGTCACGACTCGATGATGTCCCGATAAATCGACCATATGTAGCTAATAAAGACAGTGCCGTTTAAATCCAGAATGATCAAACGAAAAAACAATCGTTAAGTCTAGTAGCTGATTGATCCAATCTTTCATCGTCATTTAACTCGTTCTCCAAAGATATTATGAGAAGTTGTGGATTTGGAGATAGGATGAGTATAACCTCAATGAAGTTTTGAATACCAATCAAAAATTTCAAAAGTGGAACGCTCATCTTATCCCCAAATCCACAACTTCTCATAATATCTCCCTTTTGTGATTTACATTAGTAGTGAGAAACAAATGTTTTAAATCTTCAAGAGGTCTTTTGTCATCAATTTTGATTTATCTAATTAATTGTCAATTAGATAAACTCAAAACTCATGTTAGAGAGAAAATAATTTCGAATCTAGATTGTTATGAATTAAAGAAAAGCCCCTAAGGTCGTGACATCCACTTGAGAAATAATATCGGATATAAGCTGTTATGAACTGGAAGAGGGAGTGTCATTTAACTAAGAGTTGGAGCGCTTGTTTGACGCTCTCAACCAAACATAGTTTGCACTTTTTCTGCGACGGCTTATTGTTCGCGACTGCTTGTATAAAGGAAAGCACCCCATTGAGCGGAATGATAAAGAGTGGCAATCGCGATCGAATTTGGGATTGTGAAAAAAGCTAGGAGGACTCCGCCCCCAAAGAAGAGAGCATTTTCAACAAATGAGCGTTGTGCATTATAGACAATATTGACTTTTTCAACGATTTCACGTACTTGCCGATCAAAAATAAACCCAATAACAAATCCTAAGCTAAAAAGATTGCGATTGAAGTAAAAAAGAGAGCTAACAATAATTTGAAAAATAATTTCAACTACGAATGAATAAATTCTTTGATCAAGGGCATTTCGAAAGGTCGAAACAACTGCTGAAACCACCTCTGTAAGATTATCCAAAATAGTATGGTTACCGTAGTATCGGATTGCTTCGATCATAAATCACTCCCTAATTGTTTTAACAAAAAGTATATTCAAAAACTAAAAGCATACACAATTTATCCTATTCTGAGAGATATTGTCAAAAGTTGTGTATGAGCGTTCCTCAATTTTTTTTGATTTTTACGCTATTTGCTCTTGGTCTTTGACTTCTTCTCCGTCCTTAAATGGCACCCCTTTGATGACTTTGCTAATTAATTCATGACCTTTTAATCGTTTCGAATGCTTCTCTGCTGAGGTTGCTAGTTTATAGACCATTGTAGGAGTTGCTAGTCTTGATCCACATCCTTTCGTTTGGCTAGTTCGATACCGAATCGTCGCTAATGTCGACTCAATTGGGTTCGTTGTTCTGATATGTTGCCAATTCATGGCTGGAAAATCATAAAAAGTCATGAGCTCTTGCTTATCTTTTAATAAACACTCGCAAGCTTTCGGATATTTTGCCTCATAAACCTTGATAAAAACATCAAATGCTCTTAAGCCTTCTTGTTTGGTTGAGGCCATATAAATATCATGAACTAGCTTTTTAGCGTGTGTTTGCACTCGCTTAGGCATCTTATCTAAAACATTGGCTGTTTTGTTCACCCAACATCTTTGCTCGCTTGTTTCTGTAAATTCTTCTTCTAGAGCTGCCCAAAATCCTAACGCTCCATCTCCTATCGCTAGCTTAAGGAGTACTTAACCCTCTTATCTTCAAATCCTGCAACACTTCTTTCCAGGACAGCTTGCTCTCTCTTACCCCATCATGAATGGCAACAAGCTCTTTTTTACCATTATCTAACGCCCCCATGATCACAAGAAGGCAAGGACGATCTTCGCTTAAGCGAATGTTAAAATAAATTTCATCTACCCAAAAAAGACATACTGCTTCTCTCTTAAATCTCTTCCTTGTCATTCCTTAAAGTCTTTTTCCCATCCCTCCTTTAATCTAACAATATTAGTTGGCGACAGCCCTTTAGCATTTTCTCCAAGAATAACTTCTAATGCTTCCCCAAAATCACCTGTTGAGATTCCTTTAAGGTAAAGGGCTGGAATCAAAGCATCTAAGCTTGATGTTCTCCTTAGATAAGGCGGCAAAATCTGACTGCTCAACTTCTGATCTTTTCTTTTATCTCGAACTCTTGGTTGTTTAACTAAGACTTCGCCAATGCCCGTTTGAATAAAGCGCTCTAGGAGATAACCGTTACGCGTAACAACTCTTCTATTCTCTTCTGTCTTAAGCTCTTTAAATTGTTAGATGTAGTCTTGAATTTCATTTTCAATCGCCTGCCCTAGAAGTTTTCTAGCGACTTCATCTAAAGAATTTTTAAAT
The DNA here is from genome assembly GCF_001499655.1 of Candidatus Protochlamydia naegleriophila. Classification (NCBI taxonomy): domain Bacteria; kingdom Pseudomonadati; phylum Chlamydiota; class Chlamydiia; order Parachlamydiales; family Parachlamydiaceae; genus Candidatus Protochlamydia; species Candidatus Protochlamydia naegleriophila. The sequence continues at coordinate 1,529,466 of NZ_LN879502.1, forward strand.
TCAATTGATGGTCGGTTTTTATCTTCTAAAATGAGATTCTCTTTTATGAGCGTTCTTCTTTTGAGATTTTTGATTGATACTCAAAAATTCATTAAGGTTAGGCTCATCTTATTCCCAAATCCACAACTTTTGATAAATATCTCACCACTATTTGAACTTTGTAAATTTGAAAATAGATGCTAGTAGAAGCGATTCAAATTGCTTTGAGCAGGAGGATCTTTCTGATCGACAGCTAAGCGATAATATCTAACAGCCTCTACATCTAACTGCTGCACTCCTCTTCCATTCTGATACATCAATCCTACATTATTTTGAGCATTAGAATCTCCTCTATTTGCTAAAATTTTTTGTACTAAAAAAGAAGAAGAAGTATAAAAAACAACATTTTTTTTACCTTTAAAAAAACATTTCCAATCCGATCTAGTTTTTTTTAAAAAATAGTCCTATACCTAAAGTCAAAATTGTTTTAGCAAAAGATCTAAGACCATACCAAATTCTTTGGTAGTCCTAAACATGTAATGCTATCTAAAAACTTTGATTTGACTTTTCTGGTCTTTTAGGTTTTCTTATTGGGCTTTACCCAAACGAGACCTGAAATGACATTGACATGCCTAACCTGCAGCTCATCGATTATCAAAAAAAATGGCCATATTCATAATGGAAAGCAAAATCATCAATGCCTTAATTGTGGGCGACAGTTTGTCATCGACCCTTAAAATAAAGTAATTAATGAAGATAAGAGATCGCTAATTTGCCAAGGACATCTTGAACGGGTTTCACTTGAAGGAGTCTGTCGAATTTTTAATGTTAGTATGCCATGGCTTTTACAGTTTATTAATGACATAGTCGAAGAGCTGCCAGAAAATCTGAATGCGACAATAACAAGGGCTGAAGAGTTTGAAGTGTCTGTTGTTGAGTTAGATGAGCAATCGAGTTACGTTGAAAAAAAGATAATCAGCAATCGTTATGGCTTGTTTTTCATTCTGCAAAACAGCAGATTTTGGGAGTGCATATTGGTAAGCGAACAAAACAAGGAGCAGAATGTTTATTGGAACAATTACCTGAAGACTTAAAAAAAAGCCATCTTTTATACAGATAAATTCTCAGTGTATGACGAAGTCATTCCTTGGAAGCAACATCGCCCTGTCGGAAAGGAATCGGGAAAAACGAGTTACATTGAAAGATTTAATAACATTCTCAGAGAAAGATGCTCAGAACTTGTGAGAAAGACTCTTTCGTTCTCAAAGAACTTAGCCAATCATATTGGAATGATCAAATATTTTATTTGTGACTATAATCAGAGGCGAGCGTTACATGTTTAGGACTACCTATTAATCTATCAAAAGTACATCCTTATGAAAGTTCAATCTACTCTAAATCCTTCAATGGAGTTGGAAACTTCTCAATCTTTTACTGTCGGCGAGAAAAAAAAGATTCAAAAGGTTCCCAAAAGACGGCTATTAAAACCTAATAATCTTATCCTTATTCCCAGTTTCAGTAGAGAGGAGAGTTCTGTTAGCCCGAATGCGCAAATCAGTCCTTTATCCAATCATTACTTTGTAATTTTTTCGCCAAAAAGTCCTTCGAAATTAAAAAGTTTTGTTGTGATTGAAGATAAGGTGGCTTTAACCGAAAAATTAACAAAACTGAGTGAACTGATTCGCTCTTTGACACCTGTGAAAGATTTATTTTTAAACACTTTCGGTGAGATCGCTGCCCAAGATAGGAATCTCCTTTTTTCAAAGCTTCTCAAGATTTTTAAAGATCGAAAGGATCATGCTAAAATAGCCTTTATCTTCGACTGTTTAAAAACGAAATATCAGGAGTTAAACGACTATTTTGAATTTAGCAAAGAAGGGCGCGCTTTTAAGCCTCAAAGCCTTCAACTCCTGGTTGACTATTTGCAAACTAAAAAGATCATGGAACCTAATTTCCATTGTATTGTTTGCAAAGATTGCGAAGACTTTGAATCTGAATTGCAAAAAATCGAAAAGGCTCCTTTAAACAGTACGTTCGGGTTTATCGTCCGCTGTCAAAACAGCGACAGTAAACCAACGGCTCACATGACAGCGATTTACTTACAAAGAACGAACCAGGGATGGAAAGCTTTACAGCTAGATGCAGCAGGACACGCATCGGCAACACTCCCCGCTTTAGCGCTAAAGTCAAACCTAAAAGTTCGATTCTTTCAAGGGGGAGAAAAGCGGCAGAGCAATTACATCAGTTGTGCTGTTTATGCCTTATACGACTTAGCCAAGCTTTCATTTGAGGAACATGTTTTTGATAATCTTGAAAAGAACTTGAACCAAGAAAATCATGATGATAATTGCATCCAATTAAGCGCGGCAGATCTCACTTTAGATTTAATCAAAGTGACAGAACATGTTGGACGAATGAAATCAACTGTCAGAAGCAAGCTTTCTTCATCGCTTGCTCCGGAAAAAGAACTGACTGTTTTTTTTGACTCAATAAAAAAATACCTAATAATTGAAGACAATCGACAAGTCAATGATCTTGTCAGAAGGCTTCACTTTAAATATGAGCGCTACATTGCAGAAAAAGTGTTAGAAAAAACCCTTTAAACATCCCCTTCTTTCAAAATGCCTGAATCATTTTCAGGCATTTTGATTTTCATTTGACGATACTCCCTAAAAGATGTAATGCTCTCTTATGCCACACAAGAAATGGGAAGAGAATTAACTATTCTATTAGCTCTATTCGCCTCTTTCTTATCCTGCACTATAGACAAAGTAATAAAGAAGCCTTAAACCAAGCATGTATTCCAATCAATAAAAAGGAAAGATGACTGAAAGGCCCAGCAAGATTAGGACTGCGCCGAAAATTCTCCTCAGGACATCAGCTGGCCATAGATAGGCTTTTTTTACTCCATATGGTGCTAGTAGGGAAGCTGATATTCCAATGATTATAAAAGCCGGCAAATAGAGGTAGCCTATCGCTCCAGGAAACACTTCAGCATCTAATCCCAAATAAAGAAAAGAAGCCGCCCCTATCACCGCATTAAAAAAGCCGAGGGCTGCCGAAGTTGCAATTGCATGTCTAATGGGAACCTGAAAAAGTGTTAAAATAGGAACCGTGATAATCCCTCCGCCAATTCCAAGCAGTGTCGATAGGGCTCCTATCGCGACGCCAAAGCAAAAAAAAAGTAGTGGATGAAATGATTGCACCTGAGTGCCTGACTTGAGCTTGCCCGGCATCAAGAAGTGCATCCCAATCATACATTCGCACATGCCAAAAATTAGCTTTAAATGGTCGCTAGGCAAATAGTCTGCCAGAAGAGCCCCTAAAACAGCACCCACTAGTGATCCGGGAAAAAGCACCCGAAAAAGATGCCAATAGATTCCCTTTTGCAGATAATGCGCCCATGCAGAAGAAGCCGATGTCAGCACCATTGCTCCCAAAGAGGTTCCTATCGCAATCTGCATGAGATGGGAATTTTGATAGTCTTGAAGACTAAAAGTCCAAATGAGTGCTGGAACAACAACGATTCCACCCCCAATTCCCAATAATCCCCCTAAAAATCCTGCCGCCACGCCAATCAAGGCATACACAATCCAAGCCAGAACACCCATGCCCCACTCATCTAATCTGAACTTTTGCGTTTATCTGCTTAAAACCCAGGCCCCTAAAATTTGCCTAAGAGAGCTTTATCGCTCATCCATTGTTGGTTGTCAAAACAGAACTTAAATCTGCTTTCAATTTTAAACTTTTTTTAAGCGGAAAAAATGCAACAGAAATTTAAATCCGACTTGCCAATGATAGCAAAGATATAGGAACAAGTCGGGGAAGCTGGGAGCTTATTACTGCATGTAAGGCGCCCGCACAGAAGCGGACCGGCAGTAAGGAACTGAGCCTGGACGCATCTTGACATGAACAGTTTCAGGAATTAAGCGATATTGTGATCCATTAATCGCATCAACACCCCAGCCAATAAAACCACCCGCTAAAATGTTACCCGCCACAGCAGCACTCAAAACAGGCTCAACGCGAATGGTTTCGTCTTCATACCCATCTTTCGATAATGTGATTAAATGGTCATACTTGCGCTTTAACTCAACCTGAGTCGGTGTACATCCAACAGGATTACCATCAACATACACACACGCTCCAATAGGATCGCTCGAAACCGGAATCCTTTGGGTTGTTCCATTAATCACTGTCGCGCAGCTCACACAATTTAATCCCATTAATAAGATGAGAACCACTTTCTGTATAAACTTTATATAGCCCATAAAACCCCAAATTAGTTAGATGTTTTTATAACAGGCCATATCTTATAACTCGATCTTTCAATTCCATCAACTAAAGAATGAATTACTAATGATTGATTATTTTAAAACAAACAATAAATACTAATTTAAAATAATAAAAAGAAAAGAGAAGGCGCCGATAAGAGGCATTTACTCTTGCGTCAGCAATAGCAAATGCCCCAGATATTATTTGGAAGAGAGGCAGAAGAGATTCCCATCAATGTCTTTAAAAGATTGAAAGATCTCCAAGATTTTTGTTAGGCGGATGGACAAACTCTACGTCGCCCGCGGCCAAGCAATTCTGCCGCAAGTGCATTAAGAACTAGGGCTGATTGCTTAAATCAAGTTTAGGGTAGGGCCTAGGAAATAATCTTGATTCATCTATTTGGCACGCCCTAGATTCTCTGCCAAATTTCGTACACATGCCCTTCAAGGCTTTTAAATGCATGCGGCCTCTCGTGCCCAGGAAAGGCAAAATTAGCTTTCAAAATATCGTGATCGAGATGAAAAATCCCTTCAAATGTTTTGCCGGCAAAGGGGCCAGAAGATGGAGTTAAATCTATTGCATGGGGCTCGACCGCCGTATTAATCGAAAGAGTTCCTTTATCGCTTTTGGGAAATCCGCCGACGTAGTTTGGAAAGGTCAAATCTCCCCAGCTGAGAGTGAAGTGTTTTTCGTCAGGAAAAGCATAAATGAAATGCTGGAAGATAGGAACTGGGAGCCACACTCCATTTAATTGGCATCCAATCACTTTCCACTGCCCTTTTAAACCATCCATTTGTTTCATCCCCTTTTATTTAATCGCCTCTTCAACCAGCGCCGCTAACGCCCCGCTGATTTTTTTTAAACTCGCAGCCTGAGAGTAAATCTCGTAGGCAGATCCAAGAGAAATCGGGTCTACATACGCAATGTTAGTGTTATTTTCATTTTGCCAAACTAGTAAGCGTAGAGGGAGCTCAAGCCCAATAAGCGGATTTTCTTGCATGAGAAAAGTTCCCACTTTTGGATCTCCAAAAATGAGAACAATTTCTGCATTTAAGGACATATCAGCATCTTGCGCTTCGCGAGCGTGGTCAATTTTGGCAAACATTTTCATTCCTCTGGCAAGAATACCATTTTCTAATCGTTCGACCGCCATCGGCACAGAATGGGGACTTTGGCGAACGATTAGCTGCAAAGAAGTGGATTGGGCCATCTTTAACTCCTCTAACTCTTTATTTCTTCGAGTTGTAGGACAACCCCACAAAAAGATCAAGCAGAACAGCAAAAAAGAACGCCTTTCGACTCACTCATTTAGAGTGATTTTCCAACAACGATGGATCTTGGGGTCATGAAAATCAATCGGCAGCGTTTTATGGGAAATATCTACGATTGAACAGGTTGGAAAGAGCAGGGAATCAAACACAAATTTGCGTGAATTTGTACTAAAGATGATCATCCCCCCCTTTACAAGCAACTTCAAAGCTTTTGAAATCAATGTCGTATAATCGACTTGAATGTCAAATAACTGATCCATTTTTTTAGAGCGAGAGATCGTTGGCGGGTCGATCACGATGATGTCGTATTTTACCCGGCTTCTTACTTCTTCATCGAGAAACTTAAGGCAATCGGCACGAATGATCGGATTATCCTGCAAGGGAAATCCATTTAAGTCGAAGTTATCGCGTCCCCACGCAGTATAGGTATTGGACATATCGACACTTTTGGTAAATGCTGCCCCTGCAGCTGCGGCGTGCACGCTAAAGGAACAGGTATAAGCGAATAAATTGAGTACCCGTTTACCTGCAGAGGCTGACGCCACAATTTTTCTCGTTTCGCGATGATCCAAAAATAAACCCGTATCCAAATAGTCTACCAAATTAACTTTGAATTTAACGCCAAACTCCAGAACCGTAAAAAACTCTTTCGCCCCTCCCATCTTCTCATATTGGCGGGTTTCTTTTCGCTTAGAACGGGTACGCCAAAAGACCAGCTCTTCGTCTATCGCGAAAATGGTTTTTAGTGCCTGAACTGTTTCATCCACAATCTCTTTGGGTGGCTCTGGATCGTCGATTGAACGGGAAAAATAATGCACGCAGAAGCGCCCTGCATAAAAATCAATCGCCAACGGATACTGCGGAATTTCTTTGTCGTAAATGCGAAAGCAATCGGTATGGGTTCTCTTTGCCCATTTTCTGACATGCCGATAATTTTTTCTGATCCGATTGACGAAAGGAGAACTCTTATCCTCGCCATCGGCAATAGCTGGAAGTACTACAGATATTTCATGCATAGGTTACTTTACTCGCGTTCAAAGAAAGAGGAGCTATTAAAGATAACCAAAAGGAGATAAAACTGCCCGCCCTTTTTTAACGGGTGGAAAGTTCTAATGAGAAATAAATCCAACGTAAGTCAAATACAGTCCAACGAGAAATAGCAATCCTGCAATCGCGTTAATCCAAGAACGGCTCGAATTCAACAGCTGAGATTGAATTTGCAGCACGACCGCAGGGAATAAAATGCGCACCATTCCACTGATTAGTAAGAACCATCCAAGACAAGTGATCACCCCTCTCCAGTCTGCCGTCCAAATGTTGTGAATTTGCGTGACAATAAGGCCTAAAATGAGCGAAAGGAATCCTGTGATAAATAGTAAAATGGGCTGCTGCAATAAACTTTTCCAGGCAAGCTTAAAAAATTTTTGATTGAACAAGACGCTTCCATAAACGACGATTAACGAAACTCCAAAAATGCGGGCGAGCAAAAGAGAGGTATCCATCTACAACTCCTTCATCACTTAATTTAATCAGAGCATTCATCGCTCTATACACCTAGAATTTAGAGCTGGCTTGTCTCACATCTATCTTTTTTGGATTTAATGTGCAAAGAAAAGAGTCCTCATAAGAGCTCTTTTCTTCAAATAGAGCGGTTAGATGGTTGGTCTGTGCCAAACCGAACGGAGAAATACCATAGTATAACTAAAAGCTGCCCAGACTTTTTGCTGGAAAAGATCAAACGCGCCTTTAGCACGCTCTAACCAAGTCACTTTTCGGTGCAGATTAATGGGAGACGGCAAGGTGACTGGATCTTGGATGCGCTGCGCCAAAAGATTGCGAAATCCAATGGCTTGAATAACCGCATCTATTTCATGATTTTTCAAAGGACGAGAATGGGGATCTGCCGTTTGATCTTCTAAAAGCATAAAGGTCGTTTCTTGATTTATGCCATGAATCGCTTTGTAAAGGCTCGCATCATAAACAATAACAGGATCGTGCGTATGACAGATCACACACTTCCTACCCCTAATTCTAGACCAGGCGCTTTCTGTATCGAGCTCCCACCCCGTTAATTTAAAAGCGAGATGGGACATGTTTTCAACAACAGCCAACGAGTTGATAATGCGTCTTGCAATTCCAGCTGCCGGCAATACCGACCTGATCTGTTGATGAGCGGCGATCGATAATTTTGCATAAGAGCGGTCATTAACAATATGAACTCCTTCTTTGATCAGAGCAACCTGCGCGGAAATTCCCCCGCCCAAAGAGAAGCCATGCAAAGCAATCTTATCCAAGGGTACGTTAAAATGGCGTTCTAAATGATCGACTATTGCAACACCGCCATCCACAACTTCTCTTGGATTTGTTTCACCATCGCTTCGCCCAACTCCTGTATAATTAAAGGTGACGACGTTAATTCCACGCCTCGTATACATGTCTATGTAATAGGAAAGATAATGCTGGTAGCATCCCTGTCCCCCAAATAGCACAACTGTTTGCGTCGTTGGATCAACTTTAGTCTGAGTATGGGGATGCTTGCCTGCGAAATGAAAAGCTTCAAGCGCATGTCCCATCGGCGTTGTAACATCTAACTTTTGCCCCTCATAAACAGCAACAACTCTTAAAGCCTCTTGGTCCAATAGATTTGCTACTTCCGGATCAACATGCCTTCTCTGGTTAGGAATAAGCATCCGCCCCACAGCCTGAACTGGATTCATATAATCTCTTAATAAGGATTAATAATAAAAACCGAAACAAATTCTACATGTAAAATTTACAGTAAAAAGTGTAGCAAACAGGCTGTTTTTAATTATTAAGATTTGTTAAATTCAAATATTCGATTTCCTATCCAGTCATCGCAGTCAAGACGCGGCGTGGCCCCTTGAAAGTAGCCCGGCCATGCATAGACAGCACATTGTCCAGCACCAATAGATCTCCTTTTTGCCAAGGAAATGAGAGCGTGTTGGCATCTAAAACATCTAAAACGTGGTATAGATCATTGCGGGGAATTTTAGAATGATCAGCAAAAAACACTTGATGCAATCGCATATGTTCGCGGCAATAAAGCAACTTCGTGCCAAGATAGCGCCACCATCCTAACAATTTGGGATTGAAGTCAAAGAGATGGGCCTGATTAAACCACACCTTTTCTTGGGTTTCTGGATGGGAAATGGCCGCGGGCCTCAGCTGGCTGATCTGCAGCCAATTATGCTGATTCCACTTAAAGCTTATTTCATTTTCTAAGCATTTTTTTTCGACTTCTTTCGGATCCATCGTCTCAAACACATCTTTCCAAGGTTTATGCCCTTTTTGGAAGGTGTTGATCAGCTCCATTAACTTACTTTGATGGTAATACGCAGAAACATAGAGGAGTTCTTTGTCAACCATCCGCTGCTTAACAGCGCTATTAATTGATTGATAAATCTTGCGTGCATCGCCAAGAATGGTTGAGCCTCCTTCTTGGGCAGGTACAGCACAGTAAAAATAGATGTGGGAGGGATAGTTTTTAACATAAGACAATTCATTGTGAAGAGGTATTTTCATCGAAGGAGGCGCTTCTGTTGAAGTATAGATGCCTTCCTTGATTTTTGTTCTCGGACTATCTCCGCCAACATAATCGATAAATTTTCCCGTGCCTAGAGCCTTAATGACCGATGCGAAGTCATTCTCATTGTGAATGGGAAAATTGCGAAAGAGTAACCCTCCATGCTTCAACAAATTTTGTTTAAAAAAGGAATTGCTATGGGTCAAGAGGTCGAGCAAGTCAACGAGAGCCATTTCATTTCGGGACTCGATGACTAAAGGAAGGTCTTCGGTTGTAATCAGCTTTGTTTTGATTTGATCTAATCCACCCATCATGACTCCACAGCTTTCATCGTGATTGCTACTTTGCTCGCTCTTGACATTCAAGGGCAGATTGAGCAGGCACTCAAAATTTTAGAGAGCTAACCCAAAAACTCAGTACCTATTTAAATGATAGGCATTTATTTTTCAAAAATAATCCCGGCTCATTCGAGCCGGAATTATGGAAACTTATTCGTGGATATATTCAATATTGGCTAATTGAATCGTTTGCTGAAATTGCTTTAGTGCAGAAAGATGAACTTGATATGTCAGGTAATGCTTTTCTGCCGGATCTTGCAGTTTTTCTGTCTCGTAAATCAATCGAGCTCCTTCAACAGCTGGCCGCTCTTGCTTATTGACTAAGATATCAATGGAGATTTCTTTCTGCCCACCAATTTCTAACACTTGCAATGTCGCAGCCTCCGATAAATAGCCACAAATCTGAGTGAAGGGTTTGTAGCGGGGCATGGAAACAAGCTTGTGGCCATCTGGTGTTTGATGAATCACCTGAATTGTTTGGTTTTGATGGTAGCGTTCATCTTTTTCCCTTTCCCATCTTGCTGTAATGATATCCAGTTCATTATTGGGATCAGCAATCAAGATTTTAATCGTATCAGGTTCCTGGTTGCCTTCTGCTGTGTAGAAGGCTTTAATAGGTGCTGAAATAATAGCCTTAGCGATGAAGCCAAGGCTTACCCCCACTGCACTAAAAGCGCTTGCCAATTTTGTTCCAAGGCTTTCAGGCGCATTCCAAACGCAGCTCCACATGCTCTTCATTTTGCCAATGTAGTCATACATGTAAAAGGGCGTGTGATCAATAAAGTCTGAATACTCTTTTTCATTCTGAGCATCAAATCTCTCCAATGCCGTTAAGTTGGCCACAGTGCGCCATTCGCTTCCATGCTTCCAACGAGCGATGCAGGCGCTTGGTAAATTCGTCAGCGCACTCAAGCTGCACTGAATAGTTGTCGTGGCAAGAATAAACAAATTCATCGCCATGTTATCTGAAAATAGCAAATCTTTCAGCTTCACATCGTTATCGTTTATAGACTCTTTTAAAAATTGATAGAAATGGCGCCAATGCTGCCGCATATGTCCAACATAATCGAAGGCATAGCTGTGATGATCTTGAATAAATTCGGCATACTGCTTTGAAAAGCGCACATTTCCCCATTCAATCCATGTTGCCCATGTCCCATTTTTAGGACGTGTACAGTCATTGCGATAGCTGATGGCTTGTTGGAGCTCTTCTAAGTTCGTCGGAGCCTTCACAAATGCCAACATCGCATTTTCTGTGGGATCACCAGGCAAAACAAGAGCCTTATCCGAGATACGCGTAAAGCCATGCGTTTGCATTAACTGGACCCACTCTTCGCTGCTTTTAAACTCGCGCACTTCTTTGCTTTCCACTTCCCAGCTAACGCCATCAGAGGCATTGACAAAGCTATGAACGACAGATGCAATGGCCCTTAAGTCTTCTTTAGGCAACTGAGCCGCCCCTGCTTGATCTGCAACATTATGCTCTCGAATGAAAATGACTCCGCCCGGTCTTAGCTTGCTATGCATCGATTGAGTAAAAGGCTCTACTCGATCGGCCGGAATGTGATGCAGTCCGCCCACACACGCGATCATGTCAACGCTTCCATCAGCAACTTCATCGCCAATTGGCCGATGAGTTTTTTCCGGATTTAGAAAAGGATCTTCACAGTCGTTGTCATTTAAAGCCACATGCTGCTTATAAGGATAAGACCCTAATAAGGCGCCTGCTTGAATGCGATCTCCAAATCCAATCTCTGGACTATTACAAACAGCAATGACAGAGCCATTCAATGGCAGCTTGGCTGTTTTGCGGATCGTATCGACGTAGCGGCGATCATAAATTTCCAGGTAATCGCAAAACTTCTCTTTTCTAAATCCCTGCATGAACTCAGCAACTTGACTGCCCATCCCCTTCTTCAACACAAAGAGCGACCACAATTGTTTCAGGGATGAAAAGTTTTTCTTGGTTGTATGAATTTGAGCAACCAACTCTGTGTAGACTTGTTCATCTGTTTTTGTTGGATCTCCAAGCAAGTTTTCCATCAAGGCCAGAACTTTCTTTTCGTCTAGACGATAGAAAATCGTTTTAAGAAACTTTACAAATTCCCCTTTCATCTGATTCGAGGTTTGAAAAACACGTCTAAAATCCGAAGGAGGTTGCACATCGCCGCGCGGAAAAAGAGGGGACACATTCATTTGCGATTGAACAGGCTGTATGTCTTGATTGACAGGAACAATTGGATTAACGGTTGCTGCGCTTATGTTAAGCATTCTCTCTCCTAAGTTACGTCGTAATATTTTTGTGTATGACCATTGCTAAACACATGAGTTGGGTCATACTGTTGCTTAAGTCTTCTTAGATTTGCAACACGCTCTGCGCCATAGCATTGTTCGAACTGCTCTTGCGTTGCATAAGGCATGTAGGCCTGATAATAGACATCCCCTTGTGTGACAAGGTATTGATTGACCTCTTGAATCCAATTCTTTGTGCGCTCAATTTCCTTCTCCGTCTTCAATTGGCTAAAGCAGATGACGACGGCATAACGGTCCTGCTCTGCATATGGCAAAACGGAGATATTATCTTGTGGAGTTGGCCTAATCGTCGCATTGACCAAGCGCACTTCATTGGCTTTCAATTGAGCACCTAAAAATCTGAGGAAATTCGGAAGATTTTCTTCCTTGATAAAATACTCTTGCAGCCACTGTGCATGTAAATTAGAGTTTTGAAGCATTCTAAAGGCATTGATTGGCGGATGAAGCGCTTCATTGCGCGTCAGTTTCCTTCCCTCAAGCATGACCTGCCTTTCTTTACTCCAAAATTTATTGATCAGTCTTCGCGTGGTAAAATAAGAGAGGCGGCTAAGCGCTTGAAGAGCAATGCGCTCAATTCTTGTTCCAGCTTTCGGTTCTGGTGTAAAATCTTGTGTCAACACTGGAATTGCTTGCTGTGCTTCGGCAACAGCGGTGTCTTTCTCATAAGTGACCATGCACACCTGGCGAAGCGGATTCCCATCCAAATTATCGAGCACAAGCCGTCCGCCAAATAAAGGAATATCTTGGTCTTTAATATGCGTCTTGTAATGGGTGATAAACTCATCCAAACTCACTTCGGTTGTTTTCTCAATCAAATGCTCGTTCGCTGTTAACTTCAATCTGGCACTGACAATGACTCCAAAATAACCAAGCGTTCCAAACATGCATCCAAACATCTCGTCATCGGGCGTCAACGTACGTAAGTCGCCATTAGCATCAATGATGTCGAGCGACTCAACCGTTGAGGCAATTGCCCCGTCTTTATGCGCCCAGCCATGACAGTTAATGCCAATCGATCCACCCACAGTAAAAAGATCTGAGGCCTGCTTGACAATGACAGACATCCCTCTCTTATTCGCTTCGATCTGAATTTCTTCCCACGTCGCGCCGGCTTGCACAGTCGCTGTCTGATTATCTTCGCTAAATGTCAAAGACTTTAATCGACTCATATTAATCACGAGGCAGTTGTCGTTTGCAGGAACCGTCTGAGCACCTTGGCTCATTCCAGCGCCAATGACCGAGACTTGTTTATTTTCTCGCTTGGCTTGCTTGACAAGTTCCTTTAACTCTTCAACGCTCTCTGGATATTGAATGCCTTGCCCAGGTATTTCCCTTCCATACTGCGTTTCAACACCGAAGGGTCTAATGATTCTATTCGACTTAATATTCTTAAGAAACAAGCCAGAGACTCCATCTGCAGAGCGGATGCCAAGAGGTGAAAACAAAATGCCTAAACAAAACTTCTCAATTTTCTGACTATTTTTATGGAACTTTTGACTCGCAACCTGATCGCTTCGCGAAAATGGAATCGATAATAATAGTTTGGGAACCCGTTTGAATAGTAACTCTAATGCTAAAAAAGTTGGGAAGACTGTGACACTCATGAACCTGGATAAAAGATGGCAGCTAGCAGTCAGAACTAAACTATTGCTATTCTCACCCTTAATAATAAGGTCTTCTATTCCCCTCGCTACTGAAGCCGAAGGATTGCAAATGAATGACTCTCCCATAACATCTCTCTAATTTATTATTTAAATATAAAATAAATAAAATTAATTTAATTAATATTAAAATAATATTAAGAAAACATAAATCAAATTATTAGTTGCAACATTTATCCCAGTCAGGTTGAGGATAAAATCTCTGGTAAAGAATGTAAGAAAAAACTATGACATTTGATTTAAGTCTGAGTTCCTCTAAGCGCAATACATCCAAAACTCAGGTTATAAAGGAAAGGAAAAAGGAAATGATTCCAATCATCTTATGTCTATGTGCATTGATCTGCAGTTTCATTCATTTGGTCGTGAAAAAAGAGTGGAATAAAAAAGTAGAGATTATTCTCTCTTACCTCATTTTTTTTAATATAGGCATCATGGGACTCTTGGGTTTTTATGCTCATACAGCTATATCTTATGAAACAGCGACCTTAATTGGATGGCCTCCTGGTAATCCTTTTCAACAAGAGGTGGCGGCGGCCAATCTGGCTTTTGGCATTTTAGGTATCATGGCTTTTAGCTATCGCAGCACATTTTGGCTGGCAACGATCATTGGACAGTGCATTTTTCTTTTAGGTGCCTTAGTTGTACACATTGTCGACTATCTACAGCGGGGAAATACTGCTCCTGAAAATTTTGGTCTCTTTGTTTGGACAGATGACCTAGTCATGCCGCTCATCTACCTAGCTCTTCTTTATTACTATATGAGAGAGTATCCTCACAAAGAAAGCGTTTGAAGAGAATGAATGAGAAGTCCGCATGCCATTTAAGAGATGAATCTTAATCCTCTCGCAGATATACTCTCAGTTCAAATGACGAAAAGGATTGACATGCCAGGGGATGGGTGGGAAGTGTACATGATTCAAACGCGTTCGGGAAAGCTGTACACAGGCATTAGCAAAGATGTTCAGCGCCGCTTTAACGAACATCAAAAACAACAAAATGGAGCGCGCTTCTTTAAACTATCGGCTCCTGAAAAAATCGTGTTTCGCGAAGAACATGTCAATCGTTCCGAGGCGACAAAACGGGAAATTTCCATCAAAAAAATGAGCCGCCAAGAAAAGCTTGCCTTGATTAAAGCAGCTGATGAAGTGGAATGACTCTCTAAAGATCAGAAAAATTTAGAAGGGGCACTTGCTCTCTACTTTCAAAAAAGCCCTCATAAGAGATGCCACAAAAGAGCTATTTCAGCCGCATAAAGCCCCATCACTAACAAAAATCCACCAAACGTCACCGCTCGATTGCGATTGCTACTTGGGATCAGCCACCAGCTTAATAACCAGATGGCAAAGGGCATCAGCGGCCAAGCAAGTAATGTCACACTAATCGCATTGCCAATGAATGTGCCAAGAGCCATATTGAGCTTAGCTGTCCATGGTGAAAGATATTTGAGCTCAAGCATGACGACCGGAAAGAGAACCAATAGAACCAACATAGTTTGCTTCCAGACAGCAGGCACGACTCCCTCTTTTGCGATCGAAGAGAACCAGCCCGCATAGGGAGTTATGATGCGATGGCTTTCAAGCGACGAAATCAACGACGTCGACTCTTTTAAAACCTCATGCCGTTCTGGCGAAGAAAGCCAATGATCTAGATTTTCAGGCGTGTCAAATTGTAAAAGGGTAATCCAATAGCGCCCTTTACTTGTATTAGGCGACTGGACATACATTCCGCGAAAACCTGGAAACTTCGACTCGGCTTGGTGAATCTTTGCAATCCATTCACGATAAGCCTCTTCATGCTCCAAAGCTATCTGAGTGACGAAGACTTCGGTTACTCCTCCTTGCAAATGAGATGCTCCTGTCTCGATCTCTTGAATGGCATTTTGCCCTTCCTTACCCAAAAGCCCTTTCAATTCCTCTCGGAGTTTCAACCGATCCGGCGAGGCACGCCATGCCACAACATCTTCCGGGTCATGAAAGCGCTGCACAAGGGTCCAAATGGGAGTTTCTTTTTCAAGCGAAGATAAAATTTCCAGGCTGACAAATCCAGGAAATTTGGCAATGGCGGTATTTAGTTTGGCTTGCCAATCGCTAAATGCCGCCTTGGACTTGGGAGGTACCTTAACTTTAGTTGTGAAAATGGTGATCTTGTCGGTTGCTGTCATAAAATACCCCTACTATTTGCTAAGATTAATAATGGCCGTGGCCTGGCATACTAGCAAACTCTTTCCAGACTTCAACAGCCTCTGGACGCATCTTTTCAGAAAATTGAATACGGCGATCCTTTGAGTCTTTGCGCAATTCATCCAAGATGTCGGTATCTTGGAAATTTCCGTATTTCAGCGCATCATCCATTGTCGCACCATAGAAAATATGATCGATATGCGCCCAATAGGCCGTAGCTAAACACATCGGACAACACTCAGCGCTTGTGTATAAAATGCATCCTTCAAGATGAGGTGTTCCAAGCTTTTTACAAGCCTCGCGAATTGCCTGCATTTCAGCATGCCATGTCGGATCTTTGTGCTTAAGAACTTGATTGTATCCTTCTGCAATGATCTTGCCATCTTTCACAACCACGGCCCCAAATACACCGCCCGTCTTTTCAATAATTGAAGCGCGCCGGCTAAGTTCGATGGCTCTTTGCATGAATTCTTCTTTAAATTCTTTTTGATAGTCTTTGTGTTTTTGTTTGCTTAGTGTGCTTACCATAGTTTCCTCCAATAAATTTTACTTTTCTCCAAACGCTTAAAAATGCCTTTGCATATAAAATTCACCCCAGCATCACGAAGCAATGCTTTTTGCTCGCTGATGCAAGTTTCTGAGCATTACCTATCGGGATTAGATCAGAACACTTGTATGTTGTCAATTCATCAACATTTTATTTTAAAAAGATCAGCAAGATCCTTGTCTGAACTATAAAAAAATGGATCATAGACAAAAAATTCGCTTTATCGCCATGATCAATTTTTTTATTACCTTAAATCGAGAATTCTTTTTATGATGCCTCTTGGAGATGATAATTCGTCTAGAAAAAGCACCCCTTATGTCACTTATATTTTGCTGGCTTTGAATATTTTATTTTTTTTCGCAGAACTGCAGGGAGGAATGGAGTTTATTCAGCGCTGGGCCTTTGTTCCAAGCAGATTCTCGGCCCATCCTTGGAACAACGTCATCACCTTGTTTACATCCATGTTTATGCATGGGGGTTGGATGCACTTGGCTGGTAATATGCTTTACTTGTGGATTTTCGGAGACAATGTCGAAGATCGGTTGGGGCGATTTAAATACATTCTTTTTTATCTTTTAAGCGGGCTAGCAGCGACACTAGCCCAATACGTATTCGTTCCCGATTCTACCATTCCAAACCTTGGAGCCTCAGGAGCAATCGCTGGCATTCTCGGCGCTTATATTCTTCTTTACCCAGGCCAAAAAGTCAAAGTCTTAGTGGGACAATCCATTGTCTTAATGCCAGCCCTCGTCGTCATAGGAATCTGGATTTTTTTACAGTTAGTGAGTGGTGCAGGAACCCTCTATTCGGTCAAAAATGACGAGGGAGGAGTGGCCTACATGGCCCACATTGGCGGCTTCTTTGTAGGATTAGCCCTGGCTTTCATTTTTCGAAAAACAGAAGGTAATAAACTAAGCCATCCATAGGATCCCTGCTACCATAAATGTGAATCGCAAGTAGGATGGCAGATAATTCGGCCTTTTGCCCTCATGTGATTTAGGAACTGTGAGAAAGGCAAAAATGAAATGGAGTGCAGAAGAGCGATTGATTTAGAATTTTGGATTCATCCATTTGAAATTTAAGCTTTTTACAATTAGACTCCTTCCTTGATAGCAGATCTCAAAACCATGCGACTTATCATTCTAATTCTGATTGAATTTCAATATATTAACACCGAAAACCTTATCCCCTTTGACTACCAACCATGAGATTGACCCAGTTTCTTCCTTTTAGAGTCTCTAAAACCCACTTTTTACTCATTGGAATAGCCATAGGAATCGCAAGTCAACGCATCCCCGAGGTCAAACTCTATACCGACTACATTCTTCAGCACGTAAATGGCTCTTTCGACGTGCAATCGCTTATTCTACTCTTCCAAAAATATAAGAACCCTCTCTTTATCCCCTGAGTCTCTTGAATCCAACCGTTCGCAAAACTTCACTCGCAAAACGAGCAAGACCCCTTATCCATACGGATTTACACGCAATCATCGCCTATTTAGAGGCTAGGCAAAAAATGAAAACCCCTTTATAAGACGGAAAAGCTCTTATTTTATTGGAAAAGCAAAAGGGAAAAGCCATGAATCCATATTTTGACAAAGAACCAAGACATCATGCAGGCTGCCAATCAGAAGTCGACCATGATCGCAGTTTTCCAGATTTTGATTTATTAAGTCCTTTAAGCATTAGGGGTGTTAAACTCAAAAACCGTATTGCCGTCTCCCCTATGTGTCAATACTCCTCTGAAAATGGATTCGCAGATGATTGGCATCTCGTTCACTTGGGTAGCCGAGCCGTTGGCGGTGCCGCATTGGTTTTCACCGAAGCCACAGCCGTAACAGCTCAAGGGCGTATTTCGCCAGGAGATCTTGGAATTTGGGATGATAAACAAATCGAGCCGCTCGCACGCATTGCCGCCTTCATCGACCGCATGGGCTCAATTCCAGGCATTCAACTTGCGCACGCAGGACGTAAAGGAAGTTGCGCCGTCCCCTGGCTTGGAGGGCATGGCTTATTGCCGACCGAGGGTGGATGGCCTATTGTAGCCCCAAGCGCGGTTGCATTCTCCGAAAACAATCCCTTACCAAAAGAATTGGACAAACAAGGCATTACCGAAATCAAAGAGGCCTTCAAAAGAAGTGTCCACCGATCCCTAAAAGCCGGATTTCAAATCATTGAAATCCACTCAGCCCATGGGTATTTACTTCACGAATTTCTTTCGCCTTTAAGCAACCATCGGACCGATGAGTATGGCGGAGGCTTGCAAAATCGCATTCGATTGCTTTGCGAAGTAGTCGAAGATACACGCTCCATCATTCCACCAAGTATGCCTCTTTTTGTTCGCATTTCAGCAACCGACTGGGAAGAAGGAGGATGGGACTTGGAGCAGTCTGTTACGCTTGCTAAAAGCCTATCATCGTTAGGAGTCGATCTCATCGACACATCCACTGGTGGCTTAGTCCCACATGCCAAAATTCCGGTTGGGCCTAATTACCAGGTTCCTTTCGCAGCTCAAATTCGAGAAGAGGCTAAAATCCTAACTGGAGCCGTTGGACTGATAACCGATCCTCATCAAGCCAATGACGTCATTACCTCCGGAGAAGCCGATCTTGTATTTTTAGCCAGAGAGTTTCTACGCGAGCCTTACTGGGCCCTAAAAGCGGAATACGCCCTCAACCAAGCTCCTTCATGGCCCACACCATACGGTTATGCAGTCCGCCGCCGTAAATGAAGGCCTAAGATAGCAATCCAGGGCTCCCAGTTTAAACCTGCGGAGCTCTTGCAAAAAAAGTCCGGCACCCTCCCCCATGGATGATGCTCAATCCTCTTCATACTGAATTTTAAGCTCATTCATGATTAGCGGATCGGCAAGCGTCGTGACATCTCCGAGGATCCGTCCTTCTGCAATGTCCCGAAGCAGGCGTCGCATGATTTTACCACTTCGTGTTTTGGGAAGGTCGCGAACAAAAATAATTTTTTCTGGTCTTGCAAGGGCCCCGATTTTTTCAACAACGTGATGCTTCAAAACCTCAGCTAGGTATTCTCCTGGCTCAAATCCTTCCTTTAAAGAGGTAAAGGCCGCAATGGCTTGACCCTTGATAGGATGGCTGATGGCAATGACGGCGGCTTCTGCAACGCTTGAATGATCCACTAAAGCACTTTCCACTTCGATACTTCCAATACGATGGCCTGACACATTAATCACGTCATCAACTCGTCCCAATAGCCAATAATAGCCGTCTTTGTCGCGATTAGCCCCATCACCCGTAAAATAGTAGCGGCCATTCCATTTTTTCCAATAGACTTCCTCGTAGCGCTCAGGGTCATTATAAATCCCTCTTAGCATCGAAGGCCAAGGCGAAGTCACGACCAGATAGCCAAAATTAACATCCATTCCTTTATCGTTAAGAATGGCAACATCTATTCCGGGAAGGGGAAATGCCGCACTCCCGGGCTTTAGAGGCGTAAATCCCGGCAAAGGTGCAATCATGATACTCCCCGTCTCAGTCTGCCACCAGGTATCAACGATCGGACACTTTTCCAGACCCACATGCTTATAATACCACATCCAAGCCTCCGGATTGATAGACTCACCAACAGATCCAAGCAGCCGCAAAGAAGAAAGATCGTGCTTCTTTAACCACTCTTCACCCCATTTCATAAACATTCTAATGGCAGTCGGTGCAGTATAGAGAGTCGTGACTTTATGCTTCTCGATTAACTTCCAAAAACGATCGCGCTGAGGCCAATCAGGAGCCCCTTCATACAAAAGCTGAGTCATTCCATTGGCAAGCGGTCCATAAACGACATAACTATGGCCTGTGATCCAGCCAATATCGGCGGTACACCAATAGATATCGGAAGGCTTAACATCAAACACCCATTTAGTCGTCGCCGCCACGCCCACCATATAACCGCCTGTCGTATGAACAATTCCCTTGGGATGGCCGGTCGTGCCAGAAGTATAAAGGATAAAAAGCATGTCTTCTGCGTCCATCTCCACTGCCAGACATTGGCTAGAAGCGTCTTGCATCAATTGATCATACCATAAATCCCTTCCAGGTTGCATAGGAATGGGTTCTTTAGTGTGTTTGATGACGATAGTATGCTCAACACTCGGACACTCTTGCAGGGCAATGTCGACAGCTTCTTTTAATTGGATAACTTTGCCTTTGCGAAATCCACCATCAGCCGTAATGACAAGCTTTGCTTCGGCATCATTGATGCGGTCTTTTAAAGCTTCAGCCGAAAATCCGCCAAACACGACAGTATGCACGGCTCCAATGCGTGCACACGCCAGCATTGCAGCAACCGACTCTGGAATGAGGGGAAGATAAAGAGCAACCCGGTCCCCCTTTTGAATGCCGAGGGATTTAAGAACATTGGCTAGTTTACAGACTTCTGCAAAAAGCTCTTCGTACGTTAAGGTTTTAACCTCTCCGCGTTCCCCTTCCCAAATGAGCGCTTTTTTATAGCGCGTCTCGGTTCCCATATGGCGATCGAGACAGTTATAGCAAGCATTGAGCTTACCGCCTACAAACCATTTAGCGTGAGGTGGCTGCCATTGCAGGACTTGATTCCAAGTTTGAAACCAATGAAGAGTATTGGCCTGCTTAGCCCAAAAAGCTTCACGGTTAAGACTTGCCTCTTTAAATAATTCTAAAACTTGAACATTGGATTGATTTTTAGGCTGTTCCGAAGAAAAAAACACCGATACTTACTCCATAATATTATATTAGGAACTATATTACCGAGTAAGCACTGAGATCTCAACAAGTTTTATAAGCAAAGGCATGCGATGCACACATGCATAGGCCGGTTTTTATACAAAACTGCAAGCTCTCTTTTACCTGTCCTGATTCTCCACTTCCTTGCGGCCAAAGCGATTATATAAAAAGAGAAGAATCATCGCCCCGACCAATGACATAAAAAACCCGGCAGATTGATCCTGCCGATAAACGCCAAGCGTATCGCCAATGAATTTTCCAACGACAGCTCCTCCAATTCCAAGAAGCGTTGTGAGAATAAGGCCTAGAGGATCTCTTCCAGGCATGAGGGCTCGTGCAAAAAGTCCTACGATAAAGCCGATTACAACCGTACTAATGATTCCCATGACCCCTCCCACTTTGATTTTACCAGAGCCTGCTAAACAATCTTCATTAGGCTCTAATCTTTTCTCAAAAACGAATGATGCCCACTCATTGCGACCATTAAGACCGTAGTTAAGCCGATTTGTACAATAGAGGCAAGATCAAAAAAACACCGACTCGATAGCAAGTCCTGCTTTTTCCTCTCTGAAACAAATGACTTCTACAGAGCGAAGAGCATAACCCCAGTCGAGAACCTCTTTTTGCAATTTTTCAATCATGTACCTGCCAAGAGATAAACTAGCCTTTACTTTATCGACCGAATCCAAAGTCAGGATCTTCACTTTTCTCATCTCAGACAAAGGATCTGCAATAACTTGTGAATTGATGATACTCTCATCAATGTAAACGGCGTCGCATAGACTATCGCGCGGCCGCAAAGCTGGTGCGCTTTGACAAAGAACCAGCCATTCAGTATCTGTATGGATCTGAAGATTTTCTTCTCTCATTTGAAAGGCATAAAACGCCTCTATCAATCTGAAAAAACCAGGAGCCGTCCGACCTTGGCCTGTAATGTGTTGAAAAGACTCGACCAAGCACTGTTTTAAGACTTCCAAACCGCTCAGTTTCAATGCAGAAGGATTCTCAAATATCATGGCCAAATTCACACAGACGCGATCCCATGCAAGATACAAGGTGAGATCATGAAGGGTATTATAAGGATTTTCTACGAGCATTCTTTCATAATGATCGAGCGGCGCAGAAAAGAGATAGCCTGCTTGCGAAAACAAAGCAAAACGCCTTTTCTTTTGAATTTGATCGAGAAGGAAGGATTGATCGATTTGAGGTAGAGCTTTAACCTGGGTCAAACACTCGACAAAGACCTGATCGTATAAGCGAATGAGTAGCTCGTCTTTTTGCTCTTCTTGAGCAAGGACTGCAATCATGAAATTAAAGAGTTGGCTCTGCTCGAAAGAGGGAAATGACCAAAACAGAGAACCTAATTCAATCGACTCTAAAAATGCAGGCCAATCGAATAGAAGCTTTAAGGGCTGCCCAGCCGCTAAGAGCCCCCCTTCTACACAAGCCTCAACAAGCAGATTTTTCTCGCTAATAGCCCCATCGGCATTTATTTTTCGTATCAAACTGTTAGTTATAAAAGCTTTCATAAAAAATCCTATTTTTCTGCTAGCATAGCCAAGAAGATGTTAATAAACCTAGCAAAAATCCCTCTGCATCTGGAAAAACGATTGTCAGACAAATAAAAAAATTGATACATCTCTAACGAAAAAAATTAACGCTTTCAACTTCCAAGCAATAAAAAACGACGATGAAGACTCCAATCCGGCACGCTTTTTTAACTCTTTACGCGCTACTTGCAATTCCCCTAAACGCTATTCAAGGGATTGAAGAGCGCGCAATTTGCAAGGGATGCGAAATCTATGAATGGTTTGAGCTAACTCAAGAGCCTGTAGAAAGTTTAAAAACAAGGCTCTTATCGCCTGCTTTCAACCCCGCATCCCCCTCTACTTCCGTCTGGACTCAAATCACCCCCTTTCTCATCCCTTCTAACCATGCAGCTAAAATAAAGCTTGATGACATTCTATCCAACGTACAGGCATTTTATGACTTGCAATCTATGGAAGCGGCGAGTTTTGATAAAGCGTTACCGCAGCACCACACTCAAATCATTGTCACAAGGCATCCAGAGCTAAAGGGATATGTTATCAAGGCCTATCTCGATGTTCAAGATTATCACTCAGGCAAGCCTGAGTATTACTTTTGGATCAAGCGCATTTTAGGGGCAGAACTCATCAGACAAGCGATCGCCAGCCATGGCTATGGGCATCTTTTAAAAGTGCCTCATAAATGGATCTACCAGCTGCCAGATAACGGCTCAAACGCTTCTAACCATGCATTGAAAAAGTATTTTATTTTAGTCGAAGAGGACATGGACCTTTACGATGACGCAATAAATGTAGCCTTTTGGGGAAGCGAGTGGGTCACGAATGAATACTTGGAAGCACTTTATACAATCGTGACCGAACTTGGATTGTTTGACTGCACCAAACCCGCGAATTGCCCCATTTCCAAAGATGGGCGCATTGCCTTTGTCGACACGCAATCTTTTCACGCCAAACGAGTCAAATATCAAAAGCTTACCCCCTATCTTTCACCAACCATGCAGGCTTATTGGCTGGAGCTCATCGCCGGAAATAAATGAATGCCTTAAGCAGATACTATCAAAGATTGCCTCCATCCTTCCAGGCCTGCAGCTGTGCAAATTCTTGATCGCTTAATTCAAGACTGGCGGCTGCCATGTTTTCTTCCAAATGCTTCACAGATGAGGTCCCAGGTATTGGCAGCATGACTTTAGAGCGCTTAAGCAGCCAAGCAAGTGCTACCTGCACAGGAGTGCTTTCTTTTTCTTTAGCTATTGCATTGAGAATGCCGCCTGGCTGTGCCAAATCGCCGCTTGCAATTGGATACCAAGGAATAAAGCCTAATTGATGTTGTTCACAGTAATCTAAAACCTTCTCTGAATGGCGATTGCGCAAGTTATAGTGATTTTGGACAGAAACCACATCGACTATCTTTCTCGCCCTCTCAATCTCGGCCACTGAAACATTTGATAGGCCTATGTGCCGGATTTTTCCCTGCTCTTGCATTGCCTTCAAGGCCCCCAAAGAGTCTTCAAGCGGCACCTCTGGGTCGATGGCATGCAACTGATAGAGATCGATCCGATCAATCCGAAGGCGCCTTAGACTCATTTCCACACACTGAATCAAATACTCCGGTCTCCCGACTGGCACCCATGCATCCCGTCCCGGCCTTACAAGCCCTCCTTTGGTCGCAATAACAAGGTCTGAAGGATAGGGATAAAGCGCCTGAGCAATCAAATCTTCCGAAGTCGCCGGACCGTAAGAATCGGCCGTATCAATCAAATTAATACCGAGCTTGAGAGCCCGCTTCAACACGGCCAATGCCTCTTGCGGATTTTCAGGATCCCCCCAAACTCCATAACCCGTGATCCGCATCGCACCGAATCCTAAACGACGGACCGGTAAGTCGCCCCCCAAAAGAAACGTCTCATAATCACTCGCATGTAAAGCCTCTTCTCTCATCTTCCCTACCTTTGTATTGATCTGGCGCAGAACCTGCAACCTATCACCTTTCTATCTCAACGCATATTAACGTTAATCACAATATTTTTTAAAAATTTCCCTAACAATCCCTAAAACTAATAAATGGCTTAAACTAATGCAAATCAAATATTTACTTTACTTTTTTATTAAATAATAACAGTTTTAAATAAAATTTAACAAAAATCCAAACAAAATTAATTCATTTGTTTTATAATAGTCATTAGAAAGTAATTAACAAAAAGAGGTTGTTATGACAGTTAATCCATTATCAAATGTTAATCCTAATCGATGGGCTACGATTCTGGAAGAAGCTGTTCAATCGAGAGGAAAAACTTTTGGGGATCACTTGTATATTTGGGTGAAAAAAGGAGAGCAAGGTAAGAAGCTTTCAATCAAAGAGATTACCGATATTTCAAAGTCGCAACTTGAATTCCTCTCTGGTAGCTATAAAAAAGGAAACATTGATATTAAAAAATTTTATAACTTGAGCGGAAAAATTTCTGATTTGACAGAGCGATTAATCGATGCCCGCACCGCCAAAAGAAATGAGCCCCTAAAGGTTTTGGGAAGACAAATCGCCTATGTAGTGTCTGCCTTTGCATCGCTTTTTGGTATTTCGGCCTTTAAAGCGCTTAAAGAGAGCGATAAAGCTTTTCGAGAAGAAACTAAAGATATCAAAAAAAGTCTTGCTGAAGCTAAGGAAATGGCTGAAAATAGGGTCTTAGAAGCTAAGGAAATGGCTGAAAATAGGGTCTTAGAAGCTAAGGAAACGACTGAAAATAGGGTCTTAGAAGCTAAGGAAACGACTGAAAATAGGGTCTTAGAAGCTAAGGAAACGACTGAAAATAGGGTCTTAGAAGCTAAGGAAAAGGCTGAAAATAGGGTCTTAGAAGCTAAGGAAACGACTGAAAATAGGGTCTTAGAAGCTAAGGAAAAGGCTGAAAATAGGGTCTTAGAAGCTAAGGAAACGACTAAAAATAGGGTCTTAGAAGATAGGCGGACTAAAATCGAACAACTCACTAATGAAATCCCCGCCATTGTTGGGCAAGCAAAAGAAGTTGCCACGAAACAGGAAGTGGAACAGTTGTTAACCAAAAAAATCGTCCAAGACCTTAAAGAGGGAGTCGATTTCTCAAGAGACACTCCCTACACTCTTCAATTTAAAAAAGACATGGAAAGAGACATCCAATTCAAGCGCAAGGACCTAGCTCAAAAAATTAATGATCAAAGTCCTTTTCCCAATATACAGCCACGCGAAAACGACGATATCTCGCAAGTTTTAGCCGCGCGCGTTAATAAAGGGGTTGAAGGAATAAAAGCCCTCATTATCCATGAGAACGATAAGAAATGGGAAAAAATCATTCAAAGTGCTTGTACGCAAAGCAGCTTAAACATTATTTTTGATGCTCCTCTCCTTTTATTTACAATCGCATCCGCTCCCCATCAATGGGAAGAAGAGGGACGCAATTTTAAGGCTGTCCTAAGGTTTCCAGACCAGTTGCCACCCATCCAGCTTGAAGTTATTCGAGATCCTGAAAGTCAAGCCATTCAGAAAGTAAACTTTGTCGTCGAAGGCGAAACAAATATTGTTCGCGAATCTTTGGATAATGTAAATTCTGACTTAGAAACGAGTATTGAAGCTCCAGGCATCAAAGGGAGCATTCATTATAGCATCACATTAGGTGAAAATGACGCCCCTGTCATTGAGCTCACTCATTACGACCTTACTCAGTAAATATAACCTTACTCAGTAAAGGTCTTAAAGCCCAAGTTTAAATAAACTTGGGCTTTGTTTTTAGTTTAGGTAGAAAAAGTGGCAGAGAATCTACTGATTTGATAAATTGTTGATTTACAAGAGAGTTTTATTAGATGCAACGAACCAAAACCGCCTATTTCTTTTTCTTTTTTATGCTACCCACGAGGCGGGAGGATTGTTAGTGCTTGTAAAAAACAAGTGTCTATAAAAAGCCCCGCTTGAAGCGGGGCTTTTTTTTGCCCATAAATAACATACTTTTTTTAAGAGTGACTCATGAAAAAATTAATCGACGCTCGATTTAGTAGCCAAAAACAAAGGCCAGCGGAAATAAATGCCCAATGCCTGGCCATAATCCATAAACCAATTTATTTAACTTTTGTTTAGTGATGGGGACGACTATAATTATCGCACCTATCGCTTTGATTTCACCACTATAAGGAAACACGATGCATGCAAAGCAAATAAAAACCGGAGCTGTCTTACTCATAGCAGGCACCTGTATCGGCAGCGGAATGATTGCATTACCTATGGTTTTGGCTAACTTGGGTCTTATTCCAAGCATTCTCCTCATGCTGTTCATCTGGTTTATCATGTACTATACCTCATTGATCAACGTCGAGCTCAATTTACAAGCTGGCCGAGGACTCACCCTTGGATCACTTGGTAGGCTTTATTCAGGAAAGATGGCCGAATTAATCGGAGTCGGAAGCTTAAAGCTGCTTTCTTATTCCCTCCTTGCCGTTTTTATCTATGGAGGAAGCTCTGTCGTTCAAGAATTAATAAAATCAAACAGTTTAATGGAGTACTCCTTCAATCGCATCGCTACCTACTATGCTCTTATTAGTATAGGACTGCTGTTATTGCCTTTGAAAGCCATTGACTACATCAATCGGCTGCTTTTTATTGGACTGCTCGCCATCATATCTATCCTGGTTGCAGGTTTAGTCTTATCTGTTGACTGGACAGACATGCCTCTATTTGCCCCAAAATGGCGTGATCTAACAAGCTGGCTCGGTTTGCTACCGGTCGTCTTTACCTCCTTCGGCTTTCAAGTTATTTTCCATACCGTCACAAATTATTGCCATCGCGATAGTAAAATTCTCAAACAAGCTTTTTTATGGGGAAGCTTGATTCCTGCCATTGTCTACATCGTATGGTCTTGTAGCGTTTTAAGCGTCATTCATCACAATAATCCTGCCTTCTATAGCCAAATGGCAGCAGGAGAAGTCGAAGTTGGAGAGTTAATTCAAGCGCTTAGTCAAATTGCCGAATGGCCCGCGGTCCAATTGCTGGTGTGGTGTATTTCAATCCTGGCCGTTTCAACTTCGGTCATTGGGGTTGGAATTGGCTTATGTGATAGTTTAAAAAATATGCTAGCAGTCAAGATTCCTAACGAAAATGCAAGAAATCTATTGGCTGCCATCCTCACCATTTTACCGGCCTATTTGGTTGTTCTTTACGTACCAAACGCTTTTATTTCGGTCTTAGGATTTGCCGGTATGATTTTGGCTGTGATTGCCATCTTGCTGCCCGTTTACCTCTTCCAGAAACTCAATGCCAAAAAGTTCCACTATCCAGAGCTAAAGGCAACGTGGCTGATCGCCCTTTCAACGGCTGTCGGCATCTTGGTTGTTGTGAGTGAACTGTTTAACATCATAAGTGCTCATTAATTGATTCCCAACGGAACATTTTTTGATTAATCAGCTCCAGGCAAAAAATGCCTGGGGCTGCTGCTGTTAGCTCAAACTATTTCGAAAGCATGAGAAGCCATCTCACGTCCTCTGGAGATAAAATAGCAAAACACATACTCCCCTTTTGAAAGCCATTCTAGATCGAGCTTCATTTTTACTTGGCAAGAAGCGCACTTGCATCTGTGCTTTTCAACAAACTAAAATACCACCCTATACCTTTAAGAATTAATACTCTTTGTGAATGAAATTGGCGAAAGTGATCATCTTTGCTTGTTATTTAAAATAATTATTACTATATCCAGCATAAAATTTACTCATGGGTAATGAATGAAGCTTTCTCGTTCTTTTCTCACGTATTGCTATGTCTTGATTTGGCTTTTCTTGCCTCTTCAGGCTTGGTGTTTTGAATCGATCTCAGATCTCTTCAAGGATGAATCGTTGGAAAACCTTTCACTCTCCTCAAGGGATGGTTTGATTTCTTCAGTCATTGCCAATCACGTATCGGCCATCAGCGGCGATTTTATTGATCAAGCGGTCGATTGTACGCTGGTGGGACCCGAACCGCTGACTTTGCAGCGCTTTTATTCCTCTCACCCTTCAAGCAGCATGGATGGATTAGATTATCCTTTAACAGATAAGAATCGGATGCCACAGAATGGGGCGACCTATCGTGCCTGGCAATTTAATCACTTTACAAAGCTTCATTTTCAAAGGGATGCATCTCAGAACACCAAACACACAAAGCTGCGCTCTTTTGTCCCCCATGCTTCCTATAGCCAAATGTTTCATGAATCGTGTGTGAGGGATAAGGATTATGAATCGGAGACGTGTGCCTTAAGTATTCTTCATCACAAAGGAGTCACCAACTGTGCCTCTGGTAATATCAGTGCACGGACAAATCCTAAGAATGTGATCGCTCATTTTAATAAGAAGGAAAAGAGTGTCGATGTCACTTTCGGTTCGGGGGATACGCGTCATTATGCCGGAAAAGATCTCGAATGGATTTCTAATAATATCCATATAAGTTCATGGGTTTTCCACCCTGTTCTAGAAAAAAAGGCAAACGGCAATCAAATAATCTATAAGGGCTCTAAATCAATAGAAGCATTTAATCGCTCAAAATCGGTCTTATATAGCTGGTACAAGTTTAAGTGGGCATCGAAAGAAGAATTGCAAGTGGTGACCAGCCACTATGCGCAGCCTATTATTTATCAATATCGTCAATTTGACGTGAAGGTAAAATCTTCACTGGATTTTAGGAAAAGATACTACCTTACAAGCGTCCAAAGACCAGAGCAAGCTAAGGAGATCTATCACTACGTTCCAGACGTCAAGCAAGAAACGTGGCTCATTAAGCGTAAAGAACGGCGCAACAACCGCTTTATTGAAGTGGATTATTATGGAATGGGAGATCGCCCGGGTGAACTGTTCAAAATATCTATCAACAACTTTGCAGATCCGCGCAATAACCGCGTGAGGTATTTAAAGGCCCCGGTTGGAGTCGATGCGACCCCGCTTATCACGCATGAATTTTTCTACGATTTTAATTTCGAGATCAATAAGAACGCCGTTAAATTATTTCGTGGAGTGACATCTGTTTACGATGCTTACCGCCGCAAGACTTGCTACCACTATAATGACAACCAGCGCCTCGAAAAGTGCGTACAGTTTGTCCAAGGGAAACCCTATCACCAAACGCTCTACTGTTGGAAAGAATGCATCGATTCCCTCGTTGGAAATGCTTCGATGGTTCCAGCCAATGCTTTTGAACAGGCAAATTTGAAAGGACGCATCATTCAGGATGGACAGGGAGACATTGTATCCGCCCGATTATTCGACTATGATCGACGCGGTAACATCGTAGAAGAATCCCTTTATGGACATCTAACAGGTAAAACTTTCACTCCCCTTATTTTTGATCATAAAAAACAAACGATTCGCAAAGGGGCTGAAGTTTACCGCAAACAGTTTGTGTATTCACACGACGATTTCAACCTGCTTTTAGAAGAAAAAGAAGACAATGGCCGCAGGATTATTTATCGATATGTGCCCAATTCCGATTTAATTGCTAGCAAGTTCTTATGTGAAAGGGACCGTATTTGCTTGCGAGAATTTTACGAGTATGACGAAAACAATGCCCTGGTCAAAATGATCAGCGATAATGGCTCTGCACTAGGGAAAGATGATTTGTCATACGTAACAGAGCGGCATATTAATTATTACTTCCCCAAAAAAACAGTCCCTGTTGGTTTGCCAGAAAGAACGGATGAAATGTATCTAGACGTAGATACCATGCAGGAAAAACTTCTTAAGCGAACGTTATCGATCTATACGCAAGATGGAAAGCTGCTTAGGCAAGATATTTTTGATGCTAATGAGGTTTATCGCTATTCACTTGGTTGGGAGTATGATTCCTATGGGCATGTCATCAAAGAGGTTAATGCTCTTGGGCAGACCATTTATAGAAACTACGACAAGTGCGGCAATCTCACGAGGGAACAAGGTCCTCGCTACGATTTTTATACCGAACATCTGTATGACTATTCCAATCGTTGCATTCAAAGCAAAGAAGTTCACCCGGGTCAAACATTTATCACAAGCTATCGCTACGACCTCATCGGCAATCGCATTGCCAAAGTAGATCGTTATGGAAATGAGACGACCTATCACTATGACGACCTTAACCGCTTGATTCAAACAACGTATCCAACTGTCTGGAGTGAAAAGGGATGGAGCAGGCCTACGACTAAAACGGAGTATGATTGCGTTGGCAACATTATCCAAGCAACTGATGAGCGGGAATTATGCACAAAGACGCGCTACAACACCCGCGGTAAGGTCATCTCAACTTTGCTTCCCGATGGTCAATTGGAATCTTCAGAATACAATTTAGATGGAACCCTAGCCAAAAAAATAGCCTCTAATGGAACACAAACGCACTTCGAGGTTGACTGCTTTGGTAGGATCACTAAAGAAACCATGTATTCTGCTCAAGGTGTCTTATTAGCCGGTAGCTCTCAAACCTATTACGGCATGCATAAAGCCTCCTCGACCGATGCCTCTGGCTTAACTACGGCCTATCTTTATGATTGGGCGGGCCGTTTGCGCCAAACCATTTGTCAGGACAAAGTGGAAACATATGTCTATGATTCGCTCGGTAGAATGGTCAAAAAGAAGGAAGCCTATGGAGAGAATCAATTCAAAATCACCTGTTTAGAATACGACTTGCTCGATCGCACCATCGAGGAGAGGATTGAAGATGAGCAAGGAAGAGTCTTAAGGAAAGCGAGCTATTGCTATGACCCTTTAGGGAACCGAACGCATGTAACCGAAGAGACGAATGCTGGCCCAAGTACGCGGGTTGCCATTTACAATTCTGATAAGAAAGTAGCGGTGACAATTGATCCTGCAGGCAATCAGACTCACATCAGCTATAACTATGCTTATCGCAACCAAATCGGGCAGCTCGTTTTACAAGTCACGTCTACTGACCCTCTTGGACGCCGTACCGTGACGACTTGTGATGCCCTCGAAAAGCCGGCCAGTATCCAACAATTAGACCCTTATGGCCTCCTATTGAGCCATCAAGAACTCGCTTATGATCTCAAAGGCAATGTCATTCACATCTGCGATCGCATCATAGTAAATGGACAGAAGCAAGGACATGTTGATACGACATTTGTCTATCAGGAAACCAATCAGCTCATTTGCCTAACACAAGCCAAGGGGCTGCCTGAACAGCAAATCACCTATTTTCACTACAATATGGCAGGCCAGAAAGAATTAACTGTTAAGCCCGACGGCTCTTTGTTGCATGAGCGGTATGATGCACTCGGGCGGTTGGTTAGCCAAGAGGCAAGCGATCGTTCGATTCATTACATCTATACCTATAATCAAAGGCATCAGCCAGTCGACGTCTTTGATGCCATCCATCAGGCTCATTCCTCTTTTAGCTACGATGCAAGAGGCAGATTGCTCCAAGAAGTCCTTTCCAATGGTTTAAGCTTAGCTTATGAGTATGATGGATTGGATCGAGCCAAGAGCATCATTTTGCCGGATGGAAGCCGCATTGCCTATCTCTATGATGCGGCCAATTTGCGCGAAGTCGAGCGTTTAAAAAAAGGCCGCAGTCTCTATGTCCATCGCTATGAGGCGTTTGATTTAGCCGGCCTTCCTCTTAAAATGACCCGCCCCGACCAACAAGTCGTGAATTACCTCTACGATTCGTCGAAAAGAGCCACAAGCCAAGAAAGCCCTTTTTATAAACAAAGTGGAGTAACATTTGATCGTGCTGGAAGGCTCTTGCAATATGCAAGAGAAGATGGCGTAGGTTCCATGCATTATGCTTTTGCTTACGACAATCTGGATCACCTCATTCATGAAACGGGACCCTTTCCTCATGCCTATCTCTGCGATTCGCTTCACAACCGACTCTTTAAAGATGCTACAGCTTATCGATTGAATGGGCTGCATCAGCTGATTCAGCAAGGCAGCAGCACGTATACCTATGATTTGAATGGCAATTTAGCTTCGGAAAGCAAAGAGGGAAAGCTAAAAACATATAGCTATGATCAATTTAATCGCTTGACCTGCGTGCGAACCGATGAAGGAGAGATTCATTACTTATATGACGCCTTTCATCGCAGAATTGCAAAAATTGCCCAAGGCAAACCGATTCGCTATCTCTATGTTGGCAAAGATGAAATTGGCAGCGTCGACGAAACGGGTGAGATTCAGGAATTGCGTCTCCTTGGCCACGGACATGGCGCTGAAATTGGGGCGAGCCTTGCAATTGAGCTAAAGGGAAAAGTATTTATTCCGACCCATGATTTTTCTGGGCACATCGCTCAACTGAGCGATTTAGAAGGACAGTGCATCGAGACCTATCGCTATAGCACTTTTGGCGAGTCGGCAATTTACGATGCCAAAGGGCAAGCCGTACCTCATTCAACAGTCGGCAATCCTTGGCAGTTTTCCAGTAAGAGAGTCGATGTAGAGACGGGATTCGTCTTCTTTGGCAGGCGCTATTATGATCCCGAAACGGGACGCTGGACAACTGCCGATCCGGCAGGATTTGCCGATGGCCCTAACTTATATGCCTATCTTCATCACCAGCCTCTGAATGCGTTTGATCTATATGGATTGATGGAAGAAAAGGAGGGACAGGACGAAAAAAATTATCCACTTGCCAACGTTGACTACAATGACAAGAGTGTATCGAATACCCAGCAGCCGGAAGATGGCTCGCCCAATGAAGCGCCGCTTGGATTCATGGAAAAGAAGACTGGCAAGAAATCGCGCATGCAGTACTGCGGGTTCAATCAGGTGCTGGAGATGGGCATCGGCTTCATGCATGGCATCATGAATAAATTGAGCGATGCTTATGCGAGTGCGAAGCTGCTTTCAACGATGGCGAATGATCACTTTGTCACAATTAATAATAATTCTTCTCGAGGATTTATTTTAGATCTCGTACGCTGTGCTTTTGAACTCTACTTTCATGCTCAAACAAAGGCTGTTAGAGTTCAGCAGAAAGTATGGGATGCCTATTTTGCGCATGCGAAGCCTGGGGGCGTTTACCTGCATTTTTGTCACAGTGAAGGAGCCATCATTACGCGTAACGCCTTAATGACCTACTCAGAAGAGCTGCGGAAGCGAATCATCGTCGTGGCAATTGCGCCGGGCGCCTACATCGAGGATAAGTATGCTATGGAAGTCACTCATTATCGGAGTAAGAGGGATATTGTCCCCATGCTAGATTTTGTGGGGGCATCGCGTTGCCGCCACTCGACAGTGGTGCTCGATCCCCATCAAGATGCAGGCTGGTTTGACCATTCTTTCGATAGTCCGAC
Source organism: Candidatus Protochlamydia naegleriophila (assembly GCF_001499655.1). NCBI lineage: Bacteria > Pseudomonadati > Chlamydiota > Chlamydiia > Parachlamydiales > Parachlamydiaceae > Candidatus Protochlamydia > Candidatus Protochlamydia naegleriophila. The sequence continues at coordinate 1,563,105 of NZ_LN879502.1, forward strand.
TTATCAGGATGCTCGAAAATATCATATAGATCTATATCAAGAACAATATGGAAAAAGATAATGCGCTTCATAGGGATAACCATTTGTGCTCTAATCACTGTTTTGAGCATGTCTTTTAGCTTCTTCAAGTCGAAGCCGCGCGATTATGCCGATATCGCCCGCGAGATTCGAGGCAATGTAGGTAAGAAGCTTTCCAAAAAACATCGAATGAATCTGATCGGAGTAGGAGGAGGGATGATGGGGTCGGTCTACATGATTGGACTCAGCTTTCAAGTGCGCCATCCCCTAGAAAGGGAGGAAGCTCGTTATTTGGTCGTCGATTGTACCGAAGAGCTATTGGCAGCAGTCAATGGCAATGAAGCCATACGGCCCTATTTGAGAGACTTTCCTTTTACAACAAAGAACGTTCGTATAGTCATTTTTTCTGTTCAGCCAAATGGAAAAGATGTATGCGATCCTGCTATTTGCGTGGCATCGGTTTCAGAGAGTGATGAAATTTGCTATCGCACTCAAGAACCCAATAGTCCAACTTATAAAAATCGATGCTATGAACCATATGCTGAAGCACGAGCTCAGATCTTAGGCGAATCCCTTTAAACAGTCCACTAGACGCTCACTATGGGCTTTAAAATCAGTCAGCCTAAAGGCCTCTAACAACATCAATAAATGTCCACGTATCTTGTATGGCGAAGGCGCTGGTTTGACCATTCTTTCGATAGTCCGACTTATCGGAATGCTCAAAGATATCATTGTAAAGAATATCAGCAACAATATGGAAAGAGATAATGCGCTTCATAGGGATAACCATTTGCACTCTAATCGCTATTTTGAGCATGTCTTTTAGCTTCTTCAAGTCGAAGCCGCGCGATTATGTCGATATCGCCCGCGAAATTCGAGGCAATGTGGGCAAGAAACTTTCCAAGAAACATCGAATGAACCTGATCGGAGTGGGAGGAGGGATGATGGGGTCAGTCTACATGATCGGACTCAGCTTCCAAGTGCGTCATCCTCTGGAGTAAAACGAAGTCCGTTATCTGATCGTTGACTGTGCAGAGGAACTAATAAACGCAGTCAATGCTAACGAGGAAATTCGCCCCTATCTTCGCGATTATCCCTTCACAACTAAAAATGTGCAAATTTTTATTTTTTCAAGTACTTCTAAAGGTGGAGATGTGTATGACCCCTACATAGGAGCTAGCTGGATTGCAGAATCAGATAAGATTTCTTATTGTACATCTGAGCCTAGCAAAATAACTTATAAAAATAAGTATTACGAACCATATGCCGAAGCACGGGCTAAGGTCTTGGGCGAATCCCTTTAATTGGATAAAAAATGCGTGATCAGAAAGAATTTCCAAGAATACTTAAGCGCCCTACTTTTGCTTATTTAAGGCAGAGAAAAAAGAATTAAAAAGCCGTTTATTACAAGAGAGTGGAAATGTATCGATTCGTCTTTTTTGCATAGTTACTGATCCTTGAAGGAACCAACGACTGAAGCTTTTTCTCAATTTTGCTTAATGCAACCTAAAAAAAGCTTCTTGCAAAAAACAGGACAAAGCCCTTTTATCTGGCTTAATCAATTAAGGCTTCGCAATCAAATGTTTGTTACAAGATTCTTTATTGCCATTCTGATTACTATTTTTAGCTTGAGCTTAGAAGCCGATGAAGACAAGAAGGCTCTCGATAACAACAAAAGCGACTCATCCAATCTAAGCGGCAATCAAGAAGCTGAACAGACTATTAAGGCCGGGAATTTGTCTTTTCCGGTTTCCCAACAACCAACGCCCCTTATCTCTTTCGGACAAAATGTACTGAATAAGAAACAAGCACAGCTCGTCGTTTTGACAAACGAATTTAAAGGCAAAGACAACTATTTTATTAACATTGCCCCCTCCCTCATCTATGGATTAACCGACAATCTTTCGGTCACCCTGTTTGGCCCATTGGCTGTTCGCTATAGACAAGATGAGCATCGCTCATCAGGGCCTCAAGACGCCATCGTTCAGTTAGAATATGCATTCTACACAAAGGCTTATCGCACCTTCTATGATCAAGCCACCATCGTTGCCAATGTCTCTATTCCAACCGGATCGGTAAAAAAAAATCCCCCTACTGGATTTGGAGCCAATAGCTTTTTTATTGGAGGAACCTACTCTCGCATGAAAGTCGATTGGTTTTATTTTACTTCGTCTGGAGGGATATTAACCACAAGCAGCCACCGCACAAAAATTGGGGATCAATTTTTGTATCAGTTAGGTTTCGGAAGGAGGATCATGAACAGCAAAGAGTGGTTAGTCGCTTGGATGATAGAATTCAATGGCATCTACTCGTGGAAAGATCGCATAATCGGCGAGCAAAACCCAGATTCGGGCGGTAATGTCATTTTAATGACTCCATCTCTCTTTATTTCTTCGGTTGAGAGCTTGGTTGTTCAAATTGGCTTAGGCATTCCCCTCGTACAAAAGTTAAACGGCCGCCAAAATAAAACTGACTATATTCTAAACTTAAATGTGAGCTGGACATTTTAAGCCGCGAGACTCCAGCAAAAATCTAATGCCTTGCACAAAGTTATCAGTCCTCATCTTGAAGTTCATTTAGCGAATAGTAATCCCAGCGACCAGAAGAATCTTGCCTGGGAATATACTTAAGCTCATAAAAGGACTTACCTATCCCCTCTTGCAATACATTCAAAACTTTTAGGGTGCCTTCAACATGTTGACTATCTTGGCCACTTGCATTTCGAATCATAACGCATTGAGCTAATGGATTATTGCGCCATACTTCTTCTAGTCCGACATGAAAGGCCACATGAGCATTTTTATGCATGGGGAAATCAACTTGGGTATCGCCAATAGTCACTATTAAAGCCTTCGGAAACTGCTTAAGCCTTTCTGCAATGTGCTTACTTGTCGTCAGCCCTTTGTTCGTCTTGCTGATTAAAAGATAATTAAATCCTTGATCTCCTCGTTTCGCAAGTCCAGTGGCCATCTGTTTTTGCGATAGCGCCAGTTTAGATACTAAATAGTGAGGCCGATTTATTTCATCCTGGATCCATTTATAAGACAAAGAAGTACTCCAAGGAGGATTGGTCGTATGCGTTTCGATTAATGCCCCATTACTAATGAGTCGAAAATCTGGATCTAAGTGCTCGCGAATTGCCGATACAATGGAATTAAATTCTGGTGCCGTCTCACGGGAGGAAGAATGTTCGAATTGCAATGCATTTAATTCCGCTTGAAGAGCCTGCGCTAATTCTTTTTGCGGCGCCGTTCCAATACTCATCACTTCTCTTAAAAAAGCATGAATCAAAAGAGATCCCAATTCTACAGCAATCTCTGGGGAATATTCATCCACGACTTCCAACTTTCCATCGCATTGCATTTGATGACCACCTAAGACACCAAAAATGGCAACCCGATTCTCCGAAAGCTCTTTTTCAAAAGAAGATCCAAAGACTTTATTTAGAGGAACACTTCCACGACGCCATGGCTCTAAGCTCGAATCATTATCAATTGGCGTGCCAGAAATAAAGGTAAGAGCTGTCATGTCATTTTCCAATAACAACTTTACAGCATTGATGACTCTTGGATCTGCAATTGCTTCAACGCTGTCTCTAACCACGCCATCAACATCTGAGATGACAAGGATCTGCTCAATCATTTCCCCATTCCGAAATGGCTCAGGAATAAAAACTTCTTCTGATTGAATACTGCTGCTGACACTCAAAGCAAGCGAAAGCCAGAATAGACTCAATAACCGCATACAAATCCCTTTGATTAAAGTATAGATAGGAAAAATTTATTGCTTACTACCAACGATCCTGCTCTCTTCCATTCTATGGGATTGGTCTGCCAAAATACCTTGCCCGCCAAACTTGTCATGCCTCTTTACGCCCGCCAAACTTGTCATGCCTCTTTACCTTTAAACAACATTAAGAATGTAAGCCAAGAGGACATACGATAACCTGGATCTGTATGGAGCACTAGACTGCGGCTGGAATCACCAGCTTCAACCCGATCTAAAGCAAGCATCGAACCAAAAGTCGTCATACCAAGCAAGGCAAACGCAAACTGCAATTTAGAATCTTTAGCAATACTCTCATCATCAATACTGCTCATCTGAGTTAAAAAAGAATAAACTAATGGAAGAAATTCCTTATTTTCGAAAACATTAAAGTATATTTCATTGAATAGACGGCTATTCTTACCTGGCTTAAAGAATTTCTTCAATAAAGTGGAAAATCCAGTCATTCCAACAGTTGCTACCAGGAGAGCTGAAATCGCAATTTGGTCTTGAATCGAATCTGCATCCACTGCTACAGCAATTGTAAAACCTGTCAACCCAAGATACAAAGGAATCGTTATGATGCGATCAACGATGATCGCGGTTCTAAGCCTTCGATCACCCTCTACAATATCTAACGCTTTAAGAATACGGCTGCCCTCTAGTCCCTTCCAACATCCATCTTGGGGGACTTGATTTTTCCTTTTTTGATGTTTTTCAATCTTCGGAGTCAACGCCTGGAATTTCCGCTTTTCAAGATGCTTTGTCATGCTATAGGCGATCCCTACAGGAAGGCCTAAGTAATTCTTATGTTCGTTAAAAATCTCAAAAAGCATATTCAACTCGACAACAACTACGGGGACAGCCTCGACAGCTAGCCTGACTACTTTTAATCCGATTTTTTTCGCACGTGGGTGGGATGGATTGGAAGATGAATTAATGAGCGTTTCTACTTTTTCAAGAATGCGCATAAGCCCTTCCATTCCAATCTCACCCATCCCTGCCCCCATTAAAAGATATCCCAATGTATTGCATATAGGATAAAATTTATCGTTTGGATTCAAATAGGTGTTATTAAAAATCGTTGCGCCAACGCCTAATGCAATCTTGGCAGCATTGTAAAGGATGACTTTCCGGGTGTCTGTAAATAGGGGTTCTAATAAGAGATTGGGGCGCGGCTTCTTGCTTCTTCGCCTCCTAGTGGGTGAAAGAACTGGAAGAATCTCATTCTCGCTTGGAAGAGTCGCCTCCTCCTGGCCGCTGACCGGCTGTTCATAGCTTTGATTAATCGAGTGATCTTCTTCCTGGACATTGATAGAATGCCCCCCTTCCTCAATTTGCTTTTCTTGCTCACCCTCTTCATTCAGGTTAGAAAATTCTTCGCCAAGGCTTTTTATGATTTGAATGCAGTCATTTGTAAGATTGTAGCCAAACCAAGTCGAAATTGCACCATAGAGATTTCTTTGATCAGATTTATCAACATTTAAAGAGGTATTCCAAAGAGCTAAAAACCCCCAAAAAGCAAGACCTGTCGTCGTGTTGTGCACCTGCTGAATGCGACGATAAATGGCATTATTTGGTGATGAAATTGCCTCCAATAGCAGCCGGCCAGATACACCAAGATTGCTCCAGCAAAGGGCTTCTAGAGCAAGATCCGTCGGAGAATCGGAGTCTGGATGCTGATGCTTTTTGACGAGAAAAACGGTCGAAGCAATCAATGAAGTCGTCGTCGCTACACCGATTGTAAGGGGGACAAGCATGGGTTTTATTTTTCGGCCCCAAGATGAAATGGTCGTCCATAGGCTGGATGATGAACTGTCTGGTTGCTCTGTTACAATAGAATGAGTTAAAGGAGTTATTTCGGTCGCAGAATTCATAAAGCTTATTCTCTTTCTAAGTTCCAATGGTTTATTTGATAGATTAGATATTGCTAGACAAGTTAATCTTGCATGAAAAGCCAGCAGTTAAGCCTTTCTATCACTGCTGGCAAGTTTTTAATTTAAAAAGACTATTCGATAATGGGGTAAGGAGATTTTGGATAGTGAGGAACTGACACCCGACTATCTTAGTCCCCTATCTCTCTTTACTTTTTGCCTTTCATTGCGGCATGGCTAGGCTTCAATTTTGCCATAGAAAGATTAGCACCTTTGTATGAGGTTCTTCTCACAGAATTAATCGTTGGATGATAAGCACCTAATCCAGATGGCCCTGGACCAAAATGAATCTGATGACTATTTTTATGTCCTGCACGAACAAGGCTGTTTAAATGAGTTGTTTTTTTAAAAGCTGGTTTATCGCTTGAAGAACCATGCGCCCTGCTGTAGCTATGCTCGACCTTCATAAAGCGCGGCCCAGGTCCAAAGTGAATGCGAGCAGCTGTCGGGATAGCTGCTTGAGTTGCCTCCGATCTTTTAGGGGATTGCGCTTGGTCTCCATATGTAAAATTAGTCAAAAGGGATAGGTAAAATGCCAAAAAGAAACTCGCACTTTTTAAAGCCATTTTCATGATTTCTCCTTTAAAATTATGCATGTTTATGTACACCGTAGCGTGCTCGATAGTGTATGAGCAAAATTGATTAGCTTACATACCGCTGTGAAATCGAGTTATTAGCTAATCAAATAAAAATGATTAAAGCAAGGAAATTTTTGAATAAATTTGAGGAGTGTTCTAAAGCCATTATTATGGTAGGATTATCATTCACTCTTCTCTTGGCTAGCCTCAACAAAAGAGCTATACTGTTAAAACAAGCAACGATAGCTAATTAAAATGAAAGACAGCACTTTTGACTCAAGGCATGAAGATTTACGCATGGCACAGCAATTGGCTTATGCGCCAGCTGGGCTGGTTTGTAAAAACTTCCAGTTGGAAGATGAAAGTAGCGATTACGGTGCTTCAGAATTTGAAGTAAATAATTTCCGGACCAAGTTTCGCATTGGAAAGAAGACTCCTAAGAAAAGCGGCTCTTTTGTTACGCTTTGGAAACGAACCGGGCAAGGACCAATTGCGCCCTGCAGTTTCAATGATCCCATCGACTTCTATGTCGTTAGTGCACGCAATGGCAACGACTTGGGGCAATTCATCTTTCCAAAATCCGTTCTAAGCTATAGAGGAATACTTGCAAACGAAAGCCAAGAAGGAAAACGAGCCTTTCGCATCTATGCCCCTTGGGATCAAACACCGAATCAACAAGCAAAAAAAACAAAAGAATGGCAGTCCCCTTTCTTCATCACCATAGATAAACATGTTGATTTATCTGCCTTTCGGCGGCTCTTTTTCTTAACCAGTCATTCGCATCTTTTTCTCTCGCCATAACAAACGCCTTAACACCTTTTTAAAACAACAAAATCTTAAAAAAATAATGAGCGGTAGTATGAGATATCGCTCGACTGTTTCCAACCTTTCGATCCCCAAATATCTGAAGGCAGCCCCTTTGACATCATTTTATGCTTCGACGAAGAAAAAAACCGGCCCATGTCATGATAGAATTGGATGAACACTCAGCCTTTAGTCTCTGGTGCACACCCAATTACTTTGTTTCAAAGATAGACCTTCGAGAGATTGAATCGCTCTCCTAAAGAGGCAATAGTAAAATTGTAGAGATGAGGCGCTGTCCACTAGCTCTCTTTTTAGGCCAAGTGCGCGCCAGTCAGTAGTCTAACTAAAGTCGACGAGACGCTTAATCTTACCCTGTTCGATTTCATAAATGGAGATGCCTTTGGACTTTATAGTATCTCCTTTTTTCATTCCGTCTGGAAAATCTGACGCTAACACTGCCTCATAGTCAATTTCAACGACCACGAAATCTTTAGCTATTATCCACTTTGTCACAGTCTGTTTTCTCTCGTCGAAAGAAAGAGCGCTCTTACTAGCCAATTCCTTGAGCTCTGCTCTGCCATTACATATGATCTTATCCGAAGCATTGCTAATATGTTCGAATCGGCATCCCTCTGTAAAACAATCAACCATTTCATTGATGTTAAAAGAGTTATAGCAAGTGATATAGTCTTCTACAACTCCTCGCAGCTCTAAGTCGTTTGACATGCAATTCTCTCCATTTATTCATTTTAGATCTAGCCAAGTCACTCCCGCGATTGGGTATGTGATCTGATACCATCTCTTGCTTGGCTAAGGATCGATTGATCTTGCTATAAAGGGAAATTTTTTAAAGGTGAAACTAAAAGATTTGGGCCATTGCGATTCGTTTTTAAACTGACTGATATTGGCATGAAACATCTGTGTAATGTGGGTATAAAAAGCGGCTGCACTTTCTTTGCTATAAGAGGAGGGAGATCCCTTATTATTGTGAATGTTAGCTCTTTCTTTTCCTCCATCAACTAGAAATATTTGATAAGAAAGCGTCGCGACTTTTACAGTTTGGGATTTTCTGGTCTTGGGATTTTGAACCATCTGTTTGATATCAATCTGGATCCCTCTTTCAGCATTGGTGATATGTATTTCTCGCGATTCGCAAACATATCCTTGTTTATCGGGCTTTATGAGTGGGACCCGAACATCTTTCTGCTGGACATAACAGACATTAGATTGAGTTGGACTTAGACATACAGGCAACGATATGGGATTAAACGCCTTATCTAACGGACAAAGATAGGACGAACGCTTGGCCAAGTCTTTAGCCAAAAGAATCTTGCGCTCCTGCCCGCTTTCTCCATAGCACAGCCCAGTCGATTGGCCAAGATGTATGCCAATCAATTGCCCGCTCATATCAAGATAAATGCCTCCCGAGCTGCCAGACCTCGTCCATCCTGTCACAGACGCGCACATCGATCCTGGCGATCCATGGCACTGAGAAACAATAGAGACCCTAAGCCCACTGTCTGCTATTTCCGCAAACAGACACTCTTGATTTGAATTGAAGCTGATCTGTGGAACATAACACGGAAGTTGTTCAGAAAGCTTAAGCAAGCAATAGTCCATTTCTCCGCCATCTTCAATAACCTTTGTCGCAGCCACTGGTTTGTAGCAATATTGATCGCTTGTGTAATGCACCTCGATGCTTTTCATTAATGCATTGAGATTGGCTCCGCAGACCAAACGATTGGATTCTCCGATGAGATGCTTTGGAATCAACACAACATCTGGGCCGATAAATACCGCCATCCCCTTATAAAATCCGCTCACGGATAATGATGCCATGCAATTTTGAGCTACATCCATGGCTGTTTGCCATTTCGGCCACTGTCGATACATGCTATCTAAAGCCCCTGAAATGGGCCGACTGTATTCTAAAGAAGTGTATGGAGAGTAGTAACTGATGCCAAACATATTAACCTCGCGATGGATTTTATTTTCAAAGGCTCGATGGCAACACAATAGTCTTCTCTCAAATTTTAAGGTATTTTTTTCCAGTGGAATACCAAAAAGACTGCAAAAAAGTTATTCGAATAGATTTTAATTCCTCTAAGACAAGCTCACACTATCTTCGAGGTGAGCTTCTATAGTGGGATCGAACATACGTTCCATCTTTTCTGTGATATCCTCTGACAGCAACTGTTTTTGCCCTACCAGTGATTGAGCTGATTTCACCATATCCACTCGATATGGAATTGATAGAATTTGATGCAATTTTGCTAGGTTTAGAAGAAAATAGCTCAGAAGAATTTGCTGAATGGCCAGAGAGAAGATTAGTCTCTTCGCCGATTGCGTTAATTTCAATGCCAGAATCGGTAGCAAACTTCTTTGCATGATACAGATTGAAATAAGAATAGCTTGTATTTGGATTGCGCTGCTCTCTAATCGTTATCTTTTGCGATCCATCAAAAACCAATTTGCATGGACAAGCGCCATAGTCAGCGATTTGTATTTTCCCCCAATACTCATCTCCGACTTGATGAAACTCCAAAACTTTAGTCCCTATTTTTAGTGCGAGAGACCCACTATCGGTTAAATAGCCCGCAAAGGCATTCAAATCCTCAGCCACTAGGTTTATAGCAAACCATTTTTTTTGATCTTCACTCGAAACAAGCCAGCTCCCTTCTAGCGGACTTTTTACTTGCAAAACGAGCTTTTTTTCTTCCTTGCAATCTTCAACGATTACATGATCCTCACTCAATACACTCATCCCGAGCGAGCTGCAACTCGTGCAAGTAGCTAGTAGATAGAAAAGAATTGCCAATCTGCCAATGATCGTTTTCATTTAAAAACATCCATTTTATGTTAATGGCAGAAGAGTATGAATTATAGATCTAATTCTAGCAAGTAGATTAACCCAAAAAGGACAAATCAATTAATAATAATAAATGAATTGTTATTAATAAAACCAAGAGTGGAATAAAAAAATCTTAATCTATATATCTTGAAAAGGTTTTCTATAGCTTAAGTTTTGAGACGCATGGGTCTACATAAGCATCGACTGCAAGGGTTGCTTAAGTCTACTGGATAAGTAACAAAAAACTTTATTAACAAACATAAAAACCCTCATAACAGACTGTGAGACCTCTTTAAAAAAAGAGCCAACTTTGAATTGTTTCTTTTTCTGTATTAAAGTTTGTCCAATCCTCTAGAGAAATATAATGTTGACTTTTTCCTATTACTGAATTAAATTCCCTGCCTAAAAAAAGGCCATTATTATGCAATCCAAGCTAAATAAAACTGCAATTTTATTTTCGTTTTTCTTTAGTTTATTTTTACTACTGCAAACAGCTGATCTTACAGCGGGTGGGTGGGGTAAAAATGATCATATTTGCGAACATGAAGGAACTATTTGGAATGGTGTTTATTTCGATATGAATGGATTAAACTTCTCAGCTTCCATTCCCAATTACTCTGGCACCTCACTTCAAAATGGGATAGTATCCATAAATGGCAATGTAAAAGAGGATGGATATGTGATTATCACCTCTTTTAATTCAGGCTTCACCCCCCAAAAATCTGCTAAAGAATTTGCGAAAATGATTCAAGATGCGAATCCAAACTACCTCGTTAATATTGTCGAATGCAAAAAGCTAGGAGCTAAATACGCTGTGGACATGATTCCAATCAATTCAAACGACACAGCTTTTTGGCGTTTTTTATCGACGAATGATCGACTCATTAAAATGGGTAGTGATGATGCCAACGCCAATCGCAGACTATACTTTTTTGAAAGTATTTTCATTCATTAATCTTCTGGATGACGCTTCAACAGGATTGCTGCTATGGCAATCCTGCCCTGCCATACAATAAAACCTCTTCTATTCCCGTTTATAGTCCTTATACCGTCCCACAAAATTCGACGTAGGCTTTACTCCCTCACTTCCCAAGGATGTAAAATTATTTACCAGGGAAGAGCTTCACTTAAGTGATAAAAACCACCTGTGGGGCCATTTTCTGGCAAAAGTGCTAGTTCTACACTCGTCTTTCCCCCCTCCTCCAAATCTAGCGGTGCATCAGGTCCTCCCATTTCAGTCTTTACCCAGCCAGGATGGGCAGAATTGACCTTAATCTTAGTATGTCTCAATTCATGCGCAAGATGTACTGTAAAAGCATTCAAAGCTGTTTTAGAGGCATCATAGGCAAATAATTTGCCATCGTAAATGGAACTCTTAGGATCAGAATGAAGAGTTAGCGAAGCCAAAATGCTCGAAAGATTCACAATTCTGCCTGCTTCAGAGCGTTTGAGAAGTGGAAGAAGTGTTTGCGTCAGGCTGATTAGATTAAAAAAGTTTGTGTCAAACGTTTTGCGCAAAAGCTCTGCCGGGACTGAGCTTGCCGTGCGCGCATCATTTTCTGCATGATTTTCAAGCAAAACGCCGGCATTATTGATTAAAATGTCGAGCTTACCATAGTTAGTTTCGATGTACTTCCGAATGGCATCATGATCTGAAAGTGTATCGACGTCGAACAAAAAAGGAATGGCAGAAATTCCCCTTGCTTTCAACTCTTCAGCAGCCTCCTCTCCTTTTAATTTATCCCTCGCTCCTAAAATAACAGTTACCCCTTCTTCACCTAATCTTCGAGCTGTTTCAAATCCAATTCCTCGATTAGCCCCTGTAATAAAAGCTATTTTACCTGCGTCTTTATGCATAGAACCTCCCCATTACTTAAAAACATTTTTGAACAATTGGATAATGTTTGCCATCAATATTTTTTTAGAAGGTTCTGCATGAATGAACGTTTGAGAACTTTTGATTGGCAGATTATCTCTTTTAATATAACTTTTCCCTTCTTATAATTAGTCATAAATAAAGCGAATTGAAACCTTTTTATTCTCAATAATACACATCTATTTCTACATAAAAGCTCGGGAGTCATCCAATGATAGGAAAAAGTTTTGCAAGTGATAACTATGCCGGCATTCATCCTCATATTTTAAAAGCCATTCATGATGCCAATGAAGGGCACGCTCAAGCCTATGGAAATGATCGTTATACACAAGATGCGATCGCTTTATTTAAGCAGCATTTGGGCCAGACTATTGACGTCTATTTTGTCTGCAATGGAACGGCAGCAAATGTTCTTAGCTTGAATACCTTACTTAAATCCCACCAAGCCATCATCTGCGCTGATTCGGCTCATATCAATGTAGATGAGTGCGGATCGGCTGAAAAGTACACAGGATGCAAATTGCTTACTGTTGCCACAAAAGATGGCAAGCTTACGGTCGAAGGCATTGCTCATTATTTAACCCTTCGAGGCAATCAGCACAAGGTGCAGCCTAAACTAATTTCCATTTCTCAAAGCACTGAATCGGGCACTGTCTACACGCTAGAAGAAATTAAGCAAATCACAGATTTTGCCCATGCAAACAATCTTTTTGTGCACATGGATGGATCCCGCCTAAGCAATGCCATTGTGAGTTTAAACACAAACTTAGCAGCCATGACAAAAGAAGCTGGCATTGATGTCCTCTCCTTTGGCGGGACAAAGAATGGGATGATGATGGGAGAGGCTGTCATTTTCTTTAATAAAGAACTAGCTGAAGATTTTCCATACATTCGCAAGCAAGGCATGCAGCTAATTTCTAAGATGCGGTTTATCTCCACACAGTTTATCGCTCTGCTAAAGGATGATTTATGGCTCAAAAATGCTCGTCAAGCGAATGCGATGGCGCAACTTTTAGCAAATGAGATAAAAAAAATTCCGGCTATCAAATTAAGTCAGGAACCCCAAGCCAATGCCGTCTTTGCTTGCCTTGACCCCAAACTCATTCCTCTCTTGCAGGAAAAGTATTACTTTTATATTTGGAATGAAACGCTGTCTGAAGTGCGTTGGATGACGTCTTGGGACACAACGGCTGAGGACATTCAGAACTTTGTCGCCTGCATCAAGCAAACGCTTCAATCACACTCTTAGATTAGGGTGTGTCAAATCATAATGGCTGCGTTCAAGATTTGAAACGTTGTTTTAGATCTATCAGTCCCTCAGGAATCGATAGTCTAAAACAACTCATGACTTGTACACTTATAGCATGCAACTTAGCCTACAGTCCTTACGGCATAGTACTAGCGCTGATAAAAACATTACACGTATACATTTTAAATCCATCCTGTTAATTTAATTAATTAAAAACCATTAACTTATTTCAATAACAATAATTTAAAGAAGACAATGATAAGATTATTTGCATTTCTGGGATTGCTGTTAACTCATCAAGTTTTTGCTGCTATAGTTACTTATGAAGAGGCTTTTCACGACCTGTCCACGACTCCTGTATCTCAGCTTGATTTCAATATCAGCAAACTGAATGCCTCTTTGAATAATGAAGCAGATGGAATTAAGAGAAAGCGGAAAATAAGCTATTCAAAAAAAGATGATGAATTTGACTATTCTTTCGAGTTATCCGTTTCTGTTTACGATGTTCAAGCGGTCAACTGTTTTAAAGACCTGATCAATCCAAAGTTGATCCATTGTGAAATCACGCTATCTTCCGATTACACTAATAGCCATTTGCACGAGAGAGTGAAAAGAAATAAAGAACTCTATCAAGAGATTCTGAATGCTGCCAAATCGATCATTCATCGCTCTTTTGAGCCTGCTTATCTTAAAGTCACCATAAAAAAGGAGAAAGAGAAAAAAATAGACGATCCTACCTTTGCAAACATCGATATAGATTTTCTAAGATTGCTTCCGATTGATTACGAAGTCTTAGTCGTATGGGAGAGCGGCATCCCCTTTTATCAAGATGCCTTTTTCCATTAAGGCAATCCTTTTTCTTTGGTTAAAATATTTTCTTTGACAAGAAAGCGTCAAAAAAAAATAATTAAAAATCATAAACATATCAAGCAGAAAATCACATTTTCAGCGCTCCAACCATGCTGGCCCATACCCCTCTTCAACGTGTTGCTTTTTCTAACTATCGAAACAGACTGGAAGTCATACTCAAGATTCTCTTGAGTCGTGAATTGGCTGATTCTTTATTAAACCAACAGGAGGAAGAAATGAAAAAATTAGCTTTTTCTCTTATCGCATGCTTAGCATTTACGCAATCTACGTATGCTGCGACTTCGGCTCTCACTGAAAGTTTATTGGAATACGAGGCAATTACTTCTACCATAGGCACAAATCCTAATTTTCAAGATATCATTAGCCCAAACGAATTTATTATTGATATCAAGAGAATCACGCGCCGTGTCGATATTACCGGACTAGTCAAATATGCAATCGTGACACGCGTCATAGATGGAGTGGGAGACCAAAGCTCGTCCGAAAGACGCAAGCACAGACATCACCACAATAATACATACATTGCAACGCTTGATGTTTCACCAAATCCTGGAATTGGGCCCAACATTGTGACCGTTTTGAGCATTACGCAAAGACATCGTCAAATGAATACCTATTTTGATACAGATCTTCCAGATAATTCAAACTAATTCGTATGAAACCTCCTTGCCGAGAACCATCTAACGGCAAGGAGGCAAAGCGTATAAAGACTCCCTCTATTCACATTCACATTCACATTTCCAAATTGCAAGCATTCAAATGTATAATCTTCACATTCAAAGTTAGTCAGCTACTGAAGTTTTATCGTGATCCTGACAATCCATCCCCACTCTAAATTTTTGAAAATCTCCCAAGAGCCCATCTACATGGATCTATTTAAAATTAAGAAAGGATGATGAATCCCCTCTTTGAGACTCTTCTCAGAAAACATAAAGATATTGAAAACAAATTTAAAATTTAACTATAGAGACTTAGGCGACCGAAAAAAAATTGACGAACAAACGGATTCAAAATTTAAGGAGAGAGTGATGTTGGTTTTACAAAATGCATATAGACGCGTTTTCTTTCTGTTTTTGCTCATATGTGGGCCATCGCTTGTGTATAGTGATAATTGTGCGCAAGATTATGGAGTACTCGATCAAAAAAAAGAAGGTGATTTAACTGACCAATCGAGAAAAAACTGCAAAAAACATAAACAGTTGTCTTATTATTTATACATAGCAGACTTTGTAAGAAGTTTTATTGAAATACCCACCTCTAATGTTACAGTTGACAGTACAACACTATCTTCTAAATATTTAGCAGGAAGAGCACCGATTTATAACACGCGAAATGAAAAAGTGGGAACATGCTCCGCTTCATTTTTATGCATGCAAAATGAAGATGGCATATTTACAGATATCTCTAATTATTTATCGGTTGACAATGGGCTCATCGTCACCTGGTTCACGCCTACCACCCTAATCAATTTGGAATTAGACAGCATTCTCCATTCGATGGTTACCGAATGCATTGTTAAAGCGTCCACTAAAGTTGGTTTTAATCCCTTTTATGGAAAAACATTCAATATGATTGTTTCGTCTGATGATCAAAAAAATATATTTCAAATTGTCTAAAATATAATCGAATCAAAAAGAATAAAATTTTTCCGCAAAGAATAGTGGCAAACTTGCAAGGCTTGCAAATCAAACCACCCACTCGACAGCATTTATGGACTTGATGAACAAGTTTAATTTTTTGTTCACTCTTGTCCATAAGCGCCTAGTTACATGGGTCAAATATCTCCAGTAACATTTGCAAAGTAAGCAGCAAAGAAGAATTTAGATCTGTTTTCTCCCCTTCTTTCATACTCTTTCTATGCTATTGAATGCACCAAACCTTGCAAACGAATTACGGCGCACTATTTAACAGAGCAGGAACATTGCTTGGTGACTCGCACAATCTTAATCAAAAATATTTTTTACACAAAAAGCTAGAATATTTTTTTCCTTTTCCTTAGGATTCAATTTTCCAGGGATAGAAATTTTCAACCAACAAAGAGAGGATGAAAAAAATATGAAACGTATTTTTTTAGGACTTACACTTTTACTTTCAACACAAGTTGTTGATGTTTTTGCCAATGATAATCAAGCTGCTGAAACATTTGAAATACAACAAGTCAATGAGCTAAATGAAGCCCGCTCTCGCAGGAATGATGACAAAATCCTTCCACGTGTAGGGAAAACCATTTTTTCTACATCAAGTGCTGCAATATTCGCGGATGGCACAATTACCAACACCGACTCAACTCTGACTGTCCTCAATAAAGGTCAGGGCCTTGCTAGAATTAGCATTGGGAGTTTATTTGGCGTACATGAGTTTCTTATAGGGCGAGTTGGAAATGAATATTTTGGAACGAGCGTTGACCGTGAAGGGACCATTGTTTTGGAACGAGTCAGCGATAAGCATCTAGAAGTCACCTTGACTCGCATAGTTGATGCGACTAGTTTACCCATTCAAGTTCGTATAAGATTCCGCCTATAATTTAAAAGCGAAAAATCCCGGCTCATGAGTTGTACAACTCATGAGCCGATGATCATCTATCTTCCCCATTAGAAGCCTGTTGTTTGATTACCCGCTATAAGTTCATGAGCATGTCAGCTTTCGAATGATCTATGGAAATATCAGCTATTAAGCAAAATAGGGGTAAAGCCAACTTTCGCATATCCTTATAATTGAACAATATATAATTCTGTGTCATTTAGATATCTTAAAGCCATCCAAGAAATGCTTCAATTGGGCATCCCCCTCGAAACATAGATCGAGATCGCTAATCGCTTACTGGGGGCTCTAAAATCAGTCGGCCTAAAGGCCTCTAAAAAATACGCGTTCATTTTACTTTATAGACGTTAACAAAAAGCGGGCTTGGATAGGAATAATTAAGCTTGATTGATTTCCATCAAGCAGTCTGTGCTTGGATGCAGATGTTGTGAGAGGCCTTTAGGCCGGCTGATTTTAGAGCCCATACTGAGCGATTAGCGAACTGTGGGTAGCGAGATAAAGAACAAGAAGAGCTTGAATAGCAACTGATTGCCAATTACTTAGGACAGTTGGCTTTACTCCTTTCTATAAAGCAGGGATTCAGAATTAATGCAGAGATTTTGCTGTCTACTTGCACTTCTTTTCATTCATCATTTTCTCTGATAGCGCAGCATTCAAGTTCCAATAAACGGGATCGAAGGTTATTTCTATAATAATCAATACTACACGCCCCTTAGCAAGACTTCTTCACAGAACCGCAATTTAGATAATCTATTAGCTCTTAAAAAAAAGCACGCCTAAAGCCATTATCATAGGCTTAGACGTGCTATGCTGATCCTAAACAAGCAGAGAATTAGTTAATTGTCACACCAGCACTCGCAAAACCCGTCACAGTGTTGATAAGCGTGACCCCGGTTGCTGTAATGGTGTATACCATCAGCAAACGCGTTTGTGCAGTCACAGGTATGCTCAAACCAGTCGTAATGCCGCTGCTAATAGTACCAATAGCTACTACGCCTGTTAATGGAGGGGTTAAAGTGACAAGCGCACCAGGAACAGGAGCAAAGGTATTGTTAGGTGTTGGAGAACTGTACAGTTGCGCTGTAATCGTGACAGTAGTGCCCACTAAGGATAAAGCGACTGTGTTAGAGAAATCAGCCGAAATGGAAGTGATTGTTCCATCGCGCGGCATCGAAAAGGCGAAATCATTGATCAGCGTTTGATCGATAAGCCCACCTGTGAGCGTAACACCGGTTAAAGAACCTCCAAAACCTAATGTGGATCCTGTTCCCACCAAACCACCAGCAATGGAAGTCATGACAATAGGTGTGCCAGAAGCATAAGGAATGATTGCGCCGGCGCCAGCTACCCCTGGAGCTCCAGTTGCTCCTGTAGGCCCACTAGTTCCAGTAGCTCCGGTAGGACCTATCGCCCCTGGAAGCCCAGCAGGGCCTGGTATCCCGGCCGGTCCCGTCGGTCCTATTGCCCCTGCAGGGCCTGTTGGACCTGTTGCCCCGTTACTCCCCCCGCAAGAGCCATGTGGATGAAAGTATTGTTCCAACTTATGCAAACCATTCTCATTAACTTCAATAAATGAAGAATCAATATTTTCGTTGATTTCAATATATGTAGAATCAATATTGTCATAAGGATTTGAAACTGCCTGAATCGCCGTTTTATCTTCATCAAGCAAATAGGCGGTATTTTTTTTGACTTCCCCTTCGGCATTCATCTGCTGTTTTAAAATCAAATTGTGTTCTGGCAAGTAATATAAAGAAATTTCTCTTCCATCGAGGGCTTCTTTCTTGATCAGAAGATTAAAGTTCTCCGGCGCACTATTAAAGGCTTCGAGAGCTTCTTGAAGTTTTTCTTTATTACAATCTTCAGCACAAACAGCATTTGTTAAGAAACAAAGATTTGCTGCAAAAAACAATGATCTAAGATGGCTCATAGTCTCTCCATGTTAACTTTCGAACCCTTATAAAGTATTTTTAATTAAAAAAAACACTCAAAAAATTTTTTAGTCTTTTTTTCAAAAAATCACATTACACCCTCTCAAAATCATCAGTACAGTTACGTAAAGCAAATCGCTTTCAAACGGCTATTTTATACCTAAAAGCTATACTCGAGCTAACTCATTTGATAGCTTCTTAACTCTGCTATAAATTCAACAATAGCAGATGGCATCTCTTTTTTTTAATAAGTTGCAAATGATGAATAAAAAAATTGATTGAAAAAAGTTAAAAAAACCGTCCCATTAGCGTCCCGTTGCGGGATTTAAGCTAACTAGACTGTGTGAAGAAAAGGCTCTAGAAAAGGTTTGGGGGCCGTTGGACGCAGAACTTTTAACTGGTTAAGATAACTCTAAGGCTTGTGAAATACAGTGGTAAAGATCGCATGATAAGAATGAATGCTAACAAACTGAAATTGGCCTATTTCGATTTAGCAGCACCATTTTACGCCAATTCTCTAAAATTATTCAATTGTGTAGCTCATAAAATTTGACAACAAAAAATTTTCTTTTGACAACAAAACACTTTCTAATGATAGTCCTCTTGAAAAGTGGGCCGGGAGGAATCAACTGTGAAAATAAAATTTATTATTCTCGCTTTAGTAACTGCTACAATTAATCTTTTTGCCGATCAAAGTTCTCCTTATAAATGCAGAATGTCGGGAAATGAATTAGAGGCTGATATCATAGTAATAGGTGGTGGTGCAGCAGGTTGCATACTGATGAGCGAGTTATCGGAGAATGGTCTCTTTTCAGTATTAGGAATAGAAGGGGGACTAAATTTAACAAATGATCCAGCAATACAGCAAGTGGGCCTCCCAGCATTTCTATTGCCTGCGACAGGAAGGGCCCAGTATTTTTGGCCTGGATGGACTCAATCCTTACCAATGCCAGGACTCAATGGGCGAACAAGTGATTGGACAACAGGAATGCTATTGGGCGGAGGCTCATCAATTAATGGATTATACTATGGCCGAGGCTCGAATACCATGTATTCGCGATGGGAAGAAGTTTCCGGCAGCGCCAATTGGAGTCTAGATAACATTCTGAAAACCTTCAAGGCCCTTGAAAACTACCAAGGATTGGCAGTTACACCAAGAGCACGAGGAGCTAACGGTGCTGTCAATGTGCTACAGACACCTACAATGTCGCAGGTAACATCGCAAGTCCTATTACCTGCATCACAAGCAGCGTTTCCTTTTCTTCCAATAGTAGCGGACTATAATAGCCCAGGTGTACAGAACTGCATCGACCCTCGTGCACAATGGTTTATTGACCCTACCGGTACAAAACGAGTGAGCAGCGCAACAGCCTATTTAAATAGCAGAGTTATGACGCCAGAAGGTCAAGGAGTTAATGGACACAAACTGTTTATGCTCTTCGATTCGGTAGCTGTGAAAATAATATTCGACAAACATGGACGGGCCAAAAAAGTAAGATATGTAAAAGATGGTCAAATCTTTCAAGCAAAAGCTCGGAAAGCCGTTGTTTTGACAAGCGGGATCAACAGTAGCAAACTGTTACAGCTTTCAGGCATAGGTCCGTCTCAAGTCTTGAAGAATGCAGGGATTAAACCCGTTTTCATTAATGAGAACGTAGGAAAACATCTCCAAAACCACCCGCTCATCTTTATTACAATGTTAGCGGATCCAAAACTTAGTGGCATACCATCTGGAGCTCCGTATGCATTTACTATCAATAATGTCTACTTGCCTGTCGTAGGTGGTAATGCCAACGACCCACGAATGCTGCAGATCTTGTTCGAATACATACCTGCTACCGAAAAGACACCTCCACTATTAGCGATTGGATTTGACCTTTTGAATCCACTGAGTGAAGGTAGTGTCACAATTCAAAGTGATAACCCGTTTCAGATAGCCGCAGCGGACGACGGTTTTTACCAAGATCCTTTAGATCTCGCGAATATGAAAAGTGCTGTCTCGGTCTATATTCGCGCTCTCTTAGAGCAACTAAATATCTTGTACCCATTTCCATCGCCTTACTTTAGACCTATTTTAAGTGATCCGATCAACTTAGTCATCCTTTCCAATTATAATGACGAAGTGGTTGAGCAGTACGTGAAAAACAACAGCAATCTATCACTAGATATACACCACTTTGTATCTCATTGTAAAATGGCACCCCTGGACGCTGGAGGTGTTGTAGATGGCAACACACGTGTTTATGGCACAAAGAACGTTTTTGTAGCGGATAACTCTATCTGTCCGGTGATTCCTGACATTAATACTACAGCACCAGCTATGATGATCGGATTACGGACTAGTAAAATCCTAAAACATGTCTTACGTAAATGAAAATAACAGTGAAACAATCAAAATGAAAAAAAATATTTTATTTCTTTTAATGCCACTCTTTTTTTTCATAGTAGCTCATACACAAGCTCAAGAAGGGAGAGTTCAAGACTTCTGCTATTATGAGGGCAACTGCTATGTTAATAAGGCGAATTTCTATGGCAAATTTTTGACAGGTGCTAATTTTCTGCAAAATACAACAATCAATAGAAATAAATCTACATATCAAACAGGGTATATTATTGCGGGTTATTTGGGGTATTGTTGGCGTAATGGCTTGCGTTTGGAAGGTGAATATGCTTATAGAAGAAATGCTATAAGGAAAATCCATTTCTTTGGAGAAGATTCTTCCAAGCATGGATATTTCCAAGGGTCTTCGTGTATGGCCAACCTATTATGGGATTTGTCTTTATCTTCTTTGGGATGCGCATTTTGTAATATTCAGCCTTTTATTGGAGCTGGCATTGGTTATGATTTCCAACAAATGCATTCGTCAAATTCTCGTATTGTTTTTAAGCAAAAATGGAACCATTTTTCTTGGCAATTGATGACTGGATTAGCTTATCCAATCTTCCGCAATGCAAAGATTACTCTGGAATACAAATTCCATCAGGGAAGCTGTCTTTTCTATAGCCACTCTGTCGGAGTTGGACTCACATATAAATTTGGCTAATGTTGGAAGGAATGGAGTGAAAAGTGGAGCAATTGCACCTATTCAGAACTTTGACTGAGAAAGTCATAAACTTATTTATACATTTTTCACGAATAAATTATCTGAAATTTGTTGAAATAAGTTCTTTTCATTCCATGGCAAGTATGGAGTATTGCAATTCGCGAAAGCCGTCTTCCTGGCCAGCCAATTTCTTCTTTGCACTCAAACAAACTACACTCTAACCTATTTTGCAGGGGTCAGCTCACGAAACAGGAAAAATTCGGAAGTTAATAAATTTGGATTATTAAAGAAATAATGTTTCTTAACGTGCAAATTTTTCCGTTTCGTGAGCTGACTCCTGCCAACCAAATTTTTGGCCCAAGAAAAAAAATCGTGTATAGGAATTCTTTCTTAATACCTTCTCGGTTAAGATGGGTAGCAAAATGCCTAGCAGTACTGAAATCGCGAAAAGCGGAAAATGGTCAGCAACCCCCATTTGTTGCAAAATAATGCGGCTTCCTGAGGTAAAAAAAGTGTGAAATAAGAAAATAGAATAGGCAAAGTTTCCAATATAAGCGAGCCATTTGAGCTTGAGTTGGCTTTTGATGTAAAAGAGACATATCATCCCTGAAAAGCCTTCGATGAGATTTAAACGATAAGATAAAAAATATTGAAAATCAACCACTTTGAACCATGTCAGCTGCTGAAATGTAAAGCTCATCAAGAAGATAAAAAAGAGTGGAAAGATGCGCTGCCACTGAAAAAAAATGGTGGCAAATCTCTTTAAACCTATGCCAAGCAAAAAAAATGGAAAGAGATAGAGAAAATTAGTGAAACTAAAAAGTTTCACATGCAGCGGAAATGAATTGACTAAAAATGCTGCTGCAAAGCAAAGCGCCCATAAACAAAATGAGTTCAAAGGGATCCTATTTTCTACGCAGCCAATCGTTATCAGCATTAGCGTAAGAGCCTGTAAAAACCAAAATTGCGCATAAGGATAGAAATATATTGACCAAAGACTGCTGAAGTTGGTTGGATGATGGACATAAGGCACGACGCTAACGATGATAAATTGCAACGTTCCCACGCAAAAGAAGGGCACTAAGATGCGGCGCCCCTTGCCAACGATAAACTTGTATAGCTCTCCTTGTCGCACTGGTTTAAGTGCATAGACGAATCCTGCAATGGTTGTAAAAAGAGGCAGCCGCAAATATTGCAGGGAAAAATAGGCGAAACGATAATAGGAGTCATCGGAGATCTTCAACCCATACTCTCGAGAGGCTCCAATGGCGTGACCGATCACAACTAAGAGGATTGCTAGTCCTCGTAAGGTTTCAATATTTTCATCTTTCGTTTGCATTCTAGAATTCCATTTCTATTTCAGCCAGTGCATATCTTCGATCTTTTTTCCAAAAAAAGAACGTAGCAAGAAAGGAAATTTTAGCAAATGCATATGTAGAAAAAAGGGCAATTTAAAACCCATATGCAGAAAGTTAACTATACAAATTGTTTAAATAATTAAGTATTAAAAAAACTCCATTTCTGGAGTTTGGATGAATTTCACTTGCTAACGCTCATAAAATCAGTTCAAATCAAAGCTATATATTCATAAATTAATAGATTTAACTAAAAGAAGCTTTTCAAAAAAGCGATCATGGGTTGGAATTTTTGTTACTAGGAGCCTATCCTAAAAATAGACAAATTTAAATTATTTGATTAGACTCTTAAGTAAAAATTTTGCCTTCTCATTGAGTTTATCCATTAATCTCAAAAATAACCATTAGATGCTCTCCCCTAGATGCTCCCCATTGAACGGGTTGGACGCATTCAGAACTTTTGATTGGGAAAATCATAAATTTATTTTCACATTTTTCACGAATAAATTATCTGAAATTTGCTGAAATGAGTTCTTTTCATTCCATGGCAAGATGGAGTATTGCAATTATCGAGCAGCAAGGATAAAATCATCTACAGCAATTTCTTATTTTTCAATATGTTAAGTGATTATATTTTTTAGGATTTTTTTATTGTTTTCAGCTCTTAGCTGCTCGACATCATTAATATCTTCCTCCATCGAAGAAAATAGTTATAGCTCTGAACTGGAACAAGAAATTACCCATGAGTTTAAAAATAATTTTAAAGCCAGGACTCAAAAACAGTCTATTTTGATTTTAATTGGTGGATTTCAAGGCTCTGGAAAGTCATCCTTAATAACACGCATTAAAGAAATATATGATACCAATGTTATTTCAACTGATTCCATTCGTCAAAGCCTTTTTGATAGAGGAATAAAAGTTTCATCAGACTTTTCAAAATATGTAAGCAATATATCTGATAATCTCGTTAAGAAATCTCTAAAAATCAACTCAAATATTATCTTAGACGCAAATTCACATTCTAGACGAATAGCGGAAATGGGGAAACTATTAAGAGAAAACAATTCTCACTATTCAACAGTGAAAATATTTTTAAACGCATCTGAGGCAACTCTTAGAGAGAGAATCAAAACTCGGAAACCTATATCAGGTTGTTACCAAGGAACTGAAAGCGATTTAGAAGCTGCTCTTTCATCAACAAAGATTGACTTTGAAGATTATGATTTGATTGTGGATACGGATAAGTTGAGTCAAAGCAATGTTTTTGAGTTAGTTAATGATTTTATTTTCTCGTATTTCAGGCAATAACTCCCTAGGTTTTATTAGGATTGAAAATAAATAAGCTTATGAAGGCCAATCATTTTGTAGATATATTCCATTCTCAAATTTTTTTTCATTATCTGCTTATACTATGCCATCTTTTCTAAGGTCGCAAACCAAATCTGAATGCAAGGCTGTGAATGCAAGGCTGATTGATTAGTATTTCCTGTTTCTGGATAACCAAGAGCGGTTTAGTGCCTAATACTATTTCACCAACATACTTTGCGCCTGCATCCTGCTCAACCATGCTATTGTGTGATGTTTGCTATTCATATAAGCCTTCGGGCCCCCTATTGTCCATGTTCAACAATGAAATGAACAGGGATACAATTGTCAATAGCCCATTCACAGTTTACCTCCACGCCCAATGCACACCTCCATGCGCAGCAATCAGTACTGGGGCATTTTGTGCGAATGCTTGATTTACCCCTTTGAGTACTTGAATCATGAAATTTCGTACCGGATCTTTGGCTTCTAGATAAGTCCTCTTTCCATATTAGGCCAGAATACTCACCAAGCTCTTCTATTTCGCAAGTGATATGAGCTGGGAGATCAACTTTGTCTTCTGTTGAAATATTATGATCTGTTTGTCTATGACGAATAAAATAAAATTATTTTTTTAAAATCATTGCATCCACCCAGATTATGAATAAAAATTCCCTTCCATAACAGCTTTTAAGGCCGTAGCATTATAATCCACCATATTTACAGGTAATGAATCCAATGAGAAAAGGTCTATGCGCTCACATTTATTAGGTTCTTTATTCATGATACTACCTTTCCACGAAGCACATTCGAAAAAGATATCTACATTAAGTCGGTTGGTTTTTCGGTGCATCACGTGAACAACTTTTAGTTTTAATGGTTCGATCGGAATCCCAATTTCCTCTCATCGCAATAACCTGTATTTCTTCTTAAATGCAGCAAAATTTTGTCTTCTTGTTTCAAAATTAGATAAGCATTGACACTGGCGCCTATACGTTTTTTGACTGTCAGTCTTCGATAATGTGCATAGGCTTCTTGACCACCAATCATAATAGGTATCATCTCCATTTCCTCAGATGAAACCCATCGATATTCTTGATGTTTCGAAGACAGTCGAACTTCTGGTCTTATAGCTACTTTAATACGGAATAAATGGTAGACATAATCAATTTCTGGTTTTCGAATATAAAGAGATCCAACCGACTGAATTTGTGAAGAGTCAATCGAAATCGAAGTTTCTTCAAAAAGTTCGCGAATCGCGCCTTGAAAATTCAATCTTGAAGTCCATTTTTTGATAAAACTCTGGGGCTTGAAAACTCATCGTTTCCACAAAAGCAAATTAACATCTTCGTTTTTTTCCGGCTCCACTGCATGATTCATTAATCGACGTGCAATACCCTGTCCGCGATAGCTTTCTTCTACGAAAAGATACGTGATGTGAAGCTGCTTCTAGAATAACTGTACAAAAATGGCACCAACAAGTTCACCATTATCGAAAACTTCAAAAGAAAGCGGATCTTCATTAAGGCCATCAATTCCTGTCACTTTTATTGCTTAATTAGGAGAATCCTTATCCTCAGGGAATAAGTATTTTAATGCCCCTTCTTTAATCATTCGTTGAATATCTTTTGTCTGAGCCTTAACAGTAGTAGAATTGCGTCTTATAAAATATGAATAGGCTGCATTCTTACCTAATGTGTTAGGCGCTTGATAAGGCCTCGTTTGACCTCCAGGACACCAAACTACTAGAATCATTTTTTCTTGAAAAACGACAAGCGCAACTATTGGATGATATTGGGATGTAACCGGCAACTTAGATTGGTTAATTCCTTTTGAATTTCATCGATTTTATTAGTTTATAAGTCGATTGGAGGAAAAATCAGTTGGCCTTTATCCTCCTTTATTTCTAAACTAATTTATTCAATCGATAGTGTAGCAGAAAAGTTGGACAGGGGTTGGACAAAAAGTGTCTATCAAAATTTTTTTCTGATTAGCAACTGTATATAAGTCTTTGATTATGAGGGAATGGGGGCGGCTGGACTCGAACCAGCGGAGACGTGAGTCGAGGGATTTACAGTCCCTTGCAATTGCCACTATGCGACACCCCCTTATGGGAAACAAATGCTGGCAGTAGGACTTGAACCCACAACCGTCCGATTACAAGTCGGGTGCTCTACCAGTTGAGCTATGCCAGCGTTTGAAGGGATATTTATAGCAAAAGGTCTTTTTTTTTCACAACAATTTTGTTAAAAAAAATAAAAATAATCCAGAAATCACCTCCAAAAATACCCGTGGAGGTGATTTTTATTCGATCTATTTTTCGCTATTTTCGTTTTCTTTCACTATATATTGCTCAGAACTTGCAGGAACTGGCGGCTTCTCATCGGTGTGAATGGCAGAACCGAATGAGCGCTCCATCAAACTTGTATAATCTACTGCCGGTTTTTGCTTTTCTTGCATTTGCTCTACAGGCTGCGCTTTGGCTATTCCGCCACCGCTTAAAACCTTAGCCGTAAATTTGCGTTTGCCTGTAGGCGTCATGCTAGTCCGTTTCTGTTGCTCTTTTTGCATACAGCAATTCTTATATTTTTTCCCCGATCCGCATAAACAGGGATCATTTCTTCCGATTTTTTCTGTTGTCATATATCCTCTCATGGCTAGGTGTGAATCTCTTTAAATTCATCTAAATTTTTGAGCATTACAGCGTTTCAAAAAAATTTTTTAGGAATTTTTATTATTCACGATTGTAAAACTTTACGTTATCTAACAAACTAAGTATAATTTAATCATATTTTTTTAAACAATTGTAAAAACTATAAGTATGACTATCCCAATTGCCCGCCCACCATGGACCACCCTTGGTAAAAAATTAGAAAGCACATTTCGCAAAGCATTGTTTGATTTTGAAATGCTTAAAGACGTGTCTAAAATTGCTGTCGCCTTAAGTGGAGGTAAAGACAGTCTAACACTCCTCTTCTTATTAAAAGCCATTTCAGGAAGGGGTTTTCCCAAACTCGACATCCATGCCATCCATGTGTCAGGCGAGTTTTCTTGCGGAGCTGGTGTCAATGAAGACTATCTACGTGCCATTTGCGATGAACTTGAAGTTCACTTTACCACGCGCACTTCAACTCAAAAACTTGAAACGCTTGAGTGCTATAGCTGTTCCAGGGAAAGACGCCGCCTCCTTTTTGATGCCGCTAAGAGCCAAGGAGCCGATACGATTGCGTTTGGACACCATCGAGACGACCATACGCAAACTGTTTTAATGAATTTGCTCCATAAAGCCGAGTTTGCCGGCAATTTACCTAAGATTCGCATGCAAGAATATGGTGTGACAATTATTCGTCCTTTGATCTATATAGCTGAACAAGATATTCGAACTTTTGCTCAACAGCAAGGTTTTGCAAGGATCATGTGCCGCTGCCCAGTCGGCCAAAATTCAATGCGCAAGCAAGTGGATCAGCTGCTCCATGAAATGGAAGCTCTTTTTCCAAATGCCCGCGAAAATATTGCAAAAGCTGGATTGATCTATGGTTCACAAAAAGCTGCGACCCCATAATTAGGAGTAATGATGACTTATTCTCTTCCAAGCGAACACGAAAGCCGCATTTCAATCCAAGGTGTTGAAATTTCTCTTGGATTTCCTGATGAATTTAAATTTGATTGGATTGGTCAGCGCGACGTCCTCGAACAGCTACTCGCAGCTTGGTTAGTCATCGACAAAAACGACATTCCCCTCAATCCCCGCTTGATCGGCAAACCTGGAGTTGGCAAAACAACGCTTGCTTATGCGGCCGCAAAAAAAATTAACAAGCCCGTCTACATTTTTCAATGTACAATGGACACGCGCCCGGAAGACTTATTGATCACCCCCGTCGTCGACCAAGGCGGCGGAATCCGCTATGTTGCTTCGGCTCTTGTCACAGCCATGATTCGAGGTGGCGTATGCATTTTAGACGAGGCCAATCGGATGAGCGAAAAATCATGGGCCTCTTTGGCTCCGCTTCTGGACACGCGTCGCTATATTGAATCAATCGTTGCCGGCCTCAAGGTATCTGCACATCCCGAATTTCGCATCTGCGTCACAATGAATGATGATGCCTCAACATTTGAAATCCCTGAGTACATTCATAGCCGACTCCAACCGCAGATCCACCTCGATTTTCCAGAGGCAGAAGAAGAGCGGCGCATTTTACGGGAAAATCTTCCCTTCGTTGACGAATACATCATGGAATATGTCGTCAATTTCTTGCAAAAAGCACATGCCCATCACGAAAACTACACGATCAGGGATGGAATCAACATAGCTCGCTATGCGGCCAAAAGAATCAAGAGTCTAAATGGCAATAGTGGCAATGTTGAAAATCTCCTAAGGGAAGCTATTTTAATGACTTTAGGAGATGAAGCTTTAACTCACGTGATCTAAGAGAGTTCCATGGTATCTAACGATCTATTCTATATTCAGAAAGAGTGCATCCACGCCGTTCCAATCATTCACTATAACATGGAAATGGCAGCCCAGGTTAAATTGGCATTTGACACCCTTAAGCCCGATTGCGTGGCAGTCGAGCTTCCAGAAACCATGCAAACTAAGATGATCCACGCAGCATCACGCTTGCCAGATATCAGCGTCATCGTTACGTACAGCCAGGACAAAGAACCCGTCTATTTTATGGCTGAGCCTTGCGACCCCATTTTCGAAGCCTTGCGCTGTGCCTCTGACTGTCAAGTTCCCGCCTTTTGCATCGATCTCGATGTCGACCATTATCCAGATGTGCGCGAACCCATTCCAGACCCTTATGCCATTCATCGCATTGGGCTGAAGGCCTACTACGAAGTCTACGAACAAATCCGGCGCGACAGCCGGCGTCCCTTCAATCATTTGGACCAAGAAAGAGAGACGTATATGGCTCGCAGACTGAAAGAGCTCTCTTTGCGCTACGATCGGGTTTTATTTGTCGGAGGAATGGCTCATCTTTCGCACATTTTGAAGCTCATGGACAACCGCTCCTTTCCAGAGCTCTATCATGCCGATCGCGAAGTAGTTGAATTGTGTACGTTGACGCCAGAGTCGACTCGTGATGTGTTGTCAGAATGGGGATATCTGTCAAACAGATATGAGCAATGTCGCAATAGATTATTCAAAGAAGACCTCCCGGACAGACAGAAAATCATTCTACAGCTCTACAAAGAAGCCTCTGATAAGTATGTGTCAAGCACGGGAAATGCCTTTCCAGGATACAATTTGCGCAATATCATGAAATTTGTGCGCAACTATGCCTTAGTTAGCGGTCAGCTTATGCCCGACCTTTACAAGATTTTAAGCGCCGCCAAAGGATGTGTAGATCATAACTACGCCTATGAAGTATGGGAGCTCGCCACCGCCTATCCCCATCTTAAAAATATTGACGGATTGCCTGAGCTTGATTTGTCCATCGAAGATGTCTGGGGGCCCAGCAAGCGCATTCGATTCCACCTGAAAGAAAAAGGAAGAAAGGATTCAATTCCTCGCCTGCGCAAAGACCGCTCAAATATTCGCTTCCGCCCTCCAAGCCCATTCAGCATTTGTTCTTATCCGCCAGAAGATATCGCCATCGAACGATTCGGAAATTTCCTGAAGAAGAAAGGGAGTCAAATTTTAACCGAAGAATCGGCCCGGACCATCCCCTTTTCAACCAGTCTCGAAGACGGGGTCGACACGAAAGAAACGATTCGTCATTGGCATGAAAAAAAACTATACGTCAAAGCCATGGGAAAGCCCCCCGGTGGGGTTGGCTCGATTTGCGTCATTTTTGACGAAGATAAGCCAGAAGAGGGAAAGCCCTTTCAAGAGAAGTATCCTTGGCGTACAACCTGGCTTGGCGAACACGCGCAAGAATCTGACATGTCTTTTTATGCCACTTCTTTGTCGGATCACATCATCGGCCCTGGCATTAGTCGCTGTGAATATGGAGGATTCATGATGTCCTACCCTCCAAGACGAATGGGCAATATTTGGCACGATTCTGACTATTACGAATGCCGAACGAAATCAGAAGTGCTTTTGATGGCTGCTATCGATTATGCGGTTAAACCTACGATCGTTTACATCGCCAGTTCGCCGCCAAGAAGTCAATTAAAAAGCTTTGCACGCAGATTCGGTAAAAAAATTGTCTACATTCCAATTGGCCAACTTTCTCCGATTACCCTCAATAAACTGCGCGCCTTTCACGTCTTAGATGGCCATGACAAGCGCGAGATAGCAGACGAATACATCTATTAATGTCATGCCGACCGCCGGGAGACCTTAATAAGAGTGTCTTCTATATCTCGAAAAATACCCTCCAGCCTCTCTCTTACAATTCTCGGAAGTGAGAGGTTGTCAAACTGCTCTAAATGATCTCTTAAGCCCTCTAACCTAGCCTCTGTGAAAAAAAACTCTTTTTCATCGTTCTTGTGAAGCTTCGGTAACAAGTCATGGATGTGCTTAAGCTCCTGCTCAACAAAAAACATCTCTTCCTCGAGGTCCTTAAATAAATCGACATCGAATTCCTCTTCGGTTAACACAAGGTCCTTCACGATTAAATCGATTTTCATGAGCACTTGGTCGAAGCAGCTCTCCCTTTGGCGATGAAGTTGAGCAATCCACTCCGACGCCTGTTTCATGGAAGCCGTCTCTTCAACTCCTCGCTTCAATTCGACCAGATGCTTGAGGGGCTCTTCGGTAGCCTTCGCCAATCTTTTCTCTACGCTTTTAAAGACGTCATCCTTTTGGCTCATACGGGATAATGACTGAGTTTGATAATCCTGAATGACCCGAATATCCTTATCAATCAACTGAGAAGTTCGATCGGAAACAAGCTTTAATATCCTTTGATTCAACTCATGCCGGTCATGCCATTTGGAATGGAGCTCAATCCAAGACAAAGCATGCCCTTTCCAATCCATGTCGACCATTTTTTGCATACTCAAAAGAGTATTGTCCAAATCACTCTTCAAACGCTCCGCATCACGTATTAACTCTTCTAACACCTCTTTGGCCAAAGGCATTAGCAAACTGTCAAATTGCGCTAAAATGTTCTCTTTTTGTTCATTAAACTGAACAATGACTTCATTTGCGCTATCTTTTAAACTTTTAAAATGATTGGAAAGTGCTTGGTCGATCACCAAGGCTTGATGGATAAGAACGGGGATCGAGTGAATCTGATCTCTCAATCTCTCGATTGTCATACAAACTTTAATTTGTGATTCTGTAGGCGGCTTCTCCATTTCTGGAGCATAAGTCTCTTTTTCTGGATCTGGCTCCTGTGATAAGTGAGTCATAGAACCTCAAAGATTAACCGTAGTGAATCAAAAGAACTATACTATTATATTAAAACATTTTATTATTTCCATAAATCACTTTCTTATTAAACTTCAAAAAAAAAGAGTAAAATCTTTTAAATCACCAGTAAACAAATTGAGACTTCAAGCCATGACCGAACGCCCTTTTATTCTAATTACAAATGATGATGGTGTGCATGCCACAGGCATTAAACATTTATGGCAGGCTGTCCAGGGGATGGCAGATCTTGCAGTTGTCGCTCCAGCTGGAGAACAATCGGCAGTCAGTTTATCCATCACCGTTAGACATCCACTGCATATCGCCAAAGTCGAATGGGCAACGTTGCAAGCCTCAACCTGGTCCGTCAATGGAACACCTGCCGATTGCGTCAAATTGGCTTTAAACGTCATTTTACCGCGCCGTCCGCAGCTCATTTTGTCAGGCATAAACAGAGGCACAAATGCGGGTCGAAATGTCTTGTACAGCGGAACGGTGGCAGCAGTAATGGAAGGAGTGATGCATGGCATTCCAGGCATCGCATTTTCACTTGGAGACTATTTCAATCCTACTTTTGGACATGTTGAATCCTTTATTGCGCTTATTGTCGATTATGCTTTGAAACATCCCCTCCCAGACGGGACATTTTTAAACGTCAACTTTCCCAAAAGCGAATGTGGGCCCATTAAGGGAGTTCGTTTAACCAACCAGGGAAAGGAATACTGGGCCGAAAACCCAGAAGAGCGTCATCACCCAGCTGAAAATCATCCTTACTATTGGCTTGGATCAAAACTTGCACAATTTGACGAACAAACCGATTGCGATATTACGTGGCTCAAAAAAGGCTATGCAACGGCAGTTCCCATTCAGATCGGAGACTTAACCTCTCACAAACATATTGCAGCAGAAAAGCAAAATTTCGAAAGCTTTGTCAATCTATCCTAATTGCTAAAGGGCAAATGCTTTCATCGCCAAAATCGCAAAATATGGTCTAAGGCAGAGCTTCTTGCCTCTTCTTAAGCCATTTTGTGGGTGATGAATTCTCTTTAAAAATTGCAGGATTAGGCTGTAGAAAATGCAGCCTAATGATAACACCCCAAGCTATTTCCAGGCTAATGTTTAGAGCTGGGTTATGCTTTGTACTTAGCCTAAAAGGGTATGAGAGAAAGGCCGCGATGAAGCCAAAAGATCTATCTATTTGCACAAACGCTTTTCACATGCATCCAGCCGATTCAAGGCAGCTTCCTGGCACTTTTCAATAATTTGCCTTCCCCCTTCAAAGCGATAAATCCGATTGAGTTCTACGCGCAAGCGATCACTTAGCTCATGATCAGTTAGCGTCAATTCAATCATTTCCAACTCTTGATGTGTATGGTGAAACTCGCGCGCTGCAATCGCAACCAAGACCAATTCATCAAATAAACGCTGTAAACGCCCCGTCGATGCGACCAATTGGTCGCGCGAGCGAATCTTTTGCAACTCTTGGATTAAAGAACGGGTAATTCCTTCCCCCTCTTCCTTAAAATCCTCTAAAGATCTTGGACTACACCCAGTCATTAAAAGCGAAAAAGCCAATAAAACTGCCATTTGCCATGTCCGATACATTCCTTTTTCCCCCATCACCTCTTTTGCCCTCGCTTTTGTCTCCTTTCTAAGGCGAGAAAAAGTAGTTTAAACCGGATTATCTTTAATGGCACCTTAAATTTAGACAGCAGAAAACAGAACATAAACTCCTAGCCTTTTGAATGTTACAAAGTATTTTCATTTCAGCAAGAAAAGGCGCTTGCGATTAATTCCTCAATCACATATAGTTTTAACTTCTTGCAAGGGCGTATAGCTCAGTTGGTAGAGCTCCTGTCTTACACACAGGCGGTCATAGGTTCGAGTCCTGTTGCGCCCATCACTTGCAAAGAATGCGGGAGTAGTTCAATTGGTTAGAGCACCGGCTTGTCACGCCGGAAGTTGCGGGTTCGAGCCCCGTCTCCCGCGTCCTATTTTTAAGATAGTGCGCCCATTCTTTTCATTTCGATTAAGTGCAATCCCTTCTTTTGTTGGCTGTCTTTTACGAGTAAAATTTCAAATTTTTCATCCATTAAGGACGCTTCTATATGCATGCCTCACAACCGTCAAAACGTTCAGTTATATCTCAAATTCTTGTCTATTTCTGGATAGCTTTTGGAGCTTTTTTGGCAGCATTTGCATTGGAAGTCTTTTTCATTCCCAACAACCTAATTGACGGCGGCATTGTCGGCGTTGCCATGATTTTAGGAAATGTCTTTGGACAATCCTTGATTCCTTACCTGCTGATTATTCTCAATCTCCCCTTTCTGGTTCTTGCCTATCGCTCTATTGGAAAAGTCTTTGTTGCTCACATGTTAATGGCTACCTTCTTATTTGCAGCTTCAATGATTTTCATTAATAACATGATGCACATCCAATTTAAGGGAGACAGCTTAGAAGTTGTAGTCATTGGCGGTGCCATTCTGGGTATTGGTCTTGGACTCATCATCCGGGAGGGTGGATGCTTAGATGGAACCGAAATCCTTGGAATCATCATCAATCGCAAAACAGGATTTACGGTTGGTCAGGTTGTTTTAGTCTGCAATATCTTTGTTTTTGGTGTTGCGGGATTCGTCTTTAAAGATTGGCACCCCCCACTCATGTCGCTGATCACTTACATTGTAGTGATTAAGATCATGGATTCTGTCATCGTCGGATTAGATGAAACCAAATCGGTTTTAATCATCTCTTCCAAATCAAAAGCCATTGCTGATGCTATTGTGCATGAATTAGGCTTAGGTTTGACGATCATGTATGGCCGAGGCGGTTTTTCAGGCGACGAGCGCGAAATTCTTTACGTTATTGCCGAACGACTTCAATTAGCCGAACTTAAAGATCTTATTCTACGTGAAGATTCCAATGCCTTTATTGCCATTGAAAATCTCCACGAAGTTGCCAACGGCAAGTCTCATCACGGAGAAGGACAGGTCAAGCAGACGCGCATGGAACGAATTTTTTCACGCATCTTGCAAAAAACCAACATTAAAGAAGCAAAATAAGACACGGCTCTTTTCACAAAGTTAACCAAAAGACTTTAATCCTTCTTGCTAACGGATCACTGGCTTGTCAATCAAGAAACCTCCGAATACCTCCCCTATCCAACGCAACTCAGCGTATCAATCTCTAGATGCATGTTCGTCTAATTGCAATATGGATTCTATCAATCAATAACTTACTTCCACGCTTAGGTTTAGCGTTGCAAAAATTGATCGTGCACCGCTATATTAAGCCAAAAAGCGCGATTTGCCCACAAATATGTGAAAAAAACTACCTCCTCTGTAAGAATCTTACCAGTTTAATTTCAAATTCAGCCCCTTTTCTACAGAAAAACCTTGATAGTTTATAAACAAAATCATATCTCTTTAACCTTGCTCAAATAACGATAGAGAGGGAGATATGACATACGATCAAGACCACGAAGTAGAAAAACAAGTTTTCACTCACGACTCATGGCGCGTTTTTCGAATCGTTTCTGAATTCGTTGATGGCTTTGAAACCATGACCAATCTAGGTCCTTCCGTATCCATTTTCGGTTCGGCACGCCTGGCTCCTGACTCCATCTATTACAATCTCGCAGTAGACGTAGCCCGCCACATTTCTCGCAAAGGCTTTGCAATCATCACAGGTGGCGGCCCTGGCATCATGGAAGCTGCCAATAAAGGGGCTCAGGAAGTTAAGGGGCATTCCTGTGGACTTGCCATCGACCTTCCTTTTGAGACGGAGCCCAATCGCTTTATTGATCCTAAATACCGCCTAAGCTTCCGCTACTTTTTTGTGCGCAAGGTCATGTTCATTCGCTATGCCCAAGGCTATGTCTTCTTACCGGGGGGTGTAGGGACGCTAGACGAACTCTTCGAAGCCTTAACCCTGATTCAAACAAAAAAAATTAAAGCCTTTCCAATCTATCTCATGGGAAAAGCGTATTGGGTTGAAATGCTCAAATGGATGGAAGACACAATGCTGTCTCATGGATGCATCTCAGCAAGCGACTTGAATATGTTTCAAATTACCGATGATCCTGAAGAAGTGGCAAATGGCATTGAGCGCCATTATCAACGAGACCGCGCCCTGAAAAACTTCTAATCAATGCGAGGCTGCATGCAGCCTCGCATTGACATCTGTAGGCTTAAACTCTCCTTCTTGTGCATGGCTTAAAATGCAGTAAGAAGCACGAATCATCCGCTTAACGCCTGCCAAAAGGAAGCTGAAAACCTCCCTCATTTCCGCCATTTGGCCTATGACCTGGCTGCATTTGATTGGCTTGATGAGCTGGAACGCGAACGACATTCGGGAAGCGACTCGACGGCAGTTGATGCATCCCATCATTTACATTGCTCTGGAAACCTCGGGTTTGCGGCAATTGGCGCATAGGCTGCTGAGGTTGAGGTCTTGGGGTAAATGTAGGTTGCGGATAAACTGCAGCAGGCGGAGTAAATTGACGTGGCTGATAGCCTGGGGGCTGATATACAATTACCGGCGGATTGAGAGGGTGGTGATGTCCATGCCTGAAAGAAGAAGAGCTTCTTCTTAACAACCAAATGACGCCTGCTATGCAAGGCACAACAGATAAGACTGCTGCAAATCCAGGAGCCTGTCCTTGCAGAGCTTGCGCTCCAATCAAAGCAAAGACGCTCGCAGCAACAGCCACAACTGTATCTTTGACAAGATGTGAGTAACGATTTTGCTGCAGCCCAACAAAGGGCTGATAAACGGGCCTAAAAAAATTTAATGGATTCACGATTATTATTCCTATTAGCTTAAATGTAACGATTGCAAATGATAATGGAAAGCCAAGCCATACTTGCCTCCCTGCTCATTAATAACCAGCTGGAAAACCAATAAATTCGGCTTCGCTGTACGGAGTATTATAAAGATTGGTATTGATCAAAATATGCGGAAATTTAGCAATGCGCCAATAATTATTAACCCCAATGATGATCTGGTGACCAATATGCCATTTACTGAATGCATAATCACTTGAATCAATCTGCCAAATGGTATTGTCATTTAACTGAATGAAGCGCTGATAGGGATCGATGTTGACAATCCAGCGAGTCGCTGAAGAAGAGAGTGGCGAACCAACTAAATTGACCTCAATAGACTCTTGAGTCGTACGGTTTTGCAACACATAGCTATACATGGAGAAACAAGAAGACTTGGGCTTAATAAAAATCAAGTCGCTTTGCACCCAAAATAAAACAGTTTTTCTTTGATAGGGATGAACCGCCCATTTTGAACCATCGTGTAATTGAATAATGTCGCCCGAGCCAGAGATGGCGTAAGGAGCATAATAGGCATCATTGTGGACGCGGTAGAGATGCTCTTCATCGTAAAAGTTAGTTTTGCCTGCATACTGCAACAAAGGCTTCGCCTCTTCAGGCATTTCTTCCAAACGCTTCTCGGCAATAAGCATGAGCTCATCCTGCGTCAACTGATTTTCCAAAGCTGGCTGCTCTTTAGATGCAGGAATGGCATCCCCCCCCTCTTGATCTTGAGCCGCTAAGCTCATAACACAGATCATGAAAAAAGTTGCAATAGAACATACTGATTTTACTTTCATTACCTTACCCTAGTTATCTGTAATTTTTTTGGAGTGTATGGTCAACCAAGCACCCCAACCTCTTTTGTATTTGTAAAGAGTATATGATGGATTGTCATTAAGAGAAAATAAAGATGCTTTAAAAAACTTAAAAAAAGAAATTAAATTAGTTAAAAATGGTAGAGAAATGGTAAACGAGCACGCAGTATTGATAGTTTAGATAGAAGATCCATTAGGAAACAGTCCCTCTCAACCACTGATTATAACTCTATCTCAGCGTCCTGTTCTTAGTTGTACGCGCGCTGCTTGCTTAGGATCACTTTACATGGTTAAAGTTTTTTTGCATCAACTAAACCAAAAACTGATGAATGTTTAACTGGATGGAAAGACAATTGATGTGGTTTTTGGATAGAGAATCTATTTCTCAAGGGGGTCTTGAAAGACCTCCTTGAGAGGGCGAGATCATTATTTCTCGAATTTGCAGCCTTCTGCAATCAATCCATCGATATACAAAAGATCGAAATCAGCCTTTAAGAATCTTGGATCTTCCAACATGTAAAGGTGGAATGGAATCGTAGAATTGACTCCGCCAATGTGGAATTCTCTTAAGGCTCTTTTAGCGATTGCAATCGCTTCTGAACGTGTTTTTCCTTTTACTATCAACTTTGCAATCATGGAGTCGTAGTTCGGCGGAATAGAGTAGCCAGAATAACAGGCACTGTCAACCCGCACGTGAGGCCCTCCAGGAGGCAAGTAGTACTCTAATTTTCCAGGTGATGGGGCAAAGTTATGGCTTGGATTCTCAGCATTAATGCGGAACTGAATGACATGTCCACTAAATTCTACATCCTTTTGATCGAGCATCAGCTTTTCGCCACGAGCAATCCGCAGTTGCTCCATGACCAAATCAACTCCTGTCAACTCTTCTGTCACAGTATGTTCAACCTGGATGCGAGTGTTGACTTCCATGAAATAAAAATTGCCATCCTTATCCAATAAGAACTCCACGGTTCCGGCTGAGCAGTAATTGGCCGCTTTCACGACATTGACTGCCGCCTGTCCAATTTTCTGCCTCATTTTGGGCGTCAAAGAAGGGCTTGGAGACTCTTCAATAAGCTTCTGTCGCCTTCTTTGCGTCGTACAGTCACGCTCTCCCAAGTGAATGTAATTGCCATGCTTATCACCGAGGACTTGCACCTCGATATGGCGCGGATTCATAATCATCTTTTCAAGATAAACATCTGGATTACCAAAGCTCACTTCAGCTTCTGCACGGGCAGCAGCAAACTGCTTGGTAAACTCTTCTTCATTATTCGCAATGCGGATCCCCTTTCCACCGCCGCCTGCAACAGCTTTGATAAAAATGGGAAAGCCCAATTTTTTTGCATCTTTCAAAGCGTCTTTGATGTCAATGACAACCCCGTCAGAGCCTGGAATCACAGGACAGCCGGCTTTTTTGGCAGTCGCTTTGGCTTTGGCTTTATCTCCAAGCAATCCGATAGACTGAGGAGCCGGGCCAATAAAATTGAGCCCACAGCTTTCGCAGATAGAAGCAAAATTGGCATTTTCGCTTAAAAAACCATAACCTGGATGGATCGCATCCGCTCCTGTGATCTCACACGCGGAGAGAATATTTGGAATTTTGAGATAGGATTTATGTGAAGGAGCCTCACCAATACAAATCGCCTCATCCGCATGCAACACATGTAATGCTTCTGCATCAGCTTGAGAATAAACGGCAACTGTTTGGAGACCTAAATCATGGCAAGCACGAATAATGCGAACTGCAATTTCGCCTCGATTAGCAATCAGAACTTTTTGCATAAATAGACTACTCAACAATTCGGAAAAGTTTAGTACCAAATTCAACAGGCTGGCCAGATTCCACTAACACCTCAGCCACAACTCCGGTTACATTTGCTTTAATTTCATTCATAACCTTCATCGCTTCAATAATGCAAACAACCGTGTTTTTATCGATACGATCGCCGACCTTGACGAATGTTGGGTCATCTGGTGAAGGAGACTGATAAAATGTTCCAACCATTGGAGAAGTCACATAGATGTTATTGACATCTGGTTTTGGAGCTTCAGCCGGCGCTGATGGATAGCGAGAGGTTGGCATTTCTGCTCCACGAGAAAGGGCATGGTCGGTTCGATTTTGCAAATACTGAGGCTTCAGTTGCTCCTCAGATTCAATTAAAGATTGATCGATTAAACGTATCTGTCCATTATCTTGGCGCTCTAAAATCAATTCGAATTCATTTTGTTTTAATTCGAGTCTTTTAGTTCCTGTACGCCCCATGACGGTCATGAGTTCTTTTATGTGTTTTAATTCCACTTCAGTTTTCCTCTATAATTGACAAAGTTTGTGACAACGGACCTCATCTTAAAAAAGTGACGATCCTCGCTGGCTTAAATAAACTCGCTCTTCAGGTGTAGAGTCGCGTCCCAAAATAGCATTACGATGTGGGAAGCGACCGAAGCGAGCTATATTTTGCTGATGTAATAGGGCAAAATTTAAAAATTGTTGCATATGTGGTTTGATGATATCTGGCGACTGCTCAACCAGTTGACTGTAGTAGGCAACAGAAAGAGTTTGAAAGCCTGCATCTTCAGCGTGCTGAAAAGGAAGGTAAAAAAAAGCTCGCTCAAGTGGATAGAGCTTCTTATCATCTCCTTTTTGCACACCTTCCATCGCAAGTCCTCGTGCCATTGCATCCAATGCCATAGATTGTGGAGTATTGCGGAAAAGATGGCGAGGAAATTGATCGAGTAGAATAATTAAAGCTAAGCGCCCCTTCGGAGTCGTCCTCCAATCATTGAGCTCTCCGCTTGCCGCTTGCTGCACGTCCAAAGAAAATTGCTCTCGGATGATACGGTCTGTCTCGGCATTTACTCCAGACCAGGTAGCTGCTTTTTCGGATGGATAAGTACTCGGATCAGCAAGTGTCCCAAACCAAAAATCTAGAATCTGTTGAGCCCTTTCTGGAACAAGCTGTGCTATGGCAACCGCTTGTACAGGCGTTGGCGCCTCTAAAGGCACAGTCGCCGTTTTTTGCACAGGCGCCGTTGCGGGCGCCTGCGCCTCAAGCTGCTGCGCTGAGACTTGCTTAGCAGGTAAGGCATGCGGCACATCTGTCTGAAGCGCTAATAACACCGGATTGACTCCCAATAAAATGCCCATGAATAGTGGATATAACACGTTTGTTTTCATCACCATTCTCCTAGGTTAAAGTTCACTGAGGGAATCCTTAGACGCGCTGAATATATTCATCTGTTTTAGTGTCAACTTTAATGATATCGCCCGTCTCAATGAAGGGGGGCACTTCTATTTTAGCTCCGGTCTCCAAAACAGCAATTTTAGCTCCACTCGTCAGATCGCTCTCTTCATCTGTTAAAGTCTTAGCAACCATTAACTCTAAAAATTGAGGCAGCTCAACAGCAAAGACGGTATCCCCATAAAAAAAGGCTTTGAGCTCCACCCCTTCTTTCAGAAAGTTTACTTTAGTACCAACGATCTGGGATGGCACAAGCACTTGATCTAAATTGACAACATCTAAAAAAAGAAATTCTTCCCCTTCGGGATAAAGAAACTCTAGACGCCTTTCAATCAAAGACACATCTTTGATGGGCTGATTAAGCTTAAAACTTTTCTCCACGATTTCATTCGAGCTAAGATCTTTCAGCTTAGCTTTAATAAACGGAGTTCCTTTGGGAATCGTCACCTTCACACTCGACTCAACACGATACAACTTGTTGTTGAGGGAAAGGGTCATTCCAGGAGTCAATTGATTACTTGTCGCCATAATTCCTACAATTATCTGTTATGTAATAGAAACTCTTCAGCTTTTAAGCCAAAAATCTATGAAGGATAGTCAACCATAATTCGAATCTTCCCATTCATAGGTAGCAAGCAGGGTTTTAATGTCCCTCAGCAATTGAGCGCATCTCTTTCACGGCATCACTTAAGTTTGGAGCTTTAAAAAGGCTCGTTCCCGCTACAAGCACATTGGCACCCGCTTCGACACATCGTCTAACATTCTGATTTGTTACCCCGCCGTCCACTTGTATGTCAAAAGGAGGCAATTGATTCTCAGCTGCATGGCCGCTCTTAGGAGTTATTCCGCCGGCACGGATATTGAGCCGATTACACAGATCGCGGGTAAACTTGACCTTATCCAGCACCTCTTCAATGAATTCCTGACCACCAAATCCTGGATTGACGGTCATCAAAAGAATCATATCACACTTATCCAAATATTTGGGAATCAACGATAGGGAGGTTTCTGGATTAAATGCTAAACCAGCTCGGATATTGCACTTACGTATATAAGCTAAAGTCTCTTCAACATCTTCTGTCGCTTCGATGTGAAAGGTGATACTATCAGCACCAGCCTCAACAAATCTTTCTATATAGTCAAAGGGATTATAAATCATCAAGTGGACATCTAAAAAGAGATCGGTCGCGCGATTGATCGCTGCAACGGCTTGTGACCCCATCGTCAGGTTTGGAACGAAGTGTCCATCCATGATATCAAGATGTAAAGAATCGGCCCCTGCTTGTTCGACACGCTTAGCCTCGTCGGCTAAATGTCCAAAGTCTCCTGCTAAAATGGAAGGAGCAATTTTTACAGCTTGTGGTTGTTTTTTCATGATTTGTCCGTTTTCTCTCAAGTTTCCTTAGTTCATACCGCGATAGTAAATCAAAAGTCAAGCTAGGTTTTCTTCTTTAACTTGAGCATGTTCTTCACCGATTACCTAAAACAGGGATGATCATCCTTTTTAAAATCCAAAGCAAATAAAAAATTAACAATTAATTTTGCACATACTTTGTTCATATGATTTGACTAAAAAAAATATAGCATCTATGCTATGATGCAGAAAACTTAATAGTCAATTCAAATGTATCAAATTCCTAGTTTTACTAATATCTCTACCCTCGTCGCAATTATTATTGTGCGCTAAGCGCACATTCCATTTTGCTTGCTTTCATTTTTCTCCTCCCAATTTAAAAGCCTATCGAGGCCAATCCATAGAACCTTGAAGCTTTATAGCATGAACATTGTTCATGGCCATCAGATTATTATGTTTATTAAATTTTGAATTAATTGAGAGTTTTATGTTTTCAGTTTCCCATTCACGTGTATTATCTACCGGACTGGCCATGTTTTCAATGTTTTTTGGCGCCGGCAATGTCGTCTTTCCTCTAGTCATCGGCCAAGTGGCCCGCCAGGAAACTCCCTATGCAATCGCAGGCCTTTTATTAACAGCTGTTGGCGTCCCCTTTCTCGGCTTATTAGCAATTTTCCTGTTCCAGGGAAGCTATCAGCGCTTTTTTGCCCGTTTAGGCCGCATACCAGGCTTTTTACTCTCTGCCGCCATCATGCTACTCATCGGCCCTTTCGGCGGACTCCCCCGCTGCATCGCCCTTTCCCACGCGACTTTAAAATTGTCGATTCCTTCACTTTCGTTTGGAGCCTTTAGCGTTGCAGCCTGCTTATTGATCTTTGCATGCACAGTGAAAAAAAATCGCATTTTAGG
This sequence comes from Candidatus Protochlamydia naegleriophila, assembly GCF_001499655.1. Taxonomy (NCBI): domain Bacteria; kingdom Pseudomonadati; phylum Chlamydiota; class Chlamydiia; order Parachlamydiales; family Parachlamydiaceae; genus Candidatus Protochlamydia; species Candidatus Protochlamydia naegleriophila. The sequence goes on from NZ_LN879502.1 coordinate 1,605,672, forward strand.
ACTGCTCGGCTACTTTTTGACCCCTCTTTTGCTCCTCAGCCTATTTACCATCGTCGTCATGGGGCTCTCCTCGACTTCAACGCTCGAAGCTTCTACTTTTAGTAAAAGCGATGCGTTCGTGCACGGCTTGATAGAAGGCTACAATACCATGGACCTCTTAGCCTCCTTCTTCTTTTCTTCCATCATCTTTAGCGGATTAAAACAAGATCTGGCGACTAACGATCCGAAGCAAGAACCTTACCTCTTCCAAATCGCCCTAAAAGCCAGCTGCATAGGCGGCCTCCTGCTCTCCCTCGTTTATATTGGCTTTAGCTACGTTGCCGCTTACCATTCAGCAAGTCTAAGCCAACACAATCAGGGTGAACTACTAGGAGCATTGACTCTCAACATATTAGGCCCTTATGCAGGTATCGTTGCCTCTATGACAATTGCTTTGGCCTGTTTAACGACAGCAATTGCTCTAGCAACAGTGTTTGCCGAATTCCTGCAAAAAACCTTAAACAACCGCATCTCCTATGTCCAGGCACTCCTTTTAACCCTTCTGACTGGATATACCGTCTCGACTTTGGAATTTACAGGCATCGTCTCTCTCTTGGCCCCGTTGCTCCAAGTTGCCTATCCCGCCTTGATCGCCTTTACCATCGCCAATATCGCCTATTGCTGGTATAAAGCGGCCGATTTAAAAGCCTCCGAGTGGTAGACATGGTTCAAATCAACTATGTCAACTAATCAAATCCTAACCCAACTTGTTAGTTTGTTTTTAATCCAAACAAATTAACAGGTTGCCTAAATAAAATTAGTTATATATAATTTTTTAACAATTAGTTAAACAAGTCGACTTTTAAAAAAAGCAAAGGAAGGTTATGAAAAAACCCTCGCCCAAATCCAATACATTAGCAACCGGGCTTGCGATGTTCTCCATGTTTTTTGGAGCTGGCAATGTTGTATTCCCTCTCGCTTTGGGCCAATATGCACAAGATCAGAATATTTATGCCATTCTAGGACTTTTATTAACCGCTGTTGGCGTCCCTTTTTTAGGATTAGTTGCCATGACACTTTTTGATGGAAACTACCGTTTATTTTTTGGCCGGCTAGGGAAAACGCCAGGATTTTTGATCGCGTTGGTGATTATGGGGCTCATTGGCCCTTTTGGCGCCCTGCCGCGCTGCATAGCCCTTTCATTTTCAACGATCAAACTTTATCTTCCGGATATCAGCTTAATTCCCTTTAGTTTAATTTCTTGCGCGCTCATTTATTTTTTTACAGTGCGCAAAAATAACATTATCGATGTATTGGGATATGTTTTAACCCCCTTCCTATTATTCTCTTTATGCTTCATCATCGTCAAAGGATTTTCAGAAGCAACAACTCTCCCAACGACTTCTCACCAGCCAGCCGAGATTTTTTTTAAAGGGCTGCAGGAAGGCTATCAGACAATGGATCTTTTAGGTGCCTTTTTCTTTTGCTCCGTCGTACTGGCATGCTTAAAAAGAGGAACAGAGCCAAGCGAGCACGAACATGTGAACTACAAAAAGATGATTATCCAAACGCTCAAGGCTAGCTGCATTGGAGCTTCTTTACTCGCCTTCATCTACGTTGGATTTAGTTATGTGGCTGCTTTCAATAGTGAAACATTGGCAGGAGTCTCGAAAGATCTCATTTTAGCAACACTTTCGCACCAGATATTGGGTCCTTATGCCGGAATCATTGCCTCTATAGCCGTTGCTTTGGCTTGCTTGACAACAGCCATTGCCTTGGCCGCTGTATTCGCCGAATATCTTCACCTTGATGTCTCGCAAGAAAAACTTTCTTATCATGCCTCTTTATTTATCACGCTTGCCGTATCATTTGTGATTTCGACGCTCGACTTTACTGGCATTATTGCTTTCCTGGCGCCGATCTTAGAGGTATGCTATCCTGGGCTAATCGTCCTCAGCATAGTCAACATCGCTTACAAGCTCTTTCACTTCAAACCCGTTCGAGCTCCCGTTTTTGGTGCTTTTGCTCTCTCCTTCTTTCACTACGTTTTTCACCTATAAAAATGCCTCTCTTCCCCAAGGCATAATGCCCTGGGGAAGGCTTTTATTCTTAAACAAATCTGGCCGCCTATCTAATAATTATCTTCATTTTCCTCGTCAATGCTTGGCAGAAAAGGAGTAAATGAAAGCAGCCTTGGCAACTTTAAACTTCGCACAGCTTCTTCAACAGGCAAGCCCATCAAGCTCGAGTGAATGACTGTCCATTCACGTTCATCAACCAACTCATTCCAGGAACTTTGATCTTGCTCTTGCAAGCGACCGACATTCATAGAAATTTTAAACCAAATGCAGTGTGGAAGTGCCTTCTATTGCCCTCTCGGCAATCTCTTCCTTATAGGCACAAGAGTCCTTATCTTCAGATCTATTTCCTTCAATAAGCCTTGACCTAATACGCATCAAAGTCTCCAAGCTGCTGAAATTTTTCCAAGGCCCGCGGCAAAAGAGAATGGAACCTCGCCATTGCTTCTAGACTTTCTTTGTGATGCTGAGAAAGTTCCGGCTCTCTAACTATTTCACATAATAGATAGGCGTACGACAAACTTTTTTCGAAGACTTGTGAAATGACGCTAAGAGTTGGCACCCAGCAATCAGCAGAGTATGAGCGCAATCCGGCTATTAAATGAGAATGGCTATGGCGCGTATCTGAAGCGATTTTCCCCTAGATTTTATCAACAACTCGAATTTTCTCATTTGGCTTTAGCTCTGCTAAAACATCCAATGCATCAATGAGATGCATCCTTTCTAAATCCCAGTGAGAAATAAAATGTGCCCTTCTAACTTATTAACTATAACAACCCTAACAACCCCTCTAAAAAAATTATTTTGGATGAATTTAAGCAATCGCCTAAATACAATTGAATACGCGGTTAAACATGATTAATCCACACCTATCGTCTCAACCTAGCATAGGGCTTTTTTTGTGTTATCAATTTCACTTAATCCCTTCATACATCAATAGAAGCAATCGAAAGAATGGAGAACCCATTTGACTTTATTGGCCACACCCCCTAAAATCCTAAGTAAAAAATTTAAAAAAAACGACTAGGCATGATTGTCCTCCCCCCTTTTAGCTTGCTTCCTTTTACCCAACAGATTGCTCAAAAAACGTCCCGATCTTTTTTCTCAAGTGAACGAGCTTTATTGTTACTGTCAATCGCAACCCTAGCGCTTTTATCTTTAACTCTTGCGATCTATAGTAAGTCATTAAAATACCGCACATTTACTAAAGTCCCTCAAAGCGAGCCATCAACTACTCAAACCCTTTTCACTCAAATAATCTCTTCCCCCCCTGGCACCCTTCGCCTATCTCATCAAAACTTCAGTGAACATCCTAACGAATCGCGAGCGGCCTTTCCAAGAGAACCCGATGACTCTGCCTCATCCAATCTATGCTTTCCTCAAATCCCAGTCCCAACTTCAGTGATCGAAAGCATTAGCGATCGCGAGCAAGCCATTCCAGAGCCTCGAGTCGCCCTCAAACTAACCCTTCCAGAAGGAATCTCTTTTGAAGGATCGATCTTGCCGACAGAAAACGCACCTCTTTCACCTTCCCAGCTTTCTTCCAGCTTTCAGGGCAGCCTTCTCTATCCTGATGGAACCACGATAAAAGGACTGTTTGAAAAAGGCGAGTTGAACGGGGAAGGATCTGTCTTTTATGGCGATTGCCAAACTGAAGCAAGCGGTCATTTTACCAATGGAAATCTAGTCGAAGGAATAGCTTCATATGCGGATGGAGAAATAATTGAAGGAACCTTTCACAACCACAAATTGAACGGTTTTGGAAAAGTGGCTTATAAAGATGGAATGATAAGAAAAGGACTATTCGCAGACGGCATGCTGGAAGGTAAGGGAGAAATCATCGTCCCCCGGCACCAATCATCTACTCAGTCTCCTCATTATCTTAATGGTTGCTTTAAAGCAGACGAATTGATCTCAGGAGAGATGGTTTATGCCGATCGCACCCTAACTGGAACGTTTAAGAATCATTTGTTAGAGGGCCCCGGCTGCACAACCACCTACGGTGATGATGACATCTTCTTGGAAGGGGAATTTAAAGCTGGAATGCTTGAGGGTCTTGGCCAAATTACGTACAAAAGAGGGCCTCGGCTAGAAGGATTCTTTAAACAAGGAGAGTTAAACGGCCCGGCAACCATCACCTACGCCGATCAAAGAACGGCACAAGGTTTTTTTATTGATGGAGAACTGAACGGAATTGGCCGAATTGAACTGATGGATGGGGCTGTTCATGAGGGCTTGTTTAAAAATGGTGCGCTTCAAGGCCTTGGTCAAATCACCCTCCCAGACGGAACTTTCTTCGCAGGATCGTTCGAAGGAGGCTTGCTCAATGGACCGGGACAGATCGGCTCTCCAACCGGGCAGTTAAAACAGGGCCTTTTCGCAAACGGAAGTCTTACATCATCCGAATCCATTGCCCTCCCAGAAATTCCAACTCTCGACCTCTCCAGGCTAGCAAAAGAATATTTATCTACCGATTCGGAGGAAAAAAGCCCTTTTATAACACTGATGATCCTCACCAATGTATGAGAGGCCTTCAAAACCATTTATTTGCCAAAATACTTTGAGGCTAAGCCTGCTCTTATTATCAATAAGAGACACTCTTTAGACGGTTGATTTCCCATGCATTTAAGTTCTGCTCAATGATCTGAAAAAGCTGCTCCCTCTTTTTAGGATCCTGTGTGCAGCAAATGTATCCGATGCACATATTTCCACCAGCTTTGGCATAAGCGTAAGCCAGCTCAGTAGCTGGAATATGCAACTCCTGAAGAGCTCGATTAATAACGTCCTTGATTTGGGCATCTTCAATAATAACTAAAACAAAAATATTGTATGGCTCTGTATGCAGCTTTAGATAGTACCCCTCTTGCTTATACTCACGTATCCCCTCTAAAAGCATCAAGAAAAGCGTTTTGAAAGCCTTAGGATCTAAAAGAGCTCTCACAACGACAGGTGATAAAGAATAGAAAAAATTCTCAAGCATCAATTCGTCATAATCGCGGCAATCGATTAATAAACGCCGAATGGCAGATAAAAGCTCATGCTGTTTAGAAATCATGCCGCCATTATAATCTCTTACTTCGCCGATAATGCGAGAAAGCTCTCCAACAACTGTTTGGCGGGCTTTATATAGATCAATGGAGTGATCGCCTCGCAAAAAGGCATCTTTTAAGATCTTCAAGCGAAAGACAGAAGCCTCTTTTGGATACTTTTTGCGCATATATCCCATGACCTTCGTGCGATCAGGAATGTATTCTGCAAAGGTTTCCAGATTTTTAAATAAGTCGGGCAAGGACCGGCTATTTGGCTTTAACACGCGAGCCAAAATGACGGTAAAGTAAAGATGCGAATACGCCTGCTCGTCAAAAGTAATAAAAACTTGCGGAATATCGCGTAAATATTTAATCTGATTAGTTAAAATAAGCATATTCCGCATAATTTCCTCTTCATTGCGAGGCATAAAAACTGGGTGCTGCTTGTGTTCGATGCGATTTTTTAAATGGGTCGGCAGCTCTTTTGCCAGCTTGCGAATGTCGGCAATTGAAAAATCGCTTCCATCTTTTTTTTCTATTTCCAAATAAGAAATGCAGATATTTTCTGATCCTAATTTATTCAGAAAGAAAGATTGATCAACAGCCTGGACAGAGGGAATATAGTGTTGGATAGCCTTCAACAAGTGTTTTTCTCCAAACGTTTCTTGATCTCTAAAAAAATTAACGCCTACAAGCAAGCTCAAAACTCTTTTTCTTCCAGTTGGAGTGCGTAGATAGGAACGGAAAATTTTTAGGCTTAGATGGCGGCGATGGGAATTTTTCTTGATGGATTCCCGAAGAGACTTGCGAAAAAGATACTGAATGCTAATGATGCGGCTTAAGTGACGTGGCTGCCGGATAGCCTTGAAATCATCCCGGCAAGTAACCAAGATATGCTGCATTTCGCTAAACACGTCTGCATCATATACGGCAGGAAAGCGCTTGACCAAGTAAGCGATAAAGCCTTGAATCAAGGCTGTCTTATCATCGGCTGAAAGCCCCTTAATTTCTAAAATGCGCTGAGCATAAAACTCTGAATGCATTCCCAAAGCAATTTCTGCCCCAATGATCGGAAAATGCCTTTGAATCTCTTCAAATTCTGCCTCATTCTCGACGCTAACCATTACTTCGCAAATGGTGTAGATTTCGTCACTTAACTCAGCTAAGCGAAAATCTGAGGCATAGACTAAGACGACGTTCAACCGTTTGCCCGGACATAACCAGCGGCTAACCATCTCAAAAAAAAACTTAAACGAATTGGTCCGATATTTGGAAATTGCAAAAAAAGATAAGTTTCCTGGGAATTGACGTGCATCTGAACACGTGATAAGAGGGATCAATTGCTGAAAAATCTCCCTTTGATGGGATCTAGTGGATTCCTCATTCTCTTTCTGATCGAAAAAATCCGCCGGCAAAATCTTTTTCAAAGTCCGCAGAATAATATCGTGATAATGCTGATTGATTACTCCATCGCCTTCAGGAGACTCAAAAAAGGTGGAAATGGTCAAGTTTGAACGGTTTGTCATGCTACCAACTTTAATTAAGCTAACTCGTAAAGAGGAGTTTGGGATCTTTCACGAGCTGCATCGGCAATCCGAGTTCCAGGATTATCTTCATACGAACACATAAAGGATCTTACGTGTAAAGGCAAGGCATTTTTAGCAGCCAATCTAATTGCTCGGGGATGCAAAATTTTTGCTCCTTGACTCACAATCTCTAAAGCATCCTGATAAGAAAGGTGCGAATACAAGATAGCATCTTTATGGCATTTGGGATCTCGATCGAAAACCCCTGGAACGTCTTTAAAAAATTCAATTTCTTCAGCCCCAAGCGCTACCCCTAAAGCGACTGCGGAAGTGTCAGATCCCCCTCTTCCAAGCGTTGTAATTTCTTTATGCAAGCTCACCCCTTGGAACCCTGCCACAATCACAATCTTTCCTTGCTCTAGGGTTTGGGTTAAACGGTGCGGCCTCACGTCGATAATTTGAGCATTGGTGTGTTGGGCGCACGTTAAAATCCCTGATTGGCTTCCTGTAAAGCTCACGGCCTCTCTCCCTTTGCGGCACAAAGCCATGGCTAATAATGACATACTAATCCGCTCTCCTGCACTAATTAGCATGTCGTACTCACGTTGAGGAGGATTGGGATGAACGCGATTGGCCAATTCAATCAATTGATTCGTTGTCTGCCCCATCGCGCTTACAACAATGACCAATCTAGCAAAATGATTCTGTCTTTCAATAATGAGATCGGCAATATGCGAAAAATGATCGGGAGAGGCAACCGAAGCTCCGCCAAATTTCATGACTAGTGTTTTCATAAATCGCTTCAATAATTGTTAAATCTTGCAAGCCTTAAAGTCTTAGAGGCCGTTTTTTAGTTAACTTAGAATCTTGCCCACTAAATAGGCACTAACACCGAACAAGCTTCAAAAAATCGATGCGATTGTTATAAACAATAGTTATTTATTTTTCTATTCAAGATACATTTTTTATTAAAATAAGATTTTGTCGCGCGATTTAATTCCTGTGAAAGTTGTTTTGAAGGTCTTGAAAATTTCGAAGACTATCAATAGTCAAGAAAAAAGTTAATGAATACTTCACAAAACTAGTCATAAATAATTTTAAATTATTACATTTCTCTCCACTTTAATAATCTCAAAACCTCTCTATTTTCCCACCATTTCCCCCTTTAAAATTTTATACCCCATTCGTCAACTCTTTTGATTGCTTTTTTTCTTTTGCATCTGTTAATCTATCACCATTATATGAAAACAGGAGAAACCTTTAAATGTCTAAACACCCTCAACACACTTGGAACGAGAGCAACATCGTTGATGACGTTCAATTTCAAGAGAAAGATGCAGAATTATTTAAAAATCTTTTAACTCAAATCGAGTCACAGCCCGTTGAAGAAAATTCTTTAATGAGCCCTGGTAGCATTCTCAAAGGACGTATCGTTGAAATTACGAAAGATCACGTCGTTGTTGATGTTGGTTTGAAGTCTGAAGGATTAGTACCTATTGAAGAATTTTCTGATCCATCTCAAGTTTACTTAGATGCAGAAGTTGAAGTTTTACTCGACCAAGCAGAAGATGATAATGGACAGATTGTCTTGTCTAGAGAGAAAGCTGAACGTCTCCGTCAATGGGAATACATTCTCGAGCATTGTGAAGAAGGTTCTATCGTTAAAGGTCGTGTTATCCGCAAAGTTAAAGGCGGCTTGATGGTTGATATCGGTATGGAGGCCTTCCTACCTGGATCACAGATCGACAACAAGCGTATCAAGAATCTAGATGACTACCTCGGCAAGACTTACGAATTCAAAATCTTGAAGATCAATATCGAACGCAAGAACGTTGTTGTTTCTCGTCGTGAACTGTTGGAAGCTGAGCGCATTTCCAAGAAAGCTGAAGTGCTTGAGCATATCCAGCCAGGCGACATTCGTGAAGGCGTTGTGAAAAACATTACAGACTTCGGTGTGTTCTTAGACTTAGATGGCATTGACGGTCTCTTGCACATTACAGACATGACATGGAAGCGTATTAAGCATCCTTCTGAGATGGTTCAATTAGGTCAAAAACTTGAAGTCATGATCTTGAGCGTGGATAAAGATAAAGGCCGCGTTGCATTGGGACTCAAGCAAAAAGGACCAAACCCTTGGGATCAAATCGAGCAGAAATACCCACCTGGAACACGCGTTCACGGCAAGATCGTCAACCTGCTTCCTTATGGTGCATTTATCGAAATCGAACCAGGCATCGAAGGGCTCATTCACGTTTCTGAAATGTCTTGGGTAAAAAACATTACTGATCCAAGCGAAGTTGTCAAGAAAGGTGATGAAGTTGAAGCGATCGTCTTGTCTGTTCAGAAAGAAGAAGGTAAAATCTCTTTAGGAATTAAGCAAACTGAGCACAATCCATGGGATGACGTTGAAAGAAAGTACCCAGTTGGACACAACGTTAAGGCTGAAATCCGCACGTTAACCAATTACGGCGCATTCGTCGAGTTAGAGCCAGGTGTTGAAGGCTTGATCCACATTTCTGATCTAAGCTGGATCAAGAAAGTTTCTCATCCTTCTGAAGTCTTGCGCAAAGGCGACATCGTTGATGCAATCATTCTGTCTGTTGACAAAGAAAGCAAAAAAATTACGCTTGGTGTAAAGCAACTTAGCACAAATCCATGGGAATCGATCGAAAAGACAATGCCAGTGGGTAGTTTGGTAAAAGGTAAAGTGACAAAGATTACAGCTTTCGGAGCATTCGTTGAGTTAGACAGCGGAATCGAAGGATTGATCCACGTTACAGAACTTTCTGATCAAGCTTTCGGAAAAGTTGAAGATGTTGTTTCAAAAGGCGATGAAGTCACTGCAAAGGTAATCAAGTTAGATCCTGAGCACAAGAAAATTGCTTTATCGATTAAAGAGTATTTGATTGATCAAAATCAATATAACCGCGACGATATTGTTGTAACTCCTGCTAAACGCAAGAAAAAAGAAGAGCAATCTGAGCACGAAGAATCAGAAGAGTAGGCTTCGCCTCTTTCACACTCTCTGCTGGACAAATTAAATCCAGCTAAGTTCCTTTAGCAATTCCCAAGCAAAGGAAAGATGGAGAGGGTGAAAATTGATTAGTTAAGCTTGGGCTTTGACAAGACCTCCTTTTGGAGGTCTTGTCTCATTACGAGAATTTAAATTTAAATGATTCCTTGCTCATTGTTAGGTCGTTTCTTAACAGTTGGCAAAAAATCCTTTAAGGATAAACGTGAGGGTCGATAGTGTCTACAAAAGGCACTGTCTTCTTAGATCTAGTCATTTTTTCTTCTTTATAGCATTTTGTTAAAATTGCAAAGTGGCTAGTCTAAGTAATGATTTCCTCTCATTAGACTTTTTGTACCATTGGAAATTTTGAATTTTCTTGATGATTTATTTTATTGATCCGGCTGCTGCCGGAGGTAGGCAGCCGGATCAACAAAATAAATCGAGAAAAGAAAAGACCAAATTTCTAATGATGCAAGAAGTCCATTATGATCTGGCCTTTGGAACTTCCTAAAGATCAGGCATGCGTGGATATAGCACTCTTTTCTCCGAGTCGAAAGGCTTGAAAGTTAAAGATGAAATCTATCGCTCTTGCCTAATAGTGAAGGAAAAAAATCCAAAGATCAGGTTAATAGGGATTTAAGACATCTTATCTATTACAGAATTGAGGCATTAAGCATGAACAAAGATCTCATTGCAATCTTTGAATATTTAGAAAGAGAAAAAGGCATCAAGCGTGAACTTGTAATTAGTGCCATTGAGGAGTCTCTACAAGCTGCAGCTCGTAAAAGCGTATCAGGAGCTTCTAATGTCACAGTTACCATTCATCCTAAGACTGGAAATATTGATGTTTACTGCGAAAAAGAAATTGTTGAAGACGTAGAAGTGCCTTCGCAAGAGATCTCATTAATTGCCGCTCGAGAAATTGATCCTGATTGCGAGATCGGACAATTTATTGATGTTGTTGTCACACCGAAAGATTTTGGGCGTATTGCTGCGCAAAAAGCGCGCCAGATTATTACCCAAAAGTTGCGTGGTGCAGAGCGCGATGTCATTTACGAAGAGTATCGCCACCGCGTTAACGAACTCATTTCCGGTACCGTTAAGCGTTTTGTGAGAGGCTCCAACCTCATTATCGATTTGGGCAAAGTTGAAGCCATTTTACCAACACGCGAGTATCCCAAAACTGAGAAGTATCAAGTTGGTGAAAAAGTTTTAGCTCTCCTGCTCGAAGTGAAAGACACCGAAAACGGCGGTGCAGAAGTCATTTTATCGCGCAGCAGCCCCGAATTTGTCAAGCAGTTGCTTGTCCAGGAAGTTCCAGAAGTCAGCGATGGAACAATCCTCATTGACAAGATTGTAAGAGATGCTGGTTACCGCACAAAATTAACCGTCCGTTCAACCGACTTAAAAGTTGACCCGGTTGGCGCATGTGTGGGCATGAGAGGAAACCGTGTTAAAAATATCGTTCGTGAACTCCACAACGAAAAAATTGACATTATTCCGTTTTCTAACGATCCGATAGAGCTGTTGCAAAACGCCTTATCGCCAATAGAAATCCGTAAGATTAGCTTAAATGAAGAAGAAGATGTCATTTCTATTGTCGTCGAAGACGATGATTTTGCTGCCGTTATTGGAAAAAAAGGAATGAATGCGCGACTTAACAGTCGCTTAATTGGCTATGACTTAGAAGTCCAACGCATGACGGACTACAACCGAGCCATGGCTATTCAAAGGAATGAGCTTGCAGCAACAGACGATCCAACTCTAAATCAACCTCTGGAAGCGATTGAAGGAATTAACAGCCTGATCTTTGACCACTTAGTCGATGCGGGTTATAACACCTTAAAATCTCTTCTGACAGCAACTCCCAAAGAGTTAGCAGCCATTCCCGGTATCAGCCTAGAAATGGCAGATAAAATTTTAGAACAAATAAGAAAACAAAGGACATAGAGCGTTGGCCAAGAATCTTAAATTGAACATCAAAAACGCCCAAATTGCCGAAGCCATTAATTTAACCGGTTTGAAAAGCAAATTGGCGAAGAAAAAAGAAGAGGATGCTTCTAAAAAGGCTTCTCCAGCTAAATCTGCTCCTAAAACAGCTAAAGCTGAAGCAGAAGAATTGCCAAAAGAAGAAGCTCCTCGGATTCGAGCTCGCTCTAAGTCAGCTTTTGCGGAGTCTTCTACCGATCATCCAACTAAAGAAACGCCAGACGCTATCGAGCCATCAGGCGAAGAAGAGTTAGAACACATCGACACTGCCCAATCTGAGGAAGAAGAACCTCGCATTAAGACTAGCGCAGAAATTCGCCAGGAAATTTTCGGGGAAGATTTTTTAAAAGAACCTATAAAGAGCTCTTTTGAAATCGAGGTTACAGAAGTCGTTGAAGAAAAAGCCGAAGAGAAACCTGCTATTGTAGAATCCTCTGCACCAGTTGCAGAGGAACCAAAACCAAAACCAGTAGAGGTTAAGGAGAAAGCGGCATCCGCTCCAGCTCCTCATGCACCCCGCAAAGACGTGCATGTTACTCCTCGCGAAGTTCATCCACCCCGTGATAAGCTGGGTCCAACAGGCAAGCATATGAGAGACTTCTTAAAACCCAAAGCACCTCCTCAGCCTCAACCAAAAGCAGAAGCCGGAGTAGCCGGCCAAAGTTCAAAAGAATCGGCTGAAGGCGCTAAAGACAAAAACGATAAAAATAAAATCAAACCAAAGGCCAAGGCTTTCGACGACGAAGTCAAAACACCTGCGGAAGATGACCGCAAAGGGATTAAAACAGCGAAATTTAAAGAATTCCGCGACGTAAAACCTGCTCGTAAACAAGAAACACGTCAATTCGATGCACGCGATAGACAAGGCCTGCGCTCAACAGAAGACGATCAGCACTGGCGTAAGCGCAGAGCTAAGCAGCGTCATCAATACCAAGAAGATACGACTATCCGTCCAACTTCTCTGAAGGTACGTCTGCCTATCACAATTAAAGATCTAGCTTCTGAGATGAAATTAAAAGCTTCTCAATTAGTTGGAAAGCTCTTTTTGCAAGGAATCGTCGTCACTTTAAATGACATATTGGAAGATGAAACAACCATTCAACTTCTCGGACAGGAATTTGGCTGCGATATCTCTATTGATACAGCGGAAGAAAAGCGCATTCAGATTACAGACAAGAGTATTCGCGAAGAGCTGCAACACTCTCCACCAGAGCAGCTCCAGCTAAGGCCCCCTGTCGTAGCATTTATGGGGCACGTCGACCATGGTAAAACTAGTTTGATCGATGCTATACGCAAGAGTAATCGTGCAGCCGGTGAAGCTGGAGCCATTACGCAGCATATCGGCGCTTTCCGCTGCCATACTGCAGTTGGCGATATTGCCATCTTAGATACTCCTGGTCACGAAGCCTTTTCTGCCATGCGTGCAAGAGGTGCCGATGTCACAGACATCGTCGTTTTGGTCGTTGCGGGAGACGAGGGTTTAAGACAACAGACGATTGAAGCCATTCAGCACGCAAGAGCTGCGAATGTCATTATGGTTGTCGCCATCAACAAGAGCGATAAGCCAAACTTCAATCCGGAAACCGTCTATAGACAATTATCAGAGCAAAACCTTTTGCCAGAAGCTTGGGGTGGTCAGACAATCACAGTCAACTGTTCGGCAGTTACTGGAGAAGGTATCCCTGAATTGTTAGAGATGCTAGCTCTACAAGCTGAAGTCTTAGAGTTGCGTGCAAATCCAGAAATGAGAGCCAGAGGAACCGTTCTTGAATCTGAAATGCACAAAGGAATGGGATCTGTTGCCACTATTCTCGTTCAAAACGGTACACTCAGGCGCGGCGATGCCTTGGTATTCGGCTTACTATGGGGCCGTGTTAAAACCATGCACGACGAATATGGCAAAGAACTGCAAGAAGCCGGACCTTCAACACCTGTTGAAATCACAGGCTTATCAGGCCTTCCTGAAGCCGGACAAGAGTTCATCGTTGTGAAGAATGAAAAGGAAGCCCGCGATATTGCAGAAGTGCGTTCAGTAGGTGCTCGCCAAACGAGCTTCATGCAGCAGCAGAAAAAGAAAGTTTCTATGGAAAATATCTTACAGCAAGCTTCTGCAACAGGCAAAAAGACTCTCAATCTGGTTCTGCGTGCAGACGTGCAGGGATCGTTGGAAGCTCTTAAAGTTGCTTTGCTTAAAATTGAATCGGATAAGGCTGATTTAAACATCATCTTTACCGGTGTCGGTGAAGTATCAGAATCTGACGTTCAGTTAGCAGCGGCATCTAAAGCTGTGATTTTAGGCTTCCATACGCAAATTGAGAGCCATGCAGAGCCTTTAGTAAAGCAGCTGGGCATTCAGGTGCGCTTACACAGCATCATCTATCACGCAATCGATGATATTAAAATCTTAATGGCTGGCTTGCTTGAGAAGATTGCTCAAGAAACTGAAAAAGGTAAAGCCATCGTCAAAGCAACCTTTAAATCTTCACATGCAGGCGTCATTGCAGGCTGTCAAGTATCTGAAGGAAGCATTCACCGTAATAACTATGTTCGTCTTAAGCGTGGTCAAGAGACTGTTTGGAAAGGAACGATTTCCTCTCTCAAACGCGTTAAAGAAGATGTTCGCGAAGTTCAAAAAGGACTTGAATGCGGTATTCTTCTTAATAACTACACCGATATTCGCGAAGGCGACATTATCGAAGCTTATGACGTGACTTATATTTCACAAGAGTTATAAAAGATTATGGCTATAGAACGTACAGACAGACTTAATTCTCTTTTAAAAGAAGTCATCTCAGAAGTGATCAGACGTGACGTGCGCAACCCGCACGTCACGGAGCTTGTCACGGTGACTCGCGTTCAGATTTCAAAAGATTTACACTACGCTAAAGTCTTTATTAGCGTAATTGGAACTGAACAGGATAAGGCAGAAACCTTGGCTGCTTTAAAATCGGCAGCAGGTTTTATTGCTGTCAACGCCTCTCAAAAAGTCGTTATGCGCTACTTCCCAGAGCTCAACTTTAAACTCGATGACAGCGTAGACAAACACATGCGCATCGAAGAGCTGCTTGGAGAGATCACTAAAGAAAGAGAGTCCCGCCAAGGAGACAGCAGTGACCATGACCAACAGGAGCCCTAGCGCTCCTCCTCCCGCCGTTCAAGGCATTTTACTCATTAATAAACCGAAAGGAAAAACCTCTTTTAGTTTAGTTAGAGAACTTCGCAAGCTGCTGAATGTAAAGAAAATTGGACATGCTGGCACGCTTGATCCATTTGCGACAGGCGTCATGGTCATGTTAATTGGCCGCGACTATACCCGCCTCTCAGATCGCTTTTTGCTAAGCGATAAGGAATATGTCGCACAAGTACATCTAGGCATTGTGACTGATACCTATGATTGCGAAGGACAAATCTTATCTCGCTCCGAAAAGGTTCCAAGCGTCGAAGAGATTCAGCAAGCGCTAACCTTTTTTCAGGGCGAAATCGAGCAAATCCCTCCTATGTTTTCTGCAAAGAAAAAGCAAGGCAAGAAACTATACGAATTGGCGCGTCAAGGTATTGAGATTGAAAGAGAACCGGTTAAAATTAACGTGCAAACCGAGCTTCTTTCATTCACCTATCCTTACCTGGAACTACGAATCAAGTGCAGCAAAGGAACGTACATACGCAGCCTGGCTTATGATCTTGGGCAGAAATTAGGATGCGGTGCTCATTTATCGAACCTCACTCGCACACGCAGTGGCAATTTTCTTTTGGAAAATTGTATAGATGGCACACAACTGCAGGAGCCTACGCTCAATCTAGCCGAATCTCTTATCCACTTAAATAACTAGCCTTTAGGGCTCTTAGAGGATATCTTAAAGAGAGCTATAAAGGCAAAACATCCGAATATATCCCTTTAGCCTATGTTAAAGGGATGTTTTTTAGATTTAGACAACCACTTTACTGACCGCAACGACGCTATTTGAGGACCTTCTATGCATCTTTACCATCAGCTCGAAGAATTCAAAGATCAAAAAACACCCGTTGTCTTGACAATAGGAAATTTCGATGGAGTACATCTTGGCCATTTAGCCGTTTTACAAAGATCTCAAGCTGTTGCAAAGCGAGTAGAGGCACATACAGTCGTTATTACTTTTAGCAATCACCCATCAGAAGTTCTACGCCCAGAAGATCCCACCCTTTTACTTTGCACGCTTCCACACAAGATCGCTCTTTTAGAAGCCAATCAAGTCGATCACTTAATGCTCCTCCCCTTTACTCGCTATCTCGCTCTTCACAGCGCCGCATCATTTGTTGAGCGGGTTAGGCAATTCATTCCATTTTCGCACCTTATTCTTGGACATGACGCCACTTTGGGACGCGATAGACAAGGCAACCGCGATGTCATGCAATCACTTGCTGAAGCCTGGGGTTTTGAAGTCTATTACTTGGAAGAATATCGCTATGAGGGACTTCCTGTCTCTAGCACACGAATTAGACAGTTAGTGCAAAAGGGTGAGTTCGATCAGGCCGAAGTATTGCTCGGTCGCCCCTACTCAATCTATTCAGGCATTTCCACAGGACTTGGCAAAGGAAGGCAGATAGGCTATCCAACAGCAAACATTCCAGTCAAAGGACTTTGCTTACCGCCACAAGGGGTCTATGTGGTGGAAGTCAATAAAGACGGCAAAATCTATCAAGGCATTGCCAATTTAGGCGTTGCCCCGACCGTCAGACAAGATGGAGTCCCATTGCTAGAAGTCCACATTCTAGCCGAGAATGTCGAACTATCAGAGCACCCAATCGAAGTCATCTTTCTTAAATTTATACGCCCCGAGAGAAAATTCGATGGCTTAGAGGCTTTGCGGGAACAAATTAAGCAGGACGTCGATTTTGCCAAAAACTATCAAAAGCAGCGCGATCCTCTCAATTTTTAAAATCTGCCGCATAGCCAAATGGTTTAAGAAGCTCATTGATTCTGAAACCAGAATCAATTACTTAAATCCGATAGCCTCATGCACTGGATTGTTGCAGTAGGCTCAAGGATTTAAGAGAAGTTTAAACGAATATTTTCATTTTGCCCTCAAGCCAACCTCTTTCCAAGAACCCTATACTACTGATCCTGCAGTCAGGTTCTCTTGAAAAGGTCTTGCCAAGGCAGTAAAAGCCGTACTTTCATCTTTATTGGATTGAATACAGGCTTGAAATTGTTCGACATCACTAGATGTTCAGCAGATCTCATTGGATTCATATCTATCTGATAGGTTTAATATTAATCCATATATTGCAACAAAAGATAATTAATTAAATGTTAGATTGTAATTAAAACACACAAAAAACAATCAGACTAGATCTACTTTATTTTTAAAGTTAATAAAAAAGCAATTATCTTTATTATTAAATTTCAGGAAGATTGGATTAATCTATGATCTCTAAGAAAGGATAATCACGCCGAATTCTTTCAATCGTTCGAAGAGAGAACTCGCACCCTTTAATGTTTAGAGTTTTCAAGTTCGTTCTCAAATGCACAAATTGCAGCAATCCCTCATCTGTCAATTGAGTGCACCGCTCTAGCTCCAGCTGAGCCAACTGGTGACCGCGCACACCCAATTCCACAAGGGTGCGATCGGTCAATTCATCGCATCTGCTGCAGTTGAGTTTAATGAGCTGCGGACAGGTGATCAGAACCTCGCTCAAACCTTTATCCGTCAGTTTGCGGCATTCTTCTAGATCGAGCTCTAACAAGTGAGAACAGCTGCGGACGATTAACTTTAAATCTTCATCTCTCAGTTGGTGACACCTGACAAGGCTAAGCGCCATTAAATAGCGCAAGCGGTTGAGCTCTCCCCAAGCCTGGAAATCAAGCTGAGCATTGCCATCCAAATACAGCTTTTTCAGGTTTAAAAATTGGTAGCCAACTTCTTTGATATGGGCCGGACGCAGCCAAGGACATGCCGATAAATTGAGCTCAGCTAAAGAGCCTGGTAAATCATCAAACTGATTGTCATATTCTGTTGATCCACTCAAATCCATCCCTATTAATCTTGGGCATGCATCGACTAATTTTCCATAGTATCGGTTAGAGCTTAGATTCTCACTAAATGCCAAATGCGTCACAAAGGGGGCCAATCGATTGAATAATTCGAGGGTATCTTGCTTGAAGTCTAAAATCTCCACTCTAAAATCGCTCTCAGAGTCCGACTCCAGGAGTCGCATTCCATCATATTGCTGGTTGAAAATCGCACAGCAAATCTTCTTCCATTCAAAAAAAATTTGCTTATGGGCCAGAAGAAGCATCTCGACAACGTTGTCGCGAGTGACGTATTTTTTTAACATTTGAGCGCATTCTTTGACGAGACCCGGAAATCCCCAGACTTTAGCCTGGCGCATGATATCCAATAGTTCTTGATATTCACACCTCCACAACTCGTCACAGGTTCCCCTAGTCGCATAGCGTTCAATCCACTCAAAAACTGCCATAGGAGATGAAATAGCCCATTGATCTCTTAACTCGTTAAAGCAATTGGCAAAAAGATCTTTAAAAAAGGGGCTGCTCGTTCCGAATAGCAAGCTATTTACAAGTCGTGCCTGGCTATCAACGATCAATTTAAAAGTGGAAAAGAGGGCCGGTTGAAAGAAAAGGAAAGGTTTCAATGCAGAATAATAGGTCCGAATGATTGAAGCAAATTGCTTGGCATAATAAATGGGAAGGCGGTTTAGATAAAATGACTTGGCCGCCCATCGCAAAACTAAACGGACAAAAGGCACATGCCGTCTCATCCACACCTCATCTGCACAGCATGTCTCAAAAAAAGCAATGAGATCGGCTGGTTGGCGACTGAGAGCTTGAAAAAGCTCTGCGTCGGTTGAAAAGGCGCTATAGGGCTTGAGATCTACAGATAAAAAATCGGGCGGCTGCATTTAGGCGTTCCTCTGTAATTTCAGTTCCAATCGTCATAATGGCTGACAATCATCCATAGCCCGCATTTTACCTGATAAAAATGAATTTGCAAGAAATATCAAAAAATAAGTTTCAATATTCAGCACAATAAGTCCACCACTTTGTATAGCAAAGCAGGATTTTAGAATATTGATTAATAATGCATTCTCGGGCATCTTCGATCATTAGAAAGTTAGACCGACTTCGGACCCTCGAAATTTAGCAAAAGCATCTCTTTGAGATGGTATAGCCCCTAAACACACGTGAAAAATTAATCCCTAAGAGGTTCTACATATGAAAATAGCAAGCAAAATCATCTTAGCAGTGAGCGCCCTAACATTGATGAACACAGGGTCTCTTTCCGCCCATAGTTATGGCCATACATCAAGATATGTCGGAGAAGCTTCGATGACCTATACAGGCGTCATTAGAAGTATCAGAGAAATAATTGTAGAAAAACATTCGAGCCACTTAGGAACTGTGGGCGGCGGAGTTGCAGGCGGTGTAATTGGAAGTGCAATAGGAAGGGGAAGATTTCTTCCAACAGCTTTAGGCGCTGTTACAGGCGCTGTCACAGGATCTTTGATCGAAAAGCGCTCTAATCAAAGAGTTGCTTTAGAGTATATCATCGAGCTTTCAAATGGCGGGTTAATGACCATCGTCCAAAGTCCCGGCCCCTACAACGTCGGTCAGCCAGTCTACGTCATTGTCAGCCCAAGCGGACACTCACGGCTAGCGCCCATGTAATTTTAAAGAGCTCTTCTTCAACTAAAGTGAAAAAGAGCTCTTATTTTTTTCAGTCTGGCTTTAAGAGCTTTCCTTAAAGCAACTCTTTACGATCCTCTCAAGAGCGGAGCATAAATCCTGACAACCTAATAGAGATCATATTCAAGCAGGCGCGAATCAACGCCGCCATTGTTGAGAACATGCCGCTTTGAAGCCGCAAGCCCCACCTCTTTAGCCAATTCAAGATTGCCTGTAAAAATAAAGCCCCGCGAAGGCTTGGCAGATTTATGTTTCATGAAATCGCCAAGTGCGCGATAGAAAGGACGCAATTGATCCTCATCTTCAAGGCGCCTTCCGTGAGGAGGATTCGTCAGAATTAAAGTTGGAGGAATAGCAGGCGTATAATCGCGAAAATCCGCTTGAGACACCTCTACAGTCTGTCCAAAACCCGCCGCCTTCAAATTGGTCTTTGTAGCCCAAACAGCGTTTTTATTGATATCGATTCCAAACAAGCGGTTCGGCTGTAAAGGCTGCCGCTTTTCATCGAGCCTGTTGCGTACCTTAAGCCATTCTGTGACGCTGTACTCTGGATGGCGCATGAATCCCCACTGCTGCCTTAAGTATCCAGGCGGCGTCTGTGTCGCCATTAAAGCAGCTTCGATCAGCAGTGTACCCGATCCACAACAAGGATCAAGCATGATTTGATCTGGACTATAGTGGGCGAGGCGCAGCATGGCTGCAGCAAGCGACTCTTGAACCGGCGCTTCAACGCTCTCTTGCCGGTAACCCCTTTTATGCAACGGAGTTCCTGACGTATCAAAGCTTATGATTGCAAGCGTTTGTTGGATATACAGATTGAGTTGAATCGTTGGGTTTTGCACATCGATCGAAGGCCTTCTTCCAGTCCGCTGCCTCATTTGATCGCAAATGGCATCTTTAACGACCTGAGCCGCAAATAAGCTGTTGCGCAATTCGCGATGATGAACATTGGCATCGATGGCAAATGTATAACCTTCTTTTAAATAAGCAGACCAGTCGATGTCAAAAATATGGCGATAAAGCGACTTGCGATCAAAACATCTAAAGCGGGCCAATGGTAGCAAGACACGACTCGCTAAGCGTGAGCCATAGTTAATTCTATAAAGAGTCGGCCAATCCCATTGATCGACGAATACCCCCCTATAGCCAACATGTAAATCTTTAACACCCAATTCTTTCAATTCATCAAGCAAAAGCGGTTCCAGAGCGGGCGCACAGCTGACAAATAATAATGACTTCTCTCCATTCACTTACAGACACTCCTTAACTTAAAAACTCACCTATGGAGTTATACACAAAACCGCAAAGATAAAGAAAACACAGGGAAGAAAGAGAGAGTTTTTTAAGAGATCTTTGGTTCTAGGCTTTTCCCCTTAAAAAATATATCTTCTCTGTGTTCTCTTTATCTTTGCGGTTTAACCTCTTATTTTTCTGACTTACAAAACGATCTAATGATGCATAAAGAGGATGACATCGCCGTCTTTAACGATGTAATCTCTTCCTTCTGCCCGCACCTTTCCTTGCTCGCGAGCTCCACCTCTTCCTTTATAAGCCATCATATCTTCAAAGGCCACAACTTCAGCTTTGATAAATCCCTTTTGGATATCAGAGTGAATCTTTCCGGCAGCTTCGGCTGCATTGGTGCCTTCAGTAATCGTCCACGCTCTTGTTTCGATTTCACCAGTCGTTAAATAAGTCAATAAACCAAGCATGCCGAAAGAAGCTTTAATTAAACGCTCAAGCCCTGATTGCTCTAAACCTAAGCTTTGTAAAAATTCTTTTCTCTCCGCGAGTGGCAATTGTGCGATTTCTTCTTCCAATTTGGCACAAACAGGAATTACGGCGTTTCCTTCCGCCTCTGCATAGGCCTTCACTTTGCGAACATATTCGTTATCCATTGCGGGTATTTCTTCTTCCGATACATTCGTGACGTACAAGACCTTTTTAGCCGACAGGAAGGGATAAGGCTGAAGCCCGATTTTTTCTTCTTCAGTTAACTCAAGCGTCCGGATTGGCTTATTGTCATTTAGATGAGCCATAGCTTTCTTGAGCCCCTCAACTGCCGGAGCCAATTCTTTCTTTGTCTTAGCTTGTTTTTCAACCCTTCCCAACACATTTTCAACCATCTGCAAATCGGCCAGACGAAGTTCCATGTTGATGATCTCAATGTCATGAATAGGATCGACCTTACCAGCCACATGTACAATGTCATCGGACTCAAAACAGCGAACAACATGGACGATGGCATCTGTTTCGCGAATGTTGGCCAAAAATTTATTGCCTAAGCCCTCCCCTTTTGAGGCGCCTTCGACAATCCCAGCAATGTCGACAAATTGCATGTTCGCATAAATAATTTTTTTGCTGTTTGACAAGACAGACAAACGATCTAGGCGATCATCAACCACATCCACAATCCCTACATTGGGATCGATAGTACAGAAAGGATAGTTTGAAGCTGCTGCTTGATTGGATGTTAAAGCATTAAAGAGCGTCGATTTTCCCACATTCGGTAAACCAACAATTCCAACTGAAAGACTCGTTGACATAAAAATTAAATTCCTTGGCCCAAGTTTGACTCCATCTCTACATATTGTCTCCCCTATTAAACAGGCGAGCTCGAGATCTATACGTTAAAAATTACATTAAGATTATCAAAAACAGTCAATTAGAGCAATGCGCTTCCTTCCTTCATGAAAGAGAAATCGCGACTGAACCGCGGAAAGGATTCGATGGGGTAAGCATAGACAATAGACAAGCCTCAAAACGATCAATTTACTACTTTCCATCAATAAACCCAGTCTTCCAAGTCATTTCTAAAACTGACATCTCATGTTTTTCATCCGCATAAATACTTTAAAAGTTTAAATCACTTTTCAACTAACGAGAACAAAAAAAACAACAATTAAGTGAAAACTAAAAACTGAAATACCTCCAACTAAAACTCACATAAAA
Organism: Candidatus Protochlamydia naegleriophila; assembly: GCF_001499655.1. Lineage (NCBI taxonomy): Bacteria > Pseudomonadati > Chlamydiota > Chlamydiia > Parachlamydiales > Parachlamydiaceae > Candidatus Protochlamydia > Candidatus Protochlamydia naegleriophila. Next base: position 1,627,922 of record NZ_LN879502.1, read on the forward strand.
AGGCTATTTTTTCAGATAAATTAAAGAAATTTTTATAGATTTTACAATCTATACTTTTTTTAATTTTTAAATTCAAGATATTGACAACACTTAAAATAAGCGCTATACTATTATAAGAAGGAATGTGTGATATTTATTTTAGCCCTTTTCTCGGAGGTAATTTATGGGCGACAAAACCGAGAAGGCGACCCCTAAAAAGCTTAAAGACGCTAAAAAAAAGGGGCAAATTGCCAAATCGCAAGACTTGCCTACTGCTTTTACGTTTATTGCCTCTGTTGCCATCATCTTGGCGTTAGCAACGAGTCTTTACCACCAACTGGCTGATTTTCTTGTAGCCACGTTTCGCTCGGTGGGAAATCCAGAGCTTACAACTGTGATATTGAACTTATTTTTTAAGGCCAACGAAGTGATTTTCTTGGCAAGTATTCCGACGATGGCCTTAGTTGCCATGGTTGGGGTAACAATTACTTTTCTGACAGTTGGCCCGGTTTTTGCACCTGAGGTCTTTAAGTTTGACATTAAGAAGTTCAATCCAGTTGACAACTTAAAGTCTAAATTCAAGTTAAAGACATTGGTGGAGTTGATTAAATCGTTACTTAAAGTCGGAATAGCGGCCTATTTGATCTATAGGGTGATGTACAATAGTATCCCCGTTTTAATTCAAACGGTGTCGATGCCCATTTCAGGAGCGCTGATTGTGTTCCACGCCTTTTTGATCGAGGTCGTATTAAAAGTAGGATTATTCTTCATTGTGGTAGCAATAGCCGACTTTATCTATCAAAAGAAAACGTTTGCGAAAGAGATGATGATGGAAAAGTTTGAGGTAAAACAAGAGTACAAAAATAGTGAGGGCGACCCGCACATTAAAGGTAAACGTCGTCAGATTGCGCAAGAAATAGCCTATCAAGAAGGGCCAACCGGCGGAGTCAAACGTGCCCAGGCTGTTGTGACCAATCCGACACACTTAGCCATTGCAATTGGTTATGAAAGACATATGGATGCAGCCCCGTATATTTTAGCAATGGGTAAAGATATTTTAGCAGAAAGAATTGTAAAAATTGCTGAGAAAAATGATATTCCCGTTCTGCGAAACATTCCCTTGGCACATAAATTATGGGAAGAAGGCGAAATTTATGAGTATGTCCCTGAAGACACCTATGAAGCGTTAGCAGAAATTATGCGTTGGATTGCATCGCTTAAAGATGGAACAGAAATTCCAGAGCCTCTAAACTTGTAATCTCAAAAGATTAAGTGGAGAAAAGTAGACATGGATGCCATTCGTAAAATCCTTGATGGTATTACAGCCCGGTTAGGGGGCGATCGCTCACTCGAAGCGATTTCACGCTCAAGTGATATCGCCTTAGCGGTCCTTATCATCGGTATCCTGGTCATGATCATTTTCCCGGTCAATCCGCACGTGATTGACTACTTGATCGCGATTAATTTGTCTTCTTCGATCGCACTTTTGATGGTCGCCCTTTACATTCCAAGCGCCGTTCACTTATCAATCTTCCCCTCTTTGTTATTGATCACGACCCTTTATCGTTTGGGATTAAACATTGCCTCTACTCGTCAGATCCTCTTACATGCTAATGCTGGTGAAATCATTTTCCAATTCGGTAACTTCGTCGTCGGTGGTAACTTCGTCGTCGGGGGCGTTATCTTCTTGATCATTACTTTAGTGCAGTTTTTGGTCATCACCAAGGGTGCTGAGCGGGTAGCCGAAGTCGCAGCGCGCTTTACCTTGGACGCTATGCCTGGTAAGCAGATGAGTATCGACGCCGATATGCGGGCCGGTATCTTAGACTCTAACCAAGCGCGCGAAAAACGTCTAGCCATCCAACGCGAGAGCCAGTTATATGGTGCGATGGACGGTGCGATGAAGTTCGTCAAGGGGGATGCTATTGCAGGTATCGTCATCACCTTGATTAACATCATCGGTGGGATGATCATTGGAATGACTCTTAACGGAATGGAAGCTGCCGATGCAGCCAAAACATACGCTTTACTATCCATTGGTGACGGTTTGATTTCTCAGATCCCCGCTCTCTTAATTTCGATCACTGCGGGTATTGTCACCACACGCGTCTCGGGTTCTGAGAAGGTTGAAAACCTAGGTACTGAAATTTCAGGCCAAATCCTGAAGCAACCTAAAGCCTTGATGATAACGGCCGCCTTCTTGATGGGTATGAGCCTGGTTCCAGGCTTCCCTATGCCCCCTTTCCTGATCGCCGCAGCCGGCCTTGGACTAATTGGTTACGCTCTTTGGAGTAACGAGCAAAAAATCCTCGGTGGCGGTGGAGGCGGAAGCATTGGAGCCGGTGGTGGAGGTGCGACGATTCAATCGGCTGCTGGTGGAGAATCGGCGGTTGACACATCCGTTCGCGGGCACAAGGTGGTATCTGGCGGCGGAGTCGATAGCTATGCACTAACTCTTCCCGTTGTTTTGGAAGCAGGCAAAGGGCTGTCATCTGAAATTCAAAAGGCAAATAAAGGCTCAAGCTTTATCGATCAGATGATTCCCAAAATGCGACAAGCTCTTTATGCCGATTTAGGCGTCCGTTTTCCTGGCGTACACGTCAGAACAGACTCTCCCATATTGGACAAGGATGAGTATTCGATTCACTTAAACGAAGTCCCCATTGTTCGAGGCAAAGTCTTAGAGAATTATCTTTTGACCAATGAATCAGAGGAAAATCTCAAACGCTACAATCTTCCCTTTGTCTCTTATAAAAACTCACTAGGCCTTCCCTCTTTATGGGTCGATGCCAAAAACAAGGAATTGCTCGACAAGGCAGGTATTCGCTACTGGAGCTCGCTTGAAGTCATGATCTTGCACTTGTCTTACTTCTTCCGCCACTACGCAAACGAGTTTGTTGGAATCCAAGAAGTCAAGTCTATGTTAGAGTTTGTGGAAAAATCTTTTCCTGATCTAGTGAAGGAAGTCACGCGTTTGATTCCCTTGCAAAAAATGACTGATATTTTCAAGCGATTGATTCAAGAACAGATTTCGATCAAAGATTTACGCACAATCTTGGAAGCTCTTGGTGAATGGGCGCAAACCGAAAAAGATACAGTTCTTTTGACAGAGTATGTTCGCTCTTCACTAAAGCGGTTCATAAGCTATAAATATTCTCAGGGTCAGTCCGTATTATCGGTTTATATTTTAGACCCTGAAATTGAAGATATGGTAAGAGGCGCCATTAAACAGACATCGGCTGGATCTTATTTAGCGTTGGATCCCGATTCTGTTCAGCTGATTTTACAAGGTGTTCGCAATACGGTATCTCCCCCTCCACCTGGTGGGCAACCTCCAGTTATTTTAACCGCGATTGACGTTCGACGATTCGTTCGCAAGCTCATTGAAATGGAATTTACGGATATTTCTGTGGTGTCTTACCAAGAAATTGTTCCAGAAATCCGCATACAACCATTGGGTCGTATTCAGATTTCTTAAATTCTAAAAACCCCCTCTCCATGGAGGTTATATCATGGGTATTCCATCGTCTTTTGACGCCGCAGCTGCTAGGAGAGCATTTGATTCTCAGGACGCAGATTTTGATGCTAGCCTCGAAAAAACTCAGGAAGCAGCAAAACTTGCCGAGTTAACTCTAGATGAAAACGCAGCCGAAGCAGCCCAAGAAAAACTTGCCCAAGAAGAGCAGGAAAATGCCAGCACAGGGATGATGGCACCAACCAAAAAGCTTATTGCTCCTCCCCGCTCTGAAAAGATCGAAAAAGCTAAAGAGGTCCAAGAGTCAGTCTTGGTACGCAAAGAAGACGCCGATCAATTTGCTGGCGACTTCATGGGACGTGGTAATAACAAACACTACCACGTAGAAGTAGCCCTCTTAAGCGCCTTAGCTCAAGAGCTTGGTGTAAGCATCACACCTAAAATGTCTTCCACCGAAATCATCGATCACGTTGTTGCACGCCTCCGCACCATCGACCCCAATACGGGTAAACAGAAAGATCCCGATAGTGCCCAAGTTGACAAAACATTTGAATTCTTGATCTATGCAGCTGAAAGACAGTTAGAAAAAGTTCCTAAAGACAGTCCCGAGAGCAAACGCTTGACAGAAGTTGCAGCTCACATTAAAGTCGCTAAAGATATTTATTACAACATGCCGGGACCCGATGGCAAGCCCAATGGTAAAGCCATTGACTCGGCCCAAAAAATCATTGGTCTCGCCAGTGGAATCGTAGATGAATCTGAGTTATCAACGAAGGAAGCGCTTGATCAATTACGCAATATTTTAGACAACCCTCAAACTGTGCAAGACATACGCAAGCACTATGAAGCAAACGGCGGCTATCAACAATTATTTGTGGAAATTAAAGAGTTTTTTCACCACTTAGGATCGCAACTCAAGCGCGTCAATGTAAAGACGGTTGAAGGAGACAATCTCAATCCGACTAATATGCCAACCCTTGAGCCAGTGCAATTGCAACAATACGCGGCAGCAACTAAAGAAAGAAGTGCTATGTACCACACTTTGAAAAGTGCTAAAGAAGAAGCTAAGGTCTCAGAAAAGACCATGTACCGTGCCGGATATATTGATGATCCCATGGCTTCAAAACGGGGAGGCTTTTAATGCCTTAAGCGCGATGAATAGATAAAGCGTTTTAATTCACTTTTGCCATATAAACGAGGCAAAGAATTACAACCGGAATCGAAAGAAGGATGAGAAATGAAGCGAGAGGTTTTTCGTGCACACATCAACTACGAATCGATCGGCAAGCTCTTTTTCGATGCCGCCGATGAGCGTTATCCTACAGCAGAAAAAATGAATCAGCTCGTTTCCCGCATCGTGGATCCCATCGCTACCGATCCTCTTGAAAGCGTCTTTACCAAAATTACAGTACTCAATTCGATTCGCAATATGATCAAGGGAGTCTCTCCCCGCCTCTATCGCTCGATGCAACACCGCGATGACTTATATTTAGCAGTCATCGAAGCGCTCGAAGACTTAGAAGATGAGCTAGAGGAGCTTGAGGAAAAAGAATTGGAAAATGAGGAAGAAGAAGCCGAAGCAGAAAGCTAGGAACCCCTCTCACAAAAATGATGTCCAAAGTGAAAGTAGATAGGAGTGAACTATGGTCAGCAGCCAATTCGAATCAATCCTAAAAGATTTTGAACCCTTTTTTAAGTGTCGATTACAGGCCGATCAAAATGAGTCATGCCTCGTTAGGATGGGTCATGGAATCTCCCTTCAAATGGAGTTGAATCGCTATGGCTTTTTATTGATTGGCTGCCGCATCGGCGAACTGCCTCGAGGTCGCTTTCAAGACGATGTCATCAAAGAGGCATTAAAAGCTAACGAGTTTTACCCTCCTTTTACGGGCATTTTCGGTATAAGCCGCAAATCAAACAACCTCTTTCTCTATCTTCTCGTCGATCCCCTTAAACTGGATCAGGATAAAATTTCGAATCTACTCAACCCCTTTATAGCTAAAGCCAAGTTATGGTCCGACTCTATCAATCAAGGCAATATTCCAGCCCTCGGAGCGGTCACATCTCCTCAACCGGCTGTGGCTCCGCCATTTGGATTTTCACGCTAATAACGCGGGTTTAAAGCCCACACCGCCCAAAAAAATTGACTTTAGGAGCGGCTAAAAATTTAATCTTTGAACATCCGTAAAAACTTCATTCACATTTTATTGCCAATTTCTTAATGTGCATTATTTAAACCTATGCAACAAGCAGCACTTATGACAGATCCGACCTCTCTTCTTCATTCCCCAGCCGCCAAACAGTGGCAACGCATAGGTGTTAAGCATCATCACGGAATTATCATCCCGCTCTTTAGCCTGCATTCTGCAAACTCCTCAGGCATTGGCGAATACACAGACCTCATACCGCTTATCGATTGGTGCCGATTCATTGGGTTCGATTTAATCCAGCTCCTCCCTTTAAACGATACAGGACTTGGAACGAGCCCCTATAGTGCCTTGTCAGCCTTTGCTTTAAATCCCATCTATTTAGGCCTTCACGCCCTTCCCTATCTGGACCAATTTCCACTCTTACAAGACGAGCTAAAGGCCATTCCCAAATTATCTCAGCAATCGCGAGTCGATTATAAGACAGTCCGCGAAAATAAGGAGCGCTTTTTACGCCACTATGTGGAGCAAACAAAACAATTGATCTTGAACAGCCGCTCTTATCACGCATTCACTCAAAATTCTCCCTGGCTGAAAGGCTATGCCGTCTACAAGACATTGAAAGTTCTTTATCAATGCTCAAGCTGGGAAAGCTGGCCTGTTAATGATCAATCGCCAACCCCGGAATTAATCAATCAACTGACCGAAGAACACAAAGAAGAGGTCGAATGGCATAGCATTTTGCAGTTCTTATGCGACCAGCAACTTCATGCAAGCAAAGAACATGCTGATAAGCACGAGGTTTTTTTGATGGGAGACATCCCCATTTTAATCGACCGGGACAGTGCCGAGGTCTGGCTCCATCGCCATCTTTTCGACTTAAATTATTCTGCCGGATCTCCGCCCGATATATACAGCCTTGAAGGACAAAACTGGGGATTTCCTATCTATAATTGGGAAAAAATTGCGAGCGCAAACTACCAATGGTGGATCGACCGTCTCTCGTGCGCCTCTCGCTATTACCACGTCTATCGAATCGACCACATCGTTGGCTTCTTCCGCATTTGGTCGATTACCCGAGGATTAACGGGGAAAGATGGAGTCTTTATTCCTCAAGATGAATCGACCTGGGTCGATCATGGACAACGCATCATGCTTATGATGCTAAAAGAATGTACGATGCTCCCCATTGGAGAAGATTTAGGCGTTGTACCACCTGAAGTAAGGGACTGCTTAACAGCTCTTGGCATCTGCGGTACTAAAGTCATGCGCTGGGAGCGTTTATGGAAAGATAATGCCCGCTACATATTGCCCCAAGACTATCCTCTGATCAGCATGACAACCGTCTCGACTCACGACAGCGAAACCTTGCAGCAATGGTGGCAAAACATGCCGCTCGACGCTCAAATCTTTGCACAATTCAAAGGATGGACCTATCACCCCAACCTGAGTCGAGAATATCAGCGAGAAATTTTATGGGATAGCCACCACTCAAATAGCTTATTTCATATCAATCTCTTGCAAGAATACTTAGCCCTCATTCCCGGACTCACTTGGCCCCTCTTAGAAGATGAACGGATCAATATGCCGGGCATTTTATCCGATCGGAATTGGAGCTACAGGTTCAAGCCAAGTTTAGAAGAGTTCACGTCTCACACAAGCCTGCAACACCTCATGCGTGAACTCATCATTTAAACCCTTATCCCTCAGCATCGCACTTGAACATGGCCGAGCTTGACAATTAGATTTAGGGTTAAAAGCTTTTCGCTGAGTCTTGTTGTCTCAAGAAATAAAAAATTGAGAGGTCAAGCCCAAAACCTCTCATTTGCTATGCACCCCGAACCAGCCTTCAACTATGCTGCGACCTTATCAATGGCTCAACTATCAGCATTTTGCTCAATCCGCATAAAGAGGGAATGTTTGGACTAAACAGCACAGACAAAGAGATACAGCGGCAAGGACTTGCTCTTGCAAAAAAATACGCTGATCGAAAATCTGAAGCTGCAATCTCGATCGGTTGAAAGCTAAATCATTTTTTATCCCTATCAAGGTCATGCAAAAAGCCGCTGCTGAGATTCTCTTGATCGTGATAGGGATAAAAGTAAACCCTCACAAGATACTATACTCTTCCACATGTCCAAGTCCCCCTTTCCGCCCTCATCGCTTCATTTTGGGCTTGTCTCTTTGGATGAGGAGTGTTAATTTACTTTCTGATATTAAACAACTAGGGCGTGTCGTTTTACATAAGCAAGATCATGGCTCATTTTTATCCGTCTCTCACAGCCTTATTACTCGGCCTCACCCCCTGTGCCTATTTTAGTGACTTAAACGCCCTCCCTTCGACCGATCAAAAGCTTAAAATGCTTTATAATAGCCTCGATCCAACGTCTATTTCGCAGCATCTTGCTTTTTACGAACTCTATGGTGACCGTCCGCAAGGACGCCAGGCTTTGCAAGACGCTTGGCAACTTCTATCCGGCAAGGAAAGCGCTCGAGCGCAATCTTTACACGAAATTCCCTTTTCAAGCTCCGTTGTTCAAGCTCTCGTCAATTTGGTTAATAAACAGCCCGATCAAGAATTAGAGGCCCTCTCCGATGAAGAGTTAACTGAGCTGGAAAAGCTCTCGTCATCCCTTGCTCACAACAAACTGAAAGGGCATTACGTATGGAGCGAAGAAGCCGTTTGGACTTTACCGGTTGAAGAGGTTGATCTCGCACGAGGATTGTTTCTGAGCCAATTTGGCGCCGATTCACGACGCATTAGGACCTATGAAGCCTTGATGGATCTCATGGCTCTCCAGATCCTTGCCCGTCTTCCAGCATCTGCTTTGCCTGAAGCTAAAATCCAAGCCATTAATACACTCATATTTGATGAACTAGGTTTCCGCTTTCCTCCTCATTCCCTCTATGCCAAAGACATCGATATTTATACTTTTTTGCCATCCGTTTTAGATTCTCATCGAGGCGTTTGCTTAGGGGTATCCATTCTCTACCTTTGCCTGGCCCAACGCCTCAATCTTCCCCTCGAGATGGTTACGCCTCCTGGACACATCTACGTGCGCTATCGCGCACCGAAGCGAGTCATCAATATCGAAACAACAGCTAGAGGCATCCATCTCGACAGCGGAGAATATTTAGGCATCAATACCCGTTCCTTGCAGCAGAGGACGATCAAAGAAGTGATTGGACTTGCCCACTTTAATCAAGCCTCCGTCTTTTGGCAGCAGGGAGAATTCGAGCAGGCCTTTTTAGCCTATCAAAAGGGAGATCCCTATCTCCCTCACGATCCCCTACTGAAGGAGTTGATGGGCTATGCCTGTTTATTGACGAATAGAGAGGAGAGGGGAAAACAGTTGCTAACTGAAGTCAAAGACCACATTCCTGACTATGCAGTTACACGCTCAACAATAGCGGAGGATTACTTGCAGGGCCACATAGATAGCTCCAGTATTGCCATTCTTTTTTCGCGGTCTGACGACAATCGCCAGGCCCAGCTCGCAAAGAAACAGGCATTGGAAACGATAGTCAAAGAGCATCCCCGCTTTCGGGCAGGTCTTTTACAGCTGGCCATGACTTGGGCTCAACTGCACCGCATGGGCGAAGCACTAGACACCTTGGCTGCATATCAAGCTCTTTATGATAAGGACCCCGAAGTCAATTATTATTTGGCAATTTTATATGCTCAGCGCTTAGATTATCAACGAGCTTGGCATCATCTTCGCCAATCGGAACAATTAGTCAAAGCAAGAGAGTATGATTGCAAGCAACTCAAAGAGTTTAGAATGGCTCTTGTGAAAGAGTGTCCAGAATAATCTAATTTAACACAGGTGATCGCGTGAAAATTTATACTCGCACAGGCGACAAAGGCACAACTTCGCTATTCTCAGGTCAAAGAGTTCACAAAAATGATCCCTTTATCGATGCGCTTGGAACCGTTGATGAAGGCAACTCTGCATTGGGATTAGCCCTTTCTTTTCTGCCAAAAGAGCCTTTCTATCAAGAAACAAGAGATCAACTCGAAATCATTCAACATGCCTTGTTTGATGTGGGAGCAGCCCTTGCAACACCGCGCAGCTGCCATCAGAATCAAAAACTTGAAAAAACACGCTTCGACCACGAAGCTATCGATTTACTGGAAAAGTGGATCGATGCAATGGAAGGCCAGCTGCCAGCATTAAAGACCTTTATCTTGCCAGGCGGTCATCCAGCAGGCGCTGCTTTGCATCTGTCGCGCAGCATCATACGCAGGGCAGAGCGTTACGTAGTCCCTCTTTATGAACAAGGGGATGTCGTTCAAGACGTTTTGATCTACTTAAACCGTTTATCAGACTATTTATTCGCCGTTTCACGCTTTGTCAATCATCACTTAAAAGCCCCAGAAACCCTTTGGCAATCCCATAAAACCTGTCAGCATGCCTGACATTGCCAAGCAAAACCTCCATTTACCCCATGAGGCTCTTGCAAAAATCTAGTGGTTTGCAGGAGCCTCGCGCAATTGCGTGCAGTCGCAATTAGCGTCAAATTAGCTTAGGAAAGCACTTCTATAGCCGATACTTCATCTTGGCTAGGCTCTACCCAGCGGCCATGAGTTTTAATCAATTCAATGAGGCGATCATCCGCGTCAGCAAAGTCAATATTGCGTTCAACGCATTCCTTGCCCACGTAGAGGTCAATCATACCTGGCTTCGACCCAACGTAGCCAAAATCGGCATCTGCCATCTCGCCAGGCCCATTAACGATACATCCCATGATCGCAATCTTGACGCCTGGAAGATGGGAAGTGCGGGCCTGAATTCTCTTGGTTACATCTTGCAGGTTAAAGAGCGTACGTCCACAGCTGGGGCAGGAGATAAAGTCAGTTTTAGACATTCTCATGCGAGCCGCTTGCAGAATCGAAAAGCTCAATTGACGCAAGAAATCGATTTCATAAGGCCCTTCTAACCAAAGCCCCTCGCCCAGCCCGTCACAAAGGAGCGCGCCGCACTCCATGCTCGCCAAAAGAGTCACATCCTCTTTATCTCCGCTATAAGCAAAGTTTAAAATGACAGGACACGCTAATTGATTTTCCCGCACCCATTCAAAAAACTGCCTGCAATAGTGCAAACGATTAGTTGTTGGTGCGAGCAAAATTAAATCAGGCTTCACATCGAGCAAACCTTGCCATGCAGCTGGAACTTCCTCTTTTACTTGAACCACCAGCGGCTGCTCAGGAAAGGAATGAACCGAAAAGCGGGAAGCGAAAGCATCGGTTTTAACCTTCTGCGCAGCTTCTTGCAACGAGGCGATAGTTATGGCGGGCGCTTCTGAATGAGTTGAAAAAAGGCCAACTCCGATGTCTTTTAGTGGCTGGAGCCTCTGCATCGCTGCCTGGTTGAAGCCAAATTCTTTTAAGACCAGATTGTCAGCAGTCACAGTCTTTAACTTGGGACGACCAAAAGAGCCTTCACAGCCCAGCTGTTGATAAAGGAATGGATTGTGTAGCATTTGAGGAGGCAGCGTAACAAAGACCGTTCCATCGCGATGCATCGGAACGCGAGCTGACAAGTCAACAGGGCGACGCTCCAAGCATTCTATTTTCCGATGCGTTTCAGTAAAGGGGGCAATACCTTGATCTTGATACTCTCGTCCAAGCTTAATTAAGCGCTGACAAGGATCTATTTCAAGCCAAGGATCTTCAGTCAGAGAAACGCGAATCGTGTCGCCGATTCCGTCTAGAAGTAGCGATCCAATTCCCATAGCCGACTTAACCCTGCCATCTTCCCCCTCTCCCGCCTCTGTCACACCGAGATGCAGAGGATAATCCCATCCTAAATCATACATTTCCTGAGTCAATAAACGGTACGCCTGGATCATGACTTGTGGATTAGAGGCTTTCATCGAGAAGAGAAAATCGTGATAGTCATTTTTGCGGCAAATCCTTGCAAACTCCAAAGCCGATTCTACCATCCCAAAAGGAGTATCGCCGTAGCGATTCATGATCCGGTCAGATAGCGATCCATGATTCGTGCCAATACGCATCGCTCGTTTTAGTTGCTTACATTTTTCCACTAATGGAGTGAATTTTTCTTCAATCCGCTCGAGTTCCTTTGAATAAGATTCATCATCGTAGTCAATCTGCTTAAAGCTCGCCCGCTTATCGACAAAGTTACCCGGATTAATGCGCACCTTATCGACAAAATCGATGACGCGCATCGCAGCTGGCGGATAAAAATGAATATCAGCCACTAATGGAATGTTATAGCCGCGCTGAACTAAGCCATTCTTAATGTATTCGCATGCATCAGCCTCTTTTATCCCCTGCACAGTCATGCGTACAATTTCACACCCATTGTCGGCCAGTCGAATCACTTGGTCAATGGTCGCTTCAACATCTCTTGTATTAGAAGTTGTCATCGACTGAATGCGTACAGGGTTATTGCCTCCCACTCCTATATGTCCAACCATAACCGTGCGTGTTGGTCGCCTTTGGGTCTGATAAATCGCCTCACAATATTTCTTATTCATCTTTACTTCCTGCTTTAGATGACAGAATGACTTTTTAGAGAATATATGATACCACAATTGGATGATAAAACCAATTTCTTTATGTTTACTTAAAGATAATAGAACGTCTTATTTCATAAGAAAAACAATAACTATCGCAAACCCACCAAATCTATCTTCCAGAAATCGGCATCCGCCTGTTAAAACAATTGGCTTATTTGCCTACCCTTCCTTTCAAAAAAAAGCAGGCAAAGGATTAATTCAAAGATCATTAAAGAGAGCGACTGGAGATTGCCAAATTCCATGCAGACCATCAGCACTCTGTCATTGCAGCCGCCTATTTAATAAATCCCTACCTGAATTTGCCGCGCATATTCCAAGACAAGAGTTAGCTCTTAAAAGACAGCAGTTAGCACTTAAATATGGGCTCATTCCAGATTGACTATCTCTACTGAAAAGTCTAAAATGCAACCTGCAAGCCCCCTTTAAAATCATACCCAATTCCTCTTTATTATTTTCTGTTCATTTAAGCGCTTTTTTTGATAATAGAAATCATCAGATTTTAAGTAAGGGGGATTGATCCATGAATCAGAACTTTACAGATAGCGTTACAGAAGCTATTCAAGCAGCTTTTGCTGAAGCACAGCGTCGCAATCAAACCGAAGTCACCGAAAATCACTTGCTATGGGCCTTTTTAAAGGACCGAGAAGGCTACTTTTTTTCAATCCTCGACGGCCTGGGAACAAGTCCCCATAAGCTCTTTCGGGAAGTAGAAGACAGCCTCGAACATCTTCCCACTTTTTTAGGTAGTAGTGCGCAGCCTCCCACACCATCCCGCAATCTGCAAGCACGCATCGTAGATGCCCAAAATATTGCCCAAAGTTGGAAAGATACTTATACAAGCAGCGATCATTTCCTCGTTTCTTACTGGAAAAATGGAGGCGATCCTTTTGCTCGCTGGAAAAAATTGACCAACGTCTCACTTGAAAAGCTAGAAGAACAAATCAAAAAAATTCGAGGTGATCGTCATATGGATTCTCCCAGTGCAGAAGCCAATCTGCAAGCACTCGAAAAATACTGCAAAAATTTGACCGAACTCGCACGCAAAGGAAAGCTAGACCCAGTCATTGGACGTGACGAAGAAATCAGGCGGACGATGCAAGTTTTGAGCCGCCGCACAAAAAATAATCCCATGCTCATTGGCGACCCGGGCGTTGGAAAAACGGCCATCGCAGAGGGATTGGCCCAGCGCATTGTTCAACAAGATGTGCCCGACTCCCTCAAAAATAGGCAATTGCTTGCCCTGGATATGGGAAGTTTGATTGCAGGGACAAAATACCGCGGCGAATTTGAAGAACGCTTAAAAGGGATTTTACAGGACATTGAGAAAAGTGAAGGGCAAGTCATTCTTTTTATCGACGAGGTTCACACCTTAATTGGTGCCGGAGCAACAGAAGGAGCCATGGATGCTGCCAACTTACTCAAGCCTGCTCTTGCGCGCGGAACGCTCCATTGCATCGGTGCAACGACCTTAAACGAGTATCAAAAGCACATTGAAAAGGATGCTGCTTTAGAAAGGCGCTTCCAACCTGTCATGATCAATGAACCAAGCGTTGAAGATTCCATAGCCATTTTGCGTGGATTGCGAGAGCGTTATGAGATTTATCATGGTGTGCGCATCACAGAGTCGGCCATTCACGCTGCCGTTTTTTTATCCTATCGCTATATCCCAGACCGCCGCTTGCCAGATAAAGCCATCGACCTTATTGACGAAGCAGCCAGTTTAATTAGAATGCAACTTGGCAGCCGCCCACTTCCCATCGACAACAAAGAAAGAGAATTAGCAGGATTAATTGTCGAGCAGGAAGCCATGAAAAGGGAAAATACTGCGCTTGCCAAGAATGAAGTCGAAAAACTAGAGGGGCGCATCGCACAGATCAAGGAAGAGCTCAATGTCTTGCGTCAACAATGGGATCAAGAAAAGAAAATCATTGAATCGCTGAAAGAGAAAAAAGACAAGCTTGAAAAATTGCGCTTCGAAGAAGAGGCTGCTGAACGCAATGCAGACTACAACAAGGTAGCAGAGCTGCGCTACAACAGCATTCCTCATCTTCAAAAAGAGATCGAAGAAGCGCAAACCCAACTCAACAGCAAGCCCAACCGCCTGCTGCAAGAAGAGGTGGACGAGCACCTCATCGCCCAAATTGTTGCGAAATGGACAGGAATCCCGGTCCACAAGATGTTAGAAGGAGAGGCTGAGCGTCTTCTCCACTTAGAAAAAGAGCTGGAAAAACGCGTTGTCGGCCAAGACATGGCAGTTTCTGCTGTCAGCGAAGCTATTCGCCGTTCACGTTCTGGTTTAAGCGATCCTGGACGCCCCATGGGAGTCTTCCTCTTTTTAGGACCGACCGGCGTCGGTAAAACAGAACTTGCAAAAGCGTTGGCAGTCCAACTGTTTAATCAAGAGGAAGCTCTCATTCGCTTAGATATGTCTGAATACATGGAGAAGCATACAGTTTCGAAACTAATTGGTTCCCCTCCTGGCTACATCGGATATGATGAAGGAGGACAGTTAACTGAAGCCTTAAGGCGCCGTCCTTATGCCGTGGTCTTATTCGATGAAATCGAAAAAGCGCATCACGACGTCTTCAACATTCTACTACAGGTATTTGACGATGGGCGCCTGACCGATAGTAAAGGCCGCGTAGTCAATTGTAAAAATGCACTCTTCATCATGACTTCCAATATTGGATCCGACCGATTGCTCGATAAAATGGAGCACAACCGGCACAGCCTTTCTAAAGAAGAGATCATGTTGGTGCTAGATCCAGTGATCAGGAATCACTTCCGTCCCGAGTTTATCAACCGTTTAGACGATATCCTCCCCTTCCTTCCCCTTCGGGAAAACGATATGGAAAAAATCGTCAAAATTCAGCTAGATTTACTCGCCAAGCGCCTGCAAGATCGCGATGTTGAGCTCAGCTGGACTCCGCAAGTTTTGGCCCATCTGGCCAAGGAAGGCTATGATCCACATTTTGGCGCACGCCCTCTCAAGCGTTACATTCAAAATGAGGTCGTCAATCAACTTTCAACCGCCATTTTGGAAGGTAAAATTCCACCTCATAGCAAAATTAAGCTGGAGTTGGAAGGACAGGCAATTAAATTTAAGATCGATAAGAAATAGGAATCCAGCCATTCCCAGCAAGGGCTAATAAGCTATTTTGCAGGGAATGGCTCGTCTTAATTTCATGAGACTAACGAATGCACCTGAAGAGGGGGTCGCTGTCTTAAGGGATATTAAACCAGCGCTTAACTGCTCTTTTTAGCCCATCGCTGCTTGATAATCTGCCCGAAAGCGAAAAGTAAACCGCCATGAGTCCGATGCCAATCGTGGGACTGATCAGCCCAATCATGCAACCCGCTCCCACAACGATGACGTTGGAGAATAATTTCCAAAGCGCTCGCACGCCCCGATTGAGTTCGCCATTTTGCAATAAAAAAACAACTGCAGCAACCGTTGAAAGAGAGGCGATAAAAAATAACCCTATCCCAAAGATGAAACAGAAAATCACGCCTAATAGGCATAAAAAGCGGAGTGAAAAAGGGCCTTGTTGAACCTGGGAATGATCTTCATTTCCCGCCTGCTCGCCCGAAGAATTATAACGCGTCTGTTTTTTGTAGCCATAAGGATTAGTCGGCCGATCATCAATTACAATGAATTCAGGACGCTTGTAAGTGATTTCTTCCTGGTCGGGATTTCCTTCATGCTGGGAATCGCTGCTATCAGGCTTTGAATGCGAATGAGTCATAAATCTTACCTTCAAGTCTCATACACAAAGAATTTTATGTATTAGTCCCTTTCATTTGGGATGAAATTAATTGTCTTAAACAAGGAACTAAAGACTTTTTCAAGACCTATTATAGCAGAAAAGCCACGAGAAATCAATGGCCAACTTTTATCGAGAGACAGAACTTTAGAAGCCCGTTTGCCAAGCTTCAAAAGTCCCTGAATCAAAAAAGACAGATGCTATAGCATTCAGAGCCTTTGTTTTACTTCTTGAATTTAATTTTATTGATCCCGTTTAAAGCAGCGACGCGATACCCTTCGGCATAGGTCGGGTAATTAAAGACATGATCAATGAAATAGTCCAAATGCGCGCGGAAACTGATCCCCATTTGGCCAATGTGAATCACCTCTGTCGCATTGCGCCCAATCACGTGAACGCCTAAAATCTCCAGGGTTTCTGCGTGGAAAAGGACTTTAAATAATCCCGTATTGCTACCGGCTATATGGCTGCGAGCTATTTCATAATAGTGAGCGCGGCCCACTTCATAGTGAAATCCCCATGCCTTCAATTCTTCTTCTGTATAGCCGCAGCTAGAAATCTCTGGAATCGTATAAATACCGACAGGATAGAATGTAGGGAAATGATGAGTTTGCACTCCGCATGCATGGCGTGCAGCTAAGCGTCCCTGCTCCATGCTCGTCGAAGCCAGGCAAGGCCCCCCAATGACGTCACCCACTGCATAAATATGGGGAACTGTTGTTTGAAATAAGGCATTGACGGGGATGTATCCTTTGGCATCGACGATAATGCCCGTGTTTTCGATGTGAAGAGCCTCGATATTGGCAACCCTTCCCAATGCATAGAGTAGAACATCTGCCTCTAAAGAACTGCCGTCTTTAAATTTCACATAGGCGTGATCTTCGACCCGCTTGATCTCGATCGGCTCTTTCTTACCTAAAAACTTTAAACCAATATCAGTCAGCGCCGTTTGCAAGTGAATTCCAATCTCTGCATCGAGCAAAGGAAGCATGTGTTCTTTGCGATCAATCACCGTCACTTCAGTGCCAAGAGCAGAAAAAAAGCTGGCATATTCAGACCCAATGATCCCCCCCCCGAGCACGATCATGCTCTTGGGAACGCGCCCGATTCCAAGCAGCGTGGTAGAGTCCAAAATCACTTGATGGTCGAAGGGAACATCGCTTGGATTGCGCGGATTAGATCCTGTTGCAATGATAAAAGTTGTGGCCTTAATTTGATATTTGAGACGGTAATCACTATCGACGACAATTAAGGTGTTTTGATTCTCGAAACGGGCCGATCCTGGCACGATGCGAATCCCATTCTTCTTAAATTGCCGCGTGATAATATTGCGTTCTTCCTTAATGACCGAATTTAAACGAAAGTTGAGTTCATCGATTGTGACATCGGGTAAAATATACTCTTTGCCCTCGAAATGACGGTCATAAAACCGCGTCAAATCAACCACAGCTTCACGGAATGTTTTTGAAGGAATGGTCCCTGAATATAAGCAGGCCCCGCCAGGCTCTGCATCTTTTTCAACGACTATGACATTTTTACCAAGTTTAGCCGCTTGTATGGCAGCTTTTTGTCCCGCGGGCCCCGATCCAATAACGACAACGTCAGCTTTAATATCTTCCATAATGCCTTCTAGAAATACCTTCAATACAAGAATGAGTAGGGAATTGATTCAATTGTAAAAGCCTGAACTTGGAATTTTTTCCTCCATACAGAGCAGGTGAATTTATCAAATAGTTTGTTAGCACACTTCCACTGATAAAATCAATAGCGATACTTAGCTTCTCCTCAAACCTGTCGCTGATGATATTCTGCACCAAAAAATTGCACAGAGATCATATTGCTCATTAATAAAAATAGGTTTATAATAAAAATAACTAGGCAGGTTTCTATGAAGGTAGACTTTGTTAAAGTTGAAACCATTTTATCCGAAACGCTCCGAAAAATTTTTATTGAAAGACTGTCGGAACTGGCCGCGATTGCGAACGTGATCCAAGACCCCCAGACTGCAACGTTAACTCCCAAATTGATTGAAGAAATTGTCTCCAGCTTTCAGCGGGAATTAAATAAGCTGAAAAAGAAAGACAAAAAGCTGTATCAAAAGCTCGAACTCACTACAGAAGATGAAGAACGGTTTAATGTTCCCATTGGGCAGTATACTCAGACCGATTGGCTCCGCTTAAGACATTTGAAAGAAAAAATCGAAGAATTAAAGCGCGAATTGCAAGGCCAGGAATTGCCAAATCTTGAGTATGAGCAGCAAGTCGCACACGAAAGAAAGCGCCATGTCTATAAACGCTTTAATATCCGAGAAGGATGGCTTCCTTTACATTGACCCTCTAAAGATCTATCAAGTTATTAATTCTTCTCTTAATTTTTTTAATCTTCTGAATTTTGCCTTGTCTATTAAGGTTATTTCTGCTATATTCCTTATTTTCATTCGTCGATCGCTATTGGAGAAACTATGTCAAAAGTATGTCAAGTTACAGGTAAAAAGCCTACACGCGGCTATAAGTACGCCATCCGTGGTATTGCTAAGAAGAAGAAAGGTATTGGTCTTAAAGTGACAGGAAAAACTAAACGTCGCTTTCTACCAAACCTCTTCAAAAAGAGAATTTGGTTCGCTGAAGAAAACCGCTTTATCACATTAAAGCTTTCTACAGCAGCTATGAGAACGATTGATCGTCTCGGCGTTGCAGCTGTTGTACGCGAAATGCGTGCAAATGGTGAATCAGTCTAACCCTCTTGCCTAATTAAAAAACTTTAGAGAGTAATAGATTACAATCTTAAAGTTTTTTTTTATTTCTATTTTTTTGTCACTTTTTTCAAATCGTTTCTTGCTTTTTTTTCCCATTCATAAGATGCTAGCTCGCACCAAACGAACGTTGCTATTGAAAATTAATATCGGAGATTTGTCTATGTCGAAGCCCCTTCTCCCTTCCCTTTCAGATGAAGCACAGCTATTGCAAAAAGGCATCTATAAGCACTATAAAGGACACCATTACCGCGTTTTAGCAATCGCCCACCATAGCGAAACGCTCGAAGAATGTGTCGTTTATCAATCCTTGGAAGGGGAGCAAAAAGTGTGGGTGCGTCCTCTCAACCTATTCTCTGACACTGTCTGCACAGACACTCAAGAGAAGCTTCCCCGTTTTAAACTACAAAAAAAAATAGTCGTCAAAGACCCCCCTAGAGTTGGTGTCGGAATTGCCGTCATCAAACAGGGAAAAGTCCTATTAGGAAAAAGGCGAGGTTCGCATGGCACCGGCTACTGGGCCTTTCCAGGAGGGCATTTGGAGCATGGAGAAACCGTTGAAGAGTGCGTGCAAAGAGAACTGCAAGAGGAAGCCAATTTGACTCCTTTATCGATTAAACAAGGTCCTTGGATAAATAATCACATGGAAGCAAACAAACATTATGTGACCCTATTCATGTTTGTTCAAGACTTTACGGGCGATCTTAAGCTAATGGAACCCGACAAGTGCGAAGGCTGGGAGTGGTTTGCTTGGGATCAACTCCCCACACCTCTTTTTGAACCCATCGTATCCTTAATTGCTAAAGTAGGGCTAGAGAACTTAAAGAGCTTGTAGCCTAAGGATTCAGGAGTATGTGCAAGAATGAATCAAATGAGAGTTCTAAAAGGCTTGATGTAGCCCAGGCATTATTGCCTGGGTAGTGATCCATTCAAAACCTATTTTTGGGGAGAGCGCCTATCTCAGGCAATCAATTCCCCAAAAACTAACTAACAATGCCGCCTGGATCAATTCCTTCGACGAAAAGAATTTCTAAAGAACTTTCCTGCTTCGCAGCAAGCAGCATCCCCTGACTTTCAATCCCCATCAAAACAGCAGGCTTTAAATTCGCAACAACGACAACCTTGCGGCCGATTAAATCCTCTGCCTTATAAAACTCCCCCACTCCAGCAACAACTGCCCGTTGCTCTACTCCAATATCAACGAATAGTTTGAACAGCTTTTTGCTTTTTGGGACAGGCTCAGCCTTGAGAATGACACCCACGCGCAAGTCTAATTTGCGAAAGTCTTCAATATCGATTGCAGGCTTTAAAGGCGTGATAGCTGCGGGAGCTGGGGCTGGAATAGGTACTGACTTGCTTTTTTGAGCCGCCGAAAGCTGCTGCAATTTCTGAACTTCATACTCAATAGCCTCGTCTTCCACTCTTTGAAAGAGAATTTGAGGAGGAAGAATTTTTTGCCCGGCAGTCACTTTTTCAACCTTGACCCGGTTCCAATCAACCAGAGCGATATCTCCTTGATAGCCCAGTAAATGCCACAACTGGTTAGCGGTCTTAGGAATGACCGGAAAAGAAATCAAGGCTAAAGCCTTTAAACACTCTATGCAACAAGCAAGCGTTGTTTTCATCCTGGACCGGGTTTCTTCATTTTTGGCATCTTGCCAAGGCTTCTTGCCATCAAAATAGATATTACCCAGCTGAGCCAACTCCATGAAAACCTGGCTTGCCCGCCTTACTTTAAAGCTCGCATAACTAGCTGCTGCCTGGTCAACCAAGCTTTGAATTTGATTTAAGAACACCTGATCCTGCTCTTCCAAATCGCCCAAATCAGGAATGATACCGTCACACTGATTGCGAATAAAGACCAGAACACGATTAACCAAATTACCATATTTTCCAAGCAAATCACTATTGCAGCGCAGTTGAAAGTCTTTCCAAGTAAATTCACTATCGGATGTCTCTGGCGCATTGGAAGCAATCGCATAGCGAATTTGATCGCTCGTATAGCGCTGGAAGAAGTCTTCTAAATCAATGTACCAGCCATCTGATTTACTAAATTGCCGTCCTTCTAAATTGTAAAATTCGTTGGCTGGCAATTCATCCACAAGTTTGTAGGGCTGATTTTGCCCCATCACCATCGCAGGAAAAATGGAAGCGTGAAATGGAATGTTGTCTTTTCCAATAAAGTTGACCAGCTTGGACTTTGGGTCCATCCAATAGTCTTTCCACTCTTCAGGATTCCCCTTCAACAAGGCCCACTCTTTCGTAGCCGAGATATAGCCGATCGGAGCATCGAACCAAACGTAGAGAACTTTTCCTTCTGAATCCGGAAGCGGAACAGAAATCCCCCAATTAGAATCCCTCGTAATTGCTCTTGGATGCAAATTATCGATATAGCCCTTGATGAAGTTAATAACATTGGGCTTCCAATTTTTGGTCTGCAGCCAATCCATTAACCGGCTTTTAAATTTATCCAACAGCAAAAACCAATGCTTTGTCGGACGGCGGACAAGAGGAGAACCTGTAAGCTTTGAACGAGGATTTTTTAGCTCAGTGGCTTCATAACTGGCACCACAACGAGGGCATTCATCCCCTCTTGCAGTTTCGAAAGCACAACGGGGACAGGTTCCAACGACGTAGCGGTCGGCAAGAAATTTATGATCGCTTTCTGAATAGAGCTGATCCGTTGTTCTTTCCTCGATAAATCCGTTCGCAAACAGATCGTTAAAGAACTGATGGGTAGGCTCGACATGCCCTTCCCAAGTTGTTCGCGAATAATGGTCGAATGAAATTTGCAACTTATGGAAGAAGTCGCGATTGATGTGATGAAAAATATCAACATGCTCTTTTGGCGTACGGCCAGCCAAATCCGCACTCATCGTAATGGCTATGCCATACTCATCAGATCCGCAAATATAGAGCACGTCTTGTTGCATAAGTCTTTGAAAGCGGGCATAGCAGTCTGCTGGAAGATAAGCACCTGCAAGGTGGCCAAAGTGAAGCGGACCATTTGCATAGGGAAGGGCAGAAGTAATCAAAATCTTTTGTGTCATGGCACTGTCCTGTTTCAAAATTTATTTAGAAAGGCATTAACGAATACTATCGAACAGGCTTCTGAACGATCAAAACTTCAAGTTCGGTTCCGGGAACGACCTTCCATCCTAGCAGAACTTTCGTCTGAATATCAACATAAAGAGGACCGGGCTTCGTATAGGCATATTCCGGTTCAATCGCTCGAGGAGCTGGAGAAGGACTTGAGACTTCAGTCTGAAAACCTTCTAAGGATTCGTGAGCATCACTAATAGCTCTTTGCTGATCGCTGTTCAAACTTCCCCAAGAAACCCAAATACCAGGATAGCGCTTTTGCAAAAAAGTCCAATCAACCTTCACCGTATCCATCCACGTTACACACTCGGTAAAAATACGGCCAGTTTCGCGGCAATAGGCAGCGCGGCTTAGCTTAAAAATGCGATTGTCATATTGCTGGAAGTTGTAAAGAAAAAGGAGCGCTTGTTCGGCTGCATAATAAGAAAGATCGGTAGCACGCCTAAGCGGCACTCCAGTATAGGGACTTACACCCATGGCTCGGCCAGACATCCACCAGCCGAACCAAAAGGCAAAAATAAGGAAAGCTAAAGTAGCCACAATTGCGACGGATAAAAGTAACACCCATCCAGTTGTTGCATCAACCATCCTTCTACTCCGTGCTATTCTTCATCTTCATCAAAGGAAATTGGAGCAGCAGCTGTACGGTACTTGCGTCTTTCCGCTTTCTCTTCCTGCATCAATTCCTCATTCATTTGACTGCTGCCTTGATGATTTGATGCTCTTGCAGAAGAATCTTTGATTTCATCAAAATGATCTTTGCCTTCATTGATTTCTTCTAAAATCAACATTGCACGATTTTGCATCTCGGACTTAACACGTGTATCGCGCCCTGTCTTAATCATATTCTCTGCCAATAAAATGGCGTAATTAACGAGCTCAAAATTACTCTTAAATTTCTTAGAAAGACTCTCATTCGTGAATCGATTCTTTTTTTCCATTTCATGCTCCTTTTATTAATGACCTATTTGTTTCACACACATAAGAGGTGCGGTGACATTCGGCGATCAAAATGCTTCTTAACACTTGATAAGCCTCATTAAGGTCATCATTGATAATTTGATAATCATAATATTGAGCGGCATCCAATTCCCGTTCTGCGCACGCCAGTCGCTGTTCTATCATCTCTGTCGACTCTGTTTGACGGTGAACCAGCCTCTGCTTTAACACTTCTAATGAGGGCGGACGTATAAAAATAAAAGTTGCATCGCAACGTCCTTTCAGCTGTAAAGCACCTTGAGTATCTATGACGAGAATCACATGCTGCCCAGACGCTCTTTGCTCTTCAATCCAACGGCGCGATGTTCCATAATAAGTCCCATATAGCTTAACATACTCGAGAAAATCTGAGGCAGCTATTTTTGCTTCAAACTCTGATTGGGTAATAAAATGATAATGCTGCCCATATACCTCCCCAGATCTAGGCTGCCGGGTGGTATAAGAGATATTGGCAACGACAGATGCAAACTCGTTTGTCAGCATATCTACAAGAGTCGTTTTACCCGTTCCAGCCGGAGCGCTAATAACAAACATTAATCCTTTCGCTCTATTCTCCAAAAGCCCCATATCCTACTCGATATTTTGAATCTGTTCTCGGATGCGTTCCAATTCACTCTTAATGTCGATCACAAGCCTAGCAATTTCAATATCTGACGACTTGCTTCCAATCGTGTTTACTTCTCTGCCAAGCTCTTGTAAAATGAACTCTAGGGTCTTTCCAACACTCGAATCAGAACCTTGAATGCGTTCTTCAAAACGAGTCAAATGGCAGAAAAAACGCGTAATTTCCTCTGCAATGTCAATCTTCTCTGCAAACAATGCAACTTCACGCAAAATGCGCTCTTCATTTTCCACATGCTCGGGCAATAAGTCTTCTAAGCGCGCCATAAGCTTTTCGCGATACTTTTTGGTCGCATAAGGCGTTCTTTCTTCAATGATCTTCATGGCTTGGCGTATCTTTTCCGAGCGGCTCAACATATCACCTAGCAAGACATCCCCTTCTTGAAACTTCATCTGCATGAAGCCTGCAACAGCCTGATCCAACACCTGCTTCAATATTTGACGGTAGTTCTCTTCTTCATGGCGATTTTCTTCAAACCGGAGTATATCCTCTGACTGCGATAAGAGCTCTAAGTCAATAGATTCTCCATCCAACTCCAGCTGCTTCGCAATCGTCGACCACGCCTCTTTAATCTGCCTAGCCAATGCCAAATTGGGGACAACAATAAAAGGCGCCTTACCCTCAAAAGAAGCCATTACTTTGACAGTTACTTGCCCACGCGTGATATAAGGCTGCAGCCATTTTTTGATTTCCACATCGAAATAGCTCAGTTCGCGCGGAAGCTGTACATTGATTTCTAAAAATTTACGATTAACGGATTGAATCTCAACGGTGAAGTGGCCCATTTCGGTGTTGAAATTTGCACGACCAAACGCTGTCATACTTTTAAGCATAGATAAACGGTATTAAATTGAGGTTTAGCTGATTATATAAAATTTTTAATTTTTGTCAAGATTATTCCCCTCTGAAAAAAACTAAGCTCCAGGATCTTAACTATTACTCATAAACTGCCAATTACATCTTCTAGACTTGATTCAAATCTTAGCAGGCAAGCGATTCTGAATGTTAAATGTTCACCTCAGCGCCTTGTCCAATCATGGATTTGATGGGATCGAAAGAGCGGCGGTGAATTTGGCAAGGGCCGTGCTGTAAAATCGCTTCTAGATGGCGCTCCGTTGCATACCCTTTATGCTGGTTAAAGCCATATTGAGGCCATTGCAAGTGATAGTCATTCATCAAGCGATCACGCGTTTCTTTGGCAATGATGGAAGCAGCAGCAATCGACTGGGATAATTGATCGCCTTTTATAATTTTCAAGCAAGGCAGGTTTGGATGGGGAAGCGGCATGCCATCAACTAGCAAGCAGTCGGGAGGAACGGGAAGTTGCTGGACAGCTATTAACATGGCTTGAATGGTTGCTTGATAGATATTAATCCGATCGATATCAATCGGTTCAACGATTCCGATTCCATACCTGACAGACGGATCATTCAGTAAACGGCCGAATAAACGCTCGCGTATTTTTGGAGTCAACTTTTTACTATCATTCACTTGGGGAATGAGAAGACCGCGCGGCAAAATACAAGCAGCAGCGACAACAGGACCTGCCAAAGGTCCACGACCCGCTTCATCGATACCAGCAATGCATTGATAACCCTTCAAATACATTCCTTCTTCATAAGCCGTCATTGATACCAAACGGAGGCGCTCGTCTTCGCTTAAACTGGAGTGGGGCATGGCAGTAGTCGGGGTGAAGAGACGTTAAAAAAAGAAGGCAATAATCGGAATAAAAACAACCCAGGTTTGCTAGCAAACCTGGGTTAAGCAATACAATCGTTTAAACCATGAAAGGTTTATTCTGCGCTAGCTTCTGCAGCAGGAGCTGGAGCACGGCGAGCACCAAAACGGCCTTTAACTTTAGAAGCCTTGCCAGATGTTCCACGTAAGTAGTAAAGCTTGCTGCGACGGACATCACCTTCTTTTACGACTTCAATCTTTGCAATACGTGGGCTGTGCAACATAAAAACTCTTTCCATGCCTTCGCCGTAAGCAACACGGTGCACAGAGAAGGTCTCAGAAAGGCCTTGTCCTTTACGAGCAATGACAGTTCCTGCAAAAACCTGTGTTCTTTCTTTATCGCCTTCAATGATGCGAATGTGAACGCGAACAGTATCACCGATGCGGAAGGATGTAACATCCTTTTTCATCTGCTGGCTTTGCAGCTTTTCAATAATGGCAGATCGACTCATGATCAATTTCTCCTAAATTTCACTCTTTTTGCCTCGAAGGAAAGAATTATCCTCTTTCAATCGATTGTTAAGCAAATCATTTTTAACTTTTTTGCAGGGCTTCTGCTAAGCATGAAGGTCGGGTCTAACGTCCAGCGTCTTTTTCAGTGCTTGCTCCAGGCGCCATTTGGCAATTTCCTGATGGTTTCCACTCAATAATACACTCGGTACGGAACGCCCTTCAAAGACTTCTGGCCGCGTATAGTGCGGATAATCTAATCGTCCCCCTTCAAATGAATCTTCATCTGCAGCAGAAGCATGACCCAAAACATCTGGGATAAAACGGGAGACAGCATCTAGAAGGACAATGGCTGCCAAGCAGCCGTTAGTCAGGACGTAATCACCTATACTAATTTCTTCATCTACTTCTTCATCTAGAACTCGCTGATCAATTCCTTCATAGTGACCACACAAAAGAATTAGATGCTGTTCCTGCGCTAATTGACGACACTTGGCTGCATTTAACGGTCTCCCTTGAGGAGACATGTAAATGACCTTCGCTTGAGGGCTCTTCACATGACGAATGGCGGCTGTCACTGGCTGCGGCATCATCACCATTCCAGGACCACCCCCATAAGGTCGATCATCAACGCGGCGAAAGCGATTGTCGGCAAAATCCCGTATATCAAGCAAATTGATCGTCAATAATCTCTTTTCTTGAGCTCGCTTGAGGATACTTTCATCGAAAGGCCCTCTAAAATAGCCAGGAAAAAGAGATAAAATATCGACGATCACCTTATTCTTAGCCTTGCGTCTTTTCTTTACGCTTTACAGCTGCTTTAGCACGAGCGGCTACTTTTTTCTCCGTCTGAGCACGAATAATTTCTGGAGAAGTTTTCTTGATCAAACAAGCAGCACTTTCTGTCAATTGGGCACCAAGGTCCAACCAATGCTTAATGCGGTCTGATTTGAAAAACAACTTCTTATCGTCTTCAGCTTCTACTGGATTGTACCAGCCGAGAGCTTCAACGTACTTACCATCGCGAGGTGAACGAGAGTCGGTCACAACTAAACGAAAGAAAGCACGGTTTGTGCGACCTTGTTGCCGCAATCTAATTTTTAACGCCATAGGGATCCTCCCAACATCTTTTCTAATTGTTTCATATTTGGCATATTTTTAAAAAATTGTTTAGCTTGTTTAAACGATTTAACAAGCTTGTTGACATCTTCAATCTTAGTTCCACTTCCTTGAGCAAGGCGCTTACGTCTCGGAGCTGTCAACTCGCATTTTTCAGTCCTCTCATCACGAGTCATGGACAAAATCATCGCTTCAACTTTAAAAAACTCTTTTTCGTCAAAATCCATCGCAGGAAGTTGACCCATTCCAGGTAACATACCCAACAAACTTTTGATCGATCCCATTTTTTTGACTGTCTGAATCTGCTTCAAATAATCATCATAGGTAAAAGTCGCCGATCGAATCTTTTGTTCGAGCTTTTGAGCTTCTGCTTCGTCGATATGCTCCTGAGCTTTCTTAACCAGGTTAATTGTATCTCCCATTCCCAAGATACGGTCAGCCATCGAATTTGGATTAAAAAGTTGAATATCATCAACTTTCTCCCCAACCCCTTCGAATTTTAACGGCTTACCAGTCACTTCGCGAATGGATATCGCAGCACCCCCGCGCGTATTACCATCCAACATGGTCAAGATTGTACCCGTCACTGAGATCCTCTTATTGAACTCAGCAGCTACGTTAACGGCATCTTGCCCCGTGGTTGCATTCGCAACGAAAAGAATTTCACCTGGCTTCAAAACGTCTTTAATTTTTTCTAACTGCGTCATCAACTCGTCGTCAATATGCAAACGACCCGCCGTGTCCACGATTAGAAGATCATGCTGTCCCTCTTGCGCCTGTTTTAAAGCTTCCTTCGCAACGCGAACAGGATCTTTTTCACCGGCCATAGAAAAAACAGGCACACCAATTTGTTGACCTAATATCTTTAACTGTTCGATAGCTGCAGGACGCTGTAAATCACAAGCAGCTAGCAATGGATTTTTGCACTGGCCTTTCTTCTTCAAATACCTGGCCAACTTAGCACTATGCGTCGTTTTACCAGACCCTTGCAATCCACATAACATAATCACGCCAGGTTTACCTTCAAGCTGAAGGTTCGCCTCATCACCACCCATCAACACAACAAGCTCATCATGGACGATTTTAATAAACTGCTGACCAGGCGTAACCGATTTAATAACCTGCTCACCTAAAGATTTCTCTTTAAGGCGCTTAACAAGCGTCTTAGTGACTCCATAATTGACATCTGCCTCCAACAAAGCCAAACGCACTTCATTGACCGCGTCAGAAATATTTTCTTCTGTCAAACGTTTCTTTCCGCCTAACTTCGAAAAAACATCTTGCAACTTTGTTGTTAACGTCCCTAACATGAAATCCTCTATACGCTTTTTAGGGCTTAATTCTTAAATGAAAACAGGATACTCAAAAAATCATTCATTTTCAAGGAAAAAGAAGCGATGATGGCCCGCCCAATCATTTTCAAGGTGCTGTCCTTTCCAAGGAACCCCTTGAAAAAGTTTTTGCACGCCCTCTCCTTGCAAATACCCAATCTCCAACCAGACCTGCGCATTAGGAAAGAGACATGCCGGAAGGTCGCTGGCTAATCGCTCATAAAACTCCAATCCGCTACTCCCCCCTAAAAGAGCCATCTTTGGCTCAAACTCTTTAACCTCTAAACCCAACTCGTTAAACTCAGCTTCTGAGATATAGGGGGGATTGCACACAACATAATGCGCCCGCTCCCCTTTAAATGGCTCTAGAAAATCTCCCTGCAGACAAGTCACATCAACCTGATTATCCAAGGCATTTTGCCTGGCCACTTGCAATGCCTCAAAAGAAAAGTCAGCCAAAACTACCGTGAGATCGGGAAACTGCTTTTTCAAGGCAATTCCTATGCAGCCAGAACCGCAACAAAGATCCAAGAGCACTTTTCCATGCAAATCTTGCCTTGCCAATGTTTTTGCAATTTTATCAACGAGAATTTCAGTTTCTTGACGAGGAATCAGCACAGCAGGCGTCACCTTGATCTGGCAGTGATAAAACTCCACCACACCATGAATATACGCTAACGGCTCACCTCGCAAGCGCCTCGACAAGTAATCTTGGCAGCATAACCACTCACCCTCGCTTAGTTGCTGACAACTATGCGAATAGAGAAAAGAGCGGTCGCAAGCAAGTGCACAGCAAAGAATCTCTTCTGCCTGCCTACGCACAAGCGAACTTTTCTTCACAGCTAACGCCTGAGCTACAAAAGCCAGCGCCTCTGCAACAGAGGTCATGCTTCTTCTGTCCCTTTCAGTTTCTCCTGATGGAAGTAGGTCACGAGCGCTGCTGTAATCTCTTCCAAATCCCCTTCCATCACATAGTCCAGATTATACTTCGTTAGATTAATGCGATGGTCTGTAATGCGATTTTGCGGGAAATTATAGGTTCTAATCCTTTCAGAACGATCACCAGAACCCACTTGCTGAGCGCGCGTACTAGCTAACTCCTGCTGCTTTTTTTGCTGCTCGATTTCAGCCATTTTAGCTTTCAAAAGGCGCATAGCCTTGTCTTTATTCTTATGCTGACTCCGCTCTTCCTGACAATACACGACAATTCCTGTAGGGACGTGAGTGATACGAACGGCACTATCTGTCGTGTTAACGTGCTGACCGCCTGCACCAGAGGAGCGATAGGTATCGATCCTCAGATCTTTATCATCCAGGTCGATCTCTTCGTCCTCATCCGGTTCAGGCAAAACAGCAATGGTGATTGCAGAGGTATGCACACGTCCTTGCGCTTCAGTCTCTGGAACGCGCTGCACCCGATGCGTTCCGGCCTCATACTGCATAAAACGATAAACATTTGGTCCGGAAAAGACCATGACATACTCTTTATAGCCCCCCACATCAGAAGGAGTGCAAGAAAGCAATTCATAACGCCACCCTTTGCGATCGGCAAATAACTTATACATTCTCACACAATCGCCAACAAATAAAGCAGCCTCATCACCACCCGTACCAGCTCTCAATTCAATAATGGAAGGGCGATTATCTAATGGATCTGGAGGAACAAGCTGATTTTCCATCGCAGTCTGAAGCTCTTGAACACGCGCTTCCAGCTGACGGATATCATCCCTTAACACTTCTGCAAACTCAGGATCTTTTTCAATCTTAAGAAGTTCTTGATTATCCTCAAGCTGCCTCTGAGACAACTGCTTTTCTTCCCATGTATGCTTGAGCTGGCTCAAATAAGCATGCTCTTGCGATAGTGCACGGTATTTTTTTTGGTCGTCATAAACGTGCGGCTGCCCCAACACTTCCTCGACTTCTGACAAACGCTCAAGAAGTTGATGAACTTTCTTTTCCATCAAAGAATCTACTCTGCTTTATTTTCACCAGCTTCAGATAAAAACCGGGAATTGATATTTAAAATTGGACATGAGATTGACTAATCAGAATTAAAAGACGGCTAAATCTAGACCATCTGAGTGATAACTTCAATTCAATTTAAACTGAGCAACTCATACTTTAACTCTAATACTTCAAGTCATTATTTATAAGTAACAAAGAAGATAAAAGAACGAAAGCTAGGAGGCCTAAGCTAAAGATATTACCTTAGACCACCCTGCGACGAATTATTTAGAACCTTTCTGCTTGCTGTCAGATCCAGATTCTTGCTGAGAATCGTCTTTAGCAGCTTCCTTTTTACGCTCGAAACGCTTCTTAAATTTCTCAACTCGGCCTTCAGAGTCAACCAATTGCTTGCTTCCTGTGAAGAAAGGGTGCGAAGAAGAAGAAATAGAGAGATAACTAACTGGATATTCTACCCCTTCAAACTTTTCAGTTGCTTCAGGCTGTAAAGTAGATCCGCATACAAAACGGTAACCAGAAGCAGAATCAACAAACAAGACTTTCTGGTATTGCGGATGGACATTCTTTTTCATTATAAGACTCCTCAAAGAGAAACGTTAGTAATTAAATACAGGTTGTTTATTCATTTGGCTTAACATTCACAAAGCCTGTTGGTTTGATTCAAAGCGAGTCCGCCTTAGCAGAAATTAGACTGCCAATCCTTCCACTCAACATTAAAGCAAATCATCAGACTTCGTGAACACTTCCCAGAAGCTGCTTGATCTTTGTAAGCTTCTATTAGCCAATGGAAACCCCTTAAGATAAAGATTTCTTCTTTAAAAAACAATCTTTTTCTAAACCCACTCAATTATTACCCTCACCCGAATCCCATACCCCCAACCTTTTTTCTAATCTAAATTCCTCTCCAGCATTAACACTAAATAACAATAAACAACAAACTTAACAATAATTTAATAAATATTTTGTTTATAAAAACAAAATAAAATTATATAATAAATTTATAAATCCTATTAAAACAATTTAAAAAAGTAATTTTCATGATAAATCCATTTTCAAGTTATTCATTTCAGAAAACTCTTTTTTCTTTACCTAGTCGGATGATGGTAGGTTTAGGAAGACTCTATACATTTTTAAAAAACATCCCATCCCCACTTTCTTTCTTGACTCAAAGAGTAAATCAACAAGCACAGGCAAACTTTAACAAATCAACGCCCCTCAAGCCGTGTGATTTATCGACCCAATCAATTACTCCCATAAAGCCGACTCCCTCAACTGATTTGGATGCTTGCACGCCAAAACAGATAGAAAAGACTGTTAACAAAACTAAACGTACCACCCCAACCATTGTGCATCGCACTCTCACATCAAAACCGCAAGCCCGGGTTCAACAACCAAGAGCGCAAGCATGGACTCAACCGCCATTTGAGTACTCCGCACCACCATTACAGAGCAAGCCGACCACCAAAATTACAGAACAGCACAAACCCCATCCAATCAATCAAACCCTCATTAACGTACCAAGTGATGGCAATTGCCAACTTCACGCTATTTTAAAAGGGCTTGAAATTCAATATCCCCATCTTTTAAACGATCAATCTGTGGACGGGGAGATGATTCAGCACTCGCATCGTACATTGAGGCAAAAAGGCCTTGATTTCATAACGAAGTGTCTCTTGGAGGATCATCCCTTATCAGAAGAATGTTATGGGTATTTGGATAGCGATAGAGGGGAATATAATTCAGATTTTAAAAGACGTGCTTCCAACTTTTTAAGAAGCGATCTTTTAAAGATAGAGCACAACCTCATCAAGACTTTGACTAGAGACAAAAAACCGACTACGAATGTAACCCCTCTTTTAAAGCAACAAGTATCCGTTTGGATTAAGCACATCGCCGTGCAGCAAGGAAAAATCGGGCACATCTTTACAGAAGCTGAAAATAACACCTTACAGCAATTCAACCAATTGATATCCAATCGACAAGAATCATTAGAAAAAACCTACACCTCCCTTATCAATCAGGCATATGACATACATGAAAAATTAAGCAAGCGAATAGATGCAGAGGTCATTATTCACTCAAACGAAGAGTTCCTTCAACGCTGTTCGCAAGACAGCTTTTGGTGCTCGAGCCTACACCTGTTTGCATTAAGCGCTGCTTTTAACATTCCAATTGAGGTTCATGACCCCCTGATTCCCGCAAAATTTGGAGCACAAACCTTCAATCCGATGAAATCCGAACTTCCTCCCATCCAACTATATCGCTCTGGCGGCAACCACTATCAGTACATTCTAGCAGCCGCGCATTAAAAATTACCCTTAGGGTATAATAAAGAGGGCCGTGGTACATGCAAACCCCTTGAAAAAGGAGATCATTATGACATCCCCTATTAGCCCTCAACTTCCCAATTCGCCACAGCCACCGACAAGCTGGCGCTCTTTTACAAATAGAATTGGGCGGGCGTGGAGGCAATTTACTAGCCTCCACCAAAAACTGCTAGAGCTAGTTGTACGCGTTTGCTCTCTATGGAAAGCGCCTCTTAAATCAATAACACACACACCTCCTCCGCTCCCTCCAATAAAACCATCCAAACAGCCGCAGCCCACCTTAAACAATTTCCTCTTCAAAAAATCACCTTCACTTCCATCCATTGCCACAAAAGGGAATGTCAAAACTCCAGCAGATATCCCCCCTGCCCTTCAACCCACTGCTTCAAACGAGAATTACAAGGCTCCAAATGAATCCCGTCCTCTTCAATCCAACCAAGCCGCTCCTT
Organism: Candidatus Protochlamydia naegleriophila; assembly: GCF_001499655.1. Taxonomy (NCBI): domain Bacteria; kingdom Pseudomonadati; phylum Chlamydiota; class Chlamydiia; order Parachlamydiales; family Parachlamydiaceae; genus Candidatus Protochlamydia; species Candidatus Protochlamydia naegleriophila. The sequence continues at coordinate 1,660,686 of NZ_LN879502.1, forward strand.
TAGTCCCCAATGAGGCATTGGAAGCAAGCCCGCATGTTCGTGTAAAGAGCGAAGAAAAGGCTATCAAAAAAGAATCTCAGGCAATCCACCCATCAAACGAAGATAGTGAGCGCATTTCCATACAAGATAAAATGAATTCCCCTCACGTCATTTCAAATGCGATTAAGCTTTCGAATGCAGAAGAAGATCGGCATACGATCGATGTCCCAGATAAAGGAGACTGCCTTTTCTGCGCAATTGGAGTGGGAATCAAACTCTTGTATAATGAGAGTGAAGCCATTCAAAGCGAATTGAACTGGACCATCTCCCCAGACCTGCTGAAGAAAAATTTAAAAAATGAAGAAGCCTTGTTGAGTCAACCGAGCAGGCGTTTGCGGCAGCAAGCCGCCGACTTTCTTGAAAAAATACGCCACACATTACCGGTCATGATCAGCCTGATGGGGGGCATTATCGACCACAATGAGATTGTAGAAAAAAAGATTCAAAGCCAACAAGTAATGACCGTAATCTTGGAAGATGATATTGAAGTGTTAAAGGAGCGTTTAAAAGGCCTCGATCCTGCGACTCACGAAGATGCTCGCGATTTGACAACCGCAGAAATGAAAGCCAAGCAAAGCCAGCTTCATCACATTCAATCGTCGATCGAAGAACTGAAAAGAAATATTGTGCTAGAAGACGACGTAGAGAGTTACTTGAAACATTCACGAGAAGAGGGTTTTTACTGCGGAACGGCTCAAATTGTAGCCTTGAGCGAGATCTATCGCATTCCTATCGAGGTCATTTTTGATTATTCAAAAGAAACCGAACGCAAAGAGGTGTTTAATCCGACACAATCCGAGGTACCTAAGCTAACGCTTGCTTTCGTCAATAACAACCACTTCAAATTGCATCAAGACTGGCTTTAACGATTAAAGACGCTCTTTCAAAGCCAACAAAGCCATTTGCACGCTATGAATGCCAGCCAAAAGTCCCTCTTCATAGCGGAAATGAGGATGGTTTTCCAACTCCGGAAAATCATTCGGCTGCAGTATGTCATCTGTTGTTAAAGAGGGAATCAGACGCCTTCCACAACTTAAAAGCGTACTGTGTTGGCCTTGAGCCATTTCGTGAAGCAGCTGATTGATTTCATTCCAAGGGGAATTCGTTTCCATTAGTGCGCCCTTTTTGCTTAGAGGATTTTTTGTCTCTTTGCATCTGAAAAAAGTCTTTTAAAATCTCCGCACAAGGCCCTTCTAAAACCCCTTTGCGGATTTGGATTGAGTGGGTTGGATGAACAGGCTCGAATAAATCCACCCAACTTCCGTTTGCACCATGTCGCAAATCTGGGGCTCCCCACACGAGTGTGCTAATACGCGTCAACAACATTGCACCTGCACACATACTGCACGGTTCAATGGTACAATAGAGAGTTGTATTGGAAAGCCTCCAGTTCTCTAGGGCAGATTCGCCAGCCGTCAGGCAAAGCATTTCGGCATGAGCTGTCGCATCTTTCAACATCTCGACTTGATTGTATCCCCGTGCAATAATGTGGTTATCTTTCACCAATACAGCCCCTACAGGCACCTCATCTGCTTTAAATGCTTTCCAAGCTTCTTTTAAAGCTTCAAGCATAAAACGTTCATCGTCGCTTTGGGGGCTAATACTCCAGGGGAAAGACATTAAGCATCCTTTCCTTGAAGCTTGCGCTGCAACTGAGCAATTTGCTTTTTCAAACCTTCGACATCTGTGACATACTTCTTCTGCAATCCAGCAAGCTTCTTTTCATACTTATCTGTTAAACGGGAAACTTCTGTTTCGAAGGCTTTTTTCAGATTGTCAGTCGTCATTTTTTCCATTCTGACTTGATTATCCTGCTCTTCTTCCTGACTTTGCTGTCTAGCCTGCTGTTCCAGGCGCTCAAAAACTTCTTTCGGGAAAACAACTGAATTCAATACAGAAAAAAGATAGGTTTGTGCAGCACCAAATTGGCGAACAGAATCATCCATCAATGGCTGCGCCTGCGCAACTGTCAATTCCTCTAAATCGGTGAAATTGGGATTAATCTGCGACAAACGCGTTTCAAACAATTCATAAAGCTCGCTATTTTTCAACAACCAACGAGAAGTGATAAATTCTGCCAACTCTTCGCCTTTTTCTTCCTCAACAATGGCTCGTTGATAAGCTTCTGTTAAGTCTTCCGTCGTTAGTTTATTTAAGTTTTTGGAACCCAAAAATTTCTTAACGAAATACAAGTCTTTTTTAAGATGCTCATTCTTCAAGTCTTTCTTAACCGAATCAATGACAAGCCCAAACCAGTCATTCAAAAGGGCAAATTTTTCTTTGTACGACGCATTTTTATACATGATAAACCTATAGTTGAAATAAAAGACTTTCAAGCTAGCATGTTTGACCCGAAAAATGCAAGTTCAAGAATGCAAAATGACAATTCTCTTTTATTTAAATCAATCTGTTGCTTATACACAAAATACGTGAAAAATGAGATTCTCAATCAGCGCAAGCACTCACTGTGTTTTTGCTTTTGCCATGCACCTTCTTTGTACGGAGCTCCTTATGAACCAACATACAGAAGATGAACATCCCTTTTACGGAGTGGAGATTATTCGTCGCAAAGAGAAAGCCTATATTGAAAGTTTATTGAAGAAATACCGATACGAACCAGTCACAGAAGAATTAAAAGGGAAAATTTGGGACGAGTTGCAAATGGAAAAATACCACGGAAAAATCAGCATTCCCTTCAAAGTCGTTCTTCGCCGTGACACTTTCAAGAAATTCCCTCCATATATAGAAGTTATTCTAGATACCAAAGTTTAATTTAAAGTTAATTTTTTAAAATTATTTATACATTTTTTTAGTTTTATTTTAGAAAGTCATCGTCTTAAAACAATCTTGATGAAATATTTACAACCCAATTTACCCTTCCACGTTAATTATAAGGCCATTTACTTACTTTTAATCTCATCAATTCCCCAGGTTTTTCTTGCTAATAAATCTCAATCTTGTTATGATTATAGGAGTTATCTACAGAAATCATGTTCAAAACTTAGCCATTTTGGCTTCTAAATTACGGGGGATTCCTGAATGTCACTAGACAAAGGTACCAAAGAAGAAATCACAAAGAAGTTTCAGCTGCATGAAAAAGATACCGGTTCTGCCGACGTCCAAATCGCCATTTTAACAGAGCGGATCACAGAGCTGACAGATCACTTAAAGAGAGCTCCTAAAGATCATGGATCTCGTTTAGCACTTCTTAAATTAGTGGGTCAACGTCGCCGTTTATTAGATTACCTCAATTCAACAGACACAAAACGTTATCAAACGTTGATCAACAAGTTAAAGCTTAGAAGATAATTTAAGCTTGAAAGCTATAAGAAAAAGGGCAGCCAAAAGCTGCCCTTTTTCTTACCCAATCAAGAGAAAAGTGATGAGAGATAAAGAAAATCAGATTCCTTTTAAGCGCTTTTTTGAAGCCCGTTTTCTGAGTTCTATTTCCGCTCTTAGATACTCTAAGAGACTCTTGTATCATATCAGCTAAGACGTTTTCGCCTTTGAGCAATAGCTTAATTACCTGTTAGATAAAATTTTATCTTAAGTAAACAGAGAAAATTCCTTGGCTTTCATTTCACCATCTTGCTTTAATGTTTTTAAAAGATGCTCTTTTTTGAGTTAGGGCAGCTGATAAAGAAACTAAATTTCGCAAGAACTTTCAGGCGATAATAGCTCTTACAACCAACAACTACAACTTACCAATCATACATTTTATCAGAAGCAGAATTGAAAATTCGAATAGCAAAGTAACAGGATCGACCAGATCACTATGTGGCAGGATAAGGCTAATTGCCTAACGATCAATCAAACTTCGTGTGAGCTAGGAACAAGGATCGTTCGATTCACTTTCTTAAGCAGCCCTTTCCAGGCATTTTACACCTTGTTTTATCCTAATAAGCGGTTCTGTCAATCCTCGATTTTTCAAGCAACCCTAAGCTCAGGTTATTAATTCAATTTTAAGATTAGTTTTTTATGGAGTATAATTAGATGCAACGTGAAACAATATCCGTCCAAGTCGGTGCACAAGAAATCGTATTTGAAACCGGTAAAATTGCCCGTCAAGCAGGCGGTGCAGTCGTTGTTCGCTGCGGCGAAACCATTGTTTTTACATCAGCTTGCGCAGCTCCCACTGCGGATCCTGAAACAGATTTCTTTCCGTTACGAGTTGATTATCAGGAGAAGTTTTCATCTGCTGGTAAAACGCTCGGCGGATTTATTAAGCGCGAAGGTCGTCCCACAGAACGGGAAATTTTAGTCTCTCGTTTAATCGATCGTCCCTTACGCCCTATGTTTGAAGAGGGATATTACAATGAAGTTCAAATCCTCTCTTACGTATGGTCCTACGACGGCGTTCATTCGCCAGAGCCTTTAGCCATTTGCGGAGCCTCTGCAGCCCTTGTGATTTCAGACGCCCCCCTCATTAAGCCTGTTGGTGCTGTACGCGTCGGTTTTATTGACGGAAGATTCGTCGTCAATCCAACCATCGAACAACAGAAGCTATCCAAACTCGATTTGATGCTTGCCGGAACAGAGGAAGCAGTTCTAATGATCGAAGGTTTCTGCGATTTCCTAACAGAAGAGCAGGTATTGGAAGCCATCGAAACTGGCCACAAGAGCATTAAAGTTATCTGCCAAGCTCTCGAGCAATGGAAAACTAAAGTTGGTAAAGCGAAAAATCGTGAAACACTGCGCCTGCTTCCAAAAGAGCTATACAACGACATCGAAGCCATTGCTAATCCTCTGCTAGAATCAGCATTGCGCATTCAACAGAAGCAAAAACGGGAAGAGGCATTGGCCAACGTCGCTAAAGCTGTCAATGACAGTTTAATGCCGGCTGGACAAGAACCAAAATATCCAGCTCAGCACATTAGCTATGCATTGAAAGATATTTCTTCGAAGATGATGCGCCGCATGATTTTGAATGAAAATCTTCGCTCCGATGGACGCAAGTCAACCGAAATCCGTCAAATCGACGTCGAACAGAGTCTTCTTCCACGAGTCCATGGAAGCTCGTTATTTACAAGAGGTGAAACACAAGCCGTTGCCGTTTGTACTTTAGGCGGTGCAGGTATGGCTCAGCGTTTTGAAGATCTAGAAGGCGAAGGAAACCAGCGCTTCTACCTCCAATACTTTTTCCCCCCCTTCTCTGTTGGTGAAGTTGGACGCATTGGCGCTCCTGGAAGACGCGAAGTTGGTCATGGCAAGTTAGCTGAGCGGGCTTTAATGGCAGTCATTCCTCCAAAAGAGCAGTTCCCCTACACCATTCGCGTAGAGTCAAACATCACCGAATCTAATGGTTCTTCTTCAATGGCAACCGTTTGTGGTGGCTGCTTAGCTCTAATGGATGCTGGCGTGCCGGTTAAGCGCCCAGTCTCTGGAATCGCTATGGGACTTATTCTCGAAGGTGATCGCTATATTATCTTGTCTGACATCCTAGGAATTGAAGACGCTCTTGGCGATATGGATTTCAAAGTCACTGGAGACCACCAAGGAATTACGGCTTTCCAGATGGATATCAAAGTCGAAGGCATTACAATCGACATTATGAGAGCTGCACTGCAACAAGCAAAAGATGGACGTATCCACATCCTCAATAAGATGTTGGCCGTGTGCCCAACCTTTAAGGGGGAAATGTCTCGCTATGCTCCACGCATTGAAACCATTCAGATTAAGCCTAGTAAGATTGCAACAGTCATCGGACCGGGTGGAAAGCAAATCCGTGCAATCATCGAACAAACAGGTGTTCAAATCGACATCGATGATTCGGGCCTTGTAAGCATTGCTGCTAACGATTTAGATAGCATCGAAAAAGCTAAAGCCATCATCTATGGCTTGACAGCTGAAATTGAAATTGGAAGAGTCTATACTGGAAAAGCAACTTCTATTGCTCCATTCGGAGTATTCGTAGAAATCTTGCCAGGAAAAGAAGGTCTCTGCCACATTTCCGAGTTCGATGTCAGCCGCATCAATAACCTTGAAGACTTTGTCAAACAAGGTGATATTGTCACGGTAAAAGTTCTCGACATCAACGAAAGAGGACAGATTAAATTAAGCCGTAAAGCAACTTTACAAGCCCAATAGCGTCTATTTTTGTGAAAAACAGACCTTAAAAAGCAAGGGGTAATCAGGCATTGCCTGATTACCCCTTTTATCATACTCGCAAGACTCTAAAAGCGCTGGTCCCAGAACCATTCTTGCATTTTACTAGAATCCTCGCTCCTCAAGCTTGAACCTTAAGCGCAGCTATAGCCGCCAAATCGCCTCGTGCTCGTAAACGTTCGCTAGCGAATCTGAAGGCTTGTGGGTTTTGCAAGATGGCCCATTTCACAATTTCTTCATTATCTTGAAGATCTGCTGCAAATTCCAAGGCCAGTCCATTTTGTTTCACTGCCTCTTGAACAACAATAAACATTTCGTTATCACCAAGCTCTTCCACGTGCTTGAGCGCAAGCCCATTTTGACGAACGGCACGGTAGGCAAAGCTAAAAATCCCTCTCAACCTGTCTGAGGCATGCTCAAGTGCAAGCCCATCTTGCTCCACAGCCTTAACAACCACTTCGTAATCATCTTGAAAACTTTCAAAAAACTCCAAGGCAATTCCTTTTTCAGAAACGGCAAATAAAGCAACTTGTTTAATTTTTTCAAAACGCTCAGCCATATACTCGGCCGCCAATGCATTTTGCTTGAGCGCTGTCTGGACAATTTTTGGATCTGCTTTTAAATCGTCGTCTGCATATTCCAACGCTAAGCCATTCTGCGCCACAGCCGCTAATACAAGATCACGTTCTTTTCGATTCTCTTCGTTTAAATAGCCGAGTACGAGGCCGTTAATACTTAAGGCTCGTAAAATGAAAGCAGGGTCCTCTCTCAATTGAGGAGAAATGAAAGTGAAAATTTCTTTTCTATGTTTAAGCAACGCTAAGGCAAAACTAATATCCCCAGTAATAGCATGATCCGCATAATAAATAGCCGTGGGATGCATTAAAGCAGCTTCCCAGACAATATCTCTATCAGCTCTACACTCTAAAGATGCATGAGGAAGCGCCATCCCGTCATTTTTAACGGCCGCTAAAACAATTTCTTTATTATTTCTTAGCCTTTCAGATGCAAATTGCAGAGCCTTCCCATTCTGCCTAACTGCCTTCAGGACAAACTTTTCGTTATCTTGGATAGCGGCCGATGCCTTTTCCAGCAGCAAGCCATTAGATTCTAGACAAAAATGAAAATAAGCCTCATTGCTTTCCCATCCATCAAATTGAGGAGGCGTTTTTGACTCTAATACATCACGGATGCTTAAAGCACGCTGATAATCAATGGCTAGCCTTGGAACCCCCTTCCAATCGAAACCGCTAAGAGTCTCATCATCCAAAGTCGTCACCTCAAAAAGCTTGGTAAATAAGGCATGCACCGTTTGCGCATACGCTTTCACTTTTTGATCATGGACACTATTCATTGTCAATTCGGGATACCAAGTCAATGCCTTAAAAAGCTCCTGCAATACAGGGCCAAGTCCTGTAAAATCTGTTGCCGAATGTAGTAACCGGTTAAAGCCGACACCTTGAGGATCAATTTGATGCAACTTCTCCACTTCGCTTTGCCCCAATGCACATTCTCTTGGAATCAACACACCTTCAAAACAGGCCTGCTGAGTAGTAGCATAGTCGCCAGAATCCTTTAACCTGCTAATGGTATGGCCCATTCGCATAAGAGGATGTGACATGGCTATTTGGTAGTATTGCCTGCCCGCAAGAGCATAGTGCAAAGCGTCTTGACCATTCCACCCTATGTAAGAAAAAATTTCATAGAGTATCTCTTTCGGCAGATAGTGGAAGCCCTCTGAATTTTTAACAGACTTCTGCCTCTTTCTAGACGATACCTCGATTTCAAATCCACTCTTACTCTCAACTTCCCTTTTTACAGCGAGCTGATTTAGATGCGAGGGCCTGTACACATATAGTTCACTTACTTGGTCTATTTCAGTCATAATTTCTCTTTTATTAGGACTGCCCTAAACCGCTCATCTGTCATTTTCCATCTCATGAATAATCATAAAATGCACAATTATCGAATTATTGAACGGTCCAAAACAAATTTATTTTTATTAATTAATGGCAGTAAATAAAATTGTACTAACAAATAGTTAAAACACTCTAAAAGCATTATTAAGATATTATAAAACAACAACTTAGAAAAATTTTAAGGCTTTGAAAACTTTAATTTAAAAAATCTCTTGCCATTTTATTGAAGCTGCGAGATCTTAACGGGTTTACGAGCTGAGCGCCGAAGAGGAATTTCTTTTTGAATCTGATTTGCGAGTAAGGCAAGCCCAATCAACATACACCCTTTAATTCGTGTATTGGAAACTATGCATGGTCGTTTAAAAATTATAGTTCCCTCATTTAACAGTGTTAAATACTTACCTAAGACACTTCATTCCATTGAAATGCAAACAGTTAAGGACATCGATGTATGTGTCGTTGATGACTGTTCTACACTGCCTCAGCAAAGAGTGATTATCGAAGAGTTTTGCCGCCGGAATAGGTGGAGCTTTATTTTTCACACATGCAATCAAGGAGCGCTCGTCAGCATTAAAGATGGCATTGAGTCGATGCAGTGTCAGGATGACGATGTCATTGTAATTATTGATGGAGATGACTGGCTCTCCGATGATCAAGTTTTTAAGACGCTCCAAGAGGTATACGCCGCGCCTGAGGTCTATTTAACATATGGATCTTTTGAAACCTATCCAAAAAATTGCATTAATATCACCTATGCCGCTCCAGTGAGTCCAGAGGTCATTGAAAAACAGCTCTATAGGCAAACGCCTTGGATTTATCACCATCTGAAAACATTTAGATTTCGCCTTTGGAAACATCTCAAAGACAAGGATTTGCGCAACGCTCAAGGTGATTATTACATGGTCACGAGTGATCGTGCCATTTTTTATCCACTTTTGGAGCTTGCTGGTCATCACATCCGCCATATCGATCGCATTCTTTACATCTACAACGTTGAAAACCCCTTAAACGATCATAAAATTAGCCGAGATGAACAATTTTTAGAGGAGCAGTATATCAAAGCTCAGCCAAGCTATCCTCCGCTGCCTTAATTGATCCAAGAACGAATCGGCTCGATAAAAAGACAATAAGAACCTGAAGCTAGAATTCATTCAAGGCTCAGGTTGAGTATTAATCCATCTTAATGGGGCTCTCTTATGAAAGGACGATTTAAAATTGTCATTCCCTCTTTCAACAGCGTCAGTTTTATTCCCAATACATTGGCATCGGTAGAAAGCCAGCTCAATAAAAATTATGATGTTTGCGTCATCGACGATGCTTCAACACTTGAGAAGCAAAGAGAAATCATTACCGACTACTGTCAACGCAACAACTGGAAATCTATTTTTCACTCCAACAATCAAGGAGCCTTAGCAAGCATTGTCGAGGCCATCCGCTCCTTGGATTGCCAAGATGACGACGTGATTGTCATGCTAGACGGAGATGATTGGCTCTATGATGAGCACGCCTTGAACATTCTCGACAAAGTCTATTCCGAAGAAGATGTGTATCTCACCTGGGGACAGTTCCAAACCTACCCGCCCGACTGTCTCAAAATGAATTATGCTCTGCCTATTCCGGAGTTTGTCATCGAACAACAGCTTTATCGTGAAATCGTCGACATTTTTGGACATTTAAAAACGTACAAATATCGCCTATTTCGAGAAATTAAAGATGAAGATCTGCGGGATCCGGAATCAGGCGAATACTTTCGCGTCTCATGGGATAAGGCTCTAATGTATCCCATGCTCGAAATGGCTGCTCATAAGGTCCGATTCATACCAGAAAAACTCTATGTCTATAATATCGTCAACCCTTTGAGTGACTATAAGATCAATCGGAAAGAACAAATTGAAGCCACCAATTATATTCGAGGAAAACCTCATTACAAACCCATTTTCTAAACATAGCAAAGGATGGCGCAAGCCAATCCTTTGCCTGTACTCACGTCCTATTTAAACACTATATTAAGAGGAGTGGAAACCCTAGCTTTTGCTAAAATTTTTTTCATCATTCCTTCTAATTTAGATTCGAGCCATTGACACTCGATTTTGACAACTTCTGGATGCTGAACGAGAGGAAGCTCTTCTTTTGGCAGACGATCTAACAGCCATTTTTCACAGGTAGTGATCCATTCAACCTGCTTAGCAAGCTCCGGCATATTTCTTGCTGCATCAGCCGTGCGTCGAATGCGATGCTCTGTCACCTTGCGGATGATTTGACTGCAGTAAGCACTTCTTAGAAGCAGTTGCTGACGATAAATCAGCTCCTTCGATTGATGAGGATCATCGAATGAAGGGGCATTCAAAATCGTAGCTATAATGTTTTTAATCTGAGATTGAATATCCACCCCTTCCTTGTTCGCAATCTTCGTATATTCACCAGTCGTAATGACAAGTAGTTGGAGATCCCATTTTAAATCGGAAGTCACAGATTGATTAACTTTAGTGAAATAGCTCCGATTGATCCGCGTACAGATTTCACTGCAATACTTTTCAAGTACCTTCACAAGATGAAGATACCTGATCTCTTGTAATTGATGAAGCTCATTGGCAGATGGACTACTAGAAATACTCATGATCATATTTACTGTAGGCTCTGCAATGTCAATATCCCTTCCGTTTGCAAGAGAGATATACTTTGATGCAAGACATTCCAAGCGCTTCAAACGGGATTTTAAAAGGCTGACGGCATTTTGATCAGTCTTCATGAATTTCTTTTTGCAAATTTTTTCCATAATCTGCCGACAATACCGCTCTCTCATGGTTATCTGATGGCGGTATTTAACCTCCAACCCTTGTGAAGAACCAGTAAGCTTATCTTGAATCAAATAAGACATGTTATTCACTTGTTCGCTGATATCAACCCCTTCTTGCTTAGCAATCGCAATGCCTTGTAAAGCTTGCTTGCTTAACAGCCTCAATTCAGCCTTCAATTTGTCAACTGTTTGTGAATCATATTGAAAAAATGGGTGACTACCATCTGATATGCTTGTAGAAGCAAATATTTGAGCCGAAGCTCCAATTGTCAGATTGCTGGACATAAGGCCCTCCATGGTTATATACACCAACAAGATGGCTCTTTCAGCCATGCCAAAGGCACCTTCTGGTGTTTTGTCTATCGGACGACTTAATTCCATGCATAAAACAAGCAAGCGATTTATTGCAAAGATTATTAGTCAAGCAACTCACTTTATGTGCTTGCTTTTTAGTTTATTTTTTATGACATCATCACTTTACACAATCCACTCAGACAAAAAACACCCTTTGAGAACCGCGTAAACAGGTACTTTTCAATTCTGTTTTGCCATGCATAGCAATAGCTAAATGGCCTGAAAATGGCCTGGGCTGGTCAAGACATTCATCTTAGAAGCATAAGCCTCTACAACTGTTTAACCCGTCATCTGAAAGCAAAGGAGGGATTAAATGAAGAAGCCCTAATCGGTTCATATCGATTAGGGCTTCTGAGGATAGGATAGGCCAAGATTTAGGAAGAGAGCCCTAAAGAATTTGGCAACCCGGAGTTAGAGGCTCCTGCTTCCTTAGGAGGAGGCGGTGGTGGAGTTACAGAGTCTTTTTTATGGAGCTCTGCAGCTTTTTTAAGTCTCTCTCTCTTACGGACAATATCCCAATTCTTTTTAATGACAATCTCTTGAACATCTTCACTGTCGAGTGTTTCGAACTCAATTAACATCTGAGTCATTAGCTCAACTTGCTCTTTGTACTCCAAGATAATTGCACGAGCACCATCATGGGCATCATCCAAGATTCTGCGCACTTCAGCATCGATTGCTTGCGCCGTGTCATCAGAATACGACTTTTCGTGGTGATCAAAGCCATACTGGTCACCGTTGCCACGCTCTTCATAAGCTACAGCTCCGAGTTTATCGCTCATACCCCACTTACAAACCATGCTGCGGGCAAGCTGAGTGGCTCGTTCAATGTCTTGCTGAGCACCGCTAGACACATCGCCAACAAAAATTTCCTCGGCAACACGCCCGCCCATCAAAACAGCTAATTGATCATGCAATTCTTGCTTCCAATAGCTCACACGGTTCTTCTTAGGCAAGAACATGGTCGCACCCAAAGACATTCCTCGAGGAATAATCGTGACTTTATCGATTGGATCGCCGCTCTTGACGACTAGACCGACAACTGCGTGGCCAGATTCATGATAAGCAGTCGTTTTCTTTTCGTTTTCATCAATTTCCAAGCTACGGCGCTCTTTTCCATAAAGCACCTTGTCGCGCGCTTCAATCGTCTCTTGCGCTGTCACAGCCGTACGACCCTTACGGGCGGCTAATAATGCCGCTTCATTTAGCATGTTAGCTAAATCGGCTCCAGAAGAGCCTGGAGTACTACGCGCGATAGCCATTAAATCAACTGACGGATCCATTTTAATGCGTCGCGCATGCACCTTTAAGATGTCAAAGCGCCCCTTAATATCTGGGAGCCCTATGATGACGCGACGATCGAAACGCCCCGGACGGAGCAAAGCTTTATCCAACACATCGGGACGGTTGGTAGCAGCCATTAAAATAACCCCTTCATTAGTATCGAAACCATCCATCTCAACCAGCAGTTGGTTTAACGTCTGTTCACGCTCATCGTGACCGCCGCCAATTCCAACACCGCGATGACGCCCGACCGCATCAATCTCATCCATGAAGATGATGCAAGGAGCGGCTTTCTTGGCTTGATCAAACAAATCACGGATACGGCTTGCACCAACACCAACGAACATCTCGACGAAATCAGAACCTGAAATCGAGAAGAATGGACGATCGGCCTCTCCTGCCACAGCTTTGGCAATCAATGTCTTACCAGTTCCTGGAGGTCCAATACAAAGAACACCCTTAGGAATTTTACCGCCCAGGGAAGTAAACTTTTGAGGGTTCTTGAGGAACTCAACAATCTCCTGAAGCTCTTCTAATGCTTCATCAACTCCAGCTACATCTTTAAAGGTGATTTTATTGTCCCCTTTATTCAGCAAACGGGCTGGCGATTTACCAAAATTCATAGCTGTATTCCCCATTCCCTTCATTTGCCTTGCGAAGATCAAGTACAAAACTAAGATCACGAGCAGCACTGGCATCAGTGTAAATAGATAGCTAAAGTAGTTAGGCGACGGCTCTTCGCTCTTGAATGTTTTTTCCAGCACAGCATTAAGAGGCTGATCCGGCGCTCTAAAAATGCCACCGCGATTGTTGTTAAAATTATTCCATTCTTCTTTTGCCTTGGCAAACCATTGATTATAAATCTCTGGATCTTGCTTTTCTAAGGCACGCGTAGAAAGCTCTTGATTATTGAAGTACCAAATCACATTAGCAACGGCTTGACGCGCCTTGTCTAACTGGATTTGATTGTCATCTAGACGCGTGTTGATCTGATTGTACTCATCAAGCGTCTCTTTGTAGTTGCGGACACTGCGCAGCTTGGTCAAACGGATGTGATCTTCTTCCTGATTCAATTCGTCAACTATCGTACGCAAATTGTCAAGCGCATGACCATAAACCGTGAGCTGCTGAAAAGGCGACATCGATGCCGCACTGATTTCGGCCACATCTTTATCTATCGTTTTAAGCGTTTGTTTAATCGTCTCAGATCCAATGCCCAAAGCTGGCGATCGAAAGTTTCTCAATAAATCATTGATCGAATTACCGAAATTTTTTAAAGAATCTTCCGTTGCATTTTGGCGAAGGGTGGTAAATTCTTTTTGTAAAGCCGCTAAGCTGTCCACATTGGATTTCGCGATGTTCTTAATGACCACGCTTTGATCTTCGTCAGGCGTGTTATATAAATCATCAACAACAACATATCCACCCTTAGGAACAGGAAGTCCGCTCAACTGTAAAAACATACTAGCTGAATCGGTAACTTTGGACTTAAGCGTTTTAATCTCGCTTTTGACGCGAACCTGCTCAGACTTTAGCTCATGATTTGTGTCAAGAAGCTCTAAGTACTTGTAGCGAGTTTTCCCCTCTTCGGTCAAACGATCCCTAAACTTACCACTAAAAGTGACTAAATTGTCATTTAAAGCAATCTTGCGGCTATCTTCTGGCTGCAAAAGCTGTAAATTGACAAGATGCTCTAGCTGATAGCTAAAAGACACTTTGGCAAATTTGGTATCGATAAAATTTTGCACCATTAAGGCAAACAAAAAAGCGGCCATAAGGAACCAAACGAAGCTGTTTGATATCCCTTTCTTAAAGTCTTGCTTATTATCGTCTGGCATAATTTCCTAACATTCGATTTAACGATCTTTCATCTATCTACAGATGGAAAAAGATCACATAAAAGTTGCATATTGATTTATTGATTCTATCACAGGAGGTATTCGCTTTCAACAAGGAATTCTAATTTAAAAAAAATTCTAGCAACCTCGAATTGTATTTAGACTTGAATGTGAACCCGTCACCCTCAAATCTAATGTAAAAGCTGAGTTGAGATCTATCGCATAAACCCCCTCCGAAATTGGCGAATTTGATGGCAACCTTCGCAAAAACAGCATTGCGACAAGCAATGACTGTGCTCATCGTAAGGATTTAATTCAATGGCTTTAACACCCTCTTTTCCAGCTTTTACTTAAAAACAATCTCCAAAACCAAATCTCCCATCAAAAGATCCACCTTTAAAGGCCACCTCATTTATTCGCGCGACAGTTGCACTTCAAGGCACTCGTCGCCCTCCTCTAATGTAAAGTCCGCCCGCCCCGTTAAAAACTCATGGAAAATGGAGTCTCCCCGCCAAATAACAGGAAAATAAGAACGCAGGAAAGCCGGAACCTTATGCTTTGTCCAGAAGCGATCAATAGGTGTCGAATGAAGCGTTCGGCAAGCTTTCAAAAGGGGCGGCCCCAGATGGTAGTCGCCTAAAGGAAGGCAAACCCGCATCAGACCGATCCACCCCTCTTTCCAGGAAGAGGCGCACTGCGAGGAGAGAAAAGAGCGCTTTTGCATCCCAATTTTCCACGCCCCATTCGCCACCGCACGCTCTTCTTGCAGCAATGGGATGGAATCGCTCCAGTGCGATTCTTTTAAAGAAGGTAAAAGAAAAAGACACTGCCGATCAATCACAAGGCCTTTTCCACCAATTTCAAGAATGACATTTGACTCATTCTTAAAGAAAGCCTCTCCTGCACGCTTTAGAATGAAACGAGATAAAGGAAATCCTTCTTTCTCGCAAATTAAACGAAGCAAATACTTTATTTCTGCAAAAGGCAGCACGACATGCTGCAAATTCAAATAGGAACCAAATGGTCCTCGCACGATGCAATCCAAATAGGGCGATAGCTTCTCATAAAAATACTTTTTCAATTCTTGCATTTCATCACTTAGATAAAGCAAAGCACTGTCGACCCGTTTGCCAAACGTTTGATTTAACTGTGGAATCATTGTTTGCCGCATGCGAGCCCGCAAAAACCGTTCATCGCTATTCGTGTCATCTTCAAAGGGAACTAGATGTCGATCGTTTAAAAACACATACACGTCTTTTTTTGAAATCGAAAGCAAAGGACGCAAATAACGAATCCCTTGCAGCCACGTTTCGCTTTGCAGACCTGTAAAATGCGACCAATGGGAACCTTCTAAAACTCGCTTTAAAATCGTTTCAACCTGGTCATCTTGTTGGTGAGCTAGCATCACGCCTTGAAATCCATGCTGGTGGCTTAACTCATAAAAAAATTGTTGTCTCGCTTCCCGGCAAACTGCTTCTAGATTTCCAACTAACGAGGAAGGATTTAACGCCCTTTCATGATAAGGAATTTGATATCCCTCAACGAGCCGCTTCAAAGCACGTGCTTCTGCCCCACTTTCAGTACGCCAGCCATGGTCCACATGGGCCACATGAAAAGTAACCAATCCTTGACGCTGCCCTTCGAGTAAACAATAAAAGAGAGAGAGAGAATCAGCTCCGCCCGAAAGACCAAGTAAGATGGGCTTGGAAGAGCCGCAATAAACCTTTAAAAATTGTACAACAGTCGTAAGCATGTATTTATTGGTGCAACTGATAAAAAACATAGATGAGAATGAGGATGAGCAAGAGAATCCATAAAAAAAATTGCGAGGGATCTTCCTGTATAATCAATGTCGCCTGCTCAGAGGAGTCCGAGCCCAGTGGTTGCGTATTCGGATCTTCGTGCAATGGCTTGCTTTCCGGCTCATCTTTAAAAATAAATTTTAATTCAGGAATAAAGCGGATGGCAACCCATTCCAAGAATCCAGGCTTCCAAACGAGCGTATCGGGGGTAACGCGCGAATCGGCTTTCAACTCAAGAGGTGTAAAAGGCCCTTCCTTGCTACCATCAATTAAAATGTACCACTCTTGTTTCATTTTCCCACTGAATCTGAAAAGCTTTGATTTTTTCAATACGGCATTGTTTTATTGTATCAAATTCAGCCATTATTTACTCTATTTATACTTTATTCACTTGAATTTGCGATACTTCAGTAAAAAAACTACAACTTTTGCACAAAATTACTAAAAGATTTGTTTTATCGAGCCTCTATCTTATCCATTGAAACTCGTCATAAGATGAACAACTCGAACCCGTTTTGATGCATTAACTTGTTTAAGTTATTTTGAGCATAAACCTTGTTTAAGAAGAGGATTGCTAACACCCTCTAAGATTCAAGCAAAAATACGTATGGAATAGAATCTGTGATCCCCCTACTTTGGCGCTATTCAATTGGTCATTTCTTAAAAATTACGCTTGCTTGCGTCTTAGCATTCATTGCCATTTTGCTAACCATGCGATTGGACGAAATCGCCCATTTTGCCGCACTTGGAGCCCCTCTTTCCTATATTTTGCTATTCGCTTTCTATCAAATTCCTTATATCCTGCCCATAGCTTTACCCCTGTCTTGCCTAATTGCGTCGCTCATCTTTGTCCAACGCTTATCTAATACTCACGAGTTGACAGCCCTCAGAGCATGCGGATTTGCCCTGCGCGATTTAATAGCCCCGATCCTTATAACAGCTGCTTTTCTCTCGCTTTTTAATTTTTGGATGGTTTCGGAGGTCGCGACTCAGACGCATCTACAAACAAACCTGCTAAAAAGCGAACTGCGCTCTATCAATCCACTTTTGCTACTAAACAATAAACACTTAATGCGTCTCAAAGGTCTTTACTTTGAGTCGCTTGGGCCATCGCGTGTTGGGGAATCAGCGTCCGATGCCATTCTTGCCATCCCTAGTAAACATCATCAGCGCTTGAATCTTTTAATTGCCCAGCACCTTAAGGCATCCCCTTCCGTCTTCATTGGTCAAGGAGTCACCCTTTTAACCAGCTCGGCTAGTGATCAAGCAGAAGCATTCGACGACCTTCTGATTGAAAATATGGAAGAATCCATCACCCACGTCGAAGATTTTTCTCAAGTCCTACAAAAGAAGGTCTGGACCATTAACAATGATTACTTAAAACTTCCCCTTCTTCTCATCCGCTCTCAAGAACAGCGGGAAGCTCTCAATCAGGCCAAGCTGGACAATAGCGATAAGAATCAGATCAAACTCCTAGAGGGACAGCTCAACCGCAGCCACTCTGAGATAGCCAAGCGACTATCCATAGCTCTTGCCGTGATTAGTTTTACTTTGATGGGGACGGCTTTCGGCTTAAACATTAGCCGCCACCGCAAACACCGTAGCCTCATTCTCGTCATTTTATTCACAACAACCTACCTGGTTGCCTTTTTTGTCGCTAAAGGGCTCGATCAACAATTTCACCTTTCTGCTACGCTTTACTTAGCTCCGCTTATCGTCATCGCCTTACTATCGATTTTTGTTATCAACCGCGTCAGCAAAGGAATTGAATGATGTTCAAAATGATTTGGGAACGCTATTTCCTGCTCGAATTCATCAAAGTCTTTTTCTTATTTCTTTGCTGTTTTTACGGCCTCTACGTATTAATCGACTACGCGAGCCATACAAGCGCCCTTCCTCATCATCAAATTCAACTGCATTGGCAGGAACTTAGCCGTTACTACCTCTTTGTCTTTGCGAGCCGTGCCGAAATTTTGATTCCCTTAGCCCTCCTCATTGCTTTTGTCAAAACCGTCTGCACTCTAAATTCCCATCAAGAGCTTGTAGCTCTCATGGCAGGTGGAATCAGTTTAAAGAGGCTCATGCGTCCTTTTATCTTCATTGCCCTGGTTTGCATGGCCTTGCTATACCTCAACGAACAGATTCTAATGCCTCCGGCCCTTAAGAAATTAAGGCGTATGGAAGATGCCACTAAGCATCAAAAAGTGCGCCACACACCAGAAGTAGCCGTTAAGCATGTGATTTTAGAAGATGGCTCTTTACTGCTCTTCCAGCTTTATGATTTAGCCAAGGAACAATTTTTCGACGCATACTGGATTGAATCTGTCGACAGTATTTACCGCATTAAATTCTTGTCGCCACAAACAGTTGCGCCGATTGGCTACTTTGTAGACCACCTCATCCGGCAGCCAAACGGTGAACTTCTTCAAAAAGCAGCTTACAAGCAGCATGAATTCAAAAAAATGCGATTCAACTCTGAAATCCTACAATCCACGATCATGGATCCAGACGTTTTATCGATTACTGAACTGGCGGCTCAGCAACCCGCTTCTTTAATTAATTTGAACGAAAAGGAAAGCAAAATGGCAAGCGCATTTTATTGGAAGCTTCTCATGCCATGGCTTTGTTTATTGGCTATTTTAGCACCAGCTCCCATTTGCGTCCGCTTTTCGCGCCAGCTTCCCGTTTTCTTTATTTACATTGGTTGTTTATTCAGCCTCATTGCTTTTTACATGCTAATGGACGCCGCACAAGTCGTGGCAAAAAGGCAAGTGATTCCTCCAGTATGGGCCATTGGCGTTCCTTTTCTCGGAATTTTCGGGTTCTTTGGCTATCGCTTTACAAAAATGAATAGGGCGTGTTGAATTTAAATAGACTTCCTTTTAGCATGATTCTCATTTCAATTTTTTACCATCTAATCTACTTACTTAAAGTGCATCTACTATGCGTGCTTGGTTATTACTCTTTTTTTGTACAGTCAGTCTTTACAACTCTCCGCTCCACGCTAAACTCAGTCTAGAGGAATGCCAAACGATTGCTTTAGAAAACAATGAAAAAAAGACTCTGGCGGATATTAGAGCGCTCATTGCTTATGACAAGATTGACGAGGCGCGCAGCACTGGCCGCCCGCAGTTAAGTGCTCAAGCCGACTATATGACTTCTGGTAATGCAAAGGAGTGGCGCCACAACAAAGGCAACAGGCATGCCAGGGTTTCTCTCGTCATCCCACTTGTCAACTTTGGATTGACACGCGAAGCTGTTAAGTCACAGAAAAAGCTCTATTCTTCAGCATTACACGCAATGGATCAGGTAGAACAAACCCTTCTCTATTCTGTCAACGAAGCCTATTTCGAGTTGCTCATTTATCAAAAATTGGAATGGGTTGTTCAAGAGTCTATTCGCTCCCTCGATCAGCAGTTGCAAGTCACCCAAGACTTTTTATCACAAGGGCTCGTACACCGCAATGAAGCTCTTGTAGTTGAAGTACAGCTGGCCCAGCTTCATCAAGATTTGATGGAAGCGCGCTTTCACATTGAGCTCGCCACGACGCGCCTCAATCGCCTCATGGGATTAGACCTTGCGGCTCAAACTGAAATTGAAGACTTGCTGCCAGATCAGTGTCCAGAAGATTGCCTAAATGAGCTAATTGGAGCGGCTAAAATCAATCATCCAGATCTTTTGGCTCTGCAAGAGCAAATCAAAGCGGCTCAACATGGATACAAGGCAGAGAAGGCCAATCTCTACCCTAACATTTATGCTTTTTCCAACTACAGCACAACATCTGACTATGCCCTCCCCTATCGCCAAGGATTAGATGCCGGCATCGGCGTCGATTTCAATTTGTATGATGGAGGCAATACCAATGCCAGACTAAAACGAATAAAAAAAGAAGTGAATGAACTAGAATGGCGCTATCAACAGCTGGAAAAAGACATTGAATTCAACATTCGTTCGGCATTTTTATCCATTAAGACAGCCCGGGGAAAAATTCCTGTAGCCCTGAAAGGAGTGAATTTAGCCGAAGAAAATTTAGCCTTGACCAAGAACTTATTTGAAGAAGGCCTTGTTACCAATATTGACGTCATCAATGATGATGAGAGCCTCTCTCAAGCCCGTGTTAGCTATTATAAAGCCCTCTATACTTTTCACCAGTCTAGGGCTAATTTGATTTACTCTGCAGGAATGATGTATAAAAAAGGATGTCTCTAAAATGTTAAAAAAGCTAATCAATCGACAAATCCCTACTTTGGCGACTTTTTTTCTGCTATACCAGTCCCAGCTATGGAGTCAGCCCTTTGAATTTTCAACTGTTGGTAATGTCTATCCCTCATCCAAAAGTACCATTGGAAGCCAGGTCGTTGGACGGATCGACTATCTTTACGTAGAAGTTGGCCAAGAGGTCTCAAAAGGGCAGCCGATCGTTGCAATTGATCCGACCTTTTTTCAAATCGACTTAGCTAAAAAAAATAGCATTCTAGAATCTGCCAAAATCGACTTAGCCGATGCAGAAACTAACTACTTGCGCATGAAAAGGCTATGGGAAAAAAATAATGGACAAACACCTTCAGTTTCTTTGAAGAAATTCGAAGAGGCAAAGTCAAAATATGATCTTGCCCATGCACAGGTAAAGCAAGACGAGGAAGAAGTCCGTAGAGCTCAAGCGAATTTAAATGAAACAGTCATCCGCGCTCCATTTGATGGAGTTGTTTCCAAAAAGCTCGTCGACCAAGGCGAGTCAATTTCTGCTGTACCTGCAACCCCCATCATCGAAATGCAGTCTTTGACCCCTGTTTATCTTGAATTTTCGATTCCCCAAGTCTACTTGAATAACGTTCAAGTTGGGACTCCCATTCAGTTTGAAGTCGAAGGAACAGGCCAAGCGCACTATGCAGCTAAAATTGACTTAATTTATCCTTGCCTTGATGAGGCTACCCGCTCTATTCGCTGCCGTGCCATCATAAGCAATCAAGACAGAAAAATTCTTCCTGGCTCTTTTGCCAAAATTTTGATTAAAGGAAATAAATCGTGATTCTCTCAGATCTCTCTGTTAAACGCCCAGTCTTCATTACCATGATCATGCTTGCGCTCGTTGTATTTGGAACGATCGCCTTTAAAGAGCTGGGTGTGGATTTATTTCCCAAAGTTGATTTTCCAGTTATCACGATTGTTTCAACTCTGCCAGGAGCCGATCCAGAAACAATAGAAAAGTCGGTCACAGAAATCATCGAAGAAGCCGTTTCAAACATAAGTTCGATTAAGCATCTTCGTTCAACAAGCGCCGAAGGAATTTCGCAAATAGCCATCGAATTCGATCTGGAGAAAAACGTCGATATCGCTTATCAGGAAGTCCAGGCTAAACTCGGGACTGTTCGCCAAGAACTTCCAAGCGATCTTAAAGACATCATCATTGAAAAGTTCGACATTGACTCCGCCCCTATCATGGCTGTTGTTATTTCTGGCGACCAGCCTATTCAAAATCTTTCAAAAATTGCTGAAAAAACGATTAAAGACCGCCTCCAACAAGTCCAAGGCGTTGGCCAAATCAAGATTGTTGGAAAACAAGATCGCAATATTTGGATCTATTTGGATCCCTACAAACTAGAAGGCTTGCATCTGTCGGTTCAAGATGTCATTCAATCTATCCGCACTCAACACATCGAATTCCCAGGCGGGCGTATCGAAACAGGCAGCCACGAATTGCCTGTTAAGATCAAAGCCGAATTTGACGAAGCGCAAGATCTGGCCTCTATCGTAGTCGCTTACCAAAATGGTTATCCAATCAAGATCGCCGACGTAGGCAGAATTGTCGATGGACTGGAAGAGCAGCGCACATTAGCCCGTTTAGATGAACAACATGCTGTGGCACTGATCGTGAGAAGACAGTCCGGAACCAATACGGTAACTGTTGCCAAAGAGGTAAAAAAAGCCATTGAGCAGTTAAAAGGAAGCTTAGCCGCTCAAGGCATCAAAACAGAAATTGCCCAAGACTTGTCTGTCTTTATTGAACATTCAATCGAAGAAATTGAGTTTCACTTGATCTTTGGAGGCGCGCTCGCCGTTGTCATCGTTTTCCTATTCTTGAGAAACTTCCGCATTACGCTCATCAGCGCTCTGGCCATTCCCATCAGCGTCATCGCAACCTTTACTCTTTTAAAATGGATGGATTTCACCCTTAATACGATGACGATGCTGGCTCTTTCATTATCGATCGGTATTTTGATTGATGACGCCATCGTGGTCGTTGAAAATATCTACCGCCATTTTAGAAAAAGCAATAATGCAGAAAAGGCTGCGATGGTTGGAACACAGGAGATCGGACTTGCAGCCTTTGCCATTACGATGTCGATCGTTGCGGTATTTTTGCCTGTTGCCTTCATGAAAGGATTGATCGGCCGCTTTTTCTACCAATTTGGCTTGACTGTCACATTTGCTGTCTTGATCAGCCTCTTTGTCGCGTTTACTTTGACGCCTATGCTGTCGGCTAAGTTCCTAAAAATTTCAAACTCTAATAACTTTTTATCGCGCTGGATTGGAAACTGTTTGCATGCTTTAGATAACAGCTATGAGTCTGTTTTAACTGGAGCCCTTCGTTTTCGAAAAACGACTCTGCTCGTTGCATTTAGCCTTCTTTTTTTAACGCTCTATATGGGCCAGTATGTCCGATCAGAATTTGTTCCTTTAGAAGACCGCAGCGAATTCTTCGTCAAGGTTAGAACCCCGCTCGGCTCATCGCTTGTCATAACCGATGACGTTCTGAAAAACGTTCGCGCTAAAATTCAAGGCCAGGATTGGTTTCGCTACAGCTTCACAACCATCGGCAATGACAGCTTCAACAAGGTCAATGAGGGCGGAATCTATATCAAGATGACGGATAAAGCCGCTCGGGATATTAGCCAAACAGATGCCATGAAATGGGTGCGTGATGAGCTTGCGGGCATGCAAAATCTTAAAATCAGCGTCGAACCGGTTCAGGCCATTTCCGGCGGTGGAGTAAGAAATGCTGCCATCCAACTCGACATCAAAGGGCATGACCTCGATAAAATTGAAAGCATTGCTCAGAGTCTTATGACAAAGCTTGAAGGTCAAGAAGGCTATGTTGACCTAGATACCTCTTATGAAACTGGAAAGCCAGAGATCGAGGTTCTCATCAAGCGTAATCAGGCTTTTGCCATGGGAGTAGCCCCGGCTGTTATAGCTCAAGCTATTAAGCCTTTAATTGGAGGAACTGACATCAGCAAGTTCCGAGCTGATGGAGAGCGCTACAACATCACAGTCAGACTGCAAGAGGCATTCAGAAATAAGAGCCGCGATTTGCTAAACCTGGCTGTGCGCAATGACCGAGGCAACTTAGTCAAACTCGATCATTTGATCGATATCGAAGAAAAGCAAGGCCCGGTCCAGATCAACCGCTACAATCGCTTCCGCATTATTTCTCTCTACAGTAATTTGAGAACCGAGCAAAAAGTATTGGGTGAAGCGATCAATGAAATCACTTCATTTATTAAAGAAATCGATCTTCCACCCGGCTATAGCGTTCAGTTTTCTGGTAACGCAGAATCGATGAAAGAGTCTTTTAACAATCTTTTATTTGCTCTCTTTTTGGCTGTCATTGTCGTTTACATGGTTTTAGCCTCTCAATTTGAAAGCTTCGTTCAGCCGTTTATTATCATGCTTTCTGTGCCATTCTCAATCGTAGGAGCTCTCGGCATCTTGGTGCTCACCAAGTCGACTCTTAGCATTTTCACGATCATCGGTATCATCATGTTGATGGGACTCGTAACAAAAAACGCGATCTTGCTAATCGACTACATCAACACATTGCGCGTGAGAGATGGATTAGAGATTAAGATAGCTATTTTGCAGGCTGCACCGACAAGGCTTCATCCGATTTTGATGACAACCCTTGCCATGGTATTTGGAATGCTTCCCATTGCCTTGAGCAATGGACCTGGATCTGAATCTCGCGCACCAATGGCTCTTGCCATTATTGGAGGACTCATCACGTCCATGTTTTTAACATTAATTATCGTGCCTGTCATATATTTTATGATGGACAATACTTTAGAGTGGCTCACAAAATTATTTACAGCGCGCAAACGCACAGACATTCCCACTAATGTAGAGCCTGCAGCGCATTAAAACATTCGTTCAAAGGGCAAATCAATCCTGGTTTGCTCTTTGATTTTCAATTGAGTGATCTATTTCACTTAACGATTTTAAGAAACTGCATTTGATATCTATCGTGTTGCCAGGTACGCTCAAAGTCCTTCCTCTTTGTCTTTGTATCTATTGCATTTATTTTCCGCCTAAAAAAATACCACCTATCCGCATTGCCACTCTATTGCTACACTTACAGAACAAGTCCTTCGATTGAGTCACTTTTTAAAAATCCTCACGCTTTTGAAAGTCGCGACTGAAGGAGACATTGAGATTGGAAGAAAGAAAACGGGTAACCGATTTAATCAATGCTTAGAGCCAGATTGAAAAACACTTTCCTGATCATCATTTACTCATCGTTGGTGACGGGGAAGAAAAAGCGCTTTGCCAGGCACTTTGCAGCAGACTAGCTATTCAAAAAGAGTCATTTTTCGAGATGCGACAACCTCTATAGAAGAGTTCTTGCGCATTTCTTTGCTATTTGTTTCCCCCTACCGTTTGGAAGGGTTGCCTAATATCATATTAGAATCCATGCCCACAGCAGTTCATCCCCCCATAGAACATTCCTGCCTTAATAGAAGGCCTCCATTATTTATTACAATCTCCCGATCTCGGTAAAAACAGTGGAGAGAAACTGCCAGACAAAAAATACTAAGAAACTATTGCTTTAATACAATCGTCCCCCAATTTTTTGAGTTATACTCAAACTCACCTCCAAAAAAATTTGAATGCTGATGTTTTTTAAATGAAGAATTTTAATTAATAGACTTAGGTCCGATACGATCACATAGGTAACATTCTATCCAAGCATATGAGTAATGGGGTAACCTTGGATGCATATGTTGAGAGAGAGAGAGCGGTAGGACGACTAATTTTAAAGCCCATAGTCGGCATCTAGCGAACTATAGGTAACGAACCATTTTCATAACAGCTCTAAATACTTCCCCTTCAGTATTGGTAAGCTCATTGATCATATCAAAATGGTTAGCGCCAGGCACTTCAATCAAAGATACCTCACAGCCTGCATTGTGTAGCTTTTGGGCGTAATGACTGGCTTCAAGGTGATATAGTATCAAAGGCTCTTTCTCACCATGTGCAATAATGGCTGGAATTGGCAGTTTCGGAAGATGATAGAGCGGACTGTCACGCAATGACTCTTCCAATGTCATTTGTAGTGCCTTTTGTGAGTCTGCATGAGAAGCATGCACAAGTGTGCATAAGTCATAAATGCCAGACATCGCAACCAATCCTTTGATGACATTCTGTGGAAGATCAAAATCTTTGTGCCAACTTGGCATAAGAGCACAGCTTGCAAGATGTGCACCAGCCGATATCCCATAAATATAGAGGCGTTTCGGGTCACCTCCGTATTGATCAATATTTCTATATACCCACGCAATGGCATAACGGACATGCGTAATGATTTCCTCCATCCGGTATTGAGGCGCAAGTCCATAGTCAATAGACACAGAGATGATATCATTTGCTAGCAAAATTTCTGCAGGAATAGCCCAAGGACTTTTGCTCCCCGCAATCCAGCCTCCTCCATGAATACTAATGATTACGGGTATCTTTTTAGCATCCTGCGGCGCATAGATATCTAATTTTTGAATTGTTTCAGAGCCATAAGAGAGATCCTGAATGGGATTCAACCTGGCTTTTACAGCTTGAGCACGCTCTCGGTTTTCCTTCAGCAAAAAATCCAAGTTAGGAATAGTCCTATAATCGTCATAGGCTTCTGTCAACTGATTGACTGTCATTCCTCTATAGACGATTGGATCCAGATTTCCCTGCCGTGCAGGAAGAGCCCTATTTTTCTCTAACATATGCATTTTCTTAGATAAGGGTTTAATCACATATTGAATATAGTAAACTATATTCAATATGTCAATATCAAAAATCTTATCCTGCATCCAGGTAAAGTAGGAGAATTGCATTTAGCTATTGAACCCAAAGAATTGAAAAAGGGATTGTAGGGATGGCGGAAGCCACTAAGCGCAAGCACATGTAAGAAAGTGACAGGCATTCAATAATGAATTCCTGTCACATAACATTTTCTAATCCGCCTGACGGTTAGTATCAAGAACAAAGCTGATTTTAACATTTACACGATACTTAGAAACTTTGTTGTTCTCTATAAGAGCTTCAATGTGCTGAACGTTGATTTGCTTGATGTTATGTAATGTTTTGGCAGCTTCTGTAACAGCAGATTGAATTGCTTCTTCAATGCTCTTTCCTTCACTAATAACTTCGATTACTTTAGCAATTGACATAATGACCCTCCAGATAATAGTAAAAATCCCTATTGACCTGTTTAGATTATCATGTTTTATCATGCAACCTTTTCATTTGTCAAACTAAGCTTATAACCCTGAATGAAACTTCGATCATGAACGATGATAGTAATCAATGGAGAATAGAGTCGTCTTAACAAGCAGGGGCAAGGCCAGCATGCAAACAACAGATGTCAGTGGATGAATGCCTCCAACTTTCCATAGGCCTACAAAATCATGCCCAGGAGAAGGGAGCTCTTGTGAAAGGGCTGATAAGGCATACATGACATGCTGTGCAACCGTCATGACCCCCATACTCAATAAATAAAGCGATAATTGTGGGTGATCCTCTTTTACATAATGAGAAAGGCCTATTTCACAGCTAGCTGCAAGAATCCCAGCTAAGGGCCCCGCCGCATTGACAAACAAACGAGAGGCACGTGGCCCTAGATGCTCGCCGAACTTTGTTAAAGCCCCTTCATAATAGCGAGTCACTCCACCCAAAAAAGGAAATATTTCGATAGAAGCATGTGAATTATTATAAACAGCCGTTGCTGCTAGCGCATGGCCTGCTTCATGAATGACTACACTCGTAGTCATGCTCTCTAAAATCGAAAAACTAATCGGGCACATGCATTGCGATAATTGATAAGCGAAAAGCAATAGAGGATTATGCTCCCTTTCATGGTATATCATCCAGAGAGTGCCGGCAGATAGCGAACGTAAAACAAGATTCATCGCTATCATAGAAATCGCCCCGATCAATAAAGTCGGAATTGCGCTTGTCGCAACAAAATAACACGTTACCCCCGTTATCACGCAACTCGCCGCAATGTCTTTTAAGGTGGATAAAGCAACTTCTTGAATCAACTTATTGCGAAGTTCAGCATCATCTACAACTTCTAATTCATTATAGTTGCCTCGTAAAGGCGCATCCATTCTCAAAGCTGTAATACTCATAACACCTAAAATAGTTTTTTCAAGCATTATAATAAAAAAAATAATTAAAATAAATAATTCAATTAATTAAATACAAAACAAAAACACAACTAAAACATATTAATGAATAAAAGAAATACAGCATCGCAAAGTTGGAGATCTGAGTAGAGGCCATGTTTTTATCATATAGCTGGAATTTACAATGATGAAACTCTATACTATTGTTTATGGGACAGGCTTATCATGGACTAGAGGCATACTTCTGGAGAGATTCTTAGGAATTCTTGCGAATATGTTCCGTTATCATCAGTAGCTCAAGTTTTTACCTTTTACATACCGGTATTCAATATGGATGCATTTGACCTACGTCTTTGGAATGGGTTTAACCAAGCAGGAGGTACTCTTTCTGAGCCTGCCATTGTTGATCAAATTACGATTGATTCCAGGAGAATCGGCTCTTCCCACTCATTATTTGTTGCCTTGAAAGGGGAAAAACTGGATGGACATGACTATGTTCGCCAAGCAGTGCAGGCAGGGGCTAAATATGCCATTGTATCTGATCAATGGACTCCTCCTTCTGATTTAAATGGGCTCACTTTGCTACGCGTTAAAAGCCCACTAAAAGCCTTTCAAGAAATTGCTAAAGCCTATCGGTTGCAGCTTCCCGTTAAAATCATTGGCGTCACAGGTTCTTTTGGTAAAACCATGGTCAAAGACCTGCTTCACACTCTATTGGCAACAGAGAAAAAAACAGCCGCTTCGCCGGAGAGTTTTAACAGCCAGATCGGGGTTCCGTTGAGCCTTTTAACAATCCGAAAAGAGCACGAAATCGCTATCATCGAAGCGGCCATTTCTCAAAAGCAGGAAATGGAAGCACTAGCCGATTTGATTAAGCCAGACTACACCATTTTAACCCCAATTGGCAAAAAGCATTTAGCAACCCTCCAAGACATGTCAACGTTGGCTCAAGAAACGCTCAAACTCATTTGGGCAACGCCTGAAGGAGGATGGTCGCTTCTTCCAACAGAAGTTCATTCGCAGCTTTCCCAATCAACCCCTTCTTTTCCCATTTATTTTTGGGATGAAGCCTGTCAAAAATTGCCGCATGCAACCTCTTTTCAAACAGATGTAACAGTTCCAGCACACTACCAACTATCCTTCCCCGATCACTCTGTTTACCAGGGGCGTATGTCTGCGGCTTATACTTACTACCTAAATCTCATCAACATGTCTTCAAAGGCTGCCTGGTTAAGTGGAATTTCCGCTAGCAACATTCAACAAGTCTTCCAAACGTATCAACCAGAGCCTACACGGACAGAAATCTGGAAGGTTCCAACTGGTGCCACTTTCATCAATGATACCTATTGTTCTGATCCCCAATCTGTCGATTTAGCTTTAAGGCATTTTGATTATGCGGCCGATTCTCAAAGAAAAATCGTTGTCTTCGGTGGAATGCGCGGAGAGCCGATGCATGCGAACAGCGACTACCGGAGCATTGGTAAAACATTAGCCAAGGCCCATCTCCGCCACCTTCTTCTCTTCGGAACTAAGCCTTTCAAGCCTCTCATCGAAGAAATGGAAAAAAACTCATCGGAAACCGAGATCTTAGCCTTTGAATCTGAAAAAGAAGTGCTCGAACACCTCCAAAATCACATTCAATCCCAAGATTTAATCTTGCTCAAAGGTGAGAAAAAATTCCCCTTAGATCGATTGACTGAAGCATTCAACGAAAGCCAAAATCACAACCAATGTATTATCAATTTAGCTGCCATCAAAAATAACCTCGACATGATTCAAGCAAAGCTTCCCTCTCAAACGAGAATAATGGTGATGGTTAAGGCGCTAGCCTATGGAACGGACGATGTGAGAATGGCCAAATTTTTAGCATCGTACGGCATCGATATTCTGGGTGTCTCTTATGTTGACGAAGCGGTTTGTTTAAAGCGAGCGGGCATCAGCCAATCCATTTTTTCCATCAGCGCAGCCATCTACGAGGTAGCCAAAGTAGTTAAGTGGAGCTTAGAAGTTGGCGTCAGCGATAAAGATTTCATTTTAGCTTTGGGAAAAGAGGCAAAAAGGCAAGCAAAACAGATAAAAGTTCACCTGCACATCAATACGGGTATGGGCCGGTTTGGCTGTCGGCAGGAAGAAGCTTTGGAGCTAGCTAAAACAATTTTATCTCAACCCAATTTGATTTTAGAAGGCATCATGACTCACTTTGCCTGTGCGGATGATCCACAGGAAGATGCTTTTACCAATGAACAAATTCGCAGCTTTGACTCTACCATTGCAACATTAAAGGAGCATGGTATCACAGCGCCGTGGGTACATGCCGCCAACTCGAGCGGAGCCATCCGCTTTTCTACTCCTCAGTATAATATGGTCCGCATTGGGCTTGCCTCCTATGGACTCTATGTATCGGAATCGGTAAAAGCTTCCTTAGATCTGCGCTTGGCTCTTTCACTAACTTCTCGCATTGTGGGAATTAATGTCTGCAAACAGGGTGAAACAGTGAGTTACGGCAGGCGCTATAGAGTCGAGCAAGAAGCTCAAAAGATCGCGGTCCTGCCCATCGGCTATTTTGATGGCTTGCATCGCAATTATAGTGGGAAGGCCCATGTTTTGATCAGAGGAAAAAAAGCTCCCATGATAGGCAATATCTGCATGGACTACATGATGGTGGATGTGACTGGCATCCCAGACATTGCCATTGGCGATAAGGTTTTAATTTTTGGTGAAGATGAGTGCGGCCAATACCTATCACCTGAGGAATTAGCCTCAAGCGGTGATTCGATTGTTCATGAACTTATCACCTGCTTAGGTCCCCGCATACAACGTATTTTTGTTTATGAAGAAGGACGGCAAATCAGATAGTAATCATTTGTGGAGAGGATAACGATATGGAAAAAATTCAAAAAGATTTTCAAAAACTGCACCAGCTTGGCAAACACACACGTGTGCTACAAGGCATTTCATCTCTTCTTGATTGGGATCAAGAAACTTATATGCCGCAAGGTAGTTCCGCTATCCGTGCTGAACAGCTTAAAACAATGGCAGGCTTAATTCATCGCGAAAAAACGAGCAAAAAATTTGCCAATGCATTAGCCAAATTGATCGATCTTCGCACCGGAGAAGTTGTCGCAAAGGATTTAACTCCGCAACAGACGGCAGCCGTTAAAGAATGGCACCGCGATTACGTTCAAGACACCTCTCTTCCTGCAAAATTTGTCGAAGATTTTGCAAAATTAACTTCTCAATCGATTGTCGTTTGGCGCAATGCAAAAAAATCCAACGCCTTTCAACAGTTCGCTCCCTTCTTAGATAAAATCGTGAGCATGAACCGAAAGAAAGCCGATTTACTAGGCTATCAAGAGCACCCATACGATGCATTGATCGATCAATTCGAACCAGATATGAAAACAAAAGAGGTCGATGCAGTTTTTAGCAAGCTGCGTGATGCAATTTCACCGCTGATCAAAAAAATGGCTGCACAGCCAGTCGATGATCAATTTTTATTCGGAAAGTGGGATCAAAGCAAACAAGTTGCCTTTAGCCATAAAATTTTAGAAGCAATGGGATATGATGCCGATAAAGGACGTGTCGACTTTTCCTCCCACCCTTTTTCCTCTTCGAGCCACCCAACCGATAGCCGCATTACAACTCGCATTCACCCAAACTCTTTAATGAGCAACATCTTTGTCATCTTACACGAAGGTGGGCACGCTCTCTACGAAATGGGTCTTCCTCAAGACTCATACGGAACTCCGCTTGGGGACGCTCGTTCTTTAGGGGTGCATGAAAGCCAGTCACGCTGGTGGGAAACGCGCATTGGACTGAGCAAACCTTTTTGGAAACATTTTCTTCCCATTTTAAAAGAGATTTTTAAAGGTCAGCTCGACACCATCACCCTTGATCAATTTTATAGAGCCATCAATAAGGTTGAGCCTTCATTTATTCGCGTAGAAGCCGATGAAGTTACCTATCCCCTTCACGTCATTTTACGCTTTGAACTGGAAAAGGCTTTGATCGAGGGTTCAATCTCTGTAAGAGATGTTCCTGCGGCTTGGAACGCTAAAATGGAAGAGTACTTGGGGATTAGGCCAGAAAACAATGCAGAAGGATGCCTGCAAGATATTCACTGGGCCATGGGGGCCTTTGGCTATTTTCCAACCTACACTCTTGGAAATCTCTATGCAGCCCATCTCTTCGAAGCCTTTGCAAAACAATATCCAGACTGGGAAGATCGAGTTGCAGAAGGTAAACTGGATTTTATTAAGCAATGGCTGCACGAAAAAATCTATCAGCATGGACGACGTTACACGACCCAAGAACTGCTCAAACAAGCAACAGGGCATGCATTCAGTGCTGATGCCTATGTTCAATACCTTCAAAGCAAATATGGCAAAATCTATCAACTGTAGTTAAAACCCGGCTTTACGCTCCTGCATCTCGCTTTAAGCAAGGAGCAAGCCGTGTTTAAATAACAAAGGCGACCAAGAACTTAACGTTTCTTGTCGCCTTTAAGCCAATCTCTACAATCGCTTTTTATTTCCTTAACGCGGAAGTAAAAGAGTAGATTTTAAGATCGGCGTTTCAAAAAGCGGAGCGCACGCAATATCCAGCATTGCAGCAAAATTTTCGGCTCCAACTTCTAATTTAGCATTTTCAATGGTTTTTAAAGCGCTTAACATGCGATTGAAGCGCTCTGGCAACATAACTCTTTCGCGTATGAGAAGCGAAGGAGCATAAAGCATGAAGTTCAGGTGCTCCCAATCCTCTTGCGTCAATTCTTGACCATTGATCAATTTTAAGAAGACAAAGAGTTCACTGCTATAGGCTCCGCCAATATCAATGCCATCCTTACAAGTTAAACTAAAAGAGTCTGGCTTAATCCATTCGAGCAATTTGAGCTGCAGGAAAAGGTAAAAGATCTCGATAAAATCGAGCCTATTCTCTCTTTGCAAAACGTTCTTGCTCGAAAAGAAAATGCGATGAATGACAGGAAAGACTTCATCGATAAACTTGGCAAATGCTTTCCTTTCGATGCACTCTGGGAAAAAGAATCCCGAATGCTCTCCTTTTAAGTGTTCTTTAAATTGCTCAACGAAAGGCTCAACGTGATTCACTTGATGATAAGGGCTAAGCTGATGGTAAAAATCTGTGTCTGTTGCCAAAGTCACAACGTACAGGGCATTATTCATGCCTGGTTGATGTTGCAAATCTTCTAAAGCGGCACATCGGGCATGTTCACGCCAAGAAGTGCGGTCCTGCAAATTAATTAAGAGGTGTTTTTTAATGGGAGTCGCCTGATTATACAGCCTGATAAAGCTTTTGAACTCTTCATCGACAATTGCTTTATTAATAAACTCCTGATAGACAGGTGCAGCCAAGCGCAAATGAGAAATGCGCTGCTCTTGTACATATAAATCGTACAATTGATTTGGAATATTATGCTGCATCAATGGGTCAAAAACATGGAAAGCATCCTCTTCCAAAATCGTGAGGACTTTGAGGAGCGGACCATTCGGATGGCGCTTCATTAATTTTGCCATCGCCGTATAATCGTTAGTCAAGTGCTTCCAAATAGGAGACTTGCCCACCTCTTCTTGCTGCTCTTTGGTAAGCGTTTGGCCAGCTTCTTTAATGAGGCGTTGAACAACCGGAACCATCTCTTCAGTTCCCTGAAGATTGGCATACAAGCTTCTACATAATACTTGAACCATCTCGATCAACTCATAAGCAAACTGATTGGTTTCCTTAGGCGGATAGGCCAGCCATTTTTGATATGTGCGACAATGAAGAAGCTCTCTTAAAAAAGACTGGAAGTCTTCAAAATACTCACTACAACTTTTAATAGGAGTGTGGCGTAAGAGATTTTGAGAATGAGAACTTAATAAAAGAGCCAGCAACGCCTTATTCAGTAAAACAATGATCTCTTGGTTTTTAATTTTGCGAATATCGTGAAAGAAGTGCTGTAAGCGAGGACCTAAGGCTTTTAAGATATTGCGTGCACAGAGGTGAAGAACACGATCATGCCAATGCTTAATGCCTTCTAATGGATCGATCCCTTTATGCCCGCCAAAATAGTCACCAAAATCGCATACGAGCTTGATATTGCGCAGTAAACGCGGACTGAAAAAACGGGTGCCATCCTCTTTCCGAATAAAAAACAGCTCATACTCTGTATCCTTCTTAACCGTTTCGAGATCTACAAATACGTGTTGAGTCTCCGCCAAGCTTTCTACAGAAGTTGGAGCAGCAGCTTTAAATTCAATAGCCTTTTGCTTTTTCCACTTTCCAATCGATAAGCCTAAAATCCACTTGCTCAAGACCCCCTCATCTATCTTCCTGGCTATTTTAGAAAGATAAAACTCTTGCAATTGCTTATATTCTTTGAATTCTGTCACGCTTTTTTTCTGCGTTTGATGGAAAATATTCGTGTAACGATCAAGCTTTTTGGCCGCCTCCCCCACCAAAACCATAATCGTTTTAATGCCTTCAATGGTTTTCTGATCCGTTACATAGCCATATTCTTTGCGATAAAAATTGCGCAAATAATGCAAAATAACTCGAAAAGTTTCACGAACTAAATTAACCGTCGAGGGTGCGTCAGCCTGATGCAACCAATGAACAGTCTTATAATCTACCTTTTCATTCTGTAAAATAAGTTCGTGCTGCTGAGCTATTCCGATTTCCCGATCAAATTCTAAATCGGCAATACTTGATAGCGTCTCAACCGCTTCAATGATAGACAAATTGTGTGAACGGGCACCCATATGGACCCCCCTTATGTTAACTGTCTACTTTAATTATCTCAAACTTCTATTTTTAATTAAATTAATTAATATAGACAGATAATAATCAATAACATTTTCAACTATATAGAAGCAATCATTTGTAATTTAATTCAAAATACTTTCTATTTCTATTGCCAGTAACAAAGGGGGGGCTAGCAGCGCAAGAGACTCTCTCCAATTCATCTATTCACAAGCCATCTTTCGGGTAACTGATGCATTTTGTATCTCAGTAGTCCTTCTAAAGTGCATTTTTCAAGATTTTCACTAGATTTGCAAATGTATATGGATACTTTCTCATGCTTCAAAAACAAACCGCAATAAACTAATTGATAAAGACTTAAATCAAATTAAAAAAGTAATCAGAAAAAAAACAGAAAAAACGTTAGACCTAATTAGCTGAAATGACGTATAAATTATGCTTGACCAAGTGAAAATGGTTAACCAGCCTTCAAGGCTGGTTTTCTTGTATACGGAAGAGTGGCAGAGTGGCCGAATGCGTCTGTCTTGAAAACAGAAGTCGGGCAGCCCCCGACCGTGGGTTCGAATCCTACCTCTTCCGTTCCTTTTTAACCCTTTCGAGGGTTCTCAGCAAAAGTCAATTTTATTGATACTCTGTTGAGATTTTTTCTTCATCCGTTGCTCAACGATTATACATTCCAGTTACTACTTTATTCTATAGACTACCAATCCATAGAAATAAAATTACCCCTATCCGATGTAAGTGACAAATCACTCTTATTGGCATTCTATAGCTATAATCTAGTTATAATCTTTTTAGGGTCAATTTTTGTTAGCGTCTATAAAGGAACTGAACGGAAGACCGGCAAGCCGATTGATTTTAAAGCCGCCCACTGCATTCTCCCAATGCCTTCACAAAATCCTAGAGATCAAGTTAGTCATTGGGAGATTTGCGTGGAACCTTATATAAAATCAGTAATTTTTTTTATATCCTGTAATGCAAGTCACCTGCTCTTTCTCTTCTTCTGAAGGGTTCGCAACAACTCGTCCTGAATCGAATTCGTAACTAAACTTGTACCCTTTCTCTAATTCTGTTGGTATTGGCTGCTTGCTAAGGGAACCAGACAAATGAAAACCCGCCAATCGGGGGAGGTTGGACAAGAAAGTGGGCCAACTTTTAAGTGGGTTGTCAAGAACCGAAAGACGATACAGTTTTGTAAGCGCTGCCATTTCCCCAGGCAATGAAGTCAATTTATTGTTGTTAAGCGCGATCCAGCCTAAATTAGTTAAACGGCCGATATTGCCAATATCTTCTAAGTCGGTGCACATAATAGTTAAATTTTCTAAGCTTGATAATTGATAAAAAGCATCCGGTAAGACACGAATTGGATGTCCTACTATAGTAAGACTAGTTAGATTAGTAAGATACCTAATTTCCTCAGGAAGAGTTGTTAACCCATAGTCTTTGCATCCTAAAGAGCAGTTAATACGGTCACTGATCAATGAACTATTTTCTCTATTTTGAGGTGTCAGTTCAAGCTCTGATACAGTAGCTAATAAATTGGAATGAGATGCCATCCACTCTCTTATGAGAAATGCTTGCATAAATACTCTTTCCTTTATACTTTCATAAGGCCTCTGTTCTTCGTCATTGATAAACTCGTCATAAGCAGCATTTCCTTGCAATGGTAAGCATTTGAAGAAATCAATGACATCTAGGTTTTTTCTTTCTTCAATCAGTTCGGAGAGTAAGGCTAGCTTTCCAGGAGCATAGGTACAAGTGTAAAGCTTGCTTATTTCCTGTAATTTCTCAAAGCCTCCGACTTGTTTCATCTCTTTAGTTATACATTGAGTGATTAGCTTCATTCTGGCCTTCCAGTCGACGCTAAGCTTATTTCCACTTGCATCCTGGCCTGGATATTGGTTTTCTGCCTCATTGCAAATAGTTGCCAAAACAGAATTACTGTATTTTGTAGCTTTTAGCGCTAAATACATTTCACAGAAAACAGCCTGCTCAATGGCCGCTCCTTTTTCTTTGCGAAGCAGTCCCAAAGAACTAAAAGGACGTCCTGCAAAGGAAAAAATATTCGCAACTCCCGCCTCGATCTTCAAGAGCGCTTTAATATTGGTCCCCCTAAAAGACTCTGAGGATTTAATCATCCCCTTGGTTGTCCCATTTTCTTCAGACAAAGAAGATGGTAATTGTTGCGCTGTGAAAGAAGGTGTTTCGTTTTCAAATGACAGTCTCACATCACTCAAGGTCTGAGTCGGAAACAAATTGTAAAGCGTTTGGCTCTGAGAGTATCTAGCAGCTGAACCAGAAAATGCATCAGATGTAAACGTTGCTTGATTGGAAGAATGAGAAAAATCGACAGGCATATTAAAAGGCATATAGAGCCCCTTATTATTGGTTAAATTATTAAGCACTAAAACAATAAAATACAAAATTAATTAAACACAAATAAAAACATATAATCATCATAAAATTGATATAATTATTAACATCGTAGAATCGATATAATCATTGGACTTTCCTCAATTCTTGGAGAAAACGAAGAAAAAAATTGAACATCGTGAATATCAGCTTTACCTAGTTCTAGACAATACTCAACCAGCTATTTCAGAAAGTTTTTTTTAAATTTTACACGGCATGAATGCTATGATTTCTTTAAAAGCAGGTTTTTAAGACAAGAGTTGTCTTTCCCTCGCGGCATTCAACTTTTTTCGTTCCTTTTTAACCCTTTCGAGGGTTCTCAGCAAAAGTCAATTTTATTGATACTCTGTTGAGTTTTTTTCTTCATCCGTTGCTCAACGATTATACATTTCAATTACTATTCTATAGACTATCAATCCATAGAAATAAGATTATCCCAAGTACCCAAGCTAAACATTGAAGATTAACCCTTTTACCATCCGATGTAAGTGACAAATCACTCTTATTGGCATTCTATAGCTATAATCTAGTTATAATCTTTTTAGGGTCAATTTTTGTTGGCGTCTATAGCGTCTATAAAGAAACTGAACAAGAGACCGGTGAGCCGATTGATTTTAAAGCCGCCCACTGCATTCTCCCAATGCCTTCACAAAATCCTAGAGATCAAGTTAGTCATTGGGAGATTTGCGTGGAACCTTATATAAAATCAGTAATTTTTTTAGATCCTGTAATGCAAGTCACCTGCTCTTTCTCTTCTTCTGAAGGGTTCGCAACAACTCGTCCTGAGTCGAATTCGTAACTAAAGTCATACTCTTTCTCTAATTCTGTTGGTATTGGCTGCTTGCTAAGGGAACCAGACAAATGAAAACCCGCCAATAGGGGGAGGTTGGACAAGAAAGTGGGCCAACTTTTAAGTGGGTTGTCAAGAACCGAAAGACGATACAGTTGTGTAAGCGCTGCCATTTTCCCAGGCAATGAAGTCAATTTATTGTTGTTAAGCGTGATCGATCCTAAATTAGTTAAACGGCCGATATTGCCAATATCTTCTAAGTCAGTGTAAACAATAGTTAAATTTTTTAAGCTTGATAATTGATAAAAAGCATCCGGTAAGACACGAATTGGATGTCCTGCCATACTAAGCCTAGCTAGATTAGTAAGATGCTTAATTTCCTCAGGAAGACTCGTTACTCCATAATCTCTGCATTCTAAAGCGCATTCAATACGCTCACTGGCTAATGAACGACTTTCTCTATTTTGAGGTGTCAGATTAAGATCAGATACAGTAGCTAATAAATTGGAATTAGATGCCATCCACTCTCTTATGAGAGATGCTTGTATAAACACTCTTTCCTTTACACTTTCATAAGAGCTCTTGTTTTCTTCATTGATAAACCCGTCATAAGCAGGATTTCCTTGCAATGGCAAGCATTTGAAGACATGAATGACATCTAGGTTTTTTCTTTCTTCAATCAGTTCGGAAAGTAAGGCTAGCTTTCCAGGAGCATAGGTACAAGTGTAAAGCTTGCTTATTTCCTGTAATTTATCAAAGGCCCCGACTTCTTTTACTTCTTTAGTTATACATTGAGTGATTAGCTTCATTCTGGCCTTCCAGTCGACGCTAAGCTTATTTCCACTTGCATCCTGGCCTGGATATTGGTTTTCTGCCTTATTGCAAATAGCTGTCAAAACAGAGTTACTGTATTTTGCAGCTTTTAGCGCTAAATACATTTCACAGAAAACAGCCTGCTCAATGGTCGCTCCTTTTTCTTTGCGAAGCAGTCCCACAGAGCTAAAAGGGCGTCCTGCAAAGGAAAAAATAGCCGCAACTCCCGCCTCGATCTTCAAGAGCGCTTTAATATTGGCTCCCGTAAAAGACTCTGAGGATTTAATCATCCCCTTGGTTGTCCCATTTTCTTCAGACGAAGAAGATGGTAATTGTTGCGCTTTGAAAGAAGGTGTTTCGTTTTCAAATGACAGCCTCACATCACTAAAAGTCTGAGTAGGAAACCAATTGTAAAGCGTTTGACTCTGAGAGTGTCTAGCAGTTGAACCAGAAAACGCATCAGCTGCGAATGTTGCTTGATTGGAAGAATGAGAAACACCGACAGACATATTAAAAGACATATAGAGCCCCTTATTATTGGTTAAATTATTAAGCACTAAAACAATAAAATACAAAATTAATTAAACACAACTAAAATCAAATTAATTTTAATAAAACACCTAAGCATCATAAGAATCGATGAATCAATATAACTATTGGACTCTCCTCAATTCTTGGAGAAAACGACGAAAAAATTGAATATCGTGAATATCAGCTTTACCTAGCTCTAGACAATACTCAATCAGCAGTTTATTGCACTGGCAGTTGAGCATTCCCAGATTAAACCCGTTTCAGAACGTTTTTGTAAAATTTTACACGGCATGAATGCTATGATTTCTTTAAAAAGCAGGTTTTTAAGACAAGAGTTGTCTTTCCCTCGCGGCATTCAACTTCTTCCGGGTCATCCGTAAGCCGAATGTTTTTAAATATTTTCCCTCTTTTAAGAACTGTGGAAGAGCCTTTGACTTTCAAGTCCTTAATCACGTATACGGAATCCCCCTCGCTTAGAGCCGTTCCATTACTATCTTTTGTCTCCATAAACCACCTTATCTGATCATCATTTTTTGCGTCATATGAGCTAAATGCAAAAATTAGTTTCTGAGCAATCAAAAAGCCAATCGCATGTTTGCAACGCAAAATTTTATTGATCGCATGGATTTAAAATCTAGAAATACTTTAAAATGTTTCTTTTTTTTCGATAAGGCTAATTGCATCAGCCATTAAAAATAGTTATTGCTTGAACTCAAACTCTTTAACGAACATTAAAAGCACATTCACAACGCAATATGGACTCGATACTTGGAATTATTAAAGACGTTATGCAAATTGGGATTCACTTTTTAAATCAACCTCTGATCAAAGATTGGGTTAAAAACGCAGCTGGCTCAATGACTTGTGTATTTGCATTAGTCGAATTTTATACAATCTGCCAAATTATTAAGGGCCGTGAAATTTCCATTACCATAGCCCCCCAAGCCCCAAAATGGATGCAAAGATGGTGTAAGACAACCATCATTTGTGCTAAAATCTCCCTCATACTGAGTGCCATAGTGTCCCGACCTGGGACTTTCGTCATCTCGACTCTCATACATAGCATTTTTTCAACAGCTCAACTAGAAACTGTCTTCGGACCCAATACAATCTTCAACATCAATCCCTGGCATCCACGCCATATCATTAGCCTTATAGCATTGGCATTAGCTTTTCCCATTATCGCTCAATCATGTTATCAAGGTATGAAATGGACTTATAAAAAAATGCACCGCTATTTGAGTCAAAGAGCCGTGCAACACTCCCAGTTCAGCGAAATTAATACTAAAGTCAAACTGGCTGCACTATTTAGCACTCTGACAGGTCGCCCTGTTTTACATATCGGCAATCAGCTCGCTCTATTCCTGCTACATTGCATTTGATATAGGCAGTCCTTTAAACGCTTTTATGAATACCCTGAGTTTTTATAGCGATTAATAACATGCGATCATCATCTGTTTTTATAGGAGAATTTTGTCATCAAATTTTGATTGATCTAATTGCTTGCCAATTCTACGATCTAAACAAAATCCAAATGATATTAAATAGTAAAACGCAAAAGTGCAAAGAAGATCTAAAACCACTCCGTATAATGTTAGCAAAGATTCCTGAAATATATATGTTGAAGATTTAATCAAATAACACGCGTTTAATTAAATAAATCCACATGTTCCAAACAGCACCAATAAACAAATTGATTAAAACAAGTTGATTCAATATAATAATTAAAATAAATTCATTATTATAATAAACAGATAAGGTCATATGTCCGGAAAAAGAAATTTACTTAAAGGTTCATCCATTTCTTATTCTCGCTTTCTGACCTGCAGTCCACAAAATGATTTGTTTAATAAGAAGAGCGAACCTTTACTAGACATTGATTTTTTTAGACGCTCGATTGCATTGCATTATCAACACGTCTATAACTTTAGAAAACGACAAAACACAGCTTACCGCATTATTTTCTTTGGCTTGAGCATGCTTTTCTTTTTTCTTTTCATCGGCATTTACTTTAAGACAGCCAATTATGCCTGCGGTCTTTACTTTGGACAATGTGACATTGTGAAAAATTGCGTCGACGGCTCTTGTTTGTTACTCTCAGCCTTTACATTTGCACTAGGGTATTTGACCCATCCCGATAAGGAAGCTCTTCGTTACCTTGTAAAAAAGGTAAAAAAAGAATTAAATAGCCCCACTCATCAAGTTAGAATCGAATTAAACATGATTTTCAAAAACTTGGTGAGCGAACATCTTTCTTTTCAAAACTCGTTTGCCATGAATGGATCCTAAGCCTTCATTTATGAAAAACCAGCAGCTAACACAGGAACAGGAACCACCAAAAATTCTTATCCTGTTCATGACTATCGGCACTTGCTCAATTCTATCTAATCATGGCAAATGACATCATCGTTTAAGTTGTTGCCTCATTGGCATGGGAATGAGCATGAGGCTGAGTTATGCCATGCGCTTTTTTAGCCACACTCCGTTTCACTGAGCTGGCTTTTTTGGTCGCCGTGGCGGCCCCCTTTTTCACCTTAGAAATGCCTTTTGCAACAGCTTTGTGAGCCGCATGCGCCTCTCCTTTTATTTTAGCATGAGAGGAGTGAGAGGATGCCTGTTTAGCTCCTTTGTGATGCGCTTTTTTAGCCTGCGAAAAAACATTGCGGATGACTGGCGCTAAAGGTTTATAAACATCTTTTATTAGCTGGCTTCCCGATTTTGGAGCCAGTAAGAGAGCTGTCGCCACTCCTACTAACCCTCCAGCTACACCACCTAAAATAATATTCTTATTCATTATGCCCTTCCTTCTTATAGTCATTTGATTTGCCGCCTTTTTGGCTTGCTCAATTGATCCTTTTGAAACCTTTTTTGACCTTGACGTGGAAATGAGCTTAAACAAGCTTGCCAAAGCTGAAATCAAAAGATGCTGTTTATGTGCCATAAAATAACGCCTCTTTACATTGAATTAAGAGATATTGCAGGCTTTTTACTTAAAAGCTTTTTAGAGCTGCAAAACGCATTTTCTTGATTGAAGAATCGAATGGCATGCCCCAACATATTGAGATACGGATGAGTTCCAGAATCGACATGGATCTTGATGATCCCTTTTGCAATTCCTCCTAATACAATGTGATCGCCATCTTGACTCTTCGATTGCTGTTTGTTTCGTGGAAGGGTTTTCAAGAAGCGAACGACTAACC
Organism: Candidatus Protochlamydia naegleriophila; assembly: GCF_001499655.1. NCBI lineage: Bacteria > Pseudomonadati > Chlamydiota > Chlamydiia > Parachlamydiales > Parachlamydiaceae > Candidatus Protochlamydia > Candidatus Protochlamydia naegleriophila. The sequence goes on from NZ_LN879502.1 coordinate 1,702,716, forward strand.
CTCCCACTAAACCTGCAGCTACCGCAGCAACAATCATACGGCGATCATTTCGATAACGTTCCATATTTATCTTCTCTTATTAAGCCCTTGCCAAACGCGATAACCTAAAGAAGCCCATTCAACGATGTCATTCACACGGTTCTTTGCCTTGTCTGCAAATTCTTCGCCTTTTTCTTCTGCTTCTTCAGAGAACTCATCGACAATGTCTTTAGCAAAATCAATCCACTTATTGGCTCTAGATTTAGCCGTCTTAGCAAAAGTTCGGCCTCGCTTAGAAAATTGCTCTGCTGCATCATGCGTTTTTTCTGCAAAATCCTCATAAGTATCAGCAATATCTTCTCTTAAATCACTGCCCGATTTAGGAGCAAGCAATAATCCAGCTACTGCACCCAAAAGGCCACCAATCGCACCACCTATTAATAAATCGCGCGTCGTATCTTCTTCTTCCTCTTCATGCCCATAGCCAACAAGATTTTTAACCCCACAAACCAAACATTTAGCTTTGTCTGCCAAATCATGCGAATGACCGCTAAACGACTTTGCAAACTGCTTGCCTCTCTTTGTAAACTGATCGGCCGCATCGTGCGTGCGATCTGTTAAATCACCATACAACTCATTAATGTCTTGTCTCAGTTTTTTACCAGCTTTTGGAGCCATCAATAAAGCTGTCACACTGCCCAACAAGCTGCCTACTGCAGCCCCTACTAAAAAATCTTTTGAATGCGTTTGTTTCGACGCCATAGTTATCTCCTTTTCTTTAGTTTTTGCCATAGACGAATGCCTAGACCTGCTAATTCAAGAATTTCTGCAACTACAACTGATTCAGATGTTTTGGCACGATTGATCGATTCTTGATGATCAGAATCATTAAAAAAAGGAGCAGAATGTGAGGCTCGCTCATCAAACCTGCCCAAACGGACAGATCTCTGCCTAAAAGACTCCGCCCTGTGCTCCAAAACATCTCCAACATTTGCTATCGAATTAAAAAGAGGGTCGAGCGCCTCCATCTTGTGTTTAAGGTCTGCACTCATTTGATTGGCCTGCTCAATCGTTTTTTTAGCCTCGCCGCTCAGATCATCAAGTTGTTTGCGCACGTCATTGACAAGTAAATTGGTCTGGCCAAGCGTTTGCTTAACCGCGCTAAATAATAAAATCAGATAAATGACCAGTACAGCAAAAGCCAAAGCAATGACTGCGACACTTATTTCGATTATCATGGAATCCCCCTTGTAGAGCCTTATAGGCCCTTAATCAACATACCAACAGATAATGGAATTTGATTCTCTTTCCTCACTATGAATTGTTAGCATCTGAATGTAAATATTTTTTTCAATCTTTAACGACATTCTCTCATTATAGTTTTTTTTAATTTTAATGACAAATCCATCTAAATTAGAAAAGTTTTGCTAAAAAAATCAACAAACTTACGCTTAAAAATTGAAATTATAAAATAAATCCAATTAATCATGATTTCATTGAAAATTAAGCTCTCTCTCTATACAATTTAATTTACTATTCCAATAAACATGGTTCGCCTCCGATGACAGTAATTTCTAGAGTTTTAGCACCGTTTCTTGCGTCTCCTTTTGCCCACATTTCGCAAACGCCTCGTGAATTTGTTGATAACATCTCTCCGCTCACAATAAAAAAAATCACTGTAGTGGCAGCCTGTGTTTTTGGGGGAGCTGCCATTGGCGGGACATTAGCTTTAACACTTGGAATGAAAGTGATGATTTTATCTGGTGTTGGAAGCATTTTTGGGATGATCACCGGTTTTTTTCTGACTGTGTTGATCCATAAATTTGATCAAGCTAATAACCAACCTTTTCGACCAGCAGTGCAATCCTCAACACCTCTGCCGCCATATCAAACCTCCTCCTCCTTAAAAGTGGATCATATAGATAAATGCGTTGAAGAAAAGTATGCTCCGCATCAACAAAAATGCATTGAAGACTTGGCCAATTCATTGCATCATCAATTTGAAATCAACCAGCTGGCGACCAATTTAGATATCGATTCTCTGGATCAGCTTCTTGAATTGAATGATCAGATCCAAGCAAACTTCAATTGCCAAAAACATACGCAGCAAATTTATGAGGCTCTGACTATAAAGCTTGGCAAAGACCTTGCCGATCGAGCCATTAGACATCCAACGCTACTATCGGACTACTTAAAAGACCCTTACTTTTCTCCATCAGAACTCATGATTCATTTTATTGCACGAAGAGTAAGCTGTTACTTTCAAAATGAAGAAGCCTTGAGCGAGCTTAAGACTCGGGTAGAACAGGCAGTGGGCAATACCACGGCGTTTGATGAAATCACTAGTTCGCACGAAATGCAGGATGTTTTAGATGGACGCCTTTTGCTAAACGAAGAAATGAAAAAGGCGTTATTTCAATACGCAACCGAAGTACAGGCAGAAAATCGAGAAGCTCAAGCCACAGACCCATTTGAACTTTTATTAGAAACGATTCGAAATAGTTCAGAAAGAGATTTGTTTTTGGACGAGACATTCATCGAAAATAAATTTGAAATTGCTCGTGCAATTGATCACTTTACACCGCGCGAAAAACAGCAAAGAAGGGATGCATTACAACGCATTATTAATCAGGCTTATATCACCCGTGAATTCAAACAAAAAATTCGATTAATCAATGGAGAGCCAGATGAAGCTATTCTATTGGCTTGCCTGGGCTACACGCTCGACGAACATTCTCCCTATTATCAAAGAGATCTGATTTATCAAATTATCAGTGAAATGGTTCAAAGTGAGCTTCAAGCCACTCTTTACATTGGTCCTCTCAATTCTATCAAAGAACTCCTTCGAGGCTGTGCTATCAAAGCTCGTTTAAAGTCGATTGATATCACCCAAGATATTCAGGTGAAAAAATTCTTAATCGCCTATGACCTATTTAAATCGATCAAAGCGGAGTTAAAAGAGTCGCATAAAGAAGTGACCATTCCCTTCCCGCTCGATTTTCCATTGCCAAGCGATTCGATCATTGTCCAGTCTATCCAAAAAGATTTCGCAAACATTTTAAGTTTCGAATGTGAAAAAGTGGTTTCACACCTTTTCGAAGATGCTGCAATTAGAGAAAAGTTTTGCGATCACACCTATTCGGAAGCAGCCTTTAATGAGCTAATAAAAGCTAAACAAACGGATCAGATTGATTACCAAGAATTGGAAAAGACATGGGTAACCATCCAAAGAAGTCAGATTTTCGCAAAAGAGATCGATTTCTATGAGAAATGGGGAAAGCAAATCAAAGCTCAAATGATTCAAGGCATTGAAGATGACAATCAAGTACTTGGTGTCGGTGTTTGCTGGGGTATCTGTCAACGCATCTGTTTGGAAGGAGAAATGCAGCCACACCTTTCGGCCGAAGATTTTGCTAAAACCATTGTCATTAAACATTCTGATCGCTTTTTGCAAAGCCTTCACGTCTGCAGCACACGCCTTTTTGTGCCCAATCCTTCTCTTTTACCAGATCCTCTTTTACAGAAAGAGGGAGTGGAATCAGATAAACAAGTTTTCACTTTCAATTATCTCGATAATGAAGCAGCTTTTACAAATTGGTTCGGCCAAAACAGTGATTTATTAGCTGAGTCATCGGGATGGATTCGACTCAGCTTAACAATTGGCGATCGTTCAAACGAATCTGCTAATTTCAATCCCGCAGAGGCGAAAGGGCACGCCCTCGCCATTCGCTACGATACAAATCTCAACCGTTTTTGGGTAGTGGATCCAAATGTAGGATTTCTGTGCTTTGAGAACCAAGATTCTCTAAAAGAAACCCCTGAATCTTCTATCATGCATTTTATGAAAGAGTTGATCCAACACTACTATCCACTAACATATAAAATACGTGGATTTCAGCATATCCGCGGCGAACCTTCTCATCTAATGATTAACGAAGCTCCAAATCCAATGATCACATAGGAACAAGGCATGCAAGTCCCATCAAATTGGCTCTATCCAGACTCTTTAGAAGAAGCAAAGAAAGTTCAAAATGAACTAGCTTCCCGTGTCCTTCTACAAGATGACTTCAATCCTCTCCGCCTGCTTGGAGGAATGGATGTCAGCAATAATCCCTATGATCCTAAAAAAATGGTATATGCAGCTGTAGTGACCTTAGATGTTAAGAGCCTAACCCTTGAATCAAAGGCCCATGCAGCTAAACAACAACCCTTTCCTTATATTCCGGGTTTTTTAGGGTTTCGCGAATCTCCGCCTCTTATAGAAGCCTTTCAAAAACTCCCCAAATGCCCAGATCTGTTTTTGGTCGATGGACAAGGCATTAGCCACCCTCGCCGCTTGGGAATTGCAAGCCACATCGGCGTTCTATTAGATATCCCAACCATCGGTGTTGCCAAGAATATCCTCGTAGGAAAACCTCAAGGAGAGCTTGGAGAATCTATTGGCGATTATATACCGCTCATCGCAAATGGAGAAGAAGTGGGCGTTTTATTGCGAACAAAGAGCAAATGCAATCCGCTCATCATTTCGCCTGGCCATCGCATCTCGCTAAAAACAGCCATTGAAATTGTTTTAGCATGTATGGCCAACTACCGCCTTCCAGAGCCGACTCGGCATGCCCATCTAACTGCGAATGAATGCCGAAAAAACTATTCATTAAGCTAGGGCGCGTCAAATTGCTGCGCAAAATTTCAAGCAATAGCAAGATACATCTTTAGTCCTTTCACATGAAATAGGATATCGATATGGAAATGGAAATAAAATGGCAAAAAGAATACGAGCAAAAAGGCATTCCCTCCTCTTACAAAATAGAGCCCAGCCAAACGATTTCTGAATTCAATCTATTTCTTAAACAGCATAACGTCGCTTCTGGTCGATTGCTCGACTTAGGATGTGGAAAAGGGCGTAACGCCTTTTTTTTGGCTCAACAAGGATATGAAATCGACTGTATCGACTTCATTCCTGCAAATATACGTTTCATTGAAGAAGAAGCTGAAAAGAGATGCCAGCCCATTAAGTCTTATTGTCAATCGGTCTGCGCTCCCTTCCCTTTTAAAGAAAAAACTTTTGATGCTGCCATCGATATTTTTTGCTACAAGCATCAAGTGGATGAACGGATGCGTTTTCAGTATCGATGTGAACTCCACAGGGTATTAAAAGAGACTGGATTTTACACTTTGAGCTTGGCCTCCTATCAAGATGGTTTTTATGGCCCTTTACGCAACAATCTTAGCCAAACAAAAAATGTCGTCATAGATCCTTACACATCTATTCCTTCTATTCTCTTTGGAAAAGAGGATATCGAACAAGAGTTTTATCCTCACTTTAAACTGGTTGCAATCAACGAAAGACATTCCCATAGCGAAATGCATGGAAAACTTTATTCCAGGTCGATACTCGATGTGATCATGAAAAAAAATGCTTGAATATATGAGCCGCAAGAATTAGCTACTTAGGCATGCCCGCGGCCCTTGTATAGAGCCAGATCCAGTAAACAAGGAATATCAAACGATATCCCTTGTTTTGAAGGCTTACGACTGTACAGTTCCTAACTCATACTCTTCCTCTTCGTTTTTTAGGAAAAAGGCTCTGCTTTCTCCAATGACTTGTTTTGACAACCCTATGACGCCAATTAAATTTGTAAAGAGCATCAAAGAGATGGCTATATCGGCCAAACGCCAAATGAGATCAACCTGGATTAAGGCTCCTAATGGAACACAAGCTATATAAAAATACTTAAAACGTGTTGCATGATGACTGCCAAATAAAAATCCAATGGCCTTCTCTGCACAGCATGCCCATGCTAAAATAGTTGTATAGGCAAATAAAATTAAAGCCGTGATTACAACAAAAGATCCAAATGAACTCCCAAGCCCGCTTTGAAAAGCATGAGTCACCATATTTGTACTTTGCAAACCTGCAACTTGCCAAGCATCTGTCACAAGCAGAACCAATCCAGTCGCTGTGCAAACAATCATGACTAAAAACGGAGTCACTAAGGTCACAACTCCATCAACAACTGGATTGCTCGTACGAGCACTAGACTGCAAAATGGGAACAATACCCGTTCCAGCGTCCGTTGCAAAAATGCCGCGATCGAATCCTGTCGATATAGCTTTAACAACACTAAATCCAAGTACTCCGCCTAAAGCTGACTGCGGATCAAAGGCCGCTGTAAACATCAATTTAAACGCCGGAATAATGCGGTCGGCATGCAAGCCAAGAATGATAAGCGCTGTTCCTAAGTAAAGAATTGCTTTTACTGGGACTACGAAAGAAGCAAGTTTAGCCACTCTCTGCACACCACCTAATAAGACCATTCCCACAAACGCCGCAATGACTACACTGGAAATAAAAGGATCTAATCCCATCTTTGCCAAAGGAAGAGTCACAGAATTAATTTGAGCAAAATTTCCAACCGTCACGGCCCCAAAAATGGTAAACAGGCTAAAAGCGATACCGAGAAACTTCATTCCCATTCCATCTGTTAAATAATACATTGGACCACCAACGTACTCTCCCTCGGCATTTAATCGACGATATTTAACTCCTAAAATGCAACTTGTATATTGAATAGATGCGCCTAAAAAAGCCATGACCCACATCCAAACAAGAGCACCCGGTCCGCCTGTTGAAATTGCAACAGCCATCCCTGAAATATTTCCTGTTCCAAAATTACCTGCTAAAACAGAAGACACAGCTTGATAATGACTAATGTTGCCTTGACTGCTGCTGTCTTTCTTAAGCAAACATGAAAAACTCATTTTAAGTTTGGATAATTGAACAAAACGCAATTTAAAAGTCAGATAAAGTCCAAAAAGAATAATGCTTGGAAAAATCAGAAAAAAAGTGAACGCTTCATTAAAACTCGTTAGTAAGTCTTTTAGGCTAAAATCCATATATTTTTACCTACTTAAATAGATAATTAAAATTTGACATTTATTGTTTTGTAAATCCCAAAAAAGAAGGATTTAGAGTATCTCATTATTTGAGATTGATGTACATGTGAAAAAAAAAGTGAAGAAGCAGATTATTTATGCACCGAAAGGTGCTGACGATGAAGAGGACAAAAATTTGAGAACAGCGTGAATGGTATTCACAACATCTCCATTAATCTAGTATGACAAAAAGCTGTCTATTAATCAGATTAAATTAATTTCAGAATTATTTCAAAGAAAAAACAGTTTCCTTACTTACATTTCCCTAATTTTCTTTCATATCTTGAAGAGAAATGAAGAGGATCATTGCCAATGTAAAAATAATCGCAATAGAGAGATATAATACAAAATCAGCTTGTTGGATGATTGCATGCTCTAGCAAAACTTCTTTCTGAATACTTATAGGAGTAAAAACGGCTGCTGCCATTCCAATGTAATGAAAGCAACTTATCCCAGTCCCAATTGCAAAAGCACTGATCCATCTCAGCAAACACCCTTGGACTGTTAACATCAACCATAAAGCCATTATAGAAGCCACAACTGCAATAAAAATAGAAGACCAAAATAACAGCGGTTTATAAGACACGGAAGCCTTCATGATCATTGCCGCCATTCCCATATAATGCATGGTTGCAAATCCGATTCCCATGAACAGGCCAATCCATGCAATTTTAAATCCGCTCATTTTTGTAAGCCCTGCAAACAAAAATCCAATCGCTGCAACACCCATTGCTAATAACATGGAAAACAGCGTTAAAAACAGGTCATAATTCACTTCTATACCCATATGAAAGGCAAGCATCGCAAGAAAATGCATCGCCCAAATCGTACAGCCTCCCATCACGATAGCTGCCATAAGTAACCAAAGAACGCGACATCTGATTTCGCTCTCAACCATCCCCATGTTCACTAAGCGCAAGCCTACATAAGATCCCAAAACAGAGACGACATAGGATAAAATAATCAACCCTATCTTATAGTCATGAGGATATCCCCCAAGCATGACCTGCGAAGACCATTGAATAAACATAATAAAAGATAGAAAAGTCAGCATATCAACCAACTTTTTCAAATTTTTAAGCTCGAAAAGAATGAGACTAATAGATGGAAAAAATAAAAAACAGCTCAAAATGTCTGTTAGAAATGCATATCTTTTTTTCTTATACATCTATTATAACAATAAAACCATATAGTTAACATCATGTTTGTCCTATTATAATGAATTAGCGTTTAAATTAATTAAGCAAGAATTCCTGTGCGTGTAAACTTCACTCAAGTCTATCATCACCATTTAAGTCAGGGGGAGAATCACCATTACGAATGGGAGCTAGATGCGATAAACCCATTTAATGAGCTCATCATTTCCTGGAACGCCCTTCGTCCAGAAAATGGACGCTTTCTTGTTTTCGCAAGCCTCAAAATAGGTGTCTGGTCCAAATGGCTGCCCTATGCTTCTTGGGGAGCGAAGGAGCAGGCAAGCTTTGATCATGAGGATGAACACTTAAACTGCCGAACTTTTCAAGACCTTGTCAGTTGTATGGGAGAGAAAAAAGCCACAGGATTTCGGGTAAGAGTCGAGGTTCAGGAGGGTGCCCAATTCGAGCACTTCATCGCCCTCCATGCCTGCGCGTCTGCAATCGACAACCTCTATCTAGAGACGACCCACAACCAGCAGGATCCCCTGCTTTTAGACGTTCCCCCACTCTCTCAAATGGCCCTTACCCATCCACGTAATCAAAGTTTTTGCTCTCCCGTATCCACAACAGCGACGATTCGCTTCCTTACAAAGGAGGCGTCCCTTCATCCTCTCTCATTTGCTCAAAAAGTGCACGACTCGAGATTTGACATTTACGGTAACTGGAGTTTCAGTGTCGCCCAAGCCTTCATCGAACTCGGACAGAAGTGGCACTGTTGGGTCGCCCGTTTTGCGTCACTCAATCAAGTCATTGATCAGTTAAAAGATGGAATCCCGCTTGTTGTTAGCGTCAAAGGACCGCTTCCAGGAAGTGCCCAATCCTACAATAGTGGGCATCTTATCGTCATCAAAGGCTTTAATCCCCTTTCCCAACAAATCATTTGCATGGATCCAGCTTTTCAAAAAGACTCAGAAACGACAATCTGCTACGATCTGCAAGATTTTATTCAAGCTTGGCAAAGGCGTTTGTTCGTAGCTTACGTGTTCCGACCGCTCATTAAGCAAAATATTACCCTAATAGATAAGCCTCTTTGAAACGCTCATCGAAAATGCCATTCCTCTTTTACTAACGGGCCTTTCAAAATTGTGATATTTTTCTCGTAACAATCCTATACTCAAAAGTTTATTTCTGTTATTCTATTTGAACTATGAACGAGATTTTATTTTTTATTCAGGTTTTATTAATTATAGGCTTTGCCTTGGCGGCTTTGAAGCTTGGTAAGTCAGCACTCACAGCATGGGTAGCAGTCCAGGCTCTCATAGCCAATCTTTTTGTGCTCAAGCAAATTACCCTATTGGGATTCGACGTGACGGCAAGCGATGCTTTCGCGATCGGAAGCTTATTGGGCCTTAACTTTTTGCAAGAATATTTTAGTAGGGAAGATGCAAATCGAGCCACCTGGATTTGCTTTTTTTTCATGGTTTTCTTCGTCCTTGTCTCGCAAATCCATCTACTCTATAAGCCTAGTCCTTATGACGAGACACAACTAGCGTTTGTGGCTATCTTATCAGCATCCCCTCGTTTACTCATTGCATCGATGAGCGTATTCTTTGTGGTCCAGCAAATTGACATTCGATTTTTCTCTTTCTTGAAGAAAAAGCTGCCACAAGCAAGCTTCGCTTTACGGGCCGCTATCGCTCTCATTTTGTCTCAATTTCTAGATACATTCTTATTTAGTTTCGCTGGTTTGTATGGAATCGTTGCTTCTGTTGCCGATATCATCTTCATCAGCTTTATTGTAAAATTAGTTGTTATTTTTTGTTTCACTCCATTTGTAAGGTGGGCCAAAGCATGAAATCTTTTCACTTCGAATTAATCCATCGCTCCAAGCGATCACGTGCCCGAGTCGGCCGCATCCATACACCGCATGGAATAATAGACACGCCAAATTTTGTAGCAGTAGGCACTAATGGAACTGTCAAGGCACTAGACAACAGCATGTTGCACGACATCGGCCTGCAACTCATGTTTTGCAATACTTATCACCTTCTCCTACAACCGGGTACAGAGACTGTCAGACAAGCTGGCGGCCTGCATCAATTCATTCACCGCAAACTGCCAATCATTACAGATTCGGGAGGATTTCAAGTTTTTAGCCTCGCCTACGGAGGCGTTGCCGACGAATTAAAAAGCCGCGGCACAAAAAAACAAGGGGGATGTGTTCTTAAAATTACGGAAGAGGGAGTGCTTTTTCGCTCTTACCGCGATGGATCTAAAGTCTTGCTTACGCCGGAAAGCTCGATAAAAGCACAAAAAGACCTAGGAGCCGACATCATCATTCCGTTTGATGAGCTACCACCCTATCACATCGCCCCAGAAGCCTTAAAAAAGTCATTGGCTCGTACACACCGTTGGGAACAGCGCTCTTTGGAAGCTCATCTAAAAAATCCCCAACAGCAAGCCATGTATGCCGTTATTCATGGAGGTGTCGATCCCGAGTTGCGTCAAGCCAGCTGCTCATTCTTAACCGGTCTTCCCTTTGATGGATTCGCAATCGGTGGAAGCATGGGTAAAACCAAGGATGAGATGCATACCTTGCTTTCCCACACTCTTCCCCTCTTGCCACAGGAAAAACCCAATCACCTACTCGGTATTGGCGATCTCCCCTCCATAGATAGAAGCATTCCGCTTGGCATCGACACATTTGACAGTTCATATCCGACTCGAGCTGCCCGCCATGGCATCTTATTGACCTCGCAAGGAGGCCTCAATATCACAAAGTCAGAATATGCAAAGAATTTTTCTCCGATTGAAAAAGATTGCGGCTGTCCGGCTTGCGCCAAGTTTACCCTGGCTTATATTCACCACCTTTTTAAGGCCCGGGAACTGACAAGTATGAGTTTAGCAACAATTCATAACCTCTACTTCATGGTGCAACTCATGCAAAAATATCGGGAAGACATCATGGAAGACAAGGTGTAAACTAACTCTTCTTAATCTTTCCTTAAACGCCTAGGGTTTTGTAAGAGCTTCATAATTTAAGAAACTGAGAATAGGAATCACCCAATTCTTATTCTCACCCTCCTATCCCCAACTCATTTTTCCAAGCCTCTCCAGCCTTTTCCCACTTGCCAGAATAAAAATCCACCAGCCAGCTTTCTAAGATCCCTTCCCCAAGCTTCATAAAAAATTTTTCACTCTTAATTGACACAATCAATTCTATAGCATATACACAAAGCACTCAATTCATAGCAATCGGCAGAGAAGCCAAGGAGTCTATTAAATGCTGGCATGGCTAAAAGAATTTAAAGAATTTGCACTTCGGGGCAATATGGTTGATTTAGCGGTTGGTATTATCATTGGAGCCGCTTTTAGTAAAGCCGTCAATTCCCTCGTAACCGACATCGTCATGCCTCCTATTGGACTTTTGCTTGGAGGGGTCGATTTTAGTGCTCTGTCAATCAAATTGAATTGGCCTGGAAGTCCAGGAAATCCCGTAGAAATCAGATATGGCGCTTTCATCAACACTCTCATCGATCTCCTGATTCTTTCTGGAGCCATCTTCTTAGTCATTAAGATGATGAATAGTTTGCACAAAAAACAGGAGGTCTTGCCAAACACCAAAGAGTGCCCTGAATGCCTGATGTCTATCCCACTCAAAGCAAAAAAATGCGGGCATTGCTGCTCTCCGATAACGAGTGAAAACAAAATTTGATAAATAAATCATACATAAAAGCAATGTAGAGAGGATCGGGCGATTATATGACTGAACTAGCCATTTTAGGAGGCCTTAAGGTATTTCCTCTCCCCTTTTACGAAAAGTGGATGCGCCCAAAAGAAAAAGAAAAGGCTTTGATCGCCTCACTCATCGATCAAGATGAATTATCCGGTTCAGGATTTGGCATCAGTTTAGAACTTGAAAAAGCCTTTGCAAACTATATCGGCTGCAAACATTGCCTCTCTTTTAGCCATGGTACAGCAGCCATTATGGCAGCCTATTATGCAGCCGGTGTTGGGCCAGGAGACGAGATCCTCACTCCAGCCGTTGGCTACATAGCCAGCTATTCAGGTGCTCTTCATCTAGGTGCAAGACCCATTTTTTGCGATATCCACCCAGACAGCTTACTCATCGATCCTCAAGAAATAAAAAAAAAGATCACCCCGCGCACCAAGGCCATCAACATCACCCATCTTAATGGGCGGGTTTGTGATTTGGAGGCTATTTTCCAAATCAGCCGACAATTCAATCTTCCCATTATCGATGACGCTTCTCATGCACATGGGGCCTCTTGGAAGGGTACCAAACTAGGTAACTTCACACATATCACCTGCTTTAGCTTACAAGGGTCAAATCCAAAGGGTAAAGCCGTTTCTGGAGGTGAAGGAGGGCTAGCCTGCACAAATGATACAGCCGCCTACCAAAAGATGCTGGCCTATTGTCATTTGCATCGGAAAGGTCTCCTTACAGAATTCCAAAACAGTCCATTTGAGAGCCTAGACAGCGAAGTGCTTGGACTGAAATGGCGAGCCCATCCTCTTGCCATGGCATTAGCTCTCATTTCATTAGAAAGTCTTGAAGAGCGCAATCAAAAGAGAGCTAAAAATTATCAGAAGACTATCGACTGTGTAAATGATTTTTCTTTTGTTTCCTTTCCAATACCTACCAAAGAGACTGAAATGGGAGGATTTTATGGAGGCATAAAAATGATTTACCACCCCTCAAAACTCCATGACCTTTCTTTACTTCATTTTTTACAGTGCCTAGCAGCCGAAGGAGTCCCGCTCGTTGAAGTTGGAGTTGGCTCTTGTGAATATCGTCGCTTTTTAGTTGCCAAGGGATTTGATTTGTGGGGCCATCATCGCGGCCCGCTTTTAGATGCTTGGCAAGGATTGGAACCTTATAGAGGAATAACAAAACAAGATTTTCCTCAAGCAGAACGCATGGACAATTGCGTTTTTACTCTACCAAGCTTTATTGACGTGGACGATGACTATTATACTTGTTTGACCGCAGCCTTTCGCAAAATTGAGCAGGGATATCACCGACTCTTATAAAATGACTTATCTATGATTACGACTATCAACGATTATCTCAATTCGACGCTGCCCAAAGTAAAACTTTGCATAGTAGGCACAGGTGCCGCTGGACTCGAATTGGCCACCCAACTAGAAAATTCGTTCGACTCAATTCTTTTAATCGATAGTGGATTCGAAACTTTCGACTGGCACACGCAAAAACTCGCTCACTTTCAGCAAAAAGGAATGGTTATCAGGAGCGTCGATCCCAATCACCCACTCAATCTTGAAATTGCTAGAGAACAGCAAACACATCTGCGACAATATGGAGGAACATTAAATATTTGGGGAGGAAAGTGGAAAGCGTTAGATCCGATCGATTTTTCACCCAAACTCTATCTCCAAGAGACAGGCTGGCCTATCACCTATGAAGAGCTGCATCCTTATTACCATGCCATAGCAGAAGACTACGATATAGCCGACCTCATTTGGCTAAACAATCATCCAAACGAGCTGCCTTCTACCATTTCACAGCTTCCTTGCTTTTACCCAAGCATTGATCTTTTAGAATGCATTCCAACTAATAGCAGCGTTAAATTCCACAAACGCTTGAAAGACTCCTCTTCTATTACAGCCGTTTTAGGAGCCTCCGCAGTCAACATTCTTTTATCAGAAAATTTAAAACATGTTACCAAGCTCAATGTCCGTTCTCTAAATGGCGATGAATGGACAGTCCAAGCTGAACTGTTTGTTTTAGCCTGCGGCTCCATCGAAACCACCAAGTTGCTACTAAGCTCTAATTCACAGTTAGAAAAAGGAATTGGTAATCAAACTGACTGGGTTGGCAGAAACCTACTGGATCATCCTAAAGGTTACGTTGGAATGCTTTTTCCATACGACCTAAAAGATATCACCGAAGCACGCACTTTCTTTGAGAGTCGCAATAAAATACTAGAAATCGGCATTGCCCTTCACCCCAATCTACTTCGGGAATGGGAATTGCCCAATCATTGCATGAATATTTTCCCTCGTTTGCATGGCAGCAAGTTAGCTTATGCAGTAAAAATTTACCTAGAGCAGCTTCCAAACCGGGAAAGTCGCCTATTTCTAACCAATGATCGCGATACGTTAAACATGCCAGTCGCCTGTCTAGATTGGAAATTTAGAGAGCTGGACAAGACCTGCTTCAAACGCTTTATTGAGAAAATGACAGATTTACTCGATTCGAATCGCATTGGCAGATTAGTCACTAATCCCGACTACGAAGAATTGACCTTTTTACGCGACGCCAGTCATCAGATGGGAACGACACGCATGGCTATGTATTCAACAAATGGTGTCGTAGATCCCAACTGCAAAATATTTGGGGTAGATAACCTTTATTTAATGAGTAGCTCAGTCTTTCCAATGGCCGGAAATGCTAACCCAACCCTGACCATTCTGGCTCTCGCAAGAAGATTAGCCTCCCATCTTAAGCAAGAACAAAAAAAGCAAGCGAATTAAGAATTCAGGAGGCAGCTCATTAATATTTTTTTTAATTTACTTTTGCTATAATAAAAATAGGGAAAAAATAGGAAATTACTTTTTGGTAGGTTTATGAAGAATTCTTTTTTAAAAACCATCAGCATAGGAGTTGTAAGCGCTCTTCTGATGATAGCTTCATACGCCAATGCCCAGGTCAACTACCCTTATACGAGTGGTCAAGCCGTCTTTGTCCAATCACCTTACAACTCTTCCCTCTATACAAACTATGACTACAATTCCCGCCAAGGAGCAATCAACAGACTTCCAGCTTACACAACCAATCAAGCCGTTTTTGTTCAAAGACCTTATATGTCTCAACAAACGGTAGCCTCTTATCCATCAAATGATCGTTATAATCTTCCCCGAACCGAAAGCCGTTATACATCTCCTACAGCTTTTCCGACAACTGTTGCTCCAGCTTATCCCTACGGGACAACTAGTTCCTATATTTCTGGCCGTTACACAACCACAACTCAAACCCCAACATATAACTATCCATACCCAACATCGAGCTATACATCGACTCTCAATTACCCTTACACAACCACTACCCCAACTACGACTTACCCTTCAACAACCGTTCAACAAGGACCTGCTAGCTATTACCCAGGAAGCCAACTTTCGCCAACAGGCTATCAAGCCGCAGGTTATAATGCTTACAAATCAAACTATGCGCAGCCAACAACAACAGCACTACAGCGTCCAGCTAATGCACCTTCTGCCATTTATAACGATGCTTATCCAGTCACGACTGTTTCACAATATCCTTATCCTACTTCAACAACTGCAGCACCAGAAACAATCATCCAACCAGCACCCCCACCCAAGCCTAATCGTTAGAACCTAAAATAATGTCCTTTAAATGAAAGAGGCCCCAATCGGGGCCTCTTTCATTCAATCCAAACACCTGCAAAAAATCATAGGCTCTCATTGCCTTCCCAATAGGGTTATCTGAATATCACTCCTAATTTTTTGATGAAATTCAATAAATAGCCAAATACAAACATCGTTTGATCACCGATCAAACTTTGAGGCTGCTCTGGTTGTGCATTGACAAAACTTACCGGCTGTCCCAGCAAGATATCTGATAGAGATAGATGATTCCAAGTCATTCCTCCATCACTGGAGGTCACAACACGGCTATGATTAGACCCTCCCACATCGGATGACCAAGTAGCCACAATCACATGACCGTCATCAGAAATAATCACGCGATAGTCATCATTTGGAGTCTCTCCATCTAATGAGATCGTTGTAGCAGAATCTGTCGTCCAACCAGAATTAGAAGCGACCGCGACTTGAATGACCAAATTTTGAGTTGCAAGATCATAAGCCTTCCATATTGCCACAGCCCTCACCGTTGCAGAAGAAAATTGGGATGTCTTAAGAATTGGAGAAAAGGCATGTACTTTTGCGGGATCTGTTAAAGAGACAGTAGGGGCATTATAGGTTCCATACGATCCAACAATTTGCAAATAGCTCGTTGCAGTATCCACTTTTTGCCAAACAGCAACGACTTCATTAGACCCATCAAAACGAACCTGTTGACTATCATATGCATGCAGATTTCCAAACAGAAAACAGGATCCTAGAGCCATAATAGATATTTTTTTGCTCAATGATTGAGCCATATAGCGTCCTTTAACCTTCATAGTTGTTTAACACTCCCTTGCAGTCTTTCCACAAGTTTTGCATTTGCGAAAGAAATATTTTTTTCTACAACTTCACGGACATTTTCCGGTAAATCGGGCTTTTTTAAAAGATTGGCGGATAGGATTTGACACTCCTCATATTTGCCAATCCAATAAGCACAAACAGACAACTCGAGCTGCATGTCATAGTCATTAATCCACCTCTCCACAAATAGACTATCTTGAGAAGCTGGTATAGAGAGACCTATAGAAGCAATAAGATAAGCCTTTAAATGATCTTGTTGACTTCGATAATATTTCGCTAAATAGTAGAGAGGCTCAACTCTTGAGGGCCTATAGTGATAAGCATCATAATAGCTTTTAATGAATGTCTCGGGACTTCTATTAAGCATTTGTTGTAATCTTGCGATTTGCAACTTAGAGTAAAAAATCTCCTGATCCCATCCACCCATTTCAACCCGCTTTTCATACTGTTTTAAAGAAGATTCATACTCACCAGCATCTTTATAAGACTGAGCTAAGTAGAAAACATAACGGCTATTTGTCGGATCTTCTTTTAAAGCGGCTTCAAGAAGCTTTGCATCTTTTTGATATTTCTGCGGATCTTGGGATCTATTTCCATCGGTATTCACTATTTTTTGAATGCCTTGCAGCCGATCAGATGTTTTATGCTGTGTAGAAGCTAAATATTCATGTAAAACTCCATACCATTTCCAATCGAGTGCATCTTTAATCAATAAGGGTCGGTCATATTGCAGATTGGCAAATAAAATGAGGCTGTTATAACAATCTAAATTCAGATCAGGCATTTTGAAATCAGGATTTAATCTCAATGTATCATCGGCATCCATCAACAAAACATAGTCGGCTTTTCCTTTCGCCAAAGCTAAAGCTTCGTTGCGATTATGCGCAAAATTGACCCACGGCCTTTCATGAAGTTCGCCTGGGATATCTTTCATGAACTCTTTAATCTTTTGCTGCGTACCATCTGTCGAACCAGTATCAACAATGACCCAATAATCGATGATTGGTTTGACTGTTGCCAAGCATCTTTCAATCACTGGAGTTTCATCTTTAACAATCATGTTAAGACAAATTCTTTCCCGGCTACTCTTAATTTCCTGAGCATCTAAATCAAAAACAAAAAAACTACAAAAGATGAATATGTAATAAAGATAGCACATAGTATTCTGACTGCTGCGGGTTGCTGATTTTAATTGTTGTTTATATAAAAGATCTGCTTTGTGACATACCCTGAACGGAAAGTTAATATTTTAACCCCTTTCATATTAAAAGGTGGCTTTTGAAGATCTATGGATCGATAATCGCCCGCTTGAATGGGTTTATTCGTGCTCCAATCATCGATGTCATTCGTGATTAAACAATGTTTAAACTTGGAGATCTGATTTAAAAATAGAAAGATGCTTTCGGTTGGCAGATGCTGTAAAACGTCTTTGCATATGACAAGATCCGCTGAAGGCAGGTCGGTAAATTGTTCATCGCAGTGAAGGAAATTGACAGTTGGCGAAGCAAATTTCACAAGATTTTTATCTATAACAGACTTGACGACATCAATTCCTATATAACGGGTTTTTCCCCACTGAATATATTGAGAAAATGTCCAATCGCCGCATCCTACATCTAGCACACTTTCAATCTGATTATACTTGATGAAATCTTCTAAAAATTTTGCGTATTGGGCGGCATTTTCGACACTGGACCCCTCGCCTGAGAAGCCCTCTCCTTTATTGTTGCGCCCCCAAATCCCCTTGTCATAAATGCAATTAAATACATTTTCAATATTTCCCTGCAGCGGTTCTTTTAGGTAGTTTTCTATTTCAATATCTTTGATCCTTTCTCTTTCTTCTTCTACAGATAAATCTTTGTGAAAGTGAAGCAAAACACCAAAATTTTTCTCATTGCAAATGTACTGATCAATATGATTATCTCTTGCGGAACGAGCAAAAATAACAAATTCATGTTGTGAACTGCCATCCATATAATTCAACCGATCGAGATATTCAGACTTGATGAGGTAGGTACAATGGACTAAGGGCACTTTAAAAGTTCCCCTTTGTATGCGATGCAAAATTTTCATATAGTCTGGATGATCTTGATAATAGCCTATGTCTGAAACTGCACAAAAGAAATTGCTGTAGTAATCCACAGGCTCCGGTATTGACTTCAACATAGGAGCAATAATTGGCTTATCTTTTCGAATAAGCTCTTTCAATGTACAAGGAGCAATAAAATTGTCGCAGTCTACCACAAAATAGTAGTCAGTCTGATGTTTTTTTGCCTGCTCTAAACTTTTATTTCTAATAGCAGCTAAAATCTTAAATCTTCCTGGAGTCCACTCATGAGGACGGGTCGACTCCACATCTTCCACCTCATGCTTTTCAAAAATCACACGCTGGTATTGCTCTTCATTTTGTTTCACCCAGTCCCTAATAATTTCCTCAGTCGCATCTTGATTATTGTTGGTGTTAATATATAAAGAAACGAGCTGCTTGTCGTAATCTAGTTTTTCAATGGAGCTCAAAAACTGAGGCAAAACATGTGCCTTATTCCGTGCAAGAATGGCTATCATTACGGTTTTATCATCACGGCTTTCTTCAGCCCCAAGCCCCAAAAAAAAGCAAGAAGATGAAATAAAGAATAATTTTTTTTTTTAGCATAAGCTTAGCACAATAGTTCAACATGGATACCTTAAAACCATTTTTATCAATCTCTAATCTCACAAACTTTATATATGTAACCATCTATTTATCCAAAACCAAATCAATCGGTTCTAGCGAAGATTACAAACCTTATAAAATCCTCCGAATTTCAAGATAAGCTTTTACAGTTGAACCGCTACCTTGCAATGTAAACGCAGACGAACTTCTATTGTATATAGCAATGGTATCGCCTGCAGTTAAGGCAACATCAAACGTCATTCCAGCTATTCCTTGATTATTTTGCGTGTTAAGCGTTCCTTGCGTCAAATCAGTTGAGTTTCTCCTTACGGCAATTGTCACATTGAATGGATTAGCCGATACGCCGAACGTAATGCTATAAGTCCCTGTAGCAGGAATTGTATATACACCACTTGCAGCACTAGTAAAGCCATTCGAAAGCGTAGTTGTTGATGAGGCGCCAAACTTTATCGTATTATTGCTTGCTACCAAATCTGCTGTTGTAATTACTGAAGATACAAATGTGCCAAGCACAGGTCCTGTAGCACCTGTTGCTCCATCAGCCCCATCAGCTCCGGTGGGTCCAATTGCACCTGTCACTCCTGTACTCCCAGTCGGACCTATCGCACCCGTTGCCCCTGTCGAGCCTGTTGCTCCAGTATTACCTGTTGGACCTGTCGACCCAGCTCCCACAGCTCCTGTAGATCCAACTGCGCCAGTTTCTCCCTTAGCTCCTGTTGCTCCTGTATTACCTGTTGGCCCTACCGATCCCGTCGCTCCAGTTACGCCAGTAGCACCAGTTTCTCCTTTAGCGCCTGTCGCTCCAGTATTACCTGTTGGTCCTATCGATCCCGTCGCTCCCGTCGCTCCAGTTACGCCAGTAGCACCAGTCGAGCCCGTCGCTCCCATTAGACCTGTGGCACCAGTTGCACCCGTCGAGCCTGCAGGCCCGGTTGCACCAGATAATCCCATTGGCCCCATAGGACCAACTGCTCCTGGCACCCCTTGTGGTCCTCTAGCACCTCGAGGCCCTCTCAGAACAATTTTATGTTTATGTTTATGCTTATGTTTATGTATATGAGTGCGGCTTAAGCCTCTTTGAGAATTGAGTGGATCAAAAACAAATTCTTTTTCATTTGCGTTATTAAATAACTGAAAAATTGATTCTGCACTAAAAGCAAGAGAATGTATGCCCAGAAAGAGCGAAAGAAGAAAGACGTTTTTGCGCATGGGATATCATAATCTTAAAATTTTCGTAAGTACTCTCAAGGCGCTAACAAGGTACTGACAATAGAAAATTTTAAATTTAATTTAAACGATTTTCTTGGCACTGCGAGCCATCCCATCTACAAAATGATGGCATCCAAGCAATTATGAACGATTAAATTCTCATTCATTCTGCTTGGCATTTCCAACATTTATAAGTAAATCCAACTTAGTACGCTTAAGAAGCGCTGGCTAGATATGTAGTCGATTATTCTGATAGTCAGTGTTCATTTCGGCTCGAAAAGCTATTTTTAGCCTTAAGGTTAGCTTGTTTTTCTAATGCGCTTTCACACAAGGACATATTTCTTTGATTAAAAAGGATGTATGCCTGATTTAAATCAACCTTCATACCCTTCAAAAAAGGTTCACCGCTATTACAAGGGCAGGATTGCAAAAAAACATGGCCTCAAAGAAGGTGAACGTTGGATAGTAAATTGAAAAGTTGCTGCAGCTCAAGAAAATGCTGATAGCTATCAATGTAAAAAGATTGATTATTGCATCAGGTTATATCGATCTACAAATCAACGAAGGATTTGGAATTGATTTTTCTGTTCAGGCTGATCAAGTAAAGCACGTTGCAAGCCAACTTCCCAAATACGGCGTCACGGCATTTTTACCAACTTTAGTTTCATTGAATAAAGAACTCTACAAACACCTTCTTCCCCATTACAGTCGCATCTTGGTGGGGCCACATGGCTCAACAATTTTGGGTATTCACTTAGAAGGCCTTCTTTGCACGTAATAGATGCGGCACGCACGATCCGGATGCCATTCAATCCTTAGATCAATCTATAAGTGAATATGATGGGGATTTAAATGGTGTAAAAATTGTTACATTGGCCCCAGAATTACTTGGAAGAATAGAAGCTATTAGCTATTTAAAAAGCAGATCACATCAATGTACCCTAAGAAGAAGCAAAATCTGCTTTCGAAGCAGGTGTCCAAACGGCGACTCATTTATTTAATGCCATGCAGCTCTCA
Source organism: Candidatus Protochlamydia naegleriophila (assembly GCF_001499655.1). Taxonomy (NCBI): domain Bacteria; kingdom Pseudomonadati; phylum Chlamydiota; class Chlamydiia; order Parachlamydiales; family Parachlamydiaceae; genus Candidatus Protochlamydia; species Candidatus Protochlamydia naegleriophila. The sequence goes on from NZ_LN879502.1 coordinate 1,723,884, forward strand.
ATCACCGCCATCCAAGCTTCGTTGGAGCTGTTTTGAAAGACAACTCCATCCATTATTCAATTATTGCAGAAGGTGTTCATGTAGCCCAATCTATGATTAATCTTGCATGAAGAGCAATCCAAAAGTTTTTTCTTGTCTCAGACGCCATACAGGCATTTGGCGAGCCCTCTGGACTTTATCAATTAAGGAAAATGAACGTATTTTATTCTTTTAGACGATTCTCTTCAGGTTCAAGCTTGTTTTATTGCGGGAGAACTTGCACGGCAAAAAGTTGCAGTACCCAACAAATATTTGAAGCACTGCAAAAATAGCTTAGTTTCTTTCCTTGTAAGCTGAATGGTATTTAAGAGTTAATTGGCCACCAAAGCAATGAAACACTTTCCACGTCTATGTCACTTTTACGCGGCCTGACAGAAATCGTCTCAATCTTAATATCAACATCCGATTTTGAAGCTATGGCCGCCACCTCGCTATTCATTTGATTTTCTAAATCTTGAAGCTGTTGCTGATAAGTTTTAAGATCATTTTCAGCCTGAGTAATATCTTGTGAATCTTTTCCCATTTGAGTGGCGCGTCGAAGTGATGTACCTGTTTGGGAAATTGTTTCCCTTGTCACTCTGCGGCCAAATATAGCGCCCAGAAGTGTAGCTCCAAAAGAAATAATGGTCTGAATTTTTTGCATACCAGCTTTCTCTTGCTTTTGAGCCATCTTGTCTTGAGCCCGTTTGATCTTGGCGGCGAGCGCCTCTACTTTGTCTGCATACTTCTCGCGCAATTTTTTAACTAACTCATCTCGTTTTTCGCGCATGGCATGAATGACTCTTGATCGAAAATCCCCCTCAGATTCCCCTACTTTAGACGTTAAATTTAAGTCCGATGATTGATAAATTATAAGAGTTCGATTTTGGTAAAGCAGGGTTGCAAATGCTTTTTCAAACGATATATAACTTTTCTCTTGCATAAGACCCGCTGGGAGCTCCTTAAACATACTTTCAGGCATAGGAGCTTTTTCAAGATGGTCTTTTAAATCAGGAATACTTGCCTTTTCATCCCAGAGGATGCTTTTTCCTTCGTCGCTTGTAGGCAAGGCATAGCAAACATTTTCCCACAGATCAATTTTATTCTTTGCATCTACAAAATGAAGCTTAGCGATAGCTGCCAACCGAGGTTCGTACTTTACAGGAGACTTCGTTTGTCCTAGGCGAGCAAAAAATACATTAATACCGGATGGAACACTTGGTTCCGAGCTAGAAACCGAGCTTTGTTTCTCTTCAACTGGTGCAGATCTTTCATGAAGAGATTCTGAAGGCTTATCGGTCAGTTGCGAGATTTGAGTAAGAGTCAGAGGACCCCGCAAAAAAGAAAGTGTCCAGCGCGTTTGAAAAAGAACGGGGTCCTTTTCATAGATGCTCCGCATGATAAACGTGCGATTTCCTGTCATAGCAATCATTTTGTCTAACGCCTTAGCATCAATTTCACCATTTGAAGCCACATTCAATCCTTCTATGACACGTGATTTATCCCTTTCTGTTTGAAGCTTACCAATAAACCACGTACCGCAATTTGAAAGCCCTTTATAGTCGAGATCAACTGGATTTTGTGTCACTAACACAACTCCAACTCCATATGCTCTTGCCTGTTTAAGTAGGGTTAACATAGGCAATTTAGAAGGAGGCATTGCCGTTGGAGGGAAAAATCCAAAAATTTCGTCCATATACAGCAATGTCCGTAGGCTTGACGTTCCTGGCTGGCGGCGCATCCAGGCCAAAAACTCATTGAGGAGTAATGTGACAAAAAACATTCTTTCGGCATCGGTCAAATGAGCGATAGAAATAATCGAAAGTTTAGGCTTACCAGCTTTTGTATAAAGCAGTTCCTTAATGTCGAGCGGAACCCCTTCCATCCAAGCTCGAAATCCAGGAGAGGCAAGTAAATTGTTCAAACTGATGGACAGGCTCATTCGATCTTTAGGCGGATAAAATGTATCGACATCAAGGGCGCCAATTTTAGAGAAGGGAGGCTTTTGTACCTGCTGGATTAAAGTAGCAATATCGAGACTTTTTCCAGCCTGCCACGCTTGATCAATGATCGTTGAAATTAAAATATGCTCGCGACTCTTAATCGGATCAGCCCCTATGCCTAATAGGCCAAGCAGACTCGATGCCAACGATTGAATTTTCTCGCGGATAGCCGCCGTGTCTAGCATGTACTCTTTTGGCGGGGCTGCAAAGGAATTTAAAATCGAAATCGGAATCCCTGCTGAACTAGCTGGTGTGTAAATGGTCAACTCGACTGAGTCTCTAAAACGCTTGATTCTATCGCCATCTTCCCCCCATGCAGCCAATCCATTCTCCCAAGTTTTGGCCATCTTATCTGCATAGGCACCCAATGCCATTCCCTTCCTATCAGCTTCATTAGTATCAACCCATGGCTTGAATTCCTCTGACGAGAGTTCTGGAAAGGTGAGCAAGAGGTTTCCCATATCCCCTTTAGGATCGATGATAATGGCCGGGATTTTATCGATAGCCGCCTCCTCCAATATCCCGATACCAAGCCCTGTTTTTCCACTGCCCGTCATCCCAACGCAAACAGCATGTGTGGTCAAATCTTTGGAGTCGTATAGCAATAAATTATCTTCCACTTGGCCATTTGATGGATCGACTACCTTGCCTAAGTAAAATACACCTAGCTTCTCGAACTCTTGCATGATACAACTCCTGTTAGTAAAGCTTATTTTATAAAAAAATGTTTATTAAAACTCCATTCGGTTGTTGACCACGCTAGTCATGATAAATTTTTTGTGCACTCTCTTTGTCAAGCAAATGCCTGTAAAATCAACTTAAATCATGGATTCTAATGGATTCTATATGTTGACATGCTCTTATCTCGATACCTTCATGAAAGCCACTATTCAAGAATCCAAAACGTTTGCAGGAGCTAGAGAATTTGTGGAATCACATGGATTAGAACTTATCGATCTCGATCTCCAAGAATGCAGATCAATCAGAGAAAAAAACATCCCTCTGGCTCGAAGATATTGGGGAACTCAACTAGCTTTACAACTCGACCCTTCCCCCAAAAAATTAGACCCCGCTTAGCCTTGTTATTTCATCTTTCAAGAGAAAACAAGGCATTTATGTATAACAAACACTTTCTGGAATATTCATTTATTAGTTTTGCGTTTATGATTATTAAAGAAATTGTTAAAAAAATAACAATACCAATATAATTTTTGACACGTCGACAGATAAATAATATAATATAGATTAAGGTTTTATCTTTAAAAAAGGTTTGGGTGTTTATGGGTATTAATTTTCAGCCAAACGGACTTCATGCTATCGGTTCTGTTGAAATATTGCCACAAACGCAGGGCTTGGAGCAGACAGAGGTAGTAGGAAAGATGCAAGGGAGGACTATATCTTCGGAGTTTAGTAACCCCGGAGTCCAAAAAGCTCAGCAGAGGGCCAGCGAAACACTGGGAGGAGCTGCAAAGAGCTCTTCACAAGTTTTTACTGCTTCGGATCCCTCTATTAAGATGCAAACGGAGAATCCTTTCCAGCAATTATCTCGCCTAGCTGAAACGCTCAAAAATGAAAAAGGGGCCGTGAAGCTTCAATTTGGAGGAGAGGAATTTTCTGTGAAGGTTTCACGAAATTCCTTTTTGGGAAAGAAGGGAAAATCAAGCGAAACTCAGCAAGCGGTTAAGCAATCTATCCAAACAATTAAGGATCACTTAACCTATGCAAACGCAAAGGAAGCCTCCGCCACGTTAGAAAATTTGCGAAACGATAAAACCATTCAAGCTGTGCTGCAAAAAAATCCTTCTCTCAAGGCCGAATTCAACCGTCTTACTCAAGAAGTAAAACTCACGGGAATGCTCAGCGAGTTAAAAACTGGACAAATGCAGCTACTTGCAAAAACATCTTTAAATGAAATGCTAGCCTCTACAAAATACGAACTTCACCCCAAATTATACGCTAAGCATTGCCCTAACCTTAAAGAGCAAGCGCACATGTTCAATAATGTGGGCCAAGAGATGCAAAAATTCATTCTTGAGCAAACCACTCCCCAACAAAAAAAACAGGCGATGGAACTCGTGATCAAATTATCTGAAAAGGCATTGAAAGAAAATGATTTTTCTATCGCTCATGCCATCTATGCAGGCTTATCCGATACCAAACAGTCCATTTCAGAAGTTAAAAATGGATTGAGCGCCGAGTCGAAAAATCAATTGAATGACTTGATGAAAACCTTCCGTAGCCGGGAAGGATTATTAAATCGTTTTGCAAATGCAGAAGGAACAAAGGTTCCACCAATGAGTGCAGCTCTTGGAGGTCTTTACATGCTCAATGCCCAAGTCGACCATACTAAAGAACAAATTGACTTGAAACAAAAGGAATTAAAAGCCTTACAAGCACTAGAGCAAGGACCCAATGCCTTAAACTCGCACATAGGTAATTTAAAGGAAAAGAAGGCTGAGGCCGAACACAAAAGAGAGGCCATCAATGACAGCATTGATCTCTTAAATCGCAAATTGGAATTTGAAACAGATGCCTATCAGAACACAAAAAACGAGAATTATGCGGAAACAATCAAGGCTTTCAAAAAGGAAATCAAAGACCTCGAAAAAAAATCGATGGGTTTCTCCTACAAAATCAGCGATTTAACTGAAGAGATTAAAATGGCAGAAAATATGCAAGCTTCTCCTCCAGCTGATGTACAACAAGCAATCAATGATAATAAACAAGCAACTGAAAAACATGAGGCTTTCAAAGATAGGACAGAAAAGAAGATTGAAAGCACTATCTATGCTCCCATGACAAATTGGCTTAATTCTATTCAGGCTATGGATCCCACTCCCATTTCGAGCTCTACACAAGCGTTATTTAAAGAATAAACAATCTCATTAGCCACTCTAAGCCATTAATGGCTAGCATTGGTAAATTATTTACATAACTTTTAATATGAATATGGGCATAACCAGAATCTTAACTTTCTAAGGAGTAACATGACTATTTCATTTAACGGCATTCCTACAGCAGACACATTTACCAGACTTTATGATCAAAAAGAGGGGCTTATTCGCCTGTGCGAAGAGAAACATGTCTATATTGGCCCACCAGGCAACATGAATGGTTACGAGATAGTCAATCCACAAGGTTATAGCCAACTTAAAGCAATTGAGGGCGGGTTATTTACATTAACAACCGTTGAAAAGTGCCAAGAAGTTATTCGTTCCACCATAACAGAAAGCTCCGGATATGAGTTAAAATCATACTATGAAAATCCAAGCCTCGATCTTCAGAAAATTTTAACTCTAAAACTTGCTGACAGCGAGATCAAGCCTACAGAAGGTGAATGCATCATTGCCATGCTGTTAGAGGGTTATCTAGCAAGCTTCTTTGAAAACAATGAAGCAACAGAACAAGCAAGCGCTCATTGCAAATTCAAAGCCAAACTCATCATTAAAAACTAAATCGCCGTTTAAAAAAAGAGCCTGATTTTATCATAAATCAGGCTCTTTTTCTCTTTAATATTCTCACTTTTATAATACCTGATAAGGCTCGACATTGTGCTGTTCGCTGCCCGCAAACTCAATGAGCATGGCGGGTAAGACTTGCGATGTGTTGACAACGACGTGTGGGACATAGGGTGGAATGTCAAAAAGATAGAGTTGATTTTCCTCTTTCATGCATGCCATCTGTTTTTGACCTCTCTGATCAATCCAGTGCAGTTCTAAATGCTTATCAAAGGAGACAAAAAGCTCCCTCCTTGGATGCTTATGGTTTCCACCTTTCTGCAAAGGTGGAATCCAAATGGCAATGTGCTTTTGAATGGAAAAATCCGAGGGAAAGGGAAGATGATCGAAATCGATTTTGATCATCCCATTGCTCCTTTGATCAAGTCTCATAATTTTAATCTTATTGACTTCCATAATATCCCATCAATTCGTTTGGTGCGGCCAATCAACTCATGCACAAGAGTGATGCTGGCAAATGAATATTGACCATGCCCGAAGCCTCTTTTGCAGTCACGCAAGTCAAACTTCAACAGCATTGTCTATCTTAGATTCAATGGACACTAAGCTAAAAAACTTGCTAGGCATTTTTCTCAGAAAAAGAAGAGGATAAATATCCTCGGCTCTCTAGTAAATGCTAACCTTCCCCTTTAATACAGGAAGGTGGAAATGCAAAGATCTGCATTTCTCTAACTTTTCAGTCTGTATTAAAGGATAGAGGTGAATGGGGCGAATCAATGTCAAAGATCATAACCTGTTCATCTTTTCGATTTCAAACGCCCACTAGCCTTGCTTATTGAAAATCGGGTAAAATACTTTGAGACAAAGGACTTTTATCGGTTAGCTTTGGAGCGGCAGATGAGAAAAAGACATCGCTTCTTGTATATTTTCTCTCTCTTGCAAGACGATTCAGCAACTGCACTAACTGCTCACTGTTTCCGCAAAGATTTAAGCGAATAAATTCGCTGGTCTCCCCCATTGAATCTCCACTATTCACAGAAACATTTAAATCCTCGAGAAGGATATCCGAAGCACGTTTATTGGGAATTCTTTTATCCTGAATGCGTGCAAAAAATGTGGGGCTTCCGACTATACTTAAAATAGTTGAGCCGGGATAATTTCTAAGAAATTCTTTTTCCATTAGAATATGCCGCTGCGTTAAGCTTTGCTTGGCATCCTGACGAAGAGCTTTGCCAGTATCAGGCATATCGAGAAATGCTTTGATTAAATCTAAAAAATGAGCAAGTCCAACTGTTCCTGCTGCCACAGTAGAAGAAGAGATAAAACCGAAAAACTGTTTAAAAATTGACTCTGCATAGGCGTCATACAACGGGTACCAAATATAACCACATCGAGAACCTGTTTTTCCAAATTGTTTTGAAGCAGAATTGAAGCTAAAGACATGTTTACCATCAGCGCGTGCTTGCCTGATCCATTCCAAATTGCCATCGAGGTAACCCGCCTCATCACTACCAAATGCTGTGGATGCAAAAACAAAGTCTGCAATCAGAATCTCAGCTTCTGTTAAGGGCTTTCGGAACTTTCCGTCTGGATTGTTTGGCGAAGTCACAAATTCTACAAGTTCTTCTCCCGGTTCCAGTACGATTTCAGAAGGTTCATGAAAAGCTAAAAACCGTGCATTGGGATAGTGAAAAATGCCCGACACCGCGCTTAGATGTCCTGAGTAAAAAGGTGCCTGTTCCACAAACACAAATTTTTTATGAGCCGACGACGTTACGATGGCGTAAACAAGAGCTACAATTAGCTGCTTAGAACCTGAGGCAGTGTAAAAAAAAGGGTTACGGTTTTTGGGGATCCACATAAAGTTCAAAGTCCCCAACTTTTTTATGAAACGCTGCGAGTATATCGCTTGCATGTCCAAAAACATCTTGATTGGAAGGCTGCAAGGGCAAGATCGATATAGGTGTCGATTGATCGAGATAAATAGCGTCATCAAAAAAAGTCCTAAGAGGCGGATTATGCAGACCATATGCCTCATACAGCTCTGTAAACAACGGTGTTGTATTTGGCTGAAGATAAAGAAGATAAGACTCTACTTCCTCTTTTAATTCCGTTTTTAGCTTCTCGCCTGATAGATCTTCCCCAAAAGCAGAATGAGTACTCAGGCCACTTATTGCTGCAGCACCGACAATACCTTTCTTAATGAGATTCATAAATTTCGCTTGTATTTTCATGACCAGCCTTTTTTAATTATTTTCTTATACTGATAACACAAAAATAATTTTAAAGCTGATAAAATACGTCAAAAGGAATTGCTTGAAAATTTTAGGGTTAGATTTGAGAGTGGTATTCGGCTATTCATGATAGATTTTCATGGCTTTGATTTCTTCGAATCCAAGCTTTTGATACAGATACTTGGCATCGTTTTGCCGTTACAATGCAAGTATCAAAACCATTTGTTTGCACCTCTATCCTAGCCTCTATAGCCATCAATTTTCCCCTTTTCTCTCATTCCAGGCAAAACGATGATGTCGAATACTGAAGCTAATTCTCTTTCAAGGTAGACAAATGAAAGTGAAATGAGCTTCCCATTTACATATCCCACAAAAAAACGTTGGAGGATTCTTCAGACAATAAAAGATCTGTTGCTTGATTGTAAAAAGAGGTTATCGCTTTGTGTTCTGTTGCTGGCAAAATATCGCAAATTACGCGAAATCTTGTTTGATTAATTTTGCTGGATGCTTGCCCAAATCGCAAACCATCGTCCACTCCATTTCAGTGCTTACAAGTCCTTGTCTCAAAAGCTCTTCTTCTAAGCCAAGCGATTCTTCTTCAAGCCCAATCCAAAAGCATAGAGTAGCTTCTTTGATCTAAAGTGATTAATACCGGTCTGATGAGTCTGCGACGCGATTGCAACAAAAGATATTGAACATGTCGCATGAAAGATGATTATCCACCACAAGTATATTTTCCTTGCGTATCACTTCCATCGACTCAATGGGGCTAAGCAAATAAGAAAATTTAATTTATATATTTTTATCAAACGCCTGCAAAAAGTTTTTCTGTTCTTTCACGATTTATATAACTATCGATTGAAGGTAAAATCAAACTTTTTCATGGGCTTTATCTATTTTTAAATCAATAAATTCACCGCCGGTCATTCTTTGTATGTCATGCGAAGAGAATTGGAACACCGCAAAAGGAGTACCGGCCGCTGCCCAGATCCATTCATAGTTTTTTAAGGATGGATCCAAGAAAGTCTTAATCTTCTCGAGATGGCCAACTGGAGGAACCCCGCCAATGGCAAATCCGATCCGTTCTTTTACAAATTTTCCATCAGCCTTAACGAGCTGAAGCCCCGTCAATTTCTCAATTTTAGTCGTATCCACCCGATTGATTCCCGAAGCAATTACAAGAATGGGGCTGCCAGACTTTTTATCTACAAAAATCAAAGACTTTGCAATTTGAGCTACTTCACAACCAATCGTATTAGCTGCCTCTTCTGCCGTGCGTGTCGATGCAGGCAATTCCTTTACAATGCAAGTAAAGCCATTCTCCTCTAAAAAAATCTGCACTTTTTTTGCACTGCCTGATAAATCATTAGTCATTAGCACCTCTATACAGTGAAAGCTTTTTAGTCAATTCCGAGACGATTTCCACAGGGCCAAATAACACCAAACCATAGAAAATGACTTCTTCAGATTTTGCAGCAAGCGTTCTAGCTTCCTGCTCTTCCCATGTCCCCTCGGTCATAGTATTTGTGAATGCAGAATAGCGAAGCCCTGCGTCCTTAGCTTTCAAAAGAAGGCTAGCTAGCTTGTTTGAATTTTTTTCTCTTAAAATAATGAAAGGCATCTTCGAGATATTGGGGTAAAGAAGGCCATCCCCATTCTGATAATCCATCAAATGCAAATCTGATTTTCCAACATGAGCACCAAAACCTAAACACATATGAGCAACGGCATTCATTAAAACGCCCGGCTCTATCTGCTTATTGACGATAGCCACCAATTTATTTTGAAACTTAGACATATGTTCTTCCAATTAACTTTTTTTACGTAAGATTGATCTCACTTGAAAAGCAATGCACAGCTTGAGCGAATACTTTTGCATAATATCTGTCCTTTTCACGCGAAAATTCAACTTCCACAACACCTGGTCTTTCCATGAAATGTCCTTGCTCGACATGAAAACGGTTCATTTCTTTTGATAAAAATCCAAATGTATCAATACACGCTGCTAATCCTCCTAAAACGGAGCCGGTAAAAGGGTCTTCAGGAATTCCCACTAGGGGAGCGAAGCAGCGCATATGGAAGTGGTTGTCTTGTAGAAATGCTTGCGGAGTGAAAAAGCAGACTGCCACACAGTCATGCAACTTCGAAAACTGTGTCAGCAATTTCGCATCGCACTCCATTTTTTTCAGTGCCTCGAGCGATTTGATAACCACGAATAAATCTTTATTTGTCGCTTCATACATGACAGGAAAAGAAGCATCGATCATTGATTCCTCGATATCCGCGGCCTTGGCAACTTCTTCGTGTGAAAAGCTTGTTTCCTCCAGTTTAATGATAGGCGTCTCATAAGCGACTTTAATTTCTTTGTCATCAAGCTGCACTTCCATTTGGAGTACTCCGCAAGGAGTTGCAACATCAAAGACATAGTGCCCAGTTTCAATTCCATAGCGTCTCTCTTTGGCAATCATGTAAAGTGCACCGACTGTAGAGTGGCCGCAAAAGGCAATTTCGTGCCCTGTTGGAGTAAAGTAGCGCATTTGAAAGGCGCCTATTTCACTAGGCGATATAAAAGCCGTTTCCGATAAATTTAACTCCCGCGCAATTTTGCGCATGGTGGAATCGTCCAATCCATCCGCATCTAAAACAACACCTGCCGGATTTCCACCAAATTTCTCACTGGTAAAGGCATCGACTTGATGAATGCGTACCCTCCTAAAATCCGCAGCTGTCTTTAAATAATTGTAAACAGTCGCTCTTGAAATCTGAAGTTTGGAGGCAACATATGCTGATGATTCTTTAAACTCAAATAGCCCTTTTAGCTGTAATTTTGAAAAGAGTTCCCTCTTTTGCTTTGCATTAATCGCCTGAAGATTGACTCTATTTTCTATGAGATAAGCCCCTATCAACTGATCAATCGATTCTTTCCAAGAATCAAGGGGGTCTCGATTTAAATCGAGCGATGCCGGCTGAAGCAAAACATTCATTTGCTCATGCAAATTTTTAAAATGAGTCAAATCATAGCGCAGCCTCATGTACCCAATCACCTTCTTTTCTTCATAAACAGGATAAATTAAACTTCGAACCTGCCGCCCAGCAATTAATAACTCAGAAAATGGAACCTGAATACGGCAACTTTTTAGATCACAAGATTGATCTTCCCTAAGCGCCGAAAAAGCATTGAAAACATCCTTGATTGCTCCATCCAAATCCAACAACGTGAGCTCAACCAAAGGATAAAACAACTCAACTAAATTTCGTGCTAACTGTAGATTATTTTCTCGATTCATTTGCTCTGCCTGCTCAATTCATCAATATAACATTATTCCAATTTAGAATATTTGTAAAAAAATAACACTAAAAAATTCAACTTTTACCAAATCCTGATTATAAATAAGCTAGGAAGGGAGAAGAGGGAAATAAAAAAACTGGTTACTGTAATCGGTTACTTGTTGAATGAGTTGAGTTGAGAGGCTATTTTATCTAATGTTTTAATCTCAATGGCTACAATAGGCTCATCTTAGTCATTGATATCACCATGCAAAGTTTACTTAATTCTTTGAAGCTGAGGATTCTTTGCTTTAAGTAATTGAGTGAAAGCGATAATTTTTCGACTCTTTCACATTCTTGTTATTTCGGCTCGCGTTGATTATTAAACCAATTTTCAAAATCGATAGAACCCACATAGGCATTTTTTGAGGAACGAGAGTATTATCATTTAGCTTTGCGCCGAAATAGGGAGCATTACTATCGGAAACAATCGTATGAGGATCATTTGTTGCCTTTAAATAGATCTCCACAATTTCTGAAAATCGAAAGCACTTTGGGCCTGCGATATCGAGAGTCTCATTTTTTGGAGTTTCCAATACGGCCTTAAGTAAGGCTTCTGCAACGTCATCAGAAGCTAACAGATACGCCTCCAAAAGAGAAAGAAACTCAAAGGATAAAATCGTTGGGAAAGATTTTTTTCATCGACAAAGAACTGTATTACATAGGAGAGAAAAGTTGGTCAAGCTTTTGAGCCTAAGTGATTTTCACATGAACGCTTCGAGGGAAATTAAGCAAAAGATATTCGGTAACATCTTTTCAGGAATATGAGCATTCTCGATAAAATAATTATCGAACCACCCGATTGAACCTTTCCGTACTAGCCTACAGAAAAAACAAAGTGTCATAAAATAAAAAAGCCGGACAAAATCTCTACAAGAATTTGTCCGGCGAATGCCCAGAATAGGACTCGAACCTACACACCTTACGGCACCAGAACCTAAATCTGGCGTGTCTACCAATTTCACCATCTGGGCTAACAATACCTATATAAATTAGGGAAATATCTTCTTTTTGTCAAGCGCTTTAAAGACAAGTTTCATAAAAAGTCATCACTTCGAAATTTATCAAGGCTTTAATTTTTCTTTACAGGGTCTTAACAACAGCCTCCTATCTTCTATATAACTTCACAAAGTAGCCTTATGTTTTTCGTTTCCCGCTTTTTCATACTAGTCGCTTTACTTCCTTCTTTAATTATAGCAAATAGCGACGATCTGTTAACCAATCAGCAAATGAAAGAAGTGACGCTAAAAAACGGCTTACGCATATGCTTAAAACGCACCGATTATGAAGAGGGCGCATTCGTCTTTCAAATGTTTGCAATGGGAGGTTATGCTGCAGCACCCGTCGCAAATCGTCCATCTGCAGCCTTTGCAGGGGCCATTGCCTGGGAGTCTGGCCTGCAAGACGCAAGTTCAGATAAAATCGCTTATGAACTCTATCAGCGCTCTTTGGAGATGAACGTCAGCATTAGGCTATTTGACCGGGTCATTGAAGCCTCCGGCCTCACAGAGGATCTCTCTTATTGCCTTGAACTCATTCAGGCCTTGTTTAGAGCCCCTCAATTCACGTTTCAAGGACTCGAGCGCGTCATTTCAGAATCCAAAATATTGTTTCAAGACCATTCCCAAGAAACAATTAAGGATTGCTTTTTAAAAACCAATACACAAAATTGGGATGTTTTAACATCATTGACTTGTGAAGATTTAAAGAAGGTTAAACTCGAGCAAGCCGAAGCCTTTTTTAAACAAGCCTTTGCAGACCCATCACTCTTCACCTTGATATTGGTAGGCGATTTCGACTTCAATAATGCGACTGCTCTTCTTGAAAAACATTTAGGCTGCATTGAGGCACGCTCTTCAGCTCCCCTGATTAACCCTGAAGCACCCCATTTTCCACAAGGCGTTACAAAAAGAGAAATTAAAGGCTATGCACGAAATCGATTAGCGTTGACCCGTTTAACCTTTCCGGTCATTAAAAAAGAGCTCTCCTCACTCAATTTTATCTGCCACATTTTGTCCGCAAGGCTTCTGGACCATTTTTCTGCAGTTGATAGTCAAACCCAATTTGAAGTTCACTATGAATTCCCCTTATTTCCTAGGCTTGACCACATATGGCTAATCGTTCAATTTTACGGCCCAACAACCACTATTCACTCGACGACCCAATCAACCCTAAAAATCATTCATCACTTAAACCGGCTTGGACTCTCAGAGCAAGAAAGAAAAAGTGAGCTGGAAATCAGCAATTCCTGCGAAGAAGACAATATATATCTGCTGTCCCTCCTCTCAAATTGCTATCACGGCGGATGGGATTCGACTCTCATCGACTCCAAACACCCCATCGAGATCAAGCATAAGGGTTCTGAAAATATTCTGGACTCTTATATTCATTTAGATCACTATTCTCTTATTTCTTTATACCCTTAATCATTATTTCTTATGCCATTAGCACCAGCCTCAGTTGGGGTTATTTTTGATGATGCCCATCTACACCTACTCCTCGTCAAACGATGCGATGTTCCAGTTTGGGTTCTTCCAGGAGGAGGAATTGATTCCAATGAAAGCCCCATTCAAGCAGTTGTAAGAGAAATTTATGAAGAGACAGGCCTCAACGTCTATGTCGAGCGCCAAGCAGCCGAATACACACCGATCAACCGTTTAGCAGCCCTGACATTCGTATACGTTTGCAGCATTAAAGGTGGAGAAATAAAGACTTCCAACGAAACAAGAGAGGTTCGCTTTTTTGCTATTAATCAACTACCACCCGACTTGTTTACTCCTCATCGGGATTGGATTCATGATGCTCTCACATCAACAAGCACAGTCAAAAAACCCCTTACGCAAATCACTTATTTTGCCACCCTTAAATACTTTTTCAAGCATCCCATTCACATTTTATCCTATGCTTGGACAAGATGGATCAAAAAATACTTTAATCATTAAATCCTTGAATGCAGCTAGGCAATTGCTTTCGTATTGCCAAAAAGAATAAATTTTCAGATACTCGAACCGGCACAAAAACGTCCAAACTTTCTATTCATTCCCATGATTTATTCTCTTTATAGTCAAATTTTTCTGCGCTCTTGGTGGGTCGTCACTTTTCTTCTAATATGTGCAATTTTATATGAACAGGGGCTCAAAGAAAGAAATCGCCACTACCAGCAGCTGAATGAGCAACGGATCGCTCTTCAAATCGAAAAACAAAAAGCGTTGCAAAAGCAGCAAGACTTAAAGTGGCAAATCAATAGCCAAAGTGACTTAGCCTGGATCGAATTAACTCTGATGAAAGGTCTCGGACTTGTTCCTGAAGGGGAACAAAAAGTTTATTTTTATCAAGACTAGGATCTTTTTGAAAAGCGCCAAACGCTTATTCCAGAGCTTTTATAGGCTCTTGCAAAGCTAGCAGCTTGCAATAAGGTTTTATGCTTACAAAACCTTCTGCAAGGTGACTAATAGCCTTTTTTTCTCAATCGTTCAACGACTCTAACAATCCCATCAACGGCTCGTACAATATCTTCTTCTGTCGTATGCCTGCCGACAGAAAAACGGATGGATGAATTCGCACGTGGCAATGGAAGCCCCATATTGAGTAAAATGCGCGAAGGCTCAAGAGCCCCAGAAGAGCAAGCCGAGCCATGGCTAACAGAAATACCTTCTAAGTCCAGATTCATCAATAGAGATTCGCCGTCTACTCCAACAAAAGATAAATTGGTTGTATTGGAGACTCGCTGCCCATCCCCATTTACAATGACCCCCTCTAACCGAGCCATTACGCCTTCTTCCAGTTGATTTCTTCGCGCTGACAGATAAGAAGTAATCATCTCTTGTTCATTGGCTAAAATTGAAATCGCTTGAGCCAATGCAATAATACCCGGAAGGTTTTCAGTACCGGCTCTACGGCCAAACTCTTGCGTTCCTCCTGTGCACAAAGGATTCATTTTTAGCGTCTGCTTACACACACTAAATCCGATTCCTTTAGGAGCATGAATCTTATGTCCACTAAAAAAGATAGCAGATACACCTTGAGGAATGTTAAACGACTCTTTGCCCAATAAAGCAACCCCGTCGACAACGAAAGGAATATGCGCTTGTTGCGCAATGGCAGCGATAGATTCTATATCGGTTTTAACCCCAGTTTCATTGTTGACAGCCATCAACGTAATCAAACGCGTGTCCGGGCGCAAAGCCTCTTTCACAGCATGAGGCTCAACAGCTCCAAGCGATCCAACAGGAAGAAAGGATGCTTGATACCCCTTCTTTTCCAAGTCTTTCACCGTTTCAAATACGCAAGAATGTTCGACACTCGAAGTAATGATATGACCAGTTGTAAAGTGCTGCATGACTCCGTTGAGGAGTAGGCATGCCCCTTCCGTTCCTCCAGAAGTAAAAATAATTTCGTTAGGCCGGACGCCTAAGAAACGAGCAATGATTTGACGGCTCTCATCAAGTTTACGTCGACATTGTTGCCCATGAAAATGGATGCTTGAAGGGTTTCCCTCTTCCTCTTTTAATTCTTGAATTAGAACTTCCAAAACTCGAGCATCTAGCGCTGTACTGGAATTGCAATCAAGATAAATCCGTCGGCTCATACTTATCCTGAATCTTGATGATAACTACAGTAATGTTATCATAACCGCCTTTACATTTCGCGGCTTTAACTAACTTTTTAGCTATGTCTTCTTCCGGATTTTCAGCTATGATACGTTGCATTTCTTTTCTGGTTAAAAGATCACTTAATCCATCGGTGCACATAACGATGATGTCACCCGCATGGATTGAATCTGACGACACAGTCGGCTCAACAAAAGGTTCGGTTCCAATTGCTTTCGTGATGATATTCTTGTAGGCAAAGTCATTTGCTTGCTGCTCATTGAGCTGACCTAAGTCAATTAATTCTCTTAACAACGAATGATCTTGTGTGATTTGTTCGAGATGATTGTTGCGAAAGCGATAGATGCGGCTATCGCCCACATGGCCAAAAACAATTCCATCTCCATGCAAGAAAACGCAGCATAGCGTCGTCCCCATTCCTTTCAGTTTATCATTCTCACGCCCCATGCGATAGATGGCATAATTCACTTCCTGAATGGTTTCTATAATATGCTGAGTACAAACTGGTAGACTTTTGTTTAGCAAAGAGATTTTTTCTTTAAATCTCATGCATAATTGATTCACAGCTTCGTGTGAAGCAACTTCGCCTGCCTGATGCCCCCCCATCCCATCTGCTAAAACAAAAAACTGATCTTCTAGAAGATGATTCCAAAAATCTTCGTTATTTTGCCTAACAAGCCCAACATCGGAGATGCCATAAACAGAGATCTTATAGAGCATTACTTGAAGTGCCATAATAATAAGGTAAAACCTAAAAGGTGGCGTAGTAAAAGCAATTAATGACGAGCAACTCAAAGGATGGGCCCGTAAATTAGCTTTTCAAGTTATATATAACAGTCCTAAATCATTTATTAAACAACGCAAATTCTTTTGCAGTCTAAAAAATTTTTCTAAGCCTCTTATGTAGATAAGTGATTGGCTGCTTGTTCTATACTACAAAAAAACACTTTTAAAAGATAGGAAAGCCTATTTTTTCATGAAAAAAAATTGCTTTGTTAGAGAGAAAATTAAAGTAAAAAATAACTATTCAATGTTGAGTAGATATCATAAAAACGACAGGATCTTTTATAATAATTTTTTAAATCAATATTCGTAATAGGCAAAAAGCATTTCTAAAGTTAAATTCTTGATTTTCTAAAACATGCTTTAAAGCCCATCTCAAGCCAACTCTTGAAGTGTAATTTCTAAGCAGCAATCTTAAAATGGCTCAGATTTAAGGAGAACCGGCACCATGCATACTGATCACTATTTAAATCTGTACTAGGATTTAGTGGGTTGAGGTTTAAGGCTGCAGAATGCGCCCCATTCCCAAAATGGATTGTGTATTGCGTTCAACAAGCATGAAAAAGAAAGGATGATCGATAAGCAATTCTACAGGATTGCCTTGTCCGGCCGGCTGTGCATCTACAGAGCTTGTTGATCGTGCATTAGAATCACTCCCCTCTTCGGTTATGCGGAATAATGTTTTATGGACAGCTCGATTCAATTGCAACCCTTCCTTCTCACTAATACCGGACAAATCAGCTTTCTGCGAGAATAGCTGCTTAATCCCCATGCCCTGTAAAACAGAGTCTAACACCATTTTACTATCAATGCGAAAACGGGGCAATTCAAGGGCAACGTTTTGCAGACGAACTCCATCCATCCAAGCTCTTACATTTTCGATTGTCATTTCTTGAAGGAGAGTTTGCCACCCCATCTTTTCTTTTGGTAAAAAAATGATGAGGGAGAGAATTAATTCACTTCCTTCTTGTTGAGCATACGGAATTTCAATTAGAGTAAAGGTATCCTGAAGCAAGAGGGGATATTGAGCCGTTGTCCGCATCATCTCAACTTGCCGTACTTGCCTTTCATTGATGTGAAAGGGCTTGCGCGTGGTTTGCTTGAGCGGGAATAAATGTGCCCAAGTTCCCTTTGCATAAAAGGCAGTTGTTAAAAGGAGTTGCGTATCATCGGATAGATCTTGAGAACCCACCATTTGGTGAACATGATTATTAGTATGCGTTGACGTCCATTCGTTGATCTGCTTAATGGTATTAACAAATTCGCGCTTAAAGTCCACTTGTTTGGTTTCAGCTTCAAAATCGCGTTTAAGCGCATATTGATAAGCATTAACTAAAGAAATATCCTCCTGAATCCAAACCGCACTAGCCAAAAATAGTTGCGTATCGTTTTTCTTGCGGGGTTGAGCTGTAAAAAATTGGTCTAGGCTTCCTATCAGCGGAACAAAACTTGATGAGTACCCGACGGCTTTTTGAATTTCATTTGCCGTCTCTCTTTTTGCCCCAATAGAAATCCGAGCTAAACCAGACGCGATGCTATAAGGAGAGCAAATAAAGTTTCCTTTATACTGGCTATGTAATTGTTTGAGAAGAGAAAGGGCAAAGCGATTATTGCCTTGAATGACCATATTAAAGTGCTGGTCTTGCTGAGATATCTTTTCAGGATTCGGCTGAGCCTGTTGCGCATCTGCTGGCTGAGTCATCAGTAAAAGAATTAAACAAAAACTAAGCTGCCAAAAACGTCTCATCATTTTTATTCCCTAACAATCCTTAAAATCATATCAGACAGATTTAGTAGGAATTCTTAACTGAAGAAAATTAATAAAATGCTTATGAAATTAAAAAAAGCATGCAGTCCTATGGAAGCCCATAAGGAGCGTTGCTTTTCATAAATAAATCCTAAAAAGCAAGATAGCATAAATAAGGAGGAAAGCAACTCTATATTTGTAGTCCCTTGTGTGCTAGAAAAATGAAAAACAGCAAAAATTAACGATGTTAAGGCAACCGCTCCAGTCGCATGTCCGAACTTTGACTTCAGCCAGTTTTGCAAAAGTCCCCGAAAGAGCACCTCTTCTGTAAATGGCACTAAAACAATTACTTCAAAAGCCGTAATCCCAAATAACAAGGGATCAGATAAAATACTTTTTAAATGCTTCACAGCAACCTGATCAACTGTTGGCTCACGAAAGATGACTAAAACTGCAATTGCGATGACTTGTCCAAAGATCATGACAAACGGATAACTGATCAACCAAGCTTCTATTCCAGCAAGCAATTGACGATACCCAGTCAAATCTGTTTGCCGCCAAAGTTGATGGCGAGTATCTCTTCGCAAATCGAAATAAACTCTCCATACGCCAAGGAACCCGCCAAAAATAATTAAGGCATTAATCCACCCTTTTGCCACTTCGCCAAAACTCGTCATGTCAACCACTTTTCCTGTTGTCACGTAAAAGGCAACAACAATTAAAGCCGGTACGACTATCAATTCGGCGAGGCAAAAAACAAAAAATCCTTTTAGAACATCTTTGCCCTTGATTAAAGGAAGGAAAGTTGGCACAAAACCTTTAAAAAAACCCTTTTGCCATGCAGCATAGCCGGCAAGACATCCTAAGATCAATCCTATGATCAATACAATGATGTGCTGGTGTAGTTGTTCTTGAATGAGATGATCTTCTAACATTTTGGAGCAAACCTCATAGACTCTTATCAAATAATCTTTTAAACTACAAATTTAAGTTTAATCTTAAACGAAGAGAACTTTATGGCAGATAGTCGTCTTAACATTGTTCAAACAAGCCCTCCTTCTTCCTCAAACTCAACTCCAATAGGTGGATCTTCCCGTCTATCACGACAAAAAGAAAACCAGGCTAAATTCGAACGATTATGGCTGGTCGATCCTGAACAGTTTAACCCGCTTCGCAATTGGATGCAAAAGGAACGTTTAGAAAGAACATGGACTTTATTAAATAGTCATACAGAATTAGCCAATAAAAAAGTGGCCGATATTGGTTGCGGAGCCGGCGTGTTTTCACGATTAATGCGAGATGCTGGAGCAAACCTCGAAGCCATTGATATTGCAGAAAATGCCCTTAAGCAGCTTAGAAAGCACGATATGCATCGCATCGAAGCCAAACAAAGTGGAATGCCTGCAACAACGCTTCCAGATCACAACTATGATGTCGTCGTTTGCACAGAAATTATTGCCGAGCTTCATCGAGAAGACTATCGCCTATTTTTTGCCGAGCTCGCACGCCTTGTTCACCCAGACGGCTATGTCATCTGCTCCTCCCCCATCGACATTCATACCGATGGCGGCGTTCACCGTCTCATTGAGCTGGCACAAACAGAATTTGATATCATCGACTCTCAAACAAGCTATCATGCTCTTTACATCAGGCTAAAGCACTCATTAGAAGCACCTTCGCGATACATTCAAGGCTGGAAAAATTCGACCTATAGACAAGAAGAGCTGAATAAGCGAAAAGGTGTGAGCAAATTATGGTACTCGCTTCAAACAAGTTTTGCACTCGTTTGGCTATGGATTCTCTTCAATCCTCTTTGTTCACTCTTGCTAACGCCTTTCCACAAAAGCCGTTTTTTTTTGCTTCGCATGGAGGCGCTTTGCCAATTTCTATCTGACGAAAAAGGAATCAGTCACTATATTTTTATAGCTAAACGCCGACCATTGACGACTGTCGATCCGCAAGAAAGACCTATCGAAAAACCAAGAAGAAAAGAAATCTGGGATTAAAAAGCTAAAGTGGAAAGAAAGACTGGTAAAAAAAACCGGAGATTGTCTCAAGGCATAAACATCATCCTTAAGGCTGCTACATTCCTGTCCTGACCTGGTTCGGACTGTTTTATTCCATGAGGTCCCCGGTTAAATCTGTTAAACCTTGCTCGTAGAAAAACTTTATATTATAATGAGTTAAGTTTTTTTACAATAAGAATCTAAGCACCTTTGAAAATTTATCCGTCATGGGGGAACGTTTACCCTCTTTTAAAAAGTATGAAAAATGCCATTTTTATTGCAGCAACTGGCCAGAACGTCGGCAAGACAACTCTTTGCCTCGGCATTATCGCCGCAATGCATAAACGATTTCCAGATATTGGATTTATTAAACCGGTTGGGCAGCAGCATGTCAAAGTCTACGACAATTTAAACGTTGATAAAGATGTCGTTCTTTTTAAAGAACACTTCAGGCTCACCTCTGATTATGCCGACATGAGCCCAGTCATTCTTCCTGCGGGTTTTACACGCGATTTCTTAGACGGGAAAGTCAATAGCTCTATCATGGAATCGCGCATTAAAGAGGCTTTTCAAAGAATTTACAGCGGCCATTCCTATACGGTTGTTGAAGGAACAGGCCACATTGGGGTGGGATCAATTGTCCAAATGAACAATGCCAAAGTAGCAGCCCTATTGGGATTGGATGTCGTGATCATCGCATCTGGCGGACTGGGCTCTGCCAACGACGAATTAGCTCTCAATATTGCCATGTGCAAGGCTCACGGGGTGAAAGTCAGGGGTGTCATCTTAAACCGCGTAATCGATGACAAGCGCTCCATGATTGAAGAGTACTTCCCAAAAGCTCTGCAGCATTTAAATATTCCATTGATCGGCTGCGTTCCCTATAATGCTTTTCTCAACACGCCTACTTTAAAAGATTTCGAACTGCTATTTCAAACCCAGCTCATCGCAGGCCATAAGCATCATTACTGTCATTTTCCCCACCATCGTCTAGTAGCTGGATCGATTGAAGCCTATTTAGAAGAGTGGCAACCCAATGAACTGATTATTACTCCTGCCAGCCGCGAAGATATTATCTTAGCAACGATTGACAAATTTCATAACGCCAAGATGGTAGGCACCCCCTCATTGCAAGGAATGATTTTAACGGGCCGTCAAGCTCCAAGCGCCTTTATCGAAACTAGCATAAAAGAGGCCAATATTCCTGCTCTTTATGCGCCTCTATGTAGCTACGATGCCATGAAAAAAATCACCTCGTTCACGGCAAAAATTAGAGGAGAGGACTTGCCCAAGATAGAGCAAGCCATCGATTTAGTTGAAAAAAATATTGATTTAGATATTTTATGCCCCCTTCAAGCAGTTAAATAAAACTGCCTCCATCTCAAATTGCGGCAAAAAGATTATTCCTGAGTGCTTTCCCAAACGCGAAATTGCTGTTCGATTTGAGAAAGAGTCTTGCGCAAGGCAGTTTCTGCATCTAATCCATTTTGAACACCTCGTTTAATCAAATCGAGCAAGTCTTGCGCAAAGACATCTTCGCTTTGAGACGGTATTGAGGCTTCTTGCCATTCAAAGCCTGCCTTTTGAAATCGTTTAATCACTTTTTGAGCACGAGCCAAAGAAGGCAGGTCTTTGGGAATTCCATCTAAAGCACTCTTAACAGAATTCTCCCCTTTTTCTTTTCTTTTAATTGCTTCCCACTGCTTTAGAACCTCGTCAGCTGTTCCTATTTTGGCTTCGGCAAAGATATGAGGATGACGCCTAATCAGTTTTTCCGCAATTTCTTGCAAGACATCTTGAAGAGAAAAGCGCCCCTCTTTTTCAGCAAGTTTGCTTAAAAAAGCCACATTAAAGCAAAGATCGCCCAATTCCTCTTTCATCTTTTCGGCATCGTCTAAGTCGATAGCCTCGACAACCTCATATGTTTCCTCGATTAAAGAACTGCGCATCGAGTGAAGAGTCTGCTCTCGATCCCACGGGCACCCATCGGGTGCAAGTAATCGTTCGATGATTGTAACCAACTTTTTAAAATCATCCATCTTTCCCCCTTTAAAATCATGAGACGAAAAGTAAAAAATTCGATAGAATATTTCGATAGTGATAAATGCGTCAAGTCAGGCCTTGGCAAATCCGGCACAAAAGGTTTGTCAGGGCTCTAAAAACAAGACCCATTTTTTGAGTACCTATCAACCGGAGACGATGGATCTTATTGCATGATTAAACAGTTTACAGCAAGCGTTTATATTCTCGATAATCAAAAAGTTCTACTGATCAAGCATCCCAAACTCAACAAGTGGCTGCCTCCAGGAGGTCATGTAGAAGACAATGAAACGCCTGTTGAGGCGGCGAGAAGGGAAGTTAAAGAAGAGACAGGCTTAGATATCGACTTTCTACCCCAAGAAAATGTATGGGTAAACTGCTGGAATGCACGCAGCTTTGAGCGCCCCTACCTCTGCTTGCTAGAAGAGATTCCTCCCTATAAAGACCAACCAGCCCATCAACACATGGATCTTGTTTACGTGGCCAAACCAGCCTCAGAACAAGTTTCACATAACTTCCAGATATTCCCCCACCACTGGTTTACTCGTTCCGATTTAGAACAGCTTAAGCCAGATTTTGATATCTTCAATGAGACTCTGCAAGTCATCAATCATTTGTTGGATACTTTTTGCATAAAAACAACGCCACCCAGCTTGATTTCGGCATCTGCAAGAACATGACCAACTACGCAAGGAATTTTTAGACATATGGCTAGAATCCCCTCAGCTCGAACGCTCCCGTTTGTCCAAAATATAAAGAGTTTTTACCAAACCATAATGATTTTGCATGCTTCAAATCCTATCCAAAACATTATAGGAACCGTAAATCTAACTTTTGGCTGCATGTCAGCAAAAAATCTCATACAAACGTTTCGCCATAACAACCAAGCAGGTCCTGCAACAACTAAAATAGCTACATGGCAAATGACAGGAATTAAAGTGATAGACTTCTGTGGAGATCTTTCATCCATTTTAAATGGCATCCAAAGCCGTCCAGCCATCTTTATCTTAAATTGGATGATAAATCGGTTCCTGTCTCCGTCAAATGCTGCACGTTTTTTTGGAGAAGCTGCACTTTTATCTAGTGAACGCATGAACTACACAATTGCAACAGCCAGTTTTTTATTGGGAATTCCTTCAACACTCAAAACAGTCTACTCATGCTATTGCTGGATGGCTGCAAACAGAAGAACGTTCTTGGCAAAAAAATCAGGAAAAGAAGAATGCCAAAATAGAAAAGGGGCAGTTGTAGCCGAAAGAAGAAAAAAAGCAACTAAATTTCCAGTTAAAGCCACAGATATCTATACAACAGGAAGAGTTGCCATGAGAACAGTCGGTGCTGCAAGTGCTCTTCTTCCTACACCTAGAAAGTAAGCGACTTCCACCATGTAAAAAAGTGATCAAAAAGAACATTTGCATCTATTTGCTTCACACAATTGCCTGTCGAACAGGTTCTCAAAATAGGACACCGCTTTTCAAAGCTTTTTCCATATGGACAGCTGCCTTGAAAGGCATGATGCAAATTTCCAAGGGGTTTATATTTATGAGCTAAAGAGGCTCCAAATATGCTATAAGTCGGAGTCGGAGTCGTTCCCGCAAGATGCAAAGGAAGGGAATCCATTGCAATCACAAGCTGCGTTTTAGACATCAAGCTTTGCAAAACAGGCAAAGGAAAGCGGTCCATGATAAGACTAGAATCTGGGAAGTTTTCTTGCAGCTTCTCCACCATCTCTTTTTCTTTTGGGGTTCCCCAAACAAACAGAAAACGTCCATCTAATTTTTTTGAAATCTGCTCCAAAAAGGCTTGAAGTATTTCTAAACTCAATTGCTTATTGTCCCAATTAGATCCAGGACACACCATAATACGCGGACCTCCTTTCAGAGAATCAACCTGCATCAGTTTTTCAAGTTTCAAAGCCTGTTTTGAGTCCACCTGTAAGGCCACTCCACTCACATCATTTATAGCCTCCCCCAAAGCGCTTTGAGCCAAAAAGAGATAATCTTCGCGGATGTTACGTCCACATGGCGGATCATAACGTTCATGCGTCAAGAAAGTATTCGGCCACTCAGGGACCGATCGCCAGCCAAACCCCACCTTTCTCAAACCATTTGCCAGGGCTGTTAAAAGACCAGACTTAATGTTTCCTTGCAAATCCAAAACAAGATCGTAGCGACACTGGCGTATCCTTTGAAGCAGTGCTCGAATCTCTTGCCAGCATTCTTTTTTCCAAATATTCGAACGCCATTTTTTAATTTGAACAGGAATAGCATGATTTAAATCGGGGTGCGCTTGTACGAGTTCGCCGAAGGATTGTTCAATCAGCCAATCAATTTGTGCATGGGGATAAAGCCGGCGCAGGTATTGCAGAACAGGAAAGGCATGTATGATATCTCCAAGCGATGAGGTTTTAATAATTAAAATCTTCATACAGCCGATCTTGTTACGAGTTAAATAATTCCTTCTGAGCCATTAAAAAATCATCTGGCAAAAGAGCTTTTAAGCGTATGCGGACATTCGTTCGAGGATGAACAAATTCAATTTCTTCGGCATGCAGCAAATAACGCTTAGCCTTATAAGGACATTCAAATCGCTTGCCATATTGATAGTCACCAAGAATCGGGTGTCCCATTTCTGAAAGATGCACCCTAATTTGATGCGTGCGTCCAGTTTTTGGCAAACACTGGATGCATGAGGCTGTTTTTCCTTTTTTTAAACACTTCCATTCAGTGCAAGCATATAAGCCATTGACTGGTTTTACCTCGCCCCAAATGGCTTGTCCAGCATACGTTCGTTTCTTACCAAGGTAGTTTTCAATCACACCCTGACTTTTTGGCATAACTCCGTCGACTAGAGCCAGATAGCTTTTATGTACAAGCAATTGCTTGAATTGCTTTACAAGGCTGTCAAAAGCCAGAGCATTTTTAGCCAGCAAGAGAACACCCGTTGTTTGGCGATCGAGGCGGTGGATTAACCGGATGGAGGGATGAGATGGTTTAAAAAGAGCGATCATCCCCTCCTCATCACACGACACACCAGCCGGTTTATCGTAAGCAAGTAAGTCCTCATCTTCAAATAGAATGCGCGTCGGTTCAACGCGGTAAGGAAATGAAACGAGCGAGGGCTCAAGGACGAGTGAGACTAGATCTCCTGTTCCCAAAAGAGTGGAAGCAAAGCGTTCCACACGCCTATTGATTCGGCAGCAATTACCCTCGATGGCTCTTTTTAAATAACGCGAAGAGTAGGTATCGCCTAAATGGCGGCTTAAAAAAGAAATCAATTTAGATCCAGATTCTTGTGGAGAGACGACCCATTCTAACACAATAGACTTCCTTTATCCATCAAGCAATCCCTTTCTTATAAGGCTGTAAATTGCTTTAAAAAACGCAAGTCATTTTCTGTAAATAGGCGGATATCTGAAATTCCTCGAAGCATCATCACTAAACGCTCTAGCCCCATTCCCCAAGCAAAACCTGAGTATTGTTCAGGATCAATGCCGCCATTTCGCAAGACTTCGGGATGAATCATGCCGGCTCCCGCAACCTCAACCCATCCAGAATGCTTGCACAACTGGCACCCTTTTCCATTACAAACCAAACAGCTGATGTCCACTTCCATACCTGGCTCGACAAAGGGAAAATAGCTTGGACGGTAACGCGTTTCAATGCTTTGCTTAAACAGCTTCTTGAGAAATTCATCCATCGTTGCCAATAAATCGGCAAAAGAAACCTGCTTATCAATGTAGACTGCCTCGACCTGATGGAAAAAAACATGTGATCGAGCCGTTATGGTTTCATTGCGGTAAACTTTTCCAGGAGCAATGATGCGGATGGGAGGCTTATTAACCTCCATTGCACGCGCTTGGATATTCGAGGTGTGCGTGCGCAATAACACGTGAGGAGAAACGTAAAAAGTATCTTGCATATCTCGAGCTGGATGCTCAGGGGGAAAGTTGAGTACTTCAAAATTATAGTAATCGGTGTCAATGTCTGGACCGTATTGAACGGAAAATCCCATTCCAGCCAAAATGTGGATGATCTGATCCATGGCCTGAGTTAATGGGTGCTTTCGTCCAACGAATTGCTGACGACCCGGCAGCGTGACATCTAAAGCTTCATGAGACAACTGCTGCTGCTCTTCTTCTGCAATCAATTTAGACTCGAGCTGCTCACAAGAAGCTGTCATGAACTCTTTTAAATCGTTGATAAATTTACCAACTACAGGCCTTTGATCTGGCTCAACATCTTTTAGCCCTTTCATTAAGTTCTGCAAGGGTCCTTTTTTACCTAGAAATTTAACTTTAACGAGCTCTAATTCTGATGAAGTATGAACTTGTTCTAGGTCTTGAATAAATTGTTGGCGAATTTCATTGATAGACTGCTGCACGGTAACGCCTCAGTAAAAGAATCAGATCGATTTTATTAAATTTAATCATCTTTGCATAGATGATGATTAGGATACCATTGGGAACGGTATGAAAATTGAGATAAAATTAAAGAGCAAAATCCTAGATTTTGCTCTTTAATTTTGAATGACTTAAAGTTTAAAACTTTAAGCTAAAGCTTCTTTTGCACATCCAACAATCGCAGCAAAACTGCTTGGATCACGGATTGCCATATCGGCAAGAACTTTTCTATCGAGTTCGCATCGCGCTATTTTTAACCCATAGATAAACTTACTATAGGAAATTCCATTAATTCTGGCAGCTGCATTAAGACGCATAATCCATAAACTACGAAAATCGCGCTTCTTCTGTTTGCGATGCGCATAATTGTACGCCATCGCGCGCATGACTGCACCACTCGTTAAGCGCAAATGGTTTTTTCGGTCTCCGACAAAACCTTTGGCTAACTTGTATAATCTCTTCTTGCGACGATGAGAAGCTACAGCATTGGTTGCTCTAACCATAGCTAGTCTCCACGTTAATCATTTTACCGTTCAGAACGGCTTTAACTTTATAATTGACTTAAACCACTGCTTAAGTCTTACTTGCTTTCCGAATGCTTTGTCTGCTGTGCAGACGTCGACCAATATAGATGAACAAGTTAAGGGACACGATAGGGAAATCCCTATCTCATTTTATAAGCACATCAGACGCTTATATGTCTTTAGATGACCATCATCTACAAGACCTGGTTGGCGTAACTGACGTTTGCGCTTAGGCGTTTTACCGGTCAATTTATGGCGTCTGCCCGGACGACTAGCCTTAAGCTTGCCTGTTGCCGTTACGCGAAACTTAGATGCAACGGCTTTGCGGGTTTTCATTTTAGGCACTGTCTTATCTCCTAAATTATTAATCGATTCAATGAGGAAGCTGGAACACCTAGTCGATAGACGGCTCTTCAGTCGTACTACTCTGCTTGGCTCCCTCTTTTTTCTTTTTCGATCCAGGCGCTAAAACAACAAGCAACATGCGACCCATCATCTTTGGAGGCGATTCAGGTGTTGAAACATCTTCTAACTCCTGACACATCTCCCGGACAATTTTTTCTCCGATCTCTGGGTGCATCATCTCTCGCCCACGAAATGTACAAGTGACCTTAACTTTATTGCCACTTGCTAAGAAATCTCGGGCGTGTCTTGTTTTCGTTTCAAGATCATGAACATCAATATTAGGCTTAAGTTTAATTTCTTTTACCTTAATCTGATGCTGTGCCTTTTTATTTTCTTTCTCTCGCTTGCTTTGATCATAACGGAATTTTCCAAAATTCATGACTTTACAAACGGGAGGGCTGGACCCTGGAACAATTTCAACTAGGTCTAATCCCTGCTCTTCAGCCATGGCTAAGGCTTCATAAAGGGCAATAATGCCCACTTGTTCGCCTGAGGCGCCAATGACTCGAACTTTTGGAGCGCGTATTTCTCTATTAACTTTCAAGCTAATCTACTCTCTCCTCTTCATAGTTAACATCCAACAACAGTTGGACGCCTGCATTCTTGGTGAATTTGATCTAAAAATTCTTCCAATTTTACTGATTCACTTTTTCCCGGCCGCTGAATTGACCGAACAGTCACAATTTTTCGCTTCACTTCCTGATCTCCTACAATGAAGAGATAAGGGATTTTTTCTTTTTCAGCTGTATGAATTTTTTCGCCCAGCTTTGTCGTTCGAAGATCCACCTTAACACGTAAGCCTTGCTCTTTGCAACGAGCTTCAATTTCTCTTACATAGGAGTGGCTAACCTCTCCTATCGCTAGGATCCTTACTTGTTCAGGTGCTAACCAAAAAGGAAAGATTCCTTCTCCTTGCTCGACCAACAAAGCGATCATGCGTTCTAGCGGCCCCAAAATCTGCCTAACGAGAATAGCTGGCAATGTTTTTGGACTTTCCCCCGCCTTTACGCTACCCTTGTCAGTATCTATCCCATGGGTGACGATTGTTAAAGCAGGACCAGCCCATTCACGCCCCATTCCATCGGCCAATTTCAATTCCAAACGAGGACCTTCGAGATTATCATCTTCCAAAAGCTCTTCTTGAAGAGGATAAAGAAGAGATTGACCTTGAACGGCTTGCCTCATCCAGTTAAGCGTTTGCCTCTCTTGCCTAAACTTAAGAGTTTTTTGCCTCGAAGCAACGAAATACCAATGAGCCTCAAAACCAAAGATTCTAATGATTTGTTCAATGAATTGCAAGGAAGAAATGAATTCTTGAGAAAGTTGTTCTCTTAAACAAAAAACTGTCGTTTGGTCAACCAGCTGACAAACCGAATCTAAAAGTCCCTCTGTTAAAGCAGATTCCTTTCTTTGATAAATCGGCGCCCATTCAAAATGCCGCACCGGCAATTCTTCTAAACTAACCTTAAGCGCCTCAAACAAGCGAATACTCTGCAGAAGACGAGAAGGACTAACCCCATACAAATCTAGCTTATACTCAAAGGGCTCTAAAGCACAAGGAAAAGCCTTCATCCGTTCATGACGGACAACCAAAGGCGTGCCAACCTTTTCAACCCTCTCTCTTTTGGAAAGCTCGTTCTCTAACCATTCTTGTAGAAGATCTGTAACTAAAGTACCCTTGGGATGCCATAGACACTCAATTTCACTCAAACTCTGCGAATAACTAAATAAATTAAGATCGACCCCAAACTTGCGATGATCTTTTCTTTTAAAATAAACTTCGTAAAGCTTTAAGAATTGCTTCAACTCCTTAGCATAAAAAAACGAGGTTCCACAAATACGGGTGACGGCAAAAGATTCACCCTCAATTTCTTGCTGCCTTGTCGACACATCCAACAACTTAACACTGCCGATTTCATCGGTCGAACCAATCATTGGAGCTGGACAGACACCATAAAACTGATCGAGCTGCATAAGTTCGATGATATTCTGCTCGCTATCCCCCGCCAATTCAGCCAAAAAAGGTTGATGGTGATGCTCGAACAGCGATTGGGCATTCTCACGCATAATGCTCAATGCCTGAACCGGGCAAGCGTCTTTTATCAAAGTACGCAAATTAACCTCGATTAAGGATAACATTCCTTCATCGACAACCTGCTCGAAAATAAAATCGTAATAAAACCCATAAGAGATGAGCCCCCCACCAACCAAGTAGGCTTGCGGGAACAACTTAGCAACGGTAAACCCCAGCAGCTCAGCCGCTGAACGTCTTTTAATTTTTAAATCGGATGATGAATGAAGAAAAGGCATATATGAATTTAAATGAGATGAGATATAGCTGACTCGAACAGCTGACCTCCACGATGTCAACGTGGCGCTCTAACCAACTGAGCTAATATCTCATCGAGTGAAGCAAAACTATACAAGAAAGACAGAGATTATTGCAATACTAAAAATGTGCACCTTAAAAAAACCGCTTAACCGAGCTAAAATAGACAACGTAAAAAACTGTCATTCAATCGGCTAAGATAATTTTCAATCATTAATAATAGTCTTTTAAAACACCTCATTTTAAAGCTTCGAAACAAGGATGAAAAGGATGAAATTGATATGCTATCATAATTGAGATCGCAACTACTCTTTTCTTCCCTGAAAAAAGGCCTTGATGGCAGCAATATTAGCCATTGAAATCCCCTTTACCCCTTTAAGCTCCTCATCACTCGCAAGCTCCACTTTTTTCAAACTCCCAAAATGGGTCAGCAAAGCCTTACGTCTGGCCGGTCCAATTCCAGGAATATCATCCAAAGCACTGCGGAGCGTCGTTTTTGAGCGACGCTTGCGGTGGAAAGAAATCGCAACCCGATGAGCTTCATCCCGAATTTTTTGCAATAAGAACAAAACGGGAGAATTCGACTTCAAAACAATCGGATCTTTCTGCTCAGGCAGAAATACCTGCTCGGCAGTCATGCCTTTATCGTGCCGACCTTGCTCTTTAGCAAGCCCAATGATGTCGACTCCAGTTACATTCAGCTCTTCAAACACCTTAAGAGCTACGTTCAATTGCCCTTTACCCCCATCGACGACGACGAGGTCAGGCAAATCATTCTCTTCTTTTGCCCTTCTATAGCGGCGCATGAGCACTTCCTGCATGGCAGCATAGTCATCAGGCTTGCTCCCAATTTTCAATCGATAGGTGCGATAGCGCTTACTATCTTTCAGGCCATTTGTAAATGCTACCATGGAAGAAACTGGCTCTGCCCCTGCAATATTAGAATTATCAAAGCACTCAATCCGGGTTGGATAGTTAGTCAGCGAAAAGCGCTCTTGCATTTCCAACAAGGTCTTTTCCCGCAAAGTCACCTCATCTTTTTGCGTTTTAAACAAAGCCTCAGCATTTGTATAGGCCATCTCTAACAGAACCTTCTTTTCACCGCGCTGAGGAACATGTAGAGTCACTTTATTTCCACGCCTCGAAGAAAGAATGTCTTCAACGGGCTGCTCATCACTCATTTTAACGGGCAGTAAAATGTCTGGCGGAATTTCACCCCTGCCGTCGTAGTGCTGCAAAAGAAAAGAGGCCAACAATTCATGATCCTCTTCGGCAATATGATTAAACTCAAAGTGGCGAGTACCGACCAATCGACCGCCCCGGAAAAGCAAGAGTGTCAGCACCACATCGTCCCCGTGGCGAAACAAACCAACCGCATCGGCATCGTGGCCCAAGGGCCGATCAACATACTGACTTTCAATCGTTTTTTCAATATAGCGAATCGTTTTTAAAATCTGATCTGCTCTTTCAAATTCAAGCTCTTGCACATAGCGCCGCATTTCATCGTGCAGATCTTTTAAAACTTCTTTATTTTGTCCACGCAAGAATTTGATCGTTCGATCTAAGTGCTGGTTGTAGTCATCTTTGGTGCATTGGGATCCACAAGGGCCCGCGCACCGCTTCATTTGATAAAGAAGGCATGGGCGAACACGGCGGGCAAACTCCTGATCGGAACATTGCCGCAAAGGAAAGAGTCGATTCAATAAGTCGAGCGTTTGGCGGGCTGCTTGAGCGCTGGTATAAGGCCCAAAGTATAACCCATCCGGCTCAGGCGATCCCTTATAGCGGACAAGCCGGACAGTCGGCCATTCATCCTTATGCGCAATTTTAAGAGCAATATAGCTTTTATCATCTTTGAGCAGCGCATTATAGCGCGGCTTATACTGTTTGATAAGATTACTTTCTAAGAGCAACGCTTCTTTTTCAGAGGTTACAACGATTGTTTCTATCAGAATGATTTTAGCAACTAAAAAAGGTATCATCAACCTGCCATCGCGGCCTGGCACAAAATACTGTTTTACCCTTTGGCGTAGATTTTTTGCCTTTCCCACATATAAAACATCACCTTGCTCATCCTTCATTAAATAAACTCCAGGCAGGGTGGGAAATAGATCGATTTTTTTAGGATCGTAGGACATAAAAAAAGACCTTAAAAGGAATGATCTTGCTTAATCTTTTGACAAAACTGTTGAAAATTAACAGCTAAATTATGCCAGCACTTTGCAAGATTCTTACGCAGTCTTGTCTCCTCCACTATGCGTAAAATCGTCTTTGCTTCTGCTTTGGCAACCTTAGAAGCGAGTTGAATTAAATTAGAACTAATGACATCAACCCAGCTCTTAAACTGGCGGCCATTGATGTTAACAGCAGACAGGGCATTATTGATTCGAGGTAATCTTTCCGAAGCCAGCCCTTGTGTAATGAGCCTGCGCCTTTCTTGAACTGTTAAAGATTTAGAAACAGGCGCAAACTCTTCCTCTTCCTCTTCAATCTGATTAATATCAGCTTCAGAAGAAAAAGCCGGCTCATGCTCAGTGTAAGAAGTGATTTTTTCAGTCCCTCTTGCTATCGGGACAAATCCTGGATTCATTTGCAACTCGCTCCTAGCAATAATAAATTTTTTTGCTAGCTTCTCTCTTAAGCTTAAATGAAACCCTCCAAATCAAGGATTACAAGAAGCAAATTGTAGCATTTTGATCAAATGCAAAAACCTACCATTGCAGGGAGTCATAATTTCTGCAATTCCCAAATTTATGCTACTCTACATTAATAGTTTATCACCCTAAAGGATTAGTTTCAATAGGGTGACCTTAAATGCATAAATTGAGCCTGCCTTATTCGTTCTCCGCTAACATTGGCAATCCACTCTTTGCCTGCTTTTCTTGCAGAGCAAGCTGTCCGCAAGCAGCCCCAATATCATCCCCTTTCGTATAACGGCAGGTATTGACGATATGCGATCCAAACAATACACTGCGGAACTGCTTAATCACTTTTTTCTCGGGGCGCTTTAATCTCAATCCTGGGACTGGATTATACGGAATGAGATTGACTGTGCATTGCTTCCCTTTCAATAAATGTGCCAACTCATGCGCGTGATCGGGATGATCATTGATTCCAGCCAATAGAGTATATTCAAATGTAATGTCCCGCTTTGTCTTTTGCGCATATTCATCCATCGCAGCCAAAATATCTTCTAATGGATACTTTCGAGCATAAGGAATGATCTTTTTGCGGATATGCTGATTTGGCGCATGCAAAGATAAAACTAAATTAACTTTCAAGCCCTCAAGCGATAAGCGCTTGATTCCCTCTACGACCCCGACTGTCGAAACAGTGATGCGTCGTTGCGAAATATTGCAGAAATCGGGATGACTTAAAATGCGAATCGATGCAACGACAGACTCATAATTTTTTAGCGGCTCACCCATTCCCATGTAAACAACATGCGAAACCTTCTCCCCTTTAGACGCAAGCCACTTATTGATTTGCAGAATTTGTTCAACAATTTCAGTGGGTCTAAGATTTCTAAAAAAGCCTTGCTGCCCAGAAGCACAAAATGCACAACGCGCAGGACACCCTACTTGCGAAGAGACACAAACGGTTCTTCTCGGACCCGATAAAATTAAAACAGATTCGACTAAACTTCCATCACGCAATCGCCACAAAAATTTAACTGTTTCTTGATCGCACGACTCGGTAAAACGAACCAACTCTAAAACTGGCAAACGAATATGCTTCGCGAGCTTTTCTCTCAAATCGCGACTCAAATTGGACATCTCATCCCAAGATAAAACCCCTTTCTGATAAATCCAATCCAAAATCTGCTTAGCGTGAAACTCTTTCTCGCCTTGAGCCTTTAACCATTGAGCCCAACCTTGATGATCTAAATCTGCATAATCCATAAAAAAGCCATTTTGATAAAAATTTTAATTTATTATAGGCTATTTAAACATATAAAGCCAGGTCTTTGCACGATTCAGTTTTTTTATTTAGTTTAAAAATTCAGGCTTCAAAATTATTTTCATTAAACAACGCACTCTAATTACAAAAGGCAACTAGTAAGAGAGAAGCTACCCCATAATCAACACCCTCTAACTCATTCAGTGGGGGAGGAGAAAAGAGCCAGTAAAAAAACTGCTTTAACTCGCATAGCCAGAGCATATAATAACTCTGCTTGGCTTTCAGCCTTTTCTCTGTTTCAGCTTATCGTTGGTCCAAATTGAGGCGTATTTTACGTGTTTTAACCGTTGCCCGATCGTACTACCAGCAACCCATTCGCCCACATAGGTTTCTTCATCGTGAAAAACAAGCATTCCTTTTCCCTCTGCGACGTCATCCTTTCATTCAACCTTGCAGACCTTACCATCGACGTACGACATCTTTTCCACTTCCATGCCCTTGGTTATCTTTAAATTCACCCTCGTATTCGTCTCCATTAGCATAAAGAAACCACCCATCTCCCTCCGCCCATTTATGGACTCTCCTTCATGCAGACCATCTTCATCATTACAGCTTGCGAAGCAGGCAAGGAAACAGGATCCGAAGAAGAAAATCTGAAGGCTCGTGAGAAGGGGTTATATTATTCATACACCTTCCTTTAATTAATCTATCAACAAAAACATTTATTTAATGATAAAAAAGCGCATTTAAAATAATAAATCAAATTATTTATTTACAAAAAAACTAAATCAACATTTCGTTTGCATTGGACATAGGAAGAATAAAGTAAGCTTTGATAAAGAAAGTGATAAACTCTTGCAAAGCGATAGAAATAGCGGGAGTTATTTACCGAGAAAAGCGACGCGAATGCGCCGAAGCCACAATTTTAAGAAGCGCCGCACATCTTTTTGGCGATAAAGCCATTTGAGCGTAGTCAATGTCCCAAAGTAGCGATGAAGAGTTTTACCTGTTTCCCAAAAATGTTGGATAACCATAGGGCCGGTTACCCAGCGCAAATCATAATCAACAAAAGCCCGCCGAATCGGTAAGCAACGCCCGGTCGATTGCAGGCAAAAGCGGCACATGAAATCAAATGCCGCACGCATTTGAAAATCTGTGCGAAAAATCCCGATTTCACCAAAAAGTTCTTTTCTAAACCAGCATCCTTGCAAGCCAGTTGGTTGCTGTCCTCTTTTCAATAGATCAGTAGTCAATGAGCGAAATAAAAATTTCAACTCCGACCTTCCATCTCTCAAAAGTGTTCCACAGTAGACAATTTCCGGACTGTCATGGCTGCGCGCAGCTTGCATCATATCCAACAAAGTATGATGGTGGATGTAGAAATCACCTGGAAAAATGATGTTGATGTAGTCACCCTGCGCCATCAAAATGCCTTGGTTAATCATCTGATAGAGACGATAAGCAGGGACTGAACTCAAGGTGATGGATTTTTCATAGCTATACAAAATTTCGAGAGTTCGATCGGTAGAGCCGGCATCGATGGCCAAAATTTCAAGTTTCGGATAATTTTGCTGGAGGAGGCTTTCGATCGTTACGGCTAAATTTTGCGAGCAGTTAAACGTTGGAATAATCACCGTGACAGATGGAAGAGAATACACCTCCATCTCGGCTGGATCACTCAAGTTCAAGGACAAAGGCGTTTGCTCGCTCATATTTACATGTCAAATTATAAAATTCTTAAGGCGCTTATCATTTCCCAACTCTTGCAAGTTTGCAAGAGATTTCCAGGGAAAAATCTAAAAGCGAGGGTTTTGGGAAGTTCCACCTATTTTCTCTTATTCGGTCTATAACTACCTTTCTCTCATTGAGATAAAATCGGCTGCCTAGTAAACTTTTCTCGTACATAAAATACCGCTTATACGCACAGCATTTGAAGTTTTTAACGCCAGCGCCAATTCAACAATCATCCTCACACATTATTTAGATGCTTTGTGTATAATCCCAAGCTTATCGATAAATAGGGCATGCATATGTTAACATTTCAGCAATTTTTGAGTACTTTAACGTCATTTTGGGAAAAACAGGGGTGTATTATCCATCAAGGCTACGATGTAGAAGTCGGCGCCGGAACCTTTAACCCAGCCACATTCTTGCGCTGTTTAGGGCCAGAGCCTTACCGAGCAGCCTACATCGAACCTTGCAGACGTCCAACTGATGGCCGCTATGGAACGAATCCAAACCGCTTACAGCATTATTTTCAATACCAGGTTATTTTAAAACCTTCTCCACTCAACATTCAAGATCTCTATTTGCAGTCACTAGAAGCCTTGGGATTCAATTTAAAAGAACATGACATCCGCTTCGTTCACGATGACTGGGAATCTCCAACTTTAGGAGCCTGGGGCTTGGGCTGGGAAGTGTGGATGGATGGAATGGAAATCACGCAATTCACCTATTTTCAAGCCGTGGGCGGTGTAGAACTCAAGCCCATTACAGGTGAAATCACCTATGGGATCGAACGCCTGGCCATGTATCTTCAAAAGGTCAATAGCATTTTTGACTTAAAATGGAATGATCATCTGACCTATGGAGATGTCTATCATCGCAATGAAGTCGAATGGAGTCACTATAATTTCGAAAAAGCCTCTACCCAGATGTGGCATCGCCATTTTGAAGACTATGAAAAAGAGGCGAAGCAATTAATCGCAGAACAACTCCCTATTCCAGCTTACGATTTCGTCATGAAAGCTTCGCATGCTTTCAATCTCTTAGATGCAAGAGGAGTCATTTCAGTTACAGAGCGCACCGGCTATATTGCTCGCATACGTGAACTGGCTCGGCAAGTCGCTGAAAGCTATATTCAAAGCCGCGAAGGACAGGGTTATCCTCTCTTGAAGCGTCAAAAGCAGGAAAATGATCTCTTACCACACAAGCTTTCACCAATGCCAGAAAGCCTGCTCAATGTCCATTCCGATGACACAGAAGACTTCCTCTTAGAAATTGGCTCTGAAGAATTGCCAGCCACCTTTGTCACCATAGGTGGGCAAAATATTGAAAAAGCCGTCCGCACCCTATTAGAAAAAGAAGAAATTGATTTTGAGCGCATCAGCGTCTATGCAACGCCAAGAAGATTGGCTGTTTATGTCCACCAGTTAGCCAAAGGAAAACCTTCTCAATCGATAGAGAAAAAAGGCCCTCCACTAGATCAAGCCTATCATCCAAATGGCGAGATCAAACCTGCAGGAGAGGGCTTTTTCCGCTCCTTAGGCCTTCCAGCCCCAACATTGAAAGCGATTCAACAGCAGAAAATTGGTGGTGTAGAGATCCGCTCCCTCAAAGGAATTTCCTATTTATTCGGAACTCTCTATCAAGAGGGAAGAGCTACAGCCGCTATCTTGGCAGAGCGTCTCCCGCAGCTCATTCTTGGACTAGACTTTCCTAAAAAAATGCGCTGGGCAGATTTAGATTTACTTTATGCTCGTCCTCTTCACTGGATTATAGCCCTCTTTGGAAGCGACGTCATTCCTATGCAAGTCGGCCCCCTTTCTTCTGGACGCACAACGTATGGACACAGACAATTAGCCCCCGGGCCTAATAACCTGGAAAATGCGCGTGACTATTTAAAGGTATTGCGTCAACAATCGGTCATGGCCGACCCAAATGAGCGCCAAGAATCGATTTTAGAACAATTAGCCGAACTAGAAGCAAAAAATGAAATTAAAATCATCGAAAGGGAAAGAGTCATTCCGCAGGTTTTGAATTTGGTCGAATGGCCCTATCTTACCCTATCAACCTTTCAATCTGGCTTCTTAAAGGCCCCTAAAGAGGTTTTAATTTCCGAGATGGTGGAGCACCAAAAGTACTTCCCAGTCGTCAATCCAGACGATTCTCTAAAAAATCTTTTTGTGATCACAGCCAATATCGTGCCAACTGAGCAAATCCGCCAAGGAAACCAAAAAGTTATCTCTGCCCGTTTATCAGATGGTGTATTCCTTTATGAAGAAGACCTGAAAGTTAAACTCGAAGATTTTAATGAAAAACTCAAAAAAGTAACCTTCCAGAAAGAGCTCGGGACGGTCTATCAAAAAGTAGAACGGATCATCGCCCACGCCAAGGTTCTGCAAAAAATGCTTAACATCAGCACGCCCGCTCGAGTCGAGCGCGCCGCCTTGCTTTCCAAAGCAGACCTCGCCTCTAATATGGTCTACGAATTCCCTGAACTACAAGGGACGATTGGACGCTACTACGCCTTGGCTCAAAAAGAAGAACCCGAAATAGCTCAAGCCATTGACGAGCAGTGGATGCCTCGCGGCGAAAATGCTCCCTTGCCGGAAAGTGAAACGGGAACGATCATTAGCTTGTCCGATAAACTCGACAATTTGATTGGCTGCTTTAGCGTAGGGCTCAAACCGACCTCGTCCTCTGATCCTTATGCATTGCGTCGTCAAGTGCTTGGTATGATCAAAATGCTGATTAAAGGACACTATGCACTTCCGCTGAAAGAGTGCTTATTACAATGCATCGAACATTTCCCGGCAGAAATCGTGAAGGACAAAAAGCAAATCGTCGATGACCTCTTAGCCTTCATCACTAACCGCGTCAAAACAGTCTTTCAAGACTATGGATTTTACAAGGACGAAATAGAAGCTAGCTTGGCTCATGGATGCCATGATATTTATGACACCTTTTGCCGCGTAAAAGCCTTACATGATTTCCGCCAACAGGCCAATAGCCAGTTCAGTTCTCTTTATGAGGTATACAAACGAGCTAAAGGACAATTAAATGGCCATAGAAGTGCGGTCATCTCCACGCAGTGGCTGTTGGAACCGGCAGAGCAAAAATTGAACTCTCTGCTCAACGTTCAGCAACAAGCTTTCAAAGAAGCGTTGTTCAAACGCGACTATAATCAAGCTTACGCTCTTATCGCAACAATCCAGCCGGCTTTAGCTGACTTGTTCGATCAAGTAAAAATCTTAGCCGACGACCCTCAGGTACGAGAAAACCGTTTAGCATTGCTCAAGCGCGTATTTGATCTCTTCGGTGAAATGTTAGATTTTAGCAAGATCCAAGAAAAAAATTCTTAAAGCTAAGAGGTGTTTACAAAATCGGACCGGATTTTGTAAACACCCTCTAAAGAAAAAGGCGGCTAAAGCCACCTTTTTACATTTAACGCAATCCCTCTATGAAAACTCAAGAGAAGGTCTTAACCTAACTTTTCGATTTCACTGTTTACGCTGAAAATTTCATCTTGAACCGCTACCAGCTTGTCGTCAAGCTCTGCGATTTTTTCCCTGTAAAGGTCAATTTTTGGTTGGGTGACTGCCTTTCCTTCGGCTGTGCCGGCATCGTACAGCATCATTTGGGCCTTGAGCTCACTTTCCAACACCTGCTTTTCCCTACTCAGCCTCGCGTGGTTTCTTGTTAAATCACCTATTTGAGCCGTCAACTCATCACCCCTTTTAACAGCCGCCACATCAGCGGCGAGCTTGGAAGCTGTATCGTCCAACGGGACAAAATTTTCCAGCACCTTCTGTGCGTCGGGATCGTCGAAAAAATAATGGATAGCTTTCATGAAATTCCCTAAATCATCCGGATTAAAATTTGTAAATGTAATTTCTCTCTCTTCATCAACACCCCAAGATCCATTCTTGAATGCCCGCTCAGCTTCTTTAAATTCTGGAGCTTGATAAAGGTCTCTATTGATTTTTCCTCCGGTAATTAAAGCTGCAAAAGTATCTTTATCAACCATTTCTTTCACTTGGTTTTTATGTACGATACGATCCATTAAAGCCTGCTTTAAATCATGCTGATTCTGAATATTGTCATTCGGAAGCTCTTGGATAATAGCATTCAGCGCCGCTCCGATAATCGCTGCCCCTTCTTTGGCCGTTGATCCAAAGATTTTCAAGCCAAGACTGACATCCAATAATTTGTTCGTGGCAGCTGATTGGAGCTGCTCAAAATTGACATTGTTTTCTCCAATTAATTGACTCATTGAAACAGCCGATCCCAATTTGGAACCATCAGGTGCCACCTCTCCTTTTTCCTCATAGTATGTTTTGACATGTTTTCTGACAGAGAGATCATTTTGATCGCGCTCAGAATACCCTTTCCACTTGATTGCCCGCCCTCCATCCACTCGATCATTGAAATTGGTTGGAATGGAGAGAGTTTGTGAAATTCCATTGCGGACATTAATGACCTGTATCTCTGCATTTTCCTCAAATCGAATCGAAGTCAGCGACTTCATTTGATCGATCAGCTCTTTTTGCTCCTCAAGGAATTTACCCTTCGCCGCCACAACTTCTGCCGAGTCTTTCTCTGAAATTCTTACCTCTTTAAGCAGCCCCATCATTTGCTTTCTTGCATCTTTTGAACGAAGAGCCAAGTCTTTATCCGCAATCTCCTGTTTGGTGTCTGCGATCGCCTCTTTCAGCTCATGCGCCTCTCGCGACTCAGGATCCATCGATAAAAGCCTCTCTTCCATTTCAGTCAATCCCGATTTAAGATACTGCAATGTTCCAAGCTTTGTTACGAGGCCGCCTTGCCCAAGCTTCTCTTCAAAACTACGGCTAAGCTTTTCATGCTCAATGGCAACTCTTCGTTCATTCGCCTTTGCATGAATGTGTTTAGTTATTGCACTGTCCGTCTGCCCTAAATTTTTAATAAAACTAGTCACCGAAGCCACGGCTTTTTTAATCTTGGCTATCGATTTTCCAAGTAAACTATCAGGGAGCGAACGCTCCGAAATGGTGATTTTTCCTTGCTTAACAGATGCCTTTTCTAACATAGCAGCCTGTCCAGACTCGAGAGTATTGCCATGCCTTTCCATAAATTTTTTTATCTGCATTGGAGTACTGGCTAGCTTGGAATTTGATGTGAAGCCGATGAGTCCTTTTTCAACATCTACTTTGACATATAGATGCCCTTTATATTGTACAGACTGAGATTGACTTGAAAATTCTTCTTTGGATTGCGGGACGTGAATAGGGACTCCATTCCCGATACCTTGCATACTCATAAGAACTCCTTAGTCCAATTAATTTAGTTCTTGATTAATTTTAATAATCACATCTTCACATTTAATTATACCAAATAATAATTACATTTTAAATTTCAATTAACATGCGAAAGATCTTTTAGATTGAATCTAACAAATCATTAAATCAAGAATTGTGCCATTTTTAACGAAAACATCGATGAAGTGAAGGTTGGTGAAATGAATGCTGGTCAAAAGAATTGCCCAGCTGAACTCTCAAGGTAAAAAGCGGCCACCCTGATTCTTTGGAGGAAGCACGCACTCTTTCGCGGAAAAAAAGCGATGCCTATTTTGCGCAACGAGCCGGTAAGCCCAGTCAAAGAAAACCGAGGGTAAAAACGATAGGCATCCCACCAAACTCCAAATCCCTCCAAGTAGCCAGCAAATGCGCAACGCCCCTTTCGCTAACACATACGTCTGTGGATGAGAAGATTGATAATCCTCGATTAGAATCAAACTATCCTTTCCTTTGTATTTATCAGGAAGATTTTTTAAATAGAAAGCTGCCGTTTCTCCTTTCAAAGGGGCAAACACGAAACGCCCATGCTTATCTAGCTTCAAAAGCAATTGCACAACCCGATCGCATAATCCACACTCTCCATCATAGAAAACTAAATGACTAAAAGGTTTGTACATCATCCCCTCCTTTTCTAGATGTCCATTAATAGACAACAAACACCCTTTTGTCAAAACAATTTTATAACCATTGAGAGTGTTTTAATAAATCAACTAATGTTATTATCCTTTTTGATCAGATAGGTATTTTAAAATACAGATGCTCAAATAACGTTTTTAGATTATCTTTAGTTAATCACATGGTAAGGACTTATATGTCTAATCCATTAATATTAGGCCCTTCACTGAATCTCCTTCCTGTAGTTCA
This sequence comes from Candidatus Protochlamydia naegleriophila, assembly GCF_001499655.1. Taxonomy (NCBI): domain Bacteria; kingdom Pseudomonadati; phylum Chlamydiota; class Chlamydiia; order Parachlamydiales; family Parachlamydiaceae; genus Candidatus Protochlamydia; species Candidatus Protochlamydia naegleriophila. Next base: position 1,765,592 of record NZ_LN879502.1, read on the forward strand.
AGTTTTCATTAGAACTTGCTGGACATGGAATGACCGCAGCGGAAAGAGCACAACTTTTTGCATTTAACGAAGTGAATCATGAAAGAAGAAAGATAAAATAGATAAATCAAGTCAATCAAGTTTTTCTTACTCAAACTCTTCCAAAGAATTCTAGGTTTTTAGCCTGCCTCTGTCGGCAGGCTAAAATACTCAAAAATTCAGATTAACAACCGGCGGATTGCGTTTTAAGTCATCAAATTGCTTAACGAGTGCCAGCACTTCTTCATCCGAGCAATGGCCGCTCTGAACCTTGATTTTGATTTCTTCTCTTTTGTACATCCAGTTCCGGTCAAGAATCTTTTGAACTGTTTCTATCAAGAGAGATTCGGCCTTTTCCTTATTAACCTTCTTTTGCAATAAATCAGATAAAACCAATTGCCCTTCCGCATCGTCCAAGTCGATCGCCAAAGAGAGTAAATCGCATGAGCGATGATTCTCATAATTTTCGCTATAGAGCTCGAAAATTTTCTGGCAAATGGAGACTTTAAAATCTTCCTTAGCCAAATTGAGCCGAACGATGTCGACTAACCGCGTTTGCTCTTGTCCATGCAGCAAGAGCCATCTTAAAAGATCGGTTTCCAAAATGCGGTCGGGATCGATCGTTTGAATGCCAACACTTGCTGTTTTTTTAATATAGATATTGGGCAGATGATCCTTTCCGACCCCTACAATCTCCTCAGGAACCTTAAGCAAATGAGCCAGTTTGCGAAGCGTCTCATGCACCATTAAAGGATGATCCCATTCTCTAATCAATTTAGTGGCATTCTGCATTAGTTCATTCTTCGCGGCCGGTGAGTCAAGGTTTAAGTCTTGTGAAAGGTGTTTAACAAGGAAGTTGATATAGTCAATGCTGACAGCTAATAACTTTAAAAACGCGTCTGGGCCCCGCTCTCTTAGAAAACTATCTGGATCACTTCCAAGCGGCATTTGCACAACCCTAACTTCAACTCCCTCTTTTTGAAAAAGATGGCCAATTTTGCTAGTGGCTTCCTGCCCTGCCTTATCTGAATCCAGAGCCAAGTAAACTTGATTGACTCCTAAGTTAACAAGCTCCTTAACATGCCCGTCCCCAAATGCAGTTCCTTGCCCTGCAACTGTTAGATTTAATCCAACTTGAACGAGACGCAAGGCATCAATCTGTCCTTCGACTATGATGGCTTTGCGTTCTTTAGCAATGCGCCTCCGCGAATAATTCAACCCAAACAAGACGCGTGATTTTTTAAAAAGCGTCGTCTCTGGCGTGTTGACGTACTTTCCACCGAACGTTTCCTCTTTGTATTTGCGTCCTGAAAATCCAATCACCCCACCTGAATGATGGTGGATGGGAAAAAGAATGCGATCGCTAAAAAACTCCCGCATTTGCCCCTCTTTATTGGACGCCAATAAACCAGCTTCCAGCAAAGCCTCATCTTTAACTCCTTTCGCTTGCATTACAGCTCGAAAGAGTCCGGGCATTTTAGGAGCAAGCCCTAATTGGAAATAACGTATAAAATTTAAATCAATTCCCCTTGAATAGAGATAAGCCAGAGCCTCATGTCCTTCTGCTGTATGCAATAGGCAATAATGATAAAACTGACAAGCCGTTTCCAATGCAGATTTGATTAAGCCTTTATTCAACCCCCGCTTTTCTTCACGTTCTTCGACTTCAAGATGGACGTGGAAGCGCTGTGCTAGACTTTCAACCGCCTCGCTAAAACTCATCTTCTGATGAGTCATTAAGAACTGGATCGCATCCCCATGGGCACCGCATCCGAAACAGTGGTAATGAGAATCTCCTTTCTGAACCACAAAAGAAGGTGATTTTTCATCGTGAAAAGGGCAAAGCCCTTTGTAGGAAGCTCCCGTGCGCTTAAGCTCCATATGGGAAGATAACACTTCAACCAGATCCACACGCTGCTTGAGAGTCTCTAAACTTTCTTTGTTAAAAATCGGCATTAATCATTCTCCTGAGGCAATAATTTTGCCTGGATTGACATTTGTAAACAAGACCGCTTTGAGAAAAATAATTAAAAGGTTTTAATTATTTGAAGTAATTGATATTTTCATAGTTTTACATATAAAGACTATTAAGCATGATTGATCAATTATCTTTTGTTCCTTTACCAGGCTTTTCCTCTCCCCATGTACAAACAATTTTGGGAACATTCAACCGCACAGGCAAAGCTCCCCCTTCAACCCAGTTACATGTTTCGCTGGAAGACGGCGACTCATTATGTTGCGAATTATCTACTCCTTCCTCTTGGACAAACACTCAAAAAACAATCGTGATGATTCACGGATTGGGAGGAAGCCATAATTCTTCTTATATGATTCGCCTAAGCCGCAAATTCTATCAAATAGGCTATCGGGTATTGCGCATTAATCTGAGAGGCTGCGGATCAGGTAAGCACCTTGCACGTCTTCCCTATCATGGAGGCGTCAGTCATGATGTTCGACGCGTCATTCAAGCGATCAAAAAGCAAACGCCATTATCGCCTCTCATTCTGATCGGATTTTCTCTTGGAGGCAATATCGCCTTAAAGCTTGCAGGCGAGTCGAAGGATCATCAAGACAGCCTGGTGGATCATACCATTGCAGTCTGTCCCCCCATCGATTTAACTAGAACTTTGCAAATGATTTCCCACTCTTCTAACCGCTTCTACCACAATTATTATTTAAAGCAATTGCGACCAATTGCCAAACAATGGATTCCTGGAAAGCTCATGGCCTCCATGTATGAATTCGATAATCACGTGACAGCGCAGGCGTGGGGGTTTAAAGACGCCGACGATTATTACCAGCAAGCAAGCAGCTGTTTTCTCCTCCCTGATATGCAGGCTTCTTGCCAAATCCTTTTTGCCATGGACGATCCCTTTATTGACTACAAATCGGTTTTAGAGCGCCCTCTTTCGCCTTCAATAAAAGTTTCTCTATCCCAATATGGGGGGCATATGGGATTTGTCGGCTGGTCCGGACGCAAACATTCCTATTTTTGGCTCGACCATCTTTTACACAAATGGATCGCAGCCACCAAGTGCGAACCATAAAAAAGAGCTCTTCTACTAAGTTCTGGCACAAACCAGCAAAGCATCCTGATCATAGTTTTAAGAAACCTTTAAATCCTAATTACTGCCTAAACATCGAAAATGGAAGCCCTCTACTGAGTCTTAATAACTTAAAAAGTTTATTATTTAGATAATTTCTTGTTTTCGAGCTTTTATTTCGCTATGATTGTAGCACATAAGGTTAGTCCTAACGACGTCATGGGAATACAGCCCCTATCAATCCTGACGCTTGCAATCTTGTCCATCCTTTCAGGATCATTACCGCAAGCCAAAAATCTGATTTCGCTAGAACTACCTTCATAAGGACGACTATGGAACAAGTTTGCGGCTACATCGAACGATTGACATTTCACAACCTAGAAAATGGGTATACCGTTGCCCAGCTGCAACAAGCTAAAAAATCTGAGTTAACTTGCATAGTCGGTTGCATGCCAGGCATTCAACCGGGCGAAACGGTCCGTTGCTTTGGTGCTTGGAAAACCCATCTCATCCATGGACGTCAATTTGAAGTCGCAAATTATAAGGTAGAAGCCCCCGCCGATATCGTAGGAATCAAAAAATACCTAGGTTCTGGATTAATTAAGGGAATAGGCCCCAAATATGCCAGTCGCATCGTAGATGCATTTGGCGCAGATACCTTAGCCATCATTGAAGACTGCCCTGAAAAACTTTTAGAAATCGCTGGCTTGGGAACTAAAAGGATCGAAAAGATCAAAGCTTGTTGGATCGAACAAAAATCAATCCGCGATGTGATGGTCTTTCTGCAAGGAAATGGAGTGAGTCCAGCTTTTGCTCAAAAGATTTTTAAAACCTATGGCTCTCAAAGCATCACAAAAGTTAAAGACAATCCTTTCTGCTTAGCAAGAGATATTTTTGGAGTGGGATTCAAAACGGCCGATACCATAGCCCAAAAAATGGGTATCACTAAAGACTCAGATCAACGAATTGATGCAGGCATTGAATATGTCTTATCTCAGTTGTCCGGAGATGGGCATGTCTGCTACCCGGTCGACGACTTCTTAAAGGAAGGGGAAAAAACGCTTGAAGTGACTCCAGATCAAATAGAGAGGCGGTTACAAGGACTGCAGCAAGAAGGCCGCATTGAATTGGCTGATTTAATTGAAGAGGGGAAAAAAAAGCGTTTTGTTTGGCTCAAGCCTCTCTTCCTTGCAGAAATAGGCATTGCCAGAGAACTCCGAAGACTTAAAAAGGGAGTCAGCTCTCTTAGGCAAATAGATGCTGGAAAGGCTGTCCAGTGGGTACAAGAGCAATTGCAAATACAGCTGGCTGCCAACCAAAAAGAAGCCGTCGCCCAAGCCATCATAGATAAACTCCACATTATTACTGGAGGGCCGGGTACAGGTAAAAGCACGATTACTAATGCCATTCTAACGATCAGCGGAAAGCTCACCCAAAAAATTTGTCTCGCTGCACCAACTGGGCGGGCAGCCAAGCGCATGAGTGAAATAACCAAGCGCAAGGCATCCACCATTCACAGCCTTCTAGAATACGACTTCAAAACAGCAGGCGGATTTAAACGAAACCGTGAAAACCCGCTGGACTGCGATTTGATGATTGTCGATGAGGCAAGCATGATAGACACTTTTTTAATGTATGGCCTTTTAAAAGCACTTCCAGACCATTGCCGTGTTATTTTTGTTGGAGACATCAATCAGCTTCCAAGCGTGGGCCCAGGAAACGTCTTAAGAGATATGATTACTTCCTACACCCTTTCTGTAACGACGTTAAATGAAATTTTCAGACAGGCTGCAGGGTCGCACATTATTACCAATGCTCACCGCATCAATCGAGGGACTTTTCCAAGCCTTTATAATGGACAGGACAGCGATTTCTTTTTTATAGAATGTCACGAAAATGAAGAGGTCTTAAATACGATTGTAAAACTGGTCTCGCAACGCCTTCCAAACCGCTACGGATTTAATCCGACGCAAGATATTCAGGTTTTGGCACCTATGAAGAAGGGAGTAATTGGAACCGAACATCTCAATCAATCCCTTCAACTGATTCTCAATCCCAAAGAGCACGCGCTCTTTAGAGGAGGGCAAAAATTTCAAGTCGGTGACAAAGTCATGCAAATCCGCAACGACTACCAAAAAGAGGTTTTCAACGGAGATGTTGGCTATATTCTAGAGATCGATCCCGACGAACAACAGGTGCTCATCCGTTTCGACGATAAAGAAGTTCCTTACGACTACAGCGATTTAGATGAATTAGTATTAGCGTATGCCATCTCCATACACAAATTTCAAGGCAGCGAATGCCCCTGTGTTGTCATGCCTGTGCATACAAGCCACTTCATGCTATTGCATCGCAATCTCCTCTACACGGGTATTACTCGTGGAAAAAAACTGGTCGTTTTAGTTGGAACAAAAAAAGCCTTAGCCATCGCAGTTAATAAAGACGACGTACAAAAGCGTCATACAAGCCTTCAACAAGCCCTAATGGAAATTCTCTGATGCAAAAGAAGCGTCCCTCCTCCCCCACTCTCAAATCGCTGCTAAAGAACACATCGCTCAGCTCTATTATCGCTTTGCTCCTATTTGCCATTTATCAACTGGTTGGCGATCTTTCTCCTCTTTCTTTGCCGACTGAGGCTTCAAGCAAAATTGCCTACTCGCAGCCTGCTACTTTGCACTCCTCTTCAGACACGCTAAAACTCTACTCTAATCAGACCCAGGACGACTTAAAAGCCCTTTATCTTTCAGCCATTCAAAATGCAAAGGAATCGATCACCTTTTCCATTTACTCTTTAGTCAATCAAGAAGTCATCCATGCATTGAATCAAAAAGTAGAGGCTGGCATTCCCGTACACATTGTCTGCGATGCCAAAGCATCAATTGGAATCTCCCGCAAACTACCCAAAGCAACGATCGTAAAAAGGCTCTCCCAAGGCCTCATGCATCAAAAAATCCTCATCGTCGATCAGAAGCAAATCTTGTTAGGTTCTGCTAACATGACAACGGAATCTTTGCGCACGCATGGAAATCTTGTCTTTAACATGCAACACCCAGCTCTTGCCCAAGCTTTAACCGAAAAAGCCAAGAGCATGGATGAAGAAGGCAATACAAGTAAGCTCATGCACTGCCAGGCCAGAATAGGCAATCAAGATCTCGAACTATGGGTTTTGCCAGACGATCCAGATGCCGTTAAACGAATGATTCAACTCTTCCAGTCGGCAAAAAAAACGATTAAGGTTGCCATGTTTACCTGGACCCGCGCCGATTTCACACAAGAGCTGATTGCAGCGTCCAAACGCGGAGTTAGAGTCGAAGCTGTGATTGATCGCTACTCAGGAAAAGGAACAAGCGCAAAAGTCGTTCGCATGCTGAACGAAGCTGGAATCCCTGTTCGCTTAAGTACAGGACAAGGCCTTTTGCATCATAAATTTGCTTATATCGACGACGCTATTTTGGTCAATGGATCCGCCAATTGGACTCAGTCTGCCTTTAAAGCAAATGACGACTGCTTCATTGTTCTTAATTCCCTTTTGCCTGAGCAAAAAAACAAAAAATGAATCAACTTTGGCAGGCCATTCAAAAACAATCTGAAAAAGTTGCCTTAGCCACAAAAAAAGGATCTAAACGCACAAAAAAGGTCAACTCATGAAAATTGCCCTGATTGGCTATGGAAAGATGGGACAACTCATTGCCCAGCTAGCTCCACATAGAGGACATGAAATCGTAGCAGCCATTTCTCCCTCGTCTAAAAAAATTAATGAACAATTAAGCCAACTTCAAGAAGCCGATATTTGGATTGACTTTAGCCACCCTGACGCTGTTCTTGACCATTTACGCAAAAGCATAGCTTTAAAAAAACCTTTAGTCATCGGAACTACTGGATGGGACGACCAATTGCAACTTGCCAAAGAACTCGTCGCTTCGTCTTCGATCGCATGTCTCTATGCACCTAATTTTTCAATTGGCGTCCATCTCTTCAAAAAAATTGTCTCTTATGCCGCTCAACTGATCGCTCCATTTACTGAATACGACCTAAGCGGAATTGAATACCATCACAAGCACAAATTAGACGCCCCTTCAGGCACCGCCAAGGCATTGACATCCTCCATTATGCAACATTTACCCCACCTCGCCGACTTTCAATTTTCCAGTGTACGCTGCGGCTATATCCCTGGCACGCATACACTCTGCTTAGACAGTCCAGTCGACACCATTACACTCACGCATCAAGCTCGCAGTCGAGAAGGATTTGCTTATGGGGCCCTTACAGCCGCTGAGTGGCTCAAAAACAGAAAAGGTTTCTTTACCTTAGATGACTTAATACCCATTTCATTAAAACAGGAATAAGAAGATGCGTTTACAAGGTGTTTATACAGCTTTGACAACTCCTTTTACCACAGACGGGCAGTTAGATGAAAAAGGACTGAGAGAGCATTTGCGATTTCAAGTTAGGCATGGCATCGATGGAATCGTTGTGTTGGGCACAACAGGAGAATCCCCGACCTTATCAGGCGAAGAAAAGGCACGAATCATTGAAATTGCACGCGAAGAAACTAAGAAAAAAACACAGCTCCTTGTTGGCACCGGCAGTTATTCAACCTCCCAGACAATTCTCGCCACTAAGCAAGCAGAACAACTTGGCGCTGATGCTGCCTTGATCGTCACCCCCTATTACAATAAGCCCACGCAAGAGGGATTGTATCGCCACTTTGAAGCGATCTGCCAAGCAACATCTTTGCCGATCTGCATTTACAATATTCAAGGAAGAACTGGCCAAAACCTTCAAACCGAAACGCTTCAGCGTTTAACATCCCTTCCCGCCATCATCGGTGTCAAAGAAGCATCAGGCAATGTCCCTCAAATGAGCGATGTAATTGAAGGGATAAGCCGCCGCAAGAAGCATTTCAGCGTCCTTTCCGGAGATGATGCCTTAACTCTGCCTTTAATAGCGCTCGGCGGCCATGGCGTCATTTCCGTCGTTAGCAACCTTATTCCAGGAGCCATCAAGTCTTTAGTGCAAGCCGCTTTAAACGGAGACTTTGTCAAGGCCCAAGAGTGGCACTATCAACTTCTCCCTCTGTTTAAAGCTACTTTTATCGAAACAAATCCCATTCCAATAAAGGCGGCTTTAAGTCTCTATGGAATGGCAGCAGGTTCTTGCCGCCTCCCTTTATGTGATCTTCTTCCACATAACTATGAACAATTAGCTAATGTCTTAAAACAAATGCCACAAGAATGGATCGAAGGCTATGGTCAAACGTAACTTACATCTTGCTAAACTACAATCGGGCTACTTATTCCCTGAAATCACAAAACGCAAAAAAGCGTTCTTGGAAAAAAATCCATCTGCCGAGCTGATAAGCTTAGGTATTGGCGATACGACACAGCCCATTCCTTCCCTGATAGCCAATTCGATGGCAATCACAGCGGAGGCTTTAGCAACTCCAGATGGCTATTCAGGCTATGGACCCGAACAAGGACACTTTAACTTACGCCAAGCCATTTCAGAACAAGTGTATCAAGGCAAAAGGCCTGCCGACGATATTTTTGTTTCAGATGGATCTAAGTGCGATATTGGCCGCCTGCAAATTCTATTCGGTGGCCAGGCAAGTATTGCAGTCCAAGATCCCTCTTATCCAGCTTATGTCGATACTGGCGTTATCATGGGGCAAACATCAACCTATCATCCTCTCTCTAAACAATACAGCGGCATTACTTACATGCCATGTACGCCAGAAAACAGCTTCTTCCCTTCCCTCGAAAAATTGCCAAGGACCGATCTCATCTTTTTCTGTTCGCCCAATAATCCAACAGGAGCTGCAGCCACTTATGAACAACTCAGCCAGCTCGTTGACTTTGCCAAACAAAACGGCTCTGTCCTCATTTTCGATGCTGCTTATGCCTGCTTCATTCGCAATCCAAACACCCCTCGCTCTATCTATGAAATTGAAGGAGCCGAAGAGGTCGCCATCGAGCTTGGTTCTTTTTCCAAAATGACTGGATTTACGGGAGTGCGTCTAGCTTGGAGTGTCGTTCCCAAAGAACTTCGCTTTGAAGATGGACACCTTGTTCAAAATGACTGGAACCGAATTAACTCCACTTTTTTCAATGGTGCTTCCAATATTGCCCAATCTGGAGGCTTAGCAGCACTGCGACCAGAAGGACTTAAAGCCATTAAGGAATTAACCACGTTTTACATGGAAAATGCAACAATGCTCAAAGAGATGTTTGAAGCCTTAGGTTACATAGTCTATGGTGGAGTGGACACTCCATATATTTGGGTTCATTTCCCCAATCAGAGCTCGTGGGAAGCTTTTGAAATGCTCTTAGAAAAGTCACACATTATCAGCACGCCTGGCAGTGGATTTGGACCAGCAGGAGAAGGCTTCTTGCGTTTTAGCGCTTTTGCCAATCGTGCAAATATTATAGAAGCCATTTCAAGACTTAGAAGAGCTCTTCACAAGCTGGATCGAGTTTAAATGGTTGAATAGAGCGTAGACAAGGATTGCCAGTAAATCGACAAAAATTCACGTAACAAATATACACGAAAACAAGGAATAAAAAGAGATACTGGCTTTCTGGACATCACTTCCTATCAACCAAGCTTCAGCAAAGTCCATCCTAAGGAGGCAAGATGAAATTACATACACTTGGTGAATTTGGATTGATTCAACGCTTTAGTCCTTTTTTCACTCAAAACCTTCCTCTTGGAGTTGAAGGGATTGGAGATGATTGTGCTATCATTCCCCAAAACGGCCAGCACTCGTTTTTAATCACAACAGATTTATTAATAGAATCCATTCACTTTCTCACTACCACTACTTCGCCTGAAGACCTAGGCTATAAATCCCTTGCCGTTAGCTTAAGCGACATTGCAGGAATGGGAGGAAAGCCTCTGTATGCCTTTTTATCAATCGCCCTTCCATCGACTATGGAAGTCGATTGGGTTGATCGTTTTTTTCAAGGATTTCGGCAATTGGCGGAAAGCGAGAATGTCTTGTTGCTTGGCGGCGATACAACGCGGTCAGAAGAAATTGCCATCAATGTCTTAGTCATCGGATCAGCGCAAACAGACCACATCAAACGCCGCTCACAGGCTAAAGAAGGCGATATTATTTGCAGTACCGGATACTTAGGAGACTCTGGTGCCGGGCTCAAAATCCTGCTGGAAAATCTTCCACACAATCCCATCACTGAGGCGCTCATCCACCAACACGTGCATCCCCGTCCCCATCTGTCAGAGGGAGAATGGCTAGCCTCGCAAGTGGGCGTTCACGCGATGATGGATATTTCAGATGGTCTTGACTCTGACATTCAACACATCATGGAAAGATCGCATTGCGGAGCCAAACTCTATCTTGACAAGCTCCCCCTTTCCCCTTCTCTTAAAACGTGTGCAAAGCAATATGGATGGTTTGCAGAAGAAATGGCAGCTACTGCAGGCGAAGACTATTGCCTACTCGCTACTGTCAATCCTAATGCCTACGCTGCACTCAATTTAGGCTATCAGCAACTATTCGATAGACCTCTTTTTAAAGTCGGAGAAATAACGACTGGTTCGACGCTTTCTTATTTGAAAGATGGCCAACCCTTTCAACTATCAAAAACCGGATTCGACCATTTTTCGGCCAAGTCGTAATCGGAAGCCCTTTCTTGCACCTCGATTTTTTCGCTAAAGAGATAAAAAATACTTGTCAGAAGAAGTTTGATCCCCTACTATCAAATTTTTACTTTAAACCCAGGAGTCTTATGTTACTTGGACGCCCATTCAACATTGGTTTCCTTTTGTTAGCTATTTATCTTATTTTAGTTGGATTAGTTGCTTTGATTGGTACCTTAGCAATTCCACCCATTTTATTGGGTATATTAGCTCTCTTGTCAGGTATTTTCATTCTAATTGGCCGCTAAATCAGCAGCCTTGCGACCGAACCAGCAAAGCAGCTGATTCGGTCTTACTCCCTCGCATGCATCAATAAATAACAACACCTCTTAATTATGATCCTTCCCCTCTTGTTCTAAATCCCTCCGCTAGTTATAGTAACTATTCATTTACTAGTTATCCTAACTATTTTTTTAAGTGTAAATCTTACCAAGGGACTAGCCGTGACTATCATTCAGCTAGCAATGATTTTCTTTATCATTACCAATCCAATTGGCAACTGCCCAACTATTATCGCCCTCATTAAAGACCACACCATTCCGCAGCAACAAAAGATCTTATTCCGAGAGTCGATGTTTGCCTTAATTTTGGCCGTCTTTTTCTTATTCTTGGGCGAAACATTTCTTAGCAGCTTGAATATCCGCAACTACGCACTCACAATCAGTGGTGGCGTTCTCTTATTTTTAGTTGCCCTCAAGATGATTTTTTCCGATCGTACAGAAGCCAAGGCAGATACTCCCAAACAAGATCCATTTATTGTGCCAATTGCCACTCCTCTGTTATCGGGAGCAGGTTTGCTGACCATGATCATGCTTTACTCTAAGCAAGAAGCTAACGACATGAAAATCTTCCTGGCTATTTTGCTCGCTTGGGTTGGCGTGACGGGCGTGTTAGTTTCAGCCCCATACCTGCAGGTCTTCCTTGGAAAGCGTGGTTTAGCGGCTCTTGAACAGCTCATGGGAATGTTGCTGGCGATGATTGCCACTGAAATGATTGTTCAAGGATCGTCCTTATTTTTAACTGCCCTCTCTACAGTTTAAACGTCTAGGAGTATTAAAAATGTCCCTCTTTAGCATTGCACTAGTGCTTCTCCTGATCATGGACCCGGTCGGAAATATTTCTGCTTACCAATCGATGGTTAAAGAACTAAACCCTAAACGCCAGTCTTGGATTGTATTCAGGGAAATGCTTATTGCCTTAGGCGTGATGATTGCTTTTAATTATTTAGGTGAACTCATCTTCGACTTCCTCGATCTATCCGAAACGACTGTTCGCTTGTCATCCGGCGTAATCCTCTTTTTAATCGCAATAAAAATTCTATTTACGGCTTCGGACAGTCCAAGAGCCAATCTTCCAAAGGGGGAACCGTTTATTTTCCCATTAGCAGTTCCACTAATTGCAGGGCCTGGACTCATGGCAACTCTCATGCTTTATGCTCATTTGGAGCCCTATCAATCCATTATGATCATAGCTATTTTAATTGCTTGGGCACTATCCGTTGTTATTCTCCTATTTTCCGGCACTATTAAACGCTTTTTAGGGTCAAGCGGCTTGATGGCTTGCGAAAGATTAATTGGCATGGTGCTCGTTTTAATCGCTGTTCAGCGCTTTTTGGAAGGGATATTACTCTTTTGGGCAACACAGCCTCAGCCAGCGTAAGCGGCCCCCTGCATGCAAAACATTAAGCTTACCATAGCCTACGATGGACGAAATTACTTAGGGTGGCAAAAGACTCACATGGGACCAAGCATTGAAGAAACGCTTCAAACCATTTTAGAGCAAATTCTTCAACACCCTACTCCTTTGCAAGCTGCCAGCCGCACAGATGCCGGAGTGCATGCTCTTGGACAAATTGTCAATTTTTTAACAGCTAAGCCAGTTGCAGACTTTAACAGGCTTGTAATTAGTTTAAACAGCCTGCTTCCTAAAGACATTACGATTTTAGCTGCAGAACCTGCTGCAGCTTTTTTTCATCCAACCCTGGATTCTACAGGCAAAGAATACCGCTACTTTGTTTGTTACGACTCATTTCAGCTTCCTCATCATCGCTTTTATTCGTGGCATTGCCCTTATCCGCTACAGCTAGATGAAATGAGGAGTGCTCTTGCTTTTCTAATTGGAGAGCACAATTTCGAAGCCTTTTGCAATTTCAAGAAGAATGCCCACTACACTGACTTTGTCAGGCATATTCAGATCATTGCCATTGAAGAATTGGAAGATAAGCGGCTTTGTATAAGGGTCAGGGGAAACCACTTTTTATACAAGATGGTACGCAATCTGGTCGGCACTTTGGTTTATGTCGGCAAAGGCAAAATAGCCAAAGAATCCATTCCAATGATACTCAAATCAGGAAAAAGGACTGAGGCTGGTGTGACAGCGCCGGCGCATGGATTGTTCCTCCACACCGTTTTTTATTAATCACCTTTCATAAGTACAACTAGGAAAATCTACATTGTTCTTCGATGTCGGATTTATCAGCATCCTAAACAGGATCTACAATCTCGGTTGCTTTACATTTAGCCAAGTATTCAACCAAGAAAACCGTCCCATAACCAATAGTACAGCATAGACAGGCAAGCCAGAACAGTGAGGAATCGAAAGAAGGCCAGATGGGATGCAATAAAATGAGCTGAGGTCCTTTATCCAGCTTTAGAGGTAATAAAGCATGCGTGTAGGACCAAAACGGCCAAACAGAACGCAAAGCTCCAATCATAAAACCTGATAAAACAGCCAAACTAAGATCAGGATAATGACGCAATAAAGCACTCACAAACCGAGCAAAGCCAATAGCTCCCCCTACAATTCCGATTAATAGACTAAATAAGACTGAAAGAGCTTCAAGGTCAATTGTAAATTGACCAATTCCTGCAACAAAATCTGCTAAAGCAGCTATGACAATTGGATAGACACCTAAAAGAGTCAGCAAATAACTTCCAGAAACACCAGGAAGCAGCAATGCGCATACGGCAATCGCGCCGCAAGCAATCAACCATAAATCAAGAAAACTCACACGATGCAGGGTAGCAAATTGACTCGCAATACCGACTAATACTCCCTTTTCATCATAGACTGGAGTGCTTGGCTGAATCACTTTTTTTGCAAGAAGAACCCCTAATGTAGATCCAGACAGCTCTTTCAAAAGCTTCTCTTCGGCACTATAATTGGATAGGTCTGAAGTAGAATAGTTCAAATCGATTTGAACGGCATAGAAGCCATCAACCTGAGGTGCTAACGTTGCATCTGTCAAAAAATAGGCCGTCACAATGCCAACGAGCAATCCAGCCCCAACTTTCAAACTCCACTGACTAATCTGCCGCAGACAAAAAGTAAAGGACGCCAAAATCAACCCTAAAAAGCCCGCATATAAATAGACGCGATAGACCTCATCGGAAAGAACCATATGCAAGAAACTAGAAAAGCTTAAAATAGCGCATGCAATCCCTCCAACAAGAGTCACTAGAAACTTCCATGCCACCTGCTGAAAAAAACTGCGCCACTGAAAGGTCACCAACAATTTAAGCGTTTCTAAATTGATTGTTTTTAAACTTTCTAAGAGAGCTTGGTAAAACCCCATAATAAAAGCAATTGTTCCGCCCGAAATCCCCGGTACCAAATCTGCGGTTCCCACGCAAAGGCCACAAAAAAACAGATAAAATCCTTTATAGGGAGAGGCGGAAGATGAAGGCATTTAAAGGACTCCAAAGAACCTGGCAACGTACCATGCGGAAGCCAAAACAAGGATAAAAGCCAATACCCACATAGCGTTGGGAAACCACTTAACTCCGGCCCCAGGATTCCCCCTAACCTCTAAAGTACCAATACCATAAGAGAACTCTTGTGCTTCTGGGCGATTGAAAACGAAAGGTTTTTCCCGGACAATCGATTCCCCATCAATTCCCAAAAAAGAGGCATATTGCTTAAAAAAGCCTTGGGCATAGACTGGGGAGATAAGCTTATCCATTTCCCCTTCTTCTAGCGCTTGCAAATAAGTCATACGAATAGACGTTGCATTTTCAGCTTCTTTAAGGGAGACATTCATTTGCTTGCGTTTTTGGCGCAAGAGATCTCCTACCGCCTGCATTTCTTGTTGCAGTGCAGGATCAATTTCTGACCCGCCTTTTCTGCGTTCCACACCTTTCTCCTGGTTATCCATTAACATGCTTCCTTTTATACATCAAAGAGCATTAAACTGATAGCTCGATTGCTTCTAAAATGGTTTTTAAGATGACTCTCAAAACTATTGTATCAATAAAGATGGCCTTCTAAGAATTCGCATCGTATGTTAGAGGCATTTTATCTATACATTCACCAATTGATCTGGTAGAATAAAGTCTTTCAAAAGGTGTTTACAAAACTCCGATTACCATTCTTTTAACGTTAATAATCAATCATATTCATGACAGACGCTTCGCCCGCTCCATTTGTTACAACGTTGGACTTAAAGCTTGCCGACAAGTTATTAAAAGATCTCCAAAAACAGGAATTTGCAATAACTTCTCCTCCTCACACACGTTTTTCTGCACGTAAAAAAGGACTAACTTGCACGCTCTATACATCGGGAAAGCTTGTCGTTCAAGGCAAAGAACAGGCCTCGTTTATCGAATTTTACCTCGAACCAGAGATTTTGGGCACCTTCACCTTTACCCATCCATTGGCAAATGTCCATTTTACTCCCCATATTGGCATTGATGAATCAGGCAAAGGAGATTTTTTTGGACCGCTATGCGTAGCAGGTGTCTATGTCACCTCTGAGCAATTCCCCAAACTCGTGGCTATGGGAATAAAAGACTCCAAAACTTTGAACGCCGCCACGATCGCCAAATTGGCTGCGCAGATCAAATCGCTTTGCCTCTACCACATCGTCAAAATCAACCCTGTAAAATACAACGAGATCTATGAGAGTTTCAAGAACCTCAATCGTCTCTTAGCTTGGGGACATGCTACCACCATCGAACAACTCGTCCAACGCTCAGGCTGCCAAGAGGTTACCATCGACCAATTCGCTGATGAACGCGTCGTCCTACTTGCTTTAAAACGAAAAAAAATGGAGGTCCAATTGACACAAAGGCATCGAGCAGAAGATGACGTTGTCGTTGCGGCCGCATCTATTTTAGCAAGGCAGGCCTTTGTCGACGGCTTAGAGCAGATGAGTCAAGAAATTGGAATAACTCTGCCTAAAGGGAGCTCCGCGGCAACATTAGCCGCCGGCAAAAAAGTTTTAAAAAACTTGGGTATCGAAAGATTGCTAAGCATCTGTAAGCAACACTTTAAAACTCTTGACGCAATTTTAGGGAAAGAAAGAGAATAGCAGTATCTAAAATTTAGGCTAAGGTCATGACTAACCGAACCCTCATTTATTTAACTGTCCTCGTGTTAATTGGCATGGCAACTCTGTTTGCGATGAATATGACGTCCATTTTAACGGGCAAGCCAGAGGATCAAACCTATCTAAAATACAACCATGTCAGAGGAATGGCTATTTCTCATAATCAAATGCTCTATACGCTCAATTTTAAGCAGCAAAACGACGTAATCGAAATCCTGAACCGCACCGTCCGTGTTGTTGGAGTTAAGCCAGGCAAGAGGCAGCGTCCAAATGTCGATAAAATTATTGTTTATCAATTTAACGATCAACCTGACCTTGTCATTACTCCCGTTGCCTATGTTGATAATAACCTCGTCTTTTCTGCACCAGCATGGAATCAAGACGGCTTTTTGATGGAAATAAGCAATGGCCGTTTACATCAATTGCTTTCGCAAACCTATGATCCCTAATCACTATTTATGTTAAAACACCTTCGCATTCAAAATATTATTCTAGTTGAAAATGCCGATATTTCTTTTAGCTCGGGCCTAAACATTCTAACAGGCGAAACGGGATCGGGCAAATCGGCCATCATGCATGGCTTAAGCTTAGCAATTGGAGAGCGTGCCGACACCTCATTGATTCGTAAAGGATGCGATAAAGGGGTTGTGGAAGCAATCTTCGATCTCGATCTCTTGAATTTAACCCAATTGCTTGCAGAAGGGGGGATTGAACATGAACATGGCCAAGAACTAATCATCCGGCGTGAAATTTCGCTTTCAGGCAAGAGCCGCGTTTTCATTAACAATCAACTCGCTCATGCTTCATTTTTGCGCAAATTTGGATCGCAAATCGTACGCATCGTGGGGCAGCACGCCAATCAAACTCTACTTTCTCTTGATTACCATCGCGAGGTTCTCGATCTTTACGGAAGTTTGTCGACATACGTCCAAGAGTTTCAAACAAGCTATGAGCTAGAAAGCGATCTCAAAACAAGACTCGATCAACTCGTTCAACAAGAAGCCCAGCGTTTGCGCGAAATCGATATTTGTCAAAGAGAGTTAGAAGAGCTTGATGAGGCGCAGCTTAAGGCCGGGGAAGATGAAGAGCTGTTTGCAGAATATACCCTTCTTTTTAATGCTGAAGAATTGGCCGAAAAGATCCAAGAAATCAACCTTGCCTTGTCAGGCGAACGACAAGCCATCTTAACAGCCTTAAACCGTCAAAAACAGACATTAGAATCTCTTGTCAGCTTTGATCCTCATTTGCAAGAAACAGCGCAAGCCTTTCAAAACGCTATGCTCGAACTTCAAGAAATTTCGCATACTTTAAGGCACTATCAAAGCCGCCTCAATCACGACCCCGAAAGACTCCATATCGTGAACGAGCGTTTAACCCTCTTAAACAGACTTAAGCGAAAGTATGGATCAACCTTAGATGACATCTTAACTTACCAAACAGTAGCGCAAGAGAAGCTGCTGCGCTTAGAAAATGCAGATGCTGAAATTGAAACACTCCAAGCCGAATTGCAAATAGCAGAAGCAAAAACGAATCATTGCGCCCAAATACTGTCAGACCAAAGACAGCAATTTTCTACACAGTTGCAAGAGCATTTAACGTCGCAACTCCACTCGCTCAACATGTCAAAAGCCGAATTCAAAGTTTCTGTCACCCCTCAAAAGCGAACTCAGTATGGTGATGATAAAATTGAATTTTTCCTGCAACCCAATGTGGGCGAACATCAAATCGCCTTAAAGGACGGCGCCAGCGGCGGAGAAATTTCCCGCGTCCTTCTAGCTTTGCAAACCCTCTTGGCAGGTAAAGAACAAACCTCAACGCTCATTTTTGATGAGGTTGACGCTAATATTGGCGGAGAAACAGCTACGATCGTAGGAGATAAACTCAAAGAAATCGGCCTGCAGCATCAAGTGATTTGCATCACCCACTTTCCTCAGGTAGCCAATTTAGCCCACCATCATATACAGATTTCCAAAGTTGAAAAAGAGGGACGCACCATTACTCAAATTCAAGAGCTTGATCCCGCCTCACGCCAACAAGAATTGGCGCGTATGGCAGGCTTTAAAACAATCCAACGCGAACAACAGCACAACGCATCTGTTTTAGTCTGATTTTAAACCGTAAGGCATTTTATCTAGCTCTTTGCAAGAGCTTTATGGATTAAAAGAAATCGATCTGATAAAGCTAAAGAGGATTCTATCCTCTTTGGCTCCGGAAGACTACTCTGCTTCAGAAACAGCTATGTTGAGCCCCATTAAAAACATTTTGATCTCACTTTTAACGACAACCTTATTGGCTAAACCCACACCAATAGGATCATGATCGAATTGCACTGCGTCGATGCGACCTCCATTTCTTGGCAATAACCCATCTAGCTGCTCTACAATTGGCTGCTTTAGCCGATGCTCGTTAAAGTGAGCGTCAGCCAACTCCAAAATCTTTTCACGTGTCATAGCATTTGCAAGGCCTTGTCCATTATGTTGATGATTTACCCTTGCAGACTTTACTCTCAAGCTATACACGACCGCATAAATCCCCGGCAATGCCGCGAAGATGACAGCTACCGCTAGAGCAATTTTTTGCTCGCGAGGATTAAGCTGCACAAGTTTACTTTTTAATACCTGACAAGCATGCCATGCAAAGTCAGTAATGAATGAAAGTGAAGTCATGTATGCTCCTGTTGATTGGGCTGACGAGGCTCGATTCGTTGTAAAATAAGCAAATACGGTTTCTTATTCGCAAAAAATTCTTCTTTTGTAATTCTTCTGATATCTGGCCTCACATCATCGCAGCTCCAGTAGTGTTCTCCCTGTTTGACACGGGCCGTGTAATGCCCGCCATGCAGCCCACCACTATGAACGACCATCCCCTTAATCTCATAACGCGCCCCTTTATCGTCGTCTATGGGAGCATCATAATAAGGCGTTAAATCAATAATCCCATCTTCAGGGAGATCTATCTCATTTTCTTTTTTTGTAGTCAATCCATTAGGAAGTACTTCAAAGCGCTTGATCTGAATAGTCATGATATCCTGGAGAGACTTCAGACGATGCCAAACAGAGTACTGTTGAACTCTCATAGGTTGAACCTCACCGACAGCCGCTTCTGCATCGATGATGATCCCCTCTTGAGGGTCAAATACTCTTTGATAACGCTCGTTTACCTCGTCAACAACCTCTACACCTAAGTTACTAGCTATTAACGCATTTAGATCACGCACTCCAGTATGCAAACCAAGGTGAAGGCCGTAAACCGGCTCTTGTGGAGAAGCGAAAAGACGCCCCGGCATCGCAGGTGTGTTAGCTACTTTTTGAATATTGAACGGGTACTCTAAAATTTCCTTCATCAAAATATCTAAAAAAGAAGCCGCATCTAGCTGTGCTCGCATCGTCAGTGGATTAAACTCAGTTCCATTAAATTGCCCATCGGCTACGAGCTTGCGAATTTTTGCCACAGAAGGTCCCGAGGTCACCGCCAAAAAGTAATCCAAATAACTAATAGGATCTTGATGTACATACTCTCCACCATGCATGAGCTTCTTAAGCTCGTGCTGAAGTTGTTTGCGGTTATCTAAATTGTGCTTTTTTTCCCTTAATTCAAACACCTTATTATTGACAACGTGGGCTGGCAGTTCTGGATTCTGAAGCTCTAGTTCCAATTGTGTAATTGTTTCGTCCAGGCTGTAATCAACCAAGCGCTTCCTCACAACATCTTGAGAGAAAAGCATGTGTAGGGTGCTGTCAATATAACAGCTATTGTCAATATTGCGCAAAGGCAGTGGGCGGTCAAATTCAACCTCATAACCCACGTTATCTGGGCGGTTACGAGCTTTTATTAACGTATCTATGAGAACATGAAACTCCCGAGGAATTCTTGCTGGATCAAAAAAAGGAATCACATGCCGCTCCACAAGCAGCCAAGTCTCATAAAGATCATCTCTAATGCTTGCCGGAAGAGCGATTTCCGACTGTAAAAAAGGACTGGCAATTCCGTAAAACTCCCTTAAAATATGAAGTGCCTTATTATTCATAAGAAGTTGAAGTTGCTCACATAAACGGCCATATTCTACCAACATCTCTATCATTCTATCGTGAATGGGAAGCGCTGGCTGCCAATTTTGTGTGATTTCAGTAAACAAACGCAATTGATTAGTTGTCTGCTCGATAGCCATTTTAAGCTGCGATAGACGTTTTAAGTCCCCCCTTACTGCCGCTCTATGCATAAAGCTATTTTGCATCTCCAGGAGCTGCCTCTCTAGAGAAGGCTTTCTAGCCTCAAAAGAATCAATCAGTTTAACAAAAGAGCGATCATGAGGATTAATCGAAGGCACGAAAATTAAACGTAGAAAGACCTCTCTTATGATAAATAATCTCCACGATACAAAAGCCAGGATAACCTCTTTACCATGCTTAACACGCTCAGCCATCACTCGAAGAGTCTGACTCACACGGCTAAAGTCAATCCGACGCTGAACAGCTTGCACTTGGGGATCCACGGGCTGAGGCATGGGAGGTGGCACAGGGTCTGTTAAAGGCGGAACGTGATCCAGTATTGGACCTGGGATTGGGCTAGACACATCAGGAATAGACATATATTCTCACAATCTATTTATTATTAATAATGAATGCATAATTTTGCCAAACAATATGATTTCTATCAACTTTTAATTGAGATTTATTCAGTCGAACGTTCTTTACAAAATATTAATGAATTTAAAATTTAACCTTCATATTCTAATATTTAATAAATGCAAAATCAAAAAGAATTATTATTAAGCAGCCCCATTCCACCTTCTGCATAAAACTTTTTTAAACTTGAATCTATTGTTATGACCTGAGAATAGGAACGTTTAACCTGTTTTTTTTCCTTATGTTGAATGGATTAAAGACATTTTTCAAATTGACGAAATAAGGAAAAGGCGCTAAAAGAGGAAGAAAAATTTTTACTTACAATCCTTTATTCTTTTGAACTGAAATTGCTCAGATCTTAAAGTACCATTCATATGGGAGGATAAAGAGAGCTTCCATTCTCTATGGGCACAATCTTGTTCTCCAGGAAAATCAATGAAATAGGATTGTAAAAAAATGGCTGACCCCAAAAAAGATTGAGAGAGCGCCGAAATCCCAGTTAAAACGAGTGTAATGAGCTCTTAAAAGCCTAGCTGCGTTTGTTTAGCTAAGAATAACTGCCAGCCAATCAATTTTATGCGGGATGTGTATAACATTTAGAAAGACAAAGACTCAGGAGTAAAACGTGAAAGGGAATCGATTTTTAGCAACAGCTTGGTTAGCAATTAGTGCGCTTTCATTTTCTTTACAAGCCACAGATATCTCAATAGACTTTAGTGATTATGGGTCAGAGCACATTAACAACTTAGCCGGCTCAGGTACAAGCACTGATTACAGCTCGATCGAAACAACCGATGCAAACGCAACGCCAAGAGCTGCAGCCAAACCCACTCCATTTAGCTTAGATGTCTACTTTGACTCCATTTCTCCAGCCAAGATTGAGCGTGGATTTTTTAAGGGTGATGAGGTTCGTTACGCGGAAGCTGAAGCCGAATTGGGAATGGTGTTTTACCATTGCCCCGCCTATTCTGAAGGAGCGAATATAGCCTTAAGTTATACCAATACCTACATCCATTGGTCGGAAAATCCATGGTTTGAGCAAGACCGCTTCCACACAGTTACTTTTACTCTCGGTGGTGTTACAAAACGCCTACAAAATTGGTTTTGGCGTGGACAATTAAATATTAATTACGACGTGGGTAGTGCATTCAGCGCAGAGTATTTCAATTACACTCTGATGGCATGGGGACGTTATGAGTATTGCCAGCACATAGGCCTGCATGTGGGTTTTATTGCGCAAACAGGCATGGGAATGGATCGAGTCTACCCCATTTTGGGTGCCGACTGGCAAATGTCGAGAAACTGGAAGCTTAACATGGTTTTCCCAGTTAACGTTTCTTTAGAGTACATCCTCAACAAACATTGGTCTCTAGCTCTTGCAGGCCGCAATTTTGACTCTCGTCACCGTGTCAAAAAAAATGAAGCACATGCAAAATCGGTCATTCGCTATCAAAATATCGGCGCCGAATTTGCCATCAAATATGGCTCTGGCACGATGACTGCTAATCTGCACGCCGGTACTACGTTAGGCGGAAAATACCGCATTGCCAATAGACACAATCACGATCCCCACCATTACAGACTCCGCCCAAGCGGCTATTTTGGCGGAGAAGTCGACGTCAAATTCTAATCATTCCTTTCAGACCACGCTTTTTAATCAAGATGTGGTCTGAATGCTTTTCCCCTCTGCCCCTTCATCTTCTCCCCCACTGTAAAAATGTTTAAACCTTTGAGACGTTGTCATTGAAATAGCATTAAATTGACATATTTTTTAAAATTCTTTATAATAACTTAACAAATATCTGATTAATTTATTAACTTAACTAACAATGTAGTATATAATTAAATTCAACACGTATAATAAAAAGGTTTCCATGACTTCCCCTCTTCAATCAATGCATTTAGTGTTTGCTGAAGTTAATACAAATCACACTTATTTAGGAGTTTCTGAAGGCACGCGCGAGTTAATTGCGACCCCGAATAAAACGCAACAGCTCAAAAACGTTTATGCGATTGCTCAGCTTCAAGTCATAAGACTGTTAGATGCCGACACCTCGCCTATAGCAGAGAAGATCTCTCATTTGCATGAACTAGAAAGAGACGGAAATGACTCCTTTTTACGATACAGCCTGAAGGCTAAAACATGGTCGCGTCGCTTTTTAAAAGGGCTTGAATACTACGCTCCCCGCTTTTTAAAAGTCATTCTACCTACAATATTTGCCAATGGTATAAGGGCTGCCGAAGTAGAAACGGAATTAGCCTACCTTGCATTTAAAGATTTATTGCGCCGCAGTATTATAGATCTGACAGGACAAACTCCCCAAAGGCCCCATCAAGTGCGACCCACCCCGCAAGCATTGCCGCCCCTTACATTTGAAAATGAGCAGCCGCGTCTACCGCCGGTGACAGATTTGCCAAATCTTTTTGCACCAGAGGCCAATCTCGAAAACCTGACGCCAGACGAATTAGATTTGATAGATTCCCAATTGATGGCCCATATTTTGGAGATGTCTGAGCGTGAATACAATTTAACCAATCAAGCGCTTGCTACTCCGCGCCCAATTCCAAATCCAGTCGCCCAGGAAGATGGGACTGTTACTCAACGAGAAGATGGGACTGTTACTCAAGCAGAAGAGGCCGTTCAACAAGGCCCCGACTTAAACCAACTCGTAACGGCTCTTGATCGCGTCAGAGAATTAAAAAGACGCCTGGCAGAAGAAGCCGTGGATGAACGCGCTAGACGATTGGGGCAGCAAGTCACAATCAATGCACAAGCCCGCCTTACACAGCGCAAAGAGACTGCTATAGACAAAGCTAGAGCCGAGATTACAAAGCTAATCGACCGTTTAAATGCGACTAGCCAAACACCTTTATCATTTGAAAAATTTAGAAGCTCCTTGATAAAGCTGGAGTATCAGCTCAACACGCTATACAATCTTTCACCCAATCTCAATAAAGAACAGTTTCTCAGAAGCGTCGGCATGGATAACTCTTTAATCGCTGTTTTCCTTAACAATTCTCTTTCAAGCATCTTCTTTAACGGCAGGTTTAATGAAATTGTCACGCTCTTAAATCCAACCAGCTGGGGGCAAGCCTACGAAGAAGCTTCGAAGCAAAGCTATGTGCAAATAATCGTGCGCAAAACCATAGGTACAGCCTTTTTAACCTTTCACAAAGACGGTAAATCCTATCGAGAATCCGAAGCTAAAAACTACAATGGACAAATTCGATTCAATCTTAAGGACTTAGAAATAACAAAAGAATTTCTAACTACCAACGCAGCGACTTGCCGGCCTTACTCTTTAGAAATTGAGTTTTCTGAGGAGGAGGTTCTGACTCCTGAACTATTCGCACAGCTGCTAGAGCTTACCAATCGGGTTCCTGATGTAACACTCAAAGGAATCTCAGAAATCGATTTCGCAGCAATGAACATCTCGGCTGAAGATGAAAAAAATATGATTGAGAATCTGTCTAAATTCAGTTTTTCAAATCTCCGATCGATCACATTGGCTAATCACGATAAATCGTCAATTGCTCCAGAACATTTTTCCAATCTGCTGCAACTCTGCCCAACTCCTGATTTAATGAAGGCTTGCTTATTGGCTTGTTCCGAGCCGAAAAAAATTGATCTTCCGCAAGTTTTACTGGCAGACAAACATGTCAATCTTTCTGGGTATCCTTTCGACTTGGTGGGCCATCTTTTAAGCCAGATGACAGATATGGAATTCCTTACATTGGATCAAGAGGAAATCACCTCCGCTTTTCTGGCACAGATGCATGAACAAGGCTACTTAAACTCACTGCAAGGGTTAAAAATATCTGATTGTAGCAACCTTACAACAGATGCTCTTTTCACGCTGACCGCATTGCCATCCTTAACGCTTTTAGAAGCACCTAATTTTTCGCAAGGAACTCGTCCTCTATCTGAGCTCCCCAAATTCAGCAATCCATTTAAAATTAGCCTGTTTTATACTCAGAGCGATTTGACAAGATCTCTTGCTCTTAGCCTATACACAGGGCTTTCAATGTGGGCGACCCGCTTTCAAATTCCTTTAGCACGATCAGGCGTGGCTGAAGTTTTTGCTCCGCATCACCTAGTTTTAGATCCCCATAGCGTCGCATGCTGGCTTCATAAAGGTGATTACAGGCATTTACAGCCCCAAGCTGCCATTCAGACAATTGTGGCAGATAATTCGGCACTATTAAATGATGACAATGTGGTAGAGTTTCTTCAGAAATTTCCAAATCTTCAGGAACTCAGCTTACATAACTGCCCAGGCATAACAAATGCAGGCGTGAAAGCACTGCTAGAAGCATGCCCACAACTCAAAAAAATCGACCTCACTAGCTGCCTGGGAATTACTGATGAGTTTCTATTAGAAAATCATTCCCTTTTACAGCAATGCGCTGAACTAAAGCTAGATCTTTCCGACACATCCATTTCTCTCGATGTCGCTAATATTTTCCGCGAGGAGTTAAATGGACGCATTGCGTTTGAAGTCAAGTCGTTAAAGATTCGAAATGAAGAGCTGACTGATGATGATGCTTTAGAGCGCATTCTCAATGCTCAAGCACTGAACCGCTTGCATCGCATCGACTTAGAAGACTGCACGAATCTTACCGATGCAGCGCTTGAGAAATTGCTCGAGCGTTTAAATGCCGATCAACGGCAAGAGGAAAATGGGCTGTGGCAGGAAAACCCGCAACGCTTAAACATTGCAATCCTTAATTTAAAAGGATGCACCGCCATTACAGACAAGGCGTTCGATGGAGTAGAATTTGAGGGTAAAATTACACCAAAAATCTTGAATTCACTAAGCCAAGTTGCCGTTGGACAAACAAAAGTTACCAGAAACCCCTCTTTGCTCTTGGCTAGCCTCTATCCGCGCATTGTCTTCCAAGAAGAATTGGCGCCTCTAATGACAGCTCTTGCCATCGACGAGCAGCTCGAAGCATGCGAATTCATGGCAGGACATGTTCAAAATCAAATGGCTGCGACTAGCTACGTCAACAATCGCATCGCCCTAGAGCTTTTTGTCGAAGAGACTGACGGAAGACGTGCATTCGAGGTACTTAGAAAACCCATTGATGTGCAAGCCGATCTTTTTAAAGACTTCACCCTCTCTTTCAGCATGACAGAAGAGTCGGTCAGAACGCCTGCCATTCAAACGTATCAAGAGTTACTCTATTCTCAATCTGGTCATTTTAGGCAACAGATGCGCGCTGGAGGAGAGATGGCGGGATCGACAAGCGTCGATTTAATTAATCAAAATGCTACAGTTCTCGCTGTTCGCGCAATTATCGATCTAATGCATGGTAAAGATATTTACCAACAATTGGATTGGAAAACGGCTGGTCAAGCAGCCGAGTTGGCAAGCGAGGCCAATTTACAACTTTCGGCAGTCCACTACAAAAAACTGCTGGAGCATATACACGGCGAATTCAATCTTGCAAGAGCCGATAAAATGCTCGTCTTGGCAAGTAAATTAAACGATAAAGCTGGAAAAGAGCTCTATGAGCAGCGGCTCATTCAACTGGCAGAAACGCGCTTTGATCTGTTGAAAATTGAATTACAACTCATTTCTCAAAATCATGGCTTAAAACAACTGGAAAACAGATTGAGTGAAATTGCCATTGAAAGAGCTCAAGAAGAAAATGACGTTGACAGACAAGCAGGCGACGCTTTGAGCCTTTTACTAGCTCAAAGACTTGCTCAGGGAGAAGAAGAAGAATTTGAAGATAGAGACCTAAGATTAGCCCTTCAGCTATCTCAGCAAAGAATGTAATGATTGGCATGTAACCTGATGAAGCCATTAGGTTGCATGCATGCCCACTACAAACAACAGGGTCTAAGTACCCTGTTGTTTGTCATTTAAATTATCCCTCCTTTAAAACTTTCTTGCCTTAAAAGAAAAGGAGGAATCGTCAACGCTCATGACAAGAGATGTTTCAAGGCTTGGCTTAAGTCTGGATAATCGAAGCGAAATCCTTTGTCTTCCAATACCTCTGGAATCACCCTCTGACTACTCATTAAAAGTTCTTCAGCCATTTGTCCAAATACCCATTTAAGAGCAAAAGAAGGGAGTTTGAAAAAAGTAGGCCGATTCAGTGCATGGCCAAGTGTTTTTACAAACTCTTGATTCGTGACGGGATTGGGACTGACTGCATTAACAGGCCCAACCAAAGAAGCTTGCCTGATCGCGTAATAAATAATCCCCAATAGATCATCGATGGCAATCCAACTGATATATTGTTCGCCAGATCCAAAAGGACCGCCTAATCCAAGCTTAAAGGGCATAAGCATATTTTTCAGGGCACCCCCGTGAGGGCTTAAAATCATTCCGCTTCTCAAGTGCACTGTCCGAATCCCTTTTTCACTCGCCGCTTGCGTTGCCTCTTCCCACTGCTGACAGACATCGGCTAAAAAACCCTGCCCTTTGGGGCTTTCCTCATTCAAAATACGCTCGCCCTGATTTCCATAATATCCAATTGCTGAAGCGCTTATTAAAACTGGGGGCGGATGCTGGAGTTGACTTAAAGCACGGCAAAGAAGACGGGTGCCTTGCACACGACTTTCAAAAATCAGCCTTTTTTTTCTTTCAGTCCACAGGCCGGCAATGTTTTCTCCTGCCAAATGAATAACAGCCCCAAATCCCTCCAGTAATTCACTATTAATCACTCCCCTTTCTGGATCCCATGCAATTTCGTCGGGTTTGAGGTCAGCCCGCGTTCTTACCAATTTAAAGACTTGATGATGCCCGGTTTCTAAAAAAGGAACTAAGGCCGATCCCACAAGACCCGAAGAACCACTGACTAATATTTTCATGCGCTCTACTCCTACTATCAACCCTATTTGAGAAAAGGCCTGCCAATAAAAAAATCTAAACCTTAAAGTCGTCTATACGCATCCAGCGCTTGCTTTCGAGCCTCTGCATGATCAACAACAGGTGTTGGATAATCCACACCGATCTGCACTCCAGCTTGCACCAAAACACCTTCTGGCGCTTGCCAAGGTCGATGAATCCATTTATTTGGAAGATGACGCAGCTCAGGTACCCACCTTCTAACATACTCCCCTTCTGGGTCAAACTTTTCCCCTTGGGTGATGGGATTAAAAACGCGAAAGTACGGGGCTGCATCAGCACCGCACCCAGCTACCCATTGCCACCCAAGTGTGTTATTGGCTAAATCAGCATCCACCAACGTATCCCAAAACCACTTTGCCCCTTCAAGCCAATCAATTAATAAATCTTTAACTAAAAAAGAGGCTGTTATCAATCTGACACGGTTATGCATCCACCCAGTCTCCCAAAGCTGCCGCATCCCGGCATCGACGATTGGATAACCGGTTTTACCCCTTTGCCAAGCTTTTAAAGCCTGTTTATCGCTTTTCCATGAAAAAGCTTTAAATTGCTTTTTTAACGGCTCTTGCGGAGTTTGAGGAAAATGATACAGCAAGTGATGGGCAAATTCCCGCCATCCAAGCTGTCGCAAATAGGCTTCGGCACCTTCTCGGTTCAAATCATGCTTCTCTTTGACCGCCTGCCAAACCATCCGCGGTGAAACTTCGCCAAAATGAAGAGAAGGAGAAAGAAGCGTCGTTCCAGCAAAATCTGGTCGATCTCGACTCTTAGCATAGTCGCCAATTACCTCAACGCCTTTCTCAATTAGACATCGAGCTTCAATAAAACCTGGACGCCATGCTTTTTCAAGCCCCGAATCCCACTTAATGCGCGGTAAAAGATCCAAAGACTCTATCGTGCAAGACTCTATCTTGCCTAAATACCTTTTAGCTGATTGAGGAGCCGGTAGAGGTAATCCAACCTCTTCTAATTTTAAGCACTGCTTCCAAAAGAATGTAAAAACTTGAAAAGGCTTGCCCTGCTTATTGGCAACCGTCCACGGCTCAAATAATAGGCTTCCATTAAAGCTCTGAGCTTTTATTCCTTGTTTTAATAGCTCAGCCTTTATCACAGCATCTTGCTGGATCATGAATGGCTCATACAACCGATTCCAATAAACTGCATCCGCACCTGTTCGGCTAATCACACTGAAGATTTCATCCAAAGGCTTGCCTTGCCGTACAATAAGCGTTAAACCAAGTTTTTTCAACCCCGCTTTCAACCCCTGTAACGAATGATGCAGCCACCAGCGGCTGGCAGCTCCTATCCGCCACTCATCGCCTTGCTCCGCATCCCAAATAAACAAAGGGATTATGGCTCCTCCTTTTTCTAGCGCAGCCCATAAAGCCGGGTGATCCTCAAGACGCAGATCTTGCCGAAACCAAATAATCGATGCTTTAACCATTCCCTAAAAACGCTATGCGCCTCCCAATCTTAAATCTAAAGACAAAGTACCTTAAAAATCACCTTTAGAGCAACGAAATCGTCTTACACAACTCCTATTCATGACCTCTACAGCTCTTCTCTTATTTCCAATAGTGATCAATAAAATACAAACTAACAGAAAATATTTCATTTAAACAATAATCTAACAAGTAAAATAGATTAAAAATAAAACTAACAATAAATAGTTAATAAACAAATAAACAATTTGCATGGGTAATAAAATTACAATATCATAATCAGAATAAATAAATTTTAGTATCAAGGAATTATGAATTTTAATTACACAGTCAATTCAAATTTTAACAACTGTAATAATACAGATTTAGAAATGAAAGAGGCCAATCAACACAAGGTCTGCATGCCCAGTGAAATCTGGAATCATATTTTTAATTATGTCGATGATTATTCTCTCAGCAATGTGACAAGAGTGTGTTGGAATTGGTATAGTATTTGCCATACTCCTTTTTTTGATGGGTGGGCATTCCTCTACCGCACGTTATGGAAAGAGGGGGTTCCACCAAATGATACTCCCCCCTTTACTCATTTCACCTTTCGCTACCGCGCTGTTGGATTTACAAACATTACAGACAGTATTTATAACCGGATTTCCATTTCTGATAGCCTTTTGAGTATTAGACAATCCGAGCACTTTTTGCACTTTATCGTCAACTGCCTGAATCCCACTTTAGATCAATCAACCGAACAGCTCAATGACCTATCAAGCCACCAACATGTTACTCAATGGATAAACAATGTAAATAGCTTGTTTGAGAATGGGAGGGCTCTAGAAGCCCATTATTTGATTCAAGAAATCGTTCACATTCAATGTGATAAGAATCAATTAAACAAGTTGCAACAGATTAGAAGCCAAATACTCAAACGCTGCTTGGTTGAACACATCTCAAGTTCAGAGCGCGAACGCACCTACAGTATATTTCAAAGTCTTTTTTCTTCATTTGCCCCTTTATCTGACTTCGTGAAAGGATTGTCCGAGCCATGGCCTATCCTTTATGGTGCGGCTCAGTACGATTTTAGCTTCTTAATGAATGGATTTTTATTTTGCCAACATCCGGATATCTACGATGAAGGTCCGCTACTCTTACAAACCGCCGCCGAGACAAAAAGCTTTGCCACTTTAGATGCCCTGCTATCTCATCAACCTCTTGCAGCAAACCTGGATGGCTCGACTCCTGGAGATGAATTTCCTTTGCATGCTCTATGCTCAATTGACGAGCAAATGATGGATGAAAGAGAACAAGTCCAGTGGATGAGATTTATGAATATTCTATTGGAGCGCGGCTATTCACTCATGCAGAGAAATCAGGAAAACGACACGCCTTATTCCATAGCCGCTAAAAACTTTAATCCCTCCATGCTTCAATATCTCTTTAATAAAACAGATATCAGCCAAGCGAACGGACTCAATTTACAGAGCATTTTGGCAGGCTATATTGAATCGCTAGATGTGCACAGCAATGAATTTGATGAAAGCGATTACGTACGATGCAGATTCACTTTGGAAGTCTTACTAGCCATATGCCCCTCTCTAAAAGACCATATTCAATTAAACTCGCTGCTCTTTTGGCACCTTCCCCTTTTTGAATCGTTAGTCAAGTACACGCAATCTCAGGAACAAGCCTACATCGGCCGTTTAATCAAAACCTTGCTGAATTTACCCAAATTGCACGTCAATCACCTTATCGTGAATTATCAAGATGAAGAAGAGTTAATCAATAATA
Organism: Candidatus Protochlamydia naegleriophila; assembly: GCF_001499655.1. Classification (NCBI taxonomy): domain Bacteria; kingdom Pseudomonadati; phylum Chlamydiota; class Chlamydiia; order Parachlamydiales; family Parachlamydiaceae; genus Candidatus Protochlamydia; species Candidatus Protochlamydia naegleriophila. The sequence goes on from NZ_LN879502.1 coordinate 1,796,351, forward strand.
CTCTAGAAGATAGCTTGAATGCGATTTTCCAAAGCATATTCTCCTTTATTCCCTACATCAACCGCAACGTAGTTGATAAACGAGGCCGGACCATCATCCATCTTCTCATCGGTACCCTACGAAATGTCGAAGAGTTATTAGAGGATGCCGACGATCCCATCAAAAAAAAACAGATCTTTCAATGCTGCTTCAATCATTATTGCGCATTAATCAGCCAATTGGCTAATGAGAACAATTGTCGAACGCGCAATGTGAAAGGAAAAACAGCTTATCAAATGGCCGAGAACTATGGATACACAGCACTCCTGCCCTTATTAAATCCCGAAAGAATACACTGAAGAAAACCTGCAATGAATGGGTGATAGTTGAAAATCGATATTCATCAGGCAGGCTAGAGTGAAACTTTAGCCTGCCCAAGGCACGCGAACATTAGCCCCCTACAAAAATCAAATCCGGATTTACAGGCTGCTGTAAGTCTAGAGTTGTTTTAGCCGCTTCAGGCATTTCAAACGCCGCCAAATAGTGTTCACCCAAGTTTGGAGTGGGTTCATTTCGCGTTAGAAGACGCTCATCCGTATGTGTCCAAAAGAGTTCTCCATTGGCAAAAGGCCCCTCTCCAGTTCTTTTAGCCTCGGTAATCTGATGAACCAGAAAGGCTGGGTTGTGGATGAAATCTCCTTTGCGCCCGAGAAATTCATTGACCGACTGCCAAGTTTCTTCCTGTCTTATGCCTTGATCATCGGCAACAGCCCTAGGGATATAGAGACCTCGAGCAGATCCAAGCATCCTCTGCAATGTTCCAACGATCAGATGTTGAATCCATTCAGACTTCTTACTCGCCCACCCCAACAAGTTATCCAAGGGTCCAATACCTGTTTTGACATTAACAATAGGCATTCTGTAAAAATTAGGCATATTATTGATGGCACGCTGAGTATTTTTCTGAACACAGTAAGCACAATTGCGACCGCTAAATTGAAAGACCGCCTGTGATGTAAGAACATCATAAATGCGGTCAAGCAAATGTCCCGATTCTGCGGCTGTTGGGAAAACAGGATAAGCAGCGCGAATACGATGAGTATAATAACTGTTTTGATCCATCAAACATAACACACGCTTAACAGTAGCGCAAAACAACTTAATACCATCCCAGACTCCTTGAGCAAAACGATATGCATACACACCCGGATTAATTACCTTCCACTGCCCATTGCCCATTGAGACGTAAATCTGCCAGAAAGCATGGCAATCGAGTGCTGTCAAATCGAGATTTTTTCGGGCTGCCATGACTTTAAAAAAGACATTTTTTCCTCTTACTTCATCCCCATACACCCTCTCCAATTCTTCTTGCGTGACAATGCGAGCCGGAGGAACATGCTCGTACCAGTCTTCTCGATTAAGCGTTGTTAACGGTGCTTCGTCAAACATTTGAGCATCTGCATTCCAAGGACCATGAACGGGATGGTAATTAATAAATCCCCATGCAGATAAAGAAAGCTCTACCTCACGCTGATCTTTAAGAGCCCATTTATCAAAAAATTCTTTTACAGATAAATGGTAATTACCGCTTTCAAAGTGAATCTCGCTTTCAGGCTTTAAAATACTCACACGCTCCTGCTTGGCAGGATCAAACTCCTTAAAGTCATTAGCTTGGTAAAGAAGAAAAGTTAAAGCTTTTTTGGCAATACCATCAACGCGCGATGCAGCCGTCTGGATCGAAAGAATTTCATTATCCAAGTTACGCGAATACCCCAAGGCACTCGAAATGAGCGATGCCTTAATTTTTTTGCGCAAAGCCTCGTACTGAATAAAAACAGCAGGCGGATTGTAGTGCTGAATAGCCCAACCCATGAACTCTTTACAGTAAGCCTTATCCTCTTCTAACAAAGCAACCCACTCAGGGTAGCGTGCAGCCTCTTGCAACTGGGCGTGCTCCAATTCATTAATTTCGCGATTAACTGCAAGCTTTTGCCCTCTTTTCCATTCTCTTGCATAATCCTCGAGCTTTGCTAAACAATCAGGATCTGGTGCTGCCAAAGGATCAAGCCCTCCATTGCTCGCTCCAATCCGATAGCGCAATCCAACTTCCTGACGGCAAAGTAATTGGTGAGCCTCTTCTAATTTTGGATCAACCTGCCTCATTTGATCGAGCCTGGCTTTCACGTAAGGCGCTGCTTGAAAATAGGGCTGAAAACGAGCCCGGTAAGACGCAGCTTGCCCATCCAATTCGGGACGGCCCGCATCGAAAATTTTAACTTTTTTTCGTTCCAATTGTTCTAACATTTGATTAACAACTTTAACCAAATGCGTTAATCTCTGATGATTATTTTGCGTAACAGATCCACTCACATACAGATCCCTAAAGCATTCGACCTCATCTATATTAACAGCAGGCTGGCTCAGCTCTCCAAGAATTTCCCTTAGTCGAATATCATTTAAAGTTGGCATAAATAACGCCCCTGTTTTTTTGTTTTAAAAAAGATGTAAATCTTAACTTTTTACTTGATCTAAAGCAACATAAGACCGTTTCAAGAAAAAAACAAATAATTTCTTTTCTCTTTTACTCTTCCCTAGAGAAAGTTTCTATATTAACAACAAGGTGTAAGCAAAACAAAATAAAACATTTAAAACAAATAACAAAACAAACTATCATTATACTATTTATTAATTCTTGCAAAGGGGCCGTTGCATGCGTATTGATCCACTTTCTTCATTAGGACAAATTTCACTGGAACAGCAAGCTGAGATTTATTTGAAAGAATTAGAGATTCACCAAAAAAACTATTTTCAGCAGTTTTGTTCCATCTTAAATCAACCAGATCAAGATCATACAGCCGCAGAAATTCACTTAAAAAGTTTAGGGCAAGATCTGGATTTTAAAGCGGCGCGGACGCGGGAAGCCATTCAATCACTTTATCCGCTAAACCCAGGATTTGCAATCCTATTAAAAGAGCGCTATGAAAAGCGCCTCGATGAATTGCACCAAGACATGTCTGATCTTTCGTTAATGGCCATTGCCCAAGCCAAAGAAGCCGTCCATCTCAAACATAAAGAAATCGCATCCCAAATGCCTATCAATTTGGCGGATGCGGTCGCCTTGCAATTTCTCATTAAACAGTGCCAAGGCTTGATTATTCTCACAAGAGAGCAGCTGCAACTCGTCCATAATCAGCGCCAACTCTCTCTTTCGCCGTAAAACGAGTATCAAAAGTTGATGGAGATCAGAGTGTTAGTAAGCAATCCAAACTGAAAAAAGCGCTCAAATAAAAAGCCCCGAAAATTTAAATTTTCAGGGCTTTATCCTTCTCGCGAGTGAAGCTTAAGACAGCTTACTTTCTATCGAATACTTTGGCATTCGTTCCTACATTTAATATGCTATTGGCAACGACTTGCAAAGACTTTGCAGATTCCGAAGTCACGGCTATTTTATCTTTTCTAAAGCGTTGCTGCGCTTGAGCAAACCAAACTAATGAAGCGCTATACGCTTTTTTTAATGCTTGGACTTCACCTGTCCCCAGATTTAAAATCTTTTCTTTGGCCAGCCAGTCTATTCGCTCCAAAATCCCGACAGGCATGGTCGAAAACATATTTTGCTTCAATTCGCCCTTATTAACGGCTTTACAAACGGCATGAGCCAGTTTATACTGAACAACGCGCAATAGAGGATATTTCGTCGCTTTGATTCGCTCTCCATCGTAATGCATCTCACCCTTCTCGAAATCGATGTGGGTCTCACCGACTTTCGCGCTTTCATTGTTCGCTGTTTTCCCTTTCGCATCTCTTAACAGCTTCACCATAGGCTTAAGAGCACTATCTTGAAACTTTTGCAAAAGCTTGCTCGATTCTTTTTGCGTTAATTCACCAAAAAATTGGGTCTTATATTCTAGCATGACCTTAGCCGAACCCATAACATACAGGGCGTCCAAAGCTCTCGTCGGAAAAGGACGATAATCTTTTACTCCAGATAAATCTTTATTGCGATTAAAGCAAATTAAACTATCTTCCTGTAAGTTTTTAAATTCCAAATCTGGATGGAACAAGCTCGCATGTTCAGTTAAAACCTTTTGAATCTTGGCAATGATAGGAGACTTCAAATCCTCCCCGCTCTTCACAATCACAACTAATTCAATTTTAGAAGAAAGTGAACACAGCTTTTCCTGTCGACCATCGCTCCCAGTCATGGCGATGCAAATACTCTGGCTCTCGGCCAACTCCGGCACTTCTTGACTAAAAATCTTTTGGACCGCCTGTAAAACTCTTGCATTGTGCTGGATCATTGCAACATTAAACGCATCAGCATCAAAAGCTTCAAAAGAAAAGGAACTCGCTTCCTGTAGCTGCTCAGTTTTTTTCTCTGTCTCTTCTTTGAAAATCGGATCGACTAAATCTTGTCCTAAATCATAAAAAAACTGGTTTTGCCATTTAATTTGGTCAAATGAATTATTTAATTGCATAATTTACCTTTAACCTTATTTAAAAATTTTAGATAAATTATAACAAGCAATTATTAATTAATAATTAAGATGCGACAAAAACCACAAATTAATTAACAAAATTTATTACTACAAAAAAACCAAGACAAAGTGAGGCTCTAAAGTCGATGATTAATTGCGCATAGGTTTATTGGTCAAGGCATTTGCATTTTAGATTGCATGGTCATCCTTTCTGATAGCTTGCATATTTTATGAGTCCCCATTAGAATGGACGACATTCTTATCCCTATTTTCCAGAGGAATTATGGCTGAATTAGACAAGGAAACTATTACAAAGTTAACGCATCTATGTCGTATTGATTGTACGGAAGAAGAACAAGAGGCGTTATTAAAAGACTTAAAGAACATTTTAAAATATATTGAGCAGCTTCAGCAGATAGACACAGAAAACGTGCTTCCCTGCAATCATGTATTAGATGATATAACTAACGTTATGCGTGATGACGTCATCGGCGCGGTTTTGAACCGCGATGAAGATTTCTTACCCAATGCCCCCTCCCATATTGGAGGACTGATTCGTACACCACCAGTCATCAAGCAATCTTAAAGTTTTTAATGAGGATTCATGTATAAGTTTTCAGCAATTGGTATTCGCGATCAATTTATTCGAGGATACGTCACTGCCGTTTCAATTACCCAATACTATTTAGATCGCATAGCCAAATATGACTCTAAAATCGGATCTTTTCTTACGATTTATGGAGACAAGGCTTTAGAGCGCGCCCAGGAATTAGATAAAAAAAGACAAGCTGGCCAGCCTCTCGGCAAATTGGCCGGTATTCCAATTGGTATCAAAGACAATATTTTGGTTAAAGGGGAAATCACCACTTGCGGATCAAAATTTTTGACAAACTTCCGCGCTCCTTATCAAGCCAGCGTCATTGAACAACTACTTGCAGAAGGAGCTGTCATTATTGGTAAAACCAATATGGATGAGTTTGCAATGGGTTCTTCGACAGAGAATTCGGCTCTGCAGAAGACAAGCAACCCCTGGAATTTAAATTGCACCCCTGGCGGATCTTCAGGTGGCTCAGCTGCTGCAGTTGCTGGACGTTTATGCCCACTCTCGCTTGGAAGCGATACAGGCGGTTCAGTCCGTCTTCCAGCGGCTTTTTGCGGCGTAGTTGGCTTTAAGCCTACCTACGGAAGAGTATCCCGCTTTGGCCTCGTAGCCTATGGCTCGTCCTTGGATCAAATCGGCCCCTTGGCAACCAATACGGTCGATACAGCTTTGCTGATGGAGGTCATTGGACGCCACTGTCCAAAAGATTCGACTAGCATTGCACTTGGCCCAGAAGAGTATCTTAGCCAATTCAAAGACTCTATTGCCGGCATGAAAATAGGAGTGCCCTGGCAATTTTTAGATAGTTTAGCGGAAGAGCCGAAAAAAGTCTTTCAAGAATCGATTAATTTAATGAAGCAGCTTGGCGCCGAAATTGTCGACATTGATTTAAGTATTCTCAAATACTCCATTGCTGTTTATTACATTCTGGCAACGGCTGAAGCCTCTACTAATTTAGCGCGCTTTGACGGTATTCGCTATGGCCAGCGCTCTCCTCGCGCTAAAACACTGGAAGAGGTGTATGACTTCTCTAAAGAAGAGGGGTTTGGACCGGAAGTAAAAAGACGCATTATGCTAGGAACCTTTGTACTCTCATCTGGCTATCAAGACGCTTATTACAAAAAAGCTCAAAAAGTGCGCACTCTGATACTAAGAAGTTATAGAGAAGCATTTGCAGCATGCGATTTAATCGCCTCTCCTGTTTCTCCTTTCGCAGCTTTTGAAATTGGAGCGATTAAAGATCCGCTTCAGATGTATTTAGAAGACATTTATACGATCGGGATCAACTTAGCTGGCTTACCAGCCATCAGTATCCCCAACGGCTTTAGCAAAGATGGCAAACCGATGGGACTGCAATTGATCGGCCCGCAAAAGCAAGATAGACGCGTTTTAAATGCAGCCTACGTATTAGAAAAGTACCTTCCTTTCCAGGATGCCATTCCAGAACTCGTCAAAGAGGAGATTTCCGCATGACCCACAAATACCACCATCCATCGCATTCGGACTGGGAAGCTGTCATCGGCTTAGAAATTCACGTTGAACTAAATACAAAATCTAAATTATTTAGTGTCGCTCCCAACCATTTTGGCGATGAACCCAATACCAATATCACAGAAGTATGCACAGGCATGCCTGGCTCACTGCCTGTCCTCAACAAGGAAGCTGTCCGCAAAGCTGTTCAATTTGGCTGCGCGATTCAAGCTGAAGTAGCCAAATTCAGCAAATTTGACCGCAAATCATACTTCTATCCCGATAGCCCGCGCAATTTTCAAATCACCCAATACGACCAACCCATCGTAAAAGGCGGAATAGTCATTGCAGAAGTAGATGGAGAGGAAAAATCCTTTGCAGTTAACCGCGTCCACCTCGAAGATGACGCCGGAATGCTTAAGCACTTTTCCACCTTCGCTGGAGTCGATTATAATCGAGCAGGCTGCCCATTGATTGAGATTGTATCAGAGCCTTGTATTCACACAGCCCGTGAAGCTGCCTCTTATGCCATGGCCATCAAAGCCATTCTTCAATATATCGACGCATCAGACTGCAACATGGAAGAAGGATCTCTGCGCATAGATACAAATATTTCAGTCCGTCCTAAAGGGGAAAAAGAGCTCAGAAATAAGATTGAAATTAAAAACATGAATTCTTTCAGCTTTATGGAAATGGCCATTAAGTCTGAAATTGCTCGCCAAATTCAAGCTTATCAAGACAACCCCAACACTCCCCATCATGAAGTCATCGCACAAGCAACCTATCGTTGGGATCCCGAAAAGCAGGAAACTGTTTTGATGCGGCGCAAAGAATCGGCCGATGACTATCGCTACTTTCCAGAGCCAGATCTTGTTCCCATTATTTTAACAGATGACTACATAGAAGAGATCAGACAAAGCTTGCCAGAGCTGCCACTACAGCGTGAGCGACGCTACGTCCAGCAATTGGGCCTATCTCCGCACCAAGCGTTTGCTTTGACAAGTGAGAAGGCTCTTGCCGACTACTTCGAAGAAGCTTTAAAAGAGTGTTCCAACGGCCGCAGCTTATCCAATTGGCTGCTCGTGGAATTCCCTGGAAGGCTTAAAGAAAGCGGCAAAAATGTGATGACTGCCGGAATTAAGCCCTCGTATATGACAGCCTTAATTAATTTGATTGAAAAAGGAACCATTACGGGCCGCATTGCGAAGAGCGTCGCCGATGATATGGTCGCACAACCAGATAGAAACCCTGTTGACATTGTTGCTGCAAATCCAGACTATCAGCCACTCAATGATCAAGGAGCCATCGAAGGATTCGTTGACCAAGTTCTCGTCGAAAATAGTCAGTCGATTGCCGATTATAGAGCCGGTCGGGACAAGGCTTTTGCGTTCTTAGTCGGACAAGTCATGAAGCTCTGCCGAGGTAAAGCCTCTCCTGCAGTAGTCAATGACCTACTTAAACAAAAAATCGACAAGCTGCCTTAAGGCCTGCAACGAAAATTAGTCGAACAAAACTGATGGGGAATGATAGATAAATGGCTTATCTCTTTCATTCCCCGCTCTTTTTCACTAACTCTTCAATAAAATTCGCTTGGCTTCTTGAGCCTGTCTTTTAAGATCAGCATAGTCTTCTATTTCATCGGCCGTTTCAATAGCCAAATCCAAGGCCTGCAATGCACTTTCTCGGTCGTGAATGGCAAACAGGCACTTGGCTAAATAAAAATAGGGAACAGGGCTCGAGATATCACAAAGAGCTGCCAACTCATAGGCGTCAATGGCTGCTTCATAATTTTGGCACATCTGAGTTGCCATTCCAAGCCCCAGCCAATAATCATGGTTATGAGGATTCAAAGTAGCTAAAAATAGAAAAGCATTGGCAGCGTCATCATACCGTTTATGCTCAAATAAACGATAGGCCGCACCATAAAATTTAGCCATCGTGGAATCTTTAAATTCCATAATTTCTTGAGCTGTCTTCCCCTCAGCCAACTCCTTTTTTAATAGCTTCTTGTCTTTTAATTTTTCCTTAGCCCTTTGCGTTAACTTGAATTCGCTTAAATCGTCTTTCATAATCACACCTAAAAGATGATCTCAAATTAGGCTACCTACTATCCCTAAAAATGCTTTCTAAAAGCCTCCAAATTTACATTTTTGGAACTAATGCTAAATCTTATTTTATTAAATATTTTTTAACATGTCAATTTGCGAATAGTTCCTGAAGGTCGTAAGCTGCGCCCAAAACGAAATTTTTAGGCATTTTACAATATTCACCTATTTTGATAGAGTGAGCTTAAAAGAATAAGCCAAAGACTCCATCCCCTTGCAGCTATAGCGAATGTTAGAGCTCCCTTTCTCTACATCAACATTCTCATCAATTGCACTTTATCCTTGTCAAAATAGAGGCAATGACTTAACTTTTTACGGTCAAAATATGCGACGCATTTGCATAAAGTACACATTGTTGAAGAATTTAAACCTTTCAAATTTTGTGGTTTGATCATCGATGATCGTTTGCCTCCACTGAATCAAAAACCGCTGGAAAGCTGGAAGATTTAAGTTCTTCAACGTTAATGGACGAATATCAGAGCATGTTTCATACAAGTTGATATCGCCTTTGCATCGTTTTCGTTTTATTTAAATACTGGCATGCCTTCATCTAGATTGTAGAGTGGTTGAAAGTTTTCACTCGTCAATCGAAATAAGCCTGCCATCTCAAATCACCATTAATTTTTTAAGGAAGTGAAAAACATGAGTCAAGATTTCATTCAATTGCCAGAATTAGCTGAAATTCAAGAAGATCTTAATCTTGCAAAGCAAGATATCGAAGCAGCTGTTCAAGAAGATTCTTCTCTTGAATCTTTAGGCGCGTTTGTTGTTGAAGTTATCAACATCATCGAAGGCAAAGCAGCAGCAGTTAAAGGCAACCTAGACATGAAGTCAAAAGTTGATCTAGCTGCTCACCTCACTCTATTAAACAGCTTAATGGATGAGATCTTCTTAGCTAATATGGAAGATGAGTTAGAATTTGAAGAAGAAGAAGAAGAAGACACAGAAGAGAAGCGTTAATTCTTCTACTTCTCTATAGCCATCTATAGGCAATAGAGAAGTTTTTCAAATACAGGCGCAGTAAGACTTTTGACTTACTGCGCCTTTTCTTTTATCTACACTCGTGTATAAAAGTAATTGGAACAAAAAAATGTCAAAAAAATATTTTTAAATAGCATTTGAAAGCAATTCGCATGGATTAATATTTTAAGTTCCTAGTTAAATCTACTAATAATGACTATGCAGGAATAGTATTGTCAGAAGATAATAAATTGTGTATGCTTTTAGTTTTTGAATATGAACGAGACCTTGTTGAAGCAGAAAAACTGTTCGACAACCCAAAGAATACAACGCAAAAAGTCTTGAGAGCCTCTAATCACTCTTTCGAAACACTTTTTGCTGAACAACTATGGAGACATCTATGATCGAAGCAATCCGATACTACGGTAGTCATACTATTTTGGATACGATTACTGAGGCTGTTTCAGCAGTCATTTCGACCATTGTTAACGCTGTCGACGCAACGATCAATCGCATTGCAGTTCAAATCATCATGACAACTCCTCTATTCTATTTGCATCACAATCTCTTTACATTAGGATTTGTCATCGGATTTGTTTTTGATCGACAAGTGCGTGAAGTCGTTGAAAAAGTCAATGTTGTCTACAATGCACAGCGCTCTTTCATTGAACGGGTCCTTTTCATTGGTGGAGGAAGCGTTTTAGCCCTTCTCACCATGCCGACTTCAATTGTGATTGCCACTCTTTATTATTCAGCCAAATGGGGTGCTCTCCTCTATACAAGAAGCCGCCAGCAACAAATTCCTCAAGGGGTGTAATAAACGCCTTTGATTGCAGATTTTTTAATCGATCGTTTCTTGCTTCAATTAAATTGAGGAGATTGTCTGGGGTGGAAAATATGAAAAGCCTCCTGTAAGCGCGTCTGGCTCACATGAGTATAGCGATCCGTGCTATTGATATTCGCGTGGCCGAGCATGTCTTGGATGACGCGTAAATCTGCACCATTATCCAATAGGTGTGTCGCAAAAGAATGGCGAAAGGTATGGGGAGAGATAGGTTTAGTCACCCCTGCCTGTTTTGCATAGAACTTGACTAATTTCCAAACGGCTATACGATCAAGCGGCTTCTGCCTCTGCGTAACAAAAAGAGACTCGTGGCGTGAGTGCTCCGAAACGCTACGAAAGTGGAGATAGCGGTCGATGGCAAGAATGGCCTTTTGACCGATCGGTACAACCCTCTCTTTCCCACCTTTACCTTGAACGCGCACGAACGTGTCGTCAACATCCTGCAACTTAAGCTGGCACAACTCTGAAACGCGCAATCCGCTTGCATAGAGTACCTCTAGAATAGCTCTATCGCGCGCACCCTTCACAGTTAATACATCAGGCTGCGTCAACACACGCTTAATTTCTTCTTGTGTTAAAACATCTGGTATAAGCTGCCACAATTTAGGCGTCTCAAGCAAATGCGTAACGTTGGAAGCAATGACTCCCTCACGCTTCAAAAAGCGAAACAGTACCTTGATAGCAATCAAAGCACGGCAAATCGAAGAAGAAGCATACTCATCAGCCTTTTTTTGCGCTAAATAGTCGACAACTAGTTGCAGATCAACTTTCGACCAGCCCTCTACTGCCCGGCCATGTAAAAAAGATAAGAAAGTTGACAAATCGCGTCGATAAGCCTCTAAAGTGTTAAGAGCCAACCCCTTTTCCGAAGCCAGGTAAATAAAGAAGTCTTCCAAGTCGCTTTGCATCAAACACCTATGAGAAATAGAAACAGCATCAACCACCAACTCAAGCTAGCTTTTCGGCCAAGGCTTTTTGAATGCGATCGGTCTCAATTAAAACTAAGGGAAGAATTTTGATGGTCACAAATTCATCTTGACGTGGAATTTCATACACCCCCCACTTGAACCCTTCTTTTTCAAACTCTTGCCGCAAAATTAACTTACGGGCATGGGAAAGAAAGACTGCCAAAACAAAAATTTCCTCTTCTTGGAGAGGTACAGTCTGCAATAACTCTTTTAAGAGATTGAGTGCTTTATCGCAGCGAGAAGAAGCCGGCTCTATTTTTTTTTTAGATCGATTTTTGACTTCCAATAACTGCGACTATTCAGAACGGTATCTGAATCGGCAACTTGCGGCCAACAAGAGATACAGAAATCTTGCCTTATCATTTGTTGCATATCGTTTTCCATCAGGAGTGAATAATACTCCATTCCAGGAAGCAGACGCTCTCCTTGAGCCGAGCAAGCAGTGTTGCGCTTTGGTATTTCAATTTGAAACAATGAACTCATTTTTATCCTTATGCACGTAACAGATGCTCATCAAATATCAAGCATCTGCTGATAATGAGAATCATTTTAATGAAAATGATCTAAATGTTGCAAGTAAGCTTCACCAAGAGGAAAGGATGAAAGCTCTTTTCGCTGCTGTCGCTTGGCAGCAAATGCCGTGATCAGCTTATTGGCCAATACTTTTCCCAATTGAACCCCTTCTTGATCAAAAGAATTAATGCCCCAAATAAACCCTTGGAAAGCCACCTTATTCTCAAAGAAAGAAAGAAGAGCTCCTAAGGCATAAGGAGTTAACTTTTCACCAAGTAGGATATTGGTCGGGCGATTACCTAAAAAGACCTTATTGGGGTTATCAGAATCCTGCCCTGTCGCCAACGCCAAGCTTTGTGCAAACAAATTGGACAACAACTTTTCTTGAGAGGTTGTGCCTTCAAATTGCAAATCTTCACCATACAAATTATTCTTAAAGGCAATCATACTCATTGGAATCGTTGACGTGCCTTGATGAATTAGTTGGAAAAATGAATGCTGAGCATTCGTGCCAGGCTCTCCCCAAATAATGGGGCCCGTTTGAAAGTCGACAAGATGCCCTTGCTGATCAATCTGCTTACCATTAGATTCCATATCTGCTTGCTGAATATGTGCCGTGTAGCGAATCAATGCTTGCGAGTAGGGAATCAATGCAATCGTCGGATAATTTAAAAAATTGCGATTCCAAATCCCTAACAGAGCAGCTAAAAGAGGAAGATTCTTCTTTAAATCACTTTGCAGTGCATCTTGATCCATGGCATGGGCACCTTTCAGAAATTCCCAAAATACGTCGAATCCAAAAGCAAATGACAGCATTAACGCTCCACACATCGATGTCGTTGAGTAGCGCCCTCCGATCCAATCCCACATGTAAAAAGTTTCGAGGTATTGACTGCGATTATCCATCGGTGTCCCTGGCATTGTAATGGCGATGAAATGCTTTTTGGGATCGAGGCCTGCCTTTTTAAATTTCTCTCGAACTAATTCTTCATTTGTTGCAGTTTCTAATGTCGTGCCCGACTTTGACACAACAACAACCAACGTTTTTTCAAGACTCTTTACCTTTTTAAATACACCGACCACATCATCTGGATCGACATTGGAAATAAAGTGAATATGGCGATTTGGTTTTAAAAAGTGCTCCAAAGCATAATAATGGGCTCGAGGCCCCAAATCCGACCCTCCAATAGCAATTGTGACAAGATCGGTGAACTGGCCCTCAACCTCTATTTTAGCCAAAAAAGACTCTAGCTTATCAAGTTCATGGCGAGCCAACTGCGCCGCTTCTTTGGCCTTGAGAGCCGTGCGTGGATGATCAAAGAAGTCTCGCGTAGCCGTATGTAAAGCCGGACGATTTTCACTTGAATGTCCTTTAATAAAATTCATCACTTCGCCGTCTTGCATGCGCCTCATTTTATCCAATGCCTGCGCTTCTTTTGCAAGCTCGTGTAATGCATTTAATACATCATCTGTCACTCGTTCTGTTCCATAAAGCAGCTTAAATCCACATGCCTCTGCACAATAATCTTTAATCCTCTCTGGAGTTAACTGCTTGGTTAAATCAATGGGCTGTTGCGCAAGCTGCCTAAGCTTTTTGACTGCTGGATAATTTGAAAAGGCGGGAACAGATTTGGCAACCTGAGGTAGATGCGTGGCGGTCATTGTAAACTCCCTAAATAAAATGACTCATTTCTATTAGTATATACACACATTACCTAAAATATTGAAATGTTTCAATTTACAAACAACGTAGATGCAAAAGCCATCCCATCTCATAAAAACATGAAATAGAATTAATTGCTGCTACCCTTTTACAATCAACAACTAAGGATTTTCTGCAAAATACTAGAAAAAATACAGCAACAACTGATACGAGCGAACATTAACTTAAGTCTTGAATATTTATGCTGCGAGAGGGAGGCCTCTAATGAGTTTTAGAGGGTCGGCTTATATAAAGCCCGCCGTAACGAGCCTTTCAGGCAAGAAACGGGGGCTAAAGGCTCTAAAGCAAAGAAAAAATAGAAGAACGGCTAGGCATTGCTTTGCATAAATTCTGCAAATGACTCTTCATAAGCTAAGCCAAGCAGATGTCCAACCGAAAGCACTGTTCCTCCAGCCGCACAGAAACCTTGCAGCTTGCGCTTGCCTTGTACAGATAGGCCAGTAGGGGTGTATACAAGATAATCCAACCCATCCCATTCGGTAATCAGGTGGTTTTCAGCAATGATACGAAAAGGAATCCCTGCTTGTAAAAGCTGTACAAGCGCTTCTTCTAATCCTTCAAATTGGCCTGGTCGGCACATAGTCATTGAAGGAAGGCACACGCCAACTTTTATCTCTTGCTGAACAGCCTGATTAGATGGAACCTCTTGACCGCTATATCCGAGAGGACTCATATGCGATTGCCATCCCCACGCTTGAATAGGAAGGGTCGCCCCATTCAATGCCAAATTTAAATGTTCAAATCTTTCTGCATGGAGTAACTGGGCTTGCCATAGAGGATTCGAAATAAAGACACTTACGTTCAAAAACAAATAGACGGGCAAAGTATCTGGCAAGCGCGATGCCAATAATGAGAGATACTCTAAAGACACATCTCGACAAAACAGCCTTACAAGCTGCGTCCCTGCTTCACTCTGCAGAAGATCCGTAACTTCCAGCTGAGCAAATGAGGAATGCTTCACGCTTATTTCACTCGCAAATTGCGCCTCATCAACAAAAACATGGCTTAGCCACTGCCTTAAATTGGCAACCTGTGACTCATCCCACCGAAAGCCCAGGCTAAAATCAGCGCTTCCACGGTAAATGGACACTCCAATTGTTTTAGACTTAAATTCTTTCCATAAAGAATCTCTAAAATGCTCGAGTGAAAGCGCTAGAGATAAATATTGAGTCTGATTAGTAAGCGCAAAAGGAAGCTGTTCGAATAAACCGATATCAATATCCCAGAAGATCCCATATCCGCATTCAACAGCTTTTTGAGCCTCTTCCTTCGCTTTTTTCCAAGTCAAATCAGCCTGTAGGCGTCCATCAAGATAAATCGTCACTGTATTGAAAGGAGTGTGCAAAGATGGCTCCATGGTACCTTCGAAAACCACTGGAATGAAAGGCTTGCCTGCCAAAGTGTAATGAGGACTATTCCACACGAGTGCATCGATATCATCATGTGCTTGTACTTGTTCTTCTTGCATGTGCGCTCAAAATAAAAAAATTAAAGTTTCCGAAAAACGTGATAACGAATCATTTTTCCTTTTTCCCGCCATAATTCCTCAAAATAAGAAGAACCATAGCCTGAATATTCAGAAACAAAATAAGGGGCTTCAAAAACAGACTCAAAACCCGGATTCTGACACATGACCTCTATCATGATCTCTGAATAGGCCTCATCATCGGTCACAAGGGTAAATGTTTTCCCTTGTTTCAAAATGCGGTGAACTTCTTGAACAAAGGCAGGATGCACAATGCGGTGCTTTGCATGCCTCTTTTTTGGCCATGGATCGGGAAAATTGATAAAGGCCGCATCCACGCTTTCACTTGGAAAAAAAGATTGCGTAGCCTTATATCCTTCGCCGCAAACCACTAATAAATTGTTCAATTCATGATTTTTAATTTTAGACCAGATCTTGCGGGCACGCTCAAACTTACGCTCAATCGCTACCCAGTTGCAATGCAGTTCCTGTTGAGCCTTGTCGGCAATCCAAGCTCCGTTACCACTGCAATACTCAACATATACGGGTTGATCTTGAGAAAACGTCTGCTCATGCTTCCAACCAGGAAATTCAAACTGCTTGTCTGAAAGGTGCTGGTCTGGTACGTACCAAACACGGTCTTCAATAATAATTTGTCTTTGTTCCCATCTAAAAGGAGATTTTAAGTCTGCTGGCTTCATAAAAAAATAAAACTTAATTGATTTAACCAAATGATTGAATTAGTATATAGAATCACAGATTTGAAAGGAACGGTTATGATCGGAAGAAATGATGCTTGTTGGTGCGGAAGTGGTCAAAAATGGAAGAAATGTCATTTTCCTCAAATAGAACCTCAAACTCACAAATCAAAATCATCACTGGACATTCGTCGGGAGTATTTTCGGCAACACCACATCATCATTAAAGATGAGAAACAAATAGTTGGTATCCGCGCGGCCAGCCAATTAGCTGCCCATATTTTAGACGCGACCTGTGCGATGGCAAAAGCGGGAGTTTCGACGCAAGAACTCAATGAGTTCGCTCATCGCCTTCATAAAGAAGCCGGTGCCCTGCCAGCTCCCCTGCATTATGGCAATCCCCCTTTCCCCAAGAGCATCTGCACCTCATTAAATGAAGTCATTTGCCACGGAATTCCCAATCACACTCCGCTGAAAGAGGGAGATATCCTGAATATCGATGTCACAAGCATTTTAAACGGCTATTATGGCGACTGCAGCCGCATGGTCACGATTGGTGCAATTTCAGCCGAAAAGCAGCTGGTCACTGATGTTTCATACGAATGCCTCATGAGGGCAATCGCTATCTTAAAACCTGGCATTCCCGTCTCTCAAATTGGCGACACCATTGAAAGTTACGCAACTTCACAAAATTGTTCCGTCGTCAATCAATTTGTGGGACATGGAGTCGGAGTTGAATTTCACGAAGGTCCACAGGTTCCCCATAACCGCAATCAGAACTCCATTTTACTAGTTCCCGGTATGACATTTACCATTGAACCGATGATCAATGCCGGCGTTCGCGAAGCCATCATCGATCCAATTGACCACTGGACAGCGCGCACAAAAGATGGTAAAGCCAGCGCGCAATGGGAACATACTTTGCTCATTACAGATGACGCATATGAGATCTTGACCCCGTGGAAGCGGTAAAGCAGGAATGCTAACGTGCGCGAAATGTTAATAGTGTATACGGGCCTAGATTGCCACCCCGTAAGAACAGCCGACCTTAAAACCCGTTAGACGACTTTGAAGCGAGGTAAGGCGATAAGTCAAATACTTACCCAATCCTCGCCTTAAAGCCGGTGCTTTTATGAACGAGCCAATAGTTCTTGGATCAACTCCGACATTGCATCCAGCTCTTGTTCGTAATCTTGAATGACCTTTTCATATTCATAGCTCATGCGCTCTAAATCTTTATGCAATAATCTTTCCTCATCCCCAATCGCAAATTTTTGCTGCTCTTCATATCCTTTTTGGAGACTAAGTAACTCTTCTTGCGTATAGAATAATTCTTTACGAGTCTCATCTAAAACGGCTGATTTTACTTTAAATTGCTCTTTGAGTTGCAGGTACAGCCCTTCCGCTTTTCGAGTCTGGACCATAGCTTCTGAAACTTTATTTTGATCATGCATCGCTTGATTAAGCTGTGCTTTGTAATTGCTTATTTCTGATCTGGTCTGAGACAGTTCACTCTCAAGTTTCTGTTTATCTTCCTGGATAACCTCTAGTTTACCCTGCGCATCAACAGCTCTTTCAAGCTCTTCCTGGCAGGCATTTAGCTTGGATTTCACTTGGCTCAGTTCACTCTCAAGTTTCTGTTTATCTTCCTGGATAACCTCTAGCTTACTCTGCGCATCAACAGCTCTTTCAAGCTCTTCCTGGCAGGCATTTAGCTTGGATTTGACTTGGTTCAGTTCGCTCTCAAGTTTCTGTTTATCTTCCTGGATAACCTCTAGTTTACCCTGCGCGTCAACAGACCTTTCAAGTTCTTCTTGGCAGGCATTTAGCTTGAATTTGACTTGGCTCAGTTCACTCTCAAGTTTCTGTTTATCTTCCTGGATAACCTCTAGCTTACTCTGCGCATCAACAGCTCTCTCAAGCTCTTCCTGGCAGGCACTCAGCTTGGATTTCACTTGGTTCAGTTCGCTCTCAAGTTTCTGTTTATCTTCCTGGATAACCTCTAGCCTACTCTGCGCATCAACAGACCTTTCAAGCTCCTCTTGGCAATCAATCAGCTTCGATTTGAATTGGTTCAGTTCACTCTCAAGCTTTTGCTTGCTTTCCTCGATAGCCTCTAGCTTACTCTGCGCTTCAACAGACCTTTCGAGTTCCTCTTGGCAGGTAGCCAGCTGGGATTTGATCTCTGTCAATTCTTTTTCAAGTCTGTGTTCGAGCATATCTTGATTTTCATGCGCAAGCTCCAGCTCATCTTGGCAAGCACTAAGTTTAGTCCTCACTTGAGTCAATTCTTGCTCTAGTTTTTGTTTGTTTTCTTGGATGAGTTCCAATTTAGCCTGACTTTCGTGCGCTGACTCTAACTCTTCCTCACAGACACTCAACTTAGCCTTCAACTCTGCCAATTCTTTTTCAAACCTATGCTCGAGCATATCCTGATTCTCTTGCGCGAATTCAAGCTTATCTTGGCAAGTTTTTAAGTTTGCTCTAGCTTCCATCAGTTCTTGCTCAAGTTTCAGCTTGCTCTCTTCAATATGTGCAAGTTTTAGGTAGTCCTCAAGAGCTTGCTGTAATTCATCTTCAGAAGTCGTCAATTGTAGCTTTACTTGAGTCAATGCCAATTCAAGCTGCTGGTTTGTTTCTTCAAGCAATTTTAGTTGCTGCTGACTACTTTGCATGACTTCGCATTGCGCGTGATAATTGACAAGCTGCGAATTCAAACGCTCTAATTCGCTTTCAAGCGAATGTTTTTCCTCATCGATTAATTTTGCTTGCTCTAGCTGGGACTGCATAGCACATTCATATTCAGCAATTGCCTCATTTGCCTTTGCAGCCACTATCTTTAAGCCTTCCAGTTCTTGGTCTTTGCGAGCAATAACATCTTGCTGATGAGAAAACAGAGAGAGATTTTTCTGCAAATCGTGACTCAATTTATCTAACTGGCTATGCAATTGATGCTGCTGCGCTAAATGGCGTTGATGCAACCCTTGCTTTTCCTGTTCAAATTGCTCTTCCATCTTCTGAAGACGGCTCTTTAGTTCTTCACAATAGTGCTTATTAGACTCTTCCTGTAAAAGTTGCTCCTCTAAAGCCTTCTTATTCTGTTGAAGAACTTGAATCTCTTTTTCTTTGCTTTCCCAATTCTTTTCCAATCTTTCTATTTTCTCTATCTGAGCTTGAATTGTGGCGAGATTTTGACCCTCACTAGATTTGACCGTATCGCACTCTTTTTTAACCTCTTCAAATAGCCTCTTAGCGTCATCATATTGCTGTTGAATTTGACTTAAATGCAATTGTAGAAGATTTTTCTCCTCTTCCAGAGCCTCTAATTGCTCTTGTTGCTTGTGAACAAGGTATTGCTTTTCCTCTACACTTTGATTGTAACGGCTTTGATCTGATAAATAGTTTGCTTCGCGCTCTTGCAGAATCGCAAAATCTTGCAAAAGTTTTTCCTGATCGAATTGAAGGCCAGCTAACTGAACTGTAAGAATGTTTTTTTCTTGCTCTAGCTTGACAACATCCTCTTTAAGCTTTAAGCCGCTTTTCTCAGATTCACTATTAATCAGAGTCTGAACTGTCATTTCAGCCTCTTCTAGTTTCTCATGCAGCTGAGCGACCTGTTGTTTTTTATAAAAGAGCTCTTGTAAAAGCTGGTCATGTTGACTGTGGAGTAAAATGAGTTCTTCTTTGGATAGCTGCATGAGCTTATAAAAGGTTTGCTTCTCTTCCTGCGTCTGTGCAACATCTTGCGTGAGGGCTGTAACCTGCCCTTGGATGTGCTCTTTTTCTAAGAACCAGCCATGCTCCATGCCTTTCATTTTTTCATCTAAACGCAGAAAATTGTCTAAACGACTCTGCGACTCTAACTGAAGCTTATCAACTAACCCTTCTACCTCTTCTAGCGATAGCGTTAAAATAATAAATGAAAAAGCCATAGCTAAAGCCATTCCAACGTGCCAAAAACGCTCATCCAAGTCTATTGTTTGATAACCGATAATAGAAAGAGAGAAAAGACATGTTAAAGCCGTGGCCATGCCTTTCATCTTCCATTTAACACAAAGAGGAATCCCGACAAGGCCACTCAGAGGGAAATACCAGTGTGTCGATACTTTAAAAAGCAAAACGGCTACTGATAAAAGAATTAAAAATGGCCCAAGCAGCGACCAAAACTGAACCTGACTTTCAACTCTTTTTTCTAAAACGTTCACAATCGTATTCCTCGATAAGAGATCTGTATTTGGAATTTTTTATTTCGAAAATTCACACTCAGGCATTTTTTAAATAACAGAGTTAACTCTAAAACTTGCCTATCTGCCTGAAATTTAAGAATGTTATACAAAAAAACCGCTTCTAACACTAGCTCATTCACTATTCGACTTCTTTCGAACTTCATTTGGTTATTAAAATTGCCTTTTTTTACACTTTAATCACCAAATTTTTCAATCAAAGCAAGACCAGAAGAAGCTTATTGTCTGCAAAACAATCCTTCAAATGAATTGCAAGCAGATCACAATTCAGATTAAATGAAACACAGGCAGGTCGTTCAACTCCTTGAATAGACAGAAATGCTCGCTCTATTTTATCTCAATTTGAGCAGATCTGTAGGAAATCGCAACCTCTTGCTTATTCACCACCCTCTTTTTTACGTAAAGTGAGTATATAAAAAGAAAAGAAAAAACAGAACGATGTTTTGGAATTAAAGCTTCTTTTTTTGGTAAATGTTATTTCTGTAAAATCTATTTTATACAATTATTCCATTCATTATTGGAATAAAGAGGCCAATCCTTCTTTGCCTAGCCAAATCAATAAGGCGAGAACAAAAAAACATAAAAGGCTCAGTCCATAAGCCACTAAAATGGCCATCCCGTCATCTTCTAAGATGGCCAGGCCAAATATGGCTAGAGGATAGGCCGCTAAAATATTACTTAATGGAATAGGCAAAGGCAAGGCAAGAACAAATCCTAACAGCGTAATTGTTAAGCCATGCATGATTTGCAAGATGGGATTTTTCACAAGATGAGAAAATCTTGCATAGACAAAATACCGCAACTTATCAGTTATCTTAATTGAAACAGACACAATCTTTTCTAAGTGGTGATAGGAAATCTTTTTATCCAAGATGTATTTTGGAAGCCAAATGCGATTGCCAAATGCAATCCTCGTCCCTATAAATGCCAGAATAATTCCAAATGGAGTTGAAAAACCAGGAATCTGAATCGGTTGACAAAAAGGCAAACTTAAAAGAATCAACAATGCCGCCTGCCCTTTTTTTCCAAGCCCCTTTAAAAGGGTCTCCAACGAAACATCTTTGCCCTGAGCCGCGTCTAAAAGCGCTCTCATCGAGTAAGCAAATGCATTGATTCTCTGCTTCATTTTTTTCCGAGTCTTTAATATCTCATTTTGATTGTTTGTCTGCATGACCATTTTCAAAGGTGATTTTTATGATAGACACATCATCTACAAATTCTTTTTTTCCTTGCAAATTTTGAATTTCTGCAATAATCCAATTCAACTCTGTTTTTTCCTGATGAGATCCTATGAGTGAAATAAATTCCTGCAGTTCTAACATGCTGCCATTAATTTTACTGATTTCATAAATCCCATCACTGTAAATGTACAAAACATTATAAGGTTTGATTTGAATCGACCCATTTTGAAAATCGACTTCAGGAAGCACTCCGATCACAACGCCCGGTGTTTTGAGCTCATACAATTGCGCTTCGCGGGCAATATCCCCCGTAATTAAAAGTGCTGGAGGATGTCCGCCACACGCATAGACCAGTTGATGCGTGTGCTTATCATAAACGCCATACCAAATTGTAAAAAACATATTATTATGTTCTTCCATTTGAAAGGCGGTATTAAGAGCCTCCAAAACGGAACTCGGATCTTTGAAATCAGCTTTCGGCAAATTTTGAGAACGAAGCAAATTGGCAACAGAAATGGACAGTAAAGCAGCTCCCACTCCATGCCCGCATACGTCCAAAAGATAAATAGCAAAGTAGCGGTCGTCCAGCCAATGATAGCCAAATGCATCCCCCCCAAGCTGGGTTGAAGGAATAAAACGCCATTCAGCCACAATCGTGTTGTGTAAAGGCTCTGGCAATAATGACCTTACATATGCAGCCGCTTCCGCCAATTCCGCGGACAAGACCTGCTGGCTTTCCTCGATCTTTTTATAAGCCTCATCGCGCTCTAATAAACGAATGTATCCTTTTGAGTGATAACGAATGCGAGCAATCAACTCAAGTTTATCCGGCAACTTGACGATGTAATCATTTCCCCCTAATGCAAAAACCTCGGCCTTTACCCTAGGATCTTCTTTCGTTGATAAAACTATGATGGGAATATCTTTAGTGGCTGGATTCGCGCGGAAGTATTTAACCAAAAGCAATCCATCGCACCCTGGCATGACTAAATCCTGTAAAATAACCGTGGGCTTGACTTCGCTTGCAACCTCCAATGCTTTCGTAGGATCTGAGCAATAATGGAAATCGATGTCTGTCTGATCGGCTAGTTGGCGCTTAATAGCTTCTGCAATGATTGCTTGATCATCAATTAAAAGCACTCTAACTGAATAAGAGCGACGAGGGGAAAACAAATGGGTTGAAACGGATAATGTGGGATTATAAGCCATACAGACCTGTTGCCGTAAGAATCGCTTTTTTTATTCATTGGACTTTCAAAACTTCATTTGGTTGTTAAAATGGCTATTTTTTGCACTTTGATTACCAAATTTCCGCAAACCTCTATACGCTCTCAAAGTAATGATCAACCTGCTCAAAAATCTTCAATTTTTTCAATCAAAGTCAGTGTCTAATGCATTTATTCTGGTTCATAGCACATCAACCGATTTATGGCTTCCCAATTAAATCGTAAACAGCTGCTAGCAATGTGGCGTCATGAAAACTGCTTTTAGTCAAATAATAGTCTGCTCCAGCTTCCAACCCCATCAAACGATCAGTCTCTCCTTCTTTATAGGACACTATCATCACGGGAATATCACTTAAGTGCGGGTCATTCTTAATCGCTCTCACCAGATCGATTCCATTCATGCGTGGCATATCGATGTCGGTAATGACAAGATCATAATGGCCAACCCGCACAGCATTCCATCCATCGATACCATTGACAGCCGTTTCCACTTCATAGCCTTGGTTTTTTAAAAGACGGCATTCAACCTCTCTAACTGTAATGGAGTCGTCTACCACTAAAACGCGCTTAGCTATGCGATCAGGCGGCAATTCTTTAGTGTAAGAAATTTTTGCCACCCCGGCTCCCGAAAGCAGCAAATCAATAGAGTGCACAATCTCATCTACGTCGATAATTAAGACAGGGCTTCCATCTTCCATTAGAGCCCCTGCACTAATATCTGAGACCTTTCCTAAACGGGCATCCAACTCTTGTACGACCAACTCTTTCTCGCCAATCAAACGATCCACAACAAGTCCGTAAGAATTGGTCCGCTCGCTTAAAATAATGACAGGCAACAGATTCAAGGTTAGTTGGGGTTCAGCTAACTCCAATACTTGCCAAGCAGAGACTAAACCGATATTTTGGTTTTCATATCTGAAATATTGTTTATTTTCTGCCATTTCAATTTGATCGCGATTGATGAGGAGAGCCTGATCAATGCGTGCTAGAGGAAAAGCATAGGCCTCGCCAGAGATTTCCACCAAAAGAGCGCGGATGACAGATAAGGTCAAAGGCAGCTGCAGATTAAAGCTCGTTCCTTTGCCAGGCATTAAAGTCGTTTTGACAATCCCTCCAACCTCTTGCACCGCACTTCTGACAATATTGAGTCCAATCCCCCTTCCTGAGATTTCAGTCACTTCTTTAGCAGTCGAAAAACCTGGTAGAAAAAGAAAGTCGATGACCTCACTTTCTGATAAACGCTTGGCCATCTCAGAACTAGTAAAATTTTTCTCTACTATTCTTTTGCGCAACTCCTCCACATCTATCCCGCGCCCATCATCTGAAACGGTAATCCCAAGCATTCCTCCACGATGATAGGCTTTCAACTTAATCAATCCCTCCGTTGGCTTCTCTTTTTTTTGCCTCTCTTGAGGTGATTCAATCCCATGATCGATGGCATTTCGTAAAAGATGGCTCAGCGGGGCTTCCAGTTTTTCTAAAATGTCCCGATCGACCAAAGTCGATAATCCCTCGATCTCTAACCTTACGCGTTTGTCAAGCTGCCTTGCCAAATCACGAACCATGCGCGGAAAAGTTTCGACACCATCTGAAAATGGACGTAGGCGACTATTAATGACCTCTTGATAAAGGCGGTCTGATAAATTAGCATGCCGTCTTATAAAAGAATCCAACTCCCCTAAATTCTCAGTAAGCAGCTGACGACTCTCATTAAATCGATGCTGCAGATCGGTTAAATACTGCCACATCCTTTCATCCAGCCTGCTGTCTGCTAAGCCACCTCGGAAACCATCTAGTAAATTTGCAATCTCAATTTGCTCTTTCTTAAGCTTTTGCAGATTATCCCAAAAAGGATACAGCCATCTCGATTCTACAAGTGATTCACCGGCAAGCCCCATCAAACGATTTAAATTCTGAGCCGTTACGCGGAGTACCCTCTCTTCCGAAAATCCTGTTTGAAAAGGCTTAATAGACTCGCTTTTCTTCATCTCTTTCAATGGATAGGGCACAGTACTCGATCCTATACTTTCTTTTCCTTTCCCCTCAAATGCACTTACCAATGCAACTGCGCCTCGAGCGTTGACCGGCTCTTGCTTTTGAATCTCTTCAAGCTCTTTTATTTTCTTTTCAATAAGTGGAAGCTGTCCCTTTAACCAATTATGAATGTCAGACGATCGAATGCGAGACAAATTGGACAATAGATCAACCATTTGCAAGAGCGTGTCAATCATATGCACAGGTAAAGCTTTTTGATTAGCTTGAATACTAACAAAACAATCTTCCATTGAATGAGCCATTTTTACGATCGAGGGAAGAGAGACAACACGTGCAGCACCTTTAATAGAATGCGCGGCACGCATCAATTCTTCTAATAGAATTGGATCTTCATTCTGCTCCAGCTCAATCAATCCACGATTGAGCACCCTAGATTGGGTTTCCACCTCAATGCGAAATAAGTCAAACATCGCATCATCAATCACAAAATCTGGATTTTCGCTCTCCAGCTCTTCTACAATAAGCTCCTCTTTGACATTTGCGGCTGGTGAAATAGCTAATAAAGAGGAGAGTTTTTGATGGAGTTCCGCGAGAAGCTCTTGCTTTTCCTGTAGGAAAAAACTAAGGTGATCAGGCTCTATGCAAGACAGATCAGCCAATAGCTGAACTATTTTAACGCATAGTTCTTGTCCACTAGCTGTTTTTATAACCCGTTGATCAAGCAACGCTTGTGCATAAAGTTCTAACGTTTGAGCAGCTTCTACTACTTGCTGTAACTTGACTATGTGAGCTGCCTGTTTGATTGTCCGCGCTGTTTGAGCCCACTCTTTCAAAGGCTGATCTAATTGAGGATTCTCTTCAAATAATTGCAAGTCCAATCGAATGCTATCACTTTGCTCTCTCAGCTCCTTTAAAAATAAAGCGATCAAAGCTTCATCAATTTTTACAGGCAAGGGCTCTCCAGAAGAAATATCAGTGGTTTCTTTCACTGCACCCCTCTCTTCAAACTATAAAAAATCAGTTCTTCGTCTAAGAGACCAATACTTTTATTTTTAATAGTCATGATGCCTTTCAAGTAATTTGACGCTGACTTTGAAACATTGACTGGAGCATTTTCCAGCATGGCTACATGCCATAAATGAATGCCTTCGACCTCATCTACGGGAAATACCCAAAGCTCTTTATTTTGCGCAATCGCAATCATCCTGTCATCATGTGAAGCATGATGACTGCGCGACATCGAATACTCAATCCCTAGCAATTCATTAAGTGCAACACATAGCTGAAGCTCGCCATCCACATTCACAACCCCCAAAAGAAATTTTTGTGCCCGGTGCGGAATGCAGTGAATCTGCCGGCGAAGAATGACTGATTTAAAAACACTTGTTTTCATTGCAAGCCATTCATGAGCCAAACGAAAAACGACGACAGATATAGTATCGCTCTTTTGCTCAACACTTAGAGGCTTCTGGATTGCTTGCGTCAATGTTTGTAAATATTCTTCAGATGGGCGCCTATCTAAAAGATTTTCCTTCCGCTCTTTTTCTGGCCTATGCATCATTAGATCATCTTGTTTTTCTAGCACAGTTACTCCACCTTTAGAAGGCATTGACAAATCATTTCGTTATTTCCTCACCTTATAAATCTCCCGGACAAAAAACAAAGCCTGCCTCCTATATCTTAAAGGCTCTTTGAGCTCTCCTCCGAAACAGTTCAGCCTGATTAAAATCTCCTTTTTTTTCGGAGAGGAGAGTCAAATAAATTAGAGCCTCATAGTGAGAAGGTTCTAAATAAACAACTTTTCGAAAAAATTCTTCAGCTTTTGCTTCATCTCCCATAGCGTGTTGAATGAGTCCTAGCAAATAGTAGACCGTCTCGTTTGCTCCATGCTTATAAATGTAATTTAAACAACATGTTACTGCCTCATCAAAATCGCCACTGTCGGCTAATTTTTTCGCCTTTTCCAAAAGAGTTGATTTTTCAGGCACAGTCAAAGAAGCTGTTAAGCTCTGTGCAAGGTTTTGAATAGGTAAAAAGGGATCTTCTTTAGAATTAGTCAGCTTATCCATTTCTGAAAAAGTCTGGTCTAGCAGTAGCTGGGAAGTAAATTGTTCGATCGACGGAGCCAATACTGCTGTTTCTTGAGCAAATGCATAAGCCTTTGGATAATGAATGGGGACAAATCCACCATTCTGAGCTAATTGAGTTTCTGCTGGCCCAACAATCAATATCCCATCGGGGGCTAGCAGCGAACGTATCAATCGAAACGCTCTTGCCTGCCCTTTTTCGCTCAGATAAATAAGTAAATTGCGACAGAAAATAAAATGGTAGGAACCAAAACCGAAAGAGTCTGCCTTTTCATCCATCACGTTGTGATAATAAAAATGCACTTGCTCCTTTATAATTGAGTCGATCGCATATCCATCCCCATTCTTCTTAAAATAAAAGTCTCGATACCCCAGCTCTCTGCCGCGAAACGACTTTTTACCGTATACCCCTTTTTGAGCCGTGAGTAAACTTTTTTGGCTGACGTCTGCCGCGTCTATGACAAACCGGAAAGGAATGACACCATCATCAAATAAGGCCATAACAATCGAATAGGGCTCTTCTCCAGTCGAACAAGGCAAGCTCAAAATTTTGATTAACGGATGCGAATTCTGACGTACTGCTCTGACTAAAAAATCGAGAGAGCCTTTATCACGGAAAAACCACGTTTCAGGAACAACAACGAGTTCGACTAGCTCCTGACATTCTCCACTTGAAGAAACTAATCTTTCATAGTACTCTTTATGGGTGCCTAAGTTGCATAGATTCATTCTCTCCTTTATAACCCATTCCCAAACACTATCAGTGATCCTGTTGGGCTTTAAACCCATTTTGTTTTCAATATATCGAATAATGCAATGGAAAAAATTAGGGTTGCCCATCATCTCCACTCTGTATAGCCGGAAAAAAATCCACAGATAAGAATTTGAAAAACTCTGCCACGTCGAGTTTTTGAATAATCCCATTCTGATCGTTATAAAAGCCGCTTAAATAAGGAAAATGGCTTAAATAGAATCCGGTTTCCGAAAATTGGCTCGCCTTTACATTGGCAATATCAATTACTTTCTCTCCCATTATCCCCACATATAAGGCGTCATGCGGCGCTTTAATCAATATGATCCTGGTGTGAAAGGCTTCACATGCTTCTCTTTGCTCAATTAGATGGCAAAAGTTAACAATGGGAATGGGCTTTCCCTCCCAATTCAATAAACCCGCTAAATAAGGAGGAGCGTAAGGCATTTTCTTTAAAAAAACACGAGGGATAATCTTCACAATGCATTGATTATCAACTGCATACCTATTTTCACCAACATAAAATAATAACATTGACATAGCTACGATCATTTAAATTCAAGACCTTAGCAGATCTCGAGTCTGTTTGCCTATTTTTTTGTATGACTGAACCTTAGCACAATTCTAATTTGTTAATTTATTTTTTGATATGCTATTTATAAACTCACCCTTAGCAAAAGAGGTAAAAGCCGAACGGATGTTTCAAATTCCAAAGCAACAGAAGGCTCGTTCTCTGATTGCAGCACCCCATTTGTTCTTTTTGAAAATGGAAATATCCCGTTTGCTCATCACTTTTTAAAATCGTTCGGGTTATGAAATCTCAGCGAGGTCAAAAGGAGGAACTTTATGACTACAATGAATTCACGGCGTTGGTATTTAATAGCGTATTTGCTAATCACTTCATTTTTCTCTCCCTATTTAAGCGGACAAGAAAAGCTCTTTGTTCCCTTCGATGATCGTAGCTGGCAAATTGGCTTCCAAGAATATGCAGATGAGCAGTCAATTGTAGAAATGATTCTAAAAGGCGAAGACATACTCAGCTGGAAAGAACTATTTACTGTCCAAAAATTTGATGGAATCGGCATCTCCGCATCAGACTTTGCTAAAAATCTTGAAGAAGCTTTCAAAGAGCATCTGACAAACTATCAAGACTTAATCCTCAATCAATTTGAACCCGCCAACCTCAACATTTTTGAAAGCTCATTCGTACTCAAAGAAGAGAGTAAATCTAAAACGCAAAATATTGCTTACGACGAATACAATTTAGGACGTGTTTTAAAAGGACAGACAGCTATTTATTATGTACGCTACTCTGCAAAGGACAGAGAAACTTTTGAGAAAAATAAACAAGCCTGGCATGACCGCTTCAAACAAATGTACTTGGCAAAAGAAGCCCACCCAGATCAACAAGGGCAATGGTTCACATTTACAGATGAAGGAGTCTTCCAAGGCGACAAAAAGCTGGCTTATGAATCTAACAATCGAGTCGTCACAAATGAAGAGGCAGGCTTTAGCCTCTCGCTCCCAAAAGAATGGCTTGTAGAGGATCAAGAAACCCAAGAAACGAACTTTGATGATCAGTATCCTTACACGATTTCGCTTATTTTTTCAGATCCCCATAGCGACCTTTATGGAGGTGTAGCCTTTCATGAAAAAGAAGCCCGCCTCACAAATGAGCTTAAAGCACTTTTACGCAAAAGATATGTTTCTCTTTACAAATCACACGCCGACAAGGCCAAATTAGTTGGAAAGGGGCAATTGCAAACAGTATTGGGAAAAAGAGGCATTTATCTTACCATCACCGATCAAGATGAAATGGGATGGATCGCTTTCTTTGAAGATCAGCATAACGTCTATCGCCTCGAACTCTGGGGACCAAAAAAGAGCTATAGCTTTATCAAAGCCAACTTCGATAAACTCATCGCCAATTTCCAAATGCTCGAGAAATCATCACGTGCGCAACCATAAGCCATATAGGGGCTAAAGGCCCCTTAAAGCCTTATCTGTGGCCATTATCATTCAAAAAGAAACATCGGTTTACCGAAATAAGCAGAAGGCTTCGCCTTCAATCAAACATCTATGAACCAGACATGCGTGGAATCGTTAGTCAAAAAATAAAACATTTCGGTCCCGACAAATGGGCTGATCAGAGACACAGATTTTAAGTTAAGGGCAAGAACTTTCGCATTGCCCCAAAGCTAATTCACAGATTTTTGTGCGAATGCGACTACTTTACTAGCCGAATCGATGGTGTAGTGGAATCCAGACAATCTTCTTCTTGATCCATATAAAATTGAGCCCCCTGAAGAAGATAAGAAGCCAGTGTTGCATCTCCTTGATAAGTCATCTCAACCTGCATATTTCCATCTTCCGATAGCTCTCCGCAGGTAATCAGCACATAGCAGGCAGGATTTTTTTCTAAAACCTCTTGCAAATGCTTTCGACCTCTATTGTTCATATTGCTCCTAACTTAATTTAATCGATTAAGAGAGTGTCTTGAAACTTTAGGTATGGCACTTTATCGCTCAATTTTGCGGCCTATACACAAAACACCTGGAAAATAGGCTTTCACATCCTCTAAAAACCAATTCTTCAGGTGTTTTATCTACAATGCCAAATTGAGCAAACGTTCATCTCATCCTGGGTTTTAAGACCCACCCGAGCAGCTGACTTAATCTTCCGAAGCAAAAAATGGTTCAGAAAACATTCAGGGAGGAAAAACAAGCAACTCCTTGGCAGTTGTCACATTAGCGGATACGATAATTTATTACCAAGGCAAACTTGTTCTGGATGGATATTCTTTTTACCCCTCCTTCGTGACTCAAATTTTATCTTTTCTCTTTATTATAAATAATTTTTAAACGATTAATAATGATGGTTACACAAGCACTAACTGAGAAATCCTTTTTGGTTTGTCTGAAAATTCAAAGTCTTTTGAGAGAATTTGAGAGAAAATGTGAGCTGAACTATGAATGTTTCCATCCAGGCCTTCATTCCTTACCTAAAGTGGATTGACAGTCAGGCTTCCTACCTACACCACCTTGTTAGAGCATGGTCTAACATCAATACATTTTCCTACAATACCGAGGGATTGGCAACCCTATTAAGTACTTTAAAGCGGGACTTTTTGGGCTTAGAAGGCAATATGCACCTTATTTCACTCCCTCCTCGCCAAATTATTGGAGCTAAAGGAGAGCTAAGAGAACAAATGCTTGGACAAGCTTTGCGAATCAAAAAACGCCCTCACGCACCTATTCAAATCCTGCTTGCGGGTCATATGGACACCGTCTACCCCCCATCCAGCCCTTTTCAAATCGTACGTGAAAAGGACCATCAAACATGGATTGGACCGGGTGTAACCGATATGAAAGGAGGCTTAGCCATTTTACTCGTGACTCTAGCAGCTTTAGAACGTTCCCCGTATGCAGATCAAATTGGATGGGAAGTACTCATCAATCCAGACGAAGAAATTGGTTCACCAGGTTCAGCCTATTTATTCGAAGAAGCTGCGAGACGCAATCACATCGGCCTCATTTTCGAACCCTCATTTCCAGATGGCGCATTCGTCAGCTCACGTAAGGGATCAGCAACCTATAGCATAACCGTCAAAGGACGCTCTGCTCACGTTGGACGCAATTTTTCAGAAGGGCGCCATGCTATCTATGCCCTATCCCAATTCATTCAAAAAGTAGAGCTGCTGAATAAACCAGATGAAGGAGTCATTGTCAATGTGGGCTACGTCGAGGGCGGCGGCCCGGTCAACATCGTTCCCGATTTTGCTGCCTGCCGCTTAAATATGAGAACCTCGAACGCCGACGATATTTTATTCTTGCAGCGCACCCTTCAAGACATTGCCTCACTTTGCCAGCAAAAAGAGGGAATCCAGCTCTCCATTATCAATGAAACAGAGCGCATGCCAAAGCCGCTTACTCAAAATCTGCAAGTTTTATTTGAATTGTACGCTGACTGCGCTCACGACTTGCATATTCCCTTCCAGTTAAGAGAAACAGGCGGTGTCTGCGATGGCAATATCACCTCTGGAGCAGGCCTGCCGACTATGGATTCAATTGGTGCAGTTGGCGGCTGCATCCACACCCATGAAGAATACTTATTTCTGCCAAGCTTAGTCGAGCGCACCAAACTCGCAAGCTTATTTTTATTCAAACTTGCAACGAAAGAACTCATCATTCAACGGGAGCCGCATCATGGCTGAAAAACCTAAGCTAGCTTCTCAGCTATTTAAAAATGACCCTCGCATTGACGAGGCAAAAAGGCTTGTTTTAGAAGCTTTAAAAGATCATCAAGCGTCTTTGACCCAGATTCGTCCGCCTCAAAAAGAAGCCGCTCAAAACTACAAGGACATGCTAGACGCATTCAATGAATTGCGCGGGGCCCCCCTCTATTTTCCGTACCTTGGAAGCGGATTTGGAAAAGGAGCTCTCGTCGAATTGCTGGACGGCAGTGTAAAATATGATATGATTAGCGGCATCGGCCCCCACTACTGGGGTCATAGCCATCCTGACATCATAACTGTAGCTATTGAAGCAGCCCTCAATGATACAGTCATGCAGGGGCATTTGCAGCAAGGGACAGAAGCTTTTCAATTTTCCAAAATACTTGTTGAAGCCTCTGGAATGGATCACTGCTTTTTATCTTCTTCTGGCGCCATGGCCAATGAAAATGCCCTCAAACTCGCTTTTCAAAAGAAATTTCCAGCCAACCGCGTACTGGCCTTTGAAAAGTGCTTCATGGGACGGACAACAACGCTTTCACAAGTCACGGACAAACCCTCTTTCCGGGAAGGACTTCCTCAATCGATTGCAGTTGATTATGTGCCCTTCTACCGCGAAGAAGAGCCTGAAGAGAGCACCAAGCAGGCTGTGCAAACCTTAAGACGACACCTGGCTCGCTACCCCAAGCAGCATGCCGTCATGTGTTTTGAACTGGTGCAGGGCGAAGGGGGCTTTCATTGCGGAACAACTCATTTTTTTAAAGCCTTGATGACTGTCTTAAAAGAGCATGACATTACAATCTTTGTCGATGAGGTCCAAACATTTGGCAGAACAACCCAGTTATTTGCCTATCGCCATTTTGAACTGGAAGAATTTGTCGACTTAGTTTCCATTGGCAAGTTGTCACAAGTCTGCGCTACCCTTTTTAAATCAAATTTTAAGCCCAAAGCTGGCCTTCTGAGTCAAACCTTCACAAGCAGTACCGTAGCCATGCAAGTAGGGCTTGCAATTGTTGATCATCTACTCACCGGCCGCTACTTCGGCCCTGACGGTAAAATTGCACATATCCACACTCTCTTCGTCGAAGGATTTGAAAGGCTTCAAAAAACGTATCCGGGCTCAGTTCAAGGCCCTTATGGCATAGGAAGCATGCTAGCTTTTACCCCTTTCGACGGAAATATACAAAGAGTTACGCAGTTTATCCAAGATTTGTTTCAAGCAGGTGTAATCAGCTTCATTGCAGGGAGCAATCCAGCACGAGTAAGATTCTTAATTCCCGTCGGTGCGATTACAGTAAAAGATATTGAACATGTAATGGACATTATAGAAGCTGTGATCAAAATGAATAGGGATGCGCGTATACCATGATTGTCATTCGACCAATCACAAAATCTGATTTAAAAGTATTTGCAGAATTCTCGTTCGAATCCTTGCTCGGCATGACAAACCTGCCAAGGGACCGGGACAAGTTGCATGATAAAATGACCTTATCCGAGCTGTCCTTCCAAAAACAAGTTGAAAAACCAGGAGGCGAAGAGTACTTCTTTGTGCTCGAGGATTTGACTACCGGCCGTATTGGCGGAACCTGCGGCATCCTGTCCCAAAACAATGCAAGACGTAACTACTTGTACCGAATCGAAAGCCTTCCTTTAGATGCTAAACACATCTCTTCCCCTAAAGAAATAAAAATTCTAAGAGCCATCTATAGTTCGCTTGCAGCCTCAGAAGTCTGCTCTCTATATCTACAGCCAACTTTTAGACATAGTGGACAGGGACGCTTGCTCTCATTAAGCCGCTTTCTTTTCATAGCCGCCCATCGCCATCGATTCGAAAAAAAAATCACTGCTGAAATGCGCGGCTACATCGATCAGCGCCAAATTTCTCCTTTTTGGGAAGCCGTAGGAGGTCATTTTTGCAATCTTTCATTTGTTGAAGTCATGGCTCAGCTAGACCAGGATCGGACATTCATTTCAGAGATTTTACCTAAGTTTCCAATCTATCTATCCTTACTTCCCAAAGAGGCTCAAGAAGTCATTGGCAAAACCCATGAAAATACAAAACCAGCCATCAACATGTTAATGCAAGAAGGCTTTGCCTTTAATAATGAAATTGATATTTTCGACGGAGGCCCCTTACTAGTCGCTCCGACAAGTAGCATCCGGACTATCAAAAATAGCGCCCTTACTCAAATAGCGATCACTTCCGACGCTTTATCAGAAGAAGCAGAGTATATCTTAGCCAATGATAGGCTTGATTTTAGAGCATGTTTTGGGAGAATGCAAATTCTCTCAAAACATCAAGCCCTGATCAACGAAGAGGTTGCAAATGCTCTACTCGTTAAAGCTGGAGACTCTATTCGTTATATATCGATACACCCATGAATTCTCCAAGGGGTGTCTTAAAAAGATCTGACAGAATACAACGCAAGGCATTTGAATATGCAAGAACATCCAAGCCTTTTTACAAATCATCGCTGGTCTATCGGAGAAGGCCTTCCCTTTGCCTCCATCAATCCAGCTACAGGAGCAATTGTTTGGCAAGGTAATGAAACAAGCGAAAGGCAAGTCTATGAGGCCGTTCAAAACGCAAAGCAAGCGTTTGAAAAATGGTCTGGTTTAACAATGGATGAACGATCGCAACATCTAGATCACTTCGGCGAAATACTCAAACAAAATGCCATGCAGCTTGCAGAAGCCATTTCACAAGAAACGGGAAAGCCTTTATGGGACTCTAGAAATGAAGTCTCCGCCATGATTAATAAAATTGGCCTATCCTTAGAAGCTTATGGAAGACGTTGCGCAGGAATGATTCGAGAGCAGCCTCAATCAAGATCTATAACAAGGCACCGACCACACGGAGTCGTGGCAGTATTCGGCCCTTTCAACTTTCCAGGACACCTGCCAGGTGGACATATCATTCCAGCCCTTCTGGCTGGCAATACTGTTGTTTTCAAACCAAGCGAACTCACGCCGCTTGTCGCAGAGATTACCCTCTCTTTTTGGGAAAAGGCCAATTTACCGGCGGGAGTACTCAATTTGGTTCAAGGAGGAAAAGAAACAGGGCAAGCCCTCGTACACCACCCAGATATTCAAGGAGTATTTTTTACCGGAAGCTACAAGACTGGACTCTTTCTATCCAATTACTTCGGCAATTACCCGCAAAAAATCCTGGCTTTGGAGATGGGCGGCAACAACCCCCTTATTGTCAGTCAAATTACCGACCTTGAAACAGCCGCCTATTTAACAATCCAGTCTGCATATCTCTCAAGTGGGCAGCGCTGCACATGTGCAAGGCGCTTAATCGTCCCTGCTGGCAAAATCGGTGACGAATTCCTCAATACTTTACAAGAAATGATTAAAACAATCGTTGTTGGCCCTTATACGCAAATTCCCGAACCATTTATGGGCCCCGTCATTTCTACACAACAAGCCAAGTATTTGCTAGAAGCCCAGCAAAACCTTATAGATAAAGGCGGCAGGCCTATTCTTGAAATGGCTGCTATTCAACCAGGAACAGCCTTTTTATCGCCTGGCTTAATGGACGTCTCAGATATAGCAGAGCGCCCGGATGAAGAAATTTTTGGTCCTTTTTTACAAATCATTCGCGTCAGAAACTTTCATGAGGCAGTCAAAGAAGCGAATCAAACTAAATTTGGATTGGCAGCGGGGCTATTTAGCGATCAACAAGAAGAATATAATTATTTCTACAAAAACATAAGGGCAGGAATCATCAACTGGAATACTCAGCTGACAGGAGCCAGCAGCGCCGCCCCCTTCGGTGGCATTGGTTGTAGCGGTAATTTCAGGCCAAGCGCTTATTACGCTGCTGATTATTGCTCTTACCCAGTAGCCTCTTTGGAAACGCCAACTTTGAAAATGCCAAGCATTACACAGCCAGGCCTGAAAGCCAAAACTGAACAACCCAAAATGACTTATTAAATCGCCAATGAAATCGCAACATACATGGACAAGGCAAACATGCTAGATCAAGTAGACGAAATTAATTTTGACGGAATAATCGGACCCACACATAACTACAGCGGACTTTCTTTTGGAAATATAGCTTCCATGGACCATGGCCATTTAACCTCGAATCCCAAAAAAGCAGCCTTGCAAGGACTTGAAAAGATGCGCACGCTTGCATCGCTTGGAATCAAACAAGCTGTTCTACCTCCGCAAGAGCGTCCCTTTATTCCAATTTTGCGAGCGTTAGGATATACAGGGTCTGACACAGCTCTTCTTCAACAAGTTTGGAAAGATCACCCATCCCTTCTCCTTTCCTGCAGCTCGTCAGCAAGCATGTGGACTGCTAATGCTGCTACAGTAACTCCATCGAGCGATTCCAACGATAAACGCGTTCACTTTACTCCAGCCAACCTTATAAGCAAATTTCATCGCTCCTTTGAAGCGCCTGGCACCTCGTTCATCTTGCGCCGCATTTTTGAAAATCCAGCCTACTTTGCCCACCACTTTCCTCTGCCCGCTCAAGATGACTTTGCAGACGAAGGCGCTGCCAATCATACACGCTTTTGCAAACGGCATGATCAGCCAGGAACCCACTTATTCGTCTATGGACGCAAGATTCAAAATCCTCAAGCTGCGTTCCCCAAAAAATTCCCAGTACGGCAAACAGATGAGGCTTCAAAGGCCATTGCTCGTACCCACCACTTGTCTCCCAATCAAGTCATCTTTGCGCAACAAAATCCAGAGGCAATCGATGCAGGCGTTTTTCATAACGATGTCATTTCTGTCGGCAATCAAAATGTTTTCCTCTACCACGAAAAAGCATTTGTAGATTCCGAATCTGTAGCTTCGCAGATAAAACGATTACTGGAAGAGCAACAAACAGACGCACACCTACTGCGCATCTCAAGCGACCAGCTTTCCTTGGAAGAAGCAGTTAAAACCTATTTTTTCAATTCCCAACTCATCACCCTGCCCAATCAAACCATGGCTCTCATTGCACCGCAAGAATGCCAAGAATCCGACTCTGCCCGCAAACTTATCCAATCCATCCTCGATCAATCGAATCACCCCATTAAACAAGTGATTTATCAAGATATTCGCGAAAGCATGCAAAATGGGGGAGGCCCGGCATGTTTAAGGCTAAGAGTTGTCTTAAATCAAAAAGAACAAACCTCTATGCTGTCTTCGATTTTACTAACAGACCACCTCTACAACCAACTCGTTCAGTGGATTAATAAATATTACCGCGATCGTTTAATCCCCGAAGACCTCATCGATCCTCAGCTATTAAATGAGAGCAGGCAAGCATTAGATGCATTAACCGGCATTTTAAAAGTGGGTCCGATTTATCCTTTTCAATTGCAGCATTTAAACTCTCCTCCAAATTAAAGCCTCTACAATGAAATCAAAGAGTAGAAACTTAAGGCGTGACTGATGAACAAATTCCAGGAAGAACTAAAAGGCAATATTGAAGGATCTGTTCACTTTGATCCAATTTCACGACGCGTTTACAGCGTGGATGCCTCCATTTTTGAAGTAGAACCCCAAGTCATTATTATCCCAAATTCCAAGAAAGACCTGCAAAAAGCGCTTGAAATTGCCCACTACTTTAAAGTTCCCGTAACCGCCAGAGGCGCCGCTACAGGAATCACAGGGGGATGCCTTGGAAGAGGAGCAATTATTGACCTCTCCAAGTCCTTAAATAAGCTTATTGAAATCAATCAGGAACATCAATATGCCATTTGTGAACCGGGTCTTATTCAAGACGAACTCAATCACCAGCTTTCCACCTATGGCTTAAGGCTTGGCCCCGATACGTCGACTGGTAATCGAGCCACCTTAGGAGGTATGCTCGCCAATAATGCAGCAGGATCTCGGTCGCTGCACTATGGAAAAATGGTTGATGCTGTCGAAGAAGTCGAAATTGCTTTAGCTAATGGCGAACTACTCCATTTAAGCCCTTTGACAGAGCCTGAATGGCAAGTTAAATTGTGCCTGGCCTCGAAAGAGGGAGATATATATCGGGAAGTCGAACGCATTCGAAGAACCTATCGACAAGAAATAATAAAGCGCTTTCCAAATATTCCCAGGCGTGTTTCCGGCTATAATTTGGATGAACTCATCAAACCTTATCCGCTTAATCTAGCAAAGCTGATAGCCGGATCTGAAGGAACACTTGGCATTGCTACTCAAATTAAAATGACTGTCGTGCCAAAAATTCAGGCATCTTCCCTTTGCCTCATTTTTTTCGATGACCTTTTAGATGCCCTGAAGCAAGTGCCAGAGCTTTTAATTCATAAACCGGTTGCCCTAGAATTAATTGACGATCAAATCATTGAGCTTGGAAGAGCGTCACCATCTTTACGTGGACAAATGGATTGGCTCCAGGGAAACCCCAAAGCATTACTAATCATTGAAATCGCCGGTGCCAATGAACAACAAACTCAAGAAAAGTCTCAAATGATTCTGTCTCATGCGCAAAATAAAAAAATGGGCTATACGCAGGTTATTCTATCAGCCCCATCTCAAATGGCAAAGGTTTGGACATTGCGCAAAGCGGGACTTGGCATTTTGCTATCCAAGCGCACCTATAGCCGAGCCATTGCATTTTTAGAAGACATTTCTGTTAGTCCCAATCGCTTAGCGGATTTTATGTCCCGGTTCTGCAAATATTTAGAGCGCAAAGGAAAATCAGCAGGGATTTATGGTCATGTAGGCTCCGGCTGCATGCACATCCGCCCCTATATTGACCTGCAAGACCCTAAAGAATTTGTACTCATGCGGCAGATGATGCGGGATATTGCTGTATTGCTGCTTGAGTTTGATGGATCCTTAAGCGGAGAACATGGTGATGGACTCATTCGCTCCTGGCTAAACCCGCTCATGTTCGGCGATCAGCTCATGCAAGCCTTTAAAGATCTAAAAACCGCATTCGATCCCAGCCATTTACTCAACCCAGGAAAAATTATTCCACTTCCTCCTGAATTTGAAGAGCTGCGCACCCA
This sequence comes from Candidatus Protochlamydia naegleriophila, assembly GCF_001499655.1. NCBI lineage: Bacteria > Pseudomonadati > Chlamydiota > Chlamydiia > Parachlamydiales > Parachlamydiaceae > Candidatus Protochlamydia > Candidatus Protochlamydia naegleriophila. The sequence continues at coordinate 1,834,838 of NZ_LN879502.1, forward strand.
ACCCGGCCAAACACTCGTCGAACCAACCACTTTTTTAAACTTCAAAGCAGAAGGCGGATTCGCACTCGCAGCCGATCTCTGCAACGGCAACGGCCTTTGCCGTAAAAAAGAAAACGTCATGTGCCCCTCCTTTCAGGCTACCAACGAAGAGTTTCACTCCACCCGGGCCCGTGCACAGACCCTGCGGTCTATCATTCATAGCCGGCTGCCCCTAAAGGACTTTACGAGTCAAGGGCTGCATAATGTGATGGATTTATGCCTATCCTGTAAAGGATGCAAGACTGAGTGCCCTTCTCAAGTCGATATGGCTAAAATGAAATCTGAATTTCTCTTTCACTTTCAAGAAGAGAATGGTTACTCCTTAAGAAGCCGCTTATTCAGCTCCATTGGCCTCATCAACAAATGGACAGTCCCATTTGCCCCCCTGTTTAATATCCTAAGCAAACTAGCATGGGTAAAAAAAGGATTAGAACGGCTAGGCATATCCTCAAAAAGAACCCTTCCTCCTTTATCTAAAAAGCGGTTTTCTGATTGGTTTAAGGCTTTTCCGCAGCCTTCTCATCTGAAAGAAAGCGTCATCTTGTTCAATGACACTTTCAATGAATTCAATCATCCGGAAGTTGGCCAAGCTGCCGTTTATATCTTAAATGCGCTAGGATACAAAGTCATTGTTCCGCAATGGAAATGCTGCGGCAGGCCAGCCTTAACCAAAGGAGTGCTTAAACAAGCCCGTGAACAAGCGCATACCTTACTTTCCCAACTTGGACCGCTCGCAATGGATGGAATTCCCATCATTGGATTAGAGCCAAGCTGCATACTAACCATAAAAGATGACTATTCAAGCCTCCTGCCCGAAGAAGATCCCTTTTTCCCCTTGGCAGAAACGATTATAGCATCTTGCATAACATTGGACGAATTCCTAGCACAGCTGGTGCAAAAAAATCAGTTTCATCTCCCCTTCAATGAGTCTAAAAAAAAGGTTAAAGTCCATGGTCATTGTCATCAAAAGGCTCTCGTTGGAATGGAACCAACCTTAATCGTTTTGAAAGCAATTCCCGGATTTGAAGTTACCGAAATTCCCTCAGGATGCTGCGGCATGGCAGGATCTTTTGGATATGAACTGGAACACTATGCCATTTCAATGCAAATTGGAGAACTGCGACTCTTTCCAGCAATTCGGGAAAGCCATCCTGATACTGAAATAGTCGCCAATGGAATGTCGTGCCGTCATCAAATTTTTGATGGGACTAATCGCACAGCGAAGCATCTGGCAGAAATCATTTATCAGCATATGATTACATCATAAGTTCCAATTGTTTCATTTTTTGCGAATAACATCTCAAATAAAAGGAAGCCGGCTTACCAGATTTTTCAGCCTCTACACCCCTCCCTAAAAAACATGAGGGCTTGCAGATAGATTTACCCACACTAGCGAGATAAGTTATCCATCAAAATTATTTTGACTTAATTGCCATTTTTGGTAGATTGTTACTTCATCTTTGACCTTATTCCAGTTTAATTATTAATGTTACTACTTAACTCGAATTAATAATAAGTCTATCAAAAAATGTATCTTGTCAAAGACCTATATGATCAACATGGCAAAACGCTCAATTTAGAGCTTTGTGGCGGCGAAGAGGGAATCAATCGACCTATTAAGATTCCCGAAGCTGAACGTCCGGGATTGACCTTGAGCGGCTACCTCAAGAATCATTCTGGAAAGCGCATTTTAGTCTTTGGCAAGGTAGAAATTGAATATTTGAGAGATCTTGAACAGGATGTCCGAATATTGCATTTGGAAGCAATCATTCAAAGAAATGTACCTGCCATTATTATTGCGCGCAACTATCGCCCTCCGAGCGAATTGTTATCCCTAGCTAAAAGCCAAGGCATCCCGCTGTTTAGGACGAACCTGTCAACTATGAATCTTTTGAGCAAGCTCACCTTGATTTTAACTGAAGAGTTTGCTCCAAGTATTAGCAGCCACGGCACGTTCGTTGATGTATTTGGAGTTGGTGTTCTGATCCAAAGCAATTCTGCCATCGGGAAGAGTGAGGCAGCTCTCGGATTAATTGAAAGAGGGCATCGCTTAATTTCGGATGATCTTGTAACAATTAAAGTAAAAGAAGGATTCTACCTGGAAGGATCGGGAAATCCTCTGGACCGCCACCATATGGAAATTCGAGGAATCGGCATCATCAATGCCGCGAACTTGCATGGAACGGTGTGTGTGGGCGTTCAAAAAACGATCGATATCGTCCTACGGCTGGAACAATGGAAGGAGCAAGAACACTTTTATGATCGCTCTGGCCTGGAAGATAAATTTACCACCATCTTGGGTATTAAGCTTCCCTTTCACACGCTACATATCAAGCCAGGCCGTGATGTCGTCCTTTTAATAGAGACACTTGCTTTAAATCACCGTCTGAAAGGCATGGGGTATTACTCCCCTCAAGAATTCAAAACAAAAGTTTTAGAAATAAATAAACTAAAAGGTATTGAAAACGGAGCTTTATGATAATACGGATTGTCTTTTTTCTTCTTTATGCCTGTTCTCATCTTTCTGCACTCGAACCCATTTTTGTTGTGTTCGGCCCTCCAGGAACCGGAAAAGGGACTTTTTCACAGTATATTCATGAACAGTACGGCTATTCGCATTTGAGTGTCGGAGACGTCGTTCGTGAAGAGATCAGTTTGCAAACCGAAATTGGTAAACAAGCTGATGAGTGCCTTCGAAAAGGAGATTTCCTAGAAGAGGCCATGATTCAAGCTCTAGTTTCAAAACATCTGATCCCGTTTTTGCAAAATAAAACTCCTGTGATTATCGACGGCTTTCCGCGTACTGAAGAATCCGTTTATTTCATCCACAACCTATTCCAACAATACAACCTCAGCGGACAAGTCCTTTTAATCGGACTGTATGCCGACGATGCAACGTGTGAAAAGAGGATACTCTCCCGATCAATTTGCGGAAAATGTGCCCGCATCTACAATGATTACTCATGCCCGCCTAAGCAAGCCAATATTTGCGATTCATGCTTTGCTCAGCTAAAAATCCGTTCGAATGACAATGAAGCAATAGCTCGAAAAAGATTAGAGGAGTTTCATCTGGTCACTGAAAAGGCCTACCGCCTTGCACAGACAATATTCCCCTCTATAGAGTTTAGTACTTCCGGTTCCCTCGAAGAATGCCTGCAAAATTATACCCGATTTATGACACATGATCGCCCCTAAAAAAGTTGTCATCACAGGAGCCTCTGGACGCATAGGCTATCAGCTCGTCTTTTTAATAGCTCAAGGCCTATTACTTGGAGCCGATCAGCCCATTATTTTATGTATGCTGGAGAAAGAATCGAATCAGCAAAAATGCCGCGGCATTCAAATGGAATTAGAAGACTCTATTTTCCCTTTATTGCGAGCCGTCCACTATACGCATGACTTAGATTGCGCTTTTACAGGCGCGGATTATGTCTTTTTCTGTGGGGCAAAAACCTGCCATGATCCAAAAACTAGAGCTCTTGTTCAAGCTGAAAATTGGGAAGCATTAACTCTGCAAGGAGAGACGATTAATCGCGTTTGTTCTCATCAGACATTATTTTTGATGGTAGCCAATCCTTGCAACACAAACACGCTAGCCCTAATCAAAGCGGCTCCTAACATTCCTCCGATGAATTTCCACTCCATGATGAGGCTGGATCTCAATCGCGCACGTCAGTTCATCGCAGAGAAAGCTCAGTGCCTGTCGCAAGACGTAGAACATATGCTCATATGGGGAAATCATTCCCCTAGAGTTGTTCCTGATTGGTCTCATGTAAAAATAATGGCCTCTCCCATTAGTTTACTTGTAGATAACAATTGGCTATCATCCCACTTTATTCATGCTGTTCAAAAGAGAGGAATGGCAATCACCCAAAACATGGGCCTTTCCTCTTGTGCGTCCGCTGCCTATGCAGCAATCGAGGCCATGAAGGCGTTAATTGTCCCAACAGCCCAAAACTCTTTTTTCTGTACAGGCATGTACTCATCAAGTAACCCTTTCGAATTCGATCAGGATCTTGTTTTTGGATTGCCTTGTCGCACAATTACTAGAGGAGTGTATGAAATATGCGAAGACTATTCTCCGCATCCCCTTCTCAAAGAGCTTATCAAATGTTCTGAGGCAGAGCTTTTAGAGGAAAGAGCCCGGCTTAAAAAATAAAAACCGGCTCTCTAGCTTCACTCGTCAGCTGCTTTGGCACTATTAAGCCCTTCACATCCTCAATGGCTATTCCTTCATCAGAAACCCTAAGCTTTACATAGCCTGTTTGCTCTAGCAAAGGAATATGAAGAGTTTCTAGCTTAAGAGCCAAACAAAGAGAGGTAATGACGCCGCTATGTGTGATAAGCAGGGCATTGCTTTGAATTTGAGAAATTGTAGGCAAAACCCTTTTTGAAACAGCATCATAGCTTTCGATCGATTCTAATGGAGCCTTCAGAAAAACCTCCTCTTTGGAACACTTGCTCAACTGCAAAAAAAGAGACTTATTTTGCTCTCTAATATCGTCAATGCTTTTACCCTCCCAAGGGCCATAAGACCTTGGCATCAAGCCTTCAAGTGTATGCATGGGAACATTTAACACTTCGGAAATAATCGAAGCTGTCTGCTGCGTTCTCTTAAGAGGAGAGGCTCCCACAAAGTCAAATGGAGAGCTCTTGAAATAATCAGCCATCTCATAAGCTTGTTCGATTCCTCTGTCGGATAAAGAAATGTCTTTTCTTCCTTGAAGAAGCTTTTCTTTGTTCCAAATCGTTTCCCCATGGCGGATGAGTGTGATCCATCGACTGTTTTTCATACATTTCCTTCTGGTGCAAAATGTTTTATTTTAATCTCTGCTGTGGAATAAGCCCATAAAAAGTGAACGACAAACATCAAAATCAAAATCGTAGGAATGATTAATGCAAACGAATGAAAGAAGACCAAAAGTAACTGTAATAGGATAGATTCACCGGTCTTGGCAAATTTTGGAACAATTCCATCAACGGCTGTTTTGATTTTTATTTGTTCAACTGCGGAAAACTCTACGGTAGCAACCTCTTTTGATAAATCAAAAAAGGTGAATTTACAAATCCGACTTAAGCAATAGTACAAGGCCCCAAAAAAAGCTCGATAATAGGGGTCGATCTCATAATAAAAGTTGCTTACAACTAAAAAGAATAAGGGAATGAATAAAGCCACCGGTGTGATCAAGGCATTCATCCTCCAAGAAAATTTTCGAATCAGGTTGCCTGTTACACCCAAGGCTAGAAATACAGATATCAGACTAATATACATTGTGCAATGACTCAAATAATCATTGAAATCGTTCGAATTAGGATAAAGCTGCTGCAGATAATATTTCCATGTAATTTCCATAATCGCAGAAGTGAAGAAATAGGAAAAAACCATGATTGATAACAACAAAAACATTTTGTTATTAAACATGGTTCTAATAAGATTAGTCAAAGTCATTTCCTCTTTAGTAACAGAATGCTCTTTCCGAAAAGATGGTTTGGAGTCATTAGCAAATCGTTGAAAAAAGAGATAAAATAAAAAGAGAATCGCAACTGTAAAAAAGCAAACACATAGAGTAATAGAAAGAAGAGTTGCACTCCAAATATTCTGGCCTCCAAACAAAACGTCCCTAAAAGAGCTTTTTGAAAAGAAAAGCGAAATTTGAGAAGCGAAAAAGCCTGAAAGGTTGGTGATTAGTAAGATGGGACTGTAAAATCTTTTTGCTTCCTCAACGGTATTGGAGCGATTACTGACACCCCAAAACAGAATTAAAACGACTAAAGTTCCCCAGACCTCCGATAAACAGTAATAAATTGAAAAAATCCAATAGCGAACCATGGCTCCAAATTGTTCAGAAAAGGGAATGTGCCAACTTGAAATCCAGTTGCCTAATCGATCGAGCCGGAAGAATTCTTCATATGGATAAAAAATAAAAATAAAGAGCAAATAGAAAGCGAGAAAAAAACCAATTAAACTATAACAAACATCCGCCTGCTTATAGCGTGCGCTCAAAAAAGCATACATCTTAACAAAGAAAAGCATGATAGGCATCAGCATCCAAGTTCGTAAGAAAGGGATAATTTGAATGCCCATTTCTGGTTTGGTGATCACGAGCGTTTCTTTGATCGTTCTCAGTAGCGTATAGTTGGTACATACAAGAAAACAAATAGTTGCTAGGAGAAAAAATTTGATGTATTCACTTCGATCAATAGGGAATACGCATTTAAACCATCGACTAAGTTGAGGCATTTAATAACCCGGTTAATTTGTTATAGAGTACTGCACGATCATCTTGGTAAACAAACAAGGGATGACATTCGCTCAGAAGATGGGCCCAAGAAGGCAGAGAATGGGGCCAATGTTTTCCTGAATAGATAACAGACCACTCTTTAGGAATGGGAAAAATAGCTTGTTCGAGTTCGATCAGGAATTCTTTCGTTAGATAAAATCCGCCCAAGCATCCCGCTTCAACGCCTAAACCAAACCAAAAATAATCCCTTTCAAGATTGCAAGACGCGTCTGTTTGCGGAATCCATACTTTTTCATGCTGCTCAACAGGAATTTGGGGATATTGTTCGCAAAAATAGTGAGCGACAATGGGTCCAATTGCAATATTGCCCGTTTGATATTTAGGGAGCAGATAGGATGACACTCCTCGCGCAATCAGATGGACAGCTTGATACTTTTCTAAATAATTAACGACAACAGCCAGCTGTTCCTGCCACACTTGAAATAATAGCGGTAAGGAGCTTTCCCCGCAGCCTGCCAGATCGAATCGATAAACAGCAAATCCATCAGAAGTAAACCTTTCAGACATTTCATGGAAAAGATAATTTAAGCCTGAGCGATTTTCTCCAAGGCCGTGAAGAAAAACGATCGCCTTGCCATTTGGTAAATGAGAAGGTAATTCTTCAAGGCAGTAAAAGGCGCCTGCTCCCACTTGGAATTCAATTAATTGCGATAGCATTGTTTTTTGAGACACTTCCAAACCAAGTTGCACTTTTTTTTGGGATTCTTTTTAACGTAGGAAAATCAACATAAACTAATCCAAATCTTTTTTGATAACCAAAACTCCATTCAAAATTATCCAAAAGAGACCATGCGAAGTAGCCAGAAATTGGAATCGATCGATCGATCAACTTGTGCAGCTCTTGAAGATGGGCCTGAAAATACTCAATTCGACGGTCATCCAATACCTCTTGGGTGGCGCTCAACTCATCATCAAGTGCTGTTCCATTTTCGGTGATCATGATTTCTCGAGGATGATAACGCTCCCAAACCCATTCTATGATTTCACTAAGCCCCTGAGGATAAAACTCCCACATTGTTGAATGCGCATTTGGAAGCGCCACAACTTCAGACTCCAATTGCCCCTCTTTTTCAAAGCCTTTAACAAGGGTCCGCGTATAGTAGTTAATGCCTAAAAAATCTAAAGGCACGCAAATGCGTTTCATATCTTCAGCCTGAATGATTTGATTCAGCTCAGGATACTTAGCTAAAATTTCCTGTGGATAAGCTCCAAGGAATAAGGCATCTAAGAAAAAATCATTCAACATCCATCCATACTGCTTAGCGGCTAATTGATCCGCCTCTTTACTCGGATCAATCGGATAAACTGGACTTAAGTTCAAGGCTATCCCGATTTTCCCTAAAAAATTTGGAGAATGGGCTCGCATGGCTTCAACAACCATTCCATGAGAAAGCAGCAAATGATGCGCAGCCTGCAGCGAATGCTGTACATCCTTCACTCCTGGAGCATGAATGCCCCAACGATATCCAAGCATGGCGATCACCCAAGGCTCGTTGTGAGTGATCCAAATTTTTACTCGATCGCTAAAATGAGAAAAACAGGTTAATGCATAATGAAGAAATGGTTCAATAACGCCCCTAGAAGCCCATCCGCCTTGTTTTTGCAATCTTTCTGGTAAATCCCAATGATATAGTGTAATGATCGGCTCAATCCCATACTTCAATAGGGTGTCGATCAATCGATCATAAAAATTCAATCCTTCAGAATTAATAGCCCCAGTTTCCTCTGGGATTATCCGGGTCCAAGCAATGGAAAAACGGTAAGCCTTGATTCCAAGCTTGCTCATCAAGATGATATCATCTTCCCAGCGCTGATAGTGACCGCAAGCAATATCACCGTTTTCTCCATTCAAAATATTGCCTGGATACCGGCAAAAAGTATCCCAAATAGAATCCTGCCGGTTACTCAATTTAACTCCACCTTCGATTTGATAAGCAGAAGTTGCCGTTCCCCAAAGGAAATCTTTTGGAAAAGAAAAATTACGCCTGGGCATATTCATAGCCATGATAATAGACAGCCTGGCTATTACCTATTCTCTCTTTGCAGTAGGCGATGTGATATCCCAACCCGCAGTATTTAAAAATTGTTTCGTAGTAAAACTCGCGATAAGGATCGCACTCCAAGCGTGAAGCAAAATCTTCATGCAAAAAGCCTTTATTCCTTTCTACAACCTTTTCAAAGTACTGTAAGGCAGTAGCAATGTCACCTTTAAGCTGATAAAGAAGGCCTAGATTGACATAGATATGAACTAACAGTGGATTCAAATGGTAAGCTCTTAAAAAAGCCTCTTCTGCCCCGTCATAGCGCTTAAGTGACATATTCATGAGTCCGATCATATTCAAAATCATCGGATCATTTGGATTGCATTCCATGGCTTTCTTGTAGTGATGTAGAGCCTCTTCAACACTTCCAGTAGATCTTAAAACTTGTGCGAGACAATAGTGAGAATGGGCAGAGTCAGGCGTAAGCGAGACTCCTTTTTTGGCAATCTCCAATGCTTCATCAAAGCGGCCCAGCGTGCGCAAAATCATTCCCATATATCCCATTAGGCGGCTATTGTTCGGCTGCTTATCAATTTCCCCATGCATCAGTTTAAAGTAGTAATGGGCCTTGATATTACGGTTTTCAATGCTTCTGCAATGACCATAATGATTTAATAAAACGGGAGCATCAACGATTTCGCCTCCATTTCTTTTGATAGATTGAGTGACAGACTCGCTGACAGTTCCTTCATATCTAATAGATGGAGTGTTTCTGAAGGCCTTAAGATTCTTTGAAGTGTACCATCCGCCTGTTCCAAAGAAATTGTAACGTGTTAATTGACATCCCCAAACTGAAGATGGGGCCTGCTTTATATAATCGAGAAGGTTATCTGCATCTATACTCTCAAAACTTTCATCTGCATCTAAAAACAAGACCCAAGGAGTCTTAACGTATTGGAGAGCATAGTTGCGTGCCTGGCTAAAATCGTTCTGAAAGTTGATTTGATAACAGTCAGTTGTCAGCAATTGTGCAATTTCAAGAGTTTCGTCGGTAGATCCTGTATCGACAATGACAACTTGAGAAACAATGTTCTTCACACTGTCTACACACTTTCTAAGATATTTTGCTTCATTCTTTACAATCAAACACAAACAAAGGGGACTCATATTATTCATATTACTACCTTTCACTCAAGAGTTCTAATGCTTCTACCATTTTATTAATCGCTAAAGAACGGGCTTGTAACGATTCGAAAAGATGCCCTGAATTTTTAATTTTAATCGTACGTACCCCTATCGGCTCTAACGTCTCTACAAGCTGCCTAATTTTCATATCCCCATCCCCATAAAACAAAAAGCGGTGCGCATTCGAATGGGCTAAGGTTTGTTCAGGAAAAAGGGACAGGCGTTCTTCAAAAAATTGCTTATGCAAAAAAAACTGTCCCTCTCTGATCGGCAGAGGATCGCAGCAAAGGTCAAAAGGCGGAGCATTTCGCACATCGCTATTGAACAAACAAATCGCTTTGCACTCTTTATATTTTTTCAACGCATTCGAGGCTACAACGCCACCCAAACTTAATCCTGCCAAAATGATGTGGGGAAATGAATAATGGGCGCGGCACCAGTCAATTACAGCTTCCAAATCTTCTTCCATTTGAGCAAAAGTTGTCTTTTCAAACGCTCCGGAAGAATCCCCCGATCCCCTAAAGTCAAACCGGGCCACTAAATAGTGTTGTTCCGCTAAAGTCTTTCCCCACGCTGTTAAAATTCGTTGTGGGCCGGAGCGATCCCCTGTCAAACCATGGCAAAAAACAACTAAGGCTTTGATCTCTCCATCAGGAATATCTAAAACAAGATTAATCCACCCAAAATGCAGAGGCAGCATTGTCTCTAGTTTTGGCATAGGGCTTGTTTCCAATCTTCGTTCGGTAGATACGACTTGATCCTAGGATGTTTAAAAAAGGGAACGTAAACATCCAATGCTGCATTTGAGGAACTGCTTAAAAGGACGAAATCTTTTGTCGCTTCTTGGCATTTTTGCTTGATCCAATCAATGGGATCGCCTTCAGCATTCGCAAAATCGTATACGTCTATATGCTGTCTGCAGGAAAGGCTATTTTCAAATTGATCAAAGACATCAAAATAGTTAGCCTTTATCTCTGGATGAAAGACTTGCTTGAAGAGGCTAAAGCCTTGTGCCTTATCTCCTGAATGTTTTTTTAAAAAGAGTTCCAAGTTTTGCAACCAGCTTAGATATCTATTCATCGTGAGTTGGCGGTCATGATATAGATGATAGCCACATATTCTCTTAGAAAAGATGAAATGGGCACCTTGCTGATGAAGGCGATAAGCAAAGTCTATATCCTCCAATCCCCACCCGACAAAACTTTCATCAAATCTGATACTTCCTAAAAAGTGCTTTGTAATTGAAAAGTTGCATGTATAGGCAAGGCTCCAAGGACAATTTAAATGACTGAGGCAAAAAGAATACCTTCTTAAAAGTTTTTCCCGGCTATCTAAATTATATCCCCCCGATTCAGCATTTGTATGCCCCGGCGGCAAATGGCGCCTGGCTCCCAATAAAAGGAGGGAATTCGAAAGACGAAAGCGTTGGCATATTTGATCCAGATAATCATTTTCAACTAGAATGTCGGCATCTAAGAAAATTAAAATGTCCCCTTTAGCAGCTTCTATTCCCACGTTTCGGGCAGCTCCCGGTCCGCGGTTGGACGTGCGAATAGTCTTTGTGGGAAAACTCTCTGCCACTTCAGCTGTTGCATCGCTTGAGCCGTCATCTACAACTATAACTTCATATGAATCTGGAGAAAGATTTTGCTTAAAAAGCGCCTCTAAACAAAAGCGAAGATGATCCTGTCGATTATATGCAGGAATGATGACAGAGACCAAAAGAGGCGTTCCATATAAATGATGCTTCACCCAGCGCACCAATGAAGCCATAGAGGTTTCATCTGACGGGCAATACCTCCAGATCAACATCCCAGACTCTATAGAGAATGGATTTTCCACAGCGTGCCCTGCCTCATGCAATAGAATTTTGCAATCGGCATTGGCAAAACGCTCAAAGGCTAATGGGCCCACAAGAATTGTATCTCGAACAGGAAGCGGTGTTGCATGATCAACAACCACCACATCCATTCTCAATGCTTCACTTAATTGTGAAGCTATTTCCAAAGGACCCTGAAAGGTTACTATTTTCAAGTGAAGCCTCATTATTTAGAATCAATAATTAAGTGCTCAGTGTTATCGGGTAAAGCACTAAGCCGAGTTTTGATATAGCCGGGACGAAGATCGACCGATTCCAGATGGTTCAATGGCAACCATCGAAATGTTAGCGTCTTTGCCCTTTCATTAATTTTTTCTTCTTCATAGACAGACCATTCTTCTTTCTTCTCATAGATCTCTTTATTGCTTGGAAAATCGATGAGATAGTAATAGCCCAACTCATGGACCTTTTGATTTTCGAAACTATAAAAATCTTCTACTATCCACAAGGGCCGCTCAACGCGGCAAGGAATCTTCAATTCTTCTTTAATCTCCCTTTCCAATGCCACTTGCGACGACTCCATAAACTCCACTCGCCCGCCAGGAAAGAGCCAAAAGTCATAGGGCGAAATTTTAACAGCCAGCACACGCCCATCATTGAGAGCGATTCCGCACGTTCGATAATTAAAATATTTTTCCCCAACTTCATAGGAGACGGGAAGCGTAGTTGTAAGACTATTCATGACTCTTGAAGACCTCTAAAATAATCTGCTTCAAACGAGGCATCAAGGAAGCATATTCTTCCGAATGAATCTCTTTTTCAGTGACCCATTTAAATTGCGTGTGCTCCTTATTCAATTTTACTTCTTGATCATTATCTGTAGCTTGAGTCAAGTAAGTAAACATGTTGCGGTACGCTTTATCATCACCAACCCTAATTTCAAAAGCATCTTCTGACAAAAGCTGCACTACTTTGACCTTTAGCCCCGTTTCTTCGCTCGTCTCCCTTACGACGGCTTCATAGGTCCTCTCTAAAAAATCAACCTTTCCAGCCGGAACATTCCAGACATTCGGCGCCACTCTACAATCTGAGGCCCGCTTCACCAAAAGCACCTCTCCTGGCATATCCTGTAAATGTCTATAAATAACTGACTCTACCGAAATTCTGAAACTCATCATCACCTCAAAGGTTAAAATTTAGACTACCACTGCTTTTTCACATAAAGGATGTAATTCAAACTTCTCTATGGGAACCTGATTAGCATGATCGCGACAGAGCAACTTCAAAGATTTAGATAACAGCTGAATGCTCAACTTGTGATCGCGTAAATCTGACAAGGACTTTTCATTGCTAATAAAATTAAAAAAACAACTTTCCCTGGAAATTTCATTAAATCCATTCTTGATCGAGGAAAAATCATCTGAATGATAAATTTCAAAAGGCTTGCCGCCGATCAAATCTGAATTTCTAAAGATCATGACATCGAAATGAAGCTCGTGCCCAACAGAAATCGGATCTTCAAAACTCACCTCATTTGGGCTTTGGGAAAGATAGCTGTGCACTTGTATGTTGAGTAAAGGCCCAAATTGCAAATTCAATCTCTCATGCCGAAGACGTCCATTATTTTTATAAGTATCCTCTGGAAGCACGCTCGACTTCCGCCTGCAAAATCCAGTTTGCAATAAGTTCAGATTGCAAACAGACAGCTTCCTGTCGCCTTGAAATAACTGAAGAATCGAAAAAAAGTCGAGCTCACCAAATCTGGAAAAGCCAAATGCATAAGGATCCTCAAAGATTTCAGCGTATTTCTTGTGGCCGAAAAATCGCTCATAGTCTTTTTGATTAACAGCACCCAAAGAATCCAATGGGGAAAACCCCGTACCATAATATTCAGCACAGGTAGGCGTCTTACTGCAATATTTGAAGCTGCTCTTTAGCAAGACTCCCAATAAATCAATGAAATGATAACCGCTATGGAGAAGCTTGCCATAGCCGTATTTGTAGGGATGATTTTCACGCTCTAAAAATTCATTCGGCATATTCCACATCCCATCGCAATGATAAATATCGCAATAGGTTAAAGGAACATCAAACTCACGGACAAAAGACTCTATCTGCTCTTGAATAAATTGATATACCGGGTGATATCTCCTCTGGCATTGAATCTCAATCCTTAAGTTTGGTGTCGGACTCTCTTCAATTTTCTGCAAAAGCGTGTTATAGTCCTTTTCAATTTTTTCAGCCGCACTCATTGAAATGGAAGCAAACTCTGGAGCTGTGAGGGGTTTCTCAACTTGTACGTGAATTCCATTCTCAATAAAGAAATCAAGATAGGCATAGTGCGCTTTAGGCTCCGTTGCCACAATCGCATGCGTGATATCATGCTTTTTTAACAATTGCAAGATCATTCGCTTTTGTTGATCTGGTAGTATTTCACAATCTCGATACTCTTCAGGAATCAGATAGAATGGAATTTGAAAACCATTGCAATCTAAAAAACGCGTTAACTCTGATCTTTTACTTTCTAAATCGATAATAAATTCGGGCTGGAATTGATGTCTCTTGAATAGTTCAAAATAATTCCTCTTACTAAAAGGGCCTAATCCAACTAGAACTATTTTTGGGTAGGATTGCATGTGATAAACCATCTATAATATAATGCCATTTTTTGATAAGTCTGAGTTTTTTAATTCTCAAATATTCTATGGCTTCATCAAAAAATAAAAACTTTAATTTAAATTTAAACTGAGCAAGTTAGGCTTATGCTCTATTAATTGCAAGAAAATTAACAAAAAATGCTATGCAATTTTATAAAAATTAGACTCAAATTGTAAAGGCTCATACATCTATCTCTCTAATCAGTAATGCAAAATTATTTTTTAGCTATTTCGCTTTCTATTTCCACTTAATCTACTCTGTAAGTACGTGAAGAACCATTTTTAACAACTTGTTTTTATGATTGCTGTTTGATAAAATGAATCAATGATAATTCAAGAAAGAATGGCTAGTTAGTTTCTAAAAAAGAAGAATGAGTATAAAAACTACTCACCCTTACTTATCAAGGCATCTATTGCGCTAAATAAGCTAGATTATAAAGGCGTAAACCTCGTAATCAAAAACTAGCTGAATACTGCTTCAGGAATATATAAGAGTACATCTAAGGCTGTTGCCATGACTCGATTGAGCCTTAATGTACAAGCTGTTTTGTAGATCAAAACAAACGGATCCGCAGCATCTGTCGCAACATCCGCAATCGTATTGAAGCTAGTTGAAGCTGCGGCCCTGATGGAGTGCCCTGCAAAAGTAGGTATTGCAATATTCACATTGGTTGCAGCATAGAGTGAAGCCTTTCCAACAAAAGCAGCTGAGAGAAGAATCGATGTTGCAGTAAAACAGATCGCAGCTGCAGCATTAACAGGGATGTTTACAATTGATATGGCATAGTGTTTGGCAATTGTACTTAACAAGCGCTCTTGGGAACTCCAATCGATCCGCGTCTCTTTGGCTATATCGTTCATCGGTTTAATAAGAAAAGGCGTACTTTCATTCATCTGACAAGGCACCTCTGATTCAACTGCTTTTTTCAAGCCTGCATCGATACGCCTTACAACAAATTCTATGGTAGGCACCAAAACATTTTCAATCATAGGTGATAAAATTTTTCTATAAAAAACTTAAAAACATCTGCAATAGCATTCAGAGCCATTTTCACAAAACCACCAAGATTAATTCTCTCTGCAATCCACTTTAGCAGACGGTAGCCTTGATAAAAAAGATTGCCCACATCGTACAGCAACTCATACGTATTCACAACTAAATCTGAGGAGGCTTTAGCTGCCCGCTCACCAAACCAAAGAAATCCTGATGGAAATGAGGGCTTGACATTCCCCAAAGTTGCAGCAAAAATACCAACCTTCAAAGCTCCGAGCGTTGCCCCCGTAACGGCCATTCCTACCGCTCCTACAACTGTTGCAGTAGTATTACATGGAATGCAAATCACCGATAAAGCCTTATGCCCAAGCCATGCAGCAATACTATTGACAGAAAGCGAATCCTGGTTAGAAAAATTAAACAAGCTTTCTCTTCCTTGATTGACTCCTGTTAATACAGGAAACCCTTGAATAGTGGTCATAAAACTCCTATTTTTTATTTATTAAAAACAGCATTGCAGAAAAATTAACATTTCAAAACAATTTAATCGGATTTTAATTTATTTAAAAGAATTTTGGTAGTCCTAAACATGTAATGCTGAGAAAAGATTTCCTTTGACTTTTTGATGTCGTTTGGGTTTTCGTCTTTGGTTTATAACCCAGGAAAACAATGCTTCTAGAATGTCCAGCTTGCTCTTCAACATCGATCAAAAAAAATGGTCATATTCACAACGGAAAGCAAAATCACCAATGCCTTGCTTGTGGACGACAGTTTGTCCTTGATCCTCAGCAGAAAATAATTAATGAAGAGAAGAGATCGTTGATTCGCCAAGCACTTCTCGAACGAGTTTCTCTTGAGGGGGTCTGCCGAATTTTTAATGTGAGCATGCCATGGCTTTTGCAATTTATTAATGAAATTATCAAAGAACTCCCGGGTGATCTGAATGCGACGGTAACCTGTGCTGATGAGCTTGAAGTGGCTTTTGTTGAGTTAGATGAGCAATGGAGTTATGTTAAAAAAAAAGATAATCAGCAGTGGTTATGGCTTGTTTTTCATTCCAAAACTCGGCAGGTTTTGGCAATGCATGTTGGTAAGCGAACAAGACAAGCAGCTGAATGCTTATTAGAAAAATTGCCCGAAGACTTAAAAAAAAAGCCATCTTTTATACAGATAAGTTCTCTGTTTACTATGAAACCATTCCATGGCTTCAACATCGACCGGTTGGAAAAGAATCAGGTAAAACAAGCTACATTGAAAGATTTAATAATACCCTCAGACAAAGATGCTCTCGACTGGTGAGAAAGACTCTTTCTTTTTCGAAAAAACTAGCAAACCATATAGGTATGCTAAAATATTTTATTTGTGACTACAATCAAAGGCGAGCATTACATCTTTAGGACTACCAGAATTTTAATAATTAATAATTTGCAAAGACCAAGAACATCTTATTAGCAAATAATGGAGAAATGCCTGGTAATTCTATACAGATAAAGCTCGAACAACGGCTCTCAGAATTCTTTTATTTTTGATTCCTCCATCCATCGCTATCACGGCAGGCTCTAAGATCAGCCGGCCTTTAGGCCTCTAACAACATTCTGGCTTAGCTGGAATGGATTGTGGGTGGTTTGTTGGAGGCCGAAAGGCCTCCTGATTTAACGCCTACAGTGGCTTTAGGAGCTGTCAGACAAACCAAAGAAGAATTAAGACAGCACCATGTTTAGGACTTGCAAATGCAAGATTCCCCTGCTTATTTTTCCTGACTGCGTGGATCTGTCTTTTTAATGATGATGCTGACATTTTTTTGGTTGAATCCCTTATACCCTTCGCGCCTCTGAAGGTTCTCTAAATGGCTTCCAATGGCTCCTTGAGAAATAAATTTAGCCGCATGCTCTTCTGAGATTTTATTTTCTTTCAATAGCCCTTGAACCCGTTTTGGGGTCACCTGCCACATTTCACCTGCTGTAAAAGCTTGCTTAAGGTATGGAAAAGAGCTAAAAGGATTCATCATTTTAACTCCGACTTGAGCTAAGTCATGTGTAAGCTCTTCGAACATAAACTGAGCCTCCAAATGATGCATGCCAGCCTTCAAAATCGAGTCCCCATGCAATGCACACCACAGCCCAATAGTACCCAGCTGCGGCAGATCCGGCAAAGGCTCATGCGCAATATCTCCCTCAATCTCTTGCGGCGCTAAATCGACGTCAAGAAATAAAACGAGCCGGCATATAGGATTTTCCATCACTTGTGCCCCCCATCCAGCCTCTTCACCGGCATAAAAGCGCTCTCTGCAAGTAAATCCTAAAACTTCGAATAAATGGACTAGATGGGTAAAATAGCGCCTAGAAGAGCGGAATGTATGGTGGTCATGATTGGCCCAACCCATCCCCAAACGGTCCTGACGATTTTTTTGAATTTGCCCAGCTGTATTTCTAGCCTCCCAATAACGTCTTTCGCCTTCCAGAACTGTCCAAGCTGCTCGATGCTGCCCAACCAGAGTCACAAGCTTTTCAGCCAGGTCGATTGCCTCATTAATGGCCCTTTCCTCATCTTCATCTCCACGAAAACGCTTGAGCCACATCTCCAACGCTTCATGATAGGTCTGAATAACTCCCGGTCCTTCGCTTGTTGGTATGAGGGTTTGTGTTCCCCGTCTTTCTACCGCCCAAAGAGCCGTTTTGCCCGCAACATTTATACAGCAGCTACGATAATTGCCAAAAATGGCGCCCTCAATGTCGAGATTGGCTCCCCCTTGCATCATGAGAAATTCTGCCACACTATCAACGCTAATGGCTAATCCGTGAAAAGCGGCATGATCTTTTTCTAATACAATGCGCGGTAACTGAGCGCGTGGATGATGATAAATGACAGACTCTAAATCGAAGTGTTGGCGGACGAATCCAAGGGCCTGCAGTTGCTTCTCCGTTTCAGAAGAAAACCCCGCAACTACGTGATCGATCCAGTCGAATAGCCGCGTACTCGTTTTAGTCAATAAATCATCCTGAAGCTTGGCAATGGCGGGGTTTGAATCAATCGCCTCCTGAACAACAGTTAATATCCAATTCTCAGCTTGAGGCTGGCATTCCCATTGAAAAGCGGCATTAATATTCATCCTTACGCTCCATTGATAGATTTAATGACTAATCGACGCTTCCTCCGTTACCCACGCATCCAACAAGTAAGAAAGAACGTTGATTTCCTTAAAAATTTGACCTTCAAACGCATACGCCTTTTCAGGTTGTACTTCTCGGCATAAAAACTTTAAATTGTCTTGTTGAATGAGAATAAAGCTGACTTCTTTTAAAGATGCAAGCATTTCTATTCCAATTTGAGATGGCTGAGGATCTCTGATATAGACCAAAAGGGAGTGGCCAGTTTGTGTCAGCCGTTGAATAGATTGGAAAAGGGGCTGCGAAAGCTCGTCAATACCTTGCAAAATCAGCAAATGAAAAGGCTTTTTCTTGAGAACTTCTCGTAAGACAAAGACCTGCTCGTGATCAAAAACTTTATGATTCATATCGCGCTGAAAAAGGCGATGCGCCAGATCTGAAAGAGTAACGCGCGCGCATCCCACTTGTTCGATGGCCAGGCTCGCTGCAATATTGCATAGCTGCGTGGCAGAATCATAAGGGAGCTGATTGGCCAAAGCATAGGCCAGCATGGCCAAAACCGTATCTCCAGCACCTGTGACATCTTTGACTTCTTTGACATGGACCGGAAAATCGTGCCTTGTCCCCGTCGATTCGAATAAGGAAATTCCAGCTTCTGAGCGGGTGATCATCAATGTCTTAGCTTGCGTCAAATGCAAAATTTTCTGGGCAACTAAGTCTAATGAAGCCTGAAAAGGCAAGCCGGCTGCTGCATACGCCTCGGACAGATTAGGCTTAATAAGCGTTGTGCCCAAATACTTGCTAAAATCGCTTCCTTTCGGATCTGTTATGACAAGAATACGATGACGGTTGGCATGCTGAATAATGGCCTGCAAAAGCGTTGGCGTGAGCAATCCTTTACCGTAATCAGAAATCGCAATCGCTTTCACATCTTGCATTAAATGAGGGATCGACTCAATAATTTCCTGCTCCAATTGCTCATCGAGGGTAGTCATTTGCTCAAAATCAACGCGAACGATCTGTTGGTTTTCTGCTATCACTCGATTTTTAATCGGTGTTTTATAGCTCTCCTGCTTAAAAATAGCTTCTACAACCACTCCTTCCTTCCGCAAAGCATCGCACAAAACCTCGCCAGCCCAGTCGTTTCCGATACGACCGATGACGGCCACTTGAGCACCTAAAGAAACCAAATTCAAAACCACGTTTCCAGCGCCGCCAGGCCTGTGCTCTTCGTGATGAACATGCACTATAGCAACCGGAGCCTCTGGAGAAATGCGACGTGCTTTTCCAATGGTATAAGTATCTAAAAGCAAATCCCCAATCACCATGACTTTGACTGGATTTAAGCTGCGCAGTGTATTAGCAAGTTTTACCATATCTTTTTCGATACCAAATAATTTTTCACATAATCGACAACAGCATCTTCTAGGCTCATTGTCCGAGCTTCATTTTTCAAAACATTGATTGTCTTAGCCATATCAGCACAGCTATAGTTCTGATACTTATTAACGAGATCATGAGGCATATCAATATACTGAATTTGAGGAGTACGATCCAAGGCCTTAAAGACGGCTCGCGTTAAAGCATTCCAAGTCGAAGCTTCTCCACTGCCAATGTTATACACCCCCCCCTCGTCATTTTCTAAAAATGCACAGGTCATCCTAACGACGTCTTTAACATAGATAAAGTCTCTTTTCTGTTCTCCATCGGCATAATATGAAGGATCGGACGACTTAAACAGTTTAACCGTTTCGCCATTTAAAATCTGAGGGACCATTTTACTGACTGCCGATGCCATGCGTCCCTTATGATATTCATTGGGCCCAAAAACATTAAAATATTTCAGTCCTACAACCTTATCCAAAATCCCTTCATTAAAGGCCCATTGATCAAACAGCTGCTTGGAGAATCCGTACATGTTTAAAGGCTGAAGAGCATAAAGATTGTCTTGATCATCCACAAACCCTTTAGAACCATCTCCATAGGTAGCAGCTGAAGAAGCATAAATGAAGCGTTGACTGTTCTTTAAAGCATACTCTGCTAAACGAACGCTATAACGATAATTGTTTTCTAATAGATAGCTGGCATCGGTCTCTAAAGTATCTGAACACGCGCCTAAATGAATAAAAGCCTCGACCAATGATTCCCGTCCCACCAGCCAATCAAATAACCGGTCTTTGGAAATCACATCAACAAATCGTTTGCCAACTAAATTCTTCCACTTTTCTGAATAGCGAAGCTCGTCGACAATGATTAAGTTGTTCATTCCTCTGTCATTCAAATACCGCACGACGCAGGAACCAATAAAACCAGCGCCACCAGTAATTACTATTAATTGATCATCAAACAATTTCATATCTTTTATCCAGCCACTTACAGTTTCGATTGATAGTTGCAAAAAAGAATACTAAAACTCATTAAAAATGAGAATCTTAATCTAACAAAATCCTGTAAACTTGGCTAGTCCACAAAGCGGAAAAGAAAAAGAGCTGGGGCGAAACAAACAAAATTGCGAACAAGAGTTTAAGGCCGAGACACTGAGGGAATGATAAACCATTGACTGCACTGCCCACATTCATCTATGATGTGCTCTATCCATTACAATTAGCCCGTTGCTTTTACTTAGATGATTACTTTTCGATCCATAAGCATATTAAGATACATTGGATCACGTTGTTTAGAATTTTTATCTGTTACTGCTATTGAAATCTGTATCTCTGCGTTTCTCAACCGTCTCTGCATTAAACTCTTGTTTACTGCCTCATTTTAAATAGCTAATTGTCATTATTTGCGAAAATCAGCACCTCTATTAGCTCAGAGCGCGGCTAATTGCAGAAAGAATGGGGGTTATTTGAGGACAAAAAAAAGCTCAAGGGAATGATCAAATCTTTCCTTTGAGCTTTTTTTGTTACGGCCCAGGATCTAGTTTATGCCATCATAGAATGTAATTTGCGTATTGCGCCACTCATCTGGGTTGCTGTATTTCGCAAATAGCTGATCAACTGTCATTCGCTTGCGATAAATGGTTGCATCATTAATTTCATCAATAGTCAAACCATCTGGATTGCGTACATAAACCCACCAATGTCCATATCCGCCGACGCGAAGAGCACGCCAATCAGAATCATAGAGAGCCTGCTTGAGGATCATATGCCCAAGATCTGAGCGCGCGTCTTCAGTACCGTTGTAGATTGTTCGAGATTTAACTTCATGGGTCAAAATAGCGGAGAGTATTTGGGCATCTTCCATTGTTAAAGGCCCTTCGATTTCTCCACGTAAAATCGCAATAACAGCAGATCCTCTTTTTAATTTCTCTTGATTTTCTAAAGCCGTTTCAAATTCTGTCATCTCGCGTTTCATTGATATAATCTCCCTCGAGACTTCACCCATTTCGCGTCCCCACTGCCCTTTTTTATCCTTCAGCTCTTTTTCCCTGCGCTCCAATTCGTTCTTCTTGACCTCAACTGCAGCCTTAATCTTTTCTTCAGTTTTCGCAATCGTATTCCGAAGCACCATTTGCTCCATTTCCCGTTTGTTAATAGCTATCTGCAGCTTGTAAATATCTTGCTTTAATGTTTCGCTCTCGTCTGTTACGAGCTCTTGCTTAAGCAGCGAGAGTTGCTTTCTTAAAGGGGGAAGTCTTTCATCTTCCTTTATTTCCCACTCACTAGGATTAAAGTGCTTTAATTGAGATGCGACTTCGTCAAGTTCTTTTTTGGTTGGTTCGATCCTACATTCAATCTCTGCTAGCTCGGTTTTCTCTTGCTCACTCATTCCTCGAAGTTTTATCTCTCCTAACGCAATCTTCTCCTGGCATTCAGCTATTTTTTGATAAAGCACTTGTTTAAACTCTTCCGCATTAGCAACAGCCAATTCTGCATAAAGCTTTTCATTGTCCGGATGAATCACGGGTATTTTATAGCCTGCATGAGCGCAAACAACCGATAAGGAATTAAAGCTACAATTTCGAAAAGAAGGATTCGGGAAGCCTACACGGGCCGCGTAAAAAGGTATGTTGGAATTGGCAACATACCTTTTGGTTGATTTTACGAGCACAGGCAGAGGCTCTAACTCCTTCTGCACGATCTGAATGGACTGTTGCAAGGCTTCTCCAGCCTCGCTTTCTATTCTGTCTTCAATTTGATCGTTAACCAGCTCTTCTATCTCTTCTCTCGGTTCAATAGCGATTGGTTGCAAGGGATTTCTCGGGCTTTCCTCTCTTCCCTCTACAACCTGATGGCTAACTGGCTCTTCCATCTCTTCTCTTGGCTCAATAACGATTGGTTGCAAGGGATTTCTCGGGCTTTCCTCTCTTCCCTCTACAACCTGATGGCTAACTGGCTCTTCTATCTCTTCTCTTGGCTCAATAACGATTGGTTGCAAGGGATTTCTCGGGCTCTTCTCTCTTCTCTCTTCAGTCTCATCGTTAACCGACTCTTCACCTTCTTCTCTTAACTCAGGCTGAAAAAGTGTGGGCTCAAAAGAACTTAAATCGACTCGCTCTCTTTTAATAGGAAGAACTGTAGACACTGCTTCCTCAATACGTACGATTGTCGGTTGAGTCCTTGTAAAGAGATGGATCACTTTACGAGCAATCGTGCCTGTATAATGAGGAATATCTAAAAAAAGTACCTTACAGGCCAGTTGCACTAAAGGATGAACAGTCTTTTTATAAACAACTTTACATCCCTCGTAAATGGCATGCCCAACATTCGAAAGACTATTACTAATACTCATATTATTCTCTGCGGTTTACTTATTTCAGGTCTTTTCAAGAAAAGACAGACTTTAAAAATTAGCTCTTAATTTAATTGAATATTATTAAGAACCGATAAATATTATTAAAATATTTTCAGGATTTAGGTTTGAAAATGAGGAACTAGTAAGCTTGTTCCACCTGCTAGCTCAATTCACACTCTCTATCGTAGAAGCGTTGACTCATTTCTAAGTAACCTGCTTGACGAAGTTGATGCGCGGTCAGCTTGATTTTAATGAGAAGAAGAATTTGACATTCACATCGACGACATACAATTACTGGACTTGGATGCTCAGCTGAACAGATAGGACAAATCCATAAATTTTCATTCACGTCTTCCATGATAGGTAAGCCTCACTCGGTTGATGGCAACTCATTCAAATGAGTAACACCACTCATTCAAATTAAGCATGCCAAATAGCCACTAAGCGGCTAGCGTTAAACATAGATCACGACTTCAGCATGGCGTAGGATCGTATCATCTTGGCTATAGCCAGGCCTGATGACTTGTGCAATAGTTCCCTTAGGCGATCCAGCGACTTGTTCTAAAGCTTGATGTTTGTCTTGATCAAAAGGATCGCCCACATGGGGATCTATCAAGTGAATCTGCATTTTCTCAAGGCGCGATAACAGTCTATAGCGAACGCGATTCACTTCTTCAACGAAAGTATGGATGATATCTTCTGCTAACGGATGCCAATGAGGAGGTTTAGCAAACACCCCTTCTTTTTTTGGCAAGACTTGCAACAATTGATGCCCCATATGTTTGGTCGTATGAGATAACTCTAAAATCGAATCAGATATCTCAACGAGCAGCTCTTGCGTTTGCTGCTCCAAATGCGCTTGCTTGTCTCCCAACAATTCGAGTTCTAAATCTGAAAAAGTAGGAAGAGCTTCTTCAGCTTCCTTACCAGGCTCTCGCGAAAGAACATCCCCCTCTTCATACTCCTCCCACTCTTCTGACATCATTTCGAGCAACGAGTCTAATTGAAGAGCAATCTTACCCATGTTTTCTACGACCAGCTTAACCTCTCGATTTTGCTTGCGCACCTCTAAACTGAGTTTTTCGTTTGCCAGGACAGTATCATATAAGCTCGGAATCTTTAGGCTTTCATAGGCTTGCTTAACCTCTTCCGGCCACTCTGATGAGGGATCATTTTTTAAAGAATCGTCTGCCATTATCGTTGCTACCTATTTTCAATTTTCACTGGGGCGTGTCAAATTCAATGACTTATTCTCTTGGGTGAAGAATTTATGCGTACCACTGTATTGGAGATCTATTAATAAAATGAGCAGAAAACGCTCTTAAACTTGTTTGGTGAGGTAGGTGGCCCTCACCCATACAGAAAAATGAAGAGCCCGAACCAGACATCAATACCGTTTCAAAGCCGCTTTGAGAAAGAAAAGCTTTAATCTCCTTCAATTCGGGACAAGCTTCAAAAGCTGCCGATTCCAGATCATTAAAATAAGGCAGTGTTCCTTGCAAGAACTTCTCTTTATCGAGGTTAGAATACGCTTCTTGAGAAGTCTGAGAAATTCGGACTCGGCCGTACACTTCCGGAGTCGAAAGACCAAGAGCTGGCTTGACAATCCAAAGCTTTTGATTGGCAGTAGGAGGCAAATCCTGAACCACTTCCCCCCTCCCGGTGCAGTGTGCTGTGCCGTTAGAAAAGAAAAAAGGAATGTCTGATCCGATTTCTCCGCTCCATTGCATTAACTCATCTGTCGATGCAACTCCGCCGGCTAATTGATTACATGCCCAAAGAGTCGTCGCAGCATTGCTGCTTCCTCCTCCAAGACCCGCTTGAGAAGGTACACGCTTATCGAGGTGGACTCTTAAATGCAGATCAATGCCTGTTTTAGAACGAAATAGCTGAGTTGCCTTAAGCACTAAATTAGAGCTGTCTGTCGGCAGTAGAGGATCTGAACAGGTCAGAACATCCTTTACCTGGCGCTGAAAAGTCAAGACATCACCTAGGCTAATGGTTTGAAAAACCGAAGAAAGTTCGTGATAGCCATCTGAGCGCTTTGATACGACACGTAAGAAGAGATTGACTTTAGCAGGGGAAAATAAGCGCAACATAGGGCATGCTCCACGCTTTGAGTAGGGTAAGAAACTTTATATCTTAAGAAGCCCTGTAAGAGGACACTGCAACCATCTCAGCTCCTTAAAAAAAACTAGAAGTTGCTAATGATAAAATCATCAAACAACTTCTAGCCATAATTCACTTAAGACGCTTGCTGCTCTTCTAAGCTTGCGCGATGACCTTCTTCAGACATCACTTTAAGATTAAAGCTAGCAGAAACACCCTCTTTCAATTTAACAACAACGGTATGAACACCAGTTGTTTTAATCGCATGCTTAAGTTGAATAGCTTTCTTTTCTACTTCAACTTGAGTATGTTCTTGAATAAGGTGAATGATGTCAGCAACCGTAACGGAACCGTACATGTGCCCTTCATGGTCAACTTTAACCACTTTCACTAAGGACACTCCTTCAATCTTCGCTGCAACGGCTTCAGACTCTTCCTTGTCAGCGATCGCACGCTTTTGACGTTCGTCTTTCAGACGCTCTTGCATACGGAGAGCATTTTTATTAGCTGTAACCGCTAGTCCTTGCGGAAGTAAAAAGTTACGTGCATAGCCAGGCTTTACGTTAACAATCTCTCCACTTCTGCCTAGAGCTTCCACATCTTCTAGTAACAACAATTGTGCCATACTGTTATCTCCTCGTATGATTCCTTAAACTTCAGCTACAAATGGCAACAACGCCACATGACGGGCGCGTTTAATTGCTGCTGTCAATTTCTTTTGATGATAAGCAGATACGCCTGTAATACGTCTTGGTAAAATTTTACCACGTTCTGTGATAAATTTAGTCAAAGTGTCGATATCTTTGTAATCAATGTCTCTTACGCCAGCCGCTGTAAACGGGCAACGCTTGCGCTTTTTAGAACGAGCATCAGAGTACTCTGAATTGTATTTTGGTCTTCTTTGCATCATAGTCTACTCCTTACTGCTGCTCAACTAAAGGTTTGAATTCAATTTTCTCCATCACCTTCTCTGTACGTAAAGTAATAAAGCGGATTAAGTCTTCATTCAAATGGTACTCCTGCCACAGATCAGAAATCGCTGCTGTTGGAGCTGTAAAATAAACCAGGTAATAGTAACCTTCACGATGTCCATCAATTTCATAAGCTAAACGGCGGCGTCCTTGCTCGTGAATTTTTTTAATTTCTCCACCATGGCTGGTGATTCCTGATTGAATTCTATCCAAAGCCTTGTGGCGAGCATCATCGCTTAGCGTCGCGCTAATGACATACATTCCTTCGTAAAGGTTTTGTCTGTTTTGACTCATGCGTATTCTCCTAACCCTGCAAAGGGGGTTTTGTTAAATCTATTGACTCCTTCTTTGGCAAGGGAACCAATCTGTCCTTGCTCGGAGCCGTGTTGACCACGTTCATCACATGCGAGACGCTTTCTTTTAATAAGCGTAGTAAAACCTCTACCCCGCGATCAACAAAAGTCGCTAAAATTTTTAATTCTTCTGGGCTAAACGAATCTAAAACATATCCTGCGAGTTCTTTCTCACCAGGATGTCCAATTCCCATCCTTAAACGAACATAATGCGAACTCCCTAAATGAGTTTCCACACTTTTTAATCCGTTATGCCCTCCTGCACTCCCCATCGTCTTTAATCTGAGCTTTCCAAAAGACAGTGCGATGTCATCTGTGACAACCACTAAACAACTAGCAGGCAACTTAAAAAAGTCTAGATAACGCCTAACAGCTGTTCCGCTCAAATTCATATAGGTCAATGGTAAAAGCAAGTGGATCGATGCCTCTCCGATTACCCCTTTCGCTACTAAAGCATTAAAACGCCTAT
Organism: Candidatus Protochlamydia naegleriophila; assembly: GCF_001499655.1. Taxonomy (NCBI): domain Bacteria; kingdom Pseudomonadati; phylum Chlamydiota; class Chlamydiia; order Parachlamydiales; family Parachlamydiaceae; genus Candidatus Protochlamydia; species Candidatus Protochlamydia naegleriophila. The sequence continues at coordinate 1,861,565 of NZ_LN879502.1, forward strand.
CTTCTTTAAAGTGCCACCCCATACCCAAGGCAAACGCCTTAATGACAAGATAACCCATGTTATGCCTTGTCAACTCATACTGAGAACCTGGATTCCCAAGTCCCACAAAAAGGTAATTTTGCTGAGCTGAATGTGTCACTCTTTAAGCTTTTATTTTAACGTTTTACAATAACAGCTACAACTTCGTTTAAATCAACCAAAGGACGTACTGTTTCTGGGATTGCAATGTCGCTTAAACGCTTAGATTGCTTAAGGCCCAACTCTTTTACATTCAATTCGAAGAAAGTTGGCATATCTTTTGGCAAGCAACGTACGCGAACATGACGAATGACCTGACGGAGTACACCACCCAATTTAATCCCCACGCAATCAACAGTGCCTGTGCATTCGATAGGTACTTTTACGTTGATTTTATGCTCTTCTAATAACTCTTCGAAATCCAAATGCATCACTTCATAAGTCGTAATGGTATACTGAATATCTTTTACTAATACACGACGCTCATGCCCCTTGTCGTCAACCAAAGTAAATACCGTTGTAGGTAGATGACCTGATTTAACTTGACGAAGGTAAGCGCCAAATTCAGAACTCTTAACAGCTAAAGTTTCACCGGCTTTCCCTCTAACATATAGGACAGCTGGAATCATTCCTTCACGACGAAGGCTATTGACTTCGCTTTTGCTATTTCCTGTTCTCGATACTGTTTGCAGTTTCATGAATCCCCCAAAAAGGATAAAGTTAAACAAATTTCTACATTACGCTAAGCTTTGTTCGGCTGGTTTGACCCATCAATTCTCTTTTCAATTGCAAAGCTGCGCAACTTATCTAAAAAAATTCCGATCTACAATAAAGCCCCTAAAAGAGGAAACTTTTCAGATCGTTATCTTTCACTAGGCTTATAGACACATTTTATAAAGAAGAGATGGACTCATCCGATACTATACATTGGATGGCATGAGCCAAAAGAGGGGCTATCGAAATGGTTTTAAGCTTATGACCGTCTTTCAACCGTTCAGTATAGGGAATGGTATTCGTCATCCATACTGACTCAAGCAAACTATTTTCTATACGGTTAACAGCATCGTCCACAAATAGCCCGTGCGTGATAACACCAAAAATACGCTTTGCTCCCTTCTCTTGGCATGCTTTCGCTGCTGACACTAAAGTTGCTCCTGTAGAGCACATATCGTCAGCGAGAAGTACATCTTTTCCGTTAACATCTCCGATCAATGAAAGACCACCCACTTCCATCGCACTCAGGCGATGTTTGTCAACTACTGCAAAATCAACTTGAAGCTGACCTGCGAAAGCTCGGGCTGTTTTAACACTTCCAATATCGGGCGCAACGACAACACAACGACTCAATTCTAAATCTCGCAATCCATCAATCAAGAGCTGGCGCCCATGAACGTGATCAACTGGGATATCAAAAAAACCTTGCAACTGACCAGCATGTAGGTCAACGGCCAAAATCCGCGTTACACCCGCCTCGACCAATAAATTAGCCACAAGCTTGGCCGTAATCGGAACACGCGGCTTGTCTTTGCGATCTTGCCGGCAATATCCAAAATAAGGGATCACTGCCACTACACTTCTTGCAGATGCCCGTTTTAAAGCATCCACAATGATCAACAATTCCATTAAATAGAAATTGGGATCTAATGCAATAGATTGCAAAACAAAAACGTCCCGCCCTCTCACACTCTCCAAAATTTGAACCGCTATTTCCCCATCAGGAAATTGATTGAGCTGCACTTGACCAAGAGAAATACCAAGTTGAGATGCGACTTCAGTCGCTAGAAGAAGATGAGATGATCCAGCAAACAACAGCGGTTGAGGAAAACTAAAGGACATTTGATCGCCTATGATCAATTGGGGTGGAAGGATTCGAACCTCCGCGTGGCGGTACCAAAAACCGCTGCCTTACCGCTTGGCTACACCCCATTAATTATGAGCCATTCGCATTAGCAAAGACAAAATAATACTGATCCACCGTTTTTTTTGCAACAAGAAAAGGAAATGTTCTTCATCTTAGCATAAACAACTGATTATCAATCCAAATCAATCCATCCATTCTCTATGCATTTTTTTCTCAGATTCTTATTTCTGACTTATGAGTAGACCTTTTAATGCTGCTATTATCCAATCATGGAGCAATAGCTTCATAGTTAGTATAGCTGTTTGCAAAAGAACCGCCATCAAAAACAGCAAGACCTAGGCGTGCAGAAATTTGCATAAAAACTATCATGCAAGACTAGTTTTTTGCCAATTCACGAACTAAGATTGGAAAGCATGTGAGTTCCACGCAACTCTTGTTTGCTAGAAGTACTTTTGGGAAGATAGACCCCCCAATTAATATTCTAATTAGCTAACTGATGATGCTCACCCCATTTTCTGCTCCACTAATCTTTACAGATGCTTTGCGTCCTCAAAACAATGGAAACTCGCTTTGGTAATAAACTGCCGACAACCGATAATGGGTAGAATATTCCAAATCAACAGTCCATTGCTTTAAAGCGAAGTATTTACATTGGCACTCTTGCGAGAGGAAACTTGTTTGCTGCTGAAGCGGAATATGAAGGGATCCCCTCTGGTTGGCAATAGAAAAGCTTAAGAATGCTTTATAGAGTGCTCGTGTGGATCTTTTAGCCTATCCAAAATTATCCACCTGCAGTAATGGCATTGATTAGAAAGGAGAATAAGATTCTCTTGGCGCAAGGTCCGTATTTTTCTGAGAAATCTTACAGCGTAGAATCCAGGTGAAACGCTTGAGCAATGCGTCTGTCTTGAAATATTTGAAGAAGTCAGCATTAAGGTAAGAAATATTTGTTATTTTGGCAGCCAACCATGTCCATTTTCGCATTCTCTTATGATGGCATTCACTTATGAATGGGAAGAAGGAGAAATTTCTATCCTTCCTGTAGAATTAACACATGCAGATTGATTTGACTATACAAACTTACCCCAATTACCTTCTCGCCTGAGTATCTCGAAGATGCTTATTGATACATATCTTTCATCGCTATAACTTATAACTGATTGTCATCCAGACTAAACCCCAACACTGCCTGTATAACCCAAAACAGAGACAGAAAAGAAGTTGTAACTTTAAGTATCAGGAAAAAATATGAGCAAAGCTATCGAAAATCTTCTAAACGCCCAACAATTCGCCATGAGTATTCGCTCTCAGATAGGCGGTTTCCCATACCTTGCCGAAGCTTTAAGAAAAGCTGGAATCACTCGAAATATTTGGAACCTCCCTTCGTGCCAGAGTATTTATCTGACAGAGTATGGTTCTGTTGTAAGTCAGGGCACCCCACTTGTTAACACGACTGTTGATATTCCTCTATTTGATCGTGAGGCTCTTATAAAGGCCTTAAGGATCGATCAAGCAGGACAAAGTTCTTTTCCAGAATTCTTAAAGGCTTCTTGGGAAGCAGGTGTTGTGAGCTATATTGTAGACTTTAAAAAACGCGTCGTTATCTACTATGGAGTTTTAGGTGAATCCTATTCTGAAGATTACCCGGCTGTTGAGATAGGATAGCTATGACTAAATGAGAAAATGGTTCATTTCAGACCAAATAAGTGCAAGCTGCATCAAAGGGCTTTTTGCAGCTCTGTCAGCTTGCCTACATTGCGCCGTTTAAGAAGAGGGAAGGGACTGATAACCCCACTGCTTCTTGGTTCAAGCCCATGAAACAATTCTCATTTTTCATTCGCGCGGTTTGTAAAATCTCTTTTTTCTTCCCCTCAGTTCGACTATTAGGTATGGTAATCTTTTAGAAAAATTAAGAACCGGAGCTCCGCATGCACATTGTTCACATTGCTTCTGAACTTGCTCCCCTTGCAAAGGTTGGAGGATTAGCAGACGTCGTTTTAGGCCTTTGCCGTGAATTATCTTGGAAAGGTCACGATGTCGACATCATCATTCCCAAATACGACTGCATGGATAGCGAACAAATTAGAGACCTAACAGTTGATAGCAAAAACCTCATGTCGTTTTACAATGGAGAATGGTTTTCCAATACTATCTGGATGGGCTGGGTTGAAAATCTAAAAGTGTATTTCATCGAACCCCACCACCCTCGATTCTTTTTCAACCGTGGTTGTTTTTATGGTTGTGATGACGATACGGAGCGCTTCTTATATTTTTCGCGCGCTGCAATCGAATTCATGTACAAACGGCCTGTCACACCAGACATCATTCATCTGCACGATTGGCAAACGGCTGTTATTGCACCACTTTACAAAGACATGTACCAGGAACTTGGCTATAGCAAGCCAAAAACAGTTTTTACCATCCACAACATGGAATATCAAGGCAAATGTGCCACGTTTGATCTAAATCATATTGGCTTAGATGGATCTCTCTACCAGCAAGCCAGCCGCATGCAAGACAACCTCTATCCCAACTTAATCAATCTCCTCAAAGGGGGGATCGTTTACTCGGACTTTATTACAACCGTTTCTCCAAACTATGCTAAAGAAGTTCTCTCTCCAGAGGGCGGCAGGGGCCTGGAAACGACCCTTCTTGAGCATAAAGATAAATTTGCAGGCATCTTAAACGGAATCGACTATTCTTATTGGAACCCTGAAATTGACCGCTTCCTCCCCGCACACTACTCGCCTCGCGAAACGCCTGCCAACAAAAAAGACCGCAGCACGATTGATAAAAAAGGATTTATCAAAAAATTGCTCAGAGAAAAGCTCCTATTGGCCGAAGATCACCGCCCCATCGTAGGCTGTATCACGCGCCTCGTGCCTCAAAAAGGAATAGATTTAATCAAGCACACCATGCGCCATATTGTTGATAAAAAGGGACAGTTTGTTTTGCTAGGCTCGAGTCCAATTCCGAGCATTAGCGCCGAATTTCATAGGCTGAAACATCAATACACAGACCATCCCCATATTCATCTGGTCTTGCACCATCAAGAAGAGCTGGCACATCTTATCTATGCCGGATGCGATATGTTTATCGTCCCTTCTCTCTTCGAGCCATGCGGACTTACTCAGATGATCGCATTGAAATATGGAACCGTTCCAATCGTTAGGCATACAGGAGGATTGGCCGACACCATTTTTGACGTCGACAACTCTTCAAAACCCTTCGAAGAAAAAAATGGCTACGTCTTTGAATTTCCCGATGCGGCTGGAATCGATTCCGCACTCGACCGCGCCATTCATTGCTGGTTTGAAGACCCTGAAAAATGGCGCAATTTAATCCTTAACGGAATGAAAATGGATTTTAGCTGGAATCACTCATCAGATGACTATTTGGAAATTTATCGCCAAGTCATTCGCAATGAACAATCTCCTTCAAATCTCTCTTGACATTCGAGGTTGGGTATCGGGAAGCTAGCTGGCTCTCCCAATGCCCAACTCCACCAATAAGTACGATGCTCTCACAACCCCTTAATAGTTAAATAAATGCAAACCATACAAAGATCTCTAGTCCTCCAACTGACGGACATCCGCACGCCACTTTACAAAAGAATACATCCTTTTAGATCAATAACTTGAATTAATAAAAAAATGCGGGTATTTTACTTAGCATCAAAAATAAAAGGAGTAATCTAAGAACTTAAATTGTAAGTGGGTAAAAAAATCCTCGCTTATTGAGCTTTTAGATTAAAGGAAGGTCGATTTGAGCATCCCCAACTATCTGACATTTTTTCGTATCTTTATCAGCCCGATTTTTCTATTAGTTTATTTAGAATACGAAACCTTCAACATCAACTTAGCGACTCTTCCCTATATTCTTCTTTTTATCCTTGGCATATCAGAGTTATCAGATGCCTGCGATGGTTATCTGGCAAGGAAATACAACCAAGTGACCGACCTCGGCAAAATTCTAGACCCAATGGCAGACAGCATCTATCGAATCTCCATCTTCCTCACCTTTACCTTGCCCCCCATTCAATTGCCCATGATCTTGATCTTTGTTTTTCTGTATAGAGATTCTGTGATCAGCACCTTACGGACCATTTGTGCTCTCAAGGGATTTGCTCTAGCGGCGCGCCCAAGCGGCAAACTCAAAGCAGTCATCCAAGCGATTGCCGCCTTTACCACTATCATCTTACTAATACCCTATTCAATGGGTTATTTATCGCGCGAAACACTCCAGCAAACGAGCACCATTATAGTGTCCATCGCAGCTCTTTATTCTCTATTCTCTGGAGTAGAATATTTATATGCGAATAGACAATATATCATGAAATTATTGATGACACAAAATAGTAAGACAGCAGACCTCGTCGATTAAATTCCCCTATTTAATCAACAGTTTTACTAATAATAATCTAGCCTTATATCTTAAAAAAAATTATAGACACTCCTATAGTTTCACCCCTTTTATCCCGATTTTAACTCCTGTCGTTGGGTTAAACCTAAATCATCTCTAGCGCACATGTATTTTCAATGTGCCGAACAAGAAAAAATATTCCACAATGTTTGAAAGAAACTGTGTTTAAATAAAGCTGATCAAAGATTCTTAAAATCGCATGAAAAGGAGAAATAGGTCATGAGAGCATGTATGCTAAGCCCCTTTACCACTCTCAAAATTGCTCTCATTGCACTATTTGCGACTCTGATAACAACAGCATTTTTATTCATTCCGACCCAAACTAAAGAAGAAAAATTAGAGCACTTAACAAAGAACGCCCTCGTTAAGTTTCTCGAATTACCCCTTTATTTCGAAGGCAATGTCGGACAATTGCCATCTGAAATCAAATATAAGACTCAACGCTTGGGACATTCTTTTTACTTTACCGAGCAAGAGATTGCCATCGCAGTACCCATCGCAAAAAAGTCTGAACAAAAACAAGAGTTTTCAGTTCTGAAGATGGAGTTTGTGAAAGCCAATCAAAATTTAAACCTAAAAGGTGTCGATGAGCAATCGTGCAAGAGCCACTACTTCATTGGAAGCAATTCCAATCAATGGCATATCGACATTCCCAATTACACAAAAGAGATTTACGAAAACTTATATACCGGCATCGATGCTGTTTTTTACGGAAATGGCCAAGTGCTTGAATATGACCTGTGCGTTGCGCCAGGAGCCGATCCAAATGAGGTGCACGTGCACTTTGAAGGAATAAAGGAATTGACGCTTGACAAGAAAGGAAATCTTCAAATTTCGACTCCTGATGGCCAGCAGCTCTTAATGCAAAAGCCGTTTGTCTACCAGATAAACAATGAAAAGAAAGCCGAGATTCCAGGAGAATTTGTGCTCCTAGCAAAAAATGACATCGGCTTCAAAATTGGCTCATACGATCGGAGCAGTTCTCTCATTATCGATCCCATTCTAAGCTATTCCACCCATCTTGGAGGCTCCGGAGAAGATTTTGGCGTAGCTCTAGCCGTTGATACAAGCGGGAATGCGTATATTGCTGGCCTTGCGAATTCAGTCGATTTTCCAACAACACCAGGCGCTTTTCAAGAAATATTGACCGGTGATATCGACTCTTTTGTAAGCAAACTAAATGCAAGTGGCACTGCCCTTATTTATTCTACCTACTTAGGTGGAAGCTTAAACGACCTCGCAAACGAACTCGTGATAGACAGCAGCGGCAATGCCTATATCACAGGATCCACCTTCTCCCCAAATTATCCCACGACCCCAGGAGCTTTTCAAGTTTCACCTCCAGGATCTGGTGCCAACGCATTTTTAACTAAATTAAATGCAACAGGCAGCGCTCTCATTTTTTCCACTTATTTAGGGGGCTCAGGTGTCAATCAAAGCGCCTCTTTGGCTATCGATAGCGCTGGAAATAGCTACCTTACGGGATTGACGACTTCTGCCGACTTTCCAGTCACTCCAGGAGCCTTTCAAACAACCTTAAATGGTGTTTTTAATAGTTTTATTACAAAGTTCAATTCCACGGGATCGGCTCTCATTTACTCAACCTATTTAGGGGGCAGCCAAGCAGAACAAGGCACGCGAATCACCGTCGACAGCAGCAATCAAGCCTATGCGATAGGAGCCACTCTTTCAACGGACTTTCCAGTCACCCCAGGAGCCTTTCAAACCTCAAAGCCTGGTGCAACAAATGGCTATGTAACCAAGCTGAATGCCACGGGAACAGCCTTGATCTATTCAACTTATCTTGGAGGCAATAATCTTGATGGACCAAGTGGAATAGCCGTCGATAGCACAGGCAATGCCCATATCGTCGGCTTCACAGACTCGACCAATTTTCCAACAACCCCAGGTGCCTTTCAAACCTCGTTTCTTGGAACACGGGATGCCTTTGCGCTCAAGCTCAACGCAACAGGAACGGGCCTCATCTACTCTACTCTTTTAGGTGGAAGTACCACAAACCAAGCAACCAGCCTAGTATTAGAGCCAAGTGGGTCGATCTATCTTGTTGGAATCACTGCATCGCCTGATTTTCCAACGACGCCAGACGCCTTTCAATCAACTCTCGCAGGAGGGATTGATGTCATTCTCTCCCAGCTGAATGCCGAGGGAAGCGCACTGCTTTATTCTACCTACATGGGGGGAAGTGCAGATGATTTGGGACTCGGAATCGCCTTAGATGGCATGGGCGGTTTGTATATAGCTGGAGCATCAGCATCTTCAAACTTTCCAACGACGCCTGATTCCTTTCAGCCAACACTCGCAGGAAGCAATTCAGCTTTTATTGCCAAATTTAGATTAGCCGCACCAATCGTGCCAATCGTCACGGCTATTTCCCCAAACAGCGGGTCAGAATCTGGGGGCACTGTCGTTACCATTACGGGTTCAAGCTTTACCGCAACAAGTGAAGTCTTCTTCGGTTCAACAGCTGCCATTTTTGAAATCATTAGTGACACCGAAATCAGAGCCATTGCTCCGCCCGGAATGGGGACCGTTCAGGTAGTTATCACAGGACCGACCGGCACCTCTGAAACCACACCAGCATCCGCATTCACCTATCTGCCCGAACCGCCTCAACCCGGAAAAGTTCTACCACCCACCCACTTAAAGGGAACTCAAAAAAAGAACCGCTTTCTTTCCCAAACAGATTACATCAATGTCCTCAAATGGAAAGCTCCAAAACAGGGCAATCCCCCCATTAGCTATAAAATTTACCGCCTTCCTCAGTTAAATAAAGCAATCAGTGTCACTCCAGCTTTCTTACCCTTAGAATTTAAAGATCACAATCGCAAGAAAAGCAAAGCCTATACTTACCTGATCATAGCAGTAGATGAATTTGGCAACGTGTCCGCACCGGCTTCCATCACAGTCAAGCCGAACTAGGATTTTATTGCCCGTACCTAATAAAATAGCCCAGTCATCTGACTGGGCCGCCATTAGGACTCTTTGCTATATCTAGCTCGATTAAACCTGCTCTAAAGAAACCTTTGATAGCAAGGGCTCTTGTTCGCGCGCGCGGCTTTCTGAAGCCAGATCGAAAGAGATTTCATGCCTCAGCATAAAAATTCCGCAACCATTGATGATTAAGAGCGATACCCCTGCAATGGCCATGACTGTCTGAGCCTGGCTCGTCCCCATGAAAGAAAAGATGAGCAGAGCCAAAACAGCATAAGCATAGTAAACGGCGCGTCCATACTTAGGAGAAAGATGCTCCGCACACTTGAGTCCCACACAAAAATAGGCATTAATCGTGTTATAGCCCAGCATAAAGAGAAAGAGTGGCATAAAGAAATGCATGTATGGAAAATACTCTCCAAGTGATAATTGGACCAACATTCCAGCTTCAATGGGCTCTTGCCAAATTCCCGTCGTCAAGATGAGAAAAAGGCTCGTCGTACAGACGATGAATGTATCTAAAAAGATGTCAAAAATGGCAAGGGATGCTTGTTTTTCAGGTATTTGCACGCTCGATTCGCTGTGAATGACAGACGCATACCCAACTCCAATATCTCCCGTATAGCACCCTCTTCTGATTCCATAAGACATTGTACTCATGACCCCAGCACCAACAAAGCCTCCTACTGCCGCATGACCTGAAAAAGCCGACGTAAAAACTTGGCTCACAACGCCTGGAAGAGCTGGTAAGTTGTTAAGCAACACCCACATTCCCATCCCAACATACAGGACAACAAAAATAGGCAAACTCGTACTCGAAATGCTTCCTACGCGGCGCACTCCCCCACTTCCCGCAAAAATAACCAACGCCAGCAAAACTCCGATGACAAGGTAAGAGTTGATTCCTAAATTCCCCGTGATGCTCGTTGAAATCACACTAAATTGATAAACTTCAACCCCATACACACACAACAAAATACAAACGAGCTTCGGTACCCAAGTATTGTTAAAAGCTTTCTGCAAGAAATACATCGGTCCGCCATTGTATCCTCCACTGCCATTTGGAACTCGGTAGCGCAGGCCTAAATAAACTTCTGAATACTTCAAAATCATCCCAGCAATTGCTGTCATCCAAATCCAAAATAAAGCACCCGGCCCACCCAATTGAACGGCCGTACAAATCCCAACAATATTGCCAATCCCTACACAGCCACCGACCGCAGCAAAAAAAGCCTTGAGAGGATGAACCCCTCCTTTCTCCTGGCCAGAATCGCGAACGCGTAAGAATCCCAAAAATGTCTTAAAAACTGTTGGTAAATGGCGAATTTGGAAAAAGCCCGATTTTATCGATAAATAAAGCCCTAATAACATGACGATGGGAACACCGCAATAGGTCCATAAAATATCTTCTAGTAAATCTAATCGAGAGCTTAATTCTGTTAGCATCTATGTTCCAAATTTTGTTTAAAAATTTAAATATTTTCTATATATAGTAAAAAATTTTGCATTTAAAGTCAATTAAGCAATTGATTTATTCTCAAGAATTGTTCTTTCCAATAATAACGATCTAATAATCCTTCGACAGAACGTCCCATTAAAAGATAGCTTAGATAGATGGCTTCGATGGAGGCAAGTCCGCGTTCAGGGTCTGGGCAGTCATGTTGGCAGCGTGGGTAGGCTGTTCGATAGTGGTGTGGAAGGCTACGATAAATGTATTGGGGTTGCTGATGCAAGGGTTTCATCATTTTTTCTGCATAGCGCCAAGTAGCATCGAGAACGAGTAATCCTCGTTTAGCATCATCGACCGAAAGAGGCGGAGCGTCAACTGCTAAAATGATGTAGCCGGACAAATCTGGCAGGCTCTTATAAGGATAGGTGAGAAAAATAAAATCTGAGCGGGATTCTAAACCGCGCAAGCTGCACTTCTTCAAATTTTCAAGTCTATGCCGAATGACGACAGTTGGAGGAAAAGATTGCATTTTTTGCAGATATTACCTTAATTTGGGATTAGGTTATTAACCTGAGTTTTGGATTTATAGACAAGACCCCTGAAGCGGACATTCCCCTCATTCACGACAAGGCATCCCAATTTTGGCAATCAAGCATCTTTTTCAGGTTGTTTGCGGATAAACCCAAAACTCAGGTTATTATTTTAATGTTCAACAGGCATAAATTCAAGAAAGGAATGAAAGATGAAAAAAATAGCCGCTTTATTATTGGGCAGCTCATTAGCATTTGCCGCTATTCCCTCATTAGCGTTTAGCCAACCTTTTAATCAACCTTACGGACAGCCAACCCGGATGCCCAATCAAGGACAGCCAAGCCAATTTGGATCGCAAGCCTATGCAGCGGGAGGACTTAATTGGCTCAACAATTACCAAGAAGCTATTTCTCAATCCCAATCATCGGGCAAGCCAATCGTCATCCTTTTTACTGGGACTCAATGGTGCCCAGCTTGTATGAAACTGGAAAGAGAGGTATTGAATAAGGCTGAATTTGCACAGGCAGTCGGCGGCCGTTTCATCTTTTTGAAGGCAGAGTTTCCCGATTACGCCGAAGAAGCCATTTCAGCCTCACCATTCCGTTCCTTGCTTGATCGTTACGGAATCGATGCATTCCCAACAATGGTTGTCGTCGATGCCAGTGGGCAAAGACTGTATACAGTCAACTACCAAGCCGGCGGACCAGGTGTCTACATCAATGAGCTCATCCAAAAGCTCAACCCTGGCCAATTCTCCGGTCGCCAGATGACCTATCCAGTCCATCAACAGCCTTCCAATCCCTATTACCGCTAATTTATTAAAGACTTCGAAGGTTTCCCTCGAAGTCTTTTTCTCTTAAGCTATAATACTTGAGCCTAGTTTTTTAACCCGCAATTCTTTAATAATCAAAAAAAGCTTTATTTCCTTACCAATAGCCTAGATTAAAATCTTAGAAAATCATAGCTTTTGCTAAAAATTAATATGTAGTTATTAAATTAAATGATAAAGTAATCATCTTTTTCAATTAATTCATAACAGTTCGATTTTGAGCATTATGGCAAAAATCTGCAATCCAATCCACTTTTCAGAACATTTTGAAATAGATCCAAACTTGTTGCTTGAACTTGGAGTTTTAGATCCAATACTAAATGCAGATACTCCTTTATTCATCGATCCCTTACTTATCAAAAATAGTAGGCATCGAGAAATCAAAGAAAGGGGATATAAGCTTTATGAAGATTTCTTTTGTACGATTATTAAGCTTTTAAAAGTTTCTTCTAAGCAAGGTGACAAGCCCTGGAGGTCAGTTGAAGATCTTATGCATTTTCCCGAAATAAAAGGTACGTGCTTGGGGTATGGCTCACAATCTATATCAGGCAGTGGAAGCGGCCCTCATATAAAAAATGCGCTCATAAAAACAGCAAAAGAAATCATTGATTTAGGAATTTCTGACCCTGACTTATTTATAGCGATGGGACTATTTGAAGAAGGATTTGGTCCTAACAGAATTAGTGATATGACTACAGGAATTATTTTACCGGCCCTTCTGGAATTTAATGAAAGAATAACAAATGCATTAAAAATAGCCAGGCAGCCCTACAGCTTTACCTTAAAAGATGGAAATGAAATTCAAATAAATTGTCCCATAAACCCTTTTGAAAAAGGGATAACTCCCATTATTTTAGTGCCTAACGATATTTTACGAGAATTGCCCATAGTAAAAGATTGGTCTGATATAGCAAGAGCTTCTTCGCTAAACAATAATTTAAGAAAAAAAGTTAACACACATATAGGAAATATATGGCATGGCGATACAAAAAAAAATAAAGCTTTTCTTAAGCAAAGAATTTTATCAAGCAAATTAGCTTTTGATACATGCTTAGAGCTAATACATCAACCAAATATTGCTCAATCATATAACTTCGAAGAGAATTCTCTAACACTCACACAAATGCTACGCTTTGCTAGTAGTATTGTGAAAGAATATCCTTATCACATTCATCCAAGCGAAGGAATAGAAAAAATCGTAAAAAGAATCATTGAGCAATTCCGTTTTTTAATTGAAAAACGGCGGCTTTCTATAGAATTGTACCATAACGGCAAACCTCGCAAAGAAAAATCTGCTCAAAACCTCTTTTTTGCCATAGCTCATGCCTATTGTAGAGCTAACAACTTGGACATTACACCTGAAGCAGAGACGGGAAACGGGCCTGTCGACTTTAAAATTTCAAAAGGATTTGATAAACGTATAGTCATTGAAATAAAACTATCATCAAATCCAAAGCTGGTTTCAGGATATACTAGACAATTACAAACGTATAAACAAGCCGAGCAAACCGAGAAAGGTTACTACCTAGTTCTTGATGTAGGAAAAATGGGCAATAAGGATAAAGAATTGATTAAATTAAAGGATGCTTTTTCGGATATTATCTTCATTGATGCTAAACCGCGCCCTTCTGCTAGCAAGCTATAGCGCTAAAAGCATTTACTGTTCTTAAGTTGTGACACGCCAATCTGTCATGTGCAATAACTCTTTTGGAATTTCAAATAAGAAGCGGGAGGGTCTGCTAGCCATGTCTTTACCCATCCGCTTGCGCTGTTTTGCCATGCTGATGTTTAAATGCTGTTGAGCCCGAGTAATGGCCACATACATCAATCGCCTCTCTTCTTCTAATCCTGTCTCTTTCAAACTTTTCTCGTGCGGAATAATGTGATCTTCCATCCCGACTAAGAAGCAAACAGGAAACTCCAATCCTTTCGAGCTGTGAAACGTCAGCAAATTGACCTTATCTTCCTCTCGATTATCTTTTGTCGACTGCATCAGCTTGTTGTCCAAAGACAAATTGCCGATAAAAGCCTCGAGCGAACCGCTCATCTCCGGATTAGCCTGCGCTTTTTGCTCAAACTCGACGAGCGATGAGACAAACTCCTGAACGTTTTCCCACTTAAAATCGCGCATCTGCTGGCTTTTAACTTCTTCTTTGATGGCCTTTTGGTAGTCCACCTGCTCGATCAGCCATTTTAGATTCTCAGCCAAATTCCCTCTTTCAAAGCGCTCTTTCGCCTCGTTGATGATGCGCACGAATCCCTCGATTCCTTTTAAAGCCTTGCCATGTTGAATTAAATGGGCCGCCTGCCCCTCACGCCGAGCCACCTCTTCAATGACTTCCCAAAGAGGACGCTGCTCCAGCCGGTTGTAGGCCGTCAAAACATCCAAGCTGTCTTCGCCGATTCCCCGGCGAGGCTGATTGATGATGCGCAAGAGGGCTTCTTGATCGGCAGGATTGAGAATCAATCTTAAATAAGCACAAAGATCCTTGACTTCGCGCCTCTCATAAAATTCCACCCCTCCAAATATCTCATAAGGAATTCCTTGAACCCAGCGATCGCCCATCTTCCACGTTTCCTTCATCAACGTCAATTCAAATTGGCGCGACAAAGCATTAGAGCGATATAAAATGGCAAAATCCCTCCAGCGCAGCCCGAGCGTTTCTTTCATTTTGACAATTCTTTTGACCACGGCCTGGGCCTCATCAACCTCTGTTGGGGTGTGAAAAACCTCTATCGGCTTACCCTCCCCCTTATCGCTCCACAAAACCTTGCGGTGCCGTTGCTGGTTGTGATCAATGACTGCATTGGCAGCTTTTAAAATGACATTTGTCGATCGATAATTTTGCTCCAACTTAATTAACGTCGCGTTCTCGAATTCTAAAATATTTTTAACATCCGCTCCACGCCACCCATAAATGGATTGATCGTCATCTCCCACAACGCACAGATTGTGATACTTCGCAGACAATAAAGAAGCGAGCCGATACTGGATAGGATTGGTATCTTGATACTCATCAATCATGATATAGCGAAAACGCTCTTGATAGCGATCGAGCACATCTGGAAAACGCTCAAATAATTCGACGGTCAATCCCAATAAATGGTCGAAATCCACCGCATTATAAGCACGCATGCTAGATTGCAAACGACGGTAAACATCTTGAGCAAAGGAGTCATGCCAAGACGATTCCGTTCCTTGAATGCTTTCTGGTGCCAATCCTTTATTTTTTGCCTGACGAATGGCATTGAGCGTCGAAGCTAAAGAGGGCAATTCTCCTTCATGCTGAAGAATATCGCGTACAATCATATTGATGAGACGCTGCACATCTTGTTCATCATATAAACTAAATTTGGTCGTATAGCCCAATCTACCAATATCTTGCCTCAGTACTTGCATGCAAAAACTATGAAACGTACAGAGCATAACCTGCTTAGCCGCCTGCGCATCTACAAAGGTGGCTAAACGATGCCGCATCTCTGCCGCCGCCTTATTGGTGAAGGTCAATCCCAAAATAGACTTGGGAGATACACCTAAATTGCGAATCAAATAGGCCATACGCATGGTTAAAACTCTCGTCTTACCACTCCCAGCTCCAGCCAGAATCAATACTCTTCCATCCACGAGCTTCGCCGCCCGCTTTTGATTGGGATTCAACAGGTCTAATTGTTTTTCCATACTTCGTCATCTTGTAAAATCAATGAGAAATAAAGGGTGACAGATCGCCCTTTTATTGACAATAAGATCAAATAAATCGCTAATCGATTTAAAAATAAAAAATAAATTTTGTATGGTAAAATTCCATTTGATAAAAAGAAAATCGCTAGAAGAAAGAACATAGTTAAAATACGATAATAAAAAAAGAATCAATACCATGATCCCTTCTATCCATTCAAAATGCCTTTTGACGATTCAAGCCGGTAAACCGGTCATCGGTTTCAATAAACGTTTACCAGAACCCGACAAAAATTTGGTGAATGCCTGCCGCCAAGAGGACAGCTGTCAGTCATTCACCAATTTTTTTTCGATCACGTTCTAGAAACCTAAGCCGGCCCCTGTACCTGCTCCATTTACCCTCTCTTATCCCCATTGATTTTCAAGCTGCTCGTTAATAACCCTTTTAACAAGCACGCAAAATCTTAAATTTAATAAAAAAGAAATTCAATGCAACACGCTCAATATAAATCATTTAACTTTGACAAGTTAAGCAATTAACTATATTATCGACACCCACTTACAAATAACAAAAAAAAAGAACTATAAAAACAAATATAAACTATAATGATTCATTCGATTCAAACTAATTCGGCTTGTCTATGGACGATACAACCAGGCAAACCCCTTCCCGGTTCTAGCAAACGTAAAAACGAACAAGGGAAAGGTAATTATGGAGCTTGCTATCTTTACGCTTCTAAATTGATTGCCAATTTTTTTAATGACTCTCCTCAGTCCATTCAAATTCAAGAAAACGATCGAAAGAGACTGTCCGGCTTTCGAAGGACCATACACGATTTCGCGACGACTACATGGCCGCATCGCGCTTTAGTCTGTGATTATGTTTCTGAACTTTTAAGAGAAAGAAAAACATCTCCTATGGCAGATGAAGATTTAAAAAAATGGATACTTGCTAATCAAAAAGCCATTCTTTTAAAAATTGCGGCGATGGGTGATGCGAAGGAAAAAGTTAAAACGGCTCGTGAATTTTTTAAACGCTATAAAGAGAGTGGGCAGGCCGACATCCATACCTTTTATTGTGATCTCTTTGCCGAAGAGAAAATGACTATTTTCTCCTCTTTCTTAAGTGCCTATATCGACATGGAAAACGCCAAAGAGTGCAAACGGCAAGAGCATGAAGAGTTTTCTCAATGGATCGCGTTGAGCTCTTTGCAAGAGGACTTCACGCGTTTATCCAAGCAAAGGCAGCTATCAATTATTCATCAGATTTTTATTGATCAAATCAAAGAACTGTATCAATTGACGCCCACCAGCTGGACTCCTTTAGATTCGATTGATCAATTAATAGTATTGTTAAAAAACGTCGGCCCCGTTGTAACAGAGGGCTTTCTTGGAAGCTCCTATGGACCCCATTCGCCTACTTTATCCACATCTACAAGTGATTATGAAATGTATGAATGGCAGGATCCCATCAAGCTTGTGGAACAGCCAAAGACTGCTCATACCGTTGTTCTCGTTGGCGCTGAAAAATCTCCAGTCCCTTCAGTTTTTTTAGTCGATCCGATCGATCCTAGCCTCCTTGAAGGAAAAAGAAAAATCTACAAACTTTCCTATAATGATTTTTGCAAGCTCGTTTTAGACAGCAAAGGAGCGAGCCGAGTCGTGAATCAAGAATGGCAAAATGTGCAGGACCGAGCCTTGAAATACCTTTACTACCGCTCTAATCCAGCAGTTTCTGCCGCATTCACGTATAAAAAGCCCTTCTATCCAACAGCTAAGCAGCAATTGATTGCCCGTATAATCGTAATCAGCCTAATCATCTTGACTGGCGGATTCGTATTGAAAACATTCGGTCTTGATCAGAGTAAATAAAAACCCCATTCGTGAGTTTATCAGTCCATGAGTCACTATCAAAACGCTCATTTGAAAAACTCACGAATCAAAACTACCCAATCACCCCCAAACATTCCCAAGAACGTTTGAATTTAAACTTGATTACTCTTGAGCTGATCTGAAAAGGCCTTTTCAATGAGAGAAAATAACTCTTTTTGAATATCTAAGCTGCTAGCTTGATGCGCCAACGTACGCGGTTTGACGACAAGCAAAAACGAACCAGGAAACTGTTGATAAGATAAACGGAAAGCTTCGCGCACAACGCGTTTAAAACGATTGCGGTCGTGCGCTTTTCCGAATTTACGGGTGACGGTAATTCCAAGCCGAGAAGTAGGCTCTTTACTAGAACGGATATCAACGATAATCCATTGGCCGACATAACGTCGGCTTCCATGAGCCATGCGCTGGTACTGACGACGAGTACGCAAGCGCACTGACTTAGGAAATCGATGAGTTAGACGCGTGTTAATTGCTTACGTCCGTGTCTACGACGTCTATTGATAATTTTGCGTCCGTTGGCTGTGCTCATTCTTTTCAAAAATCCATGCTCAGAAGAACGGCGACGCTTGCTTGGTTGGTAAGTACGCTTCACGGTTAATTTCCTTAAAAATTAAAATTCAATGTTGGTAAAGCCCAGTATTCTTGGCTTCAAACGTTTAAACATGACAAGAGGATAGCGATTTTCAATAATAAATGCAAGGGGTAAATCTTTGCCGCTTGGGGTTCCAGCACCAGCCCCCGATTTATTCCTCTCGCTCAACTTCTCCTATATATAAAAGGATCTCTCCATTATATTCCATGTTAACGACCAAACAACTAAAAAACATCTCCACTAGGAAACTCCAGCACTCGCATTTACAGATCTTAGACATGTAATGCTCTAATGCGATTATCTTCTAAGCAATCCAATGCAGATTCTCGCAGAAAAAAGGTTGAATAAAATTGCATCTTGATTTATAACTAATGCTTACTTTATAACCTTTACTGATTAACTCAATTAGGGAATCCTCATGAAAGTCAAAGCATCGGTCAAAGCTGATCCTTCTAAAGGCGATATTCTTGTTCGTCGCAGTGGTCGTTTGTATGTGATCAACAAAAAAGATCCAAATCGCAAGCAGCGCCAAAAAGGCCCAGCCCGTAAAAAATAAGGAAGAAAACATGGCGAAAAAGTCATCTGTAGAAAAGCAAAAGCGCCGCGAAAAACTTGTCAAGTTAAAATGGGACAAGAGGCAAGAGCTGCGCGAAAAAAGTTATAACATGAATCTCAGCGAAGAAGAAAGAGAGCAGGCTCGCATTGCCCTCAACAAAATGCCTCGCGATTCTTCTCCTATCCGTTTAAGAAACCGTTGTCAACTGACTGGGCGCCCACGCGGATTCTTGCGCAAATTTAAACTTTCTCGTTTAACGTTCAGAGAATTAGCCTCTATGGGAATGATTCCTGGTGTAACGAAATCAAGCTGGTAAGCTGAGCCATTTAGCGCTCAATAGACTAAAAGTCTGCTTAACCCTGAAGATTAAAGGATGACAACTGTCATCCTTTTTTATACCTAAAATTCATCTCCCCATTCCCAACTACCTCACAGAGACAAAAAGACAATCCCTCCTTAAGTAAGAGTAAGTTTTTCTTGTGAATGCAAGGAAGAGTCACCCACCGCTGCTGCGCACTTCCTCTACAGTCAGCATACTACATTCTGCCTCTCTTTATCGCCCAAGTTCGTATAATAGGATGTAAAAGTGGGAAACCAAGAAAGCGAATGCGCAATAGGCCGAAACAAGGATTGTTAAACGATCTTAAAGCCCATCGAAATGAGCTCCAAGCAAAAAGAATAGTGGATCAAATAGGGAGCAAGCACTTATTGCTTGCTCAAAGCATCTTTCAATTCAGGCAGCTGCTCAACTTTCTGCCACTGCCCCATCCCTTCTGTCCACACATAACTAGTAAGCTCCAACAAGCCCCTATTCCACATCTCTCTTAAAGCAACAATGCTAACAGGACCCATTTGCTGATGCTCTTGATCTAAGTAATACCACAGCTTACTCTCTTCTTCTTTCCAAGCTGGAACAGGAGCTAGAGGGGGCGACATATGCTCTAAAGAAGGATCTGGTCTGGATACTGTCATGGTTGGCTGCCCTTCACTAGCATCTTCTTCGCGAAGAGAAGGAAGAAAGAAAAGGATTAAAGGAGCAAAGACACCTAACAAAACCCCTAAAATAAACCAGATTGTAAAACTGCGCCCTTTTCGATCGGCATAATAAGCTGTTAAACTCGCAATGATGACTAAAATAATAAAACTCACAATCATTTGCATTGTTGAGGGTTCCTGATGAGGCATGCTCAATCCTTTCTAGTTAAATGGTTGAATCAAATCGTTTGAGGATTTTATTTTTTTGTGAATCACTTAAAGCATCTAAAAGCGTTGAAAACGACTTAGCAGCTTTCTTCCACTAGACATCTTTCGAAATCATTAATGATTCATCTTTGAGATGATTCTCTCAATTGATTATCCCCTTATCTTTTGGACACAATGGCAAATCATGATCACTCTCGAAAAAAGTCTACTAAAGCACAAAAACTTTTGAAAAGCCAGCTTTCTCTATACCTTCCGCGAGTCGCTTGCTTCTTGCAACAGAACACTCAAACGCATTAGTTTTTCATAGCGCTGGACAACGCTAAAATCTCTGAAGTTGCCAGATCGTATCCCTTCCCTACTAGCCTATAGAGACTCTCTTAAGACGGAAACTTGTGCACCAGCCCAAACTGCAAGAAAATTAATAATTGGGTACTAGTCAGATTAAAATCTTCATGCTAATCTAATTGTATACAAAGTACCTGAAGAATAGGCTTTTAGACAACGTGAAAGACACAAGAATGACGTGGTAACAAACAAAGCCTTCTAATCAAACCTAAGAAAGAATAGTCTGGTTTTTTGTATACGAAACAGCTGCCACTCAGACCAGGAGAATTACTCATGATAGACCCTAAAGTAAAAGTTGATAAGAAGAGAGTCGACACTAAAGAATTTGAAATTCCTGAAACTGTTTTTATACGCGACATTGAAAATAAAGTTTTTCAATCCATTGTCTTGCAATGTCTAGCTCAAATTGACGGTATAAGCCTGGTTGAAGGAAACTTTATTGATCATTTGCTCGGCCGTAGTGCTGAAGGCGTAAAAGGCATTTATGCTGAGCAAGATGATAAAAGCCAGTCGGTCACGATCAAAGTCGAAGTCAATATTCAATTTGGCATCTCAATCCCAGAAAAAGCTGAAGAAATCCAGACCAACATTGCTGAAGAAATCACTAAATTGACAGGTCTGCACGTCGCCTCTGTGCACGTAGTCTTTAAAAATGTCATCTCGGTTGAACAAGCTCATAAGTTAAGTCAGCAAGGCGCAACTCAAGGCCCCCCGACACTGATGGGATCAAATCTAGGCGAAGAGTACTCTGATGAATTTTAAATTTGGGCGCTTTTTCCACCTAGCAATTAGCTTCATCCTAGGAACCTTTTTCTTTACCATGGGAGTTTTTAGCATTGCCCTCCCATGGTCTTCCCATCTGCAAGCTGCAACCATTCGATTTCTAACAGAAAACGCTTTAATCCTCTCCTTATTTGGACTTGGATTTGCTTTAGTCGGACTGTCGATTGTCATTTATACTTTTTTGAGCACAAGACACCACTACGCCCATGTCAGAATAGGTAGCCGCGCCGTAACAATTGATGAAAACCTAATAGAGCAATATCTAGAAGCCTATTGGAAAGAGCGTTTTCCACAGCATCACATTCCTTTCTATTTAACCATCCGCAACCAGTCTTTGCAAATTGTCGCCAATTTCCCTCATCTACCAGAGCCGGAACAGCAGCTATTACTAGAGGGAATCAATCAAGATTTCAAGGGGCTGTTTGGAGATCTACTCGGGTACCCGCATGACGTCCATTTGATTGCCAGCTTCGACACAGCCTAAGCAATTCGCATCAAGTCCTCCTTAAGCTGATGCTTGCATGCATCTAGCAGGAAATGCTCTTGGATGTGATTGACTCGGTTTGAGCTATGCATCCACTCAGATAACAACCTCCCCCTTCAATACAATCAAAGCCTCATCAGAGTGTCAATTGTGTGCCTGGCAAACTAATTCCACACCAGACTGAGATACAAGGGACTTTTTAACAAGTTTCGCTTGGCTTGCCTCTTGCGCAGCACGAGCAATCAAAAGCGCCGTTTGCAGGGCATTCGAAAAATGGATTTGATCGATCGTAAGATTCTCTGGCTGGATACAATTTGCTCTTTGCAGTTCCTCTAAGAGCATACACCCTCGCTTTAAACGAGCCTTATCGCGCTTGATTCCTACATAATGCCACATCAAATGCTTGAGCAAATACCAATCTTCTTGAAGAATACTTTCCGACTGTTGTTGAATCACATAGTCCCGTTCCTTTAATTCTGGGAAATAATAAATAAATTTAGATAAATGCTTGACAACGTCTTCAGCGCAAGCCGTCGCCCATGTAAGACTTTCCAATACGCTAATCGCTTCATCACAAAATTCATAAAATAAGCCAGTACAAGCAACTTCACCAAGCGCACGCAAACGCTGCAGACTCGTTTGTCCTGTGCGATCAACTGCAATGCCGCCTCCTGTATAGCGTGCTACAGGGATAATTGGTAAGGGGTCTTTAGCGATATTAAAACCATGATTTAGACAAAAGGTATCTACTGCTGGAAACTTGTCTTTTAAAGACACCGGATCCAATATAGTTAAATCAAGCCATAAATGATCGACATGATGCGCTTGCAATGCATCATAAATAGGCTCGCTCAATTGGCTTGCCAATCCAATATCTTCTGATGGCATGGACTTCAACACATGCAGCTTGCCCCCTGCCTGCAAAAGCTCCAAAGGCAAGGGAAAACAAGGCTTATCTTTTTCGTATAGTCCCAATGGATGGAATTGGATGTTTTCCATATTCAAAAGCCGCACCCCCGCTCGATGGGCAATCGACAATCCCCCACCTCTGGCCATAGCTGGATGAGTTGAATAAGGAAATAAAGACGTCGCGCCCCCGGTTGCTAAAATCACTTCCTTAGCCAAAATAGTTTCCACTTCTCCCGTGGCATGATGGTATAAAACGGCGCCTAAGCAGCTGGGCTTTTTATAAACATCTCCGTAAGCCAAAGAATGTTTATCCAAAGTCAACAATTCAATGAAACTATGGTTGGCAATCCACTCAATATCGGGGAGTTGCTTGAGCTGTTCTTGCAAACAACGATGAATATCGACGTTGCCATTGCGATCGACCAAGTAATGAGATTCTAATAATTCATCCACGCTTTTTCTTGCGTGCGAGACCAGCTGCGCCATTGCTCGCGAACAGTTTTCTCGCTCAACTAACTGGAGAGCCTTCAACTTATCCTCGAATTGTCCATGCTGAATAAAAGGTGCATGGTACGCACGTTGATCAAAAGAGGAGGTTACAATGGTAACTGGAACGCCGCGTTTCGCCAAAGCCAGGGCAACGGCACAACCAGCAATTCCAGCTCCTACAACAAGAACGTCTTTTACTTTCATTCTCTCCCCCTTAACTGACCAAATTTAAAATACTCCCTTAGGCTTTACCGAAAGTTTCTTAAGAATTCAAATATTTTCTAATCTGATTTTTAAATCAGATAAATCGAACCTCCTCGAATTAGCTCTTGAGTTAGATTGAGAATTAATCTTACAAATGGGCATGATAGACGCGATTGCTTTCGTGAGTGCCGACCTTAAGGCTTTTTCACGACCCTAAACACCAAACCCAATCATTTTTTATGCGCTCTACCTATCCTCTCTTTCAATCTCACCTCGACTTAGCCCATCACTACTGGTCAAAACTCCTCAAGCCAGGTGACAGAGCGATCGATGCCACCTGCGGTAATGGCCATGACACCTTAAAATTATGCCAACTGGCCTTATGCCAAAGCGAAGGAGAAATCTATGCGCTCGATCGCCAAAGCGAAGCCATAGAAAATACAAAAGCCTATTTGAATCAAAATCTTCTGCCCAGCCAAATCGAACACATTCACCTTATCCTCGGCTGCCACTCCCAATTCCCTGCATCTATTACACCCACTAGCATCAAACTGATTGTTTACAATTTAGGCTATTTGCCAGGAGGAGATAAAGCGGAGACGACAGAAACTTCAACGACCTTACTAAGCCTGCAAGAGGCTTTAAACTTAGTTGTGCCAGGCGGTGCAATTAGCGTGACTTGCTATCCCGGTCATCTGGAAGGCGCTCGTGAGGAAGAGGCTATTCTGGAATGGATTAAAACCCTTTCACCTCTCGAATGGAGCGCCTGCCATCACAAATGGATCAACCGAAGGCATGCCCCAAGCCTCTTGCTGCTGCAAAAAGCAAATCGCAAATGAACTCGGTGAAAATATAAAGATAGATGAATGAATAGGCCCATCTCTTGCCAAGACTGAGCCGGCCATAGCCTATTTAAGAAAAGGCAATTCCTCTCCTATCTTTATGGAAAGGATCCTCCATATTTTACCTAATGGGATAAAATCGGATGTCCAAAGCCGACCACTGTTCGATAGCATAAAATGAGATGATTGACCCCATTGAGAGCACTGTGAGGGCTGGATTCGATGGGAAGTCCAAATTGCTGAGCAATGGCATTTTTGGATAGGCTCATTTCTGCCGGCAATTGTTCATGCTTTTGATCAAAATTTTTGACTTGCAAAGCCCAATACATCGAGGCAAAATCAAGCCAGTGGTAAGGCCAGTGATACTTCTCTTGCGTGTAGACATCGACAATTTGAGAAAAGAATCCGCGATCAAATGCAGGATTTTGGCAAATGTAGACCGCCTTTCCTCGCTCAATTCCCAGATCATTAAAAATTTGTACAACTTCCCGGCCAACCACCTCTTCACTTTGACCAAGCAATACTTTTTCCCAAGAAAACCCATTAATTTGAATACTGATGGGATCGTGCTTCTCCCAAACCTCTAAGGGTTGCTTAACGATACTTTGATAAGTTAGCTTTTCCTCACCCGTATGCACATCAACGACCTTAAAGGCAATTTCCAATACACGATGATGAAAAGAATCAAGACCGGATGATTCGATGTCTAAAAAAATGGCGAGCATAGTTTCAATGGGTTTTATTAATAAAGGGACAGACTAAATAACAAGCGACCTGCACAAGGTATGCCAACAACATAGCTTGAAGATGGGTCTTTAGAGTGGCCAATAAAAGGGCTGAGGTATAACAAAAATCTCCTCCATCTTCAACAAGTTTTTTGAACTCCAGCAAAATTGTGCTTAAAGCTTATATGGATTCGCTTCACAACTATTACTAACCTACAATTGCTCGAACGCCAGCTTGAAGAAAATTTGCAACGATCAAGTGAATTAAAATTTTTACTCATCAAAGCAAATAAAAGCATTCCCAAAAAATCATAATCAACTTATATTTAATTAATTAAAACATCGATTTCTTTCTTTAAAAGAGGCAAAAAAAAGAATGAAAACCATATTTTTATTGCATGCAACATTAAAGTGTTGTTAAGATCGAAACACTCAATCGTAATGATTAGATTGCAATTCTCTTAAGAGAGTCTCACCGCAATCAATTTTCGTAAGATAAAATCCGAGAAGTTTTTTGCCTGTATAGTAATTACATCGCTTTTTTCTCTTTTTTTGGTCTTATTTAACCCTAAACCCCAGCTGCGTATGAAACTCCTCACTCAACCACTCTCACGTCTTTTAACTCGCTTTCGCTATCCTGTTTCTTTACCGGAAGAAGTTGCAGCAGATCTTGGCCTCAATATTTCCAATGCTTTGACATTCGAAGAATTTATCACCTCTTTAACAAATCCCTCTCATCGTCCTACTAAACTTATGCGCTTTATGCCTCGCAACCAAGCCGACGGCATTTTTCAAACGGCTCTTCGCAAAGAACTTTTCAGACAGAACTCACTTTTTTCTTACCATTTTAATGGTGGTTGGATGGAATTCATCCTCCAATTTGACGAACAATCCAGGCTAAGAAGACTGTATATTCAGCACAAAGACCTCAAACAAAAATA
Organism: Candidatus Protochlamydia naegleriophila; assembly: GCF_001499655.1. Lineage (NCBI taxonomy): Bacteria > Pseudomonadati > Chlamydiota > Chlamydiia > Parachlamydiales > Parachlamydiaceae > Candidatus Protochlamydia > Candidatus Protochlamydia naegleriophila. Next base: position 1,887,270 of record NZ_LN879502.1, read on the forward strand.
CGAAATTCCGATTTCTCAATAGTCTGAAACACCGGCTTTGTGCTATGCTTGAGCCTCTCATTTATTAACGTTAAGCATTTAGGACTTCATGGCACTATCGCAACAAAAATTCCGAGAAATTGTTTTTCAACTTCTTTATAGTCAAGATATCGGTCATCCAGATGAAGCTGAGATGATTAGTTTGATCATGGCGGAACTGGCAGTATCGAAGAAAAATGTCCGTTTAGCCCAAGAAAAAATGCACCTCATCGTTGAAAAACTGGCCGAAATCGACTCTTCGATCTCTTCAGTTTCAACATCTTACGATTTTGAACGAATTCAAACGGTGACAAAAAACATTTTACGCCTAGGCGTTTTCGAATTATTTTATGACAAGGGTATTCCGCCCAAAGTAGCCATTGCTGAAGCCATCCGCCTGTCGCGCAAATTCAGCACCCCGGAGTCAGCAAGTTTTGTTAATGCCTTGCTAGATCATCTCTACCAAGGAAGCAAGGGAGACAAGGCAGATCCTCAAATCCTCGCGCAACAGGCGCAAACCCTTGCCGAAAGCGAACAAGCGGCAACCGACTATTCTTTAGAAGTTCCTCTAATCGATGAGCCAGATGAAGATGAAAGCCCCTCTCATGAACATTCCTAATGATTTTCAAAGCAACCGCTTATTAAAAGATTTTACGACATTTGGAATCGGTGGACCAGCCAAGCATTTCGTTGAAGTTCGCACACTTTCCGCTATGCAGCAGGTTCTTCACTACTGCCATCAAAATAAGCTCCCTTTTTTCATATTGGGAAAAGGGTCTAATTCTTTATTTGACGATCGAGGATTCAATGGTGTCGTCATTGCCAATCGCATCGATTTTCTAGAAAAAATCCAGCCAGACCAGTGGCATGTCGGTGCTGGTTACAGCTTTTCACTGTTAGGCTCTCAAACAGCTCGTCAAGGCTTTTCAGGATTAGAATTTGCTTCTGGAATTCCAGCAAGCGTCGGCGGAGCGGTTTATATGAATGCAGGAGCAAATGGGCGGGAAACTGCAGAGTCCTTAATCAGTGTAGAGTTTGTGAATTCCCAAGGAGAGCTCATCCACTTCAACCGCTCAGATCTCTCTTTTCATTACCGAACTTCTCCTTTCCAGAAGCTGCCTGGAGCAATTGTATCTGCTACTTTCCAACTGACGCCTTCTGAGACCGCCCGCGAAAAACAGCTGGCAATCATCGACTACCGCAAAAAAACACAGCCCTATAAAGCGAAATCTGCAGGTTGCGTGTTTCGCAATCCAGACTGCGGTCATGCCGGAGCGTTAATCGATCAGGCAGGCCTAAAAGGAAAAGCGATCGGCGATGCAGAAGTCTCGACCGTACACGCCAATTTTGTGATCAATCGTGGAATGGCCTCATCACAAGATATTTTAGCACTCATCCATCACATTCAAATCGAAGTAAAAGCTCGAACGGGTGTTGAGTTGGAAAGTGAAGTGCGCTGCATTGCCTACGAGCCATCCAAGGCAGATGCATGTTAGATTTTCGAGCAGACCTTCACTGTCACAGTACCTGTTCAGACGGGACAGCCACACCACAAGAAATCATTGAGCTCGCTTGCCAAAAAGGATTGCAAGGCCTTTCGATTACAGACCATGATACGATTGAAGCCTATAAGGAAGCCATCCCTATTGCAAAAGCCAAAGGCCTCCCCCTCGTTTCAGGCGTCGAGTTTTCGGCCGTCCATAAAGAAACCAGCATTCATATTTTAGCTTACAGCTTTCCTTTGCATTCACCCTTGATTTTAGATTTTTGCCATAAACACTATCAAAGGCGCTTACTGCGCAATCAAGCCATTTTAGATCGCCTGACCGCACATGGAATGCCGTTAACGCTTGAAGATGTGCATCCCCAAACCCTTGTATCTCAAGTAAGCATGGGACGCCCCCATATTGCCTTAGCCATGTTAAAGAAAGGGTACGTGACCACTATTCAACAAGCCTTTCACGATTATATTGGCGAGGGAAAAAGCTGTTATGAGCCAGGCCACACCTTTAGCGTCGAAGAGACCCTCGATCTCATTCATCGCGCCAAAGGGCTTGCAGTCATCGCCCACCCGCATCTAGTAGAAAATATCGGCATCATTCGCGATCTTTTAACGATGAAGTTCGATGGCATTGAGGGATATTACGCACGCTTTCCAAAATCTAAGCAGGAACGCTGGGTCAAAATCGGCCAGCATCGAGGATGGCTTGTAACTGGAGGCTCCGATTTTCATGGCACCATCAAGCCAACTCTTCCTCTTGGCAGCTCATGGGTCGGAGAAGAGACTTTTAACGTTCTACTCGAGCATTTCAAACAACATACAATTGATTAATTTCTATGACCTACAAGGAACTTATCCAACGCTTATTTAGCATCAATCTCTTTGGCGGCATAAAAATGGGATTGACCAATTGCTACCAACTGCAAAGACTCCTCAACTTCCCGGATCACGCATTTCCAACCATCCACGTCGCGGGAACCAACGGTAAAGGATCGGTCGTCACAAAAATTGCAAAAGCCTTGCAAGAATCAGGCTATCGCGTGGGCCTGTATACCTCTCCTCATCTCTGCTGCTTTCGCGAAAGAATTCGAATCAATCAAGACATGATTTCCGAATCGTCTGTAGAAACCATTCTTCCCCATCTATTTGAGCTAACTACTGTGCATGCAATTCCTGCCACTTTTTTTGAACTCACCACTTTATTAGCCCTAACCTACTTTGCGAGAGAAAAAGTGGATGTTGCCGTTTTGGAGACAGGATTGGGAGGGCGTCTGGATGCAACCAATATTGTCTCCCCTCTTTTATCGATCATCACCTCAATTAGCTTGGACCACACCGACATTTTGGGATCAACAGAAGAAGCCATAGCCAAAGAAAAAGCCGGCATCATCAAATCGGGTATTCCCGTAATTATAGGTCCTAAAACGCCCCATCGACAACTCTTAGACATCGCTCACGCAAATAACAGCCCATGCATCAAAGTACATTCCCTTTCTCCTTTGTTCGAAGAAGAAAATAAAGCCATTGCTCATACGGCTTTGAACCATTTAAAAAGCAGTTTTAAACTTCCCCCGGAAGCCATAGCAAAAGGATTGGAAGCAAAACAGCCTTGCCGTTTCGAAGTGTTGCAAGGCTCGCCAGCTGTCATTTTAGATGTCGCTCATAACCCCGATGGCCTGCAGCGCCTCTTCCAAGCAACAAAAAAACATTTTCCAGAACATTCAATAAGAGTTCTATTCGGATTGTCGAAAGGAAAGGATCTTGACGGATGTTTAACTATTTTAAGAAACAATGCCGCTGCTTTTCATATCGTGGAAGCTCCCAATGGAAGAGGGGCTGCAATCAGCGAGTTGAAGGCACGCCTCGCCAATCTGGGTGTTGAACCAAGCCCCATTCACACCCATTCCGAGATTCAAAAAGGCATCCAAAATGCCGTACAAGCAGCTAAACTGCATAACCAAATCCTCCTGATCTGCGGCTCTTTTTTCATCATGAGTCAAGCAAGGCAAGCGCTTGGAATCAATGAACCACGCGATGAGATCGACCTCAACGAACGACATGGACCCGCCAAACCATCAAGTGAATGGAATCGTTGAATGCTTTCTATTCAATTCGCTGTTTTCTGCCTGGCATTTGCCCAGCCAAATCTCAGGAATTTATAAATGTATTTTATCTGTTCTAGTGCTGTCATAAACTTTTCTCAAGGGGATTTCAAATTGCTTTAAACGATTTTTCTTTTCACTCGCTTTCAATTTTAAAAAAGATGGTTCATGAAGTAGACAGCATAGTTTTTGAAAATCCAGTTGAATGTTCTCGAAAATGCGAATCGCTTTCTTAGAATAACCTTCCGGCAATCTTTCGATAACCATGAGATGGTTATAGTGTGTCGATTGAGCCACCTCGCCTGTTCGGGTGTCCAAAGCAATTTGAGTAAAGCAATACTTGCCAAGATAGCCATTTATTTTTCCAATTAAATACTCTTGATTGACCGGGCTTCCAACGTCCTCGATCAAGGCAAATAACTTCTGCAAATCATTGCTTTCATCCTCCAACAACTCCTGCTTGCTAAAAAGATTTTCTTTTACGGTAGTGCGCGAAAGCTCTGCTAGCACGCGCCTAATGGCAGCGATGCCTTTACTGTATTTTTTATGCCCTCCTATGACTGAAATTTCAACGCCATTTAAGTTAACGCCATTCCTCTTAAGGTTTTTTACCAATTTATCAAAAGAAGCTCTTATGCACGTCAGCGAATCAATGTGCAACAAAGAGCCTATTTTTGAGACCGGATCATAGATAGTCACGGCAAAGCAAGTCACAACATGGCTCGTAAACAAGATGGGACGATCACTTGTTGCCGCTGTCAGAGCGTACCCTCCTTGTGGGACCCCTACATGCATTGAAGCACAGCTTTGACTAGAATATAGTATTGAACTCATAAAACCTTTTACGTAAAAAACAAAAAATAAAACGATTTTTCAAAAGTAAAATAAAAAAACCACAAATTATAGGCATATAAATCAAACACCCACAACGATTAAATTTCAATTAGTTGTTAAATTCCAACAAGTCATTCTCCCATTTTTCTGCATTTTTAATTTTAGAATGGCGAGATATTCACAAATCACTAAAATGGACTTATTTTGAAGGAGACTCTCTATGCACCCCTTATGGCAATTTCTGCAATCTGAACCCATTTTAGCCCTTCTCATCGCCGTCTTAATCTTCTTAGTTACCATTTTTTTAGTCGTCAAACAGTGGATCGGGTTCTCCATTACTCTCCTCCTCCTCCTGTTCTCGCTAGCAGCAGGCTTGCTTGTCAGCAATCAGCAGATGCTGAGGGGCTATGCCAGCGACTACCACATAAAACATCTTCAAGACAGCAATCAAGACGCTTTTAAAAAGCAAATCTTCCAGGCTGTGGAAGATTTAAAAGCGGAAGTTGATTCAGAAAAGGAAAATCTGCGCCATGTTATGACGCAGGTCCAAGACATTTTCGATCAAATGGACACGCAAAAGCAGAAATTGCAGCAATTTATCGAAGAAACGAAAGAGCGTTTTAAAGCCGAAGCAGGCAAGAAGGGGCAGAGCGAAGAGGCCCTACCTCAAGCCGGCCTTTCTAGTTCTGAGAAACCTCTTTAAAGCTCATAGATCCAGCCTTTTTCACTTGCGGCAAGGCACGATAGAGTCCAGAAATCGTTTGATAAGGAAAACGGGAAAACCAAGCCAAGAGCATCCACTTAAAGCTTTCTAGATCCGTCGAATGCAGCCCTTCACAGCCTGACACATTTGGATCTTGAAATTCGTAAGGGGAAGTCAATGATAGGTAGACAGCATGACCCGTCTCCGGCTCCTGCTCAATCAAGCTGGCTTTAATTCTTTTTTTGATAGTTTCTGGAGCATCTGAACCCAATATAGCAAGGGTCTTTTCCTTCAACTCTTCAGGCGTCAGCGCTTTCTTTTTTTCCTGCCTCGCATGCGCCCGGTTATCCGCTACCGTTAAGATGAAATGTGTTTTGCAACCCTTGTAGCTGCCTATCAATTGATCCAAAACATTCAAGATAAACTCATCAACTGCGATATCCCCTTGACGCATTGAACCAAATGGCCCAATGATCTCCTCAAGATCGAAACTTAACTTTTTGCCCAAAAAAGGAGGAATAATCGTCCGGGAGTAGTTTCGATCCAGTTGACTTGCAAAATCCTGCCTCTCTTTTCTTACTGCATCTCTTTGCAAGGCAAGGGAATCAAGCTCTGGCTGAGCCTCCACCCTTCCGTCTAAATCAGACTCCAAAATAGAATAATCAATGAGCCTTTCATTAAATGTGTAATTGAAGTAATGGCTCATATCATAGCACAGCTGATAAAAGCGTGCCTTGCTCGAAATTTGCATTCCCTTGCATGGCAACTTGTCTATCTTCGCTTCAATATAGCGAATCGTAGCACCCGTGCACACTCCTTGCAAAAGATACTCTTGCGAATCTTTTGTTCGGGATTGCTCCTGCATGGAGTGCAAAAACTTATGAATAGAACTAAAAGTCTCATATTTTTGAATGGCAATCATATGCTTATTTAAGCGCGCGATGAGCCTTTCTTCCATCTCCACATGCTGCCCATTAAATTCCCCTTCATCCTGTCCAAGGGCCTCGTCTAAATAGTCTAAGACAAAGATTTCTTCGGATCTATGAATCTGCCTAAAAACAGCATAGGTGCGCTCAATCACGCCCTTAATTAACATCATTTTCTGCTCAGAAACTGCCTTCTCCAAGCCTTTATAAAATCTGGACTGAAAACTAACCCAAAGAACGCCCTTTTTTAAAAAGGATTCATACCGTGAAAAAGGCTCCTTCACCCTAAAAGCTCGGCCAATCAAATTTAAATAGAGCACCCAATTTTTCTCCCGACACTTCTGAATACCGGTTAAACAATCGCTTGCACAATCGAAATGAGAAGCCTTAATAGTCAATATTTTCGTTCCAGCCAAACGCTCCAACTCCATCAACTCAAACTCGCTCATTCCCCTCCACTTTTGCAAACGCAATTGCCGGATATTGCCGTGCAAGTCCATAAATTGTTGATAGTTAAAAGAACCATACTCATCGTTGAACCGACTAATAATGACTTGAATCTTACTCTTAAACTCGCTCGCCTTGAAATGACTATTTAAAATAGTAGAGTCTTCACTAACCAATAAAGATTTAATTTGAGCATTAACAAATTGAATATTCATACAACCTAAAATTATTTTAGCTGGATGAACAATACTTGAAATTTATTAACAAATCTTAAACAAACAATAAATATTTATTAAATCATCAATTGAATTTATATTTAGTAAATGCTATTTTTTTAAATAGATTGTAAGCTTCACTAACAGACTCTTTAATGAGAACTTAACACCTTCTTTATGAAGTCATTAGACGAATTCAATACAGTCATTTTTTTATTACCTTACGGCTATTACTCATTTAACCCCAGTTAGGATGATGATTCAGATTCCCTCTTTAGCAACTGCTTCCCTATTTATTAAACAGATCGGAAAAAGCCTGATCATCCTGACGCCCCTGCAAAGAAAAGTGCTTGCAATTTTTGCTTGTGCAGTTGCCTGTGTCACAATCAGCTATGCAATCGGTCGTCGTTTCAAGGTAAACTCGCGCATCGAATCGATGATTCCTGCTTTTAAAGATTTAATTAAAAGAAGAGAGCCCTCTTCTTCTTCCATTGTTCATGACACTCATTTAGCCCCTATCCCCCAATTGATTAATGAAGCGACTGTACCAGAGGAAAATCTCGAACAACAGCAGCCGATCCAGCCAGATGGAAAGGAACAAAGACAAGGCGAAAAAGCGCTTGAAAGCCCTCTTTCAGAGCCTCTGCTGCCAAGCGAAGATATAGCCCGTCCTTTTGCAATCAAGCCTCAGGATGAAAGAAAAGAGTCTCAAAGCATCGCTACCACGCAAATAAAGGATGAAAGCGCAGAAGCATTGTCCGACGAATCCTCTTCCCAAGACCCCCTTATAAATGATCAGAGTGCGGACTTAGGCCTCTCTTCAAACACGGCTAGTCATGAAGAGATTGTCAATGACGATGTCGCAAACGAGCACTCTTTACCCTCATCCATGCAAGAGACGGGGCCTCAGCCCAAAGAAGCATTCCTGATTGATCTAGGATTTCCAACTCTTTTTGAAGGGAGTGAGGCACATCTCAAAGAGCTTTCAGATCTAGAATCCATTTTAGAAGAAAAACCGCACAGCATAGAGATACCCACGGTTGATCAGGAGACCTCTTCTTTCTTTGAAGGCACAAACGAGGTAGATTCAATAGAAGATCTATCACACATAGTGCCATCTCCAGACATTATCGAAGAGCCTCTTCTTTTCTTAAAGGATAAATCAGATCTCGAGGCTGTCGCCAGTCAATTCATCAATGCCAAGCTGTATAAATTGAAATGCGATGTTGTTTCAAAGTTTCTAGATGAAATTTACCAAGTGAAAGAAGTTAAATGCGAAGAAGAAAGAACGAACTGCATTCTTTACATTGCCGATCACCTAATAAAAAGTCATAGAGTCAATGAAACTCCAATCAGTTCTTTCATTTCATCCCTCAAAGCCTATGCTAAAACAGCCTCTGAAGGAATCCAAAAGACTTTTGTAGATTTAATCGATCAATTGAATAAAAGGCAGCAGGCATTGGAAATACTCTCCTCCTATAAAATGCTCCTATTTAAAAAGGGGGATCCTTGGCAGGAACTTTCCAACCAAGAGGCCTTTAACCTGCTTAAAAACAGCGACAATGCCCCTCTTGACTTTGATCGCTTGATTAAATGCATGCTTATTTGCACTTTTAACGAAGATAAATTGGATCGCTCAGCTGTCACCCCCTTACTAAGTAAAGGGCTCCAACTCATCAGAAAAGAAATAAGTACAATCGACTATGGCAGTGCAGGCAATGGCGCTTTCATCCTGGAAAAACTGTATCAGAAATATCTAAACGTTTACTCAGATGGACTGAAAATTAAATACGCAAACGAAAATGGCTCTTTGGCTTCTCATGAACTGTTTAAAAAAGACACAAACCAATTCATCATCTCCATGCCTCTTGCTCATGGACACTACACAAATACAATCGTTGATGTAAAAGGGGGGGACTTTAAAATATGTGATAACTGCGCTGCCCACTTGCGCTACGACGAGCTGAATACCATCGCCCAGCCTTCCCTATCTCAATACACCCTCTATATGCCGCAAACACTCTATCAATCTGTTAAAGATCGAGTACAGCTAAAGCAGCTCTGCATCCCTCGCTGGGAAGCTAATAACTGCTATTTAAGTGCTAGCTGGCTAACCTTTGCATTCCTTTTTTATTTCTACAAGCAGGCCCATGATGTCGAGCAGGAAGCACTGCAAAAGGAATTGATCGCTTAAGGCAAATGGTACAAGTCAAGGATAAATAGATCGGACTCGATAGACATTAGGCACGATATGTTTAGCCTCCAATACCTGTAGCGCTCGATTTTCATTTGCTTTATACTAGAGCTCGTCAAATTCATAGGGCCTAAATTTAGCATATTTCCTGGCTCCTATTTACTGACTAAAGCCGGAATTTTAAGCGAAACCTCGAACAAAAGTATTCCATGCGTTTACAATTATCTGATCAAAACCTATCTATTCATAACGTAAATAGCGATAACTGTTCGTTGAATGCAATGAACAGAAGTCGTGTTTCTCTTGAGGAAATCGCCCAGGATTCCCTGCTTCACATTACAGGCTTCGCTCAAACGAATTGGAATGAAGGAACCGAATTGGCTAAAGTGTCTCGCATTTTCAAACGAGCAATCGATTCATCAGAAACAAGACAGCTTGTTCATCTCTTCAAACAAGCAAGAATGAAAAGTGAAGATTTAAGTCAACCAACTCTTCCGACAGACTATTTAAAAAACATCTCTTTCGATGCGTTAAAGGCCCTTTTACCGGAAAATCTCAAGTTTGAAAAAGCCCTGTCATCTTTATTTCAATATGCCTCCTCCATTATACCAGGAAGCGAAATAGAAAAACTCACTCTCCTTTTGATGAAACACGTAAACTGGCGTCTGGAAGAGGCTATGCAAAACAAATGGCCTGAAAACTCCGCCATTAAGCCTATCCTCAAGCAATTGTCAAATGCTTTTAAAAGTGAGCATTTAAACAAAATAGAATGGGAGACCTATTTACCTTGGGGCAGAAAAGCATCCTTTCAAAACACTCACTTACTAGCTAAAATAGCCGATCCCCGCTACAACTCCATCAGACCTTTTGTTCTAGAAGCCCTTAGAAGAGATGGAATGGCGCTTCAGTATGCTCATGAAGAGTTCAAGAAAGACAAACAACTTGTGCTGGTCGCTGTGAAACAAAATGGCCTGGCGGCTCAATTCGCCGATGCATCTCTGCAGTACGATGGAGAAGTCGGCCAAGCAGCATCAAACCAACTCAACCTCTCAATTCAAGAATTCACACGCTCATTTTTAAGCCGCCTGTAAGGCCCTCGCAATCCAAACACTCCAAGATAATAATAGGCTTTTGTTAACTTGGCGCATTGCTAATGACAATTAATACATTTACGATGAATTAAACTAAGTATCACTATTTATTTAAATTGAAAATCCATTTTAATTCAGTTATGATTATCTAAAATAACATTCACAATTAACATTATCCTCAAATAACCATGTCAATGGCCAAAACCTGTAAAAATTAAATTTTATGCACTCACATTTCTCATTACCGCTTCTTTCCAATAATCAAAAATGGACGGTCGAAAACGATATCATAGTCGCTCAACCAAAAAGCCGCAACTGCTTAGGAAATCTGCTCGATTTCAATGCAGTCGTGCAAGTAGCGCACAAAAAATTAGTTGATCAAAGCAAAGAAGAAGCTAGAAGAGTTGTTCATTCACTTTCTGCCAAGTATTCGCATATTAAACAAGCTGTGAATCAACACAATGTGATCAACCGCCTATTTATCAAATTAGTCCTTTGGATCTATGGTTTCGACAAGCACTTTCAGCAATTAGAGAACGCTTTTTTCAATCTGCCGGACAATAGCGATGTCTTGCCTGCCATCGAGGCCAACCTCCTTACTATTGGTGCAAGCGAGGTTTCTCCTTACGCATTTTCGCAAAAAGGCGGATTTCATAATGGAGGCAATACCTGTTTTCTAGCAACTGCTTTGCAGTGTCTTCAAGCTTCTTCTGAAATCCTGCCAGAAGAACTAAAAGAAGAATTTAACCAGTCTTGCGAAAGTGAGGCTAATGCCTTCAAGCGCCAAAAGCTCATTCAAGCCATTAAAAGCACTTTAGAGAAATCCGGGCGCCAAGAAACATGTACAGCAGAACAAATCAACGAATTGAGAATGCATTTATCGGATTACGACTCTTCCATACCCCTTGTCACAGGTGGAGATAGCATTCTGGCATACAAAAGCCTGATCTCGATATTCCTAGGCCAGTGGCTTACCATTACTTTTGATTCAAAAAAATCTTACACAAACAACTGCCTTGAATATGTGGTTTCTGAACAACATACGCGGGATAAGCCGTTTGGCAAGCCTTACCAAATGCTCGAACAAACCTGCTATATTCATGATTATGCTTGTCAAAAGGACAAAAAAGCCCCTTTAATCCTTCCTATTTGCCTAAGACGTACAAATGGACAACACACGCTTGTTCCTCAATCGATTAATCTGGCAAATAGTGAAGTAATATACGAATTGATTGCCTTTTCAGTTAATGGTAAAGGACATGCCTATTGCTATGTCAAAGCAGGAGAAGACAGATGGGCAAATTATAACGATGATCAAGTCTCCTTTTGCACTCCTGCCGACGTACAAGAAGATCTTTACAACTATGGCTCCGTTCTCATCTATCGTCAGATGCCCTAGATATTACCAATGTATGAACGCCAACTGTGTTAATCGCTTATTCACTTTACTTGTCCATAAACCAGTGACAAGTAAAGTGATCTATTTCAATAACTATGGGGGTCTATCTTGACCTTGCCTCTAAAAATGTAATAGATGGCAATTGTATAAGAAATGACAAGTGGTACCCCCACCATGGCGATAACAAAAAGAATTTTCAATGTCAAAGGTGATGAAGCTGAATTGTAGATAGTCAAACTCAATTGATCAGGTTGATCTATCGAACGAATGACATTGGGGTACGTTCCAATGGCATACAAGGCCAGCAAGCAAATGATGTTGACGCACGAAGAGATAAAGGCCCTAACATCGCGTCCTAAATTGATTTCCCTTGGAATATTTGCAACCGCAAGCAGATTGATGATCGCAATCAGAAAGAAAAAGGGGCGGTGCTGAAAAGCTTCAATCATGTGAGGCATATAAATCAAAGTTGCCATCGTTGTCGTTGCATAACAGATGATAAAAATGATAATGCAAGGTACCGCTCGGAGGCGCATTTTATCGTGCAATTCCCCTTCGGTCTTCATCAGAATGTAAATGGCGCCGTGCATGAGAAATAAAGAAACGGCCAAAAAGCCAACTAAAAGGGCATACGGATGAAATAAATCCTGAAGCTCTCCTGTAAATTCTTTGTATTGATCGAGTTGAATGCCTCGAATCAGATTTCCCAAGGCAACCCCTAAGATCAAAGCAATCAAAAAACTTCCAAGGGCAAATGCCACATCCCATGTCCAACGCCACCAGGCCATTTTTTCTTTACTTCGAAACTCGATTGCCACTGCCCTGAAAATCAAGGCACTCAACAAAGCCATCACTGGTATATAAAAGGCCGACAGCATCGTCGCATAGATATCAGGAAATCCTGCAAACAACGCCCCTCCTGCCGTCACAAGCCACACCTCATTGCCATCCCATACCGGTCCGATGGAATTGAGCATCACGCGCCGCTCGCTATCTTTTTTGGCAAATAAGTGCAGCATGCCAACTCCAAGATCGAATCCATCTAAGATGGCATAACCCGTCAGCAAAATAACAAAAATGGTAAACCAACCAAATTCCAAATTAGAGATCGGAATCATGAGCACCCTCCTCAACTAGATGATGAAGCCCGTGGTAAGGGGTAGATTGATCGCTTCCTTCCTCTTCCGGCCCGTGCTTGATTTTTTCATTCAAAAGATAAATAAATAAAATAAAGAGAAGCGTATAGACCACCATAAACATGAGGATCGAGCCAAAGACGTGATTCGCTGTCACCGATTTAGACAATCCTTCCGAAATGCGCAATAGCCCATAAACAATCCAAGGATAGCGTCCAACCTCGGCACTATACCACCCGGCTTGATTGGCTAACTGAGGGAAAATGGCTGAGAAGGTCATTATCCACAAAAGCCAACGATGAACCTCTAACCGCTTTCTATACCATAAATACAGTCCGGCAACTGCCAAAAAGAGCATGATCGCCCACATGCCAAGCATCAGGCGGTAGACATTAAATAAAGCCGTGACATGAGGCCAATCCTCTTTCGGAACTTGATCCAATCCCTTTACTTCAGCATTGAAATCCCCAAACGACAAATAGCTGAGCAGCTTGGGAATTTGAATAGCATAATCGAGCTTTTGCTCTTTGGCATTGACAACGCCAAACAAAGTAAGAGGTGCGCCAGACTCTGTTTGGTAGAGCGCTTCGAGCGCTGCCAATTTGGCCGGCTGATATTGCGCTACTACTTTTCCGCTGCTATGGCCGGAAAAAGCTTGTAAAATCGATGTTAAAAAAGCGACCCATAATCCAATGATCATCGATTTTTTTGCAAATTCTCGATGCCGATTTTTAAGCAAATAGAAGGCTGAAACGCTGATGACGAGAAAGGCTCCTGCAAGCCAGCACCCCAAGATGACATGCTGGAGACGAACGACAGAGGAGGGATTGAACACCATGCCCCAGAAATCCGTAATTTCAGCCCGTGCCGAGAGGCCTTCTCCAACGATGTGGTATCCTGCCGGCGTTTGCATCCACGCATTAGCTACAACAATCCAGATGGCACTAAAATGTGCCCCCAAACAAACCATGGTAGTGGCAAAAAAGTGGAATTTAGGGCTGACTCGATTCCAGCCAAAAAGCACAACAGCCAAAAAACCAGACTCAAGAAAAAAAGACAAAACCCCTTCTGCCGCTAAAGCGCTCCCAAACACGTCGCCCACGTAGCGGGAATAAGTGGCCCAATTTGTTCCAAATTCAAACTCCATCACAATCCCAGTCGCTACACCAATCGCAAACGTCAAAGCAAACACTTTGGTCCAGAACTGAGCCATGCGCAGGTAAACAGGATTTTTTGTTTTTAAATACGTTCCTTCCATGATCACCATGATCAATCCCAAGCCTATGCTCAGAACCGGATAAATGTAGTGAAACATGATAGTCAAAGCGAACTGAATGCGCGCCAACATTAAAACATCCATGACCTTCACCTAAGCGTAATAAATTTCATATGACCTGAAACCAAATCTGACCCAATCGGGGGGCCGATCAAGAAATGCCAATCATTGTCATTACTAGCCTGCATGATTTCTTCATTTTCAAATGCTGATGTGCATGGCTAGTCAGGCGCCATTCCCTTATATCCTAAAGGAATTTATTTACTCTATATGAAACTTATTGAAAAATGACTGAATTAATCGCTCAGCCCATTTATCTCAGAAAAATAATCGAAACATGAACCAAAATCCATGCATCGATTATATATGTGTGAATGTTCAGGCACTTTGAGTGGTCCTCAGGCGATTCGCTCTTTGAATGAATTAAGAGCATCAAAAATGATGTCTATGTCGAGATTATCCCTCTTTAAAATGGCTTGCAGGATTTTTATCTGATCCCGCCCTCTTTTGGATTTTTCCTTAAATAGCTTCCTATGTCTTCTTTAGCTGATTTAATCAAAGCCTCTCGCTTTTCATCCCTCATCGACGCAATAGCAGCATCAACATTATCGTATGTCGTATAGGTTACCATGTCTTTGCGCCATTCTGCGTAATCTTTGGCCGCAGCAATTGCATGCCCTGTTGCTTCACTCACCTTTTTAGGAGTTGTGCCAAAAGAAAAAGTCCCTAGTTTACGATGAGAAACAATAAAAGCATTAAAACCGAGCCCATGGATTTTTTCAGCATCATTCGCTCTTACCTCTACATACCCTTTTCCTAAAACAAAGGCTCTAAAGAGCGATACCTTTTCCCTAATAAATTCGGGTGATTGATTTCCAACTTCTAAAGACCCCATTCCAAGCAATCCTCTAACCTTATTCACTCCTTCTATGAACAAATCTCTAAATGAAGGGATCTCAATTTTTGGACCATACAGGATTTTATGCGCCAAACCGCTCTTATCGAAAACAAAACCGACTGTTTCCTCTGCCTTGTAATCAGCCTGCCTCGTGAAGATCTCTAAAGGAGCATTTGTTTCAACCCCTCCATCCTATAAATTGGTTCTCTCGTCGATTTAAACCGGCTTAAAAAAATATTGTTTTGCGCCCTTTCCATAAACCCGTCGAAACTTTCATCATTTCTGATCTGATCAAATTTTGCAGGATCGTTTTTATAAGATCTTCACAATATTTGGCTGCAGGTCCCGTCTCTAAAGTTGTAAAGGTTGAAACCATTTTATTTCCCGAAAATACCCCTCCACTCCTAAGCTTAAGCCCTCTATCGAACTGCCGCCGAGCTCTTTCAATAAGTCGATATTTTTGAGATAACTTTCAATTAACGTTGATTGAACCATCTTTTGCAAAAGCGATCTGTGGAGCTGCCGTAGGTGCTTGAGCAACCTTTAATTGTCTTGTGCCTACATGATCGGTTTTCGAAACAACTGTTGATCTAGAAGAAACAGTCGCATCCACATCGGCCAGGAACTGAGCAGCACCTCCGCCTACCAATGCCTTAATATGCTGCATCCCTTCAATAATTTTTCGCCCTAGTCTCTCCATTGTCTCCATCAAGCTATCTCTAACTTTTGACAAGACACCTTTAAGCGCAGTGAGGATTTCCGAAAAGCTACTTACAGGTGATAGTTCCATCCCTCTTCCTCATTTAAATCACCAACCAATTTTAATAATCAACAAATCCAACCTTAAAACAATAAAAACTAATTAGTAAAAACCCAAACAAAGTAATTAAAAACAAACTTGCTTTTAAAATAGATTTTACATCTATACAAAGGAGCTTTCGCTTGATACACTCAACATTCGCGTTTGAAGAAAAATAATTATTAAGGAGGATTATGACGCGTATAATGGGCATACTTAATGTCACACCAGACTCATCATCCGATCAGGGGCGCTGGTTTGATCCCTCGCTTGCGCTTCAACGAGGCAGGGAGATCTTTCACGAAGGCGCCGACATCTTGGACATAGGCGGCGAGTCAACGCGTCCAGGCGCCCCGTCTGTTTCTACAGAAGAGGAGCTTAGGCGAGTCATTCCAATCCTTAAGGCTTTAAAAAAAGAGCTGCCCATTCCTTTCTCAATCGATACGATGAAGGCTAAGGTAGCAGCCGCTGCCTTAGAAGCTGGAGCCACACTGATCAATGATGTGGCGGGCTTTCGCGATAAAGACATGCGGGCTTTGGCAGCGCAATCGCAAGCCTCTATTTGCGTCATGCATATGTACGAAACTCCAGCCACCATGCAAGACAATCCGATCTATCCAGGCGGCGTCATCCCTTTTTTACTCGACTGGTTTCCAAGACAAATCGACCTTCTTCTATCAGCCGGTGTAAAAGAGCAACAGATTATTTTGGACCCCGGGATTGGATTTGGAAAAACCGTTGCCGATAATGTTGAAATCCTACAGAATTTGCACAGAATTAAGGGATTGGGGTTTCCTGTCTTAGTAGGACTTTCACGTAAATCATTTCTTGGAAAGATCATAAATAAACCTTACTCAGAATTGCTTCCCGCATCCCTTGCCGCCAATACTTTGGCAATTCTGGCTCAAGTAGACATCATCCGCGTCCATGATGTGGCGGCTCACCGGGATGTCCTTAAAGTCATGCAGCAATTCAACCCCCTAACGCCCTGACATCGGATATGTGGTTTTTTCAATTAATGGTTCCCGTGGTAGAGATTTTGATCATTGCGATCATAGTCTACTATCTTCTTTCGTTTTTTTGGAACACAAGAGCCATGGACTTGCTCTATGGGAGTTTGGCCTTCTTAGGCTTTTTCGCCCTAGCAAAATGGCTGAACTTGCCGGTTTTAGAAAAACTCATGTACTACGTTGTCAATGTGGCCGTCCTGGCTCTATTAATTATCTTCCAGCCAGAGCTGCGCTTAGCCCTATCAAAATTAAGCTTGAAGAGTAAGAAGTACCGCGAAATTACTGAGTTTGACAAATTTTTAGAAAGCATTTCTCAGTCGATCTATCGTCTCTCAGAAAGAAGAATTGGTGCACTGGTTGTACTTGAGAATCAAGATTCCCTTGAAGATCTAGCAAATAAGGCCGTTCTCATTAATGCTCAATTTTCCCCAGAGCTTTTAGAATCGATCTTTATTACAACAACTCCACTGCACGATGGAGCCGTCCTCATCCGAGGAACCACTATCATGTCGGCCGCAACCATTTTACCTTTGGCAGACGACAGCACTCACTTATCTAAATCAATGGGTACCAGGCATCGGGCAGGGCTTGGCATAAGTCAGTTAACCGATGCCCTCGTTATCGTCGTCTCTGAAGAAACTGGTAAGGTTTCCATCGCCCGTGACGGAATCATGACCCGGGGAGTCAAAGTCGACCGTTTCAAAGGAATCATTCGCAGTGTCTTTAGCCCTCCCAAGACCGCTATTCCGACTAGTTTGAACTTTTGGGAGCAGTTAAAATTATGGAAACGTTAATTAATAGCTTTTTCACCTATCAATGGCAAAAAAAACTAGCGGCCCTGCTAGCTGCAGCTGTTATTTGGATTTATGTCAGCCATTCGATTACATCGACAAAAACGATTCCTTTTGTCCCGATCCGCGTGATCAATCTACCAACTGACAAGACTATCCCAGGGTTACTTCCTAATGGCTTTCTAGCCAAGAGAACCACCCTAACTCTAACGGGGACAAAAGACGTTGTTGAGCAACTCGAACCGGGGGACCTGGAAATTATTTTAGATGTCTCTAATCAACCCAACGAGGAAATCGTTCAAATCTCTAAAAAAAATCTCGTCAGCTTAAATCCGGACGTGAATCTTGGCAAACACGTCACCTCGGTGAGCCATCCGGAATTTGTGATCAGAATGAGTGAAATGCTGACAGAGAAAATTCCCATTACCATTCATCGCCCTCTTGGAGAGGCTCCTAAAGGCTACGATTTCCTGGATAACTGGCCCTTGACTTTAACCCAAACTGTCAGTGGACCGCACGATCAAGTTCTCAACTTAAAAAATCAGGGATTAGAGCTGACTTTCAATCTCAATGACATCACCAAGGAGCAATTGGACGCACTGCAGTCCAACGGCCCCTACGATGACGAAGTAAGCTTTTTTGTACCAGATCAATGGAAAAAAGTGGTCATTCCTTTCTCGTCCCGTGGACCAGAAACCATAAACGATCCCGACGCCAAATATCTTCATATGAGCTTCTTGCGTCAGCAATTGATTCCAATTAAAAATGATCTTCCTCTACATGTCTACTATCCGCTTAAATACAGCGCACAAATCAATCCCAACACCTACGCATTAGCCCCCAATTCCTTTATCCAAATGAAAAACCACATCCCGGTTTTGAAGCTGCCATTATTTGTCAGCAATGTCAGTAAACTATTTGTAGAAATTGTCAAAGACAACGTTGAGCTCGAAATTGTCACAGCTCCCAGGACCGAACGAGAAAAATTGGAATGGAGTGTAGGATTTATCGACAATGTCCACTTAGAAGACACTTACGTCGCTTTTCTTCTTAGCAATATGCGGACAACTAGCGGATATTCCCAGTCGAAAGTTCAAGAACGGGAAAAATATTTCCGCCAACGCTTTCGCAATTACATGCAGCGCTTTACGCTTTATTTGACACAGGAACAAAAACTGGAACTAGAAAGTACTCTCGGCAATCAGCAAATACTCATCCATATTCCACACGTATCGGTTCCAACGCCGCCAAATGCCCCTCAAAACAGTCAAACATCTCAATTACCAAGTACTCCCCATGCCAGCTGAACGCTATTTCATCGACGAAGAGATCTCTTTAAACCATAAAAAATTCTTAAAAGAGACTGAGTTTCATCATCTGGTTCATGTCATGCGTACACGGCCAGGAGAAAAGATTGAATTGGTCAACGGACGTGGAACGCTCGCACAAGCAACCCTCCTAGATATCCATAAAGAACACGCCACCCTTTCGATCGATGAAGTCACCGAGGAATCGCTCCACCCCTCCAGACTTATTTTAGCACAAGCTTTCCCCAAACCTGATCGATTGGCCTTTATTTTAGAAAAGGGCACAGAACTCGGTGTCGACGAATTTTGGCTCTTCCCCGGCCACCAAAGTGCTAAAAAAGAGGTCTTTTCTAGCCAGCAAGAAAGAGCCAAAGCATTGACCATCGCAGCCATGAAACAATGCGGCAGATTGACGCTCCCTTCGATCTCATACATGCCAGCGATAGAAAAATGGTCACCAATCCAAGGTCAAAGTTTTTTTGGGGACCTCGACCAAGAAGCTCCTTTGCTAGTGAATGCTCTTTCCAGTGCAACACCCAATTACCCCATCACTTTCTTTACTGGTCCCGAAAGCGGCTGGAGTGCAAAAGAAACGGCTATGCTAAAAGAAAAAGGCGTTCAGGGAGTCAAACTTCACCATCATGTCTTGCGTACTGACACAGCCTCCATTGCCGCCCTTACCCTCATTCAGCACTGGCTCATGTTGAATAAAGCAAGCTAAAGGCCTGTAATCAGATGCTTTGGGCCTTGAATTTTGAGTTGATGGCCTGCACAAAGACTTCGCGCATCAAAATAGGCCCTTCAAAAGACCTTCTTTGATCCATTGAGAGCCTAAGCAGATAGTTTTCGCTAAAATCTGCCCGTAAAGCAATTTGCAAAGCTTCTTTCAATTCGCGTAAGTCAGCTACATTTTTTGTTTCATAAGGATCGAGCTTGTGCACTCCCAAATGGCAATAGCGGTAATTGGCCACCTCAAGTCCTTTCCGAATGTAAATTTCTTTTGCTAACAAGATCTCCTGGACACTCAGTTCTCCGCCTAGCCTGGCCTCACTCAATTTTTCCTCCAAACGCTCTATAAAAGGCTTAGACCCCAAAGGAGCATCCGATTTGAAAAAATAAGGCTGTAAATAATTGCTGATCTCCTGAACAATGAAATCCTCTCTTAAAGAAAACCGTTTTTGAAAGAGATGGCGTACATGCACAATGAGCGCCTCTGCCACACGGCTTTCTGATAGGCACTCACATTGATCCTCTAAAATTGAAAGCAGCTGGCCCGTTCCAAAAGCCTTATCTAAGTAATCTTTAACCGTCTTAATAAGAGCCTTAATGATCTGCAGATCTTCCATCATGGCCGGATGCAGCTGCTTGCCGTAGTCTGTGATCGCACACTTGGTTTGCGTTTCTTCCATACTTTCTTCGACTAGCATCTCTGCTACCATCTGGATATAGTGCTGAATGGCGCACACAAGGAGAGGCTGTGTCCAGCCCTGCTGATTCGTCTCCATCAGATAGGTTTCCACACTTTCATGAAACTCCTGCACCAACCGCCTGCGAGCAAAAATGCCTGTAATCTCGCTCGTTTTAGTAACAAGCTCGCCAACTCTATCTTGGATGAATCCTATAAGAGTCGTCTCATTCAGGCAAGATTGGCTGTTGACAACTCTCTCGATTTTCACTTCAACTAAGTCGTTAGACAATTCTAAGTATCCACCTACAGCACTTGCAGCACCAGCAGCATGCATGATCAATTGCTGATTTCCCACTTTTTTAGCCCACTTCAGGGCTTCTTCAAAGCGTCCTTGAGCCATAAGAGGCCTAACGATTGCGCTTTCAATATTCTCGTCAGAAGCTTTAGCATCTAATTGCAAAAACCAAAGCATCCGAATGTCCAGTGAAGGAATGTGGGCAATCATGTCCCATTTCAATGGCATATCTGTGACCCGATGGATCAGATCGTCGAGGCAGTATTGATGAGCTTTGGCATAAGCTTGAACAATGTGTTCATACAGTTCATGATTCCTTGCTTTAAGCGAAGAAGCGATCTTTTCAAAAGATTCAACCTCGAAAGGAATCATCACTCTGGCTATTTCACTTTGATCCCAAGCATCCTCATTCTCATCTGCGATCGCATTCTCCGATTCCCCAAAAGACGACTCCTCAAGGAGTTTCTTAAAATTCCGGTTAAAGAATTCGCCCCGCGCAATCTCATAGCTACTTTCGCCCTTTGTCTCTAGATACTGATCCAATAGCTTGGAAAACATGTCTGGCTCCTGGCGCAATGCAGCCAGCTCTAACTTCTCAAATGGCCCTAAAAACTTTGTTTCACTAAACGGATTGTCGATGCCATGCCAGATGAGATCACTTAAATAAGAATTCAGTAGCAGAAAGTCGTAGCGTTTGCAGGCCTTTACCAGCAAAAGTAAAGACTCTCTTTGCTCCAGATCGCCTTTTTGCCGTTCGATCGATCCCCGTCTAAAAAAAAGCAAAATATTATCCACTATTTGGCTAGTCAGATGTTTCGTCCCCTTTAATTTCAATGCAATTGGGGAACCAAGCCCACTGCTTGTCAAATCATCAAGCGGGCTGGCGCCAAAAAGCCCCCTAATAGCGGACTCTATCTTTTGATCGATCAAAAACAAAGTGTTCCCAATTCGCATCGTATAGTTGTGCTGGAAAATGGAAGAAGAATGAGAAAGATTAATGAAACGACTTTTTTCGCCTTCTGAAAGAGAAAATGACTGGAAAGCACCCACCGGATACATCATAAATCAATAAGTGTTTTTTAATTTCCAACCTAACTAAAGAATTGATTTTAAGCAATGCGAAACCAATTCACTAGATCAAGGCTGTGAGAAGAGGCCGTTGGGCTGATTTTAACTGACGCAAGAAATTGTTGGGAAAATGAAAAAAACGCAAGGAGCCAAGCCATTCCATAGCTCCTAGCGTTTTCCGCTGCTATTGCTGCCTTAATTGCATTCGACTGACTCAGATCACTCCCATCCTAATCTTCACGACTCTTAAATTTGGCATGGTTGGCCTGTAAAAAGATTTCACGCAATAAAGGAGCTCCTTTAAACCCTTCTTTTTGCTGTTGAGTCAGTTTGCCCAGATCGCTTTTTCTGAAATTACCCCTCAAAACACCCTGTAAACCATTTTTTATTCTATGAAAAACGCCTTCTTCTACATGCTTAATGTCATATGGATCTAGCTTACTCCATCCCAGAGGATTGAATTGATAATTCTCCATCTCTACACTTTTGCGAATAAAAAGCTCTTTTACCAATATAATTTCATGAGCACTCAACCCCTGCCCGAGCTTCGCACTCTCTATGCGCTCTTCTAAATGCTCCATAAAAGGTTGCACTGAATTAGACTTATGCCAAGCATTGGGCTTAAAAAAGTGAGGCTGGAAGAAATGGCTGACCTCTTGGACAATAAAATTCTCCCTTAAAGAAAATCTCTTTTGAAAAAGCCTTCGGGTGCTAACGATGAGGGCGTCAGCCACTTTAGTTTCTGATAAAAGATCGACCCGTTTTTTTAAAAGCCCCTGCATTTCACTAGAGCCAAACAGAGTCTTCAAATCCAACCTGGCTATCCTAATAAATTTTTTAATGATTTGCAGATCTTCCATCAATGCAGGATGAAGCTGTTCTCCGTAACTTGTAACTGCCGAGCATTTCTTTCTCATCAGCTTGGCATGCTGTTCAGCCTCCCTCCCCATCATCTCATCAATATAACATTGAAGGGCAAAAACCAATAACTCTTGCGTCCATCCATGCTTAAGCTCCCTTTTGAGAAGCTCTTCTACAGCATCCATGAACTTCCTGCCTAACAGCTCGAACTCCTTTAAGCTTGCAGTCTCTTGAAAGCGGGTAACTTGGTGTTTGATCTCGGTTTGAATAAATTCAAAGGGAGTTTGTGTACTCGAGTCAAAGTCCATCTTTGCAATGTCTTCAGGCCGCAATACGCATTTAACCCAAGCATTCTCTTCGAAAGAAAAACTCTCTAACTCCTCATCTAATGAGTCGCTTGATGAACTCGATGAACGGGCTTTCTCTTTGCACTTATGACCGACTTGTTTAATCAACTGTGGATTCTTACTTTTAGAAGCCCATTCTAATGCTTCTTCAAGTCTTCCAAGAGCTATTAACGGATTAATGACAGCCTTTTCAATTATCTCTACCGGTGCTTCAATCTTTAATTGCGAAAACCACACTAATCTAGCATCCAGTGTAGGAACATAAGAGATTAAGCCCCACTTCAACTGGCCATCTTTCGCTTCATGAATCAAATCATCCAGACAATAGCGATGCGCGCGTACATAAGCTTTAATAGCCTGCTCATAAAGCAGCTTCGAATGTGATCGAACAATGCAGACCACCTTTTCAAATGCCTGAGGCTCAAAATGGGCCAGCAGCTTAGCAAGCTCTCTTTGAATCCTTAAATCCTTTTCAATCATGCTAAAACTTTTCGCAAGATCAGTTTCCGCATCTTCTTTTTCCATTCCCTCTTCAGCATCCATCGGCTCAATCGATTGTTCTTTAAGCGCCGGCTCAGACTGCAGCCCCTTTATTTTCAAACTTGGCTGATGAAAGTATTGTCTTAAAAGCTGGAAAAAGATGCCGATTTCTTGTTGCATGGCCGCTATTTCCAATTTATCAAAAGGACTTAAAAAACTTCCTTCAGCAAACAGCTCTTCATTACTGGACTGCACCTTGTGATTGAGATAAAAGTGTAAAAGAGAAAAATGATAATCTTGACTAATATTAAGAATATCTCCCTCTACTTGATCGGCTATCCCCCCTCTTCGATAGAATTCAAGAACGCTTTCGAAGATTTTAGAAGTCAGGCAGCGGGTAGGCTTCAATTCTAATAAAGCGGCAGACCCCATTCCAGTCAGGGTGATATTTTCGGCCCCCGTCTCTTCAAAAAACAAGCGGATAAATTGACCAATTTTTTTATCGATCAAGAAAATCGTTTGATTAAATCTTACAGCATAGTTGTATTGAAATACTGGTGCGGCGTGGCGACTATTGATTTCATATTGTTGATTATCTCGAAAAACAGCAGGCAACGAAGTGGCGTTAGTTGAATATATCATAGGCCTAGTCCTCAATAATATAATTGTCAAATTAATAGACTCTTTGGAAACTTCATCTGTTTGAAAAATTTGAAAATCTTTGAGTTAAGTTGATCTTCAAATGTTGATATAGGAGTATATGATCGAAAAATTTGGTAATTATAATCCCAAAAGAATGGCAATTTTAACAACCAAATGAAGTTTCGAAAGAAATCTAATGTCTATAACCTTTTACAACCTGCGCAAAACAACAAACATGAGCCCATCAATGAACTCATGAAGGTACCGCTTGGTAAAGGAGTTATAGTGAGTTGGCGATACGCCTAGTCTAAAACGATTCCCTTGTAAACCAACGCTTTCTCTGGATCGAGCGTGATGAGCTGCCCTTCTTTCAAAATCTGACAGGCCGCATCCGCACGCAAAAGAACGGGCTTACCAAGACTGAGAGCAATTTTTTTTGCAAATTTTTCGGATTCCACATCATTGATATGATTTTGCAAAATAATTCCGGCAGCTTCGCGCATTAATGGTAGGTAGTCATCATCACATCGTGCAATGACTAAAAGTTGATCTTTGACAGCATAGGGTGCTTTAGATTCCGGCGCCAGCACGATTGTCACGTTACCATGCACCCGGTTTCCATACCCACTATGCCCTCTGACAAGTACATCTCCAATGCTTTCAACAATCATCATGTTGGTTGTTCCAGAAAACCCAAACGGCGTTCCAGCTGTCATCACAACCAAATCTCCATAACTAACCAACTGACTATCTAAAGCAAAAGAACTGATTTTTTCAAAACTCTCATCTAGCGAGCCGCAAGGCTCGCTTAAATAAGGAATAACACCCCAGTTAAAAGCTAACTGGTGAAAGCTTTTTTCATTCGCCGTCATTGCAATGATCGGCATTTTGGGACGGAGCCTAGATAACAGACGAGCCGTCGATCCCCCTCTCGTAAAGGCAAAAATAGCCTTAGCATTCGAACTATAAGCCGTCTTTACAGTCGCCAAGGTGACTGCCGAAGGAACGTCATGATAGACAAGGGGTGCATGCTGATCAAAAAACGCCCGATAATTAAAATCTGCCTCAGCCTCTTCAACAATGCTGCGCATGACATTCACTGTTTCAACCGGATAGCGGCCTATAGCCGTCTCCCCCGATAACATCACGGCCGATGTACTATCATAAATAGCATTAGCAACATCAGACGTTTCAGCACGCGTTGGCCTTGGATTATTGATCATCGATTCTAGCATCTGCGTTGCTGTCACAACCGGCTTGCCTGCCAAATAACTCTTGCGGATCATCATTTTTTGCAAACGAGGAACATGGCTAAGAGGCACTTCAACCCCTAAATCACCGCGTGCAATCATGATCCCATCAGCTGCTTGGACGATGCTATCAAAATTTTGCACCCCTTCACTATTTTCAATCTTAGCAATCACTAAAATATCAGGCTTTTTCTCTTCCGCCAAAAGACGCTTAATTGTTAACACATGCTCGGCTGAACGGACAAAAGAAGCCGCAATCAAATCAATATCTTGCTGGCAGCCAAAGCGAATATCCTCGATATCTTTATTCGTCACAGGAGGTAGGTTAACGCTCGTATTGGGAATATTTACTCCCTTACCCGAACGAATAATGCCACCATTATCAATTTGCACAACGACGCTGTCCTCTAGATTCTCGACAATGTGAGAGGCAATATAGCCATCGTCGAATAAAACACGCGTTCCCTCAGGCAAATTATTTAAAACCTCGCCTGGGAAAACAGAAACTTGATTTTCATCCCCTAGCTTCTCATGTTTGAGAAGACGCCATTTTTGGCCGGATGTCAAAAGAATTTGGCCGTCTTTAATTTTTCCCAGGCGGATCTCAGGCCCTTTCGTATCAAGCATGATCGATAAAGGCATGCCAAGCAGTCTACGTGCCTCTTTCAGATTATCAATGATCATTAAATGCTCTGCTTGAGTACCATGGCTAAAATTGAGCCGAGCGACATTCATGCCTGCACGCATCAAATCTAAAATTTTATCGACAGTATGACATGCAGGGCCCATTGTGCAAATAATTTTGGTTCTAATTATCGTCATAGCTTTTCAATTTCCTTCTTGCGTCACTCTATTTGCGAATACCCTATGCACCTTGACCCCCCTTTTAGAGTTTGCATGCCTTTTCACAAGATAACTAGCAACTCCACAGTCGTTTCACTTTGAGTCAATCATTAATTTAATCCTAAATATCTATTTTGACAAATAGATACACTATATATCCTAAAACTACTCTCCTTAGCTATCCCCTACCTCAGATTTTTACACCCTTTCCAAGGGTAGCATGCCTCTAAAAAAGAAACACTTAATGAATCTTAAGCATCTTAAATCCACTTAAATTAACTGCTCCTTTCAAAGGCCTCAATTGCCTTAAAACAATAATTAAACTTTTTATTTGACATCTCCTCTATAAAGATTTATGCATTGGAATAGTAGGACACAAGCCTGCGAGGACACTTTTATGTTAGAAGGCCCCTCTTCCCCTTTAAGCGAGTCAGGAGTAAAAAAAGAGGTAAAGGAGCTTGACGCATCTTTACCCCTCTTAATTACCTGTAGTGCCTTAAAACCTAAATGGTTAGCAAAAATCGCCAATCGCAAACATCCTCTTTCATCTCTTATGGATCAAATGCTTCAAGAAGAGTTCTCTTCTCGAAAGAAGCACCCATTTCCTGACACCCCATCCCTCTCTCTCAGCGATCGGCTGCAAATTCAGCAAAAAAATTTTCTTAGCGTCATATCTAACCTCTCATTACCTCTTTTTTCTCCTGATTCCAAAAATGAGAACACGACCTCATTAGAATCCAGCACCAAAGAGATGAAAGAGCAGCAATTAATCGAATGGCTTAAAGAAAAAGGGTATACGAACTTAGCAGAAAAATTAGCTCCACAAAGCGGTTACCCCTGGGATGAGATTAAAGCCATTCGCTGCCCCATTCTCATCGAACAGCTTGTCGATCTCTACAGCCTTAGCGATCAGAAAAATGTAGGGAGTGAAAAGCGCGAACAGCTCATGGACTTCGCTATTAATTTAGCTAAAATGGCTACCGCATCCAATCTTAAAGGCAATTATATGCACTCACATGAGCTGACAGAAGATGCGAAGCAAGTGCTTGGTCAATTAATTTATCTATTCAATAACGACCCACCATCAGCCATAAAAGCCATTCATACTCCTCATTACAATACGGCGGTCGTAAACATTAACAAAGAATTTAACATTCGGATTCAAGACTTGTGCTACCGCTTGCAAAACCACTATGTTGGCCATTACGAAACCCAGCTGCAAGCCCCTGATGTAGCCATCCACAATATGATCCCACGTGAAATTGCTAAAGCTCTTTTAACGGATATAGGAAGCATAAACATCGGCATCATTGACATACTGTCAGACATCTTTCTATCTCAAGAAGAGCGCCCTTTAAACCATGAGGCCAACCTCTCCTACGCATTAAAGCTTTTACAGCGGTCTCCAAAATTGCGAGGAGAATTCGATAAAATTAAAGCGCCAAATTCCTCAAAAATGCCCTCTAACGATGTCATTCGGGCTTCTTTAGGCATGGAGGCCAGCCAGTCGATTAATGCCTTTCACACTAAGTTAACGGTGCTTGTGGCTCTACTTTCTCATCTGCGCCAAGGCGATGAAGGCTCTTGCTTTGCTGTGTCATTGGCAATAGAAATATTATCGGCACACCTTGGATTTTGCTTTAAGGATCTTAGACAATTACTTCAGGAAAGCAAACTGGTCCGCCAAGTTCAAAACGTTTGCATCGATATTCCTTTTGTCAAACGCATTAGCGATGAAAATTTGGAAAAGCTCATTACAATAGATAGTAAAGGCTGTGTCCTTCTCAAAAATCGCAAAGGGGCCGAACTATGGGAGGCTCCCGGGCTCCAAGCTGTTTGCTTGTCTATAGGTTTGAAAAAGCCCAAAAAAGCCTGTCAAGCCGTTCTAGCAGATCTATTCGATAAGACAAGCAAACCTGTAGAATGCAGCGTAAAAAACTTGATAAAAAAGCTATGCGAATATGCACAGCAACAAGGGATGCAACAAAAACCGCTGGGCGACATGTATTCGCAAGCCTGTTTTGCATTTAGTTCTCAAACCTCTCAACCGCTTTTAAAAATATGGGAAAATGCGATCGCTAGTATGGCTGAAGCTGAAGAGGGAGGGATGGTAAAAACCGCCATACTCGACTCCATTTTAGACAGCCTTCAATTTAAATTGGGAGAACTCAACATCCAGCCAACACGCCTGCTTCAACGCCTATTTTTAAACATCCAAAAGCAGCTCTACGAGCGCATCCGACTGCAATATGATCCCGCCATCCAAGGTCATTGGAATAAAAACTTGCACAATAAGCAAGGGGGTTTTGTACTGTATTGCCATGAGAAGCGCATCGATAACGAATCGCTTTTCCGTGGATTCGTAAAAACCATACTCTCTGATGTCGATCAATTGCTGCAGAGCCAACTTAAAGAAAGCGAAAGTACTGAATTGGCGAAAACCATCCACACCCTAAATTCTTATCTTGGCAGCCACGACTTTATAAATTATCTCCTTGTCCGCTACCACCCTTCAAATACAGCCATTGTCAGTCAGCTTAAATCCAATGAAGCTCTCCACTACGAAGCCCTGCCATTTACTCCCTGGGTCACACAAACAGGAAATAACTCAAAAGCCGTTCTAAAATTTTACTTTGAAGCCGATCAACAAATCGCTGCAGAACGCTTTATCTCTAGTGGAGCAGAAGAGGCGCTTACAAATATTATCGAGATGTGCAAACGAATGTCTGAAGAGGAAAAACGACTCTTTGTCAATAATCCCAATAAACTCAAACCTTTTTGCATCCTCGGCAAGCACCGCCTGCCCTTCATGGCTGGCAATCCCTCTCTAGCAAACGCATGGCAGAAAAATCAACCGACCAGCGATTGGATCAAAGAATTTGTCATCAGTCCAGGACTTGAAATTGCCAATACGCTTATGAATGAGACTACCCGCAAGCAAATCCTGGAAAATTTAAAAGCCGACGTTTTCCCCCATTTTTTTTCCAGGCATGAAGCTTCGGCCTGCTTGGATCTCATCAAGAAAGTTGCTGAATACACTGACATTAAGACCTACCGCAAAGCCCTTGTGACCATTTGTCAAAAAATAAAAGGCTCAAGCGGTCCTGTACTAGAAAATTTGGTCAGACACATCGATACAACGATTTGTCAATCGCTGGAGCCGGCCCTTAAGAAAAAATTAGAAGACTCCGCTGTTCACTTTGCAGATACCAACTGGTGCAACGGAATCCATGACATCCATTTTTGCTTTGCCATCAACCCCGGAACTGGGCAGTTGGAGCTATGGGAAGTCTATTCCAATGGCAGCCACCTTGTGGCACTTGATCAGAATTATTGGCTGTTTAATCAAAAATGGGAATTTTTAACGATCCCTGAAGAACTCATTCCAGACGATTCTAGTGATTTGCTTAAGTCCTAAAAAAAGTCATTTTATAGAAAAACAAGACTTGTTAATCTGGACTTTTGGTTTATCCACTTATTATCATATGCATAGATCGACTATCCGAACACAAACTGATAGCTCCAAATAGCCTGGCTGAGACTTTATAGTAGACTTCTCGACCCTTTTACTTAAATCTATCGATTGCTTGATTGGAGTAAAAACGTGTTTGTGAATGCCTCGTATCAAACCATCTGGTTCGAGTGGGTTAGCAAAAACAGACTAGCTAACTCCACTAAGCCTTTTCTAAATGTCTTGAATACTCTCGTTTCCCCCAAAACAGTCATGGCTGATTTAAAAATTAAACGGCTTTATGGAATTTTGTAAAATAAGGAAACGGCATGTCAGCCTCGTTAACTTATAGTTATCTTGCACCATCAAATGGTGCATCCCATGCTCAGAACTACTTTCACTTCTCTCATTATGAAGAGTTCCCCCCCCCTTCGGGGCATGGGCGAACCTACTCTTATTTGCATCCGCAACAGACGAATGGTACCCTTTGCCCCCACTTTCATTTTGATTTGGATGGCATCGAAGAAGAGGTTTCCATTCTTCCTGTAAGAAGAATCAATCAATTGATTGTAACATTCACTTTGGGAATAAAAAAAGAGCCAGCCATTTGCTATCAAGGCAAGCTAATCTCCTCTATTCAAGAAGCTTTAATAAACATGACACTTCCAACACAGCTGGATCAAGCCCTGCTCAATACAATCGCAACAATTAGCAACTACATAGGCCAAGGAACAAAATTCACCTATATCGAAGACTCTGCTAAGGTAAAGGGAGAGGGGGTTGAATTCGAAGTTCACAGTCATGCACTCTACTACCAAGCCACTCTTTCCTCATTAAAGAATGATTGTAAACTCACCTACTACCAAAAAATATAGAATAAAAAAAGCTTAAGAGGAGGTAGCATGAAAGCATCTATCCAGTTGCTTCATATTGGCGAGACTAGGATTTGCTTCTTTTTTAATCAAAATGATCTTCCTGCAATTGACATTGAAGGAACCACCTACACATCCCTTCTTGAAGTCTTGCTACATTTTCCTCAATTTGCCGTTCCTCAACAAGCCGATAAAATAGCCCAACTCTCAAACTTTTTGATGAGAGGATTGGAATTTCACTTCATTGAAAACATTCTCAAATTCCAAGAAGACTATGCGCAACGCATAGATGCTGGACAATTCGAGGTATTGCAAAATATCCCTTGCCAAAATGACTATGGGACCTATGACGTCTCTATCATGCACCCCCCTCGATTGAACGCGCACGAACTCATTTTCTTTGTGTGGCATGATTATACAAAAATTCCTTATCGGGCGTCTTTGAGCTATCCTATTTGCGATCAAAATTTCATCATGAAATACGAACTGCTTCCCTATGCCTAAACATTATGCTTACTCCAAACCATTTGTCGCATAATATCGAGATCAGAAGACAGTTGTTATGGACTCTAAAATCAGTCGGCCTAATGGCCTCTAACACACACATTCACTTTACTTTATAGACGTTAACAAAAACTTGGATAGGAAGGATCAAATTCGATTGATCTTTCACCACCTAGCGCCCATGCTTGGATACGGTCGTAATGCAAGGCCTCTAGGCCGACTGAAAGCTCATAGTGAGCGGCTAGCGAACTATGGGTAATTTTCAAGGAAAATTTATTTTAACTTGATAAGGGGATGAAAGCGCTGTATGATAAAGTGATGATTTTATGAACTCTTCCTAAACGAGAAATAAAATAATAAAGGTTTTTTATGAAAAAATTCATGGGCCTAATCGCAACTTTTCTCCTATTTTCCGTTCCTACTTTCGCTCTTTTACCTCCGCTTTATGAGGGAATAAAAGAAGTCAAAACGATTTTAGCCAGTTCTAACCTGAGTCAAAAATTGCAATCTGGCGAAGTGTTGGAGACTATCCAAAAAAATGACAGCGGCTACCTCATCACAACTAACAAGCATCAGCTGCAAGTCGATGTAGTCTATAGCCAAACCGGGAAAATCGGCCCTGCTGAATATGAACTACACTTCCACGAACCCATTCCTCTCAAATAATCCTTTTAGAATGAGAATTAGAAGCGAGAATTCTGATTCTCACTCCCACAACGCTTTTTCTACAGGTCATTTTCGCCTTTTTTTGTGCGTTTACGATCGCTCTCTAAAACTGGCAAAAGAATCATGATCGACATGCAAATTATCCGTTTGCTTGCATTTCAGTTTGTGCTATGCTAATAGCAAAATTTTTCACAAGTAACTGGTTATGAATAACGAGAAAATTATTTTAAAGAAAGTTCGCATTCACAATTTAAAGTCTGTGGATTTAACTTTAGAAAAAAATGAATTGGTCGTCTTTACAGGAGTTTCAGGCTCGGGAAAGTCTTCTTTAGCCTTTGATACGATTTACACTGAAGGGCAAAGACGCTACGTCGAATCTCTCTCCACATTTGCTAGACGCCAACTTGGCGAACTTTCCAAACCAGATCTTGAGCATGCCAGCGGTATTTCTCCAACGATTTCAATCGAGCAAAAGACTGCTGGACGCAATCCCCGCTCGACAGTCGGCACCTTGACCGAAATTTACGACTATTTGCGCGTCCTCTACGCCCGCATTGGTATTCCTCATTGCCCGATTAGTGGAGAAGCAGTGACTCCGCAAAGCCGTGAAAGAATCATTAAATCGGTCCAGAACCTTCCCCTCCGCACTAAAATCATCGTTTTAGCTCCCTATGCCAAAGGTAAAAAAGCTGAATTCAAAGAAGATTTTCAAGAGCTTATCCGCAAAGGATTCATGCGTGCAAGAGTCGATGGAATATTAGTCAATTTGACGGATGAATTAGTCCTGGACGGAAATGTGGGGCACGATGTAGACGTAGTCATCGACCGCTTGACGGTTGAAAGCAATGCCCAATCGCGCATTGCTGACTCCATAACCCAAGCCTTACAACTAGGTCAGGGAGTATGTAGTGTCCTGGATGTCGATTCGCAAAACGAACAGCTATTCTCTATGCATGCCTACTCGCCCCAATCAGGCCTCTCCTATACGTCGCTCGAACCACACGACTTTTCTTTTAATAGTCCATCGGGAATGTGTCCTCGCTGCCATGGAATGGGAACAATTCATGAATTCGATCTGGAACAAATCATCGATCCGAACTTGAGCATTGCAGACAATTGCTGCTCGATCGCGAGTCCCTACCAAACGGTCCGCTATGGGAATATCTACGACAATCTAGCCGAGCAATACAACTTTAGCGTTCAAACGCCTTGGAAAAAGCTATCCTCAAGCGCCCGTAAAGTCTACTTATATGGGACAGACAAAAAATGGACGAGGATGCATTTTGTCCATCCAGTCACAGGTGCTCGCTGGACCGATCATATTCAATGGAAAGGGGTTTTGCATGATGCCCATACCCGCTTTTCCGAAGCGAAAAGCGAGAATTATCGCAAAAAAATGCAGAAGCTCATGAGCATTCAAACATGTCCAGAATGCCAAGGAGCCAGGCTCAAAGCGTATCCAGCTGCCACGGTCCTGCAAGGCAAGCGAATCAGCGAACTCTCTGCCATGACTGTTGCAGACTGCTCCCGCTTCTTTGAACACCTTACCCTCTCTACGCAAGATACCTTAATCGCGGAAGAGCTTCTCAAAGAAATTCGTCAAAGGCTGCAGTTTTTGCTAGAAGTAGGGCTCCATTACCTCACTCTCGACCGCACGGCTCCCACTCTTTCTGGGGGAGAAGCCCAGCGCGTGCGCCTTGCGTCCCAAATCGGATGTGGGCTTGTTGGCATCACCTATATTTTAGATGAACCGTCGATTGGACTTCATCCACGCGATAACCGCAAATTGATTGATACGCTCAAGCACCTGCGTGATATGGGTAATACGGTCATTGTCGTCGAACACGATGAGGAAACTATTTGGGAAGCTGACCGCATCGTCGATTTTGGTCCAGGCGCTGGTGTCAAAGGTGGAAAGATTCTCATCAACGGCGATCTGACCGACCTCATCGAGAGTAAAGAGTCGATCACAGGCGCTTACCTGACGGGTAAGAGACAAATAGATATCCCCAAAAAACGGCGCAAACCCCAAAAAGAATGCCTGGAAATCAAAGGCGCCAAACACCACAACCTCAAATCGATCGATGTAAAAATCCCTCTCGGAATGTTTCTAGCCATCACTGGCGTATCAGGCTCTGGAAAATCTTCCCTTATTACTGATATTCTCTATCCAGCCCTATCCAACGAACTCCATGGCGGAGAACATCAAGTGGGCGATCATCGAGGCATCAAAGGCATTGACAATATAGACAAAGTCATCGCAATCGATCAATCCCCAATTGGGCGCAATCCCCGATCCAATCCAGCGACCTATATCAAATTATTTGATGAAATTCGCGATTTATTCTGTCAACTTCCCGAGAGCCAGGCAAGAGGCTATAAGCCTGGACGCTTCAGCTTTAACGTCAAAGAGGGATCCTGTTCTCAGTGCGAAGGAATGGGAATGATCAAGATCGATATGGACTTCATGGAAGATGCCTGGGTCGATTGTCCCCTTTGTAAAACAAAGCGATTCGACACAGAAACACTCTCTGTCTTGTACAAAGGGAAAAACATCTATGACGTCCTCGAAATGGATGTCTCTGAAGCCTTGGAATTTTTTGCCAATATTCCTGCCATCAAGCATAAATTGGAAACGCTTAGCCAAGTGGGAATGGAATACATTAAATTGGGACAGGCCTCAACAACCCTTTCTGGCGGCGAAGCCCAGCGGATTAAATTGGCCAAAGAACTCGTCCGCCCCGCCACAGGCAAAACCCTGTACATCTTAGACGAACCAACGACTGGACTCCACTTCCACGACATCAAACACCTCTTGCAAGTACTCCATGCCTTAGTCGAAAAAGGCAATACCGTTCTCGTCATCGAACACAACATGGATGTAGTCAAAACAGCCGATTGGATCATCGATCTTGGGCCCGAAGGAGGAGATGGCGGCGGAGAAATTGTTGCCATAGGCCATCCTGAACACATCGCCAAGCTCGAATCTCCAACTGGTCATGCCGTTCGCCATGCTCTCTACCCGCACACCGAACAAAAGATCGAAGCGGCACTAGAAATGGGGAAACATCGCCGCAAAGATAAACGGGAGCGAGAAGCTCACGTCATTCGGGAAATCACCGTGACAGGCGCCGAACAAAACAACCTCAAGCAAGTATCTGTCACGATCCCGCGCGAAAAAATTACTGTCTGCACTGGCCCATCAGGATCTGGAAAATCTTCCTTAGCTTTCGAGACGATCTATGCGGAAGGCCAAAGGCGCTATATCGAATCACTCTCCCCCTATGCTCGTCAATTTGTCAAGCAAATGCCTAAACCGAAAGTCGGACACGTTAGCGGCTTATCCCCTGCAATTGCTATCGAGCAAAAGGCACACGCAGGTAATCCCCGCAGTACGGTTGGAACGATGACAGAAGTCTATGACTACTTGCGCGTTTTGTTCGCAAGGCTTGGAATCGCCCACTGCCCTGAAACCGGCGAAGTCATCAAAGCAATCAGCAAAGAATTGGTCGTCGAGAGAATTCTCTCTTTCCCCGAGCAAGAAAAGCTCCAAATTTTAGCTCCTATTGAACTTAATAAGAATGAAAAATTTGAGGAGCTGCTTCTCAAATTGCAACGGCAAGGATTTCTACGCATACGTCTCAATGGAGAGTTTTACAATCTCGAGCAAGAAGCCATCGCACTGATTCCATTCGATCGCAAACGAAAAAATGAACTCTTTCTTGTCATCGATCGCTTAAAAGCCGATTCTTCAATGAAAGCGCGTATCTTCGAGGCCGTGGAAAATGCAACATCCATTGGCGACGGAAAATTAGTCGTCATGCGCGAAAAAGAAGATGTTCCCTTCAATTTGTCTTTTGCCGTTGAAAGCACAGGAAAATCATACCCGGAAATTACTCCCCACACATTTGCCTTTAATACTCCTGAGGGAATGTGTCCGGACTGCATGGGATTGGGATACCAATATGGAGCCAATCTTTCCCACCACGCCGACATTTTGTCCCACTCGATCATCGGCCTGATGCGCTTCCTCTGGCAGGAAGAGTTCAGCCAAGCCGCTTTTAGCTTCTTAGAGCTTGTGCTAGATAAAGAAGGAATCGACCCTTACACCCCCCTAAAGAAATTATCGACCGATCACATTCAATTTCTCATGCAAGGCCCTTCTGAAGAGCGCTGGTATACAGCTTCCAACGGCATCCGCTACCGCTGGATCGGAATCAATCACGTCCTCGCAAAGGCCGGTAGAAGCGCCGTGACCGAAAAGCGGGAAGCGATCATTCCTCTCTTGCAAGAGCAAACATGTCTTTCATGCCAAGGAGCAAGACTCAATCCGCTTGCACGCCACGTGACGATCCAAGACTTGTCGATTCACGATGTCTGCAGTCTTCCGATTGAACAAACTCTCAACTTCATCAAAAAGTTAAAGCTCCAACCGCAAGATAAAAAATTGCTCGAAGAGGTTCACACACAGCTCATCAATCGACTAAACTTTTTGTGCGAAGTTGGGCTTCACTATCTCTCCTTGGAAAGACGCGCCCCCACCTTAAGCGGCGGCGAAGCTCAGCGCATTCGCCTGGCTAGGCAACTTGGCAGTGGATTAACAGGCGTCCTATACGTCTTAGATGAACCCACCATCGGGCTTCATCCACGCGATAATGCCCGCCTCAACGCAGCCCTCAAAAAATTGAAAGATCTCGGCAATACCCTCCTCATGGTCGAACACGATCCTCTAACTATTGCAACAGCGGATTATCTGCTCGACTTTGGGCCAGCGTCTGGCGAACATGGCGGACACATCACGGCAAGAGGGACCTTAAAACAACTGCAGCGCAGCGCTCACTCGCTAACAGGCGCCTACTTATCAGGCAAAAAAAGCATTCCTCTGCCAAACAAAAGGCGCGCACTCGATAAGGGACAGCTAATCATTCGGAACACTTCTAAAAACAATTTGAAAGCTATTAGCGTTAGCATTCCAACAGGAGCCTTAACCTGCCTTACTGGAGTCTCCGGATCGGGTAAATCAACTCTTTTACAACAGGTCTTACTGCCAGCCCTAGACAGACGCGCAAATAATGATGCGGTCGATGTAGAGGGTGCTCTTGTGTCAGGCCTCTCTCATTTCGATAAAGTCATCTCAATCGATCAAGACCCTATCGGTCATACAGTTCGATCCGATGTGGGAACCTATGTCGACGTTCTTTCTCGCATCCGCGATTTCTTCGTCTCTTTGCCAGCTGCTAAAATGAAGGGATTGCAACCCAAACACTTCAGCTACAACCATCGCAAAGGAATGTGCACTGGCTGCTGGGGCTTGGGCTACCGCCGCGTCGAAATGCATTTTCTACCGGCCGTTAAAGTCGTTTGCGAAGACTGCCAAGGATTACGCCTCAATCCCGTAAGCTTAGAAGTGACTTATGCCGGCAAAAATCTTGGCCAATACCTTGACACAACGGTTGATGAAGCCAGGATCGCATTCCAAAATCACCCTCGCATCGTACGCATTTTAGATACGCTCATCGCAGTGGGGCTCGGCTACCTCAAGCTCGGCCAAGAAACGGCTAGCTTATCGGGAGGAGAAGCCCAAAGACTTAAACTCAGCCGTGAACTGGCTAAACGCTCCACCGGACGCACGCTTTACCTCTTGGATGAACCAACAACTGGACTCCACAGTGACGACATCCAAAAACTGCTGCACGTACTTCACCGGCTGGTCGATAAAGGCAATACTATGATTATTATCGAGCATCATTTGGATATGATCAAAAATGCTGACTACATCATCGACTTGGGACCAGAAGCTGGAGAAAAAGGGGGCCAAATCATGGGAACGGGAACGCCAGAACAAATCGCTAAGCTCACCTCTTCCTGGACGGGTCACTATTTAAAAGACGTTTTATAAAGACTTAAGCGGGAACCCAGGTTCCCACTTATTTATTACAATCCTCGTATTACATGCGAAATTTCGCTTTCTTGCATTTGTGCTCAAATTCAAATTCGATATAGAAAGAAATATTTCGCAGTATTGAATGAACATTTCAGATCGAGTTGCAAAAAACAAACGGAATAGATGTACCCGTAAAGATTTTTTGATGAAGTAAAATCAATAGAAGGCCCTTAATCACAACAAGGGTTTTTGAAGAAATAAAGTCCCCAAAAAATGCATAGCCTTTCCCAATCACTGATGGATAGGCCAGCTCATGAGCAAAAAGAAAACAAGAGATACTAAGCACTTAGTGAAGTAGATTCTTTTGCAGCTATAAGTCGGCCAAATTTTTTAAATTTAAGAAGCTTGGAAAATCAGTTAATTGGTTTTTCTTGCTTCTTTATTGACAAGGGCATGTCCTCAAATTGCCAACGGCCTAGATTCTTCATAACACAGCTGTTTCCATTTTCGAATCCATCCACTACTCTTATTTTTTTAAAATTTGACTAAAATTAAATTTAAGAGGACAATTTAAATCTAGAATATAATCAAGCCAAATATAAATTAATGCTTAATTAAAGAAGAATAATAGCTTGTTACGATGCAAACAAACGCAGACTATCACAAAAATACACAGTCTATTTTTATAGCAAGCAAGCTGTTGAATAGCCCTTTAGGTGTCATGTATGGGTTATTGGCATTTATCATTTGCAAGCAGCTCAATGCTACTCCGTTGCAAATTACTGTATTAGTCAGCTCTAAGCCTCTAGTTGCTCTTCTTTCTTTCTACGGCTTCGTCTTTATTAAAAACAAACCTCACCGACTTAAGTCTCTCATCATAGCCTCAACTATTATCAGCTTCATTCCCTGCTTTTTTTTCCCTTTTATCGCCAACAGCTGGTTTTGCATTTTCTCTTTCGCTCTTTTTATGATGTCTGCAAGAGCCATGCTGCCGGCCTGGTCAGAGATTTTTAAATTAAATATCACTCCTGATGAAAGAGGAAAGGTTTTTTCTAAAGGATCGACAGTCAATTATCTCGCCAATATCGCCATTCCTCTTCTGATTGCGCCCTTCATGGATTGGCATCCTGCCAACTGGAAATGGATTTTCTTTTTACTCGCCTTCATACAGCTATTCCACGTCCTTTTGCTCTTTCGGCTCAAGGTCAATTTAGCCAATTACTGCGAACACCCTCTTAATGGACCGAAAGAAGGTTTTTCGCTGCAATCGGTCATTGTGGGCCCTT
Source organism: Candidatus Protochlamydia naegleriophila (assembly GCF_001499655.1). Taxonomy (NCBI): domain Bacteria; kingdom Pseudomonadati; phylum Chlamydiota; class Chlamydiia; order Parachlamydiales; family Parachlamydiaceae; genus Candidatus Protochlamydia; species Candidatus Protochlamydia naegleriophila. The sequence goes on from NZ_LN879502.1 coordinate 1,925,774, forward strand.
GGAAAAACAGTTTAAATTTAATCAAGCAAAGGCCAGACTTTCGCAATTACCAGCTCGTGTTCTTGTTCGGTGGAACAGGTTTAATCTTGGCCCAACCCGTTTTACCTCTGTTTTTCGAGCAAGTTCTCCAACTTTCCTATACCCAACTCGCGTTTGCCGTTTCGCTCTGTAAAGGAATCGGCTTCGCCTTGACTTCGCCCATTTGGGCCCAGTGGTTCAACCGCATCTCCATCAATTTATTTAACTTCTACGTCACAGCATTCGCCGGTCTCTTCGCCATCATGTTGGTCTTGATGAATCAGCAAATCGAGTGGCTTTATGTGGCATATCTCATCTATGGAGTAATGCAGGCTGGAAGTGAATTGAGCTGGAACTTAGCCGGCCCCCAGTTTGCCCAAAAAGAAGACAGCACCCTATTTACGAGCGTCAACGTTGCCATGGTCGGCCTAAGAGGATGCGTCGCTCCTTTTCTTGGAGAACTTCTCTTCTTATCCTCTAACTTTACAGTCGTCTTTCTATGCAGCGCATCCTTTTGCTTAACAGGTGCCTGCTACTCGATTTGGCTCGATGTCCAATCCAGAAAAGCGGCCCAACAATCTGTTTTGAATTAAAACTTGCGACCGCGAGCCTACTTCCCATTGAAGCCCACGTAATTGCATGCGATCGCGGAACCTTCTTGCAAAAATCTAATGAATGGCAAAGACCTCGCGAATGAAAGACAAAAAAAAAGACCCTTTTGCAAAGGCACTCTCATCTGCAAAAGGGCTTTTTAATGGGACAGGAGTTGATTACTTGCGGCGGATGTCGCGCTTCGTTTTTGAAACAACAGGGGCTATTGGAGTTCCCTTGCGGACAACTTCAGAGACTTGATCTAGTTTCTGTTGCTGCCCTTTAACCTCTTCGCTCTTTATTTCATCTTTTCGAATGCGCTTCTTCAAATCATCATGCTTGCGATCAGTCGCAACAACGTCTTCATGAATGGCATCTTCCTTCCGACGCTTTTCCTCGGCGAGACGTATCTCTTGCATCTTTTTTAAAAAGGCCTGAATAATCTTCGTAGGCAGATTGCGCATTTGAAGAATAAGATAGTCGATCTTCATCAAATCGCTCATAAGGTCAGCACTCGCAAAATATTCTCGGACACTCGCACGTGCATTCTCACGACGCTCGCGCGATATCTCGTCTCGTTTGTGATCTTCCTGTAGCTCTTCAAGCAGATTGTGATGGTTGAAGTCGTTAAAAGTCTCCCCGATAACTACCGATAAACGCTCCGACTCCTCGTCCGACAACTCTTTAACTGTGACTTGCTTGTCATTAATGGTCAAACTCTGATTTTGCAAACCTACAACAATCTGAGGACTCGCAAACGCATAAACAGTGTCTCCTTTCTCAACGACCGCAACAAAACGGTTGTTTTTAACCCATTTATGCAACTTATCAGTCTGTTGCTCCGGCGTCAAATCAGCTAAATTGACCTTTTTAAGCCTATTTAAACCCTTTGATGCAACAAAAAGATTCACTGACACATCTGCAGTAAATAAGCCCGCAGGAGGCAAAATATTTTCTAGCGCTCCGTTCCTTATCATATGACCACCTAGTTTTTTAACTATAAAAACGAGATTATATATACGAGGTATTTTTCAAACAACTGATTACCAACAATTAATTAAAAATTAAAGCGATTACAACCTTATTTTAACAAAACAAATTTAATCATTAAATCAAATTATTTTCTCTTTTCATTTTATCTATCTCTTTTTTATGATGAGGCAAGAGGAGTAGAGACAACCCCCTCTAGGAGTGAAATGAAATTTCCTTACCTATCAAAGCGCAAAGCAGACAATATTTCCAATGGAGTGTTTCTCATTTTATTGGGCATTTTGTTTTACACTAAAGCCTGGTGGCCAGGCATTTTATTTGCGATTGCATTTACCTTTGCTTTACGGCAATATTTAACGGGGCGCAGACTCGACTTTTTTATTACGATCATTTTCATCGCAGTACTTGGATTTATCACGCTCATCGGAATGGCCTTTTCCTTCCTTTTTCCTCTCCTTTTCATAGTAACGGGAATTTACCTTTTATCACGTGAATATCGGTATCAAAATGGCGTGATCCGCTTAAAGTCCGATGACGCAGACAATCGGCAATGATTGACCTCAATTCTTCATTTTAGGATTTAACCAATGGAAAAAGGGCGCCTCATTCACGTAGCAGAGATTCAAGAACAAGGCAAACGCTACCTATTTTTACGGCAGTTAGATCCCTATCGCTACGTTTGGTTTAAAGAGGTCGGTCCAGACGAGATCGAAACAGCAATTTGGGGAGCCAATACTGAAGAGGCGATCTATGCTGCGCGCAAAGCATGGAAAAATGAGCTATTTCGAACGCTGAACTGTGGTTTCCGCTATACTCTGCCAGAGAGAGACGAACATGGGAGCAATGCCTTGTTCTATCAAATGGCTGCCTCTTACAACTCAATGAATGGCGTTTATTTCGAAGACGAGCTTGGCTCTAACTGCATCGTCCATAACGCCTCTATGGAAGCTCGCAATCTCTTGAAGAGGCTTCAGCAACAACCTATCACCTAACCTCCAATAGCATAGGCATTAGACAGCTAATGCCCATTCTCCTAGGCATCATTCACTTGAAGGACCAAGTCTCTTTTTTCCTCTCATTCCATTGCTATCGTCTTGAGAAATAATCTTTAATATGGGCATTATGAATTTCACGACACGCTTTAAAATCAACCCATGCAAAACCACTTGACTGATTCCTCTTTTACCTGTCCTTACTGCCAAAATAGCTGCATCCTTTCTCTTGCGGCTCAGCCTGCGTTTTGCCCTTTTTGCGGCAAGTCTCAGCAAAGCTCAAACATAGCCGCCCCTGTTCAATCTGATTTTCACCAGATCATCAGGAGCATCGGTAAAGGAGGAATGGGAGAGGTGTTTTTGGCCTACGATCCCTTTTGCGAAAGGCAAATCGCCTTAAAAAAAATACGCTCGGATCTCCTCGACCATCCCCAAATTAGGAAGCGCTTTTTAAAAGAAGCCCATATGACCTGTCAGCTGACTCACCCAGCAATTATCCCGATTTACACTATCCGCTCAGACGCAAACATGGCCTACTACACCATGCCTTTCGTTGAAGGCGAAACCCTCAAGCAAATCATCCGCAAGACGAAGCAGCAGGAGAAAAAAGGAGAAAAACTTGATCACCTTGGGGGATCAATTTTAGCCCTCATGCGCGTATTCATAACCATTTGTCAAGCTGTTGCCTACGCTCATTCCAAAGGGGTCTTACACCGCGATCTTAAACCGGAAAACATCATCATTGGAAAATATGGTGAAGTCATGATTTTGGATTGGGGCCTTGCTAAATCGATCAACAGCCCCTCAGACGACGAAGGGCTCATCCCCCCACTTCCAAGCTCCGTATCCCGACAAAAAGATATCACCCGTGCCGGTAAAGTCGTGGGAACGGTTGCCTACATGGCTCCTGAAAGAGCTCTTGGACAGCCTGCCAACATTCAAACAGATATTTACTCGCTCGGCGTCATTTTATACCAGCTGCTTACTTTAAAGAGCCCCTTTAAGAGGGGAACTTTAGAAGAGTTCAGAAAAAATATGACCCGCGAAGAGTGGATCGATCCGGTTGTCGCAGCCCCATACAGGGAAGTGCCGCGCATGCTTGCAAGCTTTACTGAAAAGTGCCTGGCGCTTGATCTCCAAGAGCGTTACCAATCGGTTGACGAGCTCATCAATGATGTGGAAAACTATATTGAAGGGCGCTCTGACTGGTTTCACATGGCCCAGCTGGATATCGAGCAAAAAGACGATTGGGAATTTCAAGAAAATATCTTAATCGCCGAACACATAGCAATTACCCGGATGACAGAAGAAGCTGAGTGGGTCAGCCTCATGATCTCTAAACAATCGTTTGCAGGAAATAGTAAAATCGAAGCCGATGTGTGCTTAGGAGAAAATGGCCACGGCATTGGTTTTCTGCTCAGCATTCCTGAAGCAGGAGAGCGCGCCCATATTAATGAGGGATATTGCCTATGGCTCGGCTCTGATCTTAATCGATCGACTAAGCTACTTCGCTCAAACGTCGAAGTGGTGCACGCACCCGACATTTTTTTAAAAAGACAGCAGTGGTACCGCGTCCGCATTGAAAAAATCGATAAAACAATCCACGTCTATATCAACGACACACTGCAGTTTTCTTACATTGCCCACATTCCCTTAATAGGAACGCACATCGGCTTGTTATCCCGCGATGCAGATTTTGAAATAAGCCCTCTGCAAATTTATGTAGGAAGCTTAAATATCATGGTTAACTGCCTTGCCGTCCCCGACGCCTTTTTAGCACATCGCGACTACATACAAGCCTTAAGTGATTACCGTCGCATCGCTTATTCTTTCCCAGATCGATCAGAAGGCCGAGAAGCGCTCTTCCGCGCCGGATTAACCTTTCTCGAACAAGCCAAAAACGCTGAAGATAAAAGCACACTTTTGGATGAGGCCTTAAACGAATTTGAAAAACTCCACGGAAGCCCAAGCGCTCCTTTGGAGAACCTAGGCAAAGCGCTTGTTTATCAGGCCTTAAATGACAACGAAGAAGAAATTAAATGCTACGAACTGGCCTATAGACGCTATCCCAAGCATCCCCTCTTACCTATGCTGCAAGAACAAATTATCTCTCGCTTGCATGAAGTCTCACGGCAACAGCGCATTACAACCTACCGCTTTACCCTCTTAACAGTGCGGCATCTTCCGTTAAATGCCATCGACACGCACACGCGCCGCTTATTTAACAGCCTCCAAAAACACTGGGAAATCCTGCCTTTCATCGAAGACAGCTCGTCAAAAAACCCCATCTCCTCCCACCGCACACGCTTTGCCATTCCTCTTGCCTTCTGGCTGGCTAAACCCTACATCCTTGGGGAAATCATCGACGATTCGTTGCATATCGAGCACTTTTCTACAGAAGACATCAGCAACGCCCTCTTCTGCCTCGTCGAACTGGGATCCTGGGAATACGCTCAAGAAAAATTGGACGCCATTCAAACCTTTCTCCCCCCTCCCTCTAATTGGAAAGGGATCGAGGCATGCATTGCCTGCCATACCAAACCACTCGCACACGTTCTATCACACTATTTCCCGGCCCCGCTCGACTCAATCGAGCCAAACGAGATGCGCGCCCTCTTGTATGTAATGGATGCAGCACTCAACCATTCACAAACGGATTTAGTTCATGCCTGTGCACAATTAATTGAGCAATGCGAACTCTCATTCGAGGCGCAACTCCAATTCAATTGCAGACGCATCTGGGCCTATCTACTAGACAAAAACTGGCATAGCTCAGGCGAACTCATCTATGCCTATCCAGTGGAACTATTAAATAATGACTCGACACCGCTCCACTTCCTATACGGATGTTGGCTGCAAGGAACCGAAGGCGCAGAAATGGCAGAAATCCACTTTACAGGGCTCTTACCCGTCCTCTACCCTAGGTCCTGGACACTTGCTAGCCAAGAACTCATCGGCAATCTCTCCAATTCTTGGTTCGACAAAGCCTTTCTTTGGGAAAGGCGGCAGCTCTATCGTCAATTGGCTCTTTACTATCACTGTGCTGTAAATGCAGAAAAAAAGGCCTTTTATCAAAAACTCTTTACCGAACAATTTACCCATGCTAGCTAACAAACCTTTCGAACTTCCAACTATCGAAGAAAGCACCCTAATTTTCGAAGAATCGCTCATCAAAATACAACGCGACACGCTTAAGCTCAAAGATAGCCCTCCTTATCGCTACTATTCTCTGCTCACTCCCCCTTACGCTGTAGTCATTCTGGCCCTTACGCACAACGGAACTTACGTCCTAAATGAAGAGTATCGCCATCCCACTAAAAGAATTTTACTGAGCTGCCCAGGTGGTTTTTTAAACGATGAGAAAGAAGACCCTATCGAAGCTGCAAAAAGAGAGCTGGAAGAAGAGACGGGATTTCATGCCGAAACCTTTACCCTCATCGGCAGTGCCTACCCTTACGCAGGCATAAGCAGACAAAAGACTTTTTACGTCAAAGCCACAGGAACCGTTTTAACAACCTCCCCCTCCTTAGAACCATCAGAAATCATCCGCACACGCTTAATCACACCGCAACAACTCAATCAAACCATGGCTGAATTCGAGCTCGATGGAACCTTATGCACAGCCCTGTTTTTCAATGCTCGACATCACTCTTAGCTACAAAAACTCTACGTCTTAGCACTTCATCTGCATCTTTTTTTAAGACTCAAGACATACTCCTGTTTGCAAAAGTCCGCCAATCCAATTACTCAATCCTACTAATTGATTATCGGACAAGTTAACGTCTTATTTTGAGGATACCGTCCCTATTAAATTCGACCACATTCATTTAATAAATTCTTTAAATTAAATTAAAATAAACAACCTAAAATGGACCATTAATAACTAAAAACAAAAAAAACGGTAGTCCTAAAGATGTAATGCTCGCCTTTGATTGTAGTCACAAATAAAATATTTTAGCATACCTATATGGTTTGCTAGTTTTTTCGAAAAAGAAAGAGTCTTTCTCACCAGTCGAGAGCATCTTTGTCTGAGGGTATTATTAAATCTTTCAATGTAGCTTGTTTTACCTGATTCTTTTCCAACCGGTCGATGTTGAAGCCATGGAATGGTTTCATAGTAAACAGAGAACTTATCTGTATAAAAGATGGCTTTTTTTTTAAGTCTTCGGGCAATTTTTCTAATAAGCATTCAGCTGCTTGTCTTGTTCGCTTACCAACATGCATTGCCAAAACCTGCCGAGTTTTGGAATGAAAAACAAGCCATAACCACTGCTGATTATCTTTTTTTTTAACATAACTCCATTGCTCATCTAACTCAACAAAAGCCACTTCAAGCTCATCAGCACAGGTTACCGTCGCATTCAGATCACCCGGGAGTTCTTTGATAATTTCATTAATAAATTGCAAAAGCCATGGCATGCTCACATTAAAAATTCGGCAGACCCCCTCAAGAGAAACTCGTTCGAGAAGTGCTTGGCGAATCAACGATCTCTTCTCTTCATTAATTATTTTCTGCTGAGGATCAAGGACAAACTGTCGTCCACAAGCAAGGCATTGGTGATTTTGCTTTCCGTTGTGAATATGACCATTTTTTTTGATCGATGTTGAAGAGCAAGCTGGACATTCTAGAAGCATTGTTTTCCTGGGTTATAAACCAAAGACGAAAACCCAAACGACATCAAAAAGTCAAAGGAAATCTTTTCTCAGCATTACATGTTTAGGACTACCAAAAAAACGAGGGATAAAATGCTTAATGCTTGTACAGCTATTTACCAAGGTGTGCTTGAGTGGAGCGAAGAGCTCAAGGATTCGGTTGCGGACCATGTCGATCAGCATTGGGATTACTATGTCAAGGAACGTGCCGTTCTTCATTCCCTACCGATTACAGTTATCAGTACAGTCGCTTTTGCAGCTTTATTTTCCTCGACAAGTTTATCAACAGCTGCTCTTTACGGTGTCGTTTACAGTGTGGTTTTTACACCCATGGTAGAAATCGCCCGCCAGCAGATTGACCTCGACCTCAAAAAAAGCAGTGTTATTTTAGGGATTTCGTATGCAGTCACAACGGCTTTTATCAATACCGTTTGCAAAACGCACATGAATTATCAAGTCGCCATTCCCCTTGCTCTCGCAGCCTTTGGAGGACAAATCGTACGCATCTGTTTTATGGACAGAGACTAGCCTTGATTTCAGAGCAACACTTTGCTATAGATTTTTTTAATCATTCCCGTGCTAACGCTTAAGCTTAATATAATCGAGCGCGTGGGTGGATTACCCCTCTGAACAAGGATTACTATGCGTCTGCAACAATTCTCTCAAGAATTAGACGAGCTGACTCGCCCTGCTCATTCGCATCACTTTAAATTTCAGCTAGCTCTTTTCTCCACAATAACTTATCTCAGCACAGCTCTTTTAACATCCATTTCGCCTCTTTCGAGCGCCATTTTCGTCTCCTTAGCTCTTAGCATTAGCCACTTGGTTGCTCCTCTTTTTGCCGCTTGGCTAGAAGAAAACCGAGCGATTCCACTCGTCCCATTAGGCGGACAAATTCTTCAGCTTTCCCTCTCTCTTATACTAGCCAAAGGAATTGGCTCCCTGGCTGGTTACCATTTAACCAATACGCAAATATCGCACGTTGGCATACTCTTCCTCCTGACCCTAAGCGTCATTCATTTTGCCCTTTATCATTTCCGCCTCTATTTACAGCATCCAGCCGCCCATTCCCACCCTAATTAGTAAAGAAATTCGTGCAGGCAAACCAAGATACATTTTCTAATTGAGCTTTCGCCTTTTTTATAAGTATATGAACAAGAGCTCGCATGGAAAAGTTGCACCAGCAATACCCGCTGTGATAAACTATCCAGCAACTATATGAATGCTTAGGAGAATCATGGCCGACTTACAAAAAGCTTATGAAGCAAAAACAATCGATGCAAAGTGGTATCAATTCTGGGAAGGGCGTGGCTATTTTAAGGCCGATCCCCACTCACCCAAGCCAGCTTACTGCATTGTTATCCCCCCTCCCAATGTAACAGGGGTCTTACACATGGGGCACGCATTAGTCAATACTTTGCAGGATATTTTGATTCGTTGGAAGCGGATGCTCGGATTCGAAACCCTATGGGTTCCAGGAACCGACCACGCCGGAATAGCTACGCAAATGGTCGTTGAAAGGCATTTAATTAAAACGCAAGGAAAGAAGAGAAAAGACTTTTCTCGCGAAGAGTTTTTGGAACACGTATGGACATGGAAAGAAAAAAGCGAAACACGCATTATAGAACAGCTCAAGCGGCTTGGAAGCTCCTGTGACTGGTCTAGATTGCGCTTCACAATGGATGAAAACAATAGCCGCGCTGTCCGCACAATGTTCAAGAAATTGTTCGATGCCGGTCTCATTTACCGTGGAGACTACCTTGTTAACTGGGATCCCGTCACTCAAACGGCTTTAGCTGACGACGAAGTCGAATATGAAGAAAAACAGTCCTTTTTATGGCACTTTAAATACCCCTTAGCAGATGGATCGGGCTTCATTCACATCGCCACCACACGTCCGGAAACAATGCTCGGTGATACAGCCGTTGCTGTCTCTCCTAACGATGAACGCTACACTGGCTTAGTGGGTAAACAGGTGATGCTTCCTCTCATGAATCGCCCCATCTCCATCATCGCCGATCACCACGTTGACCCAGCTTTTGGGACCGGTATGGTCAAAATTACGCCAGCTCATGATCCAAACGACTATCAAATGGGTCTCAACCATCACTTGCCATTTATCAACATCATGACACCTGACGGTAAAATCAATGCCAATGGAGGACAATTCGAAGGCATGTCCATGGCAGAGGCCAGAGAGGCTGTCATCGAAAGCATGAAAGAATTAGGGCTACTTGAAAAGGTTGAACCCCATGTCAATCGCATCGGTGTTTCTTATCGATCAAAAGCCATCATCGAACCCTACCTATCTAAACAGTGGTTTGTTCGCATGGATGGATTTGCCAAAAAACTGCGCGAAATCGTCCAGAATGGGGAAGTCAAACTTATTCCTTCCCACTGGGAAAATACCTATTTTCACTGGATTGATAACCTTCGTGACTGGTGCATCAGTCGGCAGCTCTGGTGGGGACACCGCATTCCCATTTGGTATCACAAAGATGATCCAACACGCCTCATTTGCCACGACAGCCTAGACCTGCCTGAAGAAGTAAAACAAGCACCTGATGAATGGATTCAAGATACTGACGTCTTAGACACATGGTTTTCATCGGCTCTATGGCCATTTGCGACTCTTGGATGGCCCGAGAAGACTCCGGAACTAGAAAAATTTTATCCCAACTCTGTACTCGTCACAGGCCACGACATTTTATTTTTCTGGGTCGCACGCATGATTTTGATGGGAGACTACGCTATGGACAAGCCTCCCTTCCCAGAAACATTCTTACACGGCCTCATCTACGGAAAGTCCTACTGGCGCCAGCATTCAGATGGCGGTATTCTCTATGCCAGCGAACAAGAGCGATTGGACTACGACCTGGGCAAGCCCATACCTAAAGATGTTTTTTCAAAATGGGAAAAAATGTCCAAATCCAAAGGAAACATCATCGATCCACTCGAAATGATCGATCAATACGGCACGGACGCCGTCCGTATGGCCCTTTGCGCAAGCGCTACACAAGCGCGTCAAATCGATTTAGACCGCCGCCGATTCGAAGAATTTAAAAACTTCGCCAATAAAATTTGGAACGGCGCTCGCTTTGTACTTATGAATTTAGATGGTGATGAGCAGCAGGGAACCTTGCCATTGACAGCAGAAGCCTTTTCACAAGGACTCGACGAGTCGCTCTTCTCCTTAGAAGACCGCTGGATCCTCTCTACATTGAACCGTACAGTCAAGAGCGTTAACCATCACCTCCAGCACTATCAGTTCGATCAAGCCGCAACCGAAGCCTACGACTTTTTCTGGAAAGAGTTCTGCGCTTACTATGTCGAAATTGTCAAACCCGTTTTATTTGGAAAAACAGGCTCGGCGCAAGAGCGGATCAATAAGCAAAAACTCCTTGTCATTGTTCTCTGCCAAGCCATTCGCTTGATTCATCCAATGGCTCCTTTTATCACAGAAGAGCTTTTCCATATCCTAAAAGAGCGCTTGGCAGGTTTGGAAGAGGTTGAAGAGAGCGATCCCTACACAAAGGAATGCATTCAAGCCTTACAAAGCACAGCCTGCTTAGTTGCGCCCTACCCTCGAGTCATCAGACCCGAAGACAGCAATGAACAGATTGACCAAACTTTTGCCCTGATGGAACAGATGGTCTATACCATCCGCAATATCCGTGGCGAAATGAAACTATCACCAGGCGTTGCAACGGATGTTTATATCATTGGACAATCCGATGATCCGGAATGGCAAACTGTCAAAGAAAACACGGCCCTCATTGCAGCCCTCGTACGTACCCAAAGAATCGAAGTGCAGTCGCAAGAATCGCCGATCGGCTTTGCCTGTACGGGTGTTTTCCATGCCCTAAAGATCCAGCTTCCCTTGCCAGAAGAGATGCTCAAACAAGAAAAAGTCCGCTTAAGCAAAGAACAGGAAAAATTACAGGCATCTTTAGAAAAACTAAAAACACAGCTCGCAAATCCTGATTTCGTCAACAGAGCCCCGGCTCAATTGATCGAAAAACTCCAGCAGCAAGTCTCTCAGGGAGAAGTCGAACTCCAAGAAATTAAACATAAATTGTCCACTCTCCCCTAATTATCATCGAGAGGAAGGAAAATCAATGCTGATTTTCCTTCCGCCTTTTTCCTGCTTCCCAGCTATTATCTCCCCTTGTCCCTATCTTTATTCCATCCAAATACCCATCCTGTTTAATTTAAGATAAATAACAAAATCGATGATTTATCATGCTAGATTCCATTCCACTTAATTATTTCGATAAACCACTTTTTCAAATTGAAGTAAAAAGTGGAGCCATTCAATTAATCTCTGACAAACAAATCTTTAAAGTTAAATTATTTGATCACAACCACGCCAATTTAGTGCAAAGGGAGCAGAGTACTTCGGTTCTTGAAACACATGCGGAACGCATTAGAACATTAGTCGAACAGCTTATTCAAGCCCAGCATATAAACCTTGCGACTGGCGAGATTAAATCGCTAAAAATAGCCCTGCATGAAGCCCCCGAGGTACAAATCGCCGTCCAGCAACAAGAGCACTCGACAGAAAAAATGATAATTGTCAGTGCCGAGATTTTTAAAGGGCTGCGTTCCTCTTTTTCCAACTCGGCAAAATCCGAACGCCCCATTTTCATTGAAATGCACGATGCCACCCCAGGCACAACACTCAATCACATTAAAATGGTATTCAATGACTTGAAAGGGGTGTTTTTGAGCGAGAGTTCCAGCGTAAAACGCAATATAATGAAAGACTTCAAACAGGTTTTTACCCACGCGACTCCATCCACACAAACATCTATTTTAAAGCGATTCAATCGCATGACTGGGGAAGAGCGCTATTTAGCTCACTATCTAAGGGACAAGATCGATTGGACTGGGTTAGATCAAGATAAAGTGATTACGGAGATCCTGTGTGGAGCATATGTGATGTTTGAAGATGACGGACAACTATATCAAGACTGGAAAACAGCTTTGGAAGACAAACAAAGCCGCCACTCCTCTCATCAATCGGATGGCTTTACACAGTATTCCATACAAGGTGAAGCCATTAAAGAGTTGCTTTTCTCGCAAAAAATTGTAAAGACAGATGATGGATCAACCAGAACCGTTAGCTGGTGTCAATGTGAGCGCTACAATCTGCAGGTTGGTGAATTTTTCCAGCATATGGGCACATGGTTCCTTTATAAAATGAGAAGAAAAAATCAAGGTCCCTTAGGAGAATCTATCCATACAGAACATAATAACCCCTTGATTCTACGCTTTAAAAAAACAGATTTTCAAACCAGCTCTCTTCATTAAAGAATTTTTGCATCCTGAGTTGAAATGCAATCGCCTGAAAACCACGCAAAACCTTTCACATGCACATCTCGATAATATTTGTCAGATAGCCTCCAAAATTCCAATATAAATGCAGTTCATCACCCACCATCAATTTCCTCATTTGCAAGCCTCATTCTTTTAACTGTTACGAACTTAGCAAACAGTCGAAAGATTCAAAAAAACATTTACTTCACCTTTATTCTTCGAATCCCTAGAATCCCAAATTTTATTTAAATAAATAACTTACACAACACTTATTCTTTCACTATATGAGCATTTCCTGTGAATTAAACTTTATCAATAGGATCTATTGCGAACTCAATCATTGTTTAAAATGCCCCTATGCAGAATCTCCATCACGTGCGAGACGCATCGATAGGCTTTCAAACCAAGTGCTAGAGAGATCCATGACCTGGCAAACCGCTGACACTCCCCTGAGGGAATTGAATACTCGATTATTTGAAGTTGCAACTTCTTTAAGATCGATACAGCACCTCTATCATGCGACTCAAAGAATTGCAGCCACCCTCTTTGCTAAAATCCATAAATGGCTATTCTATCGCTTTAGTGAGCCGCCGCAAATTCAACTAGTACGGGAGCTGTCAGTCAAACTCGCAAATTTAACCCAAGATATTATTGCGCAAGCGAATAGCCCTTTGCCTACTATAGAAGATAAATTTGAGCGTTATACCGCCATATCCAGCCTCCTCAAGTCAATCGAAGAAGTAAAAACTAGAGCCTTAGAAACGGCACATAAAGTGAATGCCTTCTCTAAATTTCTGCGCTGGATAGGAATAAAAAAGCAGGCTGTTTGGCTCGGAGAGGAGTTTAATCAAATTAAATTCTGCCTCGAATATACAAAACGAGATTTACAAAACCTCATTATCGAAAAAGGGGTCGAACTCAATTTTGGCTATTTTCAATACTTTTCTGAGTATCTCTATAATCAAACGACTGAAAAAGAAGATTTTATTTCAAAAAGCCAGTTAATGTGGGCCCAAAAAAAAGCCTATCATCTCATCTCCAGTCAACTGTCAGAAGAACAGCTAGCAGAGGTTAATCTATCCCAGTTAAATGGCGGCCAATCAAATATCTCTTTAGGCATGACCAAAGCTATCATCGTCGAATTGTTTGGTGATACAATGCCGTTTCTGGTCAATCAGTTAGACAATGCGATGGTCACAGCAGCTAATTTAGAAAGAGGAGGAGCTTTCACGGTTAATTCAGGCCCTATAGCGAATGAAGAATGCTTTCATTCAATCTGCCAGTTTATTCCCATCATCAAAGCCTTTGAACAAAAAAAACAGGACTTAATACAGGCAGGAACCTATGTCTATGATCAAGATGTTATTCGAAAGTGGTCTGAAAATGCTTCACCTCACTATTCGAAATTGTTCAATGGCGCTTGTGCTGAATATACCAGAAATAAAGAACTTCCCCTTTTGTCGATAGAAGTATTTATTAGCTATATCATCCAGGACTTCATGAATAAAAAAAGCATCCTTCAAAAACCTGGCGACTATTTCATCATCCCTTTAAGCTTTCCAAATCATTCCATTCTTGTTGAATTCGCAATGGAAGCTGACGAAACCTTCTCTTTATCAGTTTTTAACACAGGCACCGGCATTCAATACCATCTGATAACTGAAAACGATGATCAAGAAATGCCAACCAGGGCTAAACCACTAAAAATTGGTGGACTGGTCAAAGAAGACTTGTTTAACTTCCACTTTATAGCTGCCCTGGCTGGCATGAAAATTACCGCTTATATCAATGCCAAGCCCCAGGAAGAAGTTTGCGACTATTTTTACGATCTCTTATACCAATCGATTTTGGAAAACGGTGAGAATATCAGCGACAGCTGTCCCGATTATCCCATCCAAAGACGCGGTAGAGCAACATGCAGCTATTCATCTATCGAAGTCTGGCTCCAATCCCGGTTGTCAGAAGAGCAAATGCAATCCTACCTCCAGGCAACTGTTGAATGTGCCGCAAAAAAACTCAGGCGAGCCAATAAAGGGCATCAAGAGCATCTAAAATCGGATTTGGAAATCTATTATTTAATGAATATGTTTGACGAGTCTTTAACAGAGGAAGATCAAGAGCACGACGTAGAAGCAATGAAAGAGGAAGTGACTAAAGCAGCCCAACAGACAACGATTCTCCTGGAAAATACCGAACGCTTGTGCCTGGAATATAACCTGCCCCTCGAATTTCCCGAAAGGCCCCCTCTTTGCATTTAACCCTAACAGGACTTATCATACGCAGCTGGCACCGCTCCTAAAGCTAAAAGAAAGACAAGGTGGCAAGTCATTCATGCTTGCCACCTTGTCTTTCGACTGAATTACGAATTCTCTAGCAGAGCCGCCGCTTCTTTAGCAGCTTCTTGTTCCGCCTTTAAGACATTCAAGAATAAACGCGTTTCAGAAATGACGACCCCAGATAAAGCGCATAATGCAATCAAATTGGGGAATGCCATCAATCCATTGAAAACATCCGAAATCTTCCAAACAATGTCCAATTCCAAGACAGCACCAGGAATGATCACCAAAGTGAATAAAATGCGGTAAATAGCAACAGATTTAATACCGCAAAGATACTCGACGCATTTTTCACCATAGTAAGCCCACCCCAAAAGAGTAGTAAAGGCAAATAAAATAAGCCCAATCGTAACAACATATCCCCCGCCCGAGAAAACGGAATCAAAAGCTGCTACGGTCATCGAAGCACCATTCAACAATTTCCCCTGCGCATCTAGCTGGCCAAATACATTCGTAACGCCCAAGACAAGGCCTGTGACAGAACACATGATGATGGTCGCCAAAAATGAACCTGTCATAGAGACTAAGGCCTGGCGTCCTGGTAAGTCAGTCTTTGCAGCAGCTGCCGCAATAGAAGCCGTTCCAAGACCTGCTTCACTAGTCATCAAACCGCGGCTTACTCCAACACGTAAAGCCAGCAACATTGTCGACCCTACAAATCCTCCAAATGCGGCTTGGCCAGTAAAAGCTTGCGTCATAATGGCCATAATAGCGCCTGGAATGCGCTCATAATGATACATCAAGATGATGCTTGCACCAGCAATGTAGAAAAGCGCCATGAAAGGGACGAGTAAGCTCGCAACCTTTCCAATACTTTTAATTCCGCCCAATAGAGTGAAACCTGTCAAGCAAGCCACAATCACACCAGACCACCACGGATCGACATGAAACATTGTACGCATGACGTCTGCAACAGAGTTCGCCTGGAGCATATTTCCACCGCCTAATGCTGCAACTGCACCAAAGAAGGCAAATGAACCAGCCAACCACTTCCAGCCAAGGCCCGACTCAATGAAGTACATGGGACCACCACACATTTCTCCTCGAGCATCCGTTACGCGGTATTTCACAGCCAAAATAGCTTCCGCATATTTCGTCGCCATCCCTAGCAAGGCTGTAACCCACATCCAAAAAAGAGCGCCAAAACCACCCACTGTAATGGCTGTTGCAACACCAGCAATATTTCCAATCCCGATTGTTGCAGCCAATGCCGTCATCAAAGACTCAAAGTGGCTGATATCTCCTTGACCTTCAGCTTCTGGATGAGCCTTTCTCGATCCAAAAACCAGCTTTAAAGCATAACCTAGATACCTAAATTGCAGCCCTCTTAGGGCAATAGTCAAATAAATTCCAATTCCAGTTAAAAGAATCAATAAGGGCGCGCCCCATATCCAACTATAGAGAATATCTAACCCACTTAATACACTTGTCATTATCTCACTAGACATTCTACTCGTCTCCTACACAACGCAGCTTGGCGCTTTCTGTTTCTTCTCGATTAGCAATCACTAAAAACTCCTCTGTCTCTTTACGAATCACGCTTGATAGTCCAACAAGAGCGATCAAATTGGGAATGACCATCAAACCATTACTAATATCAGCTAAATACCAAGCCGTTTCCATCTTTAAAGCCGCACCAGGAATAACGACTAAGGCAAATAGTATGCGGTAAGCTATAATAGAGCGCTCACCAAATAAATACTCGCAGCACTTTTCTCCATAATAGGACCAAGCAAGAACTGTCGTATAGGCAAATAAGACAAGCCCAATTGTCACTAAGTACTCGCCCCATATAATATGGGTATTAAAGGCTGCAATAGCCATGGAAGCCCCATTTAGAACTTGACCATTAGCCCCTGTAGCTCCCATGACATTTGTAACGGCTAATACAAGTCCTGTCATCGTACAAACAATCACAGTCGAAATTAAAGCACCTGTCATCGTCACCAAAGCCTGGCGGCCAGGGCTATCCGTTTTAGCAGCAGCAGCAGCAACAGAAGAAATGCCTAAACCAGCTTCATTGGAGAAAACACTACGAGCCACGCCCATCTGCATAGCCATCATCATCGTAGAACCTAGAAAGCCGCCAGTCGCAGCCTGTCCATTCCATGCACTATGGAAGATCAGCATGAATGCCTCTGGAATGTGAGTGAAATTGACGATGAGGATGTAAATGGCAGCGCCAATATACAATAAGGCCATCCCTGGAACCAAAATGCTCGCTACATTCCCAATGCTTTTTACTCCGCCGATCACGACAACTGCTGTCAAGGCACACAAGATCACTCCCGTCAACCAAGAATCGACATGCCAAACATGATTCAATGCTTCAGCAATCGAATTCGTCTGGACAAGATTTCCCGTACTTAAAGCCGCAACCATTCCTAAAACGGCAAAAATCCATGCCATTCTATTCCACCCCAATCCTTTTTCCATGTACTGCATCGGTCCGCCAGCCATCTCGCCGCGGCTGTCTTTCTCGCGATACCTGACCGCTAACAAGGATTCTGCATATTTTGTAGCCATACTTAAAAATGCGGTCACCCACATCCAAAAAATGGCTCCCAAACCACCAACCGTAATCGCTGTCGCTACTCCAACGATCGTTCCGGTTCCAATGGCTCCGGCTAATGAAGTCATTAATGCTTGAAAATGGCTAATATCCCCTTGACTACCCTGTCGTTGTCGCGCAACTACCTGCTTGAATGCATATCCTAAATAACGAAACTGGACACCTTTTAATAAAATCGTCAAGTAAGCACCCGTGCCTAACAATAATAAAAGCAAAGGAGCGCCCCAGACCCAATTTCTCAGCTCACTCAAAAATTGATCCATTTGTTCCATGGTTCACCCATCAGGTAGAAAGTTATCACTAATAAGGGATAATACAAGATCAATCGCATCAGTATCATTTATGTCCAACACGATGCTGCCTAGATCACATATACTTCATAGCCTAAACTATCGTTACCAATGACCTGGGCAAAACGGCTCAACGTAGCTTATGAGCTGCAGCTGTATTTTACGGAAAATGATCCCAGCCACTGACAGTGGCCTATAAAGGAATAGATTCTAAAATGCGATCGCTTGCCAAAATTTGACTTCAAATTTGTAACAATTATAACAGTCTTTATATTCTAAATCAAGACTGCAAACAAATATTTTATAGATTATTAATTTTAAAAAGTCTCTTTAATGCATACTAATTGAACTCTTCTTGCGCTAATTGCATCAATAAATCGGTTGGGATAATTAGCTAAAGCCAAGAGGTTTACGCCTTCGCTGTTAAGCAATCAAACATTGATTAAAAAAAACCGCACTTTGGGTTTATATACCAGCGATTTCTTGATCCTACGCTCTTGAATCTAAAAAAACTTAGGCGACAGTGAGTAGCAATCAGGGTCTTCCAGGCGAAGAGTTTTTTTACCTTCTCGCGCTATCGGTGTGCGTTAAATGTTTATCTTTGTTAAACTTTAGGGTTCTGAGAAACGATCTAACGGAAAGGAATGGAGCCGGATCAATATGGAACTCTTGCCATCCTACAAAGAATTAAAAAGCCGGATGCCGACAATTTCGCAATATGGCCACTTTATTGAAGAAAGCAGACAGACTGTACGCCGCATTTTAAATGGAACAGACCCGCGCTTACTGCTCATTGTTGGCCCATGCTCGATTCATGATCCTGCATCTGCCAAAGAATTCGCCATCCAATTGAAGTCCTTAGCAGAAAGCGTCTCTTCTCAATTTTTTATACTCATGCGGGTTTATTGTGAAAAACCGCGGACCGCAACTGGGTGGAAAGGATTCCTCTATGATCCCTTATTGAATGGATCTAATCGCCTTCTTTTAGGAATCGAGCAAACGCGTCAATTACTACTCGATTTAGCACAGCTCAATCTTCCAGCCGCCACAGAGTTTTTAGATCCCCTAACAGCCTTCTACTATGATGATCTTATTACCTGGGGATCTATTGGCGCTCGTACAGCTTCCTCACAAACCCATCGTCAGCTAGCCTCTATGCTGCAAATGCCTGTTGGATTTAAAAATGGGGTAGCAGGCAATATTTCAGCCGCCATCAATGGCGTGCTTGCAGCCTCTCAACCCCATACTCACATGGCCTTACATGAAAATGGATGGCCGGCTGCCATCCAGACGCCGGGGAATCCAGATGCTCACATTGTGTTGCGAGGAGGAGAATCCAAACCCAATTACGATCCCTCTTCAGTATCCGAAGCCCTCGCCCGCCTGGCTCTGACAAATCTTCCAAAAAGACTTCTAATCGACTGTTCGCACAACAATTCCAATAAAAAACATGAACGTCAACCAGCTGTTTTTCAATCGATCGTCCATCAAATTATAGAAGGGAACGCGAATATCCGCGGCCTGATGTTAGAAAGCCATTTATATGGAGGCAACCAACCCTTTTTAAATGACCCTAATCAGCTAACCTATGGTGTGTCTATTACAGATTCTTGCTTGGATTGGGACTCGACTAGTCACTTGATCCAATGGGGATTTCATCAGCTCGTTGAACACACAACTCTCCAGTGTCAGCCAGCATGCTCCTCAGAATCCATTTTGAGTCGATTATAAATTCTATTTTAAATTATTCTATGAAATATTTTATTCCTTTGTACCTGCTTGCTCTCTCTCTTTGTACAAGCAGTTGTGTACGGCAGCACTTGACCATTCAGACCCACTACCTGAGCCATGAAAATCTAGCCAGCTACTATGTCTTTACGCCCGATCCGCATCTAGATAATCCCATCATCGGTCAACGCATTCTTGTTCAATGGGCACTCCCTTCCAGCTATCTTAATTATCAAGAGCTCCAACTCTCCCTCATCGTCCGCTTGCACGACCGTAAAGAAGAAAAAATCTCTTTTCCCATCAAAAATATGACTGGAAGTTATCTCTATTACCTCATCAACGATGCTTATTGCGCCTCAGGCGGCATAGCCACGTATAAAGTCGACGTGATAGGCGACGGATGTGTGGTTGAAACATGGAAACATCCTCTTTGGGTTGACTTGATTACCTTCGACATTCCACAAACGCAGGCAGACTCCTGCACAAGCAGCGGAACCGACGCAAAACAACTAGTCTATCAAAGTGTGGGACCGATCATTTTTTTGGGGTCTACAATGCGATCAAATTCCTCTTCCGACAAAAAAGCCAATGCTAAGGCGGCTTCTTTTAATGTCGTATTTTCTGCATGAGCTTTTTTGACAATCTGGCTTGCCCTATCATAACCAATGGCCTTATTCAAAGCCGTTGCAAGCATCAAAGAGCGATTGAGATGCTCAGCAATCCGCTCCCGATTTGCAGTGATTCCCTTTGCACATTTCTGATTAAAATTGGCCGCTCCATCACTTAATAAACGAATCGATTGAATCAAATTGTAAATGATTAAAGGGCGATACACATTTAATTCTAAATTTCCTTGCGAGCCAGCAAAAGTAATTGTCGTATCATTCCCCATGACTTGAATGGCAATCATCATTAAAGCCTCGCTCTGAGTCGGATTGACCTTGCCTGGCATAATCGACGATCCAGGCTCATTGGCTGGAATTGTGATCTCGCCAATGCCACAGCGAGGACCGGATGCTAACCATCGAATGTCGTTGGCAATCTTGAATAATGAAACAGCTATTCGCTTCAAAGCCCCACTCACCTCAACAAGAGCATCATTGCTTGCAAGCGCCTCAAATTTATTTGGAGCCGATACGAATGGATAGCCGGACAAATCGCTAACTTTTTCAGCCACTTTCCGGGCATAGTCGAAATGGGTGTTGATTCCTGTGCCGACAGCTGTACCCCCAAGAGCTAGCTCCGCCAAGTGTGGAAACGTATTTTTAATAGCTTGAATGCCATGATCAAGCTGGCTCACATAACCTGAAAATTCCTGGCCAAGCGTTAAAGGTGTCGCATCCATTAAATGCGTGCGGCCGATTTTAACGATGTCCTGAAATGATTCTGCTTTTTTATGCAGAGTTTCTCTTAAAGCCGTCAAGCTAGGCAAAAGCCTATTGCAAATGTCAAGCTTCACTGCTATATGCATAGCAGAGGGAAAAACATCATTAGAAGACTGAGAAAGATTGACATCGTCATTGGGGTGTATAGGCTGCTTAGATCCGAGCTCTCCTCCCAATTTCTCAATTGCACGATTGCTGATGACCTCATTCAAATTCATGTTTGTCTGTGTTCCAGAGCCAGTCTGCCACACAGATAATGGAAAATGATCATCTAACTTGCCCGCCAAAATCTCATCACAAACCTGGCAAATGCCCCTTTGCTTCTCTTTTGGTAGCAATCCGAGCTCTTCGTTAACCAATGCGGCAGCCTTTTTGATTAATGCCAAGGCATAGATGACCTCTAATGGCATTTTCTCGGTTCCAATCGGAAAATTCTCATGCGATCGTTTTGTCTGCGCCCCATAATAGCGATCGGCAGGCACCCGAACATCCCCTAAACTGTCTTTCTCTATTCGATATTGCATAACGTTCCACTGGATAAATGATTAATTTTGGAGAGCAGGGCAAGCGTAAATCTCTAGCTTTGCGCTTGCGAACCTTCAACTTAAATACTAAAATTTGCCCGTTTCTTAGCTATTTCAAATGTTTTCTAGAGGATTTAAGAAACAGCTATGAACTCATTCCTTGTTAGACTTCAGTTGCGGCTCAACGATGTTGAACCAAGGATTAAATGTGTCAAACAGCGATTTCAATATCTTGAAATCCTCTTTGCTCCCATCAATGATTAGTTTTTTCGATTGCAGTAACTCTTCTTTTTTCACCTTTCCTACAATCAAATCATTGAGGTCACTGCGGCTGATGGCAATCGATAAATTGGCTTTATCAGACTTCTTATCAGGAAAATAGTTTAATACCCCATTTTTAATTTCCAAAAGATAGCGCTGATTTGAATTAGTCAAATTGAAATTGATCAACATAAAATGTTCAGCAGCCTTCATTCCATTTAATCTCACGGCTAGATAATCAAAGAAGTTTTCCATTGGCATGGATGCTACAACATCCGGACTATCCGTTGCTAAAACAGGTTGTGGACGAATTCCCTCACGGAGCTCCTTAGCTCCCATTAAATAAAAATTGCGCCATGTGGCATTTTCAGACTGGTAGCCCAGCTGTTCTAATGTACTAGCTAATAATTTCTTTCCTTTTTGATTGGCAGGATCGGCAAAAACAACATGGTTGAGCACCTGAGCAGCCCAGCGATAATCTCCCTTATCATAGTCTTTCTGTGCTTTGTCAATCACAGCATCAGAACCGCCCATATATTCCACATACTTCTTGCTGCCTTCTATTTCGGGCAAAACATGCAAAGTGGAAGGATTTCCATTAAACCATCCCAAGTAGAAGTTATACACCGACTTCACATTGTGGTTTAGACTTCCATAGTAGCCACGATTGTACCACTCTTTAGCTAAACTATCAGGCAATTGCATCATTTCGCCAATTTCAGTCATTGTATAGCCCTGATTGGCAAGACGAAGCGTCTGATCATGCATGTACTTATATAGATCTCGCTGCTTTTCCAAGAAATCAATCACATTTTCCTTTCCCCATTTAGGCCAATGATGCTGAGCAAAAACGACTTGCGTCTGATCTCCAAATAGCACAATCGCTTCATTCAAATACTTGGACCATGCTTTCGCATCGCGAACTTTAGCTCCTCGCAAGGTATAGAGATTATGCATGTTATGCGTGGCATCTTCTGCCGCACCGAGTGCCTTGAATTGAGGCAAGAAAAAGAGCATTTCAGCAGGAGCTTCAGACCCTGGAGCCATCAAGAAGACAAATTTAATGCCATCGATTTCCATTTCTTCGCCTGTCTTTTTCACAAAGTCCGTCGGAAGAATCAAGGTCATTCCACCCTGTGATGCAGCAATTCCAAGCCCGACAGATACCTGCCCTTCAGGTCCAGGCTTTAACAGCGCGCCGTACATGTACATGGCTCTTCTTAGCATGACATTTCCTGCCAAGACATTTTCTGAAATAGCCTCTTCTGTAAATCCTTCTGGAGCTATGACCTTTACCTTTCCACTATCAACATCTTCTTGATAAATAACTCCTTTAACTCCTCCAAAATGATCGGCATGGCTATGGCTATAAATGACAGCTTTCACAGGCTTATTTGGGCGATTTTGATAATATAAATCAAGCGCTACTTTAGCCGTTTCCTTGGAAAGCAGTGGGTCGATAATAATGATTCCCGTCTTCCCCTCAATAATAGTCATATTCGACACATCCGCGCCGCGAACTTGATAAATTCCCTCTGTTACTTTAAAAAGCCCAGCTTTATTCAAAAGCCTCATCTGACGCCACAAACTCGGATTGACTGTCGAAGGAGAAAAAGGATCATTGGGGGCTCTGTCCGAATTGACAAAGTGGTAAGATTCCAAGTCCCAAATGACTTCTCCCTTATCATTTTTTATGATCCCATCGTTAGGAATAGGAGCAACAAAGCCGCGAGAGGCATCATTAAAATCGTCTATATTATCGAATGGTAATTGCTTGAGAACTTGACTATTCGATTCAGTCGTGTATTTAGTGGCATCGGCAAAGGCTTGCATGTGAGACAGGACAAGCGTGGCGGGTAAAATAATTTTTAAATTCATGATCAAAAATTCATCTTTTTGTTTAAATAAGCAAAATAAAGAGCCAGAGTCTGTCTGGCTCTTTGTCTAAATGGAAAAATTATCTATTGAACTCTTTGCACCCTAGGAGGCTTCCAGCTTCCGTTTAATACGGCTTCTTTAGGAGCATAAAGACGCATGATTAAATTAAAAGGGCCAGAAGGCGCTGGCAACCAATTAGATTCTCTTTGTTTGCCAGGTGATTTATTTTGAATGAAAATATCTAAGGAGCCATCTGCATTGAATTGCAAATCGCTTCGATCTCCAATTGCATAACGATTAATTGGATTGGCCACAAAAAACTGCTGATCATCGTACATGGTAATAGACCAGAAAGCGCCGACTGGAGGCAATTCTCCCCTATTAAAATGAATGACGTAAAGCGACTGTCCAGTTAAAGGCTTGCCAGAATCATCCACGTTCGTAGCTGGATAAACAGCATCTTGAGGAACATTAGCCCCAAGTCCTCCATAAGCGACACTAGCTCGCAATAGATAATTTGTTCCATACAATCCAATATTTTTGAGAATGACGCCCCAGCCATTTTCATTCGAAGCAAAAGAATGCTTCTCCCATTCCTCTTTAACCTTAGCTTGAGCAATTCTGGCGGACCGGTTGAGCTCCTTAATCTCCTCATTGGATAACTTCTCAACATCAAACTCCTTTCCAGGCTCCAGTCCAATCATAGAGAATTTTTTTACATACTCCTTATCAGCGGATGGAATTGGGGTCTCTTTTAACAATTGCGCAAGCCTTGTAAAAAATGCGACTCCATCCATTTTTAATGTTTGCTGAATCGGAGGTGTACTAACATCGACATCACGCGCGCCCGCAATGCGAGGAGGAACATCATTTGTTCCCCATACACTTAGAGGCGTTAATTTAAACTGCTCTTGCAGTTTATTCACAGCCGCGTAATCGGATGGTCCGTCGGTTTGAATGCGGCCAATGATCCAAATACTATTGGTCGGTGCCTTCACTTGCTGCACTCCACTTGGAAGAGTTCCTTTCCAATCCGGTCCGGTAATGGCAAAATTATTTTTGCCATTACCCGTCGTACGTGTGCCTGGCGAAAAAAAGACATTCGTCCATAAATCGAGCATGGGAAATAAATAGTAACGCTTTCCCATGTCTGGAGTGCTTAAAATTACAGGCTCCTTACTCACATCCAGCCATGCCTGCGTATACAACGTATCCGCATTTGGACTCACAACATCTTTAAAGGAAGGATCTGGAAATGTTTTAAGAGAAAAAAGTAGATTAATTGGCCCCTGACTCTCTGCCACCTTTGACGTCGCTGTCATGACATCTTTCGTAATGTCCATGACAACGAGAGGAAACCCATAAATATACGCCTCCTCAACCACTATTTCTTTATCGGACACAGGTTGATCATGGGCACTAGGAACAGCCGATAGAGGTAAGATAAATCCAATTAAAGCAGCCACAGTCAAAAATGCACATTTCATGTAAAATCCTTTTGTTAATTTTCTCTACTTCTTTTACTCCACGCATTCTACGAGAGTGGAAAAGTCCTCTTTAACATGCATCACATTGGGTAACAGATACTATCTGCTTTCAATGTCCGCTTTTGGAACATACACTCTCATGAGCAAAAAATGGTTCGCTGGCAACCAGTTTGCTCTCGCATTCAAATCCGCAGGCTCTTGAATCGATAAATAAATATGATCAAAGAGCCATCCGAATTAAATTTCCTTTTTCATTCCCTTTTTTCGCACAGATTCAATAGGCAAAAATGCCATCCCAGTTACAAGAGCAGCCAAAATAAGTCTTTAACATACCAAATCTTTTTTTATAAATTCCCTATTTAGCTCCTTTCAAAAATAGTTGTCAAATCCAGGCACCTACAAAATTAAAAATATTTTTATTTACTTACCATCCGACTTTCCCTATAAATTTTTCTTTACGCAATCAAACAGGAGAACACATGCGATCAATATTTACTCTTTCGCTTTTGTATGGATCCTTCTTTAGTGCATCATGGATCACCCAACTTGTACATGCTCAATCCAATCCAGCTAAACAAGAACAGGCCTACCCCCAATCGATCTGGGAAGATGTCTTTTCGAAAAAAAGAGAGTCCCTCGCAGAAAATATGGAACCCGTCCTTGCTCATCCCGAAGATCAACAACAGGCCGCAAATAAGCTCCAAACTCTCGCCGACAAATTTAAGAAAAAGCCCAATATCCTCATTTTCATCATGGATGACGTTGGCTATGGAGATCCAGGATGCTTTGGAGGCGGAGTAGCCATCGGCGCCCCTACGCCGAATATGGATAAATTGTGCCATGAAGGTTTACAGCTCACCTCTACCTATTCCCAACCAAGCTGCTCTCCGACAAGGGCCACGCTTCTAACTGGTCGCTTACCTATGCGCCATGGAATCTTAATTCCGCCCATGTATGGAGCACCTGGTGGATTAGCTGAAGAACAAACAATTGCCAAACTCCTTAGTGAAGCGGGTTACCGCACACAAGGAATTGGTAAATGGCACGTTGGAGAAAATGAAGCTTCGCAGCCGCAAAATGTAGGTTTTGATGATTTTTATGGCTTTTTAAGTGTTTCAGACATGTACACCGAATGGCGCGACCCTGCTCTTGCACCAGAACTCGTCAATAATAAAGAGCGTACCGAAGCCTTAATCAATCCATCTAAAGATAGCCCCTTTAATAAACACCTCGTACATGGAGTAAAAGGGGCTAAATTAGAAAACATTGAAGAACTGACAATTGCCAATATCTCCACCTTCGATCAAAAAATGGCCGACTATGGCGTCAAATTTATTCAAGATAACGCCAAAAAAGAGCAACCCTTCTTCCTCTATTACGGAACAAGAGGTGGACACTTTGATAATTACCCCAATGAATCTGTCAAAGGAAAGTCTCCTGCCAAATACCCTTATAAAGATGTCATGGTCGAAATGGATGCTATCCTAGGCAGGCTCGTCAAAACTCTCGAAGAAACAGGACAGCTTGAAAACACTTTCATTTTCGTTACTTCAGACAATGGCCCCGAAATGGAGTCTTGGCCCGATAGCGGCTATACGCCTTTTAGAGGATCTAAAGGTTCTTCCTTTGAAGGTGGTGTACGCGTACCAGGTATCGCCTATTGGAAAGGTGTCATCCAACCGGGTAGAGTCTCTGATGGTTTATTCGACCTCTCAGATCTTTTCACAACAAGCCTTTCGCTTGCTGGAGCCAAAGAGAAGCTTCCAAAAGATCGCTACATCGATGGTATCGACCAGGTCTCTTTCCTACTTGCCGATCAAGGAAAATCAAACCGCGCTTCCATCTTATACTGGCTGCAAGATCGTTTTTCAGCAGTTAGAATGGGTGAATATAAGATCATGGAAACTGCCACAGTTGGCACCTTAGACACCCCTGACATGGGCGGCTTGACAGGTAAAAATGTCGACTATACCTATGGTCATCTATTTAATCTTTATCTCGATCCTAAAGAATCTCACAATATCATCATTCGCAAAATTCCCTTTGCGGAATATTTGACTCATGAAATCGACAGGCACATGGAGACCTTCAAAAAATATCCTTCCAAAATTCAAGTCAAGGCTCACTCCTCACCTACAAATGACCGCTAATCAAACAGCATTCATAGTCGGCAGGCACTATTCGCCTGCCGAACCTCAAGCCGGGAAATGTTTAACGGCTTGCTATTTGGTTGCATTGATTCTCACAGAGTGTTAAATATTTTTTATCAACTGATAAGTAGGAGGGGGGAGGAATGGCAAGCTTTAAATACAAGCGTTTAGACAAAAATGATGCTGCTGTTTTACTGGTCGACCATCAAAGCGGATTAATCAACATGATCCAGGACTATTCGCCAAGTGAATTCAAAAACAACGTGCTTGCCTTAGCCAATATCGCTAAATTCTTCAATCTCCCAACAATTCTTACTACAAGCTTCGAAAATGGCCCAAATGGCCCTCTCGTTCCTGAATTGAAGGAGATCTTACCCAATGCAGCTTACATTCCGCGTCCTGGACAGATCAACGCCTGGGACAATGAAGATTTTGTCAGAGCTGTCAAGGCAACTGGAAAAAAGCAGCTCATCATCGCAGGTGTTGTGACCGATGTCTGCGTGGCATTTCCTACGCTCTCTGCTATCGAAGATGGATATGACGTTTTTGTCGTCGTTGATGCATCGGGAACTTTCAACCAGGCGGTCCGCGACGCAGCTCTGATGCGCGTGACACATGCTGGAGCGCAATTGATGAATTGGTTTAGCGTTGCATGCGAACTACATCGCGACTGGAGAAACGACATTGAAGGACTTGGAACCCTCCTCGCGAGCCATCTACCTGCCTACCGCAATTTAATTACAAGCTACATCGCTAAAAGCAAGTCTTAAATCCTGAAAAAGAGGCTCGTAAAGAATACAAAAAAACCGGAGACTAGAGGACTGATAAATTCTACTTTCTAAACCCGAGGCCGCTTAAGCACGGGTTTCCCTAAAACATGAGCCTTGCCATTCAAAAACTGCAAATCAGCACAAAACAGTGCCGGCAAGTAATGATACGTTCCCACTCCAATCGGAGAAGAAAGCCCAAGCCTGCAGGCCATCGCACCTATGTGAGCCAATCCCACATCTGTCTCGAAACTGCTACTCAAAACCAAGGTAATGCCTCTTTTAACAGTCCATTCAAGCAAAGGAAGACACCCGCACATTCCTCCTTGCATCGTTGGCTTATAAATGAGGGCCTTGAGAGTAGGCAATGACTCGAGTTGCTCTAGGGAAAGATTTTTCGGAAACGATTCATCTACAGCCAAAGGATGGGGAAAAAGAGCAAGATCATGAGGATTGGAAAATGGCTCCTCAACGTAATCAAAAGTTTCTAAAGGAAACTGCTCAAAAAAGCGAATAGAGTCGGAAGTATTCCAGGCGCGATTAACATCGATTCTCAATTCAAAATGATCTTTTAACAGTTCGATCGCGTCTCTCGCCTCTTCAAAGCTCAACTGACTCACTTTCAGCTTAGCTGAAGTATACCCCTCCATTCGCCTCATTCTTGCCTGATCAAGAATAGAGGGAAGCGATCCCATCAACAAGGCGCATGCTGGTAAAGAGCAGCTTTCTACGGGGGCTAAAAGGGAAAGAAGGGCTGATTCTAAGCCAAACTCAACAGACGGTAAAAGGCCTAACTGGCTTAAGTTTTCAAAACAGTTTAATAGCGTCCAATCCATTTGCAAAAGGGCTTGGTGCTGTCGATCAAGCTGCTTAAAGCACTCATCTAAATTTTCCTTGCTCCAGTTGGGAAGTGGGGCTACTTCTCCCCATCCGCAGTTCGCTTTTTCGTCAATGAGTTGAATCAATGCGCCGGAACGCACTAAACCGTGTGTCAAAATGATTTCGTAAGGATGAAGAGTCATTGACTTAATTTGCATTTCAAAACTCCTCCTGAACCTGTCTGCAATTTAGCTGTCTGAATGAGAGAAATACTAACGCAGAGACAGAGAGTCTGAGATACGCAGAGGGAGTTATAAAGCATTAACTACCCGACTCCATCCATCAATGAGACTTCTCTGTCCAAATTAATCACTAAACCTAATTTAAGATTCGTTCGCAGGTAAGTCAATACTTGCGCTATGGACAACAAGCACATTTTCCGTTGCTTTTACTTCGATGATAACTTTTACGATCTACAAGTATATCAAGACGCATCAGGTCTCGAAATTTACAATTCTTACCGGAATATGACGGAGCCTTAACTCATGTAACAAGGCTTCTTCATATAGACTTTTTAATAGTGCTGGACCACCTAAAGTAGGATGCACATCAATTGCAGCCTCGAGCACTTGTTCTGACAACAAGTTATCAATCACCTCTGAGTCGCCCTGCCTCACTGCCTTTGCGTTAATCAACAGACTTCATTGTAACTCTGGCTATTTTTTCCCTATCATTTGCATAATATGAAAAAAATTAATTAAGCAAGACGTTCAACTCGCAGTTACTTTCTCAGTGCATGAAATTCTTGATATAAGTTGATGCGGTTTTCAGCGCGTTTCAAAGCTCTCTTGGCACGAGCTATATCCACATGCTCTTGCGAGTGCTCTAATCGCGCCTGGGCTCGCTCAAATGCATGCTTAGCTCGACCCAAATCAATTTCTTCGACCGGTTCGATCGCATCGGCAATAATGTTGGCTTTATTGTGGGAAACCTCGAAGAAGCCGCTTGCAATGGCAAAATGGAGTTTTTTTTCATCTTTGTCAATGATCGTCACTTTTCCAGACTGAAGCAAAGCAGTCAAAGGCGCATGATCGACTAATATCTCAAAATAGCCGTCTGCTCCGGGAACATTGACTGAGTAAACGGGCTCTTCAAATACGACTTTTTCAGGTGTCAAGATCGTTAATGTATACATCGTTTGTGTAGCCTTGTTTAAAAATCAGAACGTGCGAGGAAGCCACCCCCCCCGCACCTATTCACTAATTTATGCATTCTAAGCTTTTAACTGCTCAGCTCTTTCAAAGACTTCATCAATCGTTCCAACCATGTAGAAGGCTTGCTCAGGGATGTCATCCATCTCCCCATCGACAATCATCTTAAAACCTTTGATGGTATCGGGCAATTTGACAAATCGTCCCTTCTTACCAGTAAATGTTTCAGCCACAAAGAAGGGCTGGGAAAGGAATTTCTGAACCTTACGGGCACGCGCAACAATTAATTGATCCTCTTCGGATAATTCATCCACGCCTAAGATGGCAATAATATCTTGCAGATCTTTGTAGCGCTGCAGAACCTTTTGCACCTGGCGGGCCACGCCATAATGCTCTTCGCCTAAAATGTGCGGATCCAAAATTCTCGAACTGGAATTCAGTGGATCAACTGCTGGATAAATTCCAAGCTCTGCAATCTGACGAGAAAGCGACGTTGCAGCATCTAAGTGAGGGAAAATGCTGGCAGGAGCCGGATCTGTGTAGTCGTCGGCTGGGACGTAAATGGCTTGCACCGACGTAATTGAACCATGCTTAGTCGATGTAATGCGTTCCTGTAAACTACCAATTTCGGTCGCTAGGTTTGGCTGATAACCAACTGCCGAAGGCATTCTTCCGAGCAGCGCCGAAACCTCAGATCCTGCTTGGACAAAACGGAAAATATTATCGATAAAAAGAAGGACGTCTTGATGCTCGGTATCTCTAAAATACTCGGCCATGGTCAATCCTGTCAAACCAACTCGCAGCCTCGCTCCTGGCGGTTCGTTCATCTGACCAAACACCAAACTCGTTTTAGAAAGAACTCCAGACTCCTTCATTTCCAACCACAAGTCGTTTCCTTCACGCGTTCTTTCTCCGATTCCGCAAAAAACCGAATAGCCGCCATGATGAGTCGCAATATTGCGGATCAGCTCCATCACAATCACAGACTTGCCAACGCCCGCGCCACCGAACAGACCAACCTTTCCCCCTTTCAAATAAGGACAAAGCAAGTCGATGACCTTAATCCCTGTTTCAAACAAGGCCGCTTGCGTATCTTGATCTTCAAATGTAGGTGCATCTTTATGAATAGGTGAGGTTTCAGCATCTAAAACTGGACCATCTTGATCGATGGGGTCCCCAAGCACATTGAATAAACGCCCCAAAGTGTTACGCCCAACAGGAATCGTAATGGGAGCACCGGTATCAACAGCTTCGATGCCACGTACTAATCCATCCGTAGAGGACAAAGCTACGCAGCGCACCACATTATCCCCTAAGTGCATTGCTACTTCGGCTGTCAGCTCAAGCTGCCTCTCTTTATCGATGATCTTAATCGCGTTCAAAACTTTGGGAAGCTCGCCCGGTGGAAACTCGATATCTAATGTGGGACCAATAATCTGTTTGACTTTTCCTACAGCCATAATATGCCTTCTCTTATCGCTCAATTACAAATTTATATCTTTTACAAAGCTCAAGCGGTCAACTCGATTACTTTAATCCTTCCGCGCCAGAAGTAATTTCCAGCATTTCTTTGGTGATTCCCGCTTGGCGGACTTTATTTCGCACAAGCGTTAACTTTTCAATCATATCGTCAGCATTTGTGGTCGCTGCCTTCATGGCAAAAATGCGCGCAGCAAGCTCTGAAGCATAGGCTTCATTTAATGTCGTTTGCACCTTTGTCAGGCAGTAGCGGAGCAAAATAGCGCCGTAAATTTCCTGGGGAGCTGGCTCAAAAAGATACTCTGCAGCGCCCTTAGACTCTTCTTTAGATGACTGGGAAATATTCAAGAATTTCTCTACCACGACTTTACGCGACATCATCGTGATGTAGTGGGTATAGACAAACCAGACCTCGTCCAACTCGCCTAGCAAAAACCAGCTGACAAGATCATTAGCAAATGTCATCACCTGCTGCTGTGTGAGTTTTTCACCCCACTCTTCAAGCTCATAGCGAATTGGCCAGGAGCGGCGGCGATAATACTCCACAGCTTTGCGTCCAACCAAAATAAGTTCTACTTGATCTTGCTTATACGACTTCAAAAACTTATTCGTAGCCGAAAAAACATCTTTATTATAAGAGCCTGACAATCCC
Organism: Candidatus Protochlamydia naegleriophila; assembly: GCF_001499655.1. NCBI lineage: Bacteria > Pseudomonadati > Chlamydiota > Chlamydiia > Parachlamydiales > Parachlamydiaceae > Candidatus Protochlamydia > Candidatus Protochlamydia naegleriophila. Next base: position 1,957,876 of record NZ_LN879502.1, read on the forward strand.
ATGTCTGCCGCAATAACAACAACACCTACTTTCTTCACTTCTCTTTGCTCTAAAAGTGGATGACAATAGTCTGTCGAAGCAACCTGACTTAGCTGATCTAAAATGTCTTTAATCTTGTTCACATAAGGGCGCGACTGCTTTACTTTCATTTGAACGTGATGCAAACGAGAAGCGGCAACCATTTCCATCGCTTTCGTCAGCTGCTGGATATTTTGAATAGACTGTAGACGTTTGCGAATATCTCTTAAACTAACCATGCTCTGCCACTATCAATCCCGTTAAAGCCATTTTTCCTATAATTTCCTCATCATGCATCCATTTCTGAACGCTGCTTAAGATAATTGATGGAGCTCTTTAAATTTTTGTTTGAATTCAACAACTGCGGATTCTAACTGCTCGATTGTTCTCTGATCCAAATCCTTAGTCTCGTCAATCGAACGAGCCACATCCGGATAGTGAGTGTCCATGAATGGATAAAACTCGTTTTCAAACACCTTGACAAGCTCTAATGGAAAATCGTCCAAATACCCTCTCGTTCCAGCAAAAATAATCATCACCTGCTTCGAAAGTGAAAACGGAGTAAACTTGTCCTGTTTCAGGACCTCTATCATTCGCTCCCCGCGCACAAGCTGAGCCTGTGTCGTCTTGTCCATTTCAGAACCAAACTGAGCGAATGCAGCCAACTCGCGGTACTGCGCTAAATCCAGACGCAAACTTGCAGCCACTTTTTTCATTGCCTTAGTTTGAGCCTTTCCACCGACTCGAGAAGCAGAAATACCAACGTTAATCGCAGGACGCACACCAGCATAAAAGAGATCTGGCTCTAAATATATCTGTCCATCCGTAATCGAAATGACGTTTGTCGGAATATAAGTCGTCACGTCATTTGCTTGCGTTTCAATCACTGGAATCGCTGTCAAAGAGCCCCCTCCGAGATCCTGGCTGAGCTTGGCAGCCCTTTCCAACAAGCGGGAATGCAAATAGAAAATATCCCCAGGATAGGCTTCGCGGCCAGGCGGACGGCGGAGCAGCAGTGCAATCTGGCGATAGGCCTGCGCATGCTTCGATAAGTCGTCGTAAAAGCAAATCACATGCTTGCCTTGATACATGAAATATTCGCCCAATGCCGCAGCTGAATACGGAGCAATATACTGCAAAGCAGCGGGGTCTGATGCCGATGCTGAGACAACTGTTGTATACTTCATAGCCCCATGCTCCTCTAGCGTTTTCACGACTTGAGCAACAGTTGAAGCTTTTTGACCAATAGCGACATAAATGCAATGCACACCGCTATTTTTCTGATTGATGATGGTATCTAAGATGATCGTCGTCTTACCCGTCTGTCTATCACCAATGATAAGTTCCCGCTGCCCCCTACCAATTGGAATCATCGCATCAATGGCTTTAATCCCAGTCTGAACAGGTTCGTTAACAGGCTTTCTTTGAACAACGCCCGGTGCCTGACTCTCGATTGGACGGTATTCAGTTGTTTCAATCGGTCCCTTACCATCGATCGGCTTGCCTAAAGCATCAACAACACGTCCAAGCATCGCTTCTCCAACAGGCACGCAAGCAATCTTACCCGTACGTTTAACAATGTCTTGCTCACGAATGTTGCGGTTAGAGCCAAGAATAATGACCCCGACATTGTCAACTTCAAGGTTAAGAACAATTCCCAATGTTCCATCGGCGAACTCGACAAGCTCAGACATCATGGCATCGTCTAAACCCCATACACGCGCAATGCCATCACCCACATAAAGGACGCGTCCAGCCGACTCGAATTTTAAGGAAAGATCTTCATCATATTTTTCAATTTCTTGCTGGATAACCCAGGATACTTCTTCTGGTTTTAATCGCATTCTCGCTCCTAGACCTTAGCTGCTAATAAGCTATCTTTTAATTTTGCAAGTCTTTGTTTTACACTATCATCAATCATTTTATGGCCGACGATTAAAATCATTCCACCAATAATATCGGGGCGAACTTCCGATTTGATATCGATCGTTTTGCGATAAGCCTTTTCCAACTTATCTTTCACCTTTTCCTTCAAGGCATCCTCAGCGGGTACCGCCGTAATCAAGCGCGCTTCTATAATTCCCAATTTCTGCTTGACCAAACGATGGTACTCTTTCCTGATCTCTGACAAATACTTAAAGCGCCCTTTTTCGATTAGCAAATAAAGAAAACTCAAAATAGTTTTGTCGAGACGCTCGCCAAATAAACGCTGCAGAATGTTTTTTTTATTCCTGGTGCTGAGATGAGGATCGAATAAAAACTCGCGAAGTTTCGGCATCGCCTGCAGTAAATCGGCAATCTCCTCCAAAGCAGCTAAATGCTTCTCTAGCTGCTCAGGAGAGGTAGCTGCATCAACTAAAGCCTTTGAATATCGCGAAGCAACGGCTTTTGCTATCATTTGATCACAACCTGGTCTATGGCTTCTTCAATCAATTTCTGATGCTTGCTAGGATCCAACTTCTCTTGAATCAACTTTTCAGTTACAGCCAGAGAAATCTTGACAACATCCCTCTTCAACTGTTCTTTGGCCTGATCCAATTCACGTCGCATCTCGTCTTGTGCATTGTTCAAAATCAGTGCAGCCTTGTTGCGTGTCTCACGCTCAATATCGTGAGCAATGTCTCGCCCTTTACCAATGGCCTCTTGAATTCTTTTTCTTGCCTCAGCATCGATATCATGCAATTTGGTTTTGTATTCGTCAGCCCGCTTGTTAACCTCTTTTTTCTGCATCTCAATGGAATCAAACTCGGAGCGAATAAGCTCTTGACGCTCTTCCATCAGACCCAGCAGAGGTTTCCAAGCAAACTTTTTTAAAACCCAAAGCATGATTAAAAAAGCAACAATTTGAGTTAAGATTTGCTCGATTTCTAAATTCATAATTCAATTATGCCATTCTTTCTAAAACAACGAAGAAGACAATAAGAGCATAAATCGTCAAGGCTTCAATCAACGCAGCGCCGATAATCATGTTAGTGAGGATCTTTCCAGACGCTTCAGGTTGACGGCCAATGGCTTCCATAGCGCTACCAACAGCACGACCCAGGCCAATACCAGATCCTAAGGCTGCAAGACCTACAGCTAAAGGAGCAGAAAGAGCTAAAGCTGTTCCAATATTCATGATTTCCTCTTTAGTTAATTTTTTAATGTGAATGCTTTTCTGAACTAGGTATAGACAATAAAATATAGACCGTACTTAATAAAGTAAAGACTAAAGCTTGCATCAAACTCGTCAGCAAGGCAAGGAACATAAATGGGATCTGAAGCGGTATGCCAACGGGAGATTGGATCGAAGAAAGCATGACCACCCCCATCAAGGCAAAGGCCCCGATCAAGATATCCTCACCAAGCACGTTACCAAATAAACGAAGGGACAAGGTAATGGGACGAGCGACTTGTGAAATGAGCTCCAATGACAGCATAAGAGGAGCTAACAGCCATCCAACGAGATTCTTTGGAGACCCAGCTAAATGATACAAAAAGCCAAACAGACCCATGTTGCGTATGTTTAAGTACTGCACGAGGCAAAAAACGCATATGGCGAGCCCAGCCGTAATGTTTAAACTAGACGAGGGCGATTTCATCAATGGGACCATCCCGAAGATATTCATCACAAAAATATAGATGAATAGCGTTCCAAGAAAAGGGACATATGCCTCGCCTTGCGGCCCTAAAACACCGATGATTAGATGACGGAACTTTTCGATGCCCAACTCTAAGAAATTTTGAAGGCCCGATGGAATCATCTCTTTCTTGCGCGTTCCCATATAAGCAACCCAAGAAAGCAAACATCCAATGATCACAGAGAATATGATATTTTCCCAGTGATGCAAAAATGGCGCCCAGTCGGTGTGCTGAAAACGGTGATAAAGGAGCGTTATAAAGTTTGGTAACTCAGGAACTCCGCTGCCAGCATCAGGCTGACTGCTTGCCACCATTGTCAATAATCCGACTTGTCCACCAATCATGTATGAGACTCCATGTTAGCCTGAAATTTATCAGAAAGTAATTTCCCGATTCCCAAAAGAAAAATCGCAATAAAAATGAAGGAAAATCCACATACTAAGCTTAAAATTGAAAACACCTTCAACAGCCCATAGCCAACCACGTAAAGCAATGGGAATTTAATCCCGATCCATGTGTAGCATTTCAAGGCATCTTTGGAATTCAATCTCAAATATTCTTCCAATAGTTTTTTGAGGAAATACAGATTCAAGCATCCCCAAACAGCACCTACCCCAAGACCAATCGCAGCCAGTAAATCCCAATAAAGGTAAGCCGCCACGCAACCGATGATAGCCAATACAGCCGTCACATTAATGACTCGAGAAATAAAGTTATTTTCCATCACCAAACTGCTTAATAATTCGATACAACTCGCGAAAGCCTGCTATAAACCCAAGCAAGACTCCTAAATACATGAAATAGGGGGCCATGCCTAACTTACGATCCAACCAACTTCCAATTAACCATCCAACGATAGGCGAAACAGCCAAAACGAAGGGAATGGTTAAATATACCCCGACCTGTTTCCACTTATCGATATCCTCGTTAGAGTCGCGATCTGGATCTTCTTGTTTGTCAGTCAACTGCCGCTCCTTTTCTCTCTCTGTGAAAATTGGATTGCGAATAGATGACAAGTATAACAAAAGCTAATATTAAGTTAAGCGCTATTTAGAAAAAAATCACTCCGAGAGGCTCAATCTGTTAGAAAAGGATCTAAATAAAGAACTTAAAACAATAGAAATGATATTACCCTAAAGAAAAATCAGTAGAATAAGATCTTTCGATCAACTAATTAAAATATTTTCTAATTAACACAAATCATTAACCTAACTTTCACGCTCACCCAAGTTACGCCTGTTAGGATGATTCTAATACTGATGCGCATTTTCTAGACGAAGCCAAGTTTTTTATCTGAAGGAGGCAACAATATATGCTGACGCTCGTGCTGAATGCCTTGCCATACGATAGCCCGTACGGCAATAGGAGATACCACTTGCGGACAATCATCTGATAGCCGAATGTCATCACGAGTTCAAATAGAGCCCTAATAAATGACCCGGGGTGGACTCTGATTGTCGCCATACAGAATATTTTTGACCCCCATCGATACGCAAGCAGCTCCACAAATCAATTGAGAAGTTGCCAGAGAAACTAAAAGACCGGCATCAGAAGACGTGGTGAAACCTACATGCACAGATACTGCTGCAGTAAGCAGGGTTGTACTCGCTGCAGTTAAAGCCAAAACAGTTAAAGTGCGAACTTCACTTGGTCCCCATCCAATAGAATCGAACACCTTTACCGCCACTCCTCCTATTACCAATGCTAATGGGAATTGCAAAGCTCCTATTTTTAGAAGACTAGCAGGTGAATGACTAACTAAGTATGTGTTTATATTTCCAATTCCATGCGCAACACAGTAACCAGCCACTACGAAAGGCCACGCCCTTGCAATCCCGCTCTCAATACTCATCCTATCCATCCTTTATAATGAAAAAATAATGTTCTTATTAAAAAATCCACAGCTTTAGTTTTTCCTAAAAAACCATAAAATAAACTATTATTTTAAAATAAATAAATTTTACATGTAGGAAAAAATTTTTAGTTGCAAATCAAAGCTAAAGCAAGCCGCATCTTTTAACGATAGCACAAGTGAATATAGGCTGAAAATTGAGCGATGAAGAGTTCAAAAAGAGAGCTTTATTAAGCGAGATGTAACAAAGCAAATGATTTAATATAAAACCCAGGCCAAGCCTGGGTTTTATATTAGGAATGATCATCTGTAAGGCATTCGATAATGCCCCCAGCTAAAAGCTTAGATGATCAAGAGGGCAAAAACGAAGGCGAAAAGTGCGAACGACTCGATAATACCAATCGCGGCAAAGCACTTACCATACACTGAAGGCTGCTTCAAGCTCGCCTGAATACCCGTTGCACACACCTTGCCTTGATAAATGGAAGAAATGCCGATTGCCAAGCCAGAGAATATGCCGATAGCAATGGCAGATACAGGTGAAAGCGTTCCCGCTTGAATCGCTCGGCTCATTTGCAGCATCAACAAAAACCCGTAAATAACCTGCGAAGAAGGCGCTGCTGCCATACCAATAAACTTTCCATGCCCTTCCTCAGTACGACTCATGGCAGCATGCGATGCAGAGCCTGCAATCCAGCAGCCAATGCTACATCCGATACTACTCAAGCCCAAAGCCATTGCAGGACCTACCATATTGAAATCCATTGTGATCTCCTCATTGATTTATTCGATTTTTAATAATTTGAGCGGCTGAAACTTTTTGCCTCCTCCTTCAAAGGAGTAGTGATACCATTCCAAAAAGTTAAGTCTCAAGCCGTGAATAACGCCTCCCATGGTTCCAAGCAACAGATTGACGAAGTGTGCAACCATAACCAAAAATAAAGAGGCTAAAAGTGGAAGTCCGCTTGCAATCTCATTGACGGTGGCACCAACTACCGCACCAGCGAGCCCTAATGCATAAAGGCGCAAATAAGACAGGACATCGGCAAAAACTTGAATCAAGACAGTAATCTCAAAGATGCCTGTCCAGCCATTTTTCCAAATGGATGAGAGCCAAGCAAAAGCTATTCCGCCAATCATCAATTGCAAACCAAGCTTGCCCCCTTCTGTCAAATCCCACCCCCCAATAAAGTTGAGAAAGCTAGGCGTTTGAAGATAAGAGGGAAAATAAAGATACGCTCCAATCAGAAAGAGTGCCCATCCCAAATTGGGAATGTTGCGCCAACCATAGCGGAGTAAAGATAAGAGCAAGTGCACAACACCAATAAAGAGTGCCAACTCAAACATGATCGAATCGCTTACCTTGCTCAAAACGACAGGCCCCCGACTCGGTTCCCAATTGGGGACGAATGAAACAAATTGATAGGCATCTTTTTCATTCCCAAGTTCAGGATACTCCTTTACCCAATGCTCATAACTGGCATCTTTATGGGCGATATGATACGCCACCTTTTTTTCCGCCAACCACTGGACAAGCGAAATCTTTCTAATGGGGTTGTTAATGTCAATCTGCATGCCAAAGAAAGACGTCATGAGAGTCCCCCAGACAATGCATCCAACGCAAAGAACGGTAAAAAGATTCAAAACCCTTTTGCCTACTCCTTTTAAATTGGGATACTTATAGCGCAAGAAAAGCGCTAGCGCCAGGTAAACGAGGCCATAGCCGGCATCCCCGATGATGAAAGCAAAAAAGAGCGTAAAGCACCAAAGGACCCATTTTGAGGGGTCTTTGTCTGAAGCTGAGGGAGTATCGTACACATGCACCAAATCTTCGCCCAAACGGCCAAAACCACTATTTTCCAAGTAGGTTGGCACCACGTCGGCAGGCTCAATGGCGACTTCGTCAGCATAGACGTTGAGCTTCTGTATCAATGCTTCCACTTGATCGACCTTAGTCGCAGGTACCCACCCCTCAACGGCAAACAGCAAACCGTCCATGGCCTGCTGTACATACGTTTGAGCATTATTGAGATGATACCGATTCAGTTTGTCGACCAATGCCTGATGCAAAAACTCATTGTACTTGGCATATGATTTAAGTTGCTGATCGATGGCATGCTGCTCTGCCTTTGCTCCAACCATCCGCTTGCGCAAATCGCCAAGCGAGCGTTCAATCTTGATCTCAATCATCTTGTCATAGGCCACGGGACGCTCATTAATCGCTACGTAATAGTCGAGATTGTGATCCGACGCCACATAAATCAATTCCTCGGGCAATTCAGCATTCTGGAACAGATTTGGGCGAGCCACAAAGAACTGAATCCTTCGCTTCCCCTCTTTTTCAACCTCTGTCAGATCTCTCAATGAAAAATCGCCAAATACCTCAATGCGGGCAATCTCCAGCCTCAAGACCCTCATTTCTTCTTGTAACTTTTCATTGTCGCGGTGAAGAGTCAAAATGCGTTCGACAATGGCATCGTCATGAAGGCCTTGAAAGTTTTCCTCCTGTTCCATGATAGGCAAGCCACGCAGAACTTTAATCGCAGAGGTCAGCCGCTGCACGTCCTCTGGAATATCCTTAGAAGAGCTTTGATGGGGATCGATGAAATGAATAACCCCAAGCGCCTGAGCTTGCTTAAAAAATTGCTTTTTCTCGTCTTCAGGACCCAAAAACAAGAATTTCTTAACATCTTTACGCATCTAGATTCCTTCCTGTTGCACTGCAGAACGAGCTTGCTTGCTAGCTTCAATCTTTGCCTTGGCTACTTTAGCACGCGACACGGCCGCCAGCTGCTGATCGCCTAAAAACACCTTAATGGTGCGAATATTTTCGATAGCCCGGGGAATCAAAATTTTCTCAAAGAGATTGACCCGAATGGACACTTCGCGCCACTCTTTTTCAAGCGCCTGCTTTTGTTCATTTGCAATTTTAATATGCTCACACACTTCCACAAGCGAACGCAATCCCAAAATAGCCGAGTCAACCCAAGGGGAAGTCTCAAACAGACTGTAGGTAAAATCTTCGAACTCAATCCCTTCAAAATATGGCACTTCGACTCCGGCAATGTTCTCATAGCGCTTCGCAACGCTCTTTATACGCACGGCCTGCATAGGATCAATGCTTGTTTTAGTCGCAAGCAGGCTGCTAAAGACATTGACCTCTTTCTGCTTTTTTTCGAGCAGTTGCTCAAGCCGATGAATTTCCAGGCGTACCTCTTGCACCTCCGCTTGCAGCATCGCTTTTTTAAGCTGCAAAGTCGGCAAGTACTTTTCGAGCTGCGCCAAGCGAGTCTGCTGATCGCGCAATTCATTTTTTGTTAACTTCACTTCTGCCACAGATGACTCCCCATGCGAATTTAGAATTTCCCTTTCTTAGACTGTTTGAATAGCCTGTGGCCAATATTTAGAAACAACGGCCTGCTTAATTCCAACTTCATTTGGCTGAAAGCACTCAGCCAATGTTTCCCACCCTAAGTCCAAAGCCTGTTCTAAGGTATAATTCACTTCGAGATTCATCATCCGATCTTCAAAAAGATGAGAGTAAGCGAGCAGCTTTTCATCCCAGCGAGAGAGCTTAAATCCCATCGCTTGTCTTTCACGCGCTTTTTTAGATTCTGCATATAAGCGAATCATGGCATTCGCAAGCTCTCCATGGTCTTCACGCGTGACTTTACCGATGACCAATTGCTTTAAACGGGACAGCGATCCAAAAGGATCAATCCGTCCATGATGCAAGTAAAACTGCCCTTCCGTGATGTAGCCCGTATTATCAGGAACCGGGTGCGTGACATCATCTCCAGGCATTGTTGTCACACCAATGACCGTAATCGAGCCGCTTCCTTCGATCGATACCGCCTTTTCATAGCGGGAAGCTAAGTCCGAGTAAAGCGATCCCGGATAGCCGCGGTTCGATGGAACCTGGTCCATCGTAATGGCAATCTCTTTAATCGCATCGGCAAAAGCAGTCATGTCGGTCAATAAGACCAAGACGTTCTTACCATCCGTCGCAAAGCGCTCTGCACAAGCAAGCGCCATATCAGGCACGAGGAGGCATTCGACGGCCGGATCTGTCGCACGATGAATAAACATCACCGTCTTATTCATCGTTCCAGCAGCCTCTGCATTGTCGATAAAGGCCTGATACTCTTTAAATGTGAGCCCCATTCCACCAATGACGACGACATCGGCATCGGTCTGATTGGCAATACGCATGAGCAACGCATTGTAAGGTTCGCCGGGAACTGAGAAAATTGGAATCTTTTGCGATCTGACTAAGCAGTTAAAGACATCGATCATCGGAATATTTGTACGAACCATATCGCGCGGAACAATCCTTTTAACAGGATTGAAAGAGGTCGTTCCGATATCAATAGACTCTCCAACAACTTGCGGGCCGCCGTCAACCGGCGCTCCTGCGCCACTCAAACGCCTTCCTAGCAAAGCATCCCCATAAATGGCCTGCATTTGACGGTTCAAAAAGGTGACCCGGTCACCTGTGGAAATTCCACGCGTGCTTTGAAAAACCTGCAGCGTCACTTGGTCGCCATCAATGCGCAACACAGAGGCGTAGATGCTGCGTCCATCTTTTAAATCTACACGTGCAAGCTCCCCAAGACCCACCCCTTCGGCTGTGACTGTGATCAAGTTGCCGCGCATATTATTGATTCGATCGTAAACAATTTTCATCTCTTGAGACTCTCTGGTTGCCTAGTTATTTGTGAGCTTGTTCTATGAAGCCTTTAATATGAGCAAAAGCTTTGCGGTATTCTTCCGATTCGAATGGAACAAAGTTCATATTTTTAATACGGTTTTGCAATTCCAAGAAAAATTCGCGCGCCTGATCATGCGTGTGAAATTTAAAATCAGTCTCGAAAATGTGATTGATCAACTCAAAAAGAGCAATCTGCCGCTTTAAAGGGCAATACGCATCCTCTTTATCAAACGCGTTTTGCTGAAGATAGCTAAAATCATAAAGCTCGGCCTTAAGATAGGTCAGCATGTCACCCATGGCAATCCCCTCTTCGCCCACGACCTCCATCCTCTTTCCAATGTCATTACCCTCAAATAAAATGCGGCGGGCACGCTTAACCATTTTATCCCACCCTTCGACTTGGTGGCTCAGTTCCTGCCCGACAGCATCAACGTATTTAGACCACGACATCAATGGATCAATCGCAGGATAACGTCTAGAATCTGATCTGGAACGGGAAAGCCCTAAAAAGGCTCCTACAACCGCTAATGTCGCCTGGGTTACAGGCTCTTCAAAGTTTCCGCCAGCTGGGGAAACAGCGCCTCCAATGGTAATAGAACCAGGCTTGCCATGGCGCAAGGCGACGACGCCTGAACGCTCATAAAACTCGGCAATGCGGGAAGCCAGATAGGCTGGAAAAGCCTCTTCACCTGGAATCTCTTCCAAGCGCCCAGACATTTCACGAAGCGCCTGTGCCCAACGGGACGTCGAGTCAGCCAACACCAAAACATCCAACCCCATCTGCCTGTAATATTCAGCAATAGTAATCCCCATGTAAATGGACGATTCACGCGCAGCAACTGGCATCGAAGACGTATTGCAAATGATAACTGTGCGCTTCATTAACGTTTCGCCAGTATGAGGATCGATCAGGTGAGGAAACTCTCTCAAGACCTCAACCACCTCGCCAGCGCGCTCTCCGCATGCAACAAACAACACAATATCCACATCGGCATACTTGGAAAGATGGTGCTGTAAAACAGTCTTGCCGGCCCCAAACGGCCCCGGCGTACAAAAGGTTCCTCCTTTCATGAGAGGAAACTGCGTATCGATGATTCGCTCACCCGTATCCATCATTTTAGTAGGCTTGATTTTCTCCCCTTGCAGCATGGCATTCTTAACAGGCCATTTCTGAACCATAGTAAAAGCATGCTCTTGGCCAGCTTCATCAACAGCTTTTGCAACAACCGTGTCAACATTGTAAGAACCAGGCCCAATGACCCATGTCAAGCGATACTTGCCAAACAACGTAAATGGAATCATGATGCGGTGCTGAAAGCGCCCTTCCCTTGTCGATCCAAGCGTATCGCCACGGACCAGCACATCGCCAACTTTGGCCGATGGTTCATAGTCCCAGCGGTGCTTGCGGTCAAGAGCTGGAAGATAAACCCCTTTTGGCAAGAAGAAGCCGGACAGGTCAGCTACTTCGACTAGAGGATTCTGCAATCCATCAAAAATGGAACTCAATAAACCAGGCCCGAGCTCGGCCTCTAGCAGATCGCCAGTGAAAGAGACAGGGCTGTCTAATCGCACGCCTTTCGTGTCTTCAAACACTTGAATTTTTGCTTCATTGCCAATGATTTCAATAACCTCGGCTTTGAGCAAGACATCTTCGACATGCACCATTGCCACTTCGCCCTGCCGAATATTGCCTTCAAAGCGGACCTGTAAAAGATTTCCAAACGCTTTGACAACTTTGCCCTTGGCACGTTTTTCTTTTTCAATTTCCAAAACTTGTCCCATATTAATGTGTCTCCCTCACAATCGTGTCGACGATTTCTTTCCCTTTATCCTTGTCTAACTCAAACCACTTTTCAATGATAATAAGCTGTATCATGTAAGCGAGAATGCGTTCGATAGAAAAAGTATCGGCCATGCCGACCAAGCTTTCTATATAAGCCACGCGGTATTGATCAATCGCCCGCTGCAGTGCAAGAGGGTCTTCCTCGTATTTTTCAAATATAATTTTTAATTCCTGATATTTCTCAGGCGGCTCAAAGACCTTAGAGTTTTTTTGAGCCAACAACTGAGCTATTAAATCTTCTTCTGGATCCTCATACTGAAGCTCTACACTTAAGTCCCGGCCCAATTTTGCCGCCCGATACCCCGTCCAAACAAGGCGGAGCTCTCTTTCGAAATTTAAGAATTTGCGTAAAAGGGGATCCTGTTCGCTCGCTGCACTCTGAAAAAACCTAGCCAAAAGCAAAGGAAAATGGCGAATTCGCTCTTCTGTCTTTTCGTGAGTCGCAATGAAATCATACACGTAAGAAGGCAGGCCAACTTGGGTCGCAAGCGCCTCTTCAAGCTCCAACTCGTCCAATTCTCCGTGTGGATCGAGCTCCTCTCTTAACCAAAGCGATCGCAAATTCAAAATATCATAATAGCGCCTGATGATCTTTGTCTTGCGATAATCGTCTTCAGAAAGATTGTCTTTCAATAGCTTCTTAAATTCAGTAAACGAAATCTCTGGTGGAGCATCGAATGAAAGCGGCGGAAGATACGTTCCTATATAGTAATAGTTTGCCATCTGATTCCTTCATTAATGACTAAAGATCAATTGACGGAAATCTTTGCGTACATAGTTTGCAAGCAGCTCTTTTAGCGCTTGATCGCTTAAGTCAAGCGTCATCTTCTTGCCATGAAGTCTCAATTGTGCGCCACCTGCAAAACCACCTATCTCCAATGCTTTGCCCTTCAAACGCTTGCGTACTCCATCGAGCAGCAAGGCACTCACATCGTCGGCCGATACCTGGCGAGGAATCACAGCGCTCAAATCCGTGCTCAAGCCTTCTTTCTCAATTGCCTTCACCAAGCCGTTGATTAAATCGGCAATTAATTTGGGATCGGCAAGCTGCTTGTCTAAGGCCACCTGCAGCTCTTCGTTGAAGAGGTGATGCTCAATTTCTTGGCGTAAAGCCTCCAACGCCTGCTTTGACGCTTGCTGCAGTGAAGAGTGGAACACGTTTCGCTCCTGCTCGATTTGGCCTCTTGCTTGCTTGATCAACTGCTCGGCGTGGCGCTCAGCTTCCGCAATAATGTCTTTTGCCCGTTCATGCGCAGCCGCAATCACATCTTGCGCCTCTACTTTTGCTGGCTCGATCGTTTCGTGACGAATCTTATCGCAAATGCGCTGAATTTTATCTTGTCCTTTCTCCAATGATTTCATCTGACCTAACCAAAAAAAGGGTTATAAGAATGATTTTTAAAGGCCGAATCAAAACGATTCGGATTATTCCCTCTCGACCGGAACTTTAAGCTTATCTACCTAAAATTTAGTGCACAGCTCGAACCGCAAAAAAAAACTTCAGAGCGCATTTTTAGGGCGTTTTTTCACTACTCGCTTCTTTCAGCTAAGCGTTAGAGGCCTAAATTGCGGACAAATAATCCCAAAGTTCAGGTTCTTCAGAGGGCAACTTTCGAATTATCTTAGTTACTCTAGCCTGCAGAGTGGGTAATTTACAAGCCTTTTATGAGCCAAAGCCCAGCACCTTTGAAAACTAATACATCCCCTCCCCTTGCCCTAGGCTAGTTTTATACACATAAAAATTTCAAACGCCCAATTGAAAAATAAAAACAAGAAAATTCAATCTATAACTAAATAAATATATTTGTTAGACTATTCAATTAACTAAAGCGGTAATATTTAAAACCTTTTAGCAGGATGGCTATGACAAACATCTATATTCCAAAGATCGATGATTTATCAACGACGCTCATTCTCACGGCAGGAGCCGGCTATTTCATCCATAAGCTTCCCTCTTCTTTTAACTTTGCAAAAATTTTCTTAGTTCAGATTATTGCCGACAATATTTTATTTCAGATGGTCAATCTGACTTTTAATCGTTCCCAGAATAGGCGAACAAGCGAGTGGATTTATACAGGCATGAATTTCGCCGTTTCGTTGGCAACTTCGGTTGCACTGCATCAGCTCAATGCGCTTCGGCCAATTGGCATTGCAGGATTTACCATTCTCAACTTCATCGTCTTCGCGAGCCGCATGAGTTCCATCTATCAAGAGCAAGGGTATAGGCGCATACAAAACCCAATCATTGCCATTTAATTAGTAATTACTAATAATACAAGTCTCACAATTCACAAATATAAGGAATTTCTAAATGTTAGGGCCATTAAAACATGCAACTATCAACGTAGCTGTTAATGCAAGCTTAAGCTTGGCTTACGCTAAAATCTACGAATTAAATCCGGCCCTGGTTGCGAAGGCTGTTGTGATTAAAACAATTTACAGCCATATAATGCTAAACCTTTCTAACTTTCCCATCTTAAGAGATGCTCCACGATTTACACGCATAGTTAGAATGGTTGCAAGCGTTGCTGGCAATGTGGTTGCAATCACTGCATTCAGACATTTCAATATTATAGCTAATCGCGGAACAGCTGTATTTGGAACTTTGGCCTTAATTAACATTGTAGCACTGGTGCGCAAAGAGCGCCAACTGCGCGCATATGGCATGTAAATAAGCCTGATTTCTAGCCCTTTATAAGGGCTAGAGGTAAGCCATATTTAAACCTTTCAAGCCAGCTATGCCATTTTCATCCCTTGCACAGCTTCGGCTAAATAGTTATACGTATCCCCGGAAAACAACATCAATGCCCAATTCCTTTCAGCAATTGTCGTTCCCGGTCTTTTCCTCGTCGAGTCATTGTAGATCCCGTTGGCACCTATTGAAAATCCTAAGGTTCCATAAGCCAAATAACTAAAAAACAACTTCAACTCGTCATTTTTGACAAGCGACTGATCATCAATGGCAATCTTATTAATGATATACTGGAATGTCAGCATAGACCAGTCGGGGTATTGATGAAGATAAAAGTAAAAGGTATTGATGGCGCGCATATGAAGCTTTCGGTAGGTTCGATTAAGAGGATTTTCAATCCGGTCTAGCGCATGCTGATACCGAAGCGCAGGCGAAAAATAGTTGTCGGCCAATCTTCCTATATAACGGCCAGCTAAAACCGATCCAAAAAGACTGAGAAGAGCCCCATGCTCCGCCGGATGACTAGTTGTTAAAATGGCGGCAGAAAACCAGGCATAAAATCCGGCAGCCCAAAATACGTTTGCCACTCTGCGCACTTTTGTTGCCAAGGCGAGCCGATGATGGAGATCGAATGAAACACCTCTGATTTCTTCTAGCTGATTGCGCCCCACAATCTGAATTTGCTCCGTCTCCAAATCGACGTGGAATGCACTTCGATCCTCAGAAATGTAGGGAAGCACTTCAAATTTCCATTGTTCTAAAAAGGCTTTATAGCCTTGTGCGGCGCCAGTCAGCGCATACGTTGCCGGATGGAAAACAATGAGAGGCAGTGCTGACACAAGAGGATGGGCAATGTTGCTCAAGTTGGCAGCCAATCGAATCACTTTTAAAGACACAGGAGGAATCCTGCGATGGTTCTTAACCACCAGGTTTTCCCAAGTTGTAAATAACTTTCGGGTTGCAAGGCTTCCCAAAAGATGCCCTCCGAAAAACCAACCAAGATCTTTAAAAACCTCAAAGCTCTTATTGTGGCTGTTGTAAGCAATGATTAATAAACTACAAGAAGCCGAAGCTTTTGCAAGCTGACTCAAGATAGTCGTTACTTTATTGGACAAGGAGCCTTGCAAAAAAGGGGTGAGAGGCAGTTTGTGGTGCCTTATGCGCCTCTCTCGTGCAACCTCTACATTGACCGATGGCGATGTGCCATAATTTCTGCCTCTTAACTCGTTATTCGTGCCTCGAACGATTGGAAACAATTTTTCCTCGTCCAGCTGCTGGTTTCTGAATGTTTCAGTGATACGGTGAGCCATATAGTAAGCGGACAGTGAAACGAAAATAGCCTCCATCGATTTATGAGCGGCCACATCGTCATCATTTAGATTCAATGTCACTTGAGTTAGGCCCCAGTATATTTCGAGGGAATAACCCACGAGCAACTGGTTGACAAAATTAACAAATTTGGTTGGCAAACTAAGCTCTGGCCAAAAGGAAAGGGCACTTCCCAACCCAATGGCTCCCAAAGGATAAAGAATTTGCTCCGAAGAGGAGCCGGCAAAAACGCCCATCGCGACACAGCTTGCGACTGCAGTGCCTGGCAAGACAACCATTTGAACGGCTCGGCGGCAAGCCCAGCCAGTCCGAGACTGGCATGTAGGCGACTCATTTTCAACTTGGGGCGGCCTAAAAAAAGCAATCGTAGCCTCTACGCATGAGTTCCAGCAACTGGCAGCCCAAGCCCTCACTTTTTCTGTCGTACTGATTGTTCTATGCGGGGTCGGTGAGTCATCGCTTATATAGATCGCTTCCAATGGCTGGTGAGATTGATATCCAAAATAATTCCGAATAGATGTAAACATAGCTCGCCCTTTTTTTTAAAAAAAGAATAGTGTTTTACTCAAAGCTTCGTATACTTTGCAATAGAAGTTATCAAACACTGGAGAAGACATGCGACACTATTCATTTATGCTATGTTGTGCGTTGATTTTTGCATCCCCTCTTTCTGCCATTCACTTCGGTCCGACACCTCATCATGGACCTCGTCTTTCGGCAGAGGAAGAAGCCTGTTTCGATGAAGATGACAATAGCCACTACGAAAAAGAACTCGAACAAGGATAATCTAGCAAAAGTAGCCCTTTAGCTTGACTAAAGGGCTACTTGGCTGATCTTAAAGCCTGCAGTGACAAGCGAAAAGTAAAAAACATCAGGAAAAATCAAAAAAAACAGACGTGAGCTCGGAAAGAGGATTAGCGATCAATCGGTTTACGATCATCTTTCAGCAGATAGTATTCAAGGAATACGCAAATCGCTCTCACTCTAATTTCAAGAAAGACGATAACATTCGAGCTATCTCAGATTAACTTTGGTTGATTATAGAGGCTATAGATTTGATAGGCTAGTCTCTCTTGTCATTAAGGCGCTAATCACTCTGCCTTTTCAAGGCAGAGCGATTAATTATTGGATTATAACATTCTTCTTATGAATAAATAGCCGGCCACAGAAGTCGCCACAAAAGTAAAAGGAATTCCCGTCATTACCAATGCACATCCTGAAAGAATGGATAATGCAGCTAATTCTAGATTGATTCGATCAAAAAGAACAGATACGTTTCGAAAAACATAAGAGCAAGCAACCCTTGGAAATTGAAGAATGCTCTTCCCAATATTCGAAATAGCTTCAATGGTTTTCCAACCTAGGTTGGTGAAGTTTTCCCAAATAAAAGTGGATGCTTCTTTAATAGACTCTTTAATAGTGCCCATAATTGTAGCTTTGATTAGAGAAGGCAATCCCTTAAGTTGTCCTTGAAAAGTTGAAATAGTTTCTCGCATCTTTTGGAGAGATAGTATTCCTCCATATGTTTCGCTTACACTATGAAGTGTTTCTTGAACTTTTGTGTTAAAATTAGATGAAACCTCAGTTAACCCATTTTCTAAATTGGATATTACATACAGATGCGGATATTCCAATTGTTCCTGGGATTTTATGCCTTCGTATGTTCGCTCTACATCTAATAGCCGATCGGTTAACTCATGAACAAGTTCAACTTGCTCCAATTGAACCTGAGAAAGACTAAGTCTTATATCCTCTATCTGTTCTTCTATTGCCTCATCGACTTGAATTATTGAAGCTACCTGTTGATTAATACTCGTCAAATTCTCAGTTATATCTTGTACTTGCGCTTGAGCTAATTCAATATCAGCACGTAATTCACCTTGCTGTTTCTCTAAGTCGAGAATGACTTGCTCGCTTCTTTGCATCACTTCATTATAATGCTGCATAAATAAATTATCTTCCCTTCGAATTTCAAGAAGCCTATCATTGCGATTTTGAGGTAACAATTGATCCTCTAAATTAGGATCAGGAATTAAAAATAAGCTTTCATTGCTATTAGGAGTTTCACTCTGAACTTGATCAGCTGTTTCATCTATTTGAATGGCCTCCTCTAACTGCACTATTTTAATTCCATTTTGAAAAGTTTTTGATTTCTCTTCAGAAAACGGAAGAATTTCATCGCCAAAACGCTGGCGAATGATTCTTAAAGCTTCAGCTGAGCCTGTGTCATCTAAATCTTCTTCCCCATTTGAAAAATTAATTTGAGATACTTGGGTTATCCCCTCCCATATACGCTGCATAAGAGGCAACTCTTGAGATGGTGCACGATCAGGAAAAGTATAAACAGGCGCTTTTTCTCCGATTGCACAGTCTTCTGATTGTAGAGTTCGTGAGTCATTCAAAGCGTCATCAACAATTTGCTGGAGTTCAAACAATAACACCGAACGGTGATTGGATATATAAGTAGTCATTTCCTTCTCCTCAATTCTTTCTGTATTTATCTTAGATATTCCTCTTCAGAACGAATAAAATACCCATATCCGATTCGCTCCACTAATTGATCTAATTGCTTTTTTTTAGATAGACTGGAACATTCTGAAGCTTCTTTTTGTAATAACTTCTCTTAAATTATGATTCTCAGATGAAAGCAAATCCCTCTCTGTTAAAAGGTTTGCAATTCTCTTTTCTATAGTGCAATCATATTCCTAAAGTTAAGTAACCATTAGAAAACCTATAAAAGGCCAACGTTTCTCATTTCTTGTTCAATCAGTTGGCGCATTTGTAAGTTTTCGCGTACCTCATGGAGGCGAAGAAGCTCTCCATTGACAGGATTTGTTCGATGTCCGCGAAGCCATTCTATAATGGCGCTCCTTTCAAACTGATACTTTCTCTCTCCATTGCGATTCGGAGCCGTTACAGGAAAACGCATGGGCATTCCAGTTAAATCACACGTATAGCATGCAAAAACAGCATTGCCGCGATGAGCTTCCGGAATTCCTTCATAGTCTATTTGGAATGAAAGCAGATCCGCTGGTCGATTTATTTCGCGCCATGCATCAATACCTCCTACGCGGACCGTTGGTACACATTTTCTAAATTCTCTATCCATTAAACAAGCAACTTTTTCACTCAACTGAGCTACTTTTGTTAAATACGCATTATGTCTTGGCAAAAAGCTTGCAAGTATTATCAGAGCAGCACCTATTGAGATACGCATGAAAGCGGAAAAGGTACAGTAGGCTAATAACAGAATTGCCAATGAAACCTCCTCTTTTACTACAATATTTCTGCTTTTCAAAGTTTTGATTGCTACAATAAAAACTGCTATGGGTAGATTGTATTCTAAAAAAATCTGACTCTGTGTATAGAAATTTCGGCATTGCCTTTTAATAGAGTTAAAATCAAGATGAATCATTCGAAAATATTTAGGCAATATAGGCCTTCGATCAGCTTCTGGCTCTAAAGGAACTATTTTCCTTAAGAGAACAGTCCCTAAATAAGCCGTCAGAGCATAGATTGGCGGTTTCCATAGATCTTGAACGGGAATATCGTGAATGATAGGAAGCCGGGCCGTTATACCTATAAAATTCATCTTGTAATCTCCATCATTATTCTATTTGCAATCGTTGCATTTCTAGTTCAATAATCCGTCTTATACCCAAATGCTCTCTAACCTGGTCAAACTCCACTGCTATCTGTGTATTGGGATAGTTAAAAATATCCCTTGTTAGACAATCCACTAGCATGCTACGTTCAAAAAGTTTCATAGGCTGCATGGGATTTCCATCATCATCAACGACGATAACAGGATATCTAATAGGATATCGACTCAATCGGCACTTAAAATGCCTGAATACGTGATTTCTCTTATGTTCCTCAGGAATAAGACGATATCCCTTGTGCGTGAGTATTGGGCTCAAATCAAGAGGAATGGTGTCTAACCGATAAGCAGAGAAAAAGTAATCATACTGGAAAAAGCAAAAATCCTTGATTCCTTCCCTTAGGATATGCGGATGTTGCAAGCATTTCATAATAGCCGGCAACTCTTCACAAAAATCTATAACTGCGGCTATGTATTGAGATTTTTCAATACCTACTAGGTCAGATACTTGCAAGCCATTAACAACTAGATGAGAGGCCTCAAAAAGGATTTCTTTTAGAGAAAAATCGGTCCGCTCTCTGTAGTTTTGGAATATCTTATTCGAAAACAATAAAATGCGTGCAGTGAGCTCTTTTTGCAAAAGAGCTTTTAATTTCTCTTTTTGTTGTACGCTTAAACTTTCAGAACCTGCTGATGCAAGCATTCTCTGAACAATTAAGACAATGGAAGTACTTTTAAGCACAACACCCGTCGCTTGAAATCCTAAATTAAAACGATCATCCGCAGTTACATTGTCCTTATGCCAATAATCACTAATTGTTTGTTTTAATTTAGGAATGTCTTTTGCCAACGAACAGGCATTAGAAACTACATCAATACCCGCACAAAGATAATTCATAGCTCACCATTTCCCAAATAAATTAAATAACTACTGCAATCATATTCCCAAACTTAAGTGACCAAAAACTATAAAATGCCCACGTTTGTCATTTCTTGTTCGATTAGCTGACGCATTTGTAAGTTTTCACGTAGCTCATGGAGACGAAGAGGCACTCCATTGACTGGATTTGTTCGATGCCCACGAAGCCATTCTATAATGGCGCTCCTTTCAAAATGATGATTTCTCTCTCCATTGTGATTCGGAGCTGTTACAGGAAAACGCATGGGCCTTCCAGTTAAATCGCACGTATAGCGTCCAAAAACAGCATTGTCGCGATGAGCTTCGGGAATTCCTTCATAGTTTACTTCGAATGAGATGTGATTCGCATGTTGCCCATATATTTCGTACCATGCATCAAAACCTCTTACACAGGCATCAACTGTAAGCGCTCCTACTGTCATGACAGGTAAACAGGCCACAGATCCAATCATCCTTTGCTCTATGGGGACTTCGCCATTCTTCCTGACAAAACCAATCAATCGCGCAATTGTACATTGATTCCACGTGCTTTTACCTTCTTCCAATTGATCATGTAAAATAGAAGTACCAAGAGCCATCGCTTGAAGCCTTGCAGACGTAGCTTTATTTTTCTCCAGTTCTTTTTGAATCTTCTCGACATCCCCCTGCTTAATTTGTATTTTATGCTCGAGATCAGGAGCCTCCCAATCTTTTTTCGTTACATAAAAATCGAAAGCCACTGTTCCTATTTGGCAAGCTACTTTTACCACATCAGAAGCATTAACCACCTGATCTTGATAATTCTCTTGCAACTTTTGAACGTCATCAGCTAAATCTCCTACCTCTCTGCAAAACCAAAGACCTCTCATCAGCCAGTAACAACCGTTTTTTATGCTATTCATCCTTTATCCTTATTAATAAAATGAACTAGTCCATTGGTAATAGAGAGAGAAGTCCACTTCGATCAGTTAAAAAATTAATTCCTAAAAGAAAAAAACAAAGAAAAAAGCTTATAAATTTATCCTTTATTTTTTTAAAAGGTTTTTATTTACCGAATTCAATAATCAGTTGTGCCTACCAATAAACTTTCTATTCTTAATCCGCATTAGCTCTTTGCTAGAAAAAGATCGCAAAAAAAATCCTTGTCCTTATATTCTCTGGCATTCCCATTATCAACTCATCCAATGCAAATTGATGTGTTATAAAATTAAGGTATGGAGTCGATCATGAAAAAATTCTTTTTTTCAGCTGTATGCACCGGATGCTTATTATCCGCCCCGTTCTTATCTGCCGCACCAAATCCCCCTTCAAAGATGCGCTCCTCTGAGTCATTGGACAGCGGTATTGTCTTGTTCACTCCACCGCCTGGATGGCGCATGGCAGATTCTAAACTGCTTCCTGAACGGGTTCGCTTAATGGTCGTTGGACAAGGCCCCTCAGCCTTTCCTCCTTCCATGAATTTAAGCCTAGAGCCCTATTCAGGCTCTTTAAAAGAGTATCTGAAAATCATCAAAAACATGAACGATGCCCAAGGCTTCGAATGGAAGGACTTAGGCACCATTAGAACCGAAGCTGGTACAGCAAGCCTCTCACAAGTCGATACAAAGACAGAATGGGGCAATGTTCGCCTCATGCACGTGATCTTACTGAAAAATGGAACCATTTACATTTTAACAGCCTCTGCTTTGAAAGATGAATTCTCTCAATTTTATAAGGAATTTTTTGCCTCCATGCGCTCTCTAAGAGTTGCCAAGGATGCATTTGAGATGATTGTCAATACGCAGCAGCGCACCCAACTGAAAAATGCTGTCCAAAAGCTTGGTCAGCAGTGGCAAAAAATGGTAGAGCAGCAGCATAGAGAGCGCCCAGATATTGCTATCGAAACCCTAAAAGAGCAAGTCTTCAACAGTGAAAGCTTCCAAACGACTCTTTGGACCCCTTTCAAAGACATGCTTAACCAAAAATACAGCGACATGGGCAAAGAATGGCAAGCGCTTCTATTAACTAAAATAGAAGACGAGCTCTTCGAGCTCCGCATCAATCAAGGCCAAAACACCTAAAATTCAGCTATGGCCCATTGAATGCTTGTGTATAACGAAAACTTATTTAAACTATTTGTGAATACAATACGAGATTGAAGGAGAAATTATGAAAAGTTTTAAGAAGATGATTGCGCTAGCTGCTGCTATCGCTATGACCGGCGCTTCCACACAGCAACTAGAAGCTGTAACCTACGTGACCGACACCGGCGGCTACGCATACGATGAATCGCGCGCAGCAACAAACCTAGCCCCAGCCATTGCTCTTGGAACCGTTGCAATCGTTGCTATTATCGCGATTGCCGTCCAAAACTCACATGACAGCTCATCTTCTTCTAGCTCAAGCAGCCATGCCCACTTTAGCTCAGACTGCTACTCCTCATATGGATCCTATAGTCACTACTAATGCTGCGCAGACTGATCACCCATGCACAAAGGATTGCGATCCTTTGTGCATGTTTTAATCTAGCCTCTTGTTCGACACCTTGCCGTCAATGGCAATGTCAGAAAATAGTTGCTTGCTATCCGCGTTTTAACTCGGCAAGGCTCTTTTTACCCCCAGACTGCGACAATCCTCGACTGGAGCTCGAAATGATGCGGACAAGCTCTGGAACGCGCCTCTATTTGAATATTCTTTTTCTAAAAGCCCCGCAGTGCAAAGAAGACCCCTCCCGCACCAAAATCGAAGTCATCTTCGAAGACAGCACGCGTCCCATTTATCCCTTCATTCTTCAAGGAGGACAGCGCCTCCTGATTGATGGAGAAGATGCCAATCTACTCATTCAAACCCTCTTAGATGGCAACTCCTTCACTATCAAGATCGGACGCCACGAACTCGCAATCATCCCCGATCGATTTGAAGCAAGCTACGATGAATTAATGTCCCTACCCATCGAAGAGTGCCTAAGCGATTCTCCCTGCGAAGAGCCCTAACACCGCCCTAAGCATCTTTTTCATGCAAAATAAACGGGTCACTCCTTGCCTTAGACAAGGACCTGATTCACCTCCTGCGTTTATTCACCCTTCATGCTCTCTAAAATCAGCCAGCTCGGATGGCGATCCTCGCAAGAAATGCAGGGAAAACAAAAATGATTGATAAAATTTATTTTTTTATGGATAAAGAAACGTATTTTACAACGACAGATAGAAAAGGATCGATTATGCAAATCATTCGAACATGTGTAACCTTAACGCTTTTCTTTGTACTCGCAACCCATTCCGTTTATGGACAACCCTCTTACAGTCAGGAATATGAGTACGATGACTATAGTAATTCTGCCTACACGCAGAGCTGCTATTCCGCCCACTGGTCGGCTTATGTTCCCATCGCCGCCCTGTTGGCAGCCGGAGTTTTTTGGGCAATTGCAGATAAACACCATTCGAGCCACCACAGCAGCCACGCCAGTTCCCGCTCGGGTAGTCATCACGGCTTAGGCCCGATGGAAGGTTACAGCAGTTCAGACTATTCGAGCTACTCTTATGGGACAGGCTATAGTCACTGAGGAAAAAATTAGCGATAGGTTAAAAAATTTAATTGCGAGAATTTTAATTTTAAGCCATAAATTAAAAATGTAAAGCTTTTAGAGGTTCTTTTCCTACCGTAATAGCCACTATGTCTATTAATGTAGGATCACAACCTCAACGTGACACGTATCAAAAGGAATAAAAAATATGAAAAAATTAGCATAAATTTTTTGCTTTGACAACAGTGATGACATTGCTGGCTGGTCAAGTGCAAGGCCAAGAATACTATAGTGACAGCGCAGCTTACGATGACAGCAGCAGAGCATCTACAATGTCAGCTCTTCTTCCAATCGGCGCATTAGCTGTTGCTGCAATCATCATTGCGACAACAGATCGTCACCACCACCACAGCAGCTCAAGCAGTTCAAGTAGCTCAAGCTCGCACGCACATGCGCACTACGGAAGTTCAAGCTTCTAATAAATTATATAAGCTTAGTAAAAGGGTTTTAAATCTTTTTACTAAGCTTATCGTTTTCCTTCCCAGGTCGCCTTCAAATCAAAAAGCAAGTTCTCAATCGATTCAAAGTACTGATCCACAAACAAAAACTGATTGCGCAGTTGCCCATTCCCATCCTTCGCTAAAAGGACAAAGAAAAATTGTCCAAACAAGTAGCGATATTCAAGCAGCTCTTGTTTGAATTTGTAAATGGTTTCATCCAGGAAAGGATCCGAAGATTTTTCCTTGACTGCCCGTTGGACCGTAGCCAGAAAGTCCTGCAGGTAGGTTTTCATATCATTGACATCAAGCTCGATCTCATGCACATGCGCATAAATATCCCCTTTGCTGATCCACTCTTCAATCTGATCAAAGAGTAAGCGGAACCTGTCCATGCGGAATGCGTGCGCAGGGTCTTCGATGTAGTCTGAAAGGCCTTGATGCTGCCTATATAGTTCGTGAAAGGCTGGAAACTCATGCAACACATGATATTTCCAATCCTCGCGCATGGCCTTTGACAAGACTTCTTCGACGTAGTAAATCGTATCAAAGCGGGCGCTGCCTATCTCATCGCACTCGCGCAGCTGCTCCAGCAGACGCTCAGCACGGTTGCGCATCATGAAGCGGGAAATCAAGGGCTGCCCCATCTCGTGCAGAAGCTTTTCAATTTCCTGATGAGCCTGATCCTCATGCCGTTGCTGAGTAATCAAATCCCGATCTAAAGACTTGAAAAAGCGGGCATACCCTCCACTCAATTCCTCGCCGGAATAAATCAAATTGAGCACTTTCTTGGCCTTGACAGGCTCTGGGCCTACCACCCATTCTGAAAACCCCCACCTGGTTCGTACATAAGGGTTGGGATCTGTCTTAAGCAAAAAAGTGCGGTAATGCCCCATCGTCGAAATCAATTGCTGAAGCTCGTAGTGATAGTCTCGCACCTTCGCCTTTAGCTTCTCCAATGACTCTTTAAAGACGGCCGGGTCCTTATCCAATCCCTTCAACTCTAAACTGCTGTTGAAAAAGGCATCTTTGAGCTCGCGGTAATAGACGCGCAATACCTTGACAACGCTATCGATGCTCGCCAAATGCTTTAAAGAGCGGATGGTTTCTTGAGCCAACGTCCCTTTTGGTTGGTGATTAATTTCAAGCGCCTTCAATAGGCGGAAAACATCCACGTAAAGATTTTGTTCCGGAACATCCAGCAGGGCAAGAATGGGATAATTTTTCATTTTTTGCAGCGCATCTTCGACCTTGACACTGATGTGCATGTAATCGAGATAACGCTTATCAAAAGCCTCATACTGCTGCTTTAAAAAGGCCTCGCTCTGATTTAAATTCTTAAGCAAAGTTGGATCCACATAAGAGCGCCAATACGAGCCCAATCTTTGCAGCATGCCGCCTTTGGGCTGAAACCTAGCACAATAATCCCGCAGCGGCTTCTCCAAGCGCCTGATCGCCCACATTACATCTTCGATGTAGTGAATCAGCATGTTTTTGATTGCATGCACGGCTCGCGAAATGGACAGATGCCATCTGTCGACGCTCACTTGCTTGATCTGCTGGAAAAGCTCTACTACGCTCCCCTCCAACACCTCGGTGAATTCCCACAGCGCCTCATTCAATTCCTTGACGACTCGCTCTCCATTGTCTTTGGGTATATCGTTGATCCCCCCTTGCACAAGCAAGCGCACCTTCTTAGTAAATCCTTCCACCGCCTCCGATAACTTTAAATGCCCCCCGCCAAATGGAAGGAGCGGCGAGAACGTCTCAAGCACCGTAGGCTGAATGCTGTTGAGAATTTGATGAGCAAGCCGCGTTTCCTTCTGATGCAAGTATTGCTCAAGCTGATCTACAATTTTTTGGTCCAAGTCGCTTAAACCGCGAAAATCAATCGAGCGCCAACTCATAAACCTCTCCTTTCACACAAGTAGAATCTGTGTGGGTATTCTATCCCTATTTTAACAAATTTGCTCTTTATAAAAAACTATTGACACAAACATCCATTTAAATCCACAACGTGTTTATTTTTAATAAATTGCAAGCAAACCACGCATCCTCCCCCCTCATTTTTTACTGCAGATCTAAAAAATGATTAAAAATAGAAGGCATACAAAGAGTTCTATAGAAACCTGGCTCGATTAAAAAATGGAGATTCTTGAGCAAGCATTTTTAATCGGTCATTTTTCATCCTTTTTCCGACGCGAAAAAGCTGTTGCCCCTTCATTTAAAACCTGTTAAGATACAAGGGAAAGTTACACCCATTTAGAGGAGTTCTCTGAATTCAACCGATTGTCTTTAGGCACTTTTCCTGTCGTATTATTCTGTTGTCAATTCGCTGAACATCCCTTACAACATTTAAGGTCTTAAGTTTTTATGCAAAAAGGGCATCTGCTTCAATTTAGTTGTCAATGCTGTCAGCAACCCATTCAATTTTCTGTATTTGACGTGGAAAAAAATGTCGTTGGGGGCGTCAATTGTCCAGATTGTGGGATCATGTATGATTTTAGTGATGAAGCGCTGCTGAGGCAGCTGCGCAAGTTTGAGAATCTGTGCCGCCAAATTCACCTATCCGAAGAAATCTTATCTAATACCTCGGTTGGTATTTATGTTGGTGACCGCGAAATCAAGATTCCCTATAAGATTCTTTTAACTCGGTTGAACTCGACACTCGATTTAATGGTAGGCGAACGCCCCCTGACCATTACCTTTCGCATCGAGCCAACAAAAGATATGCCATCATTAGACCATTATTCAAAAATTCTCTAAGATTAAGAGCGAACAAGCCACGATTGAAGGAGCTCATTCATGAAAAAAAATAAATTGGATCAGCTGAAAAGCATGACGACGGTTGTCATCGATACGGGTGATATTGAGGCCATCAAGCAATATGCCCCAACCGACGCTACAACCAATCCCTCTCTCATTCTCTCCGCAGTTGAAAAACCTGTCTATAAACCTTTGATGGATGATGCCTACAATTACAGCAAAAAAGCCAAAACCGGCGAAGAACAGCTTTCCCTAATGATGGACAAGCTATTCGTCAATGTGGGAACAGAAATTCTCAAACTCGTTCCTGGTAGGGTCTCTACCGAAGTAGATGCGCGCCTCTCATTTGACGTCGAGGGAAGCATCCATAAGGCCCAGTCTCTCATCGCCCTGTACAAAGAAATGGGCGTGCCACGTGAGCGCATTTTAATCAAACTCGCCTCAACATGGGAAGGGGGCCTGGCAGCAAAAGAACTCGAAAAAATGGGCATCCGCTGCAACATGACGCTTCTTTTCAGCATGCCGCAAGCCATTCACTGCGCTGAAGCAAAAGCAACTCTCATTTCTCCATTCGTTGGGCGCATTTTAGACTGGTATAAAAAACATGACAACGTGGCAGGCTATGCCCCAGCCGAAGATCCGGGCGTCATTTCAGTCACATCCATTTATTACTACTTCAAGAAGTTTGGCTACCCAACGCAAGTGATGGGTGCAAGCTTCCGCAATAAAGAAGAGATTATAGAGCTCGCCGGCTGCGATCTCTTGACCATTTCTCCCCAATTCTTGAAAGAGTTGCATGAAGCTGAAGGTGAACTCGAGCGCAAACTCGACGCTGCCAAAGCCGAAGCCATGGACATCCCGCGCATTAAGATGGACGAAAAAACCTTTAGGCTCATGCTAAATGACGACGCAATGGCAACCGAAAAGCTATCCGAAGGCATACGCAACTTCGCCAAGGATGCTGTGAAGCTGGAAAAAATGATTCGCTCGACCTATAAAATCGGCTAATCCATCTTTCCTTTAGCAGGATTTGAACATTCAAATCCTGCTTTTCCATCAAAAGGCTGTTGCTCAACAACTGCCAAGCCGGCTAGATAAAACCATCACTATTCGATCCAGCCTTAAGCTAAAATCAAGCTTTTTCTGCGATTATTTTTTAAAAGCCGATAAAACACCCTCAACCTTTTTAAAATTAGCGATTTACGATCAATTTAAGATTAAAGTTTAAAGTTTAAGCTTGTCGTTTTTTTGCAAATCCACTATTTTCTTTGGGACTAGAGCGGAAATGCTAATTTATTTTGAATTTAGTCATTCCTTCAAACTAATAAAGAGAAAAAATTTATGAATGCTATTACCCCGCTAACTCCCCCCGCATCAGTTCTCGATCGAATTCGACAAGTCAACGAAGCCGCGCAGGATCAGGCCATTCCCATAGAACAAAGAGTGGCTTTATTGAGTAGTGCATTAACTGAAGTTGCCTATATTGTTGCCCTTCAGGGAAAATGCACGGCTATAACCGTAACCCAGTTAAAAAATGACAATACCAATCTTGAGCAATCCTTAACCAATCTTACAGCACACGTTGACAATCTTGAAGTACAATTAGATCATCTGACTGCCGAAAAAGATAAGGATGCTCTTATCAAAGGTTGGGAGAAAACCGCCCTAGCTTTGAATGCGATCGTGCTGGGACCGGCGGTCTATATGACTATTTTCAATCCAGTTTCAGCTCCAGTCAATTTACTCCTTGTAGGAGCTTGCGCTCTCTTTGAAAAGACAACAATCTCACTTCGCGTCAGGCAGCTAGAAAGGGAAATGAACGCCTATTTAGAAGAGAATCCTCAAGGGAAAAAGACTGACGCTCTTCGCCACGCTAAACGGGTCCTTAGGATAAGCGATTGATGGATGAGAGAGTGTGTTGATTCACAAACTCTTCCCAAGCAAGTATCGGCCAAGTCAAATAAAGGAATAGCTCAGGCTCACTGCCTGGGCTTTCAGTCTTTGCACAGGAATCTCACAATATAGGAATGAGGCATGCCATTTCTGAAAAATGGCTAGAAATCTACAGAAGTCGATCTTAATACTTCTAGTTGCAGTAAGGACTGTAAGCCAACTGATCTTCTCCAACCAATGGATAGTGAGATACCCTCCGATTTTTGAATGATCCGTAGAAAATTTCCCGGCTAAACCCTAATCAGTCGCTCTCCGAGCTCTATTTTCCTTTTTATCCCTGTCCCACAGTTTGCACTGTGGGCTTTAAAATCAGTCGGCCTGCCGGCCTCTAGCAAGAATCCCCTTTAGGGACGCTATCAAGATATGAGGCGTGTCATTTCTGAAACATGGCTAAAAATCTACAGAAGTCAATCTCAATGCTTCTAGTTGCAGTAAGGACTATAAGCCAATTGATCTTCTCCAAACAAGCTCATAGGTAGCACGTTATCAAAACATAGGGATAATTTACCCAAATTTTGCAAGATCGTAGCTACAGATAATTGCCGCGAGAGAGGCCGGCAGGCCGACTGATCTTAAAGCCCACAGTGCCAACTGTGGGAAAAGGAATAAAAAATGGAGTAGAGCTCGGAAGAGCGACTGATTAAACCTCTCACTCCACACCCCATTTTTTCTTGAGGAGCTCGATTTCATCTTTAAAACTTATCTGGCGATGGTGGCGCTTTTGATTTTCAATATAGTGAATGACAGAATCAAGCATGGATTTAGAATAAGAAAATCCTCCATATCCTTCTTGCCAAGCAAAACCAGGATATCCAGATCTTTTCATCCATGCTGTACTATAGACCTTAAATTCCTTAATGAGTGTGGCAAGAGCAACTGATGGATGGAGTTTCAACAAAATATGGATGTGATCTTCCATTCCATTGATCTTTAAGACGGGAACCTTTTGCATTTTTGAAATTCCCACAATATAAGAATGAAGGCGTGCCTCAATTTCAGGAACAATGAAAGGTTGCCGATTTTTTGTAGAAAAAATAATGTGTAAATAATTTTCGATACAGCTATGTGACATCGCCTAGCCTTGTACCCTGCAGTAAAATCAGCCGTTCCTTCTCCTCAGTTCACATGCCTCAACATTGAGGCCGACCATTATCATAAAGAACAAAAGAGCCATTCTTTGCAATAGCATTAACAATGTAATCCATCACAGGATCACACAAGGCCGACTGAGTTAACATTTATTCCAATCACAGGGATAATAACATACTCAAATTTTGCATGATGTGCCTACAGATAATTTCCGCGAGAGGCCGGCAGGCCGACTGATTTTAAAACCCATAGTGAGTGATTAGCGAACTATGGGTAACAGAATAAAAAATAATCAGAGCTCGGAGAGCGACTAATCGTTGTTCTAAAATAACCTAAAATCTTAGGACGGGTGGTCTCTGATTGTCATTAAAGAAGACATTCTTTACTCCCATTACCACACAGGCAGCTCCTAACATGAATTGTGCTGTAATTAAAGGAACCATTAAGCCTATATCTGAAGATGTTGTTAATCCAAAACGGACAGCAATAATAGGCATAAGCAGCATTGTGCTTATGGACGAAAATGTTCTGATCGCAAAAGAGCGATTTTCACTTGGCTGCCATTCAAATGAATCAAATATTTTTCCTGTTACGACCGATATAGCACCAGCAATGGGAAATTGCAAAGCCGCTATTTTTAAAAGCGTTACAGAAGATTCAGAAACCAAGCATCCTTGTAAATTTTCAATTCCCTTTGATATGCAATAACCTGCTGCTTAAAATGGCCCTATACTAAGCCAAGCTCTCTCAAAGGTATTACCTGAAGTCATTAAACAATTCATATATGCATCTCTCAAATCTTTTAAATATAAATATCATTTGCTTATACGTGATTAATTTCAATGCGGTTTAACATTTGCTATTTGAACTTGTCCATTTCTCGATTGAAACACGAACGCAAAGAATAAATCTTTTAAATGGTATAGACTTAAAACTGCTTAGATAGATTCTTTGTCCGGATAGTTGAGAGCAAGTCTTCACGCGTAAGATTCAATTGCTTTAACAACATAGAAAGGCTTTGATTAAAGATACTCAAATAATGCTCGCCATTTTCTTCAATCCAGCCACTATGCACAACAAATCCCTCTACACATATTTTCTCAACTTCCTCGCATACGCCTGCTTTTTCCTCAAAATCACGAGCACGAGAATAGCCTTGATCTAAAGCTAAGAGTAAATGCTCAACGAAGGCCTCCTTCACAAGCAAAGGTTGCTCCTGCCTGATTTTGATAGGTTGAGCCTCTCCTTTGCTTTTCTTTTTAAGAAAAGAAAGGTTAATCTTAAGAAATGATCGCTTTTCCACCTTTGGCAGTGCTTTTTTGTCTTCTACGATGCAATACCCCTCAGCCTTGCGCAAATGATTGCAGGCGTAGGCTCTCATCACCGCAACATGGTATTCAGGCGAAACGGAAGCTCCATTCATCCCATAAGTAATGAGGGGCTTCTCTTTAGCCAGCTCCTTTTGACGAATCGTCTGAGAAGTCAGGATCCAACTGTAAAAGGGTAAGTGGGGATTTTGGGCAAGAACATAGAAAGAGCGACAAGATAATTTAACATTATTTAAATCTTTTTCTAAAAAAGAAAGGCAGATTGTGAATATTTCACGCGGTAGCGGAATAGGTAATTCTTGTGTGAGAGCTTCATACGAATTGCCAAAAAAAGAAAAAATATCTGTCCTCTCTAATGATATCATTGTAGCCCTTAGTTTTATGTGAATGATTTTTCAGGATCAAATTTGATTAGCCGGATCAATCCTATAGGCTTTTTCAGCTTTTTGCCAAGGTTTCTTTTGGCGCCCCCTTCCATCGGCATCTAGTCTTGTTGATTGATAGCCCATTTTAACGCATGAAAAAACCGTTAGCCTGAACACTCGTATTCCTTACAGAACGATCTTCAAACCAACGGTTAGGCGACCAGACCTATTCAATCTGATCTGGCGCGGACGATACGACTGTTTGACGCACCGGGGTAGAAACAACTTCCTGCTCAAAGAGCTTGCCTAAATGGCTCTCTACATTGAGAACTTTCGCATTGGCCTCGAGTTGCTCATCAATTTTGCCCACCGTCTCCTCAATCATCGCCAATCTCCATTGAGCAACATCTGTAGGCATGTTACCATCAGCCTTGATGGCTGCACGCAGCTCTTCGAGTTTACTTTTTTTGTCCTTCAACTCTCTTTGAATATCTTGCATTTGACCCAAGTTCGCAAATAAGCCTTGATGCTCTTTAAGAGCCCCTACCCTCGCCTCCGCATAAGCCGCCTCGAGTTCCACAAGCTTGCCTTCAGGATTAGGGCTTCCAATTTGTCGGCGAAGAGCGTTTTGTTTGGCCTCTACACCATCCATCAAGGCCCTGATTGCAGCGGCATCGGAAGGAGTCTCCAAACTCACACCCAACTTATTCTTGATAGAGTTAATGAGATCCCTGTCTTCAGGCTTTAATTCACGGCCTGCCCTTAAATCTTCTCT
This sequence comes from Candidatus Protochlamydia naegleriophila, assembly GCF_001499655.1. Taxonomy (NCBI): domain Bacteria; kingdom Pseudomonadati; phylum Chlamydiota; class Chlamydiia; order Parachlamydiales; family Parachlamydiaceae; genus Candidatus Protochlamydia; species Candidatus Protochlamydia naegleriophila. Next base: position 1,990,716 of record NZ_LN879502.1, read on the forward strand.
CATCTGCTTCAACGATTCTTGCGCTTCGCGATTGCCAGTAAACTCTTCGACAAGGGGCTTAATTTTAACATGCTGCTGTCTTAGCGAGAGATACTCCTGCATCTTTTCAGAAAGAGGCAGGCCTTTTGGATCAACCTTTCCAGCCAGGATATTGTCGACTTGCGTATTGAAATTCTTTTTATTCTTCACAATCCATTTTAAAAGGTCATCTTTGACTAACTGTTCTTTTAATGTACTGAATTGATCGTTTAAATGACGTGTACGATCGGCTTGATCGTCGATATATCTCTTAGTGTCTATTTTTTGTTTTTTGAGGCGATCAAGGATAGGTACATCGGTGAATTGAATGTTTGCTCTGAGTAAGCGAGTCTGCTTTGACAAAGCATGTCCCTCTTCTACTTCGCCTTCCTTAGCCGATCTCAGTCTCACTTGTCCCCTTTCATCGATGTCGCGACCAAAAGTTGTCTTTCCAGAGGTACGTGGTGTGAAATCAATGCCGTTCTCACTCTTAATGCTTCTTATACCTGTTATCGCCTTGGTTTTAGGATCGCGCGCCAGGGAAATGTTAAAGACTCCTTGTTCCAAAGAGCCATCGGGCAAATTGTCGGCTGTAGCTTGCTGCTTAACTGACTTGGCAACGTTATAGATCGCCAAAAGAGCCTCTTTTTCATTGGCGGCGTTGCTATAAAAGACGCGGTTTAAAGTCATGGTCATGACTTCGTCATTGTCTCCCTTCAATTCAATCGTATAGTCGACGCTGACCTTATAGAGCAAGACCCCCTTATCGTTTACTGCAGTTTCTACCTTAAAGGTTGCATCATCGCTACGCAGTTCTTGATCCAAGCTCGATTTAACCTTAACGGTTGCATTCTCAAAGCCTGGTGTCTGCTTGGCTAAAGCAATCGCGTTTCTTAAAATTTTTTGTGGAGGTACCTTTACATCACTATCAATATCATTTCGCTGGCCAATATCATTAACTTCGCCTTCACCTACTTTCAAAGGCACCGCATTCGCCTGTCTTAAGCCCAATTCAACCTGACCTGGATTCACTTCATCCAGATTTCGTTCTTGAACTCGCTCTCCTCCACCTTCCAGGCGTTCATTGCTTTCAGGCTTTGGATTTTCACCTTCGAGTCGATTTCCTCCTTCAAGTAGATTTCCTTCTCCACTCTCCCCGTGGCGATCATAAATGCTATTTGGATCCACAAAACTAAATGACAGATTATCTACATTTTCTGGATTATCCACATCGGTATCTTCAGAGTCGCTAGAATAAGAAAGGTGTTCGTAACTATCAACATCTGATTCATACCCATCATCATCAGAACGGTAATCAAATTCTTCATCGACTACAAAGGTGCCTTGAAAACGTCCACTTACAATTTGATCCATTCTTTTATCAACAAGGTGGCTCCCACCATCTAAAGTAGTGGCATGAATATCGCTCATTTCAACCAGACTCTCACCCATTTCAGTTCCAAGTAGCTGACTTGAAATAAGGCTTGCATTAGCATCTGTACGGTTAGGTTCTTCCGTTATGACAATCGTATGATTATTTAGGAGGCCTTCCGTCGATATCGGTTGAGTAGTCGATATCGGCTGACTCACTTCCGTTATTTCTATGAAAGGTTGCGGCTGAATAGGTTGATGACTTCCTACTAATGACATATATCCCCCTCGAGAGAATAAATAATCTTTATATTTCCTAATATAATTATATATTAACAATATAACAAAACACAAATAAATATTACAAAAATCAAATTCAGCATTCAAATAAAATCAATATTAAAACTGCAGTTTGCTTTTGTTGTGCCAAAATTTGGCAAAAAAGCTATAAAGAGTTATTTTTTTTCAAAAGCTAGTAAAAGCTTCCTTGAAGATAAGACTTTGGTTAATGGCAAAGGTGCCTTGATGTTTGCCAAGAAGTTGTTACAGGCCATAATAGACCAGTCTATTGTTACCAGATTGATCCTCAAGATCCATTTATAAGAAAATAAAATTTCCATTGGGACTGGGGTATCTATTCATATTCAATGTTTACCTAATAAAAAATCTTATTGTCGAAAGACAGGATCTAAGAGTGTTGTTGGGAAATGCAGATGATCTAGTTACTCTAACATTAGCTTTTCATGACGATAAAACAATAGCTTTTGATGAAAAGACATTTCTTGCAAGGCGCAATCAAATAGAAATTGAAGGCCTTATTCTATTTGGCATTAATTCTAAAAGCCAAATAAAAAAGCAAATTCTAGAAAGTACAAAAACGACTCCCTTACAAAGCCAACCATTACTACAAGGGCAACCAGGATCTGTTTCAGGCTCTTTAAAAGGCACTCCCAAATTGACCGATGGCCACATATTTATGATTTTCGATAGAGAAAATGGCAAAAAAGCATTAGGCGTTAAAGAGTGTGATTTTGAAGCCGTTATGAATATAGACCGCAGCTATAGATGAAAATAGTACAGCTCAGGAGTATGACATCATTATCATTGATCGAGAAGTACACGAAAAAGTCGATAAAATTACAGGAAATTATCGTCAAAAACATCTACCTTTTTGGAAAATCAAAAAGTAAAGAAGAAGAGTTTGAAATTATCGTTTTAGAACTAATGATTTATATCTCTTTTTCGGCGTTAAGTGAACCCCTTAGCCGGGCATACTCAAATGCTTAAGAGTTAAAAAGCAAAGTTAGTGCGTGTAAAACAAAAAATCTTGCCTTAAATAGAAAGTTCCTTGTATGTATTCATTAAGAAGAAATTTTATATCTATAATAATAGAATTACATAGTGAAGAACAGGCAATATGCAAACCAATCTTTCTTAAAACACTAAAATAAATTTGAAGTTTAAATAAAATCAACGTTAAAATGATCTTAGAAGATAGTATAACTTATTCAGACTGAGTAAAAACTTGTCAAAAAAACCATGAGAAATTAATCTTTTGTTAAACTTTCATAAAGTTAACATTAAATAGAGGTTATACAATGAGCATTCATGGACCCATCAGTGTCCCACTGCAGCCCAATTGGCCATCAAGCCACGGAGAGCTACCCACAAATGGTGGAAACTCTCACTTAGCTAAAAAAGTTTTAGAAAACCAGCCGACACCTTCCTCTCCACTCGAAACCAAGAAAGTTTCTAAAACAGATTCCCTTAAAAAACCTGAAAGCCCCAATACATTTTTTTCACCCAAGCTTCCCTATTTTCCGCCAAACTCAAAACCTTTACAGACTATTATCACAAAGGTTGTCACATCAAGAAAGCGCTGTTGGTCAGAGATAGAAGAAAAACCCCTCGATATGAACCCGCGCACATTATATACTCTTCACTCTCTTGCATTAGCCAGAATTTGCCACCAGACAAAGCAGCTTGAAGAAGAAGGAAAACTAATTGACTCCGTAAAAACAGCCGTCGATAGTTTTCTACTCAGTAAGTACTTTCATTCCGGCTCTCACTTTGCCAAGTATTTATTGGATGGATATCACGGCATCACCTGTTTAGACATGAACGTGATTAGAGACAATTTACTTTCTTTAAGAAGAGCTATTGCACTCACTCCTGATAACCAAAAGCTAAGCATAGAGTTAGACCAAGCCGCTGAGTTCTTTGCAATGCGCTGGAAAGAGCTAAAAGAGGAAGGACAAATCGATGAAGAAATGTATAACCTCCTCAATCAAAATCTAAAGCAAGTCTTGACTGAGGAGCCCTTCAAGGATGAATTCATGAAGAATCCTGAACTCTTTAAAAAAGTTAAGGATGCTCCTGAGATCTTACTAAAAAAATACCCCCACCTCGCCTCTGTAAATGACTTCCTTTCTAGGTATCCTGAAGCTGGAACTATTCGCTTAAGGGATGGGACTTATAATCTTCAAAATTTAAAATTAACATTATCTGATGCTGAAGCGAGCCCTTTAACACAGAGCATTAATCTTCTCGTAGAAGAGCCTGTTATTACTTCCACAGCAGCCAAGCTTATCAAAGATTTTATGCTTAAACATCCCAAAGTGCAAGTTTATCTTAGTGACGAAGCCGATGGATCCGAGCTAGCAAAAGCCTTCCTTGAAGATAAGACATTGGTTAATGGCAAAGGTGCCTTGATGTTTGCTAAAGGAGTTGTTACAGGCCGCAGTGAGCCTGTCTATTGTTACAAGATTGATCCACAAGATCCATTTATAAGAAAATAAAATTTACATTGAGCCTGGGGTATTTATTCATATCCCAGACTTAACAAATAAATTCTTATATCGATTATTTCCAATCTCGATACATATCAAATTCATAACTAAACGAACAATCATTAGAAATTAGTTATCGACTAAATTATCAAATATATTTTATAATTAGGCTAACATGTAAAACATATTCAATCTAAAAATTCGAGGATATATGCATGTTAATGACAAACATATCCCAACAAGTTCGTACGATTTAAAGCCACTCCAACAAGGTGCTAAACAGAACGAGCAAGGCACAATCCAAGGTAGGACAGCCTTTGTAATTGATGTGGCAACGCATAATACAGATTTAGCCAAATCCGCTAATTCTACAAACAATCAAGTAGTTAAAATCCCCTCTAAAAATCAATCTTCAATTGAAGCAGAATCTCTAAAAGCAACCTCCTTAAAAACCAATCCCGCCATAGCTTCAGTTAAGACTCAAACGATTCTTAGCAATCCTCACATGAATGAACAATTCGAGCGCATGAGACAATTTGGGATATCGAAAGAGAGAACTGGGGTCATGTATATTGATAAACTTGTTCCAGCAAACTCTCCTGAATTGATAAATGCGGATCCAAGCGAAATTGGGCCTGTATATGCAATCTTTGAACAAGAAGATGGAAGACTTGCATTAGCCGTTGAAGCAGATCAAGCTGAACATGTGCGTAATCAAGCCCACACTTATACAGATGCTAACGGGCAAATTCAACAGTACGGTATCGTAATTATTGATCCTGAAATCAGTGATCAATTGAAAAACATTTTAGACGATTTTGTTGCGACCCATATCACCCCCAATTTAGCTCCAAGGGAAAAAGAAAAAGAACACGAGAAAAAAGAAGTGGATGAAAAACCTACATCCCATACCCCTCCTCAACCTACAAGATATGAATACAACCCAAAAATCGTCGAAAACAAGAACAAGGATGAGCAATCCAACGATACGAGCAAGCTTTTATCCGAAAACCCCAAAGTCATCCTCAAAAACGTTCTTGAAGCCGAATCCCTGTTAGAAGCCAAGAAAATGAATCAAGAACGCGCTCAAGAGGCGAAGAAAAAACTCATCGATGAACAAGAAGAGCGCCGAGAAATTAGACATGAAGGTTACAAACACGATGAAATCAAGCAAGGCAAGCGGCAGCATGACATTCTGAATGAAACGATCCACCATCAAGAAACCGAAAGGCCTGCCTCCGTCTCAACCACACAACAAAGCAAACAAGACGGAAAATAAATTTTTCTCTATTTAAAACAAGCTATGAGAAACAGATAGTGCCTCATGGCTTGTTTTAAGAGTTTCCATAATCACATACAGTTTTTGTTGTTCACTCTCATTCGGCCTTTATTGTGTGACCAATCTGATCCTCGCTCTCCGAGCTCTGATTGTTTTTATCCCATTTATCTCCAACTCATTATGTCCATCACGTCACTGTTGACTCTGAAATCAGTCGGTCTACCGACCTCTAACGCGCGCGTTCGCTTTAGTTTATAGACGTAACAAAAAGGTGGGCTTGGATAAAAAGAATCAGATTCGATTGAAACTAGCAGCCCGTGCTTTGGATACGGAATGTTGTGAGAGGCCTTTAGGCCGACTGATTTTAAAGCTCATAGTGAGTGTTCGAGCGAACTATGGGTAACGGAATAAAAAAATAATCAGAGCTCGGAAAGCGACTGATTGCAAATTTCTTACGAAAGTTAGCTTTATCCCATGTATTAAACTACTAGGCTGAAATAACCTTAAAACCTATCCTGTGAGGAAGGTAGGAGAACGATCTAGTAAGCTAATATAGGCGTTCCTAAGTGAGGATGGGAATAAGCCCGTTTTCTTCCTCTGAAAGTTTTTTCTCTTTCATATCCCGTGTTGGAAACGACAGATGAGGCAGCTGAGAGAAGCTTCTCTTTAATGGCATTTGCCTTCTGAGCCTGAAGTTCAATGTGCTTTTCTAAAATAGTCTTTATTTTTTTTTTGCATCTTCTAATAGTTCAATATTTCTATCTCTTAATGCTTTTCCTTCTTCTTGTTCGGCAATAAGCTTGTCTTGCGCAGCATTAGTCTTCTTCAAAAGCGCATTATTCTCTTCCAAAGCAGCAAAATACTTATCTCTGTAACTTTCAGCATCCTCTTGAAGACCTGTCTGATTTTTTTCATTGAGCTTAGAAACTTTTTCGTGAAGAGTGTTTATAGCTTGTGTGAGGGATTGAAAGATTTCCTTTATTTTAGCTTCATTTGCCCCAATGTTTAATGTTCCACTCAAATTAAGAGTAGGATTAATTAATCCAAAACTGTACCCTTTGCACCCTTTCAAAATAAAACCAGCAGCTCCGTATAAAAAAGGCTTACAGCTAGTAAGCATTTCAACAAATTCCTTCCAGCGTTTTTTTATTTTCAAACCAGTAGAAATAAGCTTCCTTATATCTAATAAAGAAGAACACATATCCATTAATCGGTTAATCCGCTTCTCTTTCACATAATTTTTATAAATTTTAATACATTTAAGCGCTGGAAGCCGCATGCTGAGTGGATTAGGAAATTTTTCTTTTTGTTCAGACAGCCACCTTTCATACTCAGATTCCTTCCTCCTTCTCTCAGACATTCTCTCAGAGTCTACCATCTTTTCCACATCTATCAATCGAATCCTTTTTTTGCGATCAAACATGTTATTTATCCACTCATCTACATCAAAATTGATGCCAAGCCTGGCAAGTTCCAAGGAAAAAGTAGTATCTTCAAATTCTTTTTTGTGATTTAAAATAAAAAGTTTTTTCTTTTGGTTTAAAATTGCATCGTACTTTTCAATGACGCTTAAAGATGGAGAGGGATCAAAATGGTAGCTTCTGGTTATCTCAAATTGTTCTTCTTCACTAAAGAAAACGTCGCCGCCTTCACCCGAGTTTAAAGACGGTTGATTTAAATCGGAAGGAGTAGGGGTGTTTATCTCTACATTTTGCTGATGAATGAAATGAAATTCCTCTTTCTCTTCACTTGAAACTACATCTTTATTTTCATCAAAGTTTAAAGGAGGAAGGATGTTTAAATTAAAGTCGTACCTTTCTAAAGAAATCACAAAGCCACCATATTTTTTTATCGACTATTTTTTTTAATCGTTGTAATGGATATTTTTCAAGTTTTTTCTAAGACTTCAAGTGTTCTTCAATATTTATCGCAAATTTTCTTCATTTTACCTTGGATAAACTCTTCTACTTGATCTGGGAGTTCATAAAATACCCCATTCTTAACTATTGTGCACATGATTGTACTATCAAGATCTTTCATCTTGGAAAAATATGGGGTTCTATCACAAGACACCTCGCATAAAAACTCTGTATAATTTCCTGCCTTACTAATAGCTACATTTTCACTCATATTGACAAAAGGAATAGGAGATTCTCCCTTTTCTTTAGCCAAGCTTAGAGGCATGCCTTCTGTAACGTAATAGCCTCGAAAGACATCGTCGCTACACGTCACAATCTCCTTAATACTCCTATCAATAATGCCTTCAATTTTACTAAAAATTTCCGACCATTTCTTTTCATTTGTCACTAAAGTCGAATCCTGTGTGAAATGAAAAGTAAAAAAGCGTAATGCAAAGTCGTAACATTCACGGACTGCACTCCTTCTAAGTACCATCCATGCTTTAGCGCCTTTCACCTCTGCTTCATCTCCCAAAAGCATAAGCGTATGAGAAACACTCTGTTTAAATAACTGTACCACTAGCGACTGGCTTTTAACCGTTTCTGTGGATGAGTTGTCAAAATTCACCTGTGGATCTTTTGCTTGCGACTGAGTGCATGTCGATGCATTAGAAGATAACCAAGCCCATGCCGAAGTAATTAGCTGTACAGCCATCATTTTAGTTCACCTTAGTAAGAGTTAAATTTTAATTTTGCTTATACATTTTGAGAAATTCTTGATAGAAGTCAAGAAAAAATAATTATCAACAGTAAAATTTTAAATGCAGGTCTGATTAACAAAACAAACGCCTTAAAAATAAAATTTTATCTTACCTTAAATTCACTCATTTGCCACACAACTTAAATTGCTATAAATTCTTTTAAAACTAGAGTCCATGAAGCCGCGCTTAATTAACAATTAGCTGTTTAGGTTTTTCTTATACAATCTCTAAAAAAACGCAACATTAAAAACAAGCCAAAACCAAATTGCATCGCTTATTATACAGTGAAAACGAAGAAATAAATCGCTCTTAATAAACTCTAAAAACCCAAATCTAATTAGCTTATTTCGAGCATCCTAATAACTCACAAATACTTTTAAGCTATTTAATTTATATCAACCCTATGTCAAAAAAACTCTCACAAAAAACAAGCTAAAATTAAAGTTTGCTGCTTTTTAAGAATCTATAAAGCACAAAGAAAAGTGGTTGTGAATACAAGGAAGGGTTCAAATCCAACAAATGAACCATCCAATTAAAATCGTAAGAATCTGCCAGAAAAGCCCCCCCCTTCCTCAGGTTATTATGGAAGCGGTTTTCCCCTTTTTTCTTCGCTTCAAACAAAAACAATCACGAAAATAGCCACCTGAAAACGTTTCAAAGGCAAATACCTTCATTTCTCCCTTGTTCCCTCTGACATATCTGAGAAAATCTCTATAAAGTTGCAGGGATACTTTGGGACCGCATTTTAGAATTGGAGAGGGCTCAGACAGATGCCTCTATCTATCAGAATGCATTCGTGATTTGCTGTTTGTTTCCTATAAGAAATTCGCCAATTAGTATGAAAACATGCTCACTTGCCATTGGAGAAGGCAAAAAAGGCTGCTTATTTTTCACTCTGGAGCTTAGCTTGCATCCTGTCTTTAGAGCTTATCAATACATCACATGGCATCACATGCCTTGACATGGGTGTGATTCAAAGCTGCTTATTGACTTTAAGGAAAGCGATCGCACTAGATTCAGGTAACCCCAAGATTAGCCTTGAGTCAAATTAAGGCCATTTCATTTTTTGAAACGCGCTGGAAATAACTCTGCGAAGCGGGACAGCTAGATGAGAAGGGCTATCTACGATTTAAAAATCTGTTCGAACACATTTTTACAAAAGACCCTTTAAGAGGGCATTCGTTCTAAGACCCACATTCTCTAAGCACTTCACAAAAGCTCTTAAAGAGTTTTTAGAAAACTATCCCACTTTGCAAGGTATTCTTGCAAGATGTCTACATGTTCAATTCGTGGCCAGACAAAGACGAATATCGCCAAAATAAATTGTTTAACATCTTAATCTTCTTATTTAGCGTTCTTGAGGCGCTTTAAAAATATCTCGTATTCTTCTGAAAAGCCTTCAGAATCGGACCAACGCTCAACTTCAGAAAGATTAATAGCTTGTTCCAAACATATATTGATAGTCTGTTCTAATCCTTGTCGATCATCCCAATGATAGAATGCTCCTAATCGATCTTTCACGCTATCTACAGGGCGCAACAATTTAATTTACCAAAGCGTGTTTCGACACTTCCGAAATCACGCACATACTCATTTCCTACAGCTGCCGGCGGAGACACAAATTCAACAAACCAAGGACACTTCGGATATTGAAAATACCGCACTTTTTCAATGAATCCTATATCTAATAAGGCTTTCTTGACTTTCTTCATGTCTTCATACGTTACACAATCCAAGTCGTACGATTGATAGCGGTTTTCTGAATAAATGGTCACGCAAGCTCCGCCAACAAGAATAACGTCAATACCTCGCTTTCTCAGCTCCTCTGATACATAACCGGCGAATGCTTTGAGGCTAATATTTTCCCAATCATAATGGCTTTCCTTTGTATCTTGGGCACTTTCTGATTATCTGCTCATAGTATTTATCGCGGATATCTTGAGGAAATCCATCATAGGCTTTTTCTAAAAATAGTTTTAATTCTTTGATGAAGGGATAGCGTGGATTTAATTGGTATAACAAGGTCTTGCCTTTTCGTTGACTTACTATGATACCCCCCTTTTCCAGTCTTGCTAATCCCCTTTGAAAACTGAATAGTGGCATCTGAAAAACTTCTTTAAGCTGCGATGGATAGCACTCCTCATTGACCACAAGATAGAATAATATTTTTTCAATAACAGCATTGCCAAATAGACACTCTAACATATTAACCACCTTTTTTGGTCATAATACCACTAATATTGGTTATTTTTAATAGCGCATCGGTGGCCAACTTAGAAGTTAAAAAATTAACAGAATAAATCGACTTGTTTTTTCCCACGATCAAGTGAAGAATGAACAGAGCTCGGAAGAACGGCTGATCAGCATGGCCTGTTTAGGTCCTTACCAGCACCCTAAACGTCGATTAAATGTTATGACAAGACACCAAATTTGCTATCGAAGGCCTGCATCCGATTGTCCCAAAAAAGATGGAGCCTTTACTGCTGGACATGCGTCAGAAACGAAATGAACTTATTACCAATTAGCTTAAAGAAGCTCAAGGAAATCTATCCGCGCTGCAGGTATATCCTGCAAGGAATTTTGCTTCTCTCTCTGCCGGAGAAAAAAGAAGAATGACATGCCTTTTAGCTTTTGAGCACGCTAGAACACACCCTAACTTACAACTAGTCATTCACGATGAGCCCTTGGCTCATTTGGGTCAACATAGCATCAAAGATCAAATCGAAATCATGAAAAGAATTCAAAAACTTCCTCATGAACCGGCACAATTAATCATAGCCCATCATTTCATAGAAGAGCTATCAGATCAGATTCAAGGAACGACTCTCATCAACTTAAACTGATGCAGCAAGCAATCTTCTAAACATTAAGTTTCATGCCAAGATACCTCAATCCTTATGCGAGATACCCTTCTAGCTGAAATTGGATATGCCCCCAATTCCAGCGCAACTAAAACTGTGCCTTATCTAGCAGTAAGATCTTAAACTATAATTGTATCGATACTGGATATTTTTAATCTGATGAATTCGTGTAGCCTGATGTTGGAGTTATAACCCATCCCAACACACTCTTGCCCAAATCAATATGTAAGGATTTTATCAGAGCCATCATTAAATATAGAATCTCGTCCAAAAAGTGACCAATTTAGTGGATTTAATTTTTCTTCCCGAATGCGGTTAAGCATCTGGGTTTATAATTGAATGCAAACCTAAAACTAAACAAACACTTAAATATCAATTTGATCAAAATCAAGGTGTTATCATTTTTAATTAAAAGTTGAAATTACCAAGTCCGTTAGGTTGATGCGTGCTAAAATTGCCTGTTGCAAAGCAGTCAATGCAATAGAAGCGCAGTACCCAAAGGCTTATTTGCTACCTGCCTTTAAGGCAGGTGATTAGAAATTAACACAATTAAATTAACTGTTGAAGGTGGTAATAAGATTTAAAACTACCCATAAATGCGTGACGGTTAAATAAAACATTCGCCCTCACAATAAATATTGCAGTAAAACCCCTTTAAAAAATTAAGAAATTAATGTTGCTGCAATCATATTATTGCGTTATCTTAACTGCGTTGTTTTTAACAACTTTTGTATTATTAACTTTAACTGACACGTACTATGAATCATCATTTTAATCCACAAATTAATTGGCAACCTTTTAATAACCATCAACTTGCAATTCAAGTGCAAAACAATGCTTCCTCTTCAGCATCTTCAGCTCTTAATTCTAACCCACAATCTGCATTTTCGAGAGTTGACCAAATTGGAAAAGAAAATTTTCCTATGCACGCAAATGCTCAAATGCCTTATGTCAATTTAAGCTGGGAAATATCTCCTGCTCAGGCAAACTCTAGCATTCAAAAGCAGAAAAAAACAAGAGCAAGCGCTCAAAAAACCCAAGTCTCATGCCAGTCTGTTTTAAGAGAAGTAAAAAAAAATTATAACCGTACTGCCCCTTCTCAAAGTGAAATTGAAGCCCTTTATCACATGAGTTTAAAAGATGCGGCAGCAGTTTTGGAAATGAGTCAGAGTAAACTCAAAAAACACTGCAGAGAACATGGGATTGAAAAATGGCCCTATCGGTCAACGCGAAAACAACTAAACAGAATTGAGCAAGAGCTGCGTTGCTCGTTTGCCCAGAATTCAAATAGTTCCGTTTCATCAACTATTCATCAGTCATCTTCCAGTGGATCTAGTGCAGGCAATCAGGCCGATGTTGAAGATTCCTCCAGCGAATATGCTAACTGCGATGCTCAAGAGCCTCCTCATACATTTCGACCCATTATTGAAAGTGAAGACAGCCAGAGGTTTTTGTATTCTCATGTCCCTGAGTTTCAAATTTCACCTTTAACTCCACTTTTGCCTCCTATATCCCAGCTGAATTTAACTCCATTAAGACTATCAAATGAGGATAAACCTTTGACGGGAGATGCCATTCTACGCATGGCCAGGCAGGCATTAAAAAATTCCACCCCTTCTTTGCATGGTTAATCCTTTCCTGACAACTTTGAAGAAGCAAGCCTTCTTGAATTAACTGATTCGCAAGAGAGAGAGTAGACTTGTCATTTACTGCAAGTGAATTCTCTCCTGCGATTTGTAAAAATCAAAAATAAGACACAACAATCATATTACAATTTAATTGCAATTACGCAGCTATAGCAAATTACTTATATTATCAACTTTACCCGGCACAAACTATGAACAATCATTTTAATTTAATACTCAATTATCAACCGGTTAATAACCATCAACTCGCAATTCAAACACAAAACAATGCTTCCTCTTCAGCTTCTTCAATGACTACTCCTAGCTCCCACTCTGCAGACTCGAGAGTTGATCGAATTGGAAAAGAACACTTTCCTGAGCATGCAAATGCTCAAATTCCTTATGTCAATTTAAGCCGTGGAATGTTCCTGGCTAAACTAAACGATAGTATTCAGAAGCAGGACAAAACAAGAGCTAGTGCTCAAAACACTCAGCAAGTCATTGGCCAGTACAAAAAGAAAAGCGAAAGTATAGTAGTAAAGTCCCGTCTAAAAGTGCAATTGAAGCTCTGTATCACCTGAGTTCAAAAGAGGCGGCAGAAACTTTGAACATCAGTGAAAACGCATTTAGAAAACACTGCAGAAAATATGGAATTAAAAAGTGGCCATACCGTTTTACATTAGACAAGCACTATAAGGACATTTTAAAACAAGTAGAGCAACGCTTATTTGACCAACATTCAAATGATTTAGCTTCGCCAGGTATGAATCAGGCATCGTCTCCGCGGTTACCTTCTATCTCCCAGCTGAACTTAACTCCACTAAGCCAATCAAATGATAAACCTTTGACAGGTGATGCGATTCTACGTAGGGCCAGGCAAGCGCTAGAACATTCAAATCCTTCTTTAAATGGTTAATTCTTCCATGACAAATTTGAAGAAATAGCCCTTTCTTTAGCCCCTCTCTTCACAAGAGAGAATGTACTTGTCACTTCCTGCAAGCCCATTCTCTCTTGCTTGATTATTTGTAAAAATCGAACAAGAATCAGTACCTGAAGTTAATTTGAAATGTCGAGCTTCGTTTCAATCCATACCACCTTAATTTTTTAACACTCACAACAAATAAAATATTTTGCGTGAAAGAAATAGTCGCCTTATTTGTTTTAAGAATGTTTTTAATATTGTGCCAATTGCACTACATTGTTATAGTAATCGTGCGTTTTAACGCTTTTGTTATATTACCAACCTTAAATAATATTTACTATGAATAATCAATTTAATTCGCGAATTAATTGGCAACCTTTTAATAACCAGTCTATTGCAATTCAAGCGCAAAACACTGCTTCCTCTTCAGCATTTTCAACTTTTGATCCTAGACCACAATCTGCGGTCTCGAGAGCTGACCAAATAGGAAAAGAAAATTTTCCTGTGCACGCAAACGCTCAAATGCCTTATGTCAATTTAAGTGGTGGAATGGCTTCTGCTGAGGCAAACAATAAAATTCAGAAGCAGGGAAAAACACGAGTAACCGCTCAACAAACTCAGCAAGTAAGCCAGTCTGTTTTATCAAAGAAAAAGACCAAAAAAGTAATAGTCATAAAGTCCCGGCCAAAAGTGAAATTGAATCTCTTTTTTACTTGAGTTTAAAAGACGCAGCAGCAACGTTTGACATTAGTGTGAGCAAACTCAAAAAGCATTGTAGAGAATATGGAATTCGAAGATGGCCATCTCAATTCGCACAAAACCAGCTGTGGGAGAAAATTGAGAAAGAGCTGGGGCAGCGCTCATTCGACCAACATTCAAATAGTTTAGTTTCGCCAGCTATTAACCAGCCATCTTCCAGTGGATCTAATGCAGACAATCAGGTCTATGCTGAAGATCACCAAACCTCTGAGATAAATGTAGAAGATTCCTCTATTGGCCATTTTGACAGCTATGCTGAAGAGCCTCATTCCTTTCGGCCAACTGAAAGAGAAGAGAGCCAGGAGCGTTTGTATTCTTATTTCCCTGACTTTCAAATTCAACCTTTAACTTATTCGCTTTTACCTTCTATCTCCCAGCTAAATTTATCCCCAATAAAACCAAATCAAATGCTAAGCCATTGACAGGAGATGCCATTCTACGCATGGCCAGGCAAGCATTAAAAAAACTTTGAAGAAGCAGGCCTAAACCCGCCTCTTCACAAGAGAGAATGGGCTTGCAAGCCCATTCTCTCTTGCTCAATTCTTTGTAAAAAACCGAACAAAAGTATGCGTTGTTAACCGTACACGTCTTTATTTTTATCCCTATCAGTTTGATTAAAATTTAAACAAAAAAAAACATTCAACAAAACAAAAATAACTCAATAAAATTTGTTTTAATAATGAAGTTTTTAATGTTGCTAAGATTGCATTTCACTGTTATAGTAATCGCGCTTTTTAGCTGATTTGTTATATTATTAACCTTATCTAATATGTACTATGAATAATCAATTTAATTCGCAAATTAATTGGCAACCGTTTAATAACGAGCCTATTGTAATTCAAACGGAAAATAATGCTTCCTCTTCGGCTTCTTCAATTCCAGGTCCTGGCCCATCTGCATTTTCGAGAGTGGGACGAATTGAAAAAGAAAATTTTCCCGTACAGGCAAATGCTCAAATGCCTTACGTCAATTTAAGTGGTAGGCTATCTCCTGTGCAGACAACTACCAAAATTCAGAAGCAGATAAAGACAAGAGCAAGCGCTCAAAAAACCCAGCAAGTCTCTAGCCAATCCCCTTTACCAAAAGGAAAACGAAAGTATAACCGTGCAATCCCATCTCAAAGTGAAATTGAAGCCCTTTATCACCTACCTTTACGAAAGGCAGCAAAAACTTTAGATATCTGTGATAGCAAACTCCAAAACCTGTGTAGAAACTACGGATTAAAAAAATGGCCTTACAAAGCCCAATCCGCAATAAAGCGAAAACTAATTAACCACTATGCAAATAGTCTAGTTTCGCCAGCCATTGCCCAGCCATCTTCCATTGTTTCTACAGAAGACAGGCAGGACTATAGAGTAAATAGCCTATTTCGTATGGCAAATTTTGAAGGCGCCTCCACCGGCAGGCATGCCGAAGAACCTTCTCACTCTTTTCGCCCAATTGAAAGAGACAATACGCATGGTCTGGAGCATTTGCATTCTGTCCCAGACTTTCCAATTCCACCTCCGCGCTTGCCTTCTATCTCCCAACTGAATTTAACTCCAATAAGCCAATCAAATGCTAAGTCTTTGACGGGAGATGCCATCCTACGCATGGCCAGGCAAGCATTAAACCATTCAAACCCTTCTTTAAATGGTTAATCCTTCTATGACAACTTTGAATAAGCAAACCTAAACCCGCCTCTTCACAAGAGAGAATGTACTTGCAAGCACATTCTCTCTTGCTTGATTCTTTGTAAGAATTAAATTAAATTCTCAATGTTTAGAATAAATAAATGGCTTGCCTTTGAAATAAAAAAAGTCAAGGTGCTGTAATTACAGCGCCTTGACAATCACCTTGTTTAATAAATTGATTACATTATTAACTTAACTGAGACCTATTATGAATCATGACTTTACTCCATTAAATTATAGAGAGCCATTTAATAGCTCCTATACTGCACTTCCAGCTGGAAACAACGCCTCTTCTTCTACGTCTGCAATTCCAGGCCCCAGCCCCCAATCTATCGTCGCAAAAGTTGGCCAAATTGGACCAGAATATTTTCCTGGGCAGACAAATGCTCAAATACCTTATGTCAATTTAAGTGGCAGGCTATCTCCTGTGCAGACAACCAACAAAATTCAGAAGCAGATAAAGACAAGAGCAAGCACTCAAAAAACCCAGCAAGTTAACAGCCAGTCTGTTTTACCAAAGAAAAAAAGACAGCATTATAGCTTTCCAGCTCCATCTAAGAGTGAAATTGAAGCCCTTTTTCACCTGAGTTTAGACGAGGCTGCAGAAACTTTGAAGATCAGTATGCGCAAACTCCGACAATTCTGTAGAGAAAATGGTATTAAAAGATGGCCATCTCGTTTTTCACTATCAAGACAATTTAAAACTTTTAAAACGGAAGAGCAGGGCTTAAAACACGGGCTCATTTTGCCAGCATCCGCCGCGCCATCTTCTAGCGCTAGCCAACGCAACCAGATTTATGATAATCGCATTCCTATGGCAAACTCTTCCACAAGCTATTTTAATAGCCACGCTGAAGAGGCTCCTCATTCTTTTCAGCCAATTGAAAGAGACAATAGTCATAGAGAGGAGCGTTTGCATTCTGTTCCAGACTTTTCAATTCCACCTCCGCGCTTGCCTTCTATCTTCCAGCTGAATTTAACTCCTGTAAGCCATTCAAATGATAAACCTTTGACGGGAGATGCCATTCTACGCATGGCCAAGCAAGTCTTAAACAATTCAAATTCTTCTTTGAATGGTTAATTCTTCCATGACAGCTTTGAAGAAACAGGCCTGCCTTTAAACCAGTCTTTTCACAAGAGAGAGTGTACTTACCACTAAAGTACTCTCTCTTGTTTTATACCTACTCACCCCTTCTTTCGGGCCTTCGGATGCCTAATAGCAGTCATGCAGCAATCTAAACTGACAAATTACGCAAACTTTAAGCTATTAGCGCAATCTGAATGAGACCGGCGAAGGTGAAAAATTAGCTTGTGGACTAGCTGGGAGCTCAAGCTTGATCACTTCGTCCGTCACGCCATTGACGTTGACCTGAACCACGCAAACGTCTGTTTTGCTAGATAAGGTCGTGCCAGGCTCAACGCGGATACTAAACCGATACTTTCCTTTTTGATTAAATGGCCCAAAAGGTGTCGATGAGCCCGAATTCGAAAAAAAGAGAGGATCGAGCAGATTGACAGTGCCATCTGGTAGCTCAATAATCGGAGTGACGCTTCCTTCTCCCAACAGATTGAGCTTGTCATTCAACGTGAAGACCCCCGAGAGAGTATTTCTTGTTGTCGGAAAGACAGATTCATCCGAAAAAGGATAGTCTGAATAATCACTCGAATAGTCGCTGGAACGAGAGTAGTCGGATGAATAGGAATCACTGTCATACGAATAATTAGTATAATCCGAATACGAATAAGAATAGTCACTGGAATGATGATGGTGATGAGACGATAGATGATTTTTGTGACGCGTGCCAAAGGCTAGACATCCCACTCCGACGATGAGTCCGACAACGGTGATTCCCGCTACGGCAACTGCAGCGCGATTATACTGCACCTCCTGTTCATCGCATTCACACCCACAAGAAGCATAAAGAGGCGCGGGCTGCTCGAAAGAAAAAGCTAATGCCAATAAACAAACATAGATCACTCTTTGCTTAAATCCCGATCTCTCACATTTACCCACAGTCATACGTTCCTCTTTATCTTTCATCTCTGTCAAAAAGAATTTTGCCAGTCAAGGTTTGCACCTCTTCGTTTTGAAAATGAACATAGCAAAATCTTTTTCTACACCAATAAGCCTTTTTTTTAAACCAATATAAAAGCACCAAAAAAAACCACTTTCATATGGTCATGAAGCCTTATTAAAAATAAATAAAAAATAAATTTCAACACTTCGTTGTCAAAAAAGAGCTACCCCTATAAAGTTTTCAAAGTCTTTTGTCGCTCCAATTTTAAAATATTTTCTAACCACTCATTGAAAGCTCATTTCACCATTGGAGTCTTATCAGTTTTAAGCAAAATCAGCAGAAGGATGCTCTTATACAATATATTTGAACCGATCGAGCTTTCAACTATGCCCAAGCCAATTTTATTAAAGCGACCCTTAAGTCCCGCAGTTTAAGATAGCCACATTTTCAACATTTTTTATGGGTAATTTATGCAACTGGATTGTTCACATTCAGGTTCAGAAGAATACGTTCAGCTCAATTTCGAAGATCTCGCTTTATCGGAGGAGGAAAGCAAACTAAGTTCGCCCAAAAAAAGTTCCAAAGCTAGTTCCATCCACTTACAAGTCACTCAAATTCAAAAACAAGCTTTAGCCTCTCCTAACCATTCTTCGTCTAATGGATATTCACCCAATTCCAAGTCAGGACATAACCTTCTTCCTCTCCTAAAATTAAGTGCACTTTCAGCGCCTCAATTGTCAACAAATGACCATACAAGCCCCACTTCTCCTAGGCCTTTCCATTTGCCTTTGAGGGAGGATCTGATACCTTCTAAAAGAAAGGTCGCAACAAGATTGAACAGTTCCAAAACGAATAAAACGAGTCTAGAAGCTCAACCCTCTTTTTACGCTCCAAAGCCTAGTTCTATCAACTCTCCCCATTCGGAACCATCCTCCACAAGAGATAGAAGTATCCAATCAAACAAAAAGCTTTTCTTGAAACAGTCTGAAGAAGTTCTAGCTTCTTTTGAAGCCCTTTATCAAACAATCAACGCCTGGAGAAGAAAAGAGATTGGTTTTGATCCAGAGACCTCGCTTGTAGAAACAGTGCGCATTAGTGAAATCTTCATCCAGACATTAAAATCCAAATGCCGAGAGCAGTGGCTAATTGTTGTAGACAAAGTCAATGCCTTGTTTGATGAACAACCCTTTTCTCCCACACTATCGAGCCGCTCGAGTGATGAGTTAACTTCACGTCCAAGAAGCGTTAGCTTACCGATGTTTGGAGAGTATTTGCATGACCCCTATTCAATCTCTTTGCAGGAGTCGCTTAAACAAGATGGAATCTCACTCTCCAAGCAATCTGCCATCCGTTCTGCCATTCATCCCTTATTGAGCGCCTGTCTCATTGATTTGAGCAAGCCTCTGACTGATAAGCCGAACATGAAGCAGATGCTAAAAATACTGGATCTTTCCAAGCCTGACTCCGATTTTATCGTTCTCGTGAAATATCGGCAGAGTCTAGTGCAATTAGTCGCCATTTTAAGTCATCCTTCACATGACATCGCAACCCATGTTCCCAAGGGTCAGCAACAATTAGTCGCCACTTTTTTAGGCAGCCTACGCCAGTCTAAGGAGGTCAAACTGGCCAATGGAGAGAAGGAGAGCCTAATGACTGAATACCGTCAAGATAGCATTCAACTGCTCTATAAAAGCATTGAAGCCCTTGACAAGGCAATTCAAACTCATTTTTACTCCTTTGTGGAGTCCATGCAAGGACTCCATCCCCAACTTTGCCATCAAGCCTATGACATTCTATTCAAAAGACCAGACCGCCACTTTGAAGCGAATTTGATACGGGCCATTGAAGGGAAGTATTTGCATCTCATTAAAAAGAAAAAGAGCATCCTTTTGACTCCCGCCTATCTAAAAGAAACAGGGGATCAAAGAAGCGCGATTCAGAGGCAAAATGCGCTCTTGCTAAGAAAAAAACTTAGAAGCCTTCTCAGGTTTTTTAGTCGGCACTTAACCCCCGATGTTGATGTTAAAACAGGCTATCAGAATTGGTTCACAGGCACCCTCTCTAGTCAAATGCCATTGACCAAAGAGCGTGTGATGAAGGAATTTGCGGCACAGTACGCGGCTTTGCATCAGGAATGGGGCGAAAAAATGGCTCCAGAGTTGGAACCTGAGGCCTTTGATACCCTTCTCAATCAGTTTCCCATGTATAAAATAGGTATCGTACTGGGTTTATTCAATCAAGAATTCCTTAAAGGAATCACGGGTAAAATCATTGAACTCCATAAGCATTTAACAAATAACCATTCATCGTGCCCAATCAAGTCCAGCACCTTGGAAGACCACTTATCTAAAAAAATTCGGATTGAATTCAAAGAACACTGCCTATTTTTTATGGCTAAAAGGATTGGCAATTTAGAGCTCGATCCTGGCTGCAGGCTCACGACAATTTCCCGCTTTCAAGCGCCCATCGACCACCTAGCTTGCTTAAGCATCTCTTATGAACTAGTCGTTGACCTACCCGATCACCCATTAATACCAGAAGCAGCCCAGCAATTAGAAGAAATTCTGATGATTGCACAAACGATGGGACTCACCATTAAGATGCCATCTCATGCGATCCTTTCACAGTCTTGAGCCTGCTTGACTCTACCTTCAAACGGGGGTAGAGCCAGTGCCTATCCCAAACAAACACATAGGTAATCTTGGTCATGCTCAATCAGTCGCTCTTCCGAGCTCTTGTATTTTTTAATTCTTTTACCCACCGTTTTCACGGTGGGCTTTAGAGCTGTGAGAAAAAATGGGGCTCGAGAAGCGATTGATCGAGCATATGATTACATCTCTTGATAGCAGCAGACCTGGCTTTCTTGGTTTTTTCATTTTTATCTATTCACAAGTCGAATCATGAATGTAAATAAAGAATAGAAATCAGCTCAAAGCTGAAGAAATTCCAATGGATACTTATCCCCTGTTGGATAGAAGAATTCATCGATCTCATCGAATAACGTCTTTTGAAAGAGTCTCATTCACTTTAACTTTCCCTCCTTACAATGTCCTCAGTCCTAGCAATCAATGCGCTGAGTAACAGATTAGCCATTCTTTGAGGGAGAATAGAAACTTTCTCCTCGCGTAAATCTAAATGCCTATGAATGTAGTTTGTGGTTTAATTCTAGATTGTATAATTTTTTAATAAAATTTTACGAATTGGTAAGATATTGATAAGATATGGAATAAATAGATTTTCAAATCGATTACACTTAGATTCGTTAGGCTTTAAACAGTAAAGTGGCGCATTTTACATCGTCTGGCATATGATCGAGTATATTAAATTCTCCAGGCAATTGGATATGAAGTTGACCTGCCATGGCAAAAATTTTACTTTCGGGGTATTCTTCTAGTGCACGTTTAATGGACGAAATAAGGTATTCGTTGCGTTGCTTTCCTTTTTCTATATACGTATAAAATAATTCCAATGTCTCATCGAATAATTTCTGTGCTAGTTGAGGGAAGTTCTTTTCCAAATTTTTTACCCTTTCGAGAATTTCAGGTGCCCCCCTTTTTTCTAATTCCCAACCAATCTCGCCCATTTCTTCATTTATTTTTAAACTCTCTTCCCATCCCAACATTCGGACATTTTTTGAAATAGATTGATAAATATTATAAATACTATCAGGGCTTGGAATAAACTCTTCATGTGTTGCCCCCTCAACGAGAAAAATATCTCCATCTTTTCCAAAATTGCTGACAATTGCAACTTCTAAATCTAGATGCTTTGGCATTCTGTGGACTTCGCCCATGAGAATGACTCTGGCATCTTCTACACAAGACGTGTTCTTATAATTAATCACCGCATGATTTGAGAGTATTTCGGAATTTAGGTTAATCGTGCTATAATCGAATCTTGTTTGATCAAGAACAACTTCCTCATTTTCAACGCACAAATTGATTGGCAATCCAAAAAAATTAACCAGGTGCAATCTAGATGCTTCTGAGCTTAAGGTTTCCTTATATACCTCCCCTCCAAAGACTCGACTTCTATTATTTCTCTCAGGTTGACTTTCAGTAGCTTTAAATATTTTTTTAATTATTTGATAAGCCAAGAATGTGGCAGCCAAGCAGGCAAAAATCGCTACTGCAATAGT
The DNA here is from genome assembly GCF_001499655.1 of Candidatus Protochlamydia naegleriophila. NCBI lineage: Bacteria > Pseudomonadati > Chlamydiota > Chlamydiia > Parachlamydiales > Parachlamydiaceae > Candidatus Protochlamydia > Candidatus Protochlamydia naegleriophila. Next base: position 2,012,828 of record NZ_LN879502.1, read on the forward strand.
TATTATTTTTTGCTGACGTTCTGCTATAAAAGGTAATACTCGTTCCTTAAAAAAGGGAACTGAAAGTCTGGCAAATGAATCAATGCTAACGGATATAGGCATTATTTTTCCTTTGATGAGTCATAAGTTTATCCATCATGTAATTTAAGAAAAAGCATAAAAATTTTCTTTTCCCATGAATATTTTATATAGCAAGGTGAAAAAAGCTTAGTGTAAATATTTTATTAGATTTACAAAACTTTTACTGACAATTCATTAGTATTAGTTTAGCTCAATCAAATCATCCTTAACTATAAGAGAGCATAATTATGCAAATCGTTCCGCAACCTTACCAACCTCAACAACTTGCACCAGACAATGGCCAACGTGTTCAAGAAAATCAATTGGCTCTTATTGCCAACCATATAGAAAATCCAGACATACCACTTAATGAGCGAATGGGCCTTGTAGGCCGAGCTGTTTTTTTTGGAGCAAGAATAATAGAGGGATTACGATATAATAATCTTGTGTTGACTGAACGCGTTAACCAACTGCAAACTGAAAATGAAGGCTTGCTCCGACGAGTAGAGCTAATGGAAGATGTTGCGAGAGTGGAAATACTTCGCCAAGAATTCTTTCAGAGCGAAGCCGAATCAGGTGCTTACGGTGGATGGATGGGCATGACACTTGGTCTTGGCGCAGCTGCAGGATTTGGTTTTACAACTTTACCTGCAGTCGCACTTACTACCTTGACTGGGGTAATTAGCGGTGCAGTAGTAACAAAAAAATTTGAAGAGTTCTCGAAAAAAACGATGTTCAAACACTTTGAAGAAAATTATAAGCGAAGCAATCCAAACGCTTCTGAGCGAGAGGCTTTTGAATACGCTAAAATTGAATACAACAACAAAATGCTTAGAAGAGCTATCCAAGGAAATTTAGAGCAAGATTATCAAGCTGCTGACTATTAATTATTCGAGAGAGAAGAGCATGCCTCTTCTCCCAAATCTAAATGCCTATGAATGCAGTTTGTGGTTTAGCTCTCTAAAATGGTTAAAAATCTGGTTGAGTTGGCAACGGGTATTATCACCTAAAGTTTCGACATTCGCACAAGAACAAGTCGATAGGTTGTATTCGACTTGCTTTTTATCGAAAACAATTTTTAACCTCTTTTGATTATCCCCTACCTTTGCTCGAATGGCTGGGTCGATCGAATTAATTTTTGAAATAACCGCATTCATGAGTTCATCGCCTTCATATTCTGTCGCCATGGCTTGCAAATATTTTGCCTGAAAAGAATTAAAAAAGGATTTTTGGGCCGATAGGGGGGAAGATTTTCCCAACTCTTTTACAATAACGGTCATACAGGACTTTGTAACACGCATGTTTTCCTCTTATTTCTTTAAATTTAATGATTTAAATGAGGGAGGTAAATTAGCAATGATGCTTAATAAACTCAACTGAAACTAAAAAGATTCTTAAGCCCTTAATAACCAGTTTTGCACTAGATCCCTTGCGACTATTCTCTTGTGTTTTAACGTACAAAATATTCACCACAGAGAACGTGATTCTTCACTCTGTTAAATTATTTTTTTAACAGATCTGCTTGCTTTACTCCTTTTTTTACGATATATCCCAACCATGTATTCATTTTCCTCATTTCCCTTACTCGTTTGAGCATCTGATCGTTCGATCCAAGTTTTATAATGGTTAAAGCGTTTAACAATTTATTTATTCAAAAAATAAACCATTAACAAGAGAAAAATATTATGAATGGTATGCCTTCAAATTCAAGCTCCTATCCTCATTTTACAGCAGAACAACATCTCGCTTTTCAAGTCAATTCCACTCCCCCTCAATCTGTCGATTCAGCCTATACTAGAGCCGCAGAAAAACCATTGATCGTGCACCAACACTTTTACCCTGAACCTCCGAATACAGCACCTTTCATTCAGAAATTACTCGAATTGAACATTTACTTAGTTGAGCGTATGAATCAACTCGAAGTTGACAATCAAGAATTAAAAAAAACGCTCATCAGTTTAACGACCCAAAATGAGTTGCTGAATCAGCACATTGCCAAAATACAGAGCACTAGTACTGAGGCCTTTGGAGAGTTTTTTGAACTGTGATTTTTTATTCTTGAGCCTGCTCAGGCCGGCTGATTGCAGGGCCTGCCGTAAAACGTTTAAAGCAATGAGCGGGTCATTAGAAGTTGGTAAAAAACTCGAAGAGCATGCTTGTAGGTCAAGTGATTTAACCGCCTTTTTTCTGTATGGTTATGTACCAGTACTTAATCAGTTGCTCTCCGAGCTCTTATTTGTTTTTTAGTTCGATACCCATAGCTCGCTAATCGCTCACTATAGGCTTTAAAATCAGTCGACCTAAAGGCCCCTCACAACATTCGCAGCCACGCTAGGGCTCCTGGATGGAAATCAGTCGAATCTGATTCTTCAAACCGGCTCTTTTTGTTAACGTCTATAAAATAAAGCGAACGCGGGTTAGAGGCCTATTTTAAAGGCCACTGTGACTCCAGGAAGATAAATGGGATAAAAATAATGAGAGCTCGGAGAGCAACTGATCCAGATTGGTAAAACAATTCATCAAAGGCTAAATGAGAGTGAAAAACAACTACCCTCTTGCGATCTCGGTGTTATGCTTTGAGGAGATACCGAATTGCTTATCCAGTTCTTACGAAGCATATAATAAGAGGCTAGCAAAAAAAAATAGAGTGTAAGCGCTTAGATGGCTTTAAGAGCATCTATCAGCTATCACCAGCTGATTGAGCCTACGCTTAAGCCTGTGTTAATAAATTAGGTCATCCTATAGCGCTGGCTCTATGCCATCGTACAGGCCTTAGATAGCTTAAATATGCTTCGGCGGCCATTCTTCTTTATCTTTTGGCTTGCCGCATTCGGAACATGATTGGATGGAAAGAGATGTCATAAAAAACCTTTCTATAAAAAAAGCCCAGGCTAGTACAGCCTGGGCTTTTATCAGAATACTTATTCAGAAACAGCCGATTCTTCTTCGAAGTCGAATACCAATTCTTCTTCTTGCTCGCTGTCGACGAACTTCTTGACGCGCTTATGCCGCTCGAAGCCCGTACCACCAGGGATGATGTGTCCCATGATGACGTTCTCCTTAAAGCCAACCAAGTAGTCGGTCTTACCAGCGCAAGCCGCTTCTGTCAAGACGCGTGTCGTATCTTGGAACGAAGCTGCCGAAATGAATGATTCAGTGCTCAAGGAAGCTTTCGTGATACCAAGCAGGACTGGTGTCGCTTGAGCCGCTTTACCACCCTCTTTCGTCACTTTCGCGTTCTCGAGTTCGAATTCTTTCTTATCCACTTCTTCACCGTAGAGCAAGCTCGTATCACCTGGGTCGATGACGCGGACTTTCTTCAGCATCTGGCGCACGATGATTTCAATGTGCTTGTCATTGATGTCCACACCCTGCAGACGGTATACTTCTTGTACCTGGTTAACTAAGTACTTCTGAAGCTCGCGCACACCGCAAATGTCGAGAATTTCGTGCGGGATGACCAAACCGTCTGTCAACTGCTGACCTTTCACAACGTGGTCACCGCGCTGAATGATTAAGTGCTTAGTATGAGGAATTAAGTGTTCCTCTTCCATGCCTGTCATCTCGTCACGCACGGCAAGAATACGCTTGTTCTTCTGAACGCCGCGGAAGTCCACAACGCCGTCGATCTTGGCAATTTCTGCCGAATCTTTTGGCTTACGCGCTTCGAATAACTCGGCAACGCGTGGAAGACCCCCAGTGATATCCTTTGTCTTGATCGCGCTTCTTGGAAGACGTGCAAGCATCTTACCGGCCGTCGCATATTCACCCTCTTCAACAGAGATGATCGCTCCTGCTGGCAATGGATAGGTACCAACCAATTCTTCGCAAGCCTGGTCTGCATAAATGGCGATTTGCGGATGCAATTCACCACGGTGCTGCTTAACGATGAGCTCGGCCTGGCCCGTCTGCTTGTTCACATCGCGCTCAGTGGACAATCCTTCGACCAGATCTTCGTAGCGAACATAACCTGGGCGATCGCAAATAATAGGAATGCTGTGCTGTTCCCATTCTGCAACACGGACGCCTGGCTTCACTTTCGTGCCATCTTGGAGCAAGATCTTCGTTCCCAATTCGACATTGAAAGACTGAAGCGGTTCGATCGATTTTGTCGACAGAAGCTTCTTATATTCGTCTAATGAACGTCCTTCATCGCGAACGATGTTCAATCTGCCGTTCTTGTTCAAGGCAACCCAGTTGCCCTCTTCCGTTTTCACGGTACGGAGGTCTGAGTAAACCAGGATACCATTGTCGTCAGCAACGATTTCAGGTGTCAAGCTTGCAGACGCGATACCGCCCAAGTGGAACGTACGCATCGTTAACTGTGTACCCGGTTCACCAATCGACTGAGCCGCGATGATACCAACCGCCTCACCCATGCTGACCGCACGGCTATTGGCAAGGTTGATTCCATAACACTTCGCGCAAACACCGCGACGTGTTTCGCAAGTCAAGACCGAACGGATACGGATGCTTTCAATACCCGAGTCATCAATTGCTTCGGCTTGGAGCACTGTCAACGTATCGCCGCTCTTAGCAAGCAATTTCGTGCTGTCGCCTGGCTGATAGATATCTTCGCACACAGTGCGTCCGAAAATACGATCTTTCAGAGGAAGAAGCTCTTCTTGACCCTGCTTAATGGCAGAAACGTCGATACCATTCAAGGTTCCGCAATCTTCTTCTGTAATGATCACGTCTTGGGCAACGTCAACGAGACGGCGTGTCAAGTAACCGGAGTCAGCTGTTTTAAGCGCCGTATCCGCCAAACCTTTACGCGCACCGTGGGAAGAGATAGAGAATTCAATAACCGATAAGCCTTCTCTAAAGTTAGAGGTAATCGGCGATTCGATAATATCTCCCGACGGTTTCGCCATCAAGCCGCGCAATGCACCGAGCTGTCTGATCTGAGACTTGTTACCGCGCGCTCCAGAGTCCATCATCAAGTAGAGCGGATTCATCGCACTATCTTTGACTTCGCTGATGAGCTTAAACAACTGTTCAGAAAGAACGTCAGAAACTTCTGTCCAAATGCTGATCGTCTTAGAGTAGCGCTCACCCTCTGTGATGATACCATCTTCGTACTGCTTCTTAACTAAGGCCACTCTTTCATGCGCATCGTGCAAGATCTTTTGCTTGATTGCAGGAATCTTCACGTCGCAAACACCCATGGAAAGGGCTGACTTCGTGGCTTCTGCGAATCCGAGGCTCTTCAAGTTATCCAAGAAACGAACGGTTGCTTCCAAGCCGGCTTTTTTGTAGCACTGCATGATAAGCTCGCCCATTTTCTTTTTAGGGAGACTATAGTTTTGGAAGCCCAATTCTTTTGGCACGATCAGGTTGAAGACGACACGGCCAGGTGTTGTTTCGATAATACCGTTCTCGGTACGCAACTTGATCTTCTCGTGAATGCGAACGCCGCGCGCATAGTCGCAACGGTTTTCCCCATTCGGACTCTTACAGCCTTGTTCAAACCAGTTATAGCTACCACTCGCCTGCAACGCTAAGAGAACCTCTTGGCTGTCGCGGAAGACGCGTGTCTTTTGACCATGATCTTCGCGAATGTGGAGAGGATCGAGCATCAGGTAGTACAATCCAAGGGTCATATCCTGAGAAGGCACAGCAACAGGCTTACCAGACGATGGCAAGAAGATGTTGTCTGGCGCCATCATCAAGAGCTTCGCTTCGAGCTGAGCTTCGATTGAAAGAGGAACGTAAACCGCCATCTGGTCACCGTCGAAGTCCGCGTTGAACGCCGAGCAAACGAGCGGGTGGATACGGATCGCTTTACCTTCAATCAAGACAGGCTCGAACGCCTGGATACCCAAACGGTGCAACGTAGGCGCACGGTTTAGCAAGACAGGGTGGCCTTTAATGATGTCTTCCAAGACGTCCCATACTTCCGGTGCATGGCGCTGAATCATCTTCTTCGCCGAACGAATCGTATAGACGTATCCCAAGTCTTTAAGGCGCTTAACAATAAATGGCTCGAATAGCTCAAGGGCCATTAATTTTGGCAGACCGCACTGATTAAACTTCAATTCAGGACCGACGATGATGACCGAACGACCCGAGTAGTCCACACGCTTACCGAGCAAGTTCTGACGGAAGCGGCCTTGCTTACCTTTCAGCATTTCAGAAAGCGACTTGAGAGGACGGTTTCCGGCACCCATGACTGGATGGCCATGACGGCCGTTATCAAATAAGGCATCCACCGCTTCTTGAAGCATGCGCTTTTCGTTGCGGACGATGACTTCAGGAGTCTTCAGCTTTAAGATCGCCTTCAAACGATTGTTACGATTGATAACGCGACGGTAGAGGTCGTTTAAGTCAGAGGTTGCAAAGCGGCCGCCATCGAGAGGCACTAAAGGACGAAGGTCTGGTGGAATGACAGGAACGCAAGACATGACCATCCAGTCAGGCTTGTTGTCAGACGACACAAAGCTTTCGATAATCTTTAAGCGCTTAGCCAGCTTCATACGAGCTTGCTGAGACTTTGTTTTGCGCAATTTGTCTTTTAACTCGACCAACTGAGACTGAAGGTCTTCGCTGGCTAACAGGTCGCGAATCGCTTCACCACCCATTTTAGCAACGAAAGCATCGCGGCCCCATTTCTCTTGGGCTTCGCGGTATTCAGTATCATTGAGGAGTTGTTTTCTTTCTAAATCTGTTTGACCCGCATTGATCACCACGTATTCTTCATAATAGATGACGCGCTCGAGGTCGGCAGATGTCATTCCGAGGACATTACCGATACGAGAAGGCATTGTTTTGAAGAACCAAATGTGGACGACAGGTACAGCGAGGTCGATGTGAGCCATGCGCTCGCGACGAACCTTAGATAAAGTGACTTCGACGCCACAGCGATCGCACACAATACCTTTGTGCTTGATTTTCTTGTATTTACCGCAAGCACATTCCCAGTCACGCGTTGGTCCAAAGATTTTTTCGCAGAAAAGGCCGCCTTTTTCAGGCTTGAAGGTTCGGTAGTTAATCGTTTCCGGCTTTTTGATCTCTCCGCGGGACCACTCATTACGTATGACATCGTCAGAGGCAATTTTAATGGTCAATTTATCAAATTGCCCATCTTGCTGATTTCTTTCAGACATGTATGTCTCCTAACCAATTTGTTTAAATTTTTAAGAAATTAAATAGACATCGATTTCAGGGTCAGAAAAGAAGAAACAGCCCTCAAGCAGTTAAGCCAGTGGATCTGTTTCTTCTCCTTTCAATTTCGATGATCTGTTGTCTATTTAATCAAAGAGTCGTCAACAGCTGAAGTGTAGACGTTCAAGCCGAGGCCTTGCATCTCTTTAATCAAGACGTTAAAGGATTCAGGCGTTCCTGACTTGAGCAGGTTCTCCCCTTTAACGATCGATTCGTAGATGCGTGTACGGCCGGCAACGTCGTCCGACTTAACAGTGAGCAATTCTTGCAGGAGGTGTGCAGCACCGTATGCTTCGGCTGCCCATACTTCCATCTCCCCGAAACGCTGACCACCCATTTGAGCCTTACCACCCAATGGCTGCTGAGTCACGAGCGAGTAAGGTCCAACCGCGCGGGCGTGGATCTTATCAGCAACTAAGTGGCTCAACTTCAACATGTAGATGTAGCCCACCACGACGCTGTTATCGAAGCGTTCGCCTGTGCAACCATCGTAAAGGAAGAATTTTCCGTCTTCTGGAAGGCCGGCCTTCTTCATCATTTCCCAAATCTTATCTTCTGGGAAACCTTCGAATACAGGGCTCTTTACATTGATTCCAGTGTGTTTAGCGGCAATGCCCAAATGCGTTTCAAATAGCTGACCCATGTTCATACGTGAAGGTACGCCCAATGGATTGAGGATGATTTCAATTGTTTGCCCCGTTGAAAGGAATGGCATATCGGCTTCTGGTACAATCTTGGAGACAACCCCTTTGTTACCGTGGCGACCAGCCATTTTATCCCCAACTTGCAATTTACGCTTGGAAGCGACATAGACTTTTACCTGACGAATGACGCCTGGATCTAAGTCTGTGTCTCCTTTACGCATAAACTCGAGTTGAGTTCTATACTGTGTTTCAACCGTTTGCAAAGCAATTTCGTAATCATGCAACGTTTGCTTCAATGTGTCGTAGATTTCATTTTCTGGCATTAAGAGATCTTCAACATTCTCTTTTTCCAATGCTTCGATGAGATCTTGAGTAATCAAGCTGCCTTCTTCAATGATGATCTCAGCAGTACGGCGGTGAATGATGTTGCCAGGAGCCATCTCGTTAAGGAGGAGGGCACCTACGCGCTCATGCTTTTCAGTACGCAGTTCAGCTTGGTTGGACTTGTATTCGCGCTGAATGTCTTTCAACTTCGACGCTTCTTCAACAAGTTCATCATCGGTCTTAGACAGGCGGTCGCGGCGGCTAAAGACTTTAACGTCCATGACAACCCCTTCAGTACCTGGAGGTGCAATCAAGGAGGCATCTTTCACATCCGAGGCTTTGTCACCGAAGATGGCGCGGAGTAAGCGCTCTTCAGGGGCAAGTTCTGTCTCAGACTTAGGCGTAATCTTACCGACTAAGGTATCGCCAGGCTTGACTTCGGCACCGATGCGGATAATACCATCATCGCCTAAGTTGCGTAGAGTTTCTTCCGATACATTTGGAATATCGCGTGTGATTTCTTCTTTTCCAAGCTTCGTATCACGTGCTGTCAGTTCAAACTCTTCGATGTAAAGCGATGTGTAATAGTCTTCGCGTAGCAGCTTCTCGGAGATGATGATCGCATCTTCGTAGTTGTAACCGAACCAAGGCATGAAGGCTACGAGGACGTTACGTCCAAGAGCGACTTCCCCTTTATCCGTTGCAGGACCATCCGCAATGACATCACCCGCTTTAATCTTATCACCTACATTGCAAAGCGGTCTTTGGTTGATACACGTTCCAGCGTTTGAGCGAATGAACTTTTTCAACAGGTAGGTTTTCTTTTCCAAACGGTTGTCGTCTGGAGAAATGACAATTTTTAAGCCATCAACGTAGTCGACAACGCCATCTTCATGAGCGATTAAAACAGCTCCTGAGTCGCGCGCAGCTCTAGCTTCCAGTCCTGTACCAACGATTGGAGCCGTCGGCTTCAACAGAGGAACCCCTTGACGCTGCATGTTTGAACCCATCAAAGCGCGGTTCGCATCGTCGTGCTCCAAGAACGGAATCAATCCCGTTACAATCGAAACGAGCTGCTTTGGCGATACGTCCATGTGCGTGACATTTTTCGTATCGGTTTCGAATTGCTCACCCTTGTAGCGGGCCCAGCAAATCGGCTCTTGGAACATGTTAAATTCGTCGAGCGGAGCAGATGCCTGAGCGATGACGCAAAGCTCTTCTTGATCGGCTGTCATGTATTCGATTTCATCTGTGACGACTCCCTCGCGAACAATGCGATAAGGCGTTTCGATAAAGCCAAATTCGTTGATCTTCGCAAAAGAAGAGAGAGAAGAGATCAAACCGATGTTTGGTCCTTCAGGCGTTTCAATCGGGCAAATACGTCCGTAATGGCTTGTATGAACGTCACGAACTTCGAAGCCGGCACGATCTCTGTTCAAACCGCCAGGTCCGAGAGATGAGAGGCGACGTTTGTGAGTCAGCTCCGCAATCGGGTTCGTTTGGTCCATAAATTGAGAGAGCTGCGATCTTCCGAAGAAGTCTTTTAAGACGCCTGACAAACCTTTAGCAGAAACAATCTTACCTGGAGTCAATGTGTCAGAAGAGAAGTCGAACAGGTTCATTCTTTCACGAATGATTTTCTCCATGCGAGCCAAGCCAATGCGGCATTGGTTTTGGATCAATTCACCCACTGAACGAACGCGGCGATTGCCCAAGTGATCAATATCATCGATATTAGCTTCCCCCCTGCCGCCTTTCAATTGGATCAGGTACTTGAGAGCGCCGATGACATCTTCTTTGTCCAATGTAACCGTCTGGAGAGTCTCGTCATTGATATCAAAACCCAATTTGCTATTGAGTTTATAGCGGCCCACGCGGCCCAAGTTGTAGCGCTTTGGATCGAAAAATAGACGCATGATAGCTGAACGCGCATTTGAAAGCGTTGCAGGCTCACCCGGTCTAATTTTGCGATAGAAGTCTTTAAGAGCAGATTCGTAAGAATCGGTTGCGTCTTTCGCCAGCATCTTAATGATCGGGCTTGTCTCGTCAGCATCTTCGGCAATGCGGATGACATCGATACCAGCATCCATGATGCGCTTGAGCATCGCTGTTGTCAGTTTTTCAGAAGCCTTACCAAATACTAAGCCAGACTCTTCATCGATGACATCTTGAGCAAGAATTTTACCTACTAATTTAGCAAATTCTTTTTCATTCTTAATCTTATACTTACGTGTGGTAAAGAACTCTTCGATAATGTCGCTATTAGATGAATAACCCAATGCACGAATAAACGTTGTCGCCAAAATTTTACGGCGGCGTTTTTTGCGATCGATATAGATGTGAATCAAATCGTTAGTATCGAAAGCTCCCTCTAACCAGCTACCGCGGTAAGGAATGATGCGGAAAGAGTAGATGACGTTACCACGTGAATGGCGTTCTTGTTCGAAGCAGATTCCAGGAGATCTATGAAGCTGAGATACGACAACGCGCTCGGCTCCATTGACGATAAATGTTCCTTTGTCCGTCATCACAGGGATAGTCCCCATGTAGACTTCTTCTTCCTTAATTCCAGTCTCGTCTGTTAGACGGAATTTAACTTTTAGGGTTACGTTATAGGTAATCCCGCGACGAATACACTCTTCGGGACTATATTTGGGAACGCCTAAATTGTATGACAGAAACTCCAAGATCGTTTTTTCGTCATAAGATTTAATTGGAAAAATTTCGGTGAAAACTTCTTGCAGACCAATATTTTCCCTTTCATCAGGAAACTTGTCGGCTTGCAGAAATTGATTATATGACTTAATCTGAATTTCTATCAGATTGGGAAGATCGATAATTTCTTCCTTATCAATAAAACTCACGCGTTGTGGCGGCCTTTGCAACATTATGAAGGACTCCTACTATGGCTTTACTTGAGACGAATAGATATAATTGACTCGATATTTTTCTAGATGGCTATGCGCTTGATTCATAAAAAATACCGACGTTAGTTAAATTTTTGCCAAGTCTTCAACCGTCTATCCATCAACATATGTTGACTGCAGACTCTATCAGCAAAAATTCACAGGTTAATAAAACTCAGGATTTTGAATTTTGAGAGTAAGACTGAACCAGTCGGACTTTCAATAGCCAAAAGCCTGTCTCTGTACCGCACTAGAAGGGTGACAGAACGAATAAAAAAACAAAAAGTAATCGGAAGAAAAACGGATTGGACTGATTTGTAAGGCGCTACCTGCATCTATTAGAACCCTAATAGTAAATATATCTTAAAAGTTAAAAAAAATCAAGTCTCAAATAATACAATACCAAGAACAAGAGATAAAATCTCTTGTTCTTGGTTCACATCACTCAAAGTTGAGAGAGGATTAAAGTCCTTTCAATGTGACTTTTCCACCGGCAGCTTCGACTTTCTTCTTGATGTCTTCAGCTTCAGCCTTAGGAGCTGTTGGCTTTAACTCTTTTGGTGCAGCTTCTACGAGTTCTTTCGCTTCTTTCAAGCCAAGACCTGTGATTTCGCGTACAACTTTAATGATTCCAATCTTCTTGTCAGCTGGAGCTTCAGTTAAAGTTACTAGGAAATCTGTAGACTCAACAGCAGCCTCAGCAGCAGGACCAGCAGCAGGGCCGGCAGCCACAGCTACAGGAGCAGCAGCTTTAACGCCCCACTTATCTTCGAGAAGAGTCTTGAGTTCAGCCATCTCTAAAACTGTCAATTCACTCAGAGCATTGACTAGATCTTCTGTTTTTTTGTTACTCACGGTATTACCTCTTAATTTTCTAAACTTCTGTTAATAATTTTAACGGAATGGACTAACCTTCGCTTTCGCTACTTTCGGGTTGTTCACTTCCTTGCTTGCTTTTATTATCCAAACAGTATGCCACACTAGCAAGGAGGGCTTCAACAACGGCCAAGGTTTGAGCCATTGGAGCTTCCAGAGTACTGAGGAATTGAGCTCGCATTTCGTCTTTGCTTGGCAACTTAGAGAGTTTTTCAACGTCGCTACCGCTATAAAGCTTTCCTTCAAAACGGCCACCGAGGACCTGGATCACTTTTTCACGTTCTTGGCTAAATTTGAAAACCGTTTTGGTTGCTTCAATCGGATCTTCTCCTAAAAACACCAATCCAATATGGCCATTTAAAGAAGAGAGATCTAATTCAATTCCAGCATCATCAGCAGCTTTGAGCAAAACGCGCTTGCGCACGACTTCGACATCTCCACCCATTTTACCCATCTGGCGGCGAAAATCGTTTGCTTGATTAGCTGTCAAACCGGCATAGTGCATGATGACAAAAGCAGGGTAACGCTGAATCTTATCAATAATCTCTTGTTTAAGGAGTTGTTTTTCCTCTCTCATAAGCTTATGACTCCTTAGCTGCTAAATCTGATTCGCGTAGGTCAATTTTTAGGCCAGGTCCCATTGTAGAAGAGATGACCAGCGATTTCATATAGTGACCTTTAGCAGAAGCGGGCTTTGCGCGCTGAATAGCTAACAAAAAGGCACGGATATTCTCCACCAGTTTTTCATCAGTGAAAGAAATCTTTCCTACGCCGTTATTGATCACTCCGTGACGATCAAGCTTAAACTCGATTTTACCAGCTTTGAGCTCTTCAATTGCTTTTGCAATGTCAGTTGTCACTGTTCCAGCTTTAGGAGTCGGCATTAATCCGCGAGGTCCGAGAACCTTACCCAATTTACCTACTTCACGCATCATATCAGGCGTTGCAACGACAGCATCGAAATCTGTCCAACCCCCGTTAACTTTCTCTAAAAGTTCATCGTGACCTGCATAATCGGCTCCAGCACTCAAGGCTTCTTGCACCTTGTCACCTTTCGCGAAAACGAGAATTTTCATCGTTTTACCAGTTCCATTCGGTAATGAAACTGTTCCGCGAACGCTTTGATCCGATCTGCGAGGGTCAACGCCGAGCTTTAAAGAAACTTCAACTGTCTGGTCAAATTTGACAGGCAGACATTTCTTTAAAATATCGACAGCCTCTTTAACGCTGTATGCCTTTGTAGCATCCACCGATTTGGCTATCTCCCGAGTTCTCTTACTTGGACGACCCATATATTATTCTACCCTTATTTATTCACTACTCTGTTACGAGTTCAATTCCCATTGAACGAGCTGTACCTAATACGATATTAGTCGCCATTTCCAAGTCCGCAGCATTCATGTCCTGAATCTTTTTCTCAGCGACTTTGCGCGCTTGCGCACGTGTAATCTTAGCAACTTTATCACGGTTTGGAACGCCAGAACCTTTAGCTACACCCACTTCTTTCTTAAGCAATTCAGAAACAGGAGGGGCTTTGGTTATAAATGAAAATGATTTATCGTGGTACACGGTAATGACAGTAGGAAGAATATCCCCAGCCATTGCCTGTGTTTTTGCGTTAAAATCCTTACAGAAAGCCATGATATTGACGCCAGCGGCACCCAATGCTGGTCCGATTGGAGGAGCTGGATTGGCCTTACCTGCAGGAATCTGCAGCTTGATAACCTTTACAACTTTTTTTGACATATTGTCCTCTATACGTTTTATCTAGAGATAAACCCTGGTCTTCGACTCACACTTGGATAGAGGCACTCAGTGCTATCTGTTCACAGGTCTTATCTGTTTCTTTTCCACTCGTTTGAAATGGAAATCGAGTATACAAGAAAAAACAAGAAAACTCTAGAGTTTTCTTGCTTAACAGACATTTTCTTGCAATTCTTGTTTATTCGGTAGAAAATTAGGTCGCTTCTGCTTCTTCCGAAATCTCTTCGACTTGCACGAATTCCAAATCATCTACCCGCGTATCGCGTCCAAAGATGGAAACCAATACGCTTAAACGTCCTTTGTCATGGAACACTTCGGTAACCGTTCCAATGAAGTTAACGAAAACACCATCAGTAATTTTGACGCGGTCGCCTACCTCGAACTTATGCTTTTGAGTGACCTTCTGTTTCTTATCTTCCAGATCTCTTAAAATCTCATTCACTTCCGCATCTGTCAAAGGCGTAGGCTTATCCCCACCCAAAAAGTCGATGACCCCGTTCGTGTTTTTGACATATTGCCAAGATTCATCGTTGAGGTTCATTTTAATGAGCAAATAACCGGGCCAAAGGCGCTTTTCAACAATATGCTGCTGCCCTTTTTTCACTTCAGACACATTTTCAGTAGGAAGTAAGATTTGCTCAATTTCGCCAGACATCCCCTTAACTTCGAGGTGTTCCTCTAAGGCTTTCTTAACTTTTTTCTCGTGCGTGGATAGCACTTGTACAACATACCATTTATACATGTATTACCTTATACTTGTCCGATTCCTGCACATCACTCGCTGAATCACGAATTATAGACAAGAGATCCCAAAATCAATTTCAGGAAACTTTAAATTCCAAGAGTTTGGCTGGCTCTCTTACCCTATAAGGCGATTACCCGCTAATCAAGCGGAGCAAAAGGCCTAACCCACTCAATGTTCCTTGAATCAGGAGATCTAAGAAATAGATAGACATCCCGAATAGAAAAGTCGCCAAAACGACAATCTTTGTGTAGACAATCAGCTCTTCACGGCTTGTCCAACTAATCTTCTGAATTTCACTCTTAATATCAGCTACAAAATGGCGCGCTTTTTTAGCTGTCAAAGCACTTTCTATAGATGATGATTGTGGTTTTTTCATTTCCATGGACTTTACTTCTGCACCCACGTTTGTACCTCTCTTGCCTACGTCAACTTTATAGAGTCTTGGTAACCCTTCAAGAAAAATTCGATGATACACTAGTTAAGGCTTACAAATCGCTGCTAATCCATTAGCAGCTTAACAGTCATGAGAAGCAAAACTTCTCGAATCGAGTGCGGAGGGATTCGAACCCCCGACCGACGGCTTTGGAGACCGTTGCTCTACCGGCTGAGCTACACACCCAAAAAATAAAGGTCTATTACACTTGCACTATAAACTTGCACTATAAAAGGGTAGGGGTTTCCCCCTACCCTTGTCATTCACTTACAGAAAGATGGTTACTTCAAGATCTCGGAAACAGTTCCAGCACCGATCGTACGGCCGCCTTCACGAATCGCGAAACGCATACCTTTTTCCATCGCGATAGGAGCAATCAACTTAACAGTGATTTCTACGTTATCGCCAGGCATAACCATCTCAACTCCAGCTGGTAGCTCGATAGTTCCAGTCACGTCAGTTGTACGGAAATAAAGCTGTGGACGGTATCCTGTGAAGAATGGCTTATGACGTCCACCTTCTTCTTTTGTCAACACGTAAACAGGCCCTTTAAACTCAGTGTGAGGTGTGCAAGTTCCTGGAGCAACGAGGCACATTCCGCGCTCGATGTCATTCTTTGTCAAACCTCTTAAAAGGATACCAACGTTTTCACCAGCACGAGCTTCATCCAACACTTTGTTGAACATCTCGAGACCAGTTGCAACTGTATCACGTGTATCACCCAAACCGACGAGCTGTAGTTTATCGTTGATCTTAACAACACCACGCTCTACACGACCTGTCGCTACTGTACCGCGGCCAGAAATAGAGAAAACGTCTTCCACAGGCATTAAGAAAGGCTTATCAGTATCGCGCTGTGGAGTTGGGATCTGCTCGTCAACAGTCTTCATCAATTGCTTAATAGCTTCGACGTATTTTGGATCTCCTTCCAAAGCACGGAGGCCAGAACCACGGATGATTGGGCAATCTTTGTAACCTTTTGACTCGAGCAATTCATGCAATTCCATCTCAACTAGGTCGAGAAGTTCTGCATCAGCTTCACCGAGCATGTCGACTTTGTTTAGGAAGACGACGATTGCAGGAACTTGCATCTGACGAGCGAGCAAAATGTGTTCGCGTGTTTGAGGCATCGCACCGTCTGTTGCAGCCACGACGAGGATTGCTCCGTCCATCTGAGCAGCACCAGTAATCATGTTCTTTACGTAGTCGGCGTGACCTGGGCAGTCTACGTGTGCATAGTGGCGAGCATCTGTTTCATATTCAACGTGGCTTGAGTTGATCGTAATACCACGCGCTTTTTCTTCTGGTGTATTGTCAATAGAAGCGTAATCTCTAAACTCAGCTCCACCTGCTTCTGCAAGTACTTTCGTGATAGCAGCAGTTAACGTGGTTTTACCGTGGTCGACGTGACCAATGGTTCCAACGTTGACGTGTGGCTTCTTCCGCTGAAAAGTTTCTTTAGCCATTTTAATTCCTCCGTTAAGCTCCAGTAAATGGAAACACATTGTTTGTTATTGTTAAGTCTGCCCAGAATAGGAATTGAACCTACGACCTTTTGCTTACCATGCAAATGCTCTACCACTGAGCTATCTGGGCAAGCTAATCTTGCCTAAGCGCTTTCTACATCGCGATCAAAAAGTTAATGAGTGTAGAGAGTCTCTTAAATAAAATCAACACTCTTTGTGCCGATCTATCGCTAGCGCTGTCGAAAAATAATTCTTGCCTTGCTCAAGTCATAAGGCGACATTTCTACGGTAACCACATCCCCCACCAAAACGCGAATATTCTTCATTCGCATCTTTCCGCAAAGATGTGCAATTACATTTAATCCATTTTGAAGAGAAACGCGAAAATGCATATTAGGAAGCAATTCTTCCACAGTCCCTTCAATCTTTATTGTATCTTCTTTAGCCATGTTGCTCTTATAATAATTACTCGAAAATTTGAAGCCAACCCACCTTTCCTCATTTAAAAATGAGAAAAGAAGTCTCTTCGAAATAGTGACTAATAAGTTAACATTTTATAGATAAATGTCAAGGAAAAATACAAGAAAAAAGCTCTTTACTCCAAACTTTTCCTTTCACACCTTCACTACCCTTATCCAAAATCCAAAAACCTTTTCCAAACTTGTTTAATTAATATCTTCTTAATATTTAAAAACTAAAACTAATGCTATAATAATGTTAGATTAAATAAATAATTGATTTTAGATATTATTCATTAACAATTAAATCGGTTTTTATGAATCCCAATCTTTCTCCATTAACTTCTCAGGGCGCGACTTTAAGTCAAAGTGAGATGTTAGGCAAGCTTGCCGAACAGGGAATTAAGGTCAGCGTTAATCATGAATCCAAAGCGGGCATGATTGAGGCCAATGGACGCCAATTCTCCGTTAAACTTGTCAACGTGAACGGCGAGCACCCTCTCGATGCCGACACCATGACTCAGGTAGCTACCAGGCTTGCCTATATGCTATTTTCCAAAGACCTCTTAGACCCAAAATTTCAAGGGGCCAAAGTTGGCGATCAGGGCATTCAACTCAAGGATGGGCGCTCCATTTCGCACGAGCAGGCACAAACGAAAGAACTCTATCAGGACATGAAAACCATTATGCAAGAGCGGCTGACGCCTACCTCTTCAGACGAACCCGTTCAGCAAACAGAGCCCAAAACCATTCAGCAAACAGAACCAAAGTCGCTAGGTAAAGCGGAAGCCCTCGAAAAACAATTTATCCATGCCACAGGCCTAGACCAACACGTATTAAATGCCATTAACAAGTATGGAGTCAGCAAGGTCATAGTCGACGGTGCATTTAGCCAAGAAAGGTTCGAAGCACTCGAGAAGGCTGAGCAACGCACGATTCAGGCGCAGCACAATCCAAAAACTTCACTCAACACAAGATTGAAAGGCTTTTTATCCAGATTAACACAAACCAATAAAATAGAGACCGCAAGAATTAAGTCGAGCAAACACACCGTTTCCAATGAAGTACTTAGCGAGAAACTCAAGCTCGCAAGCTCGGAAATGAAGCAATACACAACAAAAATGGCCATGCTTCAAAGTGCACGTGATGGGCTTACGAAACTTCCTCGTGAGAAACAAAAAGAGGCTAAAGAAGCCATTAAAGAAAGGGAAAAAGCAGTCAAAAATCACATGTCGAATTTGAAAGCCTTGCATAAAGAATTATCTCGCTACAATTTGGAAGAAAACGGAGATTTGAAAACCAAGGTCGACAAACATCTTCCTGACTTAGACTCTCTCGTCAAAGCATCAGATCCCCATGCTGCCAGCTTAGCCTATATGCAAAAACATAAACTCATACCTGACGAAGAACTTAACAAGAAGCTTAACTTAGCAAATTTCGAAATGAAACAATACACAAAAGAAATGGCTATGCTCCAGAAAACGCGTGACGGGCTTGATAAACTCACCCCTGACCAGCAAATTGGATCTAAGAAAGCTATTGAGAAAAAAGAAGCAGCAATCAAGAATCACATGCAGAATATGAAGGCTCTGCATGAGGAATTATCCGGTTACAATTTAAAAAAGAATAAAGATTTGAAAGCCAATATCGAGAAACAACTTCCCGACTTAGAATCCTTGGTCAATGCATCAGATCCCCACGCTGCTAGCTTAGCCTACATTGAGAAGTATAAAACCATATCCGATTTCCAATCAGGCATTGTCAGTGGTTATACAGCTGCCTGGTCAGAAAAATATCCTTTCAGGAAACCAGAAGAGCCTGCCAACTTGATCATTGGCCACCAAGGGCTCATGGAACGAGATCCTGCCAATAAAGCAAGTTACCAAGAGCTCGTCTCCATTTTCCAAGAGCTTCACAGCGCCTTAGAAGAAGCCAGTAAAACCTTTGGACCTGCAACGCAAGGGACAGTCAATGGCCCCATCATTAAACCAGAAACGACCACGACACCTGAAATTAGGGATGCCCAACAAGCTTTACGCGATAAAATCGCCAACTTGAAGCAAAGAGCAGAAGGCTTAACCTTTACGACAAACGACTCCAATAAGCTCCCTATTCCAACCGTTCCCAATCTGGGCCAATTCAGCGTCGCCAACTTGCTTGCGGCCTTCAAAAAAATTGACAACGACTTAACTCATTTCGACAACCTTCGACCAAGGACTGTTTAGACCAAGGGTTATCATCTTCTACTGTGAATCAGATCCCCAACTCTGGTTCACAGTTTTTGCGCTCTCATTCATAACATAATCCATCGATCAAAAATTTCCTCAGTGAAGCCATTTATTGCTCCTCTTAAAAGTTTTAATCCTTTAAAATAGAAGTATAACAACACAACTACTTAAAAATTAGAAGATTATGTTTGAATCCTGCCTAGACAAGCAACGTTTAATTAAAGAGTTATTTTCGACCTGTTCTTCAGAAGAAGCGCGCTATCAAAAAATTATTGAACTAGGACGCCAGCAATCCTCCCTATCAGAGCTTGAAAAAATCCCGGCAAATTTGGTGAAGGGATGCCAGAGCCAAATGTATCTATGTTCGCAATACGAGAGCGGACACGTCCTATTTCGCACCGAAGCTGATGCGCTTATTTCGGCCGGATTAGCCGCCCTCTTAGTTCAGGTTTATAGCGGAGAATCTCCTGAAACCATCTTGAAATGCCCTCCCTCTTATTTAGATGAGCTCGGCATAAGTGCGAGCTTAACTCCAAGCCGCGCCAATGGTCTTTACAGTCTTCACTTGCGCATGAAACAAGATGCACTCAAGTGGCTCATGGAAGGTCATAAATCTGCCTAGTCCTTTTAACCCTCGATTCTGCTGATCGAGGATATTACTCTCCTTTTTATTCCATTATCCACAGTTCGCTAGACGCTCACTGTGGGCTTTAAAATCATTCCTTCTGCGCCTCTCTATCTCCCCATCTCTGCGTTAAACTCTTATTCGCTGTTAAGATCGAGCACAACATACTGGCTGCTACGCCTTCATCCTGCCAGTGCTACCCATTTATTTACTACAACTCAATTATTTAAACAAACTTTATAAACTCTTAAAAAGAACATTAAATAAAATATTTAAAATATAAACTAAATTAACACATTTGGTTTAATAATGAACTTTTTAAGTTTTAGTAATTCTTTCGAGCAAAATCTTGTTCAATACTATCAAATAGAAGATAGAAATTCCGTTTCTTTTACTCCCATACGTAGCTCATTTAGAAACCTAGCCGGCTTCTTGAACCTTCAAAAAGAGGAGATTCAGAAGAATGGCTCGCACTTTAATTATGCTGGGTATTTTTACACATTAGAACAAGTGAAACGTGTATTAAATCAAACCCAACTAGGGCTCTCCACTGCCCGCATTACATCCGACACATTTTCTAAAGTTTTTGCTCATATCCACAAGCATGAAATAGCTGCCTATATTGCACTTCAAGTCGACGGTAAGCTACCAGTTAGCCACGGCAATCAGTTCTCAGCAACGATTCAAAAGTGGGAAGAAGAAGTCAATCATCCGAGCAAAAAGTCGCTTCATACAGAATTAACAGAAGCCTTTCACCATCTTTCTATTAGAGAAACAGACAGCTTTTCCGAAGACTTTATCGAATATGTAACCGGCTGGAATAATCCAAGAGCAACTTTCAGCATTTTAAAAGCGCTTGAGAATCATGCTCAGCAAAGCAAATCCGATTTTAACTATCCCAAATTAGAAGCCGCTATTCAACGTTCTTTGACTTTTGCGCAAAAACATCATAGAGCCAACGAGCTATTTCTCAATCAATCTTCAGAGCAAAAGCAAATGGGCATTAATAGCTATTATGGGCATATCGGACAGGCATTTCCCTGTCTTCTGCAATTGGAAGAGGCGGGCTTCACCGATCTTGCCTTTCTAGATGATGAAGAGCTTTTAGCAAAGGCTAAGGAGAAGTTTCCTGATTTTAACTGGCCTTTTCTATTAATGCTTTGCCAGGATGCCCATGCCGCGCGCAACAATTGGATTCCGCCAGGTGTGATTCTTTTAGATATTCTTCATGGCATGCGACACGACATTTCGCACTTACAGGAAGGTGAGCAGGTTCTGTATCCCATGGGCTCTTCTAATCACCTCGTGTTATGCAAAATCAAGAAAGAAACAAATGAGCACTTCTCCTTTACACTTTACAATCCTGGAGACTATGTCGAAAAATTTCACAAGACTCGCGCAACAGAAGAGGCTGTTTACGCCCAAGCCTACAAACTCTCTGAGCTATCCCTAGAGGCTGTGAACAATCCTGTCTTCCTATCGGTGTTACTTAATGTAAGCATCCAGTCTGAAGAAATGGTCGAGTTTTACCAAGCCGTTCAAGACCATCTGATTCACAATCACAATGGAAAAATAGCTCCTTCAACAAAGTGGTTCAAGCTTCCAAATCAAGGCATTTGCTCTGTTGCCTGCTGGGATATGTTTTTGCAAGATGAATTGCCACGAGAGGATTACAAGCAATTCAAAATGCATAAAACGTCCAGGGCGATCCAGAAACTTTCGCACGTCATCACTTGCTATTCTGAAATCGTTAAAACCGTTTCCCATCGAGCTCATCAATTGTCTATTAATGACCACATTAACCAAGTTTGCACCCTGAAGAGCCTGACAGAATCAGAGTTGACTGATTTTTAATCCGCGAGTTAACTTCATTCGCAGTTTAAAAAAAATGCCTTTCTCCAAAGAGAAAGGCATTTTTCAACAATACACAAGAAAACTTTGCTCAAGGCTTAGCTGCAAGGGAGCGATCTTCGCGTGTATCAAACTCGAGCTTCCACTTTCTTTCATCGGGAGCCACACACCACAGTTCCAAGACCCCGAGTTCGGTTACTTTGGCCTTGAGTTTAACGCGGGTCGTTTTGCCATCCCCTTCTTTTTTATCCAAAAGCGTTTCGATTGGATGAAGCTCCGTCAGCTCTTGCTTCCAGTTGCGCACAATCGTGCCGGCTTCTGGCTCGACTCCATTTGACAACTTAGGCGTTGCATGGCTGAAAAAGCGAAAAGTTGCTTGTTCGCCAAGAATCAACGCAAACTCCTGGTTATCGAGCTCGCGCTCCTCCCCCTCTTCCATGCCAAATGGAACGATGCAAATGGCTCTTAGGGGAGGGCTGATGCCTGGAACGGCAGGCGCAGCTTCTTCTACTCCGACAAAATAGCTGCGGCTCGTTCCGCCGCGAATGCGGATGGCTTGTCCAAGCCTTGCCACGCCATAATAGACCGCGCCTCTGCTGACTGCATAGTCATAATCGGCGTCTGGAAGCTCTTGCACAGCCGGCTTTTTTAACTCTTTCGCCCAGCGATTGAGCAGTGCCATCAGCTGTTTGCGCAAGGCTGCAGCTTTAAGCGTTCCCCCATTGAACAAGACGGCCGTTGGCATGATAAATTGATCCATGCCAGCCGTTTCGCTCTCGCCCGTCATCGAAAGAAATTTGGCTAATTGGCAAGAAATGCGCGGATCTTGAACGTAAGGCAGGCCAATTTGCTGAATCCCCGTTCTTCTCTCAACCGGAGAGCGCTCATCTGGACCAATGAGCGGAATAAAGCCGTCCAGTACAAATTGATGCGCTTCTTTTTGCGTCAATTCAGTCTTGAGTGTATTGCCGATGAGCTTGCTCCCCCTGCCTAGGACTGTTATGTCAATCTTTGCAGGCGGCTTTTCGCCCATCAACATTTCCTTTGCCTGGCGACACTGGTGAACAAGGGCCTGGAGCTGCCAAGCATCAATGAGGTGACCCTGCTCTTCTAGTTTTTGCTTCGCTAAGTAGGCAAGTCCAAGGTCGATGTTGTCTCCACCAAGCAACAGATGCGAGCCCACAGCGAGGCGTTTCAGCGTCAAATTCCCTTCTATTTCTTCTACGCCGATCAAGCTAAAATCGGTTGTGCCTCCTCCGATATCCACCACCAAGACGCAGTCTCCGACTTTCAACACCTCCCGCCAATTCTTGGCATGGGCATGCAGCCAAGCATAAAAGGCAGCCTGCGGCTCTTCTAGTAAGACAATCTCAGGATATCCGGCCTTTTCAGCTGCCTCTTGAACCAATTGGCGGGCATTTGGATCAAATGAAGCAGGAACGGTGATCAAAATGTGCTGATCGACAAAAGGAGCCTCGGATTTATTAAAGTCCCATGCTTCGCGCAAGTGCCGTAAAATCTCTGAGCAAGCCTCTAAGGGGCTTATTTTACTAGCAATCTCTTCAGATTCAAAAGGAAGAATCGCTTGACGCCTGTCAATACCTGTATGGCATAGCCAAGATTTAGCCGATGCCACTAAACGCGCCGGCAGCTCGCTACCGCGGTCGCGTGCAAAGGCTCCAATCGCATAGGGACGGCTTAAATCCCACTCAATGGCGGCTACGCGCGCTGACAGTTCTTCTTCTAAGGGATAATAAATAAAAGAAGGGAGCGACAAAGGAGCCCCTTGAGTATTGGCACCAATAATCTGGGGCAGCTCAGCTTGAGTAATAGAAGGGACTGCATGCCCCTCCGCCTGAATAGGAGTATAGGCTAAGGTGCAATTGGTCGTTCCAAGATCGATTCCAATAATGTAAGAGGCTTTATTTTTCATTAACAAACCTATTTAATTTCAATTTCAGCCGGGCAAATCACGTCGGTTGCCAACTCACCTGTTTTTTTAGGAAGAGAGCGCTTATGTGCTTTCCATCCTCGATGAATCAATGTGCCAGAAAAAGGAGGTTCTCCTTTCACTTTACCAACGACCTTGATTTCAGATGGGTTGTAGCCCTTCGGAATTTGCACGGTCGTCCCTTCTTGTTCTTCTCTTAAAGGGCGAATGGTCACCAAATCCTCAATAGACTGCGCGCAATCCTGATGGATTTTACGCACCGCTGCACCCACTTGCGCATCTGAGAAGGCACTAATGTCTTCTTTCAAAAAGTCAATTAAACGGCCGCCTTGCTGGAGGTAATACAACATGCGCAAATGTGATTGATCGACCGCTTCGATTTGTTTTGGAGCCTCGTCCTTTAAAAATTCCTCGGCTTTTTGAGGATCTTTAAACGCTTTCATAAAAGCTTTGAATGCTAATCCAAGTCCCATTAATCAATCCTTCATTTCTATGTTAAAAACTAATATCTGGCTGCTTTTCATTCAAAATAATTTGGCAAGCTTCAAAGATTGAACATATATATCCTGTATGAATCAGCGTCTCTAAAACAAGAGAGAGGGCAAAGAATGCAAGCACAATCAATAAAAGAGGCTTTCCACCGGGAACCCGATTTTCATTGGGAAATTTGAGGTAATAGCGGCCAACCCATACCATTAAAACAGGCATGATTCCATTTAAAATAGAATCGCCAAAACCGCCTGATGTATCCAGAGCCACTAAAAAGACCCTCTCGAAGTAAGCTGCAAAAATGTAGGTCGGGACCACAATCAAGAACCCTAAAAAGGCTTTGCCAAGCCCTGTCTTTTTAATATTCAATCCATCCGACAAAAAGTCAATCAATCCAAGCGCCATACCCAAAAACGATGTGACCAAGGCAAAAAAAGCAAAATACTCTGCAAAATGAGAGACCCATTCACTCTTGACATGCTCTCTTAAAAACTGAGTGACAGGCTCGCCCACTTCTAAAGCGTGCAATAAGCTATTTGGGCCAGCGACTGGAACGATCCCAAGAACCATATATTGCCAAATCAGATAAACAGCAAATGTAATTGTCGTTCCGCCAACGATCGCCCAACGGAGTGCATTTGCATTGCGCTTTAAATAAGGAGTCAAGCTCGGCAGCATTGTTTGAAAGCTGAATGTAGTTAAAAGCAATGGAATGGCAAGAAAGGAAGTCGTCCAGCGGCGGTGACTAAGCAATTCCGTTTTAACCTCAGATACTCCCGTGCTCACCAGTGCAAAATAGGCCACGATCATGGCTACAAACAAGATTGTGTTAACTCGTCCAACAAATCGACTGCCTATGTAGATAATACTGCCAAAGCAAACGATGAAAAGTAAGCATCCCAATTCCTTGGTCAACTCAAACCCCATTAAATTGGCTGCTCCATTTACTACCAAGGAGCCGCCAGCAGCCGTATAAGCCACAATAGAGGCATAAGAAATGAATAAATAAACAATCCAGCTGACGATTCGTCCTATAGGGCCCAAAATGGTGGAAGACATTGTAATGACATGAGCACCCTCTTTCATCCAAAGGTTGACCTCTAGCAATAAAAGAGCCGACACAGTCATTGCGAACCAGCAACACGCCATCACTACTGCAGAAGGAACAAATCCACTAATCCCTGTGGCCACAGGTAATGCTAGCATTCCCCCGCCAGTACAGGTTCCTGCAACCAAAAACATTGCAGATATTAAGCTTCCATTTTGGGAAGCTGTCTCCTTTTCCTCCACCTTTTGTCCTCCAGCGTGAATACATTAAACAAATGCTTAGAGCTTCTTTCAAGATTTGTGAAACTCTGTAAATCAAATACCGTATAATTATAGAATTTTATCTGTTAAGCGAAAAGAGTAAATTGAAGAACCAACGAATTGATTTCACGATTTGATTTTGAAGAGCAAGCAGCTTTTAACAAGAGCATGAAAATAAACATCTTAAAAAGCTCATATTGAATACATTACCCTATTTCAGATAGAATGCAAAGGATGGCTATCTCAAGTTCGACAGGAAGTGGGGCACAAGCCCGCTAATTCGCAAAAAACAACTGACTGTTTTTTATTTAATTATGGCCGCTTATCCCAAACATCTTTAATGCTTTTTCCGAAGAAGAGAGCCGTTGTTTGATTTTATTACTATTTAACTCCAGAGACTAGATTTGCGCACAATCACAGGTTTAGGGTAAACTTTTTTCATTAGATTTCTAAAACATTCAAATACAAGCGATGCATGTCATTACGGCTTGACAATCTATCCTTTTCTTATCCAGGCCATACGATCTTGAGTCGCGTCTCTTTGACCCTTGAATCGGGTGAAATAGGGACGTTAATCGGATCATCGGGGTCGGGAAAGTCCACGCTCTTCAAACTGATTGCAGGCTTATTGCCCCTGCAGCAAGGCACAGTTCAAGTCATGAATCACTCTGTCCCTTTAGCCTATCAGCATCTGGCCTATATGACGCAACAAGACCTTCTTTTGCCATGGCGTACGGTTTTGGATAACGTTCTTTTGATTGCTGAACTCGGACCACAAATGGTCGACATGATCCAAGTGAAAGAAGAGGCCTGTTTGCTCTTGGAGGATATTGGACTGAGCCGCTATGTCAATTACTATCCAGATGAACTATCTGGAGGAATGAGGCAGCGCGTTTCCCTTGCCCGCGCACTTCTCCTTAAAAAACCCGCCCTGCTATTAGACGAGCCTTTCGGAGCCTTGGATGTAGGGTTAAGAGAGCATCTCTATCGCCTCCTGCATCGCATTCGGGACAAGTACGGCACAACGATTCTTCTAGTCACGCATGATTTTCGCGACGCCATTTCCCTTTCTGACCGGCTCTTCCTTCTTGCCCAACAGAGTATCCACAAAGAGTGGACGCTTTCAAATCTATCCAGAGCCGACTTTAACTACGTCGGCCTGCTACAACAAGAAATGCAAGAACTTCTCAATTATTCTTCCAACAATTAATTTTCCAGCCACCTAGTTTAAGCCGGGCTGCCTGGCAAGTTGATATAGGGAGTGTCTTGATACGAAGATTCTCTCATTTGATTGAATAAGGAAGGAAAGAAAAAGTAAATGACAAGAAAGGTAAGTAAAATAGCTAGCCAAAACAGGATGAGCTTTCGATAAGTTGTCTTAAAAAAAGCTGGACTTGGCATACGACTCCTATGAACTATTTTATTGCTCCCAATTGCTTTAGGAACTCTTATTTAACACCTCTTCAACAACTTAAGCAACTAAGGCTAGCCATGCGACATGGCTAGCCAGTCATCAGCATCCTACTATTTTAAAATAAAAACTAAAACACTTAAATCTGAGCTTCTGTCTCTAAAAAACGGAATTTAAGCCCTTAGTCACCCTAAAAGAACAGTAAACTAAACACTGCGCATATAACTTAAACGGCTAAAAATTTGTATTGCAGCAGCTGTCACCGAATCGTAAAAATATGTTTCACGGTACGTTAACTGCAGATAATGTCCTTGTGCACCAATAAACTGAACCAATCGTTGCTTAGGATGTGGATTGGCTCCTACCACCCAATTTTCCCAATGCCAACGATAACCCAGTAATCCCGTACTCGAAAAGGTTTTTCTCTGCGTTGTAATAAGATGCTTAGTCATTAATTCCAAGTAGATAAGCGTATATTTCAAGATATCGGGATTGAGAGCTTGATGATCGGGGAGCTGCAGCTGATCGATTTTTTGAATAATTATCTCGCGAAGATCGGCTCCATCCTTTATTTCTTCGATCTCTTTCTTTTCTATTGTTGACATGACGCTATTAGCCGGGACTTGCTTAAGGCTTGCATCTCCCAATTCAATTAATTTTGCGCGATTTCCATCGATATTGACTATCAACTGAAAGAGATTTCTATAAGCCCTTGTTTCTGCAACGGTATTTACTTCATCCTCATTTATTTTACTGCCAAGCAACTTACTATTACTTCTTTTATTGCCAATTAATTGCGTTGAATGAAAATGTTTAAAACTTTCAAATAAACATTCCAAAGAATCATCCATGGCTACTACTGTATTGGTTCGATCCAAGCCGCTGTAGCAACTGATGATGCGCTTAATATTCAGCAAGCGATCGAGCAGCAAAAAGAGCTCCACTTCACTACAGCGAGATAAGGTAGGCTTGTCTTTAGCATCGAGCTGAAGAGCGAGGATCGCCTGAAAGACTTCTAAGATTAAATGAGTTCTTTCCGCATGCATTGCAATAAAGTCTTCTTCTGCAATTGACAAAGCCGTTATTAAACCTCCAACACGCTTGAGGAATGTGCAAAGGGCTGCATTGAGTTCAACTTGCATCTTGGATAAATCAGAAGGAGGCTCTTTATCCTCTATGGACTCTTCATCAACAAGAGGCAATCCATTGATTTCCTCCTCTGGCTGTGCATCTTCTTCTATGAGGATGCTTTCTTCGCAGCTTGAGCCAGTCGTTGATCGACTCGTACTCTGAGGCGAATTGAGGCTGGCATCTTTCACCCTCTTCAGCTCTTTAATTTTTAAGGCTAATTTTAAAACCACGGCAACACTTTCCTGAAATGTTTCCCATTCAGGCAAAAGTTTACCGCTCAAATCTAATAACTGGTCAATATCCCCCATCACAAAGTGAGCCATTTGTGCTAAACTGTCGATGTTAATTTTAGTGACAGATTTAGCGTTTTCCCAAGGAAGCGCAGTAGCGGCATTAAAAGGGGTGTTAATATGCATAAGAGTGACATTAGGCTGTTTTTGCCTTAACTCCTCTTCGATATGGGGAATTTGCGCGTGAACATCCTTGATGAGCTGGGTTTCTGTAAAAAAAGAATTGAGTTGGTGCAAAATCCATCTTCCATTTGGATGCTCCACCGTGTCTAGTATGTGTTTAATAACGGCGCTGATTTGTGCTGCTTTCAACGGAGTATCGATCGCGCTTGTACTAATGCAACCATCCGTTGTTCTGAAATAGACATTGCACAAATCCTTCGCACCCAGTTTCCTCTCATAGGTCCCTGTCACTCCATCATTCTCTTCGGCCAAAACAATCACTCCATTTTGACGAGACGGCCTTAAAGGGACCCAGCTCGCAGTGCCATTTTGAACTGGCATAGGCAGTGCACTTGCAGAGACTTGAATGAGATTAGCAGCATTTAGATAGGCTGCTCCTGTAACAACTTCCGGATATTTACTCTTGAGGCGCGCATCCCGGTACCACTCTTTAATTAATGCTCGTGGAATACAAACACCTGTGTCAAAGCTCCAGGTCACCTCGTCTAAATGGATGAGGCAATCGCCACTTTTTCTCATATGGCTCGCTACAGGTAAAAGAAGCTTTTGCAATTCGCTGTCGATTGCCAATTCTTCTTTGAAATAGGGAGCAATCTTGCCTCTTAAAAGCTGAGTGGCAGCATTGAGCTTCATAAATGCGCTCTCCCCCAATTCCTTTAATGACTCCGCCTTGTCAGCTTTACTTTGGTCTTTATAATTTGTGCATAATGAGCCCAATCCAAGCCGGGCCTTTTGCTTGGCAATCACTTGAATTTTTCGCAAACCATGAAAGAAAGCTAACACAGCGCGAGGGCATTCTTGAAGAGAGGTAGGATTAAAAGATTCGATCGCTACAGTGAGGGATTCGATTTTCTTGCCTAATTGAATAAATCCCGATTGAATTGCCGTAAAGCGCCCCCCTTTTTGCTTAATCCACCCACGAGGTTCCAAAACAAACAATTTTTCATTGAAAGCCATCGATGACTGAATGAGCTCGTGACTCAAAGATTTTAAAAAGCCTTTTATGACTTTTCTTTCCTGATTAAGCTCCATCCAATTTAAAGGCTGAGGACTTGGCAATTGGCGTGGCTGTATATCCATAATAAAATCCTTCGTTAGGTTCGGTCATTCTATATATATAAATTAGCAGCAGGTAAAAATATGTGTTTTGCAACCCCCTTCCAAAATATGGATCTTCGAAATGGCACTGGAGCCTTTTATGCGGCTTTTTTAGAGTTTAGCATTTTTTCATCAAACGACATGCTCGCCTCTTTTTTTTAAGATTAAAAACAAAGTCAACGAGACGCATGGTTAAGGATCATTCTCGAAAAACAACTATCTATTCAAGAAAAAACTTACATGTAAGCAAACTTTCAACTCTTTTTTTGATTAAAAGATATGCGATTATAGTTGTGAATGGCTCTTGGATTTTATAAGAGCTGGTTCATTAAAGATAGGCATTAAAACTAAAGATTAACAACTTAAGAAAAAGCTAAAACACATTTAAACAGACCAATTCTTCTTGAATCCCCCCTGTAATTTCAATGCGGCCTGCAGGATGCAAATAGATATCGTACTCCAAGCGCACCCCAAATTGCTGGGGCAAATAGATCCCAGGTTCGACCGAAAAACAGGTTCCCGGAATGAGTTCTCGAAAGTCATGCGTCTCTAAATTATCTAAATTGGCTCCCGGGCCATGCACATCTTCCCCAATGTTATGCCCTGTCCGATGAATAAAATAGTCCCCATAGCCGGCTTCAATGATCACATCTCGGCACGTTTGATCGACTTCCCATCCTTGAATGGGCCGGCCTTTCTCATAATTTTCCTTAATAAAAAAAGTCGCCCGGTCGCGTGCTGCCTTGACATGATTGAAAATCTCAATCTGGTGAGGAGTAGCCTGCTGTGCTGCCACGCCAACACGCGTGATATCGGCATACACAGAGCCTTGCACATATTGCTTGCACCACAAGTCTAGTAAAATAAAATCACCCGGATGAATGCGGGATGAATGGTCCTTTGTTGGACCGTAGTGAGGATCGGCTGAATGAGCGTTGACAGCGCAGGTTGGAGGGTCTGCTGTGACGCATTTATTTTGATGCATGAGGTCCAGCATAAATTGCTGCACTTGGTATTCATCAATCGAATGCTGTTTTTGAAGCGACAGTTCGATAAATGCCCAGGTACGATCCACGATCTCATTAAGCACATCGGCAGCGGCTAAATGTCCTTGCAGTTGGCTTTCAGACCAAACACTTGTGTAGCGCTGCAACAGATTCGCTGAGCTGACCACCTCAGCCCCATTTTTCCGCATGAGTTCAATTGTGCCGGCATCAACCTTAGAAATAATGGGCAGAGCATTGTAGGGCGAATACTCCATGGCAATTTTGGCATTTTCAACTGTAATAGAGAATAAAAGTTTTTCTAATTCCTGCCAGCTCTTGTAGAGCCATTTGACTCCTGGTAGATGATCTAAGGTATGAGGCTCAATTTGAGGCAGAATTTTAATGGGTTCTCCTTTTTGAGGAATCCAGTAGAAAAAGCGGCGCGAGAGCATTTTACCGGGAGGAATGTCCAAAAAAGTATAAACTAAAGGATTGCTGCGTCGAAAATCGTAAAGAAGCCATCCTTCGATTCGCTGTTCTTTTAAAAGGCTTTGAACTTCGCTTAATTTCTTTTCGAATTCCATATATGTCCTTGGCTGATACAAAAGTCATTTTAAACTGAGCTTAGCCTATGAAGGCATGGGTTTCAAAGCAAGTGATGAGCTTTCATCCACGCTTCAAATGTTTGCCAAACCTCTTGTGAAAGCGTTTGCTGATCGGCTAAAACAGGCAACGTTTGCATCCAAGCCGCCTGCTCCCACGTTCTGGTTTTGTCACTCTTATCTGGCTGATAAAGAGTGTATAACGCAAAAGCCTCATCTGGATGCACTCTAGAATAATCAATACTTTTTTGTAAGGCCTTTTTAAACTTTCTAACAAACACCTCTTCAACGTACGGAGTTTGCTTTTTAGCTAAGATGATGAGCTCATAGTAAGTCGGGATACCAAACTGCGAGAGTTTAAAAAAACGCGTGGGTAATCCAAGGCTGCGCATGTGCTCCGTCTCAATATTCCAATAAGCCCCATAGAGGACATCGACTTTTTTGGTAGCGAGTGCCGTCACAGGATCGCAAGCGACATTCACTTGCTCTTTAGAAATCAGCCGATTGCTCTTTAATAAGGCATTGAGAAAGACAGCTTCTTTTCCACCTGTGCAAAATCCAAAATGCTTTCCATTTAAATCCTTTGGCTCCTCAATCCCTTCTCCTTCACGAAAAATGAAGGCATTCAAAGGCTCCTGGATCAATATTCCGATAGGCTCGATCTGCCCACTTTTTTGAAAGGCGCGGATGGTATGGGGCATATAGGCCACGGCCAATTCACATTGATCTAAAAGCAAATAGGAAGTCGCATGGCAGGGCTCTTGCAGTTTTTGTATGGAAAGATCGATCCCCTCGTCCTGGAAAAATCCCTTATGTATTCCTACATATAAGGGAATATGATTGGGATTCGGCAGCCAATCCAAAACTAACCGCACCTGATCTGTCTTACGCTGGCATCCCAAAACTGCGCTTCCCAATGTGACAAAGCAAATAAGCGACCACACAACTCTTGAGTGAAGCCATTTGCGTACTAAAACTTTGAGGGGCCTTCGCTCCAAAACAAGCCGCTCTCCATACAACGTGATCCAGTACAGGGTATAACTGATCAGTGTCAGGCACAGAAGAGCCGCAAAATTAGTTTCCAAATCGGTATCGCGGCGGCTTTCCACCATTAAGACTCCAAGCCCGGACTGCCCCCCAGCCCACTCACCAGCGACTGCTGCCACCCCTGCAAGAGCTGCGGCGAGCCTAAATCCACTAAAAAGATGAGGCAAAGCCCATGGCAGCTTCAGCTTATAAAACAGCTGCCAAGCAGTGGCCTGATTGAATAAAAAGTATTCTTGAAGTTCTTTAGGAACCGAGCGGAGGCCTTGATAGATGGTGATAGTCAGAGGAAAGAAAATCATAAGCGCCGTTGGGATCACGATTGCCGTAAAAGACCAGCCAAACCAGACGATCATGATAGGAGCCAAGGTAAACATGGGGATGCATTGAATAACAATGAAAAAGGGCTGTAAAAGCGAACGGGCCATTAAAAAGCGATCCATGACCCACGCTAGAGGAAAGGCGACGCTGATTGCCAAGGCAAATCCGCACATCATCTCTTTTAACGTCACACTCGTATGAAACCAGAAACGATCTGCTTTTTGCCATAGGCGAATCAACACTTGAGAAGGGGCTGGCAAGACAAATATGTAGTCGCGATTAAAGAAACTGAATAATTCCCAACCTAGTAAGAGCCCCATCAGAAGCAAAACAGTTAACAGCGTATTTTTCATGCAATACTTTTAGTGATTTAAACATTGGATCAATGCCATGGCAGCAATCAAACGCAACGTTTGTGAAGGTTCATTTAAAGTTTCAATTAAAAAAGGAACGGAAGTCATAGAACCGATTCGCCCAAGCCCCTCTAAAATCTTTGTTCTCGTTTCCTTATCCCCATTTGCATAGCCTTGTTCCAGAACCTGAATCGGAGCCTCTTCATGAGACCATAAAGAAAGCACAAGCGCTGCTTGAATCCGCACTTTTGGGTGCTCATCTTGCAACAGTTGCTGAACAAGGTCTACGGCTTCTTCATCCCCTTCAGTCAACAATAAGGCCGCGGCCGCTCCGGAAATTCCCCATACCCGTTCGGCCAAAAATTCGCGCACAGCGCCTTGAGTATCAGGCTCTTTTAACACCGCTAAAATATTGAAGAGTTTCAAGCGAATGAGCTGGTTATCCATCTCAGGAGTAGATGAAGGCTCTTCTTCTCGGTTGAAGTGGTGGTTGGAGAGCGCATTAAAAATGCCGCATTCGACTTCGCACCACTTATCTTTTTCAGACACCATGACCTGTTTGACAACTTGCGCAGCACGCTCAGTGGCTAGGCGTTGTCCAATTAATCCCAAAGCCAAGTTAAGACGAACGTAAGGATCTCCATGCCTTTCAAATAAAGTCAAAGCCACGCTTGCGCCATAGCGTCCCGTTGCAGCAAGAGCGCTCGAGGCCACAAGGCGCACGTCTTGCTTGTCGCTCATTAGATAGCGCTCAATGATCGCCGCACCCTCATCCGGAACATACAGCGTCAAGAGCCAGGCGGCTGAAAGCGCCGCTTTAAAATTGCCGTCTTGCACTCCTTTCCTGGCCGCTTCCAAAACCGCTTCCTGGGATTCTTTCGGACGTATCAAGCCAATGGCCTGATAAGCCGCGGCCCTCACATCGGGCCGGTAATCACGCGTTAAATCCAAAAGCTGGTCCAAGTCACGCAATGAGTGGAAATGGGCAATTGCTTGACAGGCCAGAAGGCGCAATCCAGCTCGATTGCTTGAAGCGAGTCTCACAACCTCATTGCGTTGAATCGAGTCGAGCAGAGCGAGCAAAGATTCAATTGCTAAGGCTTTTTCTTCTGCCAAACTTTTTTCAGAGCTGATCAAAGCCTCCAGATCTCCTTGCAATTCTAAGATTTTCATCTGTCCAATTGCCTTGATCACCTCGTGTCTGACAGGACGCATTTTCTCTTCGCGGAAGAGGCGCTTGACTTCAACAATTAACTTTTCATCATGCAAGTGCCCGCCCAATTTAACCGCAAACGCTCGGATGGCGTAATTTGAATCGCGCATAGCCTGGTAGATAATGTCCACTCCCCGTCCTTCCTGGCAAAAAAACGCAGCCAAAAGGGCCAGCTGCCTCGTAATCAGGGAATGAGACTGAGAGGCCTTTCCCAATACTCCCCAAGCCATTTCTTCAATCAATTCTCGGTTTTGATTTTGTTCGGGAAAAAGTGCGAGATAGTTTTTCCAAGCCTTCAACATCTCTTTTTCACGCCCTAAACGAGCTAAAGAGCGTATGTAAGCCTCATGCAGGGATGCAGAATGGGGATAGAGAGCAAGAGCATTTTTTGCTTCTTCATGAGCGGTTTGAAAATCTTTGATGCAAAAATGCGCCTGTACATGCCTAGCTTTTTTGTTAATCTCTTGCTCTTCGGCGCAGGCAGCAAGAGGTAGAATGAAGGCTAAGCAGCTAAAGGCAGCACGCATTTTCAACATTCGCAGCAACATGATTTAATCAGTTGGCTAATGGACTTAAATTCTTGTGCACGCGAATCCTTCACGAGCTCAAATAAAATGGTTTCAACGCAGCTAATGCGGATGCCACTATCGCGCATCTCAGCTATACCTGTTGAGAACTCATATATTGAGCGTGAAGCAATTGCATCATTCAAAACAGTTACCTGCTTTCCAGCCTGGACGAGCCCCTTTGCCGTTTGCAATACGCAAATATGAGCTTCGATACCCACCAAAACCCACTGTTGAATAGGCAATGCGAGGATATGTTCACGCAAGGCTTTGTCATCCATGCAGGAAAAAGTCGTTTTAGTCCAAGGGCAGTAGGTATCTCCCAAAAGAGTTTTTAAAGGAATTAATGTTTCTCCCAACCCTTGCGGATACTGCTCGGACAGAAAGATGGGAAGTTGGAGTGTTTCAAATCCTTTCACCACCTTAAAAATGGCTTGCAAAACTTCTGCACCACGCTCAACCGAAGCAAATACCTTATCTTGTACATCGATAATGAGTAAACCTGTATGAGAACGCTCTAAGGTAAAGGGCAACATGCCATCACACTCCTTTCGAAATTTAGCATTAAATGAGTCATTAGACCTCTTTCGGCACTTGCTTTGACTAAAAGAATTGAAGCAGGTTTCGAAAGCAGTCTGAGATGTAATTGCAAAGTCTTTTCAAACATTTAATTTTTAAAAACTCTACTCGAGAATCAAACTTCGAGAAGCCATGACACAGATCTTTTTTAAGCCATTGGCCCCAGTTGACGTCCCCCAATCAAGTGAAAGTGCAGGTGAAAAATCGTTTGCCCCGCTTCCGAACCATTATTCGTCAAAAGGCGATATCCTTTTTCGATCTTAAATTGCTTGGCTAGTTGCTGAGCAACGGAGATGATTTCACTCAACAGAGCAAAGTCTTCCGATTGTAGCGATTGGAGATCGGCGATCTCTTTTTTAGGAATGATCAAAAGATGAACGGGAGCCACAGGGTGGATATCTTTAATGGCAAGAATGCGTTCATTCTCGAATACTTTTTCAGATGGAAGCTCGCCCCTGATAATTTTTCCAAATACCGTCGCCATTAAATGCTGCCTCCTTCGCATGTTTAAGAGTATATTCTAAAGCTTTTAACGCATCTTCGCGTGTTTCCCAAACTGATATAAAGCGTCCCTTGTGGCAAAAAATGGCCCCAGAAATCCCAGAAATGCGCTTTAAATCTTCATCTAACAATCCTGCCCATTCTTGTGGTTGCGGCAATCTAACCTTCATACGGTCCTGGTAAGAAGGAGGGATTCCACGCAACTTCCAGTGGTTACCAGAAGGCATAATAACAAATAAGGCCGGGTGTTCATCCCCTTTAAGCTCAAAGAAAATTTCTAGCCAAGGCAAATTCTGATCAAAGAGCAAACACTCTTGAGACTTGGCCATGCATTCGGCCACAATCTCTCGGCATGACTGCGTATATTTAAATCTATCCCACAATCTTTGCAAATGCTCAAAGACGAACGTCAGCGCTTGGTGAAAGGCTTGGTTTTGCTCTTCAGGTGCACAGTCGTAGTGGATGGGAGTGTAGTTGGAGACG
Source organism: Candidatus Protochlamydia naegleriophila (assembly GCF_001499655.1). NCBI lineage: Bacteria > Pseudomonadati > Chlamydiota > Chlamydiia > Parachlamydiales > Parachlamydiaceae > Candidatus Protochlamydia > Candidatus Protochlamydia naegleriophila. The sequence goes on from NZ_LN879502.1 coordinate 2,048,881, forward strand.
ACGTGAGAAAATGAGCAATAACCGGGAATGAGAGGATCCCTACCGTTGTCGTGCGCATCGATTCCCATGACCAAAGAAGAATTGAAAAATTCATACTCGTTGGGTTTCAACTTCCCTATTGTCTGAAGATACTTAAGAATCATTCCAGCACTACTCAAGGGACCTTGATAATCTACTTGATGGTGGTCGAATAATTTTTGGGATGGATCGTAAACACCGCCTACATCGCATACATATTCGCACGTGGCTAAAACGTGCAGATCGCGCGTACGGACGATTCTTTCCTCGTCAATCAAATCAAAAAGCATGAGCAGCGCACATGCTGTGACCTCGTCAGCATGAAACGTCCCATCGTGGGTTCCGCAGCTCCGCGGAGTTTTGTCTATATTCATCTCGATAAGCCCGTCCCTTCAGAGAATTTACTCATTATTAAGCCAAATTCACACAGATAAAGACCCTAGCAAAAATATAATAAAAAGCAATTATGGCAGAATGATCTTTTACGAAAAAGGCCTAATTTTCCAGAGAGCTTTTCGTGACAAATAACCCTGACCAAACTTCACGTTTGATCTACAATCACTTAAGCGCATTTAAAATTTAAACTTCTTACCCTCTCTTTCCCTCTTTTTGAATCCAACATTTTTTTCCTAGCTAAAGAATAATCGTTTTCGCTATGTTACTCCACTTTTTCCCTCATAGTTCAGATTTATGAACAAATTCCTACTCTGTTCTTCCCCCTCCACTTTTCTCCCGCATGAAGCGCTTCAGCTCTCGCACACAGAAACGCAATGAATTGACAATCAACTTGTTAAGAAAATAGAACACAGCATCATTTTTTTTCGACTCCCCTCCTATCTGGCCATTTCTAGCCCCAAATCCTCCATCTATGAACAATGTATCTACAACATTTCCACATTTTTAATGGCTCAAGTGAAGGCTTTAACCTCAAATAGGCGAACAAAAAGAGTACATCAGAAAGGAATGGTTCCCTTTTCCTCTGTAAAGGGGTGATGAAAAAGAGAGAAAAAAGAAGCTATTCAGCCTAAGCAAAGGGCAAGTTTTGAAGATGGTAGAATATTTATGGGCTAGCTGAAAAACATTGAATAAAGTATTTTGCTTTTTTTCACATTGGACTGCTTATTGCATTAGCGGTTGGATCATTTGATCTCTACGAACGAAACGGAATGATATTATGGAAAGCCATCTCGATTTCTACCACTACGACCTAGCCACTCCCGATGGCTCTGTCACTAATTTAACGCGTATGAACGACAAAAGAGCGGAGGCCACCGTTTTTATTCAAAACATTTCCCCTTATTTTGTCGGTTTTCAAATTGATCCCCAACTTGTCTTATTTAATATTAAGAGTACGTTAGCGCAGCTGGGGCTGGACGGCATTGGCTTGAGCTTTGAACTAGATCAGAAGAATCTATGTGCTCAGGTTCAAGTCCAGCTTAATGCCATTGGACCCATAGCCGTTGAGATGTTAAAATACCTGCAAGTTGGCAGCTCGCTTGGCAAGCTCTTTGCTGCCGATGAGCGCCGGCGCGTGCGCGATCCTGATTATCTCAGCCGCATGTTTGGGCGCTCCGACCGTTGGGGCAAACCACTTTTGTCGCTTGGCGGGCTTCACGGCAGCAATGATCTCATATTAGACCGAGTCGATGGCAGGACCATTGCTTACCTGACTCTTCAAAATGGGCGCGTCGTTTACGATTCATCCATTTATGGTTTTTTACCTACTTTGGCGAAGGCTTTGGTTAAAGACACCAAAATGCGCGACATTTTGCGACTGCATCAGGAATGGAAGCCCATGATGACGCGCAATGTCTCTGAAGATGAAATCCTGCTTGTCCGAACCCTTCCTCTCCACATTCGAACAGTTTTTGGACGCGTTGTCGACAGCTTATTATCTCCTGGTTACCATCACACGTCGGCATCAATCCTGCAACCCGATACATTTGCCTCAGGAGATATTTACGAGCTGTACGGTCAAAGCAAGCGCGAAATCACAGATATTCCTCTCGAATTTTACACTTTGGAACCTTATCGCGAACACGTCTTTTTCTCGGATCGCGATCAATTGCAAACATGCCTAGAAGACAGTAAAACATTGTTTGAAGCCTTTGCTACAGCCCCGCTTCCTTCGGAAAATCGCGCAGCTGTTTTTATCGTTAAAGGACAGCAGCTAAAGTCATTGAAACCAGATGATTGGATTACGCGTGAAACGCGCCTTCATGAGTTTCCAGGTCCCTTCCATGGAACCCGGCAAGCTCTCATGGTCGAGCGCTATATTGAACAGCAGCCCTCTTATCCATTCTTAAAAGCTATCGATAGCGGTGTGATCACAAGCCAGGGGATTTTACTGACTCGTTATTTCCCATCGCCTTTGATGAAGCGGATGCTTTTGAGCGATCAGGTACAGCGTTGCCTAAAAGGCATTTACTTCCAATACCCCTCTCTTTCCCACATGAATTTTTTCTCGGCGGAAGACCGGGCTTTATTGCATGACTTAGAAAAGTTTGCCATTCCTGTTTATTGGGTGGATGAGGCGACGCGTCAAATCCTACAATACATTCAAAAGCCTGATAGAGATTCCGGCTTTTTTGTTCCGCTTAATAGCGTGGACACCTTTTTAAAGTCGACCGTTTTTGGCATTTATGGATCCAATTTGCTGGCTGGGGATTTTGAGCACGAAATGCGCGTTTTACTGCAGGGTGTCTTAGATATGCGCAGCGAAATGCAGCATCCGCTTCTTAGCAAAAATACCCCCTTAGCCCTGGTTACAGGCGGCGGACCAGGAGCCATGGAAGTGGGCAACCGCGTTGCAAAAGATCTTCACATCTTATCATGTGCCAATATTGTCGATTTTACTGCCAAAGACGGGGCCATGGTCAATGAGCAATTACAAAATCCTTTTGTTGAAGCCAAAATGACTTATCGCCTTGACAAGCTTGTTGAAAGGCAAGCCGAGTTTCATCTCGATTTCCCCATCCTTTTGATGGGCGGCATTGGAACAGATTTTGAATATTGTTTAGAAGAGGTTAGGCGCAAAGTCGGTTCTGTCGAGTCGACACCCATCCTATTGTTTGGAGAGGCTGATTATTGGCGCAAAAAAATCACTTCGCGCTTTGAATGCAATCTTCATTCAGGAACGATCAAGGGATCTGAATGGATTAGCAATTGCTTCTATTGCATTCAAAAAGCGGAGCAAGGAATCAAAGTATACCGCGACTATTTCATGGGCAAATTGCCGATCGGCAAGAATGGCCCGATCTACGAAGAGGGATTTAAGGTCGTCGATTAGGCAAAATTCAAAGAGCCGTTATGTTATCCTCAAGGAAGAGAACAAGATTTTAACGCAAAGGAGATGGAACGGCGGAGAGACGCAGAGGAAATGATAAGCCATTGACTCCCCTGCTCTATCCATCTATGAAGCGCTTTATTATATGCTCGGAAGAGCGGCTGATCGAATCGCAACCTATAGCGTTAACATCAGCGATTATTTAGACCATCGTCTTGTAAAGGCTCTTGTTGAGAGCCTCTGGCAGGTTCACGCGTCTCTTTCTCGGCCTGCTCGGCATTGAAAAGGGCTACCTTTAAAAAAGGTGCAAGCTGATTGGCTGGGAATGACTCTTCAGGATTAAAAGCACGTTGAGTCAAAAGATAAAGGTAATCGTCATTGAGGATTTGCTGGCCAGCTATTTCTTGAATATTGCGCCAATAGTTACGCTTATAATGGGGATGAGCCTCTAAAAAGGCTTGCACTTGCGCAATCGACGGATTGAGCGCATTAATTTCCGCCCCTTCCCGATAGTAGTTTTTCCACCCTAAAAAGGCTTGCCTCACAAGAACTGGCAGGCTTGATTCTGGCAACGATTGCAAGTCATTCATTTGTTCGAATTGCTTGGACTCCATGAGCTTAACATAGTCTTGCGGTGCCGTAGGCCAGTTCTTTGGTTGCCACTCTTCGACCTGATTCAAAAATTCTATGAATTCAATGGGCTTAATAGAACGAACGACCTGTTCTGGAACTAGCAAGCGATGCCATGTGTGGTACAAAAAAAGAAGATCTGGCGGAGCCGTCACAATGGCATCCGCCTCGCCCAATTCCAGCGTTTCTTTAGCAGTTTGAAATCCCGGTAAATAGCCCGCCTTTTTAGACACATTCGAGCGCAAGAAAGAGGGAAACTGCCACAAGAAGACTGAAAATTGGCGATTTGTCACATCCAAGAAAGGTTCCGCTTTCTTTTCGTGTTGCACAACTCCCTGGTACCATCCCATCGACCCCCAAACCATCGCAACAAGTGCTGTTGCGAGGAAGATCCAAAGCCAAAGAGGAAAGGCTCTTGACCCAAGGCTTGGTGATTCTTGAATAAAGTCTTTTTCAGACAGCGGCTGATCAGCCGCTGGTGCTTTTGACTCTATCGTATCTTTATCAAATGGACCGGAACTTTCTGGGTTCATAATTAAAATCCGTATGAACCTCTGATGCTAACATAGTGGGTTGCTTTTTTACAGAATTGTCCATCTAAAGAATAGCCATCATGATATTCCAAGAAAAAGCGGAGCTTGCGGCGAATACCAGACACTTTTCCCCATTCCCAGCCGATCGCATAGGTTTGGTTAATGTGGTTTTTAAAATGAGATTGATAGCGGAAGTGCATCCCAAAGAAGGGCTCACCGTAAAGTCTATTACAATAATCGCGGTATCCGAGCTGTGGAAAGCGCAACTCTAAGCCCGCTTCCATATAAAATTCACCCACTCTAAACGAGTCATCTTGGCAACATACATTACCGAGTACGCCATATAAACGCACTTGTCTGTTTTGCCAGGAAACGGATAAATCCAAGGCTTCGATACTAGGATTGCGACGATCAAAGTGGGGGTGGTTGATTAAAAACTCATCACCAATATGAGTAGAGATATGATAGCCCCTTAAGCGGATGGCCCAGTTACCAAAGGCATAGGTGATGGGCACGCCGACATAATAATCGGCATCGATCAAAGGAGAAGAGTAGTGTAGTGGATCGAAAATCGCCCATACTCCGCCTTCCAATTCTAATTGCAAATCGCCACGGAAACTCCAGATATCGCACCAACGGAAAATGGGGAGAGTATCACCGAATGAAACATCAATGACATTTTGTACCAATGCACGGTCATTAAAGCGCCAACCCACAGAATAGGTCAACTGGCGAGGATCTGCCAGAAAAGGACGAAACATGGGAGGCCCTTCAGGCAACCAAATTCCCCAAAGGTTATGGGAACGTGCATACTCGCAATCTGTTTCTGGTTCTACCGACGCCCAGCAGTTTTCATTGTAGATTTCTGGGTGAGCACTTCGATAATTATCCAGTTCTTGAGAGGCTTCGACAGTAGTGGCCGTATCTGCGCATGCAGGCGCATCGTCTTTATCAAAATTGTCTGCGAACAATAATGAATTAAAACTAAATACAAAGATCCAAAAATGTTTGGCATAGCGCATCATATATACTCTCACATCGCTTGATAATGTTCATATCCAGGCTAATTTGAAAAATTGGTATTTGCCAAATCCCACTTTAAACTTTGATGTTCTATCCGATGTCGCTTAGGCCAATCAGATAAAACAGGTCATCTGGTTGTCGAGACCCCAAAGTTTTTTTTATAAAAGAATTAAGGGATAGCAAAATAGCGAGAAATCTGCAAGTAGATCTGACTGAAAAGACAAAATTTAAATTTAAATTAGCCAGGCATCTCTCTTGCGAACCGGCCATCAATAAAGGCAAAATGCGCTGACAGGCAATGAGAAAAAAACTTTCTCAATCACTAGAAAAAGCCCCTACTCCCCTCACCTTACATAGATTAAAGAAAAAGATTTGAAGTCTTAATTAGCGTTTTTTTGCAGGAGGACAATCCCATGATTTATGATTCGTACAGCCGCAATCAGTAGCAGCCATGCACCCGCATTTACATCTTGGACCTCTACTGTCTGGACGCTGAAAGCCTGCGCCTACATCCCCTGGCAAAGTTGCGGCGGTGCACAACAAACCACTCAATAAAAAAAGAGCACTCTTCATCTAGACCTCCATAAATGGACCTCCCCTATCTGGGGAGATATTAAATCGATTAGATGATTCGCATCATTAAGGATCTCCTTATTTTATGTAATATTTTTTTAATGATTGATCAACCTCTTCTTCGAAACCAAGATTCGGAAGCGCCCGTAAACTTTCAAATATTTTGTGCACAAATTATCTTGGCTGCTATATACCAAAGAGTCTTCAACAGTTGCTCGGTAGACAATAAGCCAGAAAGAAATAAGACAGAACAGGGAGTTTTTATGGGAGATTTCGGCACAAGCGGACCTGGTCAAAGACGGGGTGGTTCCCTCTTGATGGCCTTAATCATTGCGACAGTGGCCTTTTTCATGTATTTCACACAAACCGAACAGAATCCAATTACTGGTGAAAAGCAGCGTGTTGCCTTGACTCCTGATCAAGAAATTAGGCTTGGTTTACAATCAGCCCCCCAAATGGCAGCTAAAATGGGCGGCGAGGTGCCATCAAGCGATCCCCGTTCACGCGAAGTCCAGCAGATTGGACAAGAGATTCTCTCTCGCAGCAAAGCCAATCGTGGACCTTGGAAATTTAAATTTCACCTCCTGGCCGATTCAAAAACGGTCAATGCATTCGCTTTGCCTGGCGGACAAATTTTTATTACTCTCGGCTTATTAAATAAATTGCAGACAGAGGCACAACTCGCAGGTGTCCTTGCCCATGAAATGGGGCATGTCATTCAGCGCCATTCGGCACAGCAAATGGCCAAAGGACAATTGGGGCAGCTTTTGATCATGGCAACAGGAATGGGGGTAGGCAATAGCGATTCAAATAGCGGCTATCAGGCAGCCATGATTGCAAGCGTTGTCAATCAAATGATGCAACTCCGCTATGGGCGCAAAGACGAGTTAGAGGCCGACCAATGGGGTCTCGATCTAATGGAAGAGGCTGGATATGATCCCCGAGCCATGATAGAAGTCATGCGCATTTTAGAAAAAGCCTCTCCAGGCGGAAGTCAGCCTGAAATGCTGCTCACTCATCCCTACCCGGAGCACCGCATCGCTAAAATTTCAGCTTACTTAAAAGAGAATCCTCCTGGACCCAACCTTACAGAGGGAAGGAATCTGCAAGACATTTTTAAACGCTCTGCCTTTTATGGCTATTAGCAAAAAAACATTACATACTCTTTCCCAGGCAGAAATGCCTGGGAAATTGCCTTAAACCTTCTGTATGAAATCGATCACATTAGCATTAAAAAAAATGGCATAAGAACGTGATAACCATCGCTTAGTCAACGCGTTTGTATATAAGATAAACGCTTCGTGCTACAATAGATTGCTTTCGAAAGCCTTTTAATTGTTAACCTCAATAATCAAATGGCATTCGAAGTAAGTCTTATTGGCACTATGAATTTGAAGATTAATATGTTGAAGCTCACGTGTTTATTTTTGGCAATACTCTCTTTACTTGGTTTACAGACCGAGCTTGAGGCTGATTTTCTACGGCTTTCCAAAAAAGAACGCCCCTCTTTAGCCGAATATGAACCTACCTTTCGATCGACTATTTTTGATCACTACTACAAACAGCTACGTTCATTCATACAAACAGATAAGCCTCTTTCTGATTTGCCTAAAGAGGAACAAATGGACCACAGCAGCCATCCTCTTTTTACTCTCAGACAACTCTTTATGGCAGAAGCTCCGCAAGATGGGCTGTCTAAACGAGGGTTTCACACAGCCTTTTTAACCCGCCTTAGGGTCTTGCTTTTTTCTCAACCCCGCGATGAGCTTGAATCAGTCAATCACCTCTGTTTTTGGATGTATACCCAACCCTATTTGCTGAATGAATATTGGCAATTTCTTCATACCTTGCCAACGCAAATGCCCCCCATTCAGGGAGTTTTAGCCCATTTTCCAGCCAAGGTTGATGCTTATTACCAACAAATAAAAAAGAATGGCCATCTGAGCGGCTATCATCCTCTTTCATCCTCTGAAACCGACCCTCATTACAATGGACAGCTTCCCTCTGCTATCTATCGCATCGGGCAAACCACGCTGCTTCACCTTTCTAGGCCTTTAATTGAAAATAAAAAGCAAAAGACTGTTTCCATTTCCCCTGAGTTTAAGGCCTATTTAACCTACCTCAAGTCGAAGCAACAAACCCACCTTTACATCAATTTAATGCACAGGCAAGGGAAAGAAAGCCATTTGTCGAAGATCTTAGAACGATTAGAAGAAGATCCGGAACTTGGATCAGTCATTGCGGTGGCTACATTGGACAAAAACTCTTCATTCTACTGGCAGAAAAATGAGTATGTCTCACTTTCCAAGGCCAGTGAATTTAAGAAGGTATTTTTCCGCTATCTCCTCACGCCGAATGGAGCTGTTTTTAAATGGCCGAACAAGATACCCTTAGACGAATGGAAACAAACTCTCTATCGATTGCTCAACGCAATCCACATCGACTATTTTGGCGAGCGCCCCGCTCTCTCCAGGCTAGAGAGGCAGCAATTCGTTGAAATCATGCTTGTCAAACTCATTGAAGCACTAATCGAAAGGGAGAATCCCACCTATTGCAATATTTCCTGCAAGCATAGCATCGATAGAGGGCCGAGCATGTTAAGCCTTTTCTATGCCTATAACCGGCTTCATGATGCTAAGCAAAAGTGGAGCGAAGCTGATGAGCAACTCACCCTGACCCTCCTCTTTGCACCAGCCCTCGTCGCCCACAATCGGCCACCTCATGCCTATCGTCTGGAACGCTTCAACTTGACACTCCAAAAGTTTGGCGAGCTGATAAAGCAATCAGAACCATATTGAAACAAAAAAAAGCAAATCTTCAATGAAGATTTGCTTTCTCTAATAAACTAAGAGATTAGACTGATTGGGTCTCCAAGCATTTAGTATACTTAACAACCGCCTCGGCCATCGTTGGCCTAGCATTTGGATCAGTCATTGTCATCGCTTTTAGAAGGGTATTTAGGCTTTCAGCTTTTTGCTTTCCTATTTTTTCCGCCATCAAACGAGTCAACTCATCTACATACTTATGAATCTCTATTTCTGCCTTTGGATTAGGGGTATTCCAAAGATTCAAGTATTCTGTTGCAGCGACACCTATACCCTGCCTGGTCACCCAATTTTCGACTTGTTTACACTTCGCGTTTTCAAGAAGGAACTTTTCAACTCCGCGGCGAAGAGCAGTTGACGTCGCCTTGATTCTATAGGGTGTCAATAGACAGGTCTTTTCATCATTTAAAAATTCCTCTTCTAAAATCCGAATGAGAATCATCGCCCCGCCAAACACTTCTCCCTGGTGGCTTGTTTTGAATTCGGGGGGAGCAAAACGGGGGTTTCCACGTATAGTTTCCGCCTCATTCGGCCCCATCTGCTTGGACTTACCGAAATCGGAAATGCCAATTGAGATCCCACCCTTATCTTTAAGGTAGACTAAGATATTTTCCGGCTTTAAATCGCCTTGCACATAACCCGCTTCTTGCAAGTAGCTCAATCCTGTTAACGCTTGCCTTCCTAGATCCAATCGTTGGTCGAAATTAAGTGGGACTTTACGCTTCGTCAAGATTTTTTCCAGATCGCCATCGGCCTTTTTACACTCAACGGTGTACATCCTTGCGCCCGTACGCGGATCTTTGATTCCCTTTTCTGTTTCCTTGATATCTACCGCTAAGTAGAACTCTTCTTGCTCAGGATGCAGTTTTTGAAGCGCAGTTCGAATGGCTTGAGCTGTTAAGACCTCTTCTTTCAATTCTGCCTCCGCTCTGGATCCTTTCCCCGTATAGTATACCATGGAAGGATCTCGGTTTGTTTTAACCCATACATCCTTCACTTTCCCATTCGCAACGTGCTCCGTAATGGAATCGGTCAACGATGAAGGCTTAGATGAGAGTTCACTAAACTCAGCTTCCTTTTCAGGTAAATAATCGAGGATACTTTCGACTTCATCTCCATTTTCCATGACACTTGTAAAGCCAGATTTTGTGCCAAAGAATTCACGGCTATTCCCCTCGAACAAATCGATTTCTTCATCGTCCGAAAGCACGCCCTCTGCTAAAGATATCTCTAGCATTTCTTTCTGTGCTTCTTTAAGCAGGTACTCGAGTTCATCAACTCTTTTTTCCAGCCTAATTTTATCAGTCAAATGTTTCTGAATAACTTCTTCCTGCTTTTTGTGAGCGGTATCGTGTTCTTTAACAATAACCTGGTGTTTAATAGAAGCTTCCTGGAGTTCGGAAGTATACTTAACTGAAAAATCTTGCAGCCGTGTTTTATGCTCTTTCAAGCTCTCTTCTAATTGAGTCTTCTCTAAGGCAAGATCTTTAGCCTGTTGTTCGGCTAGAGTACGTATCTCTTCTTCTTTCTCAAGAGCTTTTTTAAGCATAACCATCCCATGGTCCATCTGCTGCAACTTCACCTCTTTCTCGATCAATTTTACTTGAAGCTCTTTCAAGCTCTCTTCTAATTGAGCCATGTCCAGGGCAAGCTTTTCAGCCTTTTCTTCGGCTAAAACACATGCCTTTTTCTGGCTTTCGACCTCTTTTACGAGAAAGCCAACTTGCTGTTCCGAGATATTGCCCTTTTTTCCTTCGCCAATCAATAGACTTTCGAGTTCTCGCACTCTCGATTCAAGTTGAACCTTTACATGTGTAATGTCTGCCGCCGCTTCTTCTAGCAGCGCATGTGCTTTAGTCTGCTCATGAATGGTCTTTTTGAGACCAATGACCTCCTGATTGACATGTCGTGCTTTTTTTTCTTCAGCACTTAATTGACTTTCAAGCTCTTGTATTCTGAGCTCTAACTCCTGCTTCTGGCTGCAAGCCTCTTTAGCTGTTCGAGCCAATTCTTTAAGCTGAGCCTGTTGCTTTTGAATAGTCTCTTTGTGGTCAACGATTTCTCGATCAGACTGCTGCACCTTATTTTCTTCGGCATTTAATCGATTTACAAGCTCTTGCGTTCTGAGCTCTAATTCTTCCTTTTGACTTTGAGCTTCTTCTACAATTCTTATCAATTCTTCATGCTGAGCAAGCTTCTCTTGAATGGCCTCTTTGAGGGCCACAACTTCTTGATTAGATCCATCAGCCTTCTCTTCCGCCAATCTCAATTGATTTTGAAAATCTTGTAAGTCCAATTCTAATTCATCAACTTTTTGACGCGCAGCTTGCGATTTTTGCTCTGATAAGTCGCGTGCTGCTTGGAGCGTAAGAGCATTTTCTTGAAGTTGATCTCTGGCTTCTGTAGCCCTTCGCAGCTGCTCATCTTTACCCGCGAGGTCTGTACCTTGATTGGCATATGTGGCTTCCAACTCATTCAATCGCGCCTGGAGTGTTTCATTTTGAGTTCTTAAAGCCTGCTCTCTTTCTTCAAAGGCAACTTTTTCTATTGCAAACTCTCTTAACTCATTCTCAGCAGTATTTTGAAAAGCCTGATTCACATACCTGCTATTCATGAATTCATGAGCACGCCCAGGGGTAATTAAGCATACAAAGGGAAGAAGCGCTCCCGTCACAACGCATTCGATGACGCATATTAAGTGAATAAAAGCAGAAGATAATTCCAAGTCCTTAGAAGCCGCCCATTGTGGAAAGCAAACCACCGCAACCGAGTTGTATGGGAAAATAAGGATTCCCGTTACAATTTTTCCGCCGCATAAAGCCGTGTGAACACTCGCATCGATTAGAGAGGAAAAAGGAATAGATACAGCCCCGGAAACACGCGCGACGATAGATCCGGCATATAAATAGTTGCGTTGATTGACAGACGCAAGCCACTCCGTCACTTTTAACGTACAACTAAAATTTTCAAGCGAACTTAAATGACCAGACGTTACCATGATATTATCTTCTTGTATAAAATTTCTTGTTAAAGCTTATTAATGGTGAGTATCAATTCAGCTCACAATTTAGATAAAAAATAATAATAAATTATTATTAAGATTTTATAAAAAAACAAGAAATTTAATGTTTTTTAAACCAGACTTTCAAACTAAATGAGTTGTATTAGAGCAATTTTACAAAAAAATAGGCCTGCTGGTTAACCGTCTGAAAACCGAATAAAAAAATTTCGAAGGGGTTGAAAAGAGCATACGTTTAAGCTATGATTCATTTAAAATCTTTTAGCGAGCAACATAGCCTCATGAATGAAAATGTCATCCCATTTAAGATTTCTCCTTTCTTCGAATTAGCGATTGATACCGTCTATTCGATTAAACTGCCAAGGATTGAATGGGCAGGTTCCCTGTTTCAGCTCGTCGATCACAATCGAGCATACCTCAGCGAATATTTACCCTGGGTCGACCACACACTGTCCGCCAAAGATTCGGAGCATTTCATTAAGCACAGCTTGGAGCAGGCAGAAAAAGGAAAGAGTCTCCATTTATGCATTTGGGAAAAAGAGTGCCTTGTAGGGCTGATCGGGCTTCATTATATCGATCGATTAGACCGCAAGACAGAAATTGGTTACTGGATTTCTGAGGAGCATCAAGGAAAAGGCATCATCACAAAGTGTTGTCAGCGACTCATTAAGTTTTGTTTTCAAGACCTTCAATTGCATCGCGTCGAAATTCGGTGCCAGGCTTCAAATCTGCGCAGCCAAAGCATCCCCAAACAGCTTGGATTCAAACACGAAGGAACGTTGAGGGGCGCGTTTTTCCGCAATGGACAATTCTCAGACTGTCTAATTTTTGGGCTCCTAGCAACGGACCAGCTCGTCAATGTGAAGTATTAGATCACGGCAACTTGTAAAGTAAGCCAGCTCTTAAAGCCGTAGCTGCTTTCCTTGCAAAAAAGATCGGTAAAATTCCAACGTTTCGTGCTCGCCTGGCATTAAATGCATCTGCAAGGCTTGATCGACTGTCGCCCATCTAAAATCTTGATGTTCCATCAATCCCAAATTGATTGCAGGCTCCGTGTCCAGGGAAAGATAAAACATATGATAGATAAAATCTTGTGAATCTCGGATATAAAGCGTTTTAATCGCTTCTAAATGCTCTTTTTCGATTGCGACGCCGATTTCTTCCCACATTTCCCTCACCAAGGCTGACGGAGGGTCTTCATTCTCTTCCAGTTTACCAGCTGGGACTCCCCATGTATTCCCATGCGATTTAAGTGGATGCCTCTGAAGCAAAAGAAGTTTTTCTTCCCACGTGCAATAGCAACTAGCTACCTCTACTCTCGGTTTAAAATCGGGAGGGGCCTGGACATAAATTGTGCAAGTCAATTGCTTTATCCTTGTATCAAGCTTAATAGGTCAATAAGTGGCGCTGGATAGCAAGAAAGAACTAAAATGGCTACGAAAGAAGTTGCACCCACTAAAACTGCTTGCCAAGGCTTTGCAAGCTTTTCTTCAGCAGCAGGCGCTTCTGCAAGCATGACTGCAATGATTCTCAAATAGTAATAGGCTGAAAGAATGGTCGTCAATAGAGCAACAATGACTAAGCTATAATACCCGGCCTGGAATGCCACTTTAAAAATATAGAATTTTGCAAGAAATCCAGCCGTTGGCGGAATGCCTGCTAAAGTCAGAAGACAAACAGCCAACATTCCTGCAAGCCATGGAGAGCGTCTAAAAAGGCCATGCAGGTCCTGAAGCATGACTCCCTTGCTGTCATGATCGAGAAAAGCAAGCACCGCAAAAGAGCCAAGTGTTGCAATTGCATAAACGGTCAGATAAAAAGCCAGTGAAGTAAGGGCTTCTGGCGTTCCCACAACAACTGGGATCATTAAGAATCCCGCATGAGAAATGCCCGAGTAGGCAAAGAATCGGCGCAATTGCAGCTGACGCAAGGCGACGACGTTGGCATAAATAAGAGTCGCATAAGCCAGCGTGTCAATGACCTGATTCCAAGCCGGATCGAAGTGCGGCAATGCCTCAAAAAAGAGACGAGCAAACGCTGCAAAGGCGCCCGCCTTTGTCCCAACAGCCATAAATGCCGTTACCGGGGTAGAAGCTCCTTCATAGACATCCGGAGCCCACAAGTGGAATGGAACTAGGGCTGCTTCAAAAGCAAGCCCAAGAGTAATCATGGCAATGCCACTGAAGAAAAGGATTTTATCGGCCCTATCAGTCAGGTTTTGGTAGCCTATCAGTAAGACATCTAAACGGGTCGTCCCAAGTGCTCCATACACCAGAGCAATTCCATAGAGTAGAAATGCCGCGGCGATCGATCCCATTAAAAAATACTTAAACGACGACTCATGCGAAATCTCCCATTTCTTCATGTAGCCGCATAAAATGTAAAGCGAGATGGAGAGGGTTTCAATACCAAGAAACAGAGTTAGAAAGTCGGCAGCCGCTCCAATCAGGATCAAGCCAAAGACGGCTGACAAAAGAAGGAAAAAGAATTCCCCGTGCGTGGCCTTAAAGCGCTGGAAAAAAGAGGCCGCTAAGAAGGCTGCTCCAATGCCGACTGACATGAAGAAAATGGTGAAAAACTTAGCAAGCGAATCGAATCGAATCCATGGAGTGAGGAGCCGATTGTCGCTTGCAGGAGCCATAAAAGTTAGAAAAATGCCTAAGGCAAAGCCAGCGGTTGCGATGAGATACGCATACTTTGCAGAAAACTCTTCTGCAAAGCTTTCAATGACAATGATGATAAACGCTGTGAATAACACAATCAGTAATGGGCTAACAGCAGCCAGATCAACGAGACTCAAAGAGGTATTCATTACATCTCCTCAGCAATTGCTTGCATAGCAACGGTTGTGTTGTTTTCAGCGGTCGGTTCAAGGTGTTGGAGCACTGCCATTGGATATAGACCAATCCATAGAATCAAGGCAACAAGCGGCATAGCAAGCGCCATTTCTTTATTCGATAGATCGATCCAGTTGCTTCGAAAGGGACTTGGCTCATCAAAATAGACCTTTTGCATCCAGCGAAGCATATAAATGACGGACAAGACGATCGTGAGTCCGAGGAACCCAGTTAACCAGGGGTGTTCGCTAAAAAGGGCAAAGAAGATCAGCAGTTCGCCAACAAAATTATTGGTTCCGGGGAGGGCCGCCGAAGAAAGCACAAAGAAAAGGGTTAGCCAGCACAGCTTTGGCAAATATCTGGCAAGCCCGCTTGCCGAACCAATGGCCGTTGACTGCAGACGGCTTTCTAACCAACCGGCAGCAAGGAAAAGAGCCGTAATGGTAATGCCATGATTCAAAGCTTGTAAAATCGCCCCTTCCTTGGCCAAAGGGTTCCAGATAAAAAGGCCGACTAAAATGAAATTCACGTGGGAAAAGCTTGAATAAGCAAGTAAGCGCTTAAAATCGCTCTGACGCCAAGCAGCTAATCCTCCATAGAACACTCCGGCAATGGCCAATCCAAGCAACCACGGACTCCAGGCCTTTAAAACCTCTGGAAAAAGCCCAAGGCCAATGCGTAAAATCCCATAGATTCCAGCTTTTGACAAGAGGGCTGAAAGCAAAATGGTTGCACTCGTTGAAGCCTGATAATAGGTATCTGGCAACCAAGCATGAAAGGGGAAAAGAGGCGTTTTGACGGCAAAAGCTAATAAAAAAATCAAAGCCAGTGCACTTGCATAAGGCGTTGTTTTAGTAACAGAGGCTAGTTGCTCCATATTAAATGTCGCTGCCCCATTCGCTTGCGCAATAAAATAGAGGGCTAAAACAGCCGCGGTCATTAAAACAGAGCCCGCAAACATGTAAAGGATAAATTTGATCGCCGCCGAGTGGCGCTGCGCCCCGCCCCACATATTGATCAGGAAGTAAAGAGGCAGGAGCATGGCTTCCCAAAAGATAGTAAAGAAAACTAAATCGCGGGCCGTAAAAAAGCCTATGACCAATCCTTGCAAAAGCAAAACGAGCCCATAAAACGCACGTGGAAACATCAGCGTTTGACTATTGACAGCCAACAGGACAATCGGGATAACCAGTGCTGTTAGATATAAAAAAACCAACGATAGGGCATCAACCTGCAAATGAAAAGCAATCGAAAGAGCTGGAAACCAGGCATAATCGACAGATGATCCAATCCAATTGGCATGTTTACTCAGCAATAATAGAAGAGGAATGAGGCTTAGCGTCGCAGATATTCCCTTCAACAATCTTTTTGCTTCGATTGGAAAAATGAAGAGGAGCGCTGAAGCAATAAATGGTATCAAAAACAACCACATCAAGTTAGGCATGAAATCCCTCTGTAATGAAATAAACGATCAAAAAGGCGCTTCCTGTCACAATCCAAGCGATGTAAGAGCGAACTTGCCCGCTTTGAATCAACTGCATCCACTTTGATAAGCTTTGCACAGCTCTAGCCGAAAATGTCATCGACTTTTCAAAGATACGGGCTTCAAAAAACTCAACGATTAGCGAAGCAAGCGATTTAAGAGGGCGCACGACTAGCCTTCCGTAAAGGTCTTCAACATAAAAAGAATGGCGCAGTAAGGCCCAGGGCTGTCCGAGTCGTTGATAATAGCGTGTATAAATAAGGGCAGAAGCTCCAACCCCCAAAAAGGAGCCAAGAAGAGCCATCCACACTTGGAGCGATAAGTGCAGGCCTGTACTCAATTCTCTTTCATGCGAGCTAATTCCAAGTTCTTCGAGGAAATACTCGAGTGGTGGAATAGAAGTGAATGCAAATCCGAGAAAACCGCCAATGAGTGTAAGAATGGCCAAGATCGAAAGAGGCATTAGCATCACAGGCGGCGCTTCCTTAACATTTCTCAGCAGCTCTCTGCTGGCACGAGGCTCACCAGTAAAGGTCAGGCAATAGGCCCGGATCATGTAAATACCCGTAAGAATAGAAGCTGCCAGGCCTACAAAAAAGAGACTATCTGATCCTTGCAAGTGCTCCAGCTCTAAAATCAAATCTTTACTGAAGAAAGCAGCAAAGGGAGGAACGCCTGCCAAGGCCAATGCTCCTAACAAAAATAGCCAGTGCGTTTTAGTAAAAATCTTAGATAATCCCCCCATTTTGTCCATGGAAGTCGTGTCATGCATCATATGCACAACATTACCTGCTGAAAGGAAAAGAAGAGCCTTGACAAAGGCATGGATAGTCAAGTGGAACATGGCCGCATAATAAGCTCCAACACCACATGCTAAAAACATCAAGCCGAGCTGGCTGACTGTCGAATAGGCTAATACACGCTTGAGATCCGTTTGAGCCAGGGCACAAAAGGAGGCGAAGAGAGCCGTCGCTCCCCCAACAATACCAATCACATGCAATGTCTCTGGAGATAGGCTGAAGAGTGTATGCATGCGGACGACTAAATACACGCCAGCCGTTACCATGGTAGCCGCATGGATAAGAGCAGACACTGGAGTTGGGCCTTCCATCGCATCTGGCAGCCAATTATAGAGCGGCAATTGTGCCGACTTTCCTGTGGCGCCCCAAAAATACAATAAAGTAATAGCCGTCAAAACTGGAGCCCCAATGGCAAAGCCTTTCATTGCCATTTGTGAAACAGCTGTAATATCTGTTGTCCCAAATGTCTGCAAGGTTAGCAAGAGTCCGAGCAACAGTCCCAAATCCCCGATACGGTTCACAACGAAGGCTTTGGTGGCCGCCTGAGCCGCTGCCGGACGAGTATACCAAAATCCGATGAGAAGATAGGAAGCCAAGCCCACACTTTCCCAGCCAATAAAAAGGAGGATCAGGTCGCCAGCAAGCACAAGGAGCAGCATGGCAAAAATAAAGAAATTAAGGCAGGCAAAATAGCGGGCAAAATCGCTCTCATGATCCATGTAGCCGATGGAATAGATGTGAATTAAAAAACCGACTCCCGTCACAATCAGGGTCATTAAGAGAGAGAGCGAATCAAGATGAAGGCTGAAGTTGACCTCAATCCCTGGAAGGGAAAGCCAGTTGAACAAGTGGAGAGTTTGAGGGATCATTCCTCCTTGAACATAGAAAGGAAGGACACCCGCAAAGCAAGCAAAGGCTAGCAAAACAGTCCCGCAACCTATTAATCCCGCTAAGCGGCGACCTATGCGGTTTGAGGCCATTAATAACGTTAAAAAACCCAACAAAGGCAGGGTGAGTCCGAGGCTGATGGCATTTAGCATTTTATCCTCTCAACAGATTGTACTGATCGACATCGACGACTTGTTTAGCGCGGAACATATTAATGATAATTGCCAATCCAACAGCGGCTTCGGCTGCTGCGACGACTAAGACAAAGAAAACCCAAATGAGTCCGATTTCATTGCCCCAGTGGTGTGCAAAGGCGACAAAGAGAAGATTGGCAGCATTGAGCATGAGCTCGACCGACATGAAAATAATTAAGGCATTGCGCTTGACGAGCACGCCTATAATCCCAAGAATAAACATGATCATGCTGATGAACACACTAAATAAAATGTCCATTTATCTCTCCTTTCGTCCGATGTAGAGTGCGCCGACGACGGCGACTAAAAAAATTAAAATGACAGCTTCAAAAGGGAAAAAGAAGTCGAGGTAGAGTAAGCGCCCGAGTGAATGAGCCGAGCCAAATTCCGCCGGCAATGCTTGAGTTGCAGTAGGTAGGGAAGTGAGGTGGAATCCAAGAAATAAGAAAGCTGCTGCAAACGCTGCTGCTGCCCCAACTAAAATTGCCTTTTTGCTTTGCGGCTGGTATTTGTGAATTTGTTGGTGGACGTCTTGAAAAAGAACGATCACAAACATAAAAATCACCAAAATTGCGCCTGCATAAATCAGAATCTGCATCACTGCAATAAATTGAGCTGACAACTCCAAATATAGTGCCGCAAGAGAAAGGAGTGTCAAAAGAAAGCATAAGCTTGCATGAACAGGCTTGCTGGTCAGGATAATTCCCAAAGAAGAGAGAATGAGTAAAATGCCGAATATCCATTGGTCGAGGGTGGCGAAGGAGGTCATGTCTAATCAAATCTCCCTATTTGGGTCACGTCCCGAATCACCAGGAGCTTTCTCTGTTAGCATCTCTTTTGTATAAATCAAAGATTCCCGGGTATAACCTGCGAGCTCGTATTCATTGCTTAAAATGATGGCGCCTGTCGGGCATGCCTCTTCACAGTAGCCGCAAAAGATGCAGCGCAGCATGTTAATTTGAAAATCGGATGCATAGCGTTCCCCATGGGAATGCATGTCACCCGGCTCATTTTGCGCAGGTTTAACGTAAATGGCTTGTGCAGGGCAAACAATGGCACACAGTTCACAGCCGACGCATCTTTCAAGGCCGTCATTCCATTTAGTCAAATAATGGCGCCCTCGGGAACGCGTGGGCAAAATGCGCTTTTCCTCCGGATAACGAATCGTAACGGGGCGTTGAAAAGCATGCTTTAACACGATAAACAGCCCTTTAATCATTATCGTTACTTTATGGATTGTATCTCTCATTATTACACCAGCGTAAAGTAAGCAGTTACGATTAAGTTGACGATTGCAAGCGGAATCAGGACTTTCCAGCCAAAGCTCATGAGTTGATCGTAGCGGAAGCGAGGCATCGTGGCTCGCACCCACATGAAGATAAATACAAAAACAGCCACTTTAACAAGAAGCCATAGGACTGGAATATTGCCTGGGCCATGCCATCCGCCAAAGAAAAGTGTGGCTGCAATGGACGATACAGCCAAGATGTTGATATATTCGCCTAAGAAAAAAATGGCAAATTTCATTCCACCGTATTCTGTGTGATAACCCGCCGTCAGCTCCTGCTCGGCTTCAGGTAAATCAAAAGGAGCGCGATTTGTTTCAGCAAAAGCCGTAATAAAATAAATCAAAAAGCTGACCGGATTGGTCCAAATAAGCCAATGGTGCTGCTGAGCATCCACAATCTCGCGCAGGCTCAATGTTCCAGTCGATAAAACCACTGTCAAGAGCGAAAGGCCCATTGGAATTTCATAACTAATCATTTGAGCCGTTCCGCGCAAACCTCCAAGGAGGGAATAGCGATTATTGGATGCCCATCCAGCTAATACAACCCCATAAACTGCCAAAGATGCAAAGGCTAATAAAAAAACAATACCAACATTGAGGTCGGCAATCTGCAGACTAACGGCCCGCCCTCCAATCTCTACAACTCCTCCAAAGGGAATTAAAACAAAGATGAAAAGTGCTGTAAAAAGGGAGATGCCGGGTGCAAGCCAGTAGACAAACGTTTCGACATCTGCTGGCTGGAAACGTTCTTTACACAAAAGTTTGATTCCGTCCGCAAGCGGTTGAAATAATCCAAGCGGACCAACTCGTACAGGCCCCATGCGTAGCTGTAAACGCGCCATGACAATGCGCTCTAAAAATGTCATGTAGGCAGCTGCTGTGAAAAGCACAAGCATCACGAGCCCACTCTTAATGAGAATCACAATTAAGTCATCTAACATAACTATACTTCTTTTTGTATGTCGATTGACATGCCATTCATTAAATTGACTCCCAGTTCATGAGCTGGAATCTCATCAAACCCAAGAGGTATGACAACCGTCTCTTCAGCCACTTGTGAATCATACTTTATCTTAGCTCGTATCGATTGCCCATTAGCCGTGAGCAGCACCATGTCGCCATTTTGAAGCCCTTTTTTCTCAGCTTCCTTAGGATGCATGCGAAGGCGGGAAGCCTTGGCTAATTGAATCAAATGAGGATCATGCTTCATGCGAACCCCATTATCGAAAAGCGCTGTAGAAAAGACAGCCTTCAATCCACCAGACGATTGCACAGAAGCTTTGATTCCTATTTTTTCAGCACTCGTATCCTGGTGCTTGATGGCCAGATGAGTATGTTCCATAAATGCAGAAAAGGCAGGCTCAAATGTCAAATACAGTCCCAACTTTTCGGCAATCGCAAGAAAAATGGCAGCATCGCTATAGCGATCAGGGGGAATTTCTTTACCAGGATGAAGAGCTTGGATGCGCTGCTCGATATTAATAAAGCTTCCCGCCTTTTCCAAACTCGAAAGAGTGGGCAGTACGACATCGGCCTGGCTTGCCGTTTCCGTCAAAAACAGATCTTGTACAACTAAGAAGCCCATTTTTTTTCGAGCCGGCTGCCAGAGCTTTTCTGGATAGCGCTTTGCGGGATTGGCTCCGGCTACATAAAGAAAATCCCAGCCAGACTCTGCTGCTGTTTCCAGCACCTGTACTGCATTCAATCCAGGATTTGCTATCTTGCTTCCAAGAGGCCCAAGATCTGGGCGCATACCAGCAAGGCGAGCCCCCATGCTATTTCCCTTACCTTCTAAAATATTCAAGGTGAGATGCGGATACCCCTGGCGCATATTTAGGAGCTTATTCAAGATGACTGCACGGTTAGGGTTTGCCAAATATTGACTTCCCACAAAGATGGCACCTTTTTTACCCCCTTGAGCCCATTCATTAAGCGTAGAAAGGTGCTGGTTCAAGGCTTCCAACTCTCTTCCTGGGGCATGCAAAACTGTTTTAGTCAAGTGACGAGCCATTTCAGGAGCGAAATTACCCATGAAGAGTACTTTAGTACCATGATTAATCGCCTGCTTGAGGCGTAGCCAAATGACAGGAAACTCTTCTGTTAAATCTACTCCCAATAAGATGGCAAAAGAAAGGGATTCACACTCCCCGATTGATTGCTCCATGCCAGGGGCTAATATTTCTTCTTCGAGATTAATGATCGGCATTCCTACTCTGTGATCGATATGATTGACCCCAGCTCCTTTGCGAATTAGCTCTTGAAAAAGATAATTTTCTTCGGTCGTCAGTGGATTGCCCCCAATTCCTGCAATTTTTTGCTTGGCTTTAGCAATCTGCATTTTAGATGCGATCAAAGAAAGCGCTTCTTCCCAGCTAGCAGGCTGAAGCTCGCCAGACTTGCGTATTAAAGGCGTTTGCAAGCGGCTTGGATCAGTCACGTATTCGTAACCAAACCACCCCTTATCGCATAACCAGATATCATTGACAGCTCGATTTTCTCTTGAGCGTGTACGTACGATTTCTCCATCGCGCGAGTCAAGGGTTAGGCTGCAGCCAACAGGACACAGTGTACAAGTACTAGGTGAAGGATCGTTATCCCATGGCCTGGCGCGGAATCGATAAACCTGACTCGTCAAGGCGCCAACCGGGCATAAAGAAATCGTATTACCGATGAATTTTGATTCTGCTGGCAGATTGTCTGGTGTTCCCACTTCCGTTTTAAAACCGCGCTCTTTCATCTCGAGGGCATGATCTCCAGCAACTAGATCTCCGAAACGGGTGCAGCGTGCGCAAACAATGCAGCGCTCGCGGTCGAGCATTAGAACAGGGCCTAAAGGAAGAGGCTTGACAAAGCGTCTTTTATCTTCAAAAAATTGACTCTCGCCCGGGCCGTGCTTCAAAGTTTGATCTTGCAAAGGACATTCCCCTCCTCGATCGCAAATGGGGCAATCAAGAGGATGGTTGATAAGCAAAAGCTCTAAAATTCCTTCTCGCGCTTCGACCGCCGTTGAACTTTGGGTCTTGACAACCATTCCTTCAGCAGCTTCCAACGTACAAGACGTTTGAGGTTTGTTCATCTTTTCCACTTCGACCAGGCACATCCGGCAAGCTCCAAAAGGAGGCATTCGATCTTGGTAGCAGAAAATGGGGATATCGATGCCCATTAACTTCGCCGCCTGATAAACGGTCGTGCCTTTTGGAACGCTGATTGCTTTTCCATCGATTGTTAGATTGATCATGCTGGTTTCTACTGTCATAGTCTACACATAGGGATAAGATATTTTCATTTCGGGACGTTTATCGGCATTGCTATTTCTTCGAATATACGTTTCAAACTCTTCTCTAAATTCACGAATCGCGCTAACGACCGGAGGGGCCGCTCCTGGCGCCAATGGGCAAAAGGAGTTCATTTCCATCTGATGGCACACCTGTTCAATGACCTTTAAATCGCCTATCGTTCCTCCACCAGACAATATTCTAGAAAGAATCTGCTTGGTCCAGCGGGTGCCTTCTCGGCAAGGTGTGCATTTTCCGCATGACTCATTTTGATAAAATTCCATCAAACGAGCCGCCACCTTAACCATATCGACAGAATCATCCATGACAATGATAGAGGCTGTACCAAGCATCGATTTTTTTGCGGCAACGCTATCAAAATCCATAGAGATATCAAGATCTCTTTGCGTCAAGAGGGAGCAGGAAGATCCTCCTGGATAACACGCTTTAAATGACCGGCCAGGGAGCATCCAGCCGGCAGTTTCCAATACCTCTCTTAATGGCACTCCAAGTGGAAATTCAAAGCAGCCAGGCTTTTGGACCATGCCGCTTACCTGAAAAATCTTGGTACCGGTATTTTTCGGTTTACCAATGCTTTGAAACCATTCCACTCCTCTATTCACGATGTGGACGACGTTACAGAGCGTTTCCACATTGTTCACGATGGTGGGCTTTCCGTAGAGACCCGAGACCGCAGGAAAAGGAGGCTTCAAGCGAGGCGTTGCACGGTATCCCTCTAATGAGTTTAACTGAGCGGTTTCTTCTCCGGCAATGTAGGCACCAGCACCTGGGTGAACGACAATATTTAAAGAAAAATCCGACCCAAAAAGAGGGGTGCCTAAAAAGCCGCGACTTTTAGCTTCTTGAATTGCCCTGCGAAGCTTTTTGTTGCCTTCATAGAACTCTCCGCGGCAGTAGATGAAAGCTTGTTTGGCCCCAATTGCGTAGCAGGCTAATATGATTCCCTCAATGAGCTGGTGAGGATCGTGTTCAATAATGTAGCGGTCTTTAAAAGTTCCGGGCTCGCTTTCGTCGCAGTTGCAAACAAGATATTTGGGAAGAGCTGGGTCTTTAGGAATAAAACTCCATTTCAATCCAGTCTGAAAACCTGCCCCTCCTCGGCCTCTCAGCCAAGATTGTTTAACCATGTCAGTTAACTGTTCGGGTGCAGTGCCAGGAATCGCTTTTCGGATGGCTTGATACCCTCCATTTTTCTCATATGTATCAATGCAGCACTGCTCAGGATCTTGCATAAAGGCTGTTAAAACGCGCATTTCAGGCATGTTCAACCTCTTTGATAGAGATAGGAGATGGATGTCCATGCCCTTTTTTGGCTTCGTCAACAATGCGGTCAAGATCGCCCACTTCTACAGGGCCCATAACCTTATCATCGACAATCATCATGGGTGCGCGGTCGCAAGCTGCTAGGCATTCAGAGGCAATGACTGTAAACACGCCATCTTGAGTCGTTTCTCCAGGAGAAACCCGCAGTTTTTGGCACAGCCGGGCAAGCAAACCGTCGGATCCCCTAAGCATGCAAGAAACATTCTTGCAGACATGAATCACATGTTTTCCAAGCGGTTCTTCAAAAAACATGTCGTAAAATGTCACGACAGCATTGACTTCATTAGGATCAATTTCAAAAAGTGAGGCCACTTCATTTTGTATTTCTCGTGGCAGATACCCCATTTCGGCCTGGGCCAAATGAAGCGCTGGAATAAGCGCCGAGCGTTTTTCAGGATATAAGGCCTGTAAGTCCAATATAGCTTTTCTTGTTTCTTCACTTAGCATTAGCGATCAACATCTCCTAAAATAGGGTCTACACTAGCAATTGCAACGACAACATCAGAAATAACATGTCCCGGTAGCACCTCTTTCAACACCTCGATGTGGGAAAAAGAAGGTGAACGCACGCGAAGGCGATAAGGCTTTGGAGACCCGTCACTAATCAGGTAATGGCCCAGCTCTCCTCTAGCAGATTCAACACAGTTATACATTCCGCCAACTGGTGGATGGATGCCTTCAGAAACCAATTTAAATTGATGGATCACAGCTTCCATGCTGCGGGCAAGCTCGCGGCGCGGAGGGAGGGCCACTTTGCGGTCGTTAGTTAAAACCGGGCCAGGCTTTAAGCGACCTAGGGCCTGTTCAATGATAGAAAGACTTTGCCTCATCTCTTCCATGCGAACCAAGTAGCGTGCATAGGAATCGGCTTCGTGATAAGTTGGAATGTCGAATTGATACGTTTCATATCCCAAATAGGGATATGCCTTGCGAATGTCGTAAGCAACGCCAGCTCCCCGTAGAACAGGTCCAGTGCACATGTATTGCTTGCAAAGCTCTTCATCAATGACTGCAACGCCTTTTAAACGCTCGCACCAAACGTAATTGTTGGTCAAAAGATTATCCAATTCTTTCCAGATTTTTGGAAAACCTTTAATAAACTCTCTTAAATTCGCCTCAAAATTAGGATCTAAATCGCGCGAAAGCCCACCAATGCGCCAGACAGAGGGAAACATGCGCGCGCCTGAAAACTCTTCAAACAAGTCGAGAATTTTTTCCCTTTCAGCAAAGCTGTACATGAAGACAGAGGACATATTGAGCTCTAAAGCACTCGTTCCTGCCCATATCAAGTGGCTCGCAATCCTTGATAACTCTAGCAAGATGATGCGAATCGTTTGAGCTCTTTCAGGAACTTCAACTTGCATCATACGTTCAACGGCACCTGCAAAAGCCTGCTCTTCAGCCGGACCAGATAAATAATCTAGGCGATCGACCAGCGTAAAGACCTGATGATAGGTCCTTGATTCGCACTCTTTTTCAACGCCAGTATGTAAATAGCCGATGACGGGATCGCAGGACAAAACAACTTCACCTTCGAGCCTGAGCTTAAGCCGCAATACGCCGTGGGTAGAGGGATGCTGGGGCCCCAGGTTAAGCTCCATCACATCGCCTGTTTCCTCGAGCTGTCTAAGATACTCTTTGTCTACTTTTGT
The DNA here is from genome assembly GCF_001499655.1 of Candidatus Protochlamydia naegleriophila. NCBI lineage: Bacteria > Pseudomonadati > Chlamydiota > Chlamydiia > Parachlamydiales > Parachlamydiaceae > Candidatus Protochlamydia > Candidatus Protochlamydia naegleriophila. The sequence goes on from NZ_LN879502.1 coordinate 2,074,549, forward strand.
CATATGAAATAATCTGTGAAGGTACTTTTGGTTTTACATCATGTTTGAATTGAACAGGCTCTTCCGTCAAAGCATAGTCGCGAAGCATGGGATGGCCGCGCCAATCATCTGGCATTAGGATGCGACTCAGGTCTGGATGCCCCTCAAAGTGTACACCAAACATATCAAACAGCTCGCGCTCAAACCAATTCGCTCCACGCCAAAGATCGGCCACAGACGGGATCCGCTCTGATCGCTCAATTGACACAATGATGCGAATTCTCTCTAAACTCGTGGGATTATGTAAGAAGTAATGAATCTGAGTGCGCTTGATGGGAAAAAGATAATCAACCGCCGTCAAATCCATGAGGACATCATACTTAGAGTCCACCCCGGCTCTTAGAAAGCCAAGAATGTCCTTTAATTCTTCTTTGTGTACCTCAACAGTTGTTTCTCCTTTGAATACGATTTCATCCAAGATAGCGCCTTCGAACTTTTCTTTTAGCTGTTGAACGACTTGTGCAGTTGTCATGATCATCTATATCCACCTGTAAAGGAGCTTCCCTCTTTAATTTTTTTCTGCAGTGCGATAAGAGCATCAAGTAAAGCTTCCGGACGGGGAGGACAACCTGCTAAATAAACATCGACAGGTACGATTTTATCAACCCCTTGAACAATGGCATAATTATTGTAAACGCCGCCGCACGAGGCGCAATCCCCCATCGCAATAACCCATTTAGGCTCCAACATTTGCTCATAAATCGTTTTCAGGACCGGTGCCATTTTTTGACTCACACGGCCTGCTACAATCATGACATCGCTTTGACGCGGGGACGCACGAAAGACCTCCATTCCAAATCGAGCCATATCATAGCGACTGGCAGCTGTCGACATCATTTCAATTGCGCAGCAAGCAAGTCCAAATTGAGCAGGCCAAAGAGAATTGCTGCGCCCCCAATTGATTAATTTTTCGAGTGGGGCGATTAAAAACGGTGTTTTTTCCTGGTGTGTCATTCCCATTCTAGACCTCTCTTGCGCCATACGTAGGCGAATCCCACTAAAAGAGCCAATAAAAAGAAAGCCATTTCGTAAAAAGCAAATACTCCAATCTGCTTGGCGACCACCGCCCAAGGATAAAGGAAAATGACTTCGATATCAAAAACCAAGAACATCAATGCCACTAAATAGTGGCGCAATGGAAAACGTTTTTGTAAAAGATGCGTCTCAGTTTGAATGCCGGATTCGTACGGCATGAATTTTGTCTTACTCGTTTTTTTAGAAGGAAAAAGACCTGACAATCCCAAAACGACTAATGTCACAATAAGGGTTAGAACGAAGTAAACGTGAACCGGAAAAAAATCAGACACTTAATCCTCTTCCATATGAACATTTCAAAAATTTCGATTCAATTTATACTGAAGCCATTTCGATCGTACCTGAAATCTAAGCTTCATATTCATATCAGTAACGCTGGCACACTGTCAATTTTTTTAAACTTAAAATTTTAACTAGATCTCCCTAAATTTTCAGTAACCTGCCGAAGACACCTCATCCATTGACTGTGTCTTTGAAATTTGTTATATAAAAAAAGATTTAACCTAAGATTACCCCTGTTTAATGTCTGCCTATGGCACTTATGAATGATCCATCTTCCTTAGCCATCCATTTAAAAGATGCCATTCGCTCGCTGAACTATCGACGAGTCAATGAACTAATTCAAAATCCAGCCTTTCCAGCCCTTTCAGCCAAAGAATTGGATGAAGCCTTGGAGACGGCTACTCCCATTCTGCAAGATCATGAAATCCTTCAGAGCATTCTGCAACATCCTTCTGCGGCTGAATTATCGCCCAAGACCGTTGGTTACTTGATGATCGCAGCCATCCGAGAAGGAAGTCCGGAATTGATGAATTCTTTTTTAGAACACCCCCACTTTAGAGACATTTCTCCACGGCAAGCCGAACAAATCGGTTTAGATGCCCTGGAATTTCAAGGAAAAGATCTAATCCTGCATTTATCCCGTTTTAGCACTTTCAGATTGATTTTTGAAAAGCATTTTGCGGAAGTCGTCCGCTGTGCAATTCGCACAAAAAACTTAAGCTGGATGCATGAATTGTATCAGCAAGAACGCTTTGCCGAAATAGCCAGCCAACTATTTCCAGATCTCATTCGATGGGCTTTTAAGCGCAGGGATAAGCGGCTGCTACATGTCGCTATTCAGCCTCTTCATTTCGATGCCCAAGCCGAAACAGTTTTAAGACAAGCCCTCTTTGACAATGCTTTGACAGATACGCTTGGAAACAGGCATGAAATTGAATATCGTCTGATCCAGCTTCTTCTCAAACACCGCGACTACTTGTCACTTTCTTCACTTATGTTGCAATGGTTCTTAGAAAAGGCACTCTTTTTAAAGAATATGCCTCTTTTTCGCCACTTGCTTCATCATCCAAGCTACCCCTCATTGACGAGTGAAGGAGTGGCGCAGTTGCTCGTTCAAGTCTTGTCAAGCAGCGAAGAGGAGCTGACAGATAAGCTACGGCATCATTCCCAATTTAAACTGATCACAGGAGCTCACTTAGGAGGGATCTTGGAAGAAGCCGTTCGAATGAAGCACCAAAGCATGATTAAGGCAATTCTCCACCATCCCAATTTCGCACAAATTCCTGAAGACTCTTTTAAGCGCATGGCTATCTTGCACATGCAAACTGGCGACCGGGGGCTGCAGCACAGCTTGTTGGAAGAGCCTCATTTACATGCTAAATATGGCCAAATGATTTATGAAGCCATTCGTCGCAATGAAAGCCCACTAATCGAGCAATTGATTAACGATCCCATTTTAAAAAGCGAACTCCTCGCTCAATTTGTACGCTATGCAGAAACGGATGAGTTATTTGTCAGCCACTACGTCATTCGAGATATCTTACGCCAATTTTTCCTTACACAAGATGCTGCTTTGATCGCCCCCTTGCTTACCCTTTCGCTGTTTCGTGACAGAGTCAAAGAATTAGTCGATCAGTCTATTCAATTCGATGATGAGAACCTCATCGAAAATGCTCTCTTAAGCGATCTTTTAAGAGATCTCTTTCTTGAAGGATTGAAGGCCGCTTCCAAAAAAGATCGGCAACGTTTGTACCACCTCTTTACGTCTAATCCAGATTTTCAGAAGAAACCAGCCAGGCTAATCCAAGAGATTCAAAGATGGAACGTATAGGATGGAATGCCCGGAACTTAGTATTCATTCAGGCCTTCGTAAAGCCTATGATTGAGCCATTTTTTGGAATCAATATGACTTGAATGGCTTTATGGACCTGCCTGCAACGATCAATTGCCCATTAAATTTCTTTTTTACTCCCTTGAAAAATAATGTTTCTCCGCACATGATAGGCATAACCCTTCACAGCGCGATATCAAGCCCTCACTCAACTCATGATAAGACGACTCTTTGATCCTCCAACATAAAAAGGACCTGCCATGGACTGCTCGACTCTTTATCCCTTAAGCTCAAAAGACCTCATTTTTCTTAAGCACTTTATCACGAATCCAGCCATTCACATTGGCGATTACACCTATTACCACGACACCGATCGCCCAGAAGCATTTGAAAAAGAGAATGTAGCTCTTTTATACGACTGTGAACTGCATATTGGCAAGTTCTGCCAAATTGCACAAGGAACCAAATTCATCATGAGCGGTGCCAATCATCAGATGAATGGATTTTCCACATTTCCTTTTTTCATTTTTGGGGATAAATGGGCAGATTACACTCCCAGTTTTCCAAAGAAAGGTCATACGGTCGTCGGTAATGATGTCTGGTTTGGCCACCAATCTGTAATCATGCCAGGCATTAAAATTGGGGATGGAGCTATTATAGGAGCCTATGCGGTCGTAACTAAAGATGTTCCTCCTTATTCAATTGTTGGCGGAAATCCAGCAAATATCATTCGACACCGCTTTGACGAATCAACAATTAAAAAACTACAAGTCATTCAATGGTGGAACTGGGATGTGGAAAAAATTACCCGCAATATCCCCCTCATTGTTTCCGCTGATCTTGAAAAATTAGAAACCGCCTCATAAGGGTCTTTCTTTAACATCTTTAAACGATTTTAATAATAGTTGATTAAAATACCCGAAACTGAAAAACGTAAAGATAATTGTTTATTAAATAAAAATTTAATAAAATAAATTTAGACCCAAAATAGTTGAAAATCTAAAAACGTTCGCTTAAAAAACATAACAAGCTAATTATTAACATCTTTGATAAATACGAGCCATTTTAAGACTTGTACAAAGATCTTTAAAGAGAGCGCATCCACTTGCTAATTAGTTACTTAGCTCTTTTACTGGTCTAATAAGTCAGATAAAAGCTCTTGTTTAGATTAATAATGCTTAAAACTACTACATAAGGAGTTTACCATGTTGATGAAACCCTATCAGTTATTCACTGCCTTTTTGATATGTTTGATGGGTTTTTCGGCGGCCCTGCAGGCTGAGCCGGCTCAAGTTGTCGAAGCTCCAGCCACTCCAAAGATTCAAGCGATTGTTTTTGATTTTGGTGGCGTCATAGCAAAGGGTGATAAAGCTGAGATTGGCGAATTTATTGCCAAAGAATTTAACATTTCGCAAGCCGAAGCCATGCAAGTCCAAGACGAGTTAAAGCTTTATCTGGTTAATGGTGGAACAGAGGAAAACTTTTGGAAAGAGTATGCGACTGAAAACGGCCATCAGCTTCCGAGTGATTGGCTCGAGCAATTGGACAACACACGCTTGAAAGCCATTAAGGAAATCCCCGGCATGGTACAGGTCGTCAAAGAACTGCAGCAAATGGGCTACCAGACTCCGTTGCTTTCCAATGTACGTATGAGCCAAGCGCGCTTAAAGAGGCAGCTTGGTTACTATGATATGTTCTATCCAGTCTTATTATCTTATGAGATTGGGGCTGACAAGCCTGGTGTAAAGGCATATGAAATTTTGCTAGAGCGCTTAAAAATGGCGCCTGGAACGTTGCTTTTCGTTGATAATAAAGCAGACAATGTTGCAGCGGCTAAAATGATGGGCATAGACGGAGTTGTCTTTGAAAATGCTAAGCAACTAGTTGAAGAATTGCAAAAGAGAGGAATTCATCTCAAAGAAACACCTGCCGATGCAAAGGCCTCCAAAAGCGAAGCCAATGCTGACATCGACTTCTAGTCCATTGGCTTAGTCTACATTTTTCACCAAGGAAACTCATTTCCTTGGTGAAAAAGCCTCATTTCATGAATCTTCTGCACACACTTCCTTACTCAAGTTTTCTGCATCAATCACCCATCCCCCACCTAAAGCCTTATAGAGGTTGACCAGTGTCAAAAAGACGTCGGCCTGGGCTTGAGCTAAAGCCAGTTGCGCTGCAAACAGCTTGCGCTCTGCATCGAGGACGCTCAGATAATCTGTTTGACCATTATCATACTGAAGTTGGGCCAGACGCAAATAATCTTTTAAAACCGCAACGCTATCTTTTTGGACAATGACAAGTTCTTTAGATTTCTGATGAGAAACCAGCGCATCATCTACCTCTTTAAAGGCATTTAAAATCGTTTGCTGGTAGTTATAGTAGGCAAAGGCCTTTTGAGCCTTGGCTAAGTCTACCGTACTCGAAATCCGCCCTCCTGTAAAAATGGGCTGTAAAAGATTAGCGGCATACTGCCAAGTTCTGGCAGGCGAAGTAAAGAGTTGATGCAACTCTAGACTTTCCGATCCATAGTTGCCTGTCAAACTAATATTGGGGAAGTACTCCGCTCTCGCTTCTCCAATGCGCGCATTGGCAGCAATCAGCGCTTGTTCGGCTTGTAAAATATCGGGACGCTGCTCAAGCAGATCGGAGGGTAAACCCGCAGGAACTTGTAAAGGTTCGGGCCATTGATCGATCGCCAATCCTCTTTCAATATCTCTTGGGCTATGACCAACTAAAATGCTAATTAAATTTTCCTGTAAAGGAATTAAGACCTCTAATCGAATTACCTCAGCTGCAGCTTCATCCACTTCGGATGCCGCTTGCTTAACCTCCAGTTCCGATGTAAGTCCTCCTTCAAAGCGCAAGACAGCAAGATCATAAGACTGCTTTCTAGACTCCGTGGTTTGCTTTGAGATCAACAGCTGTTGGTCGTATTGTCGAAGTTGAATGTAGCCCTCTGCAACCGCGCTTACAATTGATAAAATGAGCGCTCTTCTGGCTTCTACTTCTCCTAAAAGATCAGCAAGAGCCGCTTCCGAGGCGCTATAAACGCGCCCCCATAGATCTAATTCATAAGCAGCATCCAGAATTAGGCTATAGGTGTTGCTGTAGGGAGAAGGAGTTGGAAACAAGCTTGCCAAGTCGGGCAAGATTGGCTGTTGGCCGCTGCCAGCACTGCTACTTGTAGAACTCCCTCCATTGCCGCCGCCAAATCCAAGCAAGGCTGAGGGGGTACGCTGCCTGGAAGCCATTGCAGCCCCGTTAATTTGAGGATAAAATTGCGAACGCACAATGCCTAAACGGGCGCGAAATTCGGCTATGCGGGCAAGAGCCGCAAATAGATCTTTATTGTTTTCAAGAGCTTCTACAATGAGCGCATCTAAAACAGGATCTTTCATCTCTTCCCACCACCTAGCATTGATGGTAGTCGATGTGTCATCGCTCGGCGTACGCCATTCTTGCGGCATTTCCATGCATGGCTGACGATAGGGAGCATGGAGAACGCATGAGCTCAAAATGAGCGATAAGCAGCCTGCTAATCCTATTCTAGACATGTTCGCTCTTTGCTTGAGATTTCTTTTCATTGCGTTGATCAATGAGCTTGTACAGAAGAGGCACTAAGAACACTGCCAGGATAGTCGCTGCTATCATTCCGCCAAACACCCCTGTTCCAACCGAATGACGGCTGGCAGCTCCAGCTCCCGTACTGATGACTAAAGGAACAACACCCAAAATAAATGTTAGAGAAGTCATAAGAATCGCACGGAAACGAAGTTTTGCAGCTTCCATTGCAGCTTCAGCAACCGACATACCCTCTTCTCGTTTAATCACCGCAAACTCGACGATCAGAATCGCATTTTTAGCAGACAAAGCGATTAGAGTAACCAGGCCTACGTTAAAATACACATCATTGGAAATTCCTCTAAACCAGATGGCAACAAAGGCACCCATCAAACCGAAAGGAACTGCCAAAATGATGGCAAATGGAAGCGACCATCTCTCGTACAAGGCTGATAAAATGAGAAAGACCATTAAAACACCGATCAACAGCACGCCGCCGGAAGTCCCTCCCGTCGCCTTTTCTTGATAGGCCTCCCCGCTCCATGCATAAGTCATTGCTTCTGGGAGCGCCTCTTTAGCCACCTCTTCCATGGCTGCCATCGCTTGGCCAGAACTGAATCCTGGAGCTGCGCTGCCGATGATTTTAGCACTTGTAAAGCCATTAAAGCGGCTGACTAGATTCGCACCTTTAGTGTAATCAGTGCTTAAAAAGGCTTTCAGCGGAATCATTTCGTTATGAATCGAACGCACATACATGTCTCCTAAATTTTGGAGAGTTGCGCGATAATCAGGCTCTGCCTGCACGTTAACCTGGAAAACCCGTCCAAATTTATTGAAGTTATTGATGTAGAGCGAGCCTAAAAAAATCTGCAGCGTTTGAAAGACCTCACTGATTGTTACGCCTAGAGTCTCTGCTTTGTAACGGTCCAGATCGATATACAACTGCATGTTATTGGATTGAATCGACGTTGTCAGCCCCTGTAATTCGGGTCTTTGACGCGCCTTTTCAATAAATTCACGCGTCTTTGTCTCTAATGTCTGAATACCGCCATCCCCCCTGTTTTCAATCCAAAACTCGAATCCGCCCACTGTACCAAGGCCTTGAATAGCTGGCGGATTAAAGGTCATGATTTGTGCCTCTGGAATCATAGCATACTTTTTATTCAGAGAATCTAAAATGGCATCCGCTTGCAAAGAAGGAGCTTTGCGCTGATCCCTAATTTTTTAAGTAATAAAGTTAGTGCCGACTTGCAGACGATTAAGCGATTCCAGCATGCTGAATCCTGACAAGGAGACAACATCTTGAACACCTGGAACATCTAAAGCGATGGAGGTGAGTGTCTGATCCACTTCCTGCGTGCGCTCAAGACTGGAGGCATCTGGCATATTGACCAGTGTGATCAAATAGCCTTGATCTTCTTGCGGAATAAAGCTTGTCGGAGTGATGTGATTCAATGTCACAAGCACGGCGATGACAGATGCAAATAGCAAAAGACCGACCCAGGCATGATGCAGAATCCATTTAGCTATGTGCACATAACCATTTGTAAACCAATCAAACCCTTTATTAAACCAGATAGCAAAACGAGACGGGGTTGTATGCGGCTTTAAAATCAGAGCTGCAAGAGCCGGGCTCAACGTTAAAGCAACAAACCCTGAGATTACAACCGAGACAGAAATGGTAATGGCAAATTGCTTATAAAGCTGCCCTGCAATTCCGCCTAAAAAAGCCACGGGAATAAAGACTGCGCATAGAACGAATACAATTGCCACTACTGGCCCAGAGACCTCTTCCATAGCCTTATGAGCCGCTTCTTTTGGAGGCAGGAGAAGTTCGCGCATGTTTCGTTCCACATTTTCGATGACAACAATCGCATCATCGACAACGATACCAATCGCCAAAACCATTCCAAACAGCGTTAGCGTATTTAAAGAAAATCCAAGTACATACATCCCTGCAAACGTTCCAACGATAGAAACAATCATTGCAATGATAGGCACAAGTGTCGCTCTCAGATTTTGTAAAAAGATTAAAACGACTAGCGAAACTAAAACAGCCGCCTCGAAAATGGTCATTGTCACTTCGTGAATGGACGCTGTGATAAAGTCTGTTGTATCATAGGGAATGGAATATTCGAGTCCCTCAGGAAAGCTTTTTGAAAGATGCTTCATCGTATTTTTGACTTCTTCTGCCACATCCAAAGCATTGGCTCCAAATTGCTGATAAATCGCAATCATGGCAGTCGTCTTGTTATTGAGCGAACCGTCTACATCATAGCTTGCCGCCCCCAGCTCTACCCGCCCTACATCTTTAATTTGAACAAAAGACCCATCCGTATTGGCCCTCAAAATGATATTTTCAAACTGTTCTGGATTACTTAGCCTTCCAAGTCCTGTCATAGGCACAGTCAATTGAGTTGCCGAAGTTGTTGGCGGATAACCGAGCAAGCCAGCAGTAAAGTTGTTATTTTGGGCTTGAACGGCTTTGACAACATCATGAGTCGTTAATCCAAGTTGAGCTAAACGATCGGGCCTCAGCCAAATCCTCATGGAGTAGTCGCGTGCATTGATAATTGTCGCGTTACTAATGCCCGGTAAGCGCAAAATTTCATCAACTACGTTAATAGTCGCATAGTTACTCACAAAAATATTGTCATAGCGTTCATCGGGTGATTGAATGGCAACGAGCAATAAAATATTTGGGGTCTGCTTTTTAATTGTCACACCAGTCCGCTGCACCTCTTCCGGGAGCTGAGGCAAAGCCATATTGACTCTGTTTTGAACGTTGACTTGAGCCATATCAATGTTGCTGCCAATTTCAAAAAAAATGCTGAGGGCAATATCGCCGTTAGAGGAGTTTTGAGAATACATGTAAATCATGTCTTCTACTCCATTGACCTGCTGTTCAATGGGAGCAGCAACGCTTGCAGCAACCGTTGAGGCATCCGCACCGGCATAGGAGGCACTCACCTGAATTTGAGGCGGCGTGATGTTTGGATATTGCTCGATGGGAAGCGATTTTAATGCAAATAGCCCGGCAAGGGTAATGATAATTGAAAGGACGAAAGCAAAAATGGGGCGATCGATAAAAAAGTGAGAAATCATGAGGCAGTTCCCACTAAAGGATCTTTCTTGATGACGACTTTAGCGCCCGGTCGGAGTTTATTTACTCCTTCAACAATGACTCTATCGCCAGGCTTTAGCCCTGCATCAATCACCCAATTATCTTGTTCCCAAGCACCAGGCTCTATAGGCTGCATGACAGCCTCATTCTCGTCATTGACAATGAAGACAAACATTCCCTTTTGACTTTGCAAAACGGCTTTTTGCGGTACGACAATCGCATCTGGCCTAACGGCTCCTAGCAGCCTGACGCGCACAAACTGCCCCGGCCGTAAAATGCTGTGCCGATTGGGAAGCACCGCCCGGATCATCATTGTACCAGTCTTTTGATCGTAGGTTGGCGATGCAAAATTAACCCTGCCGGCCTCTGGAAAGACTGTTTGATCGGCCAAAACGACTTGCACTGTAAAATCATCATTTGGAGGAAACTTCAGCCTTCCTTGTGCAATCGATTTCTGGCTTTTTAAAATAGCTCCTTCAGACACGCTAAAATTAATCCAGATAGGATCGATGACAGATAGCGTCGCCATTTTATCTTGGCTAGGAGAAATGAGAGCGCCTTCTCGATAATTGGCTTGCCCTGCCTGCCCACCAACTGGAGCATAAATGCTGGTATAGCCTAAATTAAGTTCAGCTTCAGTCACTTGAGCCTTAGCTGCTTGAACATCGGCTTCTGAGGCAAGTTGATGAGAGACTGCATTGTCGAGATCTCTCAAACTAGCTGCCTTTTGCTCATAAAGAGGCCGATAACGCTCCACGGCACGCTTTGCATCCCATAAAATCGCCTCCTCTCGAGCGAGTTGTGCATGAGCTCTGTCAAGCGCGGCCTCAAAAGGGCGGGGATCGATTTGAAATAAAAGGTCCCCTTTTTGGACAAATGTCCCTTCGGTGTAGGCGATTTTATCCAAATAGCCTTCGATTCGGGCGCGAATCTCAACGACATGGGAGCTTTGAGCCACTCCGACAAATTCGTAAACAGCCGGCACAGTTTGCGGTTGTACCTCTTTAATCGAAACCTCTGTCGGTGGAATGTGCGGTGTCTTGGCTGCCTCTTTTTCGCAAGCGACAAGCCATAAACTAGCAGTTAATATCCCATAAAAGAAATTGCCTTTTCCAATCATCGTGACTCTCTATAAGCGGTTCAACTTCGGGTTTAGACGGCAAAGATTCCTTGCTTTTGTAAGGGAAAGAGTGAACAAAGTCAACGGATTTTAAATTATTTTATTTAGATCTCTTCTAATTTTATCATCAAAAATAGCCTTGATAGATTTAAAAATATGACTTAAAAAGGCTCTTCAGCTGTTTTTGTGGAATTGAGATAATGGCAGGCAGATACACGAGGGCGGATATGGGAAGATGGTCAAGAAACAAATCAGCCAAAGGATTGGTAATAGTCACCAATCATTTGTTGGATCACTCATACTAGCTGTTTTTATATGATTCACACTTGGGTGCTCGAGAGGCTTATTCTGATGTATTTCCGATAAAATAGCACTCGCTAAAATATACAGGCTCAATGGAAACATCAAGTAACCAAACATTTTTCGCAAACGAGGCTGAGGAATTTTTCTCGCTAAAAGGCCGCCTGCCAGGCTTCCAACTATGCCGATTGCAGAAAAAATCGCAATAACCGCCCAGCTAACCTGCATGTCCGACTGCTGAAGCGACAGAAACTGTTTAACAAAACCTGTAAATGAATTCATAGCAATGATGGTCAAACTTGTTCCGATTGCTAAATACATAGGAAGATTGACAAGCAAGACGAGCGCTGGAACGATAATAAAACCGCCGCCCACGCCAATGCAGCCGGTTAGACTTCCTATTAGAAACCCTTCCAGCATGATCAACCAGATGGGATGTTGGACATGGCTTGTCGACTCAATCCACTTTCTATCTTTGACCATCATCGCCGCCGCGACGATCATGACTGTACCAAATAAAATAAGCTGAGTGCGGCCGCTCAGATAGTGGGCGATGCAAGCACCGGCATAAGATCCTAAAACGCCAGATAAGCCGAATATTAAAACTGTTTTCCAATGGATTTGCCCTCGAACAGCATAAGGGATGGCTCCAGCCAAGGCAACCGACCCCACAATAGCCAAAGATTCCGCCACCGCAAGCTTGTCAGGCCGCTGCATAACAAATACCAGAATCGGAACGGTTAAAATCGATCCCCCCGATCCCAATAAGCCTAAGCTTAATCCTATTGCAAGCGCGCCACAAAGTGCAAATATCATTGACCCTCATCAACTAAAAACTAATGTTTAAATACTTTTAAACTGATTTTAAGCAGCCTATACCACAAGTCTAAATTGTTGGAATCATTGATCATTGATGGACGGATGCAAAAAGTCCTGCACTTCGACAAAGGATGCTTGTATCTATTTGTGATTGTGATGCAAAGGCTAAAAAAAGTCATGTCTTTCCCAATTGATCGATCACAGCCATCTCATTTTAACCGTATGAATCAATTAATAGCCTTGATACAATCACATTTCACTCCTGCTTAATGGTTAAGGTTTTCACACATGTCAAGAGAAAAAATTATTCTACCTGAACTAGATGATGACCTATTGGCCGAGTGTGAAATTCAAACTTTTCGGTCAAGCGGAAGCGGCGGGCAACATGTAAATGTGACTGATAGCGCGGTTCGTTTGATTCACTTGCCAACGGGTCTTGTAGTTGTCAGTCAAAGCCAGCGGCGTCAGTATTTAAACAAGCAAGAGTGTTTGAGCAAGTTAAGGCAATTAGTCGATAAGCTCAATTATCGAAAACCCAAACGGATTCCCACCAAGCCCTCAAAATCGGTAAAAAGAGGCAATGCCGAAAAGAAAATCAAGCATTCACAAAAAAAGAGTCTGCGCAAGCCTCCCCGGCTCGATTGATTGCCTTGTCTTCAATGCAGCGTGCACAAATAGCTAGCATTTGGGAAACATTTATTTTATAATTGCATGCAAATACCCAAAAAGATCTATGGCCTCCAATTTTTCCATTTTTCCGAATTTAGCTTCAATTGCCTCCCCTTTTAAAGGCATTTTACTTGACGCCTATGGAGTTTTTTGGGCTGGCGGTACTACGGGGGTCTATCCAGGAGCCAAAGAAGCCATGGAGCAGCTCATCAGCGAAGGGAAAATTGTCGGCATCCTTTCCAATTCAACTCAACGGGTCGAAAAGGAAAAGGCCAAATTCCGTTTTCACGGCCTTTTTGAAGGAGAGCACTATCACTTTTTAATTACATCGGGAGAAGTCGCCACGCAAATGTTTCGCGAGGAGCAGCTTCCCTTTAAAACGCCTCATAAAAAGTACTGGCTTCACGATCGCCCCCATCCCAACTATTCATCGCCTCACCTCCTTTTTAGTGAAACAGCCTACTCAGAAGCGAAGAAGATCGAAGAAGCCGATTTCATTTACGTAACAATTCCCCATCTGAATGGAGAAGATCAAATTGACCCCCTCGTCTTTCAAGACACAATTTTGCACTTAAAGCGATCAGGTCTTCCTATGGTCTGCGCCAATCCCGACCGCTTTGCCCATGAAGGCGCCCCCCCTCGGCCTGTTGTGCGTCAAGGAAGTATTGCAGCGCTTTATGAAGAAGCGGGAGGCGAAGTGTGTTATATTGGAAAGCCCTCTCCTCCTGTTTATCGAAGAGCCCTTGCCCGCTTTCATGAGTTAGGTATAGGCGCAGCCACAGATATTTTGATGGTAGGAGACACACCAGAGACAGACAGCCGAGGCGCACATGGAGTGGGAATGCCCTGTGCACTTGTGACTCAAACAGGAATCTTGTCGGAAAGAATCAAGCAGAGCGGGATCGAAAAAGCAATAGAGCAATTTGAACCAGACGACTACCCAAACTTTTTCATTGAGCGGCTGGCCAATCATGACCTTTGAACTACACTCAAACTTAAGGAGCAAGGCTCCTATCACCATCCTTCCTTTGTGCCAAGTCCTCTTAGAAGACAACCTCCATTACCCATGGCTCATTGTAGTTCCGCAGCGCCCACACATCTCTCGTTTGATGGATCTAAACGCGCTCGATCAAATGCAACTCATCAAAGAGCTCGACTGTGCGCAAAAAATTCTATGGGAGATGTTTTTCCCTTCCCAACTCAATGTCGCTGCCATCGGCAATAAGACTCCTCAACTACATGTCCACGTCATAGCCCGCTTTCAAACAGATCCTGCCTGGCCTGGCACTGTTTGGGACCATCCTGCCCGCACCCCTTATGCAGCTTTTCAAAAAGAAGAGCTGATTGGAAAGCTAAAAGAACAATTCGATCTAATCAGCTTCTGATTCATTCCTTTACCAACGCTTTATCAGGCATTCTATTTGGTCTAAACATGTTATGCGCAATCAGTCGCTCTCCGAGCTTTTTATTTTTAATTCCTTTATCGTTTACTTTAGTCTAGGGCGTCGCCAAATTGCCACCTATGAAAGTCGGATTGTTTATGTTTTTCTCTCGATCCATTTTTAAAATTATAGTCTTTCCCCTCTTAGCCTTAGCCCTGCTCAATGGAGAGCTCACGGCAAGGTGGACTCCGGTTGACATGATGCACCTTAAAATGATTAGGGAGGTCCAACTGTCCCCGGACAAACAAACAGCGCTTGTTGTTGTTTCAGAAGCAAGCATCAATGCAGAACAAGACGCATACGTCTCGCGCATTTATCAGATTAACGTAAACAACCGCAAAGCAGAGGCCTTGACTGCGCCTAATTGCCAATCCATGCAGCCTCGCTGGTCTCCAGACGGCTCTTCGATAGCTTATTTGTCTGACTACTCAGGCATCAAGACCCTCTATCTACTGCGTCGCCCCCACGCTTTTGCTCTAGCATTAGATCTAAAAAAAGATATTCAAACATTTCGATGGTCTCCAGATGGCCGCTACATCGCCTTTGTCGCGACAGACAAGAAAAATGTTCAAACACCCCCTCCAAAAAGCTCAGCCTTTGACTACGAAGAAGACCTAGCCGTCAATCGACTCTGGATTATCGATCTCCTCAGCGAGCGGCCTATCTCAAAAGCTTTGACGAATGATACTTATTCTGTAAGGGGTTGTGGCGATTTCGGAACGATTAATGAAGAATTTGACTGGTCTCCCGATAGCCGATCGATCATTTTTGCCTATTCTCCCTCTTGCAAGTTTGACGATTTTTATGTCGAAAGCCATTTAGCACGAGTTGATGTCGTCACACAGGCTGTTACCCAACTTAAGAAGCATGCCCGACATGAATCTCTGCCCCGATTTTCGCCCGATGGCAAGTGGATCGCTCTTCTAGCATCCGAGCCGGGCCATCTTTATGCATTCAACCGCTATGCAGCCATTCGCTCGGCGGATGATCAAGAAGAGCGCCGGCTTGCCCCAACTACAAATGAAGGCCCTTTTTTAGCAGGGCCTAATCTATTGGGATGGAGCCTTGACTGCCAATCAATCTGGCTCATTGAGCCAGTAGGAACAAGCTTTCAACTCGTCCGTTTAGGCATTGATGGTAAGCAGGTTGATAGTCTATCTTCTGATTTAATGATTAAAGATCCCTCCCTCAGCTCCGATGGAAAAACCATCGCGTTCACTGGTCAGACAACGAATAAGCCACCAGAAGCTTATATTGCAACTCTTCCAAAGCTTCAACCCGTTCAACTCTCTCAGTTTAATCAACCCTTTTTAAATTATCCTTCGATCCATACAGAGAGCATTCATTGGCAATCCAATGATGGAAAAAGCATTGAAGGGCTGCTGACATATCCAAGCAACTATCAAAAGGGAAAACGATACCCCCTACTTTTAGTCGTTCATGGCGGACCCATGGCATTTTTTGATCAAACGTATCTAGGCATGCCTTATCCCTATCCTCTGGCTTCACTTGCCGAAGCTGGATTTATCATTTTACGCCCCAATCCACGAGGATCTTGCGGCTACGGCAAAGCTTTTCGTTGTCTTAATTACGGCGATTGGGGTGGAAAAGATTTTGAAGATCTCATGACAGGCGTCGATGCCGTCATTGAAAGAGGAATGGGCGATCCGGAACGGCTCGGCATCATGGGATGGAGCTATGGAGGCTACATGACAGCCTGGGCCATTACACAGACCAATCGTTTTAAAGCCGCATCGATCGGAGCCGGCCTTAGCAACCTCGCAAGCATGTCTGGTACGACAGATTTACATCGCTTTCTACAAGACTATCTAGGCCCTTTTTGGGAACAACCAGCCCTTTATCAGCAACGCTCTCCAATTTATCACGTCAAAAAAGTCGAAACTCCCTGCTTGATTCAGCATGGCCTGAGCGATAGGAGAGTTCCTGTAGCTCAAGCTATCGAGTATTACCATGCCTTAAAGACCGAACATAAACCCTCTAAGCTCATCCTCTATCCACGCATGGGACATCACTTCACCGAACCTTCGCAACAGATTGATCTGATGGAAAGAAATTTAGAGTGGTTTACAAGCCACTTACTAAATTAAGGCGTTAGAGCACGAGTCGTAATGGTCACCTGGCCATCCTCATCGACCAAAACCGAATTTTCGGCTTGAGCAACAAGGCCTCCTTTTTCTTCGATCAAAGGGCCATAACCGGCAATAGATCCGGATTTGAGCAGTTCTGCGAGCCCCAATTCGACCTGCAAAAGCGGCGTCTTACCGTCTAGTAAATCATGCGTTGCAAAAGGAAGGCCATTAAATGTTCTGATCTTAGTTAACAGTAAGCGAGCCGTCTCCGACCGGGGTGGACGAGTGGAAAGCAAAGAAAAAATGGCTGCCCTCCCCTCTTCATAGATCAGTCCAGAACCATCCGTCGCAAAGGGTTCGATGGCAAATGTCATTCCCGGCTTAATGACTCCCTTGGAATAGTCGTCATAATTGGGAATGGTTGGCGACGTGTGAATTTTATAAGGGCCCAATCCATGCCCGGATAAGTTCTTAATGGATCGAAAGCCATGTGATTTAATCGTCTCTTCAATCACACGGCCAATTTCTCTGATGGGCAGGCCTACTTTAACAATTTGTTCGGCTTGCAGAAGCGCTGCCTCGGCTGCGTCGACTAACTTCTGATGCTTGCCAGATAGATCGATCGTGACAGCACAATCACCAATAGCACCTTGATAGCACACGCCAACGTCGAGTTTGACCACCTGATCAGAAAACACGATATCTTCATTGGGCCGCAATAAGAAGTGGGCGGCCACTTCATTTAAAGCTATTTGGGGCGGAAATGCAGGGATAGCCCCTAATTCAAAAATCTTATGCCTAATCTTGTGCAATACCTCGGAATAGGACGCACCAGCCTTAATTAATGCTTTTCCAAATGATCGAACCTGGCCCGCAAGCTCTCCGGCCCGGATAAAATTTTGCTTATAACTCTTATTCATCTTTTATTCTCAAATCAATTTACTTTAGATATAAAACTTAGTTTATCACACTTTTAAACGACTAAACTTTATTGGAATATTTTCTAGTGCTCATGAAACGCTAATGGAGAGAAAGTGATTCTGCCATTTATGCATGAATCGTTTAAGGTGCGGATCAGATTGAGCATAGGGAATATGTTCCGACTTAAACCAGGCTATTTTTTCAAATTCTTCCCTATCATAATTAAACTCCATCCCTTTTTTGCTTTTCAAGACATACCAAAGAGAAATGTCGGTGTGGCTCTCTAGAGAACCTACCGTCTCTGTAACGGTCAAAAAAAGGGGGTCTCGAATGAAGAAATTGGCAGCAATGCCCAACTCTTCCATGACTTCTCTTTCAACGGCGGCTGCGGGATGCTCGTCTGGTTCCACATGGCCGCCTGGCGGAAGCCAAAGCATTGCATTCTTATGGTCGACGAGTAAAAACTCATCTATTTCGGGATCAACGATCACAAAATAGGAAACTAAATGAATGGGCGGATAGGCCGGTTTGGCTAGACGAAAGAGACCCGCACCAGAGTCGATCCATTGGATGGTGAAGTCGATGTGCTCTCTTTCTTGACGATCAAAAGGATGAAGGGCTAAGACAAGGTTGCGAATAGTCGAGCGATTAGAGGTTTCAGACATGAGCGACTCTTGCAATTCATGGTTTATATCAATGATTCAACCACCCATTATGCAAGAAACGGCCTGAAAAATGAAATGGAAATAGCCGGAAAGAGCATATCTCCTTTACTTAACTCTTCCAACATCGATTGTCGCAATCGATGTTGGAAGAGCCGTTTATCTTTTAGATAATCGGAGATCCCATGCGGGCGTCAGACAGAAATTGTTTGACGTGGTCATGTCCTCGGTATTCTGGAGTCAAGTCAAGATTGACAATGAATTGCGGGATGACCTCTTCGGATATTTTATTCCGAGCAAGCTGCATTCTCGTTATTGTGCCGTTTTGATCGAATTCGGCAATAACCTTGCTTGGGTCTTGTGGATCGGGAGAAAAAGAACAGGTCCTTCCATTTGCAGCGGTTAAGTGCCAGCTTCGATTAGAGTCTAAGGCATGGTTTGGAATAAAAATGGAGTGGGTGCCATCAAAAGAGATCCAGCTATAATCGCTTTCTGAAACTTCTCTTCCTTGGCGATTATGGTAAATGACCACCTGATTCCAAGGTGTACAATGCTCTCCCGGGATATCGACAAACCGATGATTGGTGCGTGCACCTCCGATTGCATCTCGCATCTGCTTTGTTTCTTCGGCAGTCATTAATGAATCGTCGGTGGCCTGCATAATGCAAACCTGCCCCTTAATTTTTGACAGGCGATTTTTTACATTGTAGTTGGGCGCAACCAGCCGAACGGCGGCTGAAATAAGCGGTAAAAGGCATGTCTTAATCACCTGTCTTAACTTGCTCTGTTCTTCCTCTCGGTAGATGTATTTTCTGAGGAATTTTTCTACTTCCTCGTCGAGCATTTCTTTCAAGATGTTCCAGAATTCGGCATACGTTTGATTCAAGAAAAGGTTCATCCAAGGATGCTGCTCAACCAAATGAGCGGCAACTCCACCACTTAAGCAAAGAGCCCATGCGGCAATTTTTGCATCTGGAATTCCTGGAGAGCGGTGTTTGATAAATTGATAGGCCGCTTCTAAATCACAATAGTTACCCTGTACACTCGGCTCTCCCTCACTGCCGCCATATCCTCTCAAATTCAGCATCATGAGATCGCAGCCATTCATTAAAAGGCTAAGCGCTTCAGCCTTATGCATTTCATAAACACCTGCGTTGCCTGAACTTAAAATAGCAACTCCATTGTTTTTGATTTTCCAGTTATGAGAATTGCGCGGTTCCCTCGCTGAAATATCATCCACTCGAGTCCAGTGATATGCAGCTCCAACTTTTTTTAATACCCCTGCACGCACAAGCTCTTCAGCCTTGTCTTGATCGATATAATACGTTGCGCGAGAGAAATGACCTGCTCCATTTGGAATTTTAAGGCTGACATATCCATCAGGATTATGTCTAAGAGCTGGTAAAGTCGAAAAGGCTGGAACTGGCATTTTCTCGCCTTTGATGCAAATCTCCTGTTTGCGCCCGCCCCATTGCTGAATGCGCTGCCATTCATCATCAGAGGTTGGAATGGGAGCATAAGCAGACGCAAGAGGCTCCCTTGCAAATACATAGGCTTGCAGATTTGAATCAAAATTGAGTGCTTGTCTCCGAGACCAATTCTGCAACTCCTCTTTACTGACAATCACATATTTGCCATGTATTCCGTCATATAAAAGGCCATAGCCAGAACCTGGCTTATGCAAGCTGGCAAGAAGCCCCAATTGATAGAGCTTAGCAATTAGACATTGATTGACTTGCTCATTGTCTGGATCAAGCGAAATTCCAGAAAAAGTTCCATTTTCAAATCCGAAAGAGACTTTTTGCCCATTTTGAGCATTTAAGGCCAATTTAAATTCATTGCACGACAGGTAAGTTGCATCTAATTTGACCCCATCAGAGGTCTTGAGCTGAATTCTTTCACCGCCAATTGCAGCAAAAAGCTCTCTTGTTTCTTCAGCCTTTCTTTCTAGCTGCTGTACAGCCTGCACACGCGCATTGTTATTCACTTGATTCTGAAGCTGCGCCATCTCATCAGCCAGGATATCTTGAACATGATTGCGGCGATCCTGAGTATCGGCCTGCTCCATTTCCCTTTGATACCAGTTATTGTATTTTGCTATATATTCTTGTTCGACGATCTGCTTGATATCTGCATTCTTAACTTTTTCTGACCAACCCCGATACACCTCTTTCCGGATGAAATCTGCAAAGCGTTTCGTCACAAGACTACATAGATAATTGAAAGGGGCAATGAGATTTTTTGCCAAAGAAGAATGAGTCGCTTGGGCATTAAAAACGGTTTTAATCATCCCATACTGAAACACCATTTCCACTTTCTCTTCAAGAAGAGATAAATCGCTGCTTTGAAAAAAACCATTTTGATTTTGCTTAATGGTCTCAATCGATTGTTTGATGGCTGCCAACGCTTGCCGATCTCTTACAGGATTCCATGGCCGACCTAAAAAGGCCTGATCCAAAATGCGTATGGCAATCTGAACAGAGCGATGCGCTCGAGCCGCATCAAAACGAGTATCACCACTATAGCGAGCAACTGCTTGCAAATGATGTGCTGTATTACCTAAACGATTTAAATTCATCTGATCCTTTGCGTTCTAAAAGGTTTTGCCTAAACTTCCTTTCTAATTTATTCCTAATAAAATAACTTAAATTTATTAATGATTTATAAAAAAATGGTTAACACATTATAATATCCAGCAAATTCAAAATAATTTTAATCTATTTTATTTACATTATATTATAACATATGCAAATTTTAAAATAAAAAATTTAAATCCATTTTGCTTGCAGGCGGTGCTTGGAGGAATTGTCATGCCTTTCTACATTTACGATCGGTCAAAGAAGGGCTCCGTTTAAGCAGGCTATAATGAGTAAAAAATACAGATGGTAAGAAAAGAGAGAAGTGAAATGAAGGCTTGGTCATTCTTGTAATAAGGAGCCTCCCTACCAAGACATAGATTACTTCCAGTAGAAGGCAAGTAGAAGAATGATAACGCTCCTCCTCTGACAGCAGAGGAGGAGAGTCCCATCTACGGATTTGAGCGTGGACGGGCAGTCAGTGCCAATATGACCCATGACCATCCCGACAAAATCATATCAATTCCCACAAACATTCCAATGATCCACAGACCCGATACAGGCCAGTCTGCATAAATCATCAGGCCCAAAATAAAGGTGACTAGTCCATTGAAAAAGACCCACCCCCACTGCTCGAAGCGGAGTATGGCTGAAGTAAGCATGCGGAATAAACCACCGATCAAAAGAAAGGCTGCGATCAATAAAGTCAGCCCCGTCGCACTTGCGATGGGTTTAGCCACGCAAAAAAAACCGACAACGATGTATAATATTCCAGCTAAGAGAGCCAGAAATAGCCCACTCCACTTTCTGGCTAAAAAGCTTTGCGCAATTTGCGCCGCACCCGAGATGATTAACAAAATCCCCAACAAAAAAACTGAAAACATCGTTGTGAAAACGTTAAAAGTCACGGCAATAACACCTAAAACGATCAATAAAAGGCCAATGGCAAAGAAAGATCCCCAATTATTGCGTACTTCGGCAATATCCCGAATGTAGGGAGTCATGATCTTTTCTTCATGTTGATTTTCCACAAATTCCTCCGTGTAATTTTTCTTTAACAAAGGCAAACACTCTCACAATTAAAATATTTCCTATAATCCCACAAGTAAAATAAACGCCTTTCTCCTCATTACAACTCACAAAAGCTTCCTATTTTTTGGCGGGTGACAGTCAGATTTGGATTGGCAGTTGACTTGAAAAGGTCGATGGCGGGAGGAAGGTGCTCTGCTTTAAATGACTAGTTGTTTAGGCTTTGAACAAAAAATTCATAGACAAAAACAAAAATGCTCTATATAATTAATCCCAGCCATAAATTAAGGAGTTTAGGCGATGTCAAGCAACATCATGAAGCGCAATGTCAACCCATCTTATTCGAATGCTTGTTCATTTGTCTCTCTATTCCTTCTTCTTTCCCTTCTTAGCCTCTAAGGCTAATTTCTTTCTTTTGTTCACATTACTCATTTTTCTTGAATAGTTGTTAATTGACCAATCGAGATGCTTTATCTGATTGGAAATCGATTCATTATCACTATCAAAAAAAATGATAACTCTAAGTCATTTTTAACAGGCGGATTACAATTATGTCGAATTCACGTATCACAGCATGGACGATCTGGATCATAGCTTCGGTCTTCTATGCCTACCAATACATATTGAGGGTCATGCCCAACATCATGTTGGATGACATCATGCAACAATTTCATATTGGAGCAGCGGCGCTAGGGCAAT
Organism: Candidatus Protochlamydia naegleriophila; assembly: GCF_001499655.1. Classification (NCBI taxonomy): domain Bacteria; kingdom Pseudomonadati; phylum Chlamydiota; class Chlamydiia; order Parachlamydiales; family Parachlamydiaceae; genus Candidatus Protochlamydia; species Candidatus Protochlamydia naegleriophila. The sequence goes on from NZ_LN879502.1 coordinate 2,096,748, forward strand.
TTTCTGGTATTTATTATATAGGCTACTCATTGATGCACTTGCCTCTCGGGATTATGCTGGATCGCTACGGCCCCAAAAAAATCATGGCAGGCTGTATCGTCTTGACAGTCATTGGATTGCTGCCGCTAATTTTTGCCGACCATTGGATTTATCCCATTGCCGGACGGGCCTTGATTGGAATGGGATCGTCGGCAGCCATTTTAGGTCTGTTTAAAATCATTCGCATGAGCTTTAGCGAAGAAAAATTTCCACGCATGCTCAGCATCTCAGTCATGATTGGTTTGATTGGTGCCATTTATGGTGGCGGCCCCGTAAGCTATATGCGTGAAGCATTTGGCTATCAAGCAGTCGTTCAATTATTTGCTGTCTGCGGCATCATTCTCGCTGCAATCACCTATTGGATTATTCCGAGCACAACGAGCACTCAGCAAACGACCATGCTTGGCGACATCAAAGAGGTTCTTAGCAATGGTCGTGTCATTTGGTCCTGCATTTTTGCCGGCTTGATGGTGGGTCCTTTAGAAGGATTTGCCGATGTATGGGGACGCTCCTTTTTAAAAGAGGTATATGGCTTCGATGGCACATTGGCAGCAAGTCTTCCCTCTATGATTTTTATCGGCATGTGCTTTGGTGCACCGGTTTTAAGTTTAATTGCCGAAAAGACAGGGAGCTATTTAGCAACCATCATCGGAGCTGGAATTGTCATGACTATCAGCTTCTCGGCTTTACTCATTTGGCACCTCGCTACCGGAGCAATCAGTGTAAGCTTTGTTCTAGTGGGCATTTGCAGCGCTTATCAAATTTTGGCCATTTACAAAGCCTCTACTTATGTTCCAGAACATGTTGCAGGTTTAACAACGGCCGTTGCCAACATGATCATCATGATCTTTGGATATGCCTTTCATGCGACCATGGGTGGAGTCATCAATGCTATGGGAGGGCCTAGTGCGTCGTCTGCCTTAGTTTATGGAATTGCTGTCATCCCTGTAGCACTTGCTATCGGAGCGGCTGGATTTTTCATCCTATTTGCCAAAGAGAAAGTGCAATCAGGAAAAACATCGGCAATCCCGGCTTCTCGCTGATCTCGTTTATTCGACTAAAGACCCCAGCAGCTTTTCAGCTTTTGGGGTCTTACAATTTTTCAACTCAATCCTTGACAGGTGTCTCCAATAAAGGTAAAAGTAGTCGCTCGAATTCTATCTCTTTAAAACCCAGCTTGCCTTCATAGGCAGCAAACTTGGTTTATTAAAGGCTCCTTGTTCGGACTCCCTGTATTATATTGCCAGCTCATTGGCCCGGCGGAAGCTCGGATAGATCTTAGCTCCCTATGATTAGCGCAAGAAGTGCGAACAGAAGCTTTTGACAAGATATTATTAAAGTGCCAAGATGCGTATCTAAGATTTTCAGTTTGAGAGGATAAGTGAAAGCATTTTTCAAGAATTTATTCAAAAAGCAAGAAACCCATCCACAACTTTCTTGTCCATTATGCCAAACGCACCACAACCATTTTAATCCCCTTCCCTCTTTTTACCTTGATAGCTTAAAGGAAGCGGGTTTCAAGCATGGATTAGATAAATTTGAAACATTAGAACTCAATCATTATTCCTGCCCGACTTGCGGCTCAACCGATCGAGACCGCCTCTATTCCCTTTATCTGCAAGGGCGCCAGCAATCAAACCCGGTCTCCAAGAAACTGACCATGCTCGATATTGCTCCATCGACGCCCCTCTCAAATTGGATCAGAAAACAAGGGCATTATCAATACCGCACCTGCGATCTATTCATGCCAAATGTCGATGATAAGATCGATATTACCGATATGAAGGAATACTCCGATGGATCCTTTGACTGCCTCATTTGTTCTCACGTTTTAGAGCATGTATCTGATGATCAAAAAGCCATGCGTGAGCTGTACCGCATTTTAGCTCCCAAAGGATGGGGCATCCTCATGGTTCCCATCTCACTCGTTGCCGAACAAATTGAGGAAAACTGCAATATTGCCTCGCCAAAAGAAAGAATACGCCATTTTGCGCAGGATGATCATGTACGCCTCTATTCTAAAAATGGATTTAAAGAAAGATTGATCCAAGCAGGTTTTTCTGTCAGCGCTCATACAATTGTTCATTTCGAAGATTACGCATTTAGAAAGCATGGAATTGATTCAAAAAGCGTGCTTTACATCGCTCACAAACCTTAAAGCCTTCCCATTAGGTACTCAACATGCAAACAGACATTTCACCTTGTCAACAGATAACAAGTTTTAAAGAACCTATTTACGTCACCCGCCCTCTCCTTCCCGATTTAGATGCCGTTCATGCAGAATTAGAAGAGGTATGGGACAATAAGATTTTGACAAATGGCGGTCCCAAACATCAAGAGCTCGAAAAAAAAATCAACGACCTTTTAAAGGTTCCCAATACCTGTTTATTCAACAATGGAACAATTGCCCTCATTACGGCATGCCAAGCTTTACGCCTGTCGGGAGAAGTCATTACGACTCCTTTTACGTTTCCAGCTACGCCTCATATTCTTGCTTGGAATGGCCTAACACCTGTTTTTTGCGATATCGATCCAGTCACCATGAATATCGACCCCAAAAAAATTGAATCCCTCATCACATCCAAGACGTCGGCCATTTTAGGCGTACACGTTTATGGGACCCCATGTGCAGTCGAAGAAATTCAAGAAATAGCCAATAGACACGGCTTAAAAGTCATCTACGATGCAGCTCATGCATTTGGAATGGAGTGGAACGGTAAAGGGATTGGAACTTTTGGCGATATTACCATGTTCAGCTTCCACGCCACTAAACTCTTTCATACCGTTGAAGGCGGCTGCGTCACCTTTAATGATCCTTATCTTAAGCCACGCATCGAGCTCTTAAAAAACTTCGGAATCAAAAATGAAAATGAAGTGATCTTGCCTGGAATCAATGGAAAACTGAATGAATTACAAGCCGTAATCGGATTGATTAATTTGAATGCGGTTGAAGAAGAGAAACAGAAAAGAACGCAGATTATCAATACTTATCGCGAAGAATTGTCAGACATCAAAGGCATCTTAGTTCCACAAGAAGACCCAAGAGTGAAATCCAGCTGCCAGTACTTTGTAATCCGCATTGGAAGTGAATTTGGTATCACTCGCGACGAACTACACCAAAAGTTGAAAGAGTACAACGTTATTACGAGAAAGTACTTCTACCCTCTCTGTAGCGACTATACCTGCTACAAAGCGCTTCCATCTTCTGCACCGTCAAATCTTCCAGTGGCAAACCAAATCGTTCACGAAGTGCTTGCCCTTCCGCTTTATGGCCAGCTTCAGCTAGACGATGTCAGAAAAATTTGTGCGCTCATCCGCTCGTTAAAAGGCAATTGATTTATGGTAAAGCTAAGCGTTGCCATGCCAAGCTATAACCATGGCAATTTTATTGGTAAAGCCATCGAAAGTGTCTTAACACAAAAGGAATGCGACTTAGAGTTGGTGGTCGTAGATGATTGCTCAAGCGACCACTCCATTGAAGAAATTCGCAAATTCAAAGATCCGCGCCTAAAGCTGCATCTTTCTGAAAAAAACCAGGGAGCTTGCCGAACGCTTAGTAAAGCCATCGAACTCGGTACAGGTGACTATGTGGCGATTCTCAATTCCGATGATTGCTTTCTGCCAGGGAAATTAAAGAAGCAGATTGAATTCCTCGATAAAAACCCATCTATTCATGCCCTCTTTGGGCTGCCCCAATTCATCGATTCAAATGGCCGGTGCATCGAGCAACAGAAAAGCAACTTTTGCAAAGAAGCCTTCCAACAGCCCAACAAGAGTCGTCATGAATGGCTCCGCCATTTTTTTTATCATGGCAATGCTCTTTGCCATCCAACTGTCATGATTAGACGCAGCTGTTATCAACAGTTGGGATATTACAATCCTTGTTTTGCACAGCTTCCCGACTTTGACTTTTGGGTAAGGGTCGCGCTTCATTATAACATCCACATTTTAATGGAAGAGCTGATCCAGTTTCGCATTTTGGATGACGGCGGCAATGCAAGCGCTGCCAAGATTGAGCACTATTGGCAGAACCAATGGGAGATGACTCAAATTTTGCGCCGGTTCAATACCATCCCTAACCTGGAAGAGTATTGCAAAGTATTTCCAGAGGATAAGGCTCTTTATGGCGCTTTTCCCGCAAGTGAAAGCCCTTTTATCATCCCCTACGCCATAGCGATGAAGGCCTTAAATAGCACTCTCATCCATCCCATTCATCAACCAGCTTATCAATCTTTTGCACTGCAAACGCTCTTCGACCTTTTGCAAAATCCGGACTCCTCGCAATGCATGCAAAAAAGATTCGACTTTTCGCCGGTCAAATTTAATCGCCTCACCAAGCAGTGTGAAATCTTTAATGCTAGGGAAAAATGGGACTCAGCCTTTCCAGAGCGCTTTCCACCAGCTAAAAAAGCCTTCTTCCAGTTTAAACAAAACATTAAAAAGCTCTTGCTAAAAGTTGGAATCAAACGATGAATTACTCCACAGAAGAACTCGAAGAAATGTTGGGAGGCATTGGATCCAATGTAAAAATCCACCGCACGGCTCTTTTCTTCAATCCCAAACAAATCTTTATCGGCTCCAATGTACGCATCGACTGCTACAGCGTGCTGAGTGCGGGTGCTGCTGGAATCCACATCGGCAACTACATCCACATCGCAGCAAGCACCCATTTATTTGGCGGCGGCGGACAAATACTGCTAGAAGACTTTTGCAATCTCTCTTCCCGCGTATCCCTCTTTACTTCTACTGATGACTACGTTGAGGGATATATGACAAATCCTATGGTGCCTGAACAGTATAAAAAAGTGGAACATGGCCCCATTACGCTTCGCAAGCATGCAATCGTTGGATGTGGATCGATCGTTTTACCACACGTGGAAATAGGACTCGGAGGCGCCGTCGGCGCCTTATCATTGATTAAAAAAAATGTCCCCGCATTTACAATTGTGGGGGGCATTCCAGCCAAAAAGCTCGGTGAGCGCGACCAAAAGCTGCTCGAATTAGAAACGCAGCTTAAATCGCTCTAAGGAATGAGAGGCTATAGTAGAGGCGTTAACGCCTCTACTATAGCCTCTATCAAGATTAAAATGATGGCAATGAACTTCTCAACGTGGAATAGGAGAGGGATTTCTTTCTGCAAAGTCTCTTTGATGCCAGTATGGATAAACCGGTTCGCGAGCACTGACTGCATCGAGTCTTGCCACTTGCTCCTTCGTCAAATTCCAGCCAATAGCACCAAAGTTTTGTTTGAGCTGCTCTTCGTTGCGTGCTCCTATGACGATGTTAGCCACCGTTGGACGCTGTAAAATCCAATTCAATGCAACTTGAGGAACCGTTTTACCCGTTTCTTTGGCAATTTCATCGAGACAGTCAACCACATCAAATAAGTACTCATCGTCGACGATCGGCCCACCAACTGTGCCTCCGGCTTTTAGTCGCCCCTCTGGCAATTTCTCACCGCGCCGGATTTTCCCTGTTAGCCTGCCCCAACCAAGCGGGCTCCATGCCATCAATGCAACTCCTTGATCTACTCCAAGCGGCATCAACTCTTCTTCATAGTCCCGCCCTATTAATGAATAATAGCCTTGATAAACGACATACCGGGATAAGCCATATTTTTCGGAGGTTGCAAGCGACTTCATCACATGCCAACCTGAAAAGTTGGAGCAGCCGATGTAGCGAATCTTTCCGCTTTGGACAAGATGATCGAGTGCGCTTAAAGTCTCTTCTACCGGCGTTAAGGCATCGAATCCGTGCATGAAGTAGATGTCGATGTGATCGGTACCAAGCCTTTTGAGGCTGGCTTCACAAGATTCAATAATGTGAAAGCGAGAAGAGCCTTTATCATTAGGCCCTTCTCCCATGCTAAAGGTCGACTTCGTAGAAATGAGAGCTTTATCACGCTTCCCTTTTAGCGCTTTCCCTAAAATTTCTTCGGATGAACCCATCGAATAGATATCGGCCGTATCAAAAAGATTAACTCCAAAATCTAAGCAGATATCAATCAGTTTCGTTGCCTCGCCAACATCAGTATCGCCCCAGCGCTTAAAGAATTCATTGGATCCGCCAAAGGTAGCCGTTCCATAACTTAAAACCGGAACCTTGAGACCTGACCGCCCTAACTGTCGATATTCCATCCTACACTCCTTGTTTTCAGTTTCGCCCATAAAACTGGCTTAGCCGGTAGGCAACACCAATTAAAATATTCATTTTACAAAGATCCTCCTCTTTGTCAATGCCTAACTTAAGGCACAAGAAAGGATGCAGATGTACGCTTCAAGAATCCAATAGCGAACCAATGCTCGCATCATTTCTCAACAACTGTTATAGGATTAAAACGTATGTACAATCCTTATGGAGTGATACAATTCATGTGGAACCTCTTACCCTTTTGGATTGCAATGACGTTTGCCTTTAATCCCCTTTTTGCCGCTCAACAATCGATTGCCGCTTTTTTAGAGATGTCCAAAGAGCGTTATCGTCAGAACTTCGATTCAAAAAATATCCATATTATTCTTGGCAACGAATCGGGCGATTTAGACTCGGTTGTCTCTTCCATTCTCTACGCCTATTTCCTAAGCCGTGAAGATAGAGCCGAATCCGATGCACTCTATATTCCCCTTCTCAATATCCACCGCGAAGATCTCCTGCTGCGCAAGGATGTGGACTATCTCTTACAGCTTGCCGGGATTCCAAGCCATACCCTCTTGTTTTTGGACGATGAGCTCCCCTTACAAAAGCTCCTGCAACATAACCGGCTAAGGCTTCATCTTGTCGATCACAATGCTCTCAGGCCCAAACAAAGGCATCTCTCTTCTGCGGTTGTAAGTATTATCGACCATCACGTTGATGAGTGCCTCTCTTATCCTTTACTTGCATCTAGCCATAAATTGATAGAACCGGTGGGTTCCTCGGCTACTTTAATTGCAGAAAAAATAATCGCAAATCCATCTATTACCCTGCCCCTAGACATAGCGAAGCTGCTCCTGGCCCCCATTTTGATCGATACCTATGATCTGCAATCGGTTGAAAAAACTACTGATCGAGACAGGGTGATAGCTGCAATTTTAAAAGCTGTCGTTTTTCAAACTCTTCCTGAAAATTTTTACGAACAGCTTTTAAATAAAAAAAATGATGCGACCGAGCTCACTTCTACGATGCTGCTAAGCAAAGATTTTAAAGAATATTTAGATGGTGCGCTCTTGTATGGCATTTCAACCCTGCCGGCAACCGTCTGTTGGGAAAGAGAAGAGAGCTCGAACCTTGCACCTCTATTGGAACGGTATACGTTGGAGCGTGGCCTCTCTCTACTCATCATCCTCATGTCCAATCAAAGCCAAACGAAGCTTAAGCGTACAATCATCGTCTATTCGCCCCATAAATCCATCTTAGGTGCTTTTCGAAGCTATGTACAAAAAGATGTCCAGTTAAGTCAGATTCTCATTCCACTCCACTTCGCAGAAGAGGAGCAAATGAGCTTCTATGGGACAGAAGAATTCATAGCGCGCAAAAAATTGCAGCCGCTATTCCATTTTACAGACAGTTCATCCTTCGAAGCGCTCTTTGAAGGATGGGATCGCATAAGCGATTAAAACCATTAACAGATAGGATTTGGGAGATGAAAAATAGAATCGGGTGCACATTTTATCTTTTGTATCTGTGCTTCAACTTCAATTGCCTATTACTGCAAGGAGAGGAGCCTCTCCAAAGAGCTCAGGAGATGAACTCAAAAAAAGACCTATTTGGCGAGCTAAGCGACTGTCCAACTTTGACTGGACGAGTCATTACACGGGATGATCCAGGTTATGAAGAGGCTCGTTTAGTTTCCAATTTTTATCCATCAAAACAAAAATTTCCCGACACGATTGTTTATTGCCAAAGAGTGGAAGACGTTCAAAATGCCGTTAAGTGGGCTCGTTGCCATCAAAAAAACATCCGAATCCGCAGCGGCGGGCACAATCACGAAGCCTTTTCAACCGGCACGGGCAGTATCGTCATCGATGTCAGCGAAATGAAGCAACTTCAAATCGACAAGGCAAAACGCATTGCAACTGTTCAACCCGGCCTAACAGGGGGAGAGCTCTATCGCAGACTCTACGATGTCGGTTTGACGCAGGTAGGTGGAACCTGTTCTGATGTTGGAATTTCAGGCCTTATACTCACGGGAGGCATGGGACCTCTTTATCGCAAGCATGGCCTTGCCTGTGACAGCTTGCTAAAACTAGAATTAGTCGATGTTAATGGCAATCTGATTCACGCAACAAAAGATAATGAACATAAAGATCTTTTTTGGGCTTCCTGTGGTGGGGGTGGGGGCAATTTTGGCATTGTCACCTCTTTGACTCTTCAAGTATACCCGGCCGATTCGGTGACGTGGTTCAACATCGGTTGGGATTGGGATCAGCCGATCGACCAAGTCTTTTCAACCTGGCAAGACTTCTTTGCTAAGCCGGATGACAGATGGTTTTCGCACATCGATCTCTGGTCTAAGGCATTTCCAATAGACACATTCAAAAAACAGCCTGTAAAAGTCATGGGTGTCTTTTGGGGCACTCCCGAAGAGGCCCATAAAGAACTTGCTCCTTTCTTGAACATTGGACGTCCAAATGATCAGACTATTGAATCTGTCACGTGGAATAAAGCCATTAAGGCCTTTGAAGACGCAACAAGCGTTTTCATCACTGAAAAACCGGAGTATAAATCAACCGGCGCTTTTGTCATGAAGCCTTTTCCTCAAGACGCGATCAAAACGATCACAACATCCCTGAAGAACACGAAAGCTCCCCTCTTCAATGTACTCCTCTTTTCACTAGGAGGCGGCATAAAAAAAATGGCGCCAAATGCTACGGCCTACTTTTATCGCCAAGCCGACTTTTTTGTCAGTTATTCCATTCAATGGCTGCAAGCAAACGATGACGTTCAACAAATCGGGGAGGTTGACACCCTCCGCAACAGACTGCTCCCCTACACTCAAGGCGACTACATCGGCAATCCCGATCGAAGCCTCAAAGACTATTTGAGCGCCTATTATGGGGACAATGCCCCTAGACTCCGCTGCATCAAGCGTAAATACGACCCAACCGAGGTCTTTCACTTTGAACAGAGCATCCCACCCGCTCCAGCCGATTGGAATTGCACATCTAATGAATATAAAAACGTTAAATAATTGATTGCTCTAGGGAGTGAAGCCACTTGTGATAAAGGGCTTCCTCCATGGCACACACCCGCTCCGCATGCACAATCCCAGCTGATACACGCTTAAGACCTTCGCGCATTTCGTTTAAATGCTCTTTTTCTTCTAAGAGAATCGACCTAACAGCTACTTTTGAGCCTATTTTCCGCAAACATTCATCATAAAGAGGATAAAGTGTATCGGCGCGGCATTCAATGGCATAGGTCACAAGCAAATAGGCAGCTTCCCTCACTTGAATTTTAGAAAGGCCCGTCTTGATTAAATAGCGGCAAGCTTGCATGTCCAAGCGTTTCAAGTAGTGCAGAGTAGCCATACCTCCCAAAACATTGGCAAGAGAATAGTCTTCAAGCTTACGCGAGGTTACTCTTACAAGCTGCCTTTTGAGGTAATGAGCATGCCTGAATTCTTCTGCTGCATGCTTAAGCATCTCTTCTTTGACGAGCGTTGGATGCTCGCAGGCAGCAATTTTCCTTGCCCCGCAGTTTTCTAAATACGACAGTGTATTCAACCATTTGGCATGCAGCTGTTCTGAGTGCAGAATGCGCTCGAGAATGGGTTTTAACTCAATGCACGTAGCAGAATAATTCATAAATCTCCTTCGAGGGTCGACTCGATATGATCGTAAATTAAATGCAGCTCAGCTTCTAGGATGCAGTAAGGAGGCAATACATAAAGCACATTACCTAAAGGACGCAGAATAACCTCTTTTTCTAAGAAAAAATTGTAAAGGCGTTTTCCAAAAGGTAAAAAATAAGAGTGTGAGCTTTCCGAGTGGTATTCCAGGGCAAGGACTGTTCCCAAACTTTCGCATCTTCTAAGTTTGGGATGCCCTCGCCATTTTTCACAAAATTGCGCATGGCAGGCAGCGATCATCGCCCTTTGTCGACTGCACATGTCCAACTGCAAAAGATCCAGACTTGCCAAGGCGCTACTACAAGCCAAGGGATTAGCCGTATAAGAGTGTCCATGCAGAAAAGCTTGTTGCAGAGTATTCCCTAAAAAAGCCTTGTAAATCTCTTCTTTGCAGGCTGTGGCGCCCAATGGTAAAAAGCCTCCTGTGATTCCCTTGGACAGGCAGATGATATCAGGCGCTTCATCCAGCTGATCGCAAGCAAAGAGAGTACCGGTGCGCCCGAAGCCAGTCATCACTTCATCTGCAATCGTCAAGACTCCGTAACGATGGCACAGCTTAAGCAAACGGTCGAGTCCAGCCGCCGGATAGATGACCATTCCGCCAGCGCCCATGATGAGCGGCTCAAAAATCAGGCCAGCCGCTCCCTCTTTTTCTAAAATAGCCTGAAGCTGCGCAAGCGATTGTTCCTCTTTTCCCTCCACAGGTGGATCGATGCACTCGATTTCAAATAAATGCTTCCAAAAGGGTTGATTGAATCCATTTTTGCCAGCCACCGACATGGCACCAAAGGTGTCGCCATGATAGCCATTGCGAAATCCGATGACTTTCGTTTTACGTGTGTTTGAATCGCGATTATACCAATACTGGATCGCCATTTTAATGGCAGCTTCAACTGCAGTTGATCCATTATCGGTATAGAAAATCCTCGACATATTTCCCGGTAACAGGGGTAGTAAACGAGCTGCAAGCTCGATCGCTGGAGCATGAGTGAAGTCAGCAAAAATGACATGCTCTAGCTTCTCAGCCTGCTCTCGAATTTTTTTACTGATATAGGGATGGGCATGTCCGTGCAAATTCACCCACCAAGAGGCTATGCCATCCAAATATGCACGTCCATCTGGGCCATACAGATACGCCCCTTTGGCATGGCTAATCAGAATGGGCGGACGAGTCGTCTGCATTTGCGTAAAAGGATGCCAAATGCATTTTTTGTCTTTTTCAACTAATGAATCAGTCTTGTCATCTGTGGAGACCATTGTTCGGCATACCTTTGAATCGTGTTAAAATTGATTTTCCTCTCCAGCAACATCCTCCCTAGCATGGGAAGGTTGGTCATCTTTAAGATGACTGATTCTGCCTCCTTATTTGCTTCTCCATTAAAAACAAGTCCAAGGAGTGGAATGCTGCGATTCTTTAAAACGTCTATCGTCAATAGAGTGTGATTGATACTTCCCAAATAGTTTTTAGAGACGACTACCCAGATGCAGTTCCAGCCTTGAAAGAGATCCAAGGTCAAAACTTCTTCATCCAACGGGACGCAAATTCCCCCAACGCCTTCGATAATTAAAGGACGATCGGTAACTGGAGGTTGAATAGCGCAAGGGTCGATGCGTACATTGGCAAATCTAGCGGCTTGATGCGGCGAGCAAGGCATTGGCAGAGAATAGGACGGGGTGTGGATGCAATGCTTGCTTGGATCGAGAAGTTGTTTCATCGCATTCGAATCGGACAGCTCTTCGCTGCCGCATTGAATCGGCTTCCAATAATCGCCTTGCAGTGCTGTTGTCAAAACTGCAGAAACCACAGTCTTTCCGACGTCGGTTCCAATGCCTGCTACCATCACTCGTAGAGCTAACATGTTAAAATCCTCTGCAAACTTTCGATTAATCTCAAGGCCTCTTGCTTAGTATTAAAAGCATGCAAGCAGATGCGCAAGCACTCGCGTCCTCTTTGCACAGTCGGACTCATAAGAGCTCGAACGTCGAACCCCTCTATTTCAAGCCAGTTCATCGCTCTTAACACCTTTTCGTTCCCCTCGATTCGGATAGATTGGATGGCGGACAGATTCGAAGCAAGCCTGGCATCGACAAATAATTGTGCGAGTTCTCGCACGTGATGGCGTTCATTTGCATACGTTGGAAATAAATCATAACTGCATTTGATCGCTGCCAGCGAATGAAAGGGAAGGGCTGTGGTATAAATGGCCGAGCGGGCAAAGTTAATGAGGCTTTTCTTTAAAAGATGGCTTCCCAATACCATAGCCCCATGTGTACCAACCGCTTTCCCAAACGTGACAACGTGAGCAAAAACAGACTCCGCCAATTGATAAGCAGCCACAAGTCCCTTTCCCTCAGGTCCTAACATGCCAACGGCATGGGCTTCATCGACAATAAGATGCGCCCCATACTTTTTGGCTAGTAAACAAAGATCTACTAAAGGAGCCTGCGACCCGTCGGTTGAATAAACAGATTCAATGCAAATGAAGCGGTTTCCTTTCACTGAGCACGTTTTAAGGCGCTGCTCCAGATGCTCGGCATGCTGATGCTTAAAAGGGTAGCAACTAGCAAGACTCAAACGCATTCCATCGCGGATTGAAGCGTGAATGTGAGCATCGTAAAAAATGGCATCGCCACTTCCTGCCACGGCCGACAACAAACCCATATTTGCCATATAGCCGCAAGTGAATAGCAAGCCTGCTTCATATCCATGAAAAGCAGCTACCTTTGCCTCCAACTCTTCAGCATAGAGAGAATGCCCTGTCAAAAGCCTCGACCCGGTCGAACCAAGCCGATTCAAAGGCTCAGCTCCTTTCCACTCTTTTAAAACCTCTCGCTCCAAACGAGGAGATCTCGCAAGGCCCAAATAATCGTTCGAGGCAAAATCGATTAAACCAGGCCTTAAAATCAATTGACGCATGCATCCCTTGCGCTCCCTTTCAGCCAACCGCCGTTCGACCTCCTTTAACATGCCTTGCCACCCATAAATGCACCCCTTTTTCTCAGCCCAAACAACTGCAACATCGCCTCGTCCTTGTCAATTGAGGGATTGCCAACCGTCAGCAGCTTTTCACCCATGAAAATCGAATTGGCTCCGGCTAAGAAGCAAAGCGCCTGCTCCTCATATGACATCTCGAGGCGCCCGCTGGACAGGCGAATCATTGCCCGAGGAAGGACGATTCTTGTAATGGCCACCAAACGGACCATCTCCCAAATCGAAAGAGGGCGATGATCTTGCAATGGCGTGCCAGGAATTGGACTCAGGCGATTGATGGGTACAGATTCTGGCTGAGGATTCAAGCGGGTCAATGTCAGAAGCATCTCCAAGCGGTCAGTGGACTCCTCCCCCATACCAATGATTCCGCCACAACAGACACTGATTCCGGTTTGTTGGACCGTTTCAATCGTTTTGAGACGGTCTTGATAGGTACGAGTAGTGATGATCGTCGGATAAAACTTTTCTGAAGAATCCAGATTGTGATTATAGGCATACAACCCAGCCTCCTTCAATTGCCGTGCATGATGCTCTTTCAACATCCCAAGAGTGCAACAGACTTCGACTCCCAAATCGGCGATGCCTTTAATCATACTCAATATCCCATCAAAGGCTTTGCCATCGCGGACTTCTCTCCAAGCTGCACCAAGGCAAATACGAGTGGCGCCCCGTGCTACAGCGTGGCGTGCATCATCCAACACTTTATCGTATTTCATCATGGGCTGAGCCCCAATCGACGTTTGATAACGAGATGACTGGGCGCAATACTTGCAGTCTTCTTGACAGCCCCCCGTTTTGATGGAAATCAAGTTGCATACTTGAACCTCATCAAGCGGATGATGCAAGGCATGCACCCCATTGGCTTGCGAAAGGAGTTGAAAAAGAGGGCGTTGATCAAGCACTTCCAATTCTTCCAGACTCCATTTTTCTTTTGACTCCATGCGATTTTCCTTCAAAATGTGGCTTTATGATCAAAAGTACGTTATTTTTTGTTTTCTTTTTGCAAGAAACAGGCAATTTAACCCTTACTCCCTCTCTTTTTCAACACCAAATTCAGATCCACGCGCTAAATTCAAACTATAAAATAGTTCATAAAAAACCTATTTCGCTTTATAATAAAGGAAGCAACTCTTAAAATAGAGAGAGAAACATCTTATTTCCAATAAACCATTAATAGGTTTATTCAATTCACAATGAGGTTTGATTTTTTTATGCTTGAAGTCTTGTGTGGCAATAAAACGGTAGAAAAAATTCTGATTTTTTTATTTGTGAATGGCAAGTGTTATGGAACTCAACTGCATCGTCTTTTAAAAATTGCACTCACCCCTATTCAAAAAGCTCTTTTGCGTTTAGAGAAAGGGAATCTGATTGTCAGCCATTACGAGGGCAAGACAAGGCTGTACCAGTTCAATCCGACTTATCCGCTTTTACACGAACTGGAGCTGCTGCTAAAGAAGGCCTATACACTATTACCAGCAAATGAAAAGAAAGAGTATTACGTAGGAAAAGATGTATATGCTCTTCAGCCTGGCCAGCAAGCGCATAATCTCCAAGTCTTATTAACCTTCTGGAACAGGCTTTCCAAAGTGCGCTCGTTGACCTTTCACGCCAAGAATCAATCGAAAGATCCGCATGGATGGAATGGGAAGGGACAAGGAGAGGTTGCCTTGACAAAGCCCACCCCAGAGGTCCTGATTTTTCATGAAAAAGGAAGTTGGCAAGGAAAGCTGGGAGAAGAGGTGAGTTTCAGCAACGTCTTTCGCTGGACTCTGGATCGTGAAGCGTGCCTCATTTCACTCGAGCATTTGAGGCAGGGAGTCGACCATCCCGTCTTCCTTTTTCATTTAGCTCCCAGCAGCAGCCAATCTCTCGCATCCGTAGACTCCCATCTATGCGGTGGAGACACCTATTTTGGCCAAATTCACGCTGATCGCTTTAGCCTGCGCCTCAATTGGCGGGTAATTGGGCCGAAAAAGAACGAAGAGATCGATTACTATTACGCAAGCGACCTCTCGAAGTGACTTGGGTACCCGCTATCTTAAAAAATTTTACACGATCTTAATCTCTCTTTAAAAATTTTGATCTATTATTAGCGTTCAATAAAAAAATCAAAAACATAATATAATAATAAAGATAAGCGGATAACTAAGGTAGCAACTATGGAATTAAGAACAATCTGCGCCAATTATTTCAGTGGTTTTCAAGAACTTTACGATTTTAAAAACAACGACGCGTCAACGAATGTCATCGCGTTACTGAAAGCGGCTTCTTATTTTACAGTGATCATCCCTATAGGATTTGGCGTTACTTATGGAATTGCTTCCTTATGTGGGCGTTTTAGCCATAGGCAAGAGCTAACAGAAACGGAACAAACCATTAACAATCAGGCTCGTGAAAGATTAAATCCTGCGATTCGCATAAGCTTGAAGCCGTCTCCAATCCATTCAACAACCCCCACTCAAAAAACCCATTCAATAACCACGGTTCAAAGACCCCCAGTTCAAACTGAAGAATCGAGAGTGGTACATGCTTATACTGGCGACCTGACAAATCAGGAAAAGAAAAACGTAGCCCTTGCTTACAATAAAAGCGACACTCAGCTGAATATCTCTTTCACACAAGCACCAACACTTGCCGTAAGCATTCGCCTGCAAGACATGTTTGCAAGCGGTGCCGAAGTAATCGTCAATGCAGCCAATACCCACCTGGGCGGCGGGACTGGAATCGATGGAGCCATTCATAGTAAGGGCGGGCCATCCTACGCCACTGAACACAAAAAACTGCAAACACTTTATGCTTCAAACTATATTTCAGGCCATGCGGCCATGATTGGAAGCGGAGCTCTTCACCATCAGAATCAAATTGCCAACGTTATTGTTGTGGCAGGACCATCAGGCACGAGTACACCGCAAAAAGAAGATGAACTTTATTCATGCTACTACAATAGCTTGTTATTGGCACATAGCCAAAAGAAAGAAAGCATTGCCTTTCCTTCAATCAGTACGGGAGTCTTCAGATTTCCTAAAGAAAGAGCGGCTCATATTTCTTTAAAGGCCATTTCCGATTTCATCGAAGAATGCCCTAATACGTCTCTTAAGGCCATTTCTATTCACTTCTTACAATCAGCTCCCAAAGAAGAGCTCGAAACGTACGAGAAGGCTGCTACTTACGATAAGACTGCTACTTAATAGCAGCAAAGGTTGCTCGATAATCGACGCATAAACGGCCAGCATGGTGAATAGTTGCCATAAGATTTAGGCGCGCCTTGCCTTTTAGGCGAAGCATATTAAAAAAGCGCTGCCACTCATCATCTGCTGGCCTTAAGCACTCGGCTCTAAAATCTCCATCGACTGGTGCAAGATAAGCGACGTCGCTTTTTGTGATGACAATTTGAGCACTTGCCTCTTCTGTTTGCTTCAAATTGGCATAGACAAGCCCCCAACATGCAAGCGTTGTCAGTGCATGCAAGCTGCCACCAAAAACTGTTTGCTTGTGATTGATATTGGGAGCAAAGGGTGCCCAAAGAATAACCTGTCCAGGATCTGCTTTTTCGACACGGATTCCCATCGCCTTTGACAAGGGAATGTGCTTATGCAAGTAAGCTTCTAATTCTTTTTCCATCCAGTCTGAATCCTTAAAAAAACCAACAATCATAGTTAGAAACTAATCATTGAGCTTGGCCTGCCATTCACTCATTTTAATTCGATAAAGCACATGCCTACAAAGCTGATGCTCTTTCGAAAGCCTTGGATGGTCAAAATCATCGATTGGATCGTGATGCATGCCAATCTTCCTCATCACTTTCCGAGACCGGTCATTGAGTTGGGCTGTAAACGAAACAATTTCATTTAGCTGGAGTGTTTCAAAACCATATTCTAAAGCCGCCAAAGCCCCTTCAGTCGCATAGCCTTGCCCCCAATAATCATAGGCTAAACGCCATCCAACCTCAATTGCAGGCGTAAAATGGGCTTCAAAGGAGGGTTTTGCAAGGCCGATGAATCCAATAAACTCCGCAACTTCTGGAATCGAAACCGCCCATAGACCCCAGCCCTGCTCTGCCACCTTGTCAGATAGGCGCCTTGCAAGATCGTCGCTTTCTTGCTTGCTCAGCGTCGAAGGAAAATATTCCATCACACGCGGATCTGCATTCATTCTAGCAAACGGCTTCCAATCGTCTTCTCTCCAAGGGCGCAAGATTAAACGCTTGGTTTGAATCGTCTGAAAGGCCTGCGGTTGTGGAAACCATCTAGATTTTAAGTACTTAATTAACATAGAGAGACCTTCTTAAAGCGGCATCATGCATGGCGTTAGTAATTGAAAGCATAATATCTATATGTGTTAAGTAAAACGATCAAAAACTTAGGGTCTAATCTTTATTATTAACAGAAAGTACAATTATCAAGAGTAGGATGTAAAAATTTTCTTTACGTTTTCTGCTTTTATATGAGACTTTGAAAATCAGAGTATTTGAAGATAACCCTGGCTAGTTTTGCAAAGGAGCTTGAAAGCCCATGTATAAATGCATTATCATTTTTTTATTTTGCATACCGACTCTTTTGCTTGCTGAATTTAGTGTATACATTGGTAATCTGGGAAGTTCGGATACCAGTGTAATCAATACAGGAACTGACAGTGTCATCGCTACAACTCCAGTTGGCGTACTTCCCTCATTTTTAGCCATCACGCCAGACGGGTCTAAAGTCTACGTCGTCAATGGGCTCAGCGCTACTGTAAGTGTCATCCAAGTTGCGACAAATACTGTCGTTGCCACCATTCCGCTTGGAGGAATTCCTCTCTTTCCGGCGGTTACTCCTGATGGCAGCAGAGTGTATATCACCAATACAACTGGATTTGTTAACGTGATCGATACGGCAACGAATAGCCTGATTGCAACAATTCCAGTCGGAGCAAATCCAAACTTTTTAGCTATCACGCCAGATGGAACGAGCGTTTATGTCGCCAACCTACAAGATGGGACCGTAAGTTTGATCAATACGGCCAGCAACAGCGTCATCGCTACCATACCGGTCGGAACAACCCCGAATTACGTGGCCATTACCCCAGATGGTACAAAAGTCTATGTCGGGAATCGACTCAGCTTCGATGTGAGCGTGATCAGTACGGCAAGCAATACAGTCATAGCAACTGTTCCTGTAGAAGATACTCCGCTTTTTTTTGCCATTACTCCAAATAGTGCGAGAGTCTATGTGAGTGTGACCAATGCAAGCGATACAGTACAAGTTATTGACACTGCGCTCAATGCTGTCATTGCAACAATTCCGGTTGGCAATGATCCAAACTATATCATCATTACCCCCAATGGTTCAAAGGCCTATGTCGTTAATCTTTTCTCGAATAATGTGAGTGTGATCAGCACAGCTAGCAATAGTGTCATTGCAACAGTTCCTGTGGGGGCAAATCCACGCTTCCTTGCAATTACACCGGATGGAGCCAAAGTCTATGTAACAGATGGGGGAAGTAGCAGCGTCACCGTCATTGACGTAGCAAGCGACACCGTTTTGACAACAATTCTAGTAGGTAATACTCCAAGCTTTTTAGCTATCACGCCTTTACCTCCAACTCCACCGCCACCACCGCCACCTCCTCCTCCGCTAGTAACACCTCAAGCTCCCATTAATTTAAAAGGGAAGCAAACAGCTAATCGTTTTTTGTCCCAAACAGATTTCATTAATGTCCTTACGTGGAGTGCTCCGCAAAGCGGGCCCGTCATTGAACAATACGTGATTTATCGCAATGCCGCTTTAACTCGTCGAGTTGGTACTGTCAAAGCCGATCGCACCTTGCGGTTTAAAGATCACAATCGCAAAGAACATACACTCTACACTTACTATATTGTATCTGAAGATGTGGCTGGGAATAGATCTCCCCCGGCTGTCATCGTCGTAAAGCCTTAAAAAAAGAAAGGATTTTAGGCTGATTTGATCTTAGCCACAGCTTTAAAGCGGTGGCTAAACAATGCGATCTGTTACATTCGACCTTATTTAGCAAAAGGATCGCCAATCTATCTCCGAATGGACTGATAATCGAATGCAAATTGTCAATTCTAAGATTTTATAAACGCCAGTAAATCAGCGTTGACTTGATCTTTCAGCGTCGAACACATCCCGTGAGGGGCTCCCTTGTAAACTTTCAATTGAGCATTCTTGATAAGCTTTACCGACAGCAAAGCAGAGTCCGCAATAGGAACAATCTGGTCGTCATCGCCATGAAGAATGAGTGTTGGGATATCGAACTTCTTAAGATCTTCGGTGAAATCAGTTTCAGAAAAAGCCTTAATACAGTCGTAGATCCCTTTAAAGCCTCCAAGTGTCCCTTGCAACCAAAAAGAGTCGCGCAATCCTTGCGACACCTTAGAACCTGGGCGATTGGCGCCATAAAACGGACTGCTCAGGTCTTTAAAGAATTGCGAGCGGTCTGCTAAAACTCCAGCACGAATCTGATCAAATGTCTCGATTGGTAAGCCGCCCGGATTCGACTCCGTTTTCAACATAGTGGGAGGTACAGCCCCAATCAATACTGCTTTAGCCACCCGCTTTGTTCCATGCCTGCCAATATAACGGGCGACCTCTCCACCGCCAGTCGAATGGCCTACATGGATGGCATCGTTCAAATCTAAGGCTTCGACAAGCTTGGCTAAATCGTCGGCATACGTATCCATATCATTGCCATTCCATGGCTGGCTAGAGCGTCCATGGCCGCGGCGATCATGGGCAATGCAGCGATATCCGTGGGAGGCTAAAAAAAGCATTTGATCTTCAAAGGCATCGGCGGTTAATGGCCATCCATGACTAAATACCACGGGCTGTCCACTTCCCCAATCTTTGTAGTATAATTTAACTTCTTTGCCATTTTCTTTTCCGACGACGACGTAGCTCATTTGCACCCCTTTTTGTTAAATGTTTTTTTTAATTGATTTTACAATTTAGCCCAATCGATGCAAGTACAAAATCTTTAAAAAGCTGGCTCGACAAGAAAAATTTTAAACGTACTATGGAAAGATCGCTGAGGATTTTGACAAAAATAATCTTTTTACTTACAATTTATAATCCATTAATTATCAATTAGAAATGAAATTAGCAATTATTTAGGGATCATTCATGTCCTCATTCTGTTCCAGTCTTCTGGTCAATCCCATAGCAAACGAACCCATCGTAACAGCTGAAAAATACATGGCTTATAAAAAAAGAAATGGCCATCTCATTGAGTTTATCCCGCCTGCAGCCATCCTCGTTTGCTATCAACAAAGCTCTTTAAAATACCTTTTAGATTGTATTCCAGAGATGGAGGAATGCGAGACTTTTTCCAATCTCTATTTAATCGATGAAGGAAGAGTGGGTATCCTTGGGGGTTGGGGCATAGGAGCGCCAGCACTTTCGGTTAAGTTGGAACAATTGATCGCACTCGGAGCAAAAACTTTTATTGCCGTAGGAACAGCTGGAACTTTAATGAATCATCCGATTGGAGACTTCATCATCGCTCCGAAAGCATTAGCAGAAGATGGGGTTGCCCATCTCTATTTGAAAGACAGTTCCTTTGCGCAAGCAGATGATGCGCTATTTTCGATTTGGAATAGCTTCATCCAATCCCGCAGTCTGCCTCATTTTCACTCTGTCCCCGCCTGGAGTTTTTCTGCTCTTTTCCGAGAAACTCCTGCCGACATTTGCCGTGTAACAAAGCTCGGATGCGGCGTCGTCGAAATGGAAGCAGCCACACTGTATGCGATTGGCCAAGAAAAAGGCGTGCAAACGCTCTCTCT
The DNA here is from genome assembly GCF_001499655.1 of Candidatus Protochlamydia naegleriophila. NCBI lineage: Bacteria > Pseudomonadati > Chlamydiota > Chlamydiia > Parachlamydiales > Parachlamydiaceae > Candidatus Protochlamydia > Candidatus Protochlamydia naegleriophila. The sequence continues at coordinate 2,117,382 of NZ_LN879502.1, forward strand.
TTTTGTGGTCAGTGATACCCTGACTCAGGAGAATTGGATTCCTCACATCAAAGAACCAGCGGTCAAACACAATTTACATAGGCTCGCTAAGTGGGCTTTAGAGTTTTGCCAGGAAACGATCCTCGACAAATACATTTAAGACTTCAAATCACTCTAGAATCTATTTAAAGAGTGATTTCTTTTCCTCTGTTTCTCAAAAAAGATAGTAATAAAATAGTGAATCACTCATTTTGTGGTGCAGGGCTTTAAAGCAAAGAGTTCTTGCAAGACATGTTGATACGAAGGAGAAGACAGAATGGGAAAAATCGCTGAAAGTGACTTAAAGCAACTGTTTAGTGAAGCCCGCACATTTACTTCATGGCAGCCAAAAACTGTGGAAGATTCCATTTTACATGAGATCTATGAAATGATGAAATGGGGTCCAACGAGTGCCAATAGCTGCCCTGTTCGCATTCTTTTTGTCAAAAGCCAAGAGGGAAAAGAAAAGCTGATTCCATGTCTTTCTCCTGGCAATGTAGAAAAGGTCAAAGCAGCTCCTGTAACGGCGATCATAGCCATGGATGAAGAATTCTATAATCAGCTCCCGAAACTTGCCCCTCATAACCCTGCATTTAAAGAGACCTTTGCCTCTAACGCAAAGCTTGCCAAAGAAACAGCCTTTCGCAATAGCTCGTTGCAAGGAGCGTATTTCATTATAGCGACTCGGGCGATGGGACTCGATTGCGGCCCCATGTCCGGCTTTAACAATCAAAAATTAGACGAGGCCTTTTTTTCAGGCACTTCTCTAAAATCGAACTTCCTCTGCAATATTGGCTATGGCAATCGCGACCAGCTTCACCCAAGAGCTCCTCGACTGAGTTTTGATGAAGCTTGCAAGATAGTCTAACCCAAGCAGAGCGCTCTTTCACAAAATAGGATGACTCTCGTTTACGGCAAAGGTAGCCCCTTTTCGGACCTGCTATTGCATTCAAAAGCCGTCAAGTGGGCTAGGCTCCCCGCTTTGGATCTCCAGCAGCTTTTAAGAGCGCCAACTCTTCATTGGTAAACACCTCTGACCGCGTCAAGAAGCGAATCCCTTCTGGAGCTTCTAAGGAAAACCCGCTCCCGCGCCCTGGAACAACATCAATGATTAAACGCGTATGGGACCAATAGTCGAATTGGGGACCGCTGATATAAAAAGGAGCGCCAGCAACCTCACCCAGGAAGACATCTTGTGCACCCACTTTAAATTCCCCCAAAGGATAGCACATGGGAGAGCTGCCATCACAGCATCCTCCAGACTGATGAAAAAAAAGGGGGCCGTGGATCTTTTCTAGTTTTTTGATCCACTCTTCAGCCTCTTTAGTAGCAATAACCCTTTTAGGCAGTTCCGTACGCATGCAGTTAGTAAAAGGCCTGGGGGTTTTCGCTGTAGCTCACGAGCAGATTTTTGGTCTGTTGGTAATGATCTAGCATCATTTTGTGATTTTCTCGGCCGATTCCCGACAGTTTATACCCACCAAAAGCGGCATGTGCCGGATATAGGTGATAGCAATTGGTCCATACCCTTCCAGCCTGAATGCCTCTGCCCATTCGATAGGCAATATTGATATTACGCGACCATACCCCGGCTCCTAAGCCATACAAGGTGTTGTTTGCCATTTGCAAGGCTTCACTTTCTGTTTTAAAGCTCGTGACGGCAAGGACAGGACCAAAAATTTCTTCTTGAAAAATGCGCATGCTATTCTTTCCCTCTACAATCGTTGGCTGATAGTAGAAACCTCCTTTTAAATCGGACGGAATAGCGGCTAAATCGCCTCCAGTCAAAACTTTAGCCCCTTCTTTTTTTCCAATATCCACATAGGACTTAATCTTCTCAAGCTGATCATTGGAGGTTTGCGCTCCCATCATTGTTTCGGTATCGAGAGGATTTCCAATTTTAATCTGACGCGTGCGTTCAATAGCTTTCTCCATGAATTTCTGAAAAATGCTCTCTTGAATCAATGCTCGTGAAGGGCATGTACACACTTCTCCCTGATTCAAGGCAAACATAGTAAAACCTTCTAAAGCCTTATCCAGATAGGCATCCTCTTTTTCCATGACATCTTCAAAGAATACATTCGGCGACTTTCCTCCAAGCTCTAACGTCACAGGAATAATATTTTCAGAAGCGTACTGCATGATTAGGCGCCCTGTCGTCGTTTCTCCAGTAAATGCAATTTTGGCAATCCTCTTATTCGACGCCAGAGGTTTGCCAGCTTCGACGCCAAATCCATTGACAATATTGACAACTCCTTCCGGGATAAGATCTTGAATCAATTCCATCAGGACTAAAATGCTTGCAGGAGTTTGTTCAGCCGGTTTTAATACTACGCAATTGCCTGCAGCTAAAGCAGGAGCCAATTTCCAAGTAGCCATTAAGATAGGGAAATTCCATGGAATAATCTGGCCAACGACTCCAAGCGGTTCGTGAAAGTGATAAGCTATTGTATGATCATCTAACTGCGACAGTGTTCCCTCTTGCGAACGAATGCAGCCGGCAAAATAGCGGAAATGATCGATGGCAAGCGGAATATCTGCAGCTAACGACTCCCTAATCGGTTTTCCATTATCCCATGTCTCAGCCAAGGCTAACAGCTCTAAATTTTGTTCGATCCGATCAGCTATTTTATTGAGAATCACAGCTCTTGCTGCAGGAGATACTTTGCCCCATTCCGCACGAGCCTTATGAGCGGCATCGAGGGCCAATTCAATATCTTCGGCCGTCGAACGAGGTATTTCGCAAAAAACTTTCCCATCCACTGGGGAGACGTTTTCAAAGTATTGCCCTTTGGCAGGAGGAATCCACTTACCATCAATAAAGTTTCCATAGCGACTTTTAAATTGAAGCTTGGATTCTCGGGTATTGGGCTTGGCAAATAGCATAAGACAATCCTCCTCTCCTTGCCCGCAGTGCGAATCATTTAATAAGCGCCAGATGAAACACCGCCTATTAAGTGAGGTTATAGCTTCGATGACTATTTCAACACGCAAGCAAAGACTACTTGTTAACTTTTTTTATTTCTATATAGACCTAATCTTATTTTCATCCAAGCAAACAAAATTGCTAAACACGAACGACTCCGTCGTTTAAAACTTTCGATCTACAACAAGAAAAAACATTGCTTGCATTCGACAAGTAAATCCTTTAAATAGTTGAACTAGCAACACTGCCCGCCACACGCATTTACAGAGATTAGGAAAACAGTCGCTTTGAAGAGGTATTCATCAAACTAGCGGTTGATTCAGTCTCTTTTTCGCACTCACCCTCTTGAAGCAAGAGACATTCTTTTAGAAGACAAAGGCAAAGGCCGCAAACTAGAATCGTAAACAGCTGCGTAAATCTATTTTTATCAAACTATGAATAAATTAATCACAGGCTTGCACCACATTACAGCTTTGGCATCCGATGCCCAAGCAAACGTCAATTTTTATGCAGGCGTTTTGGGTCTGCGACTCATAAAAAAAACGGTCAATTTTGATGCTCCCGATGTCTATCACCTCTATTACGGGGATGAAAAGGGATCGCCTGGAACCATTCTAACTTTTTTCCCCTACCCCGGCATTCCTAAAGGCAGGCTAGGCAAAGGGCAACTAACTGCAACCTCTTTTTCCATTCCCGAATACTCTATGAATTACTGGATGAAACGCTTGAATAAGTTCCACATTCATTATGAAGGTCCGGAAGAGCGCTTTAATGAACTTATGATTTATTTTGAAGATTACGACGGTTTAGGGCTGGAACTCGTTGCCAATAATCGAGATGAACGAGCTGGATTTACCTATGGCAATATTCCCCAAGAACACGCCATTAAAGGCTTTTATGGCATGACATTGGCTGAAGAAGGATATGAAAAAACAGCCAAACTCTTAGTCGGCCAAATGGACCACGCACTCATTGCGGAAAAAGGCAATCGCTTTCGCTATTCAGCAAGCGGCAAGCCAGGAGACTTTGTGGATATACTCTGCACTCCCGATAGTCTTAAAGGCTTAGCAGGCTACGGAACAGTTCACCACGTGGCATTTGCAACGGCTACAGAGGCGACGCAACAACAAGCGCGTGAAAAACTATTAAAATTCGGACTCAACGTCACCCCTGTTCTTGATAGGGAATATTTCCACTCTATTTATTTTCGAGAATCAGGCGGCGTTCTTTTTGAAATTGCGACTCTTTGCCCTGGATTCACGATCGACGAATCTCTTGAGCATATCGGAGAATCTCTTAAGCTGCCGCCTTGGGAAGAAAAAAATAGGGATAGAATCGAGAATGAATTGCCTCCCATACAACTCGATATCAAGAGGTATGCAGATTGATTGCCAATGACGAAGTTTTACATCGAGGAGCGCTCATCACCCAAGCTTCCAAAGCCTTGATCTTGCTGCATGGACGCGGAGGAACGGCTCATGGAATAATGGGCCTTGCCGATTCATTCAGCACCCCTCAATTGTATATTGCGGCCCCTCAAGCCTCTCACAGTACATGGTATCCCCACAGCTTTATAGTTGAGGAAAAACTCAATGAACCCTATCTTTCTTCTTCAATAGAAGTCGTTAAATGTTTAATAGATACGATTTCAAAGCACATTCCTCCTTCACAGACGTATCTCATGGGATTTTCTCAAGGAGCCTGCCTAGCGCTTGAAGTGGCAGCTCGTTTTGCTACTCGATATGGAGGTGTTATAGCTTTTACTGGGGGATTGATTGGCAGCGTGATTGATGAAAAAAAATACCGCGGAGACTTCAAAGGCACGCCCATTTTCATCGGTACGAGCGATCAAGATCCCCATGTCCCATTAGAGCGCGCTCAAGAGTCTAAGACCCTCCTGGAAAAACTCGGTGCACAAGTCACCCTAAAAGTCTATCCAGGAATGGGACACACCATTAACGAAGATGAAATTGGTTGGGTCAGGCAAAACATCTTTCTGATGTAAGCGCAGATTAATGTCTTGCAGCCTATGCCTAGTTACTTAAGATGCGCAAGCAGGCTCTTTGCCAGCGCGCTCCTCGCCTTGCTTACCGGTTAACACAAGGAATTTTTTGCTTAAGCCAAACACAGATAAGATCCATAAACAAACAATTCCAATTGCAATCGGGGCAATGATTGGGACAAGCTGATACAGCCCGCTACCAGAAAACAGCGTCAGCAATCCCATCTGAATATAGGAGCCAAGAGACTTCCCTCCTCTGCCACCAATGACATCAACAGCTGCCTTGCCTTTAATCTTTAGTTCCGGATCTAAAGGAATATAGGCCATTTCTTTGGTTGGATCAAACAGCGAATACTTAACAGCCTTACCGAAGGCATTTACAAACAATCCAAGAGCTACTGCAAAAATGACAAGCTCTTTATTAATCACCCCTTGTCCAATAGCATCAGCGATTTTCATTCCATCGGGTAAAAGACTATTGTTGTAATAAATGACCCCAAAGAAAATCAAAATTCCAGTGATTAGGACAACTGGTGTGATCAAAGCACAGGTGCGCCAACTAAAGGTACGCAAAAGATTGCTTCCAACCAGCATTAAAATAACAGCAATTCCCCCTGTAATGGTTGACAAACCTCCCATTACCCGATTGAACTCTACCTCTGTCGGATAAGCAACTTTAATCTGCCCTTTCCAGACCCCCTCGAATAAGTTGATGGAAACCCCATAAGCAAGCACCAAGATGGCAATTAATCCTAAATAAGGAGAATTCAGAATAAATTTGAAACTTTCTAACATGGAAAGCTTGGCCCTCTTCTTTTTACCTTCTCCCATAGCTTCAGGGTCATAATAGCGGCGGTCTGTTAAGACATAACGATTCATCCAATAAAAGGTCGAAAGAAGAATAACACCTGCGACAATGACAAACGCCATTAAATATTGCAGCATCAAGCCAGTTGATTCGTTGCGGCTCAACCCTAGATTATGGATGGAATGCGAAACAAAAATGACGGCCGGGCCGGAAAGCAATAAGCCGAAGTTGCCAAGAAAGCCAAACATACCATAAAAGCGGCGAGCTTCCTTAATAGGCGTAATGGCATTGGCAAATTGCCAAAATAGTAGCGATAGAATGGCACTTCCCCATAGTTCCGATAAAATGTAGAATAACGTGTAAGTCCAGTTCCCTATTAATGGAATCATCCATTTGATGCTTGGATAGATCTGTTGATAACTTTGAATACTCTCCAAGCTCATATGGAGAGAGTCAACAAATGGATAGATGCAATATGGATAGCCTCCAAAGAAAATGAGGAATGGCAGAGCCGTCACATAAAATAATCCTTCACGATTAAATACGTTAGCCGCTTTGGTGTAAAGGAGCATAAATAGCACGGCTGAAATAGTTACTCCAATGCCTTTGGCGAAGGCTAAACTTTCAGCGCCGGCTCCTGGTGCATTCACCAGAATGGCATCTTTGGTATCACGTAAAACTGTGTAAATAAACAGAATGCAAAACATCATGATACCCATAGGGAGGAACTTTTTCACCTCGTCCGAGTGAATCGGCCACAGAAGCTTGCGCCACCCTAAAAACTCTTGTTCATTTTTTTGCGACATAAGGGATCCTTCATTATAATATATAAAAAATACTTAAATTTTGTTGAAAAATGCTTCCGATTGAAAGCTGAAGTGTTTACATCTCCTTAACCTGAGAAGCCAACTCTTCCCAGCGAGATTCAAAGTCACTTGCAGAAACCGGGATACTTGGATAGTTTTGAGCGCCTGTAAAATGCAACCCGATAAAGTCGATCGAGAGATCATGCCCATGAATGGCCTCTTCGACACTTTTTAAGTTTTCTTCGCGGTCATCAATAAAAATGATTTTTTTAGGGTGAAACCGAGCCATCTCAAGAAATGCAAGCAAGGCATCTCCTTTCGAAACAACCGCCCCATTAACAAATAGCACGCCATCTAGATAGGTCGAATAATAGCCTCGATATGAGGCTAAATGATTAAATGAGATTTTGGATTTGTAAGGAGCACTTTTAGAAAAATCAATTCCAAATCTGTTCAAGACCCCGATCCGCCATTCTTCCATATTTTTGATCGGACCAAATTCCCCTGTTAAATTCGCCGTCAATCCCATCACAGTAATTCCCCTCCGAATCAATTGCTCCAAATAAACGGGAGTATGCTCGTCGAGTAAAACAGGGGTAGAACTAATCATCATGAGACTCAAAAACTGCATGCGTTTCCCTGCCGGAATGTCTTTCATAACCCGTTTGGCAATCGTGCTAAAACGCTTCATATTGGCCATTTGAAACGCTGGATCGCCCGGTTGAATCAAAACCATGTCGATGTCAAATAGCACTAAAGTCTGCGCATCGGCATCATCAAAATAATGAAAAATATCTTCCATTTCATCGACACGTGTAAAGCTGCTCTGACACTCAAAAGTGGAAAGGGTCAGTAAAAAGGTTAAAAAAAATAAAACTCTCATGCTATTTCAACCGAAAATTGTTTAAAGAGTCATTTTATCTCACTTTTAGATTTAGAAAAATTTAATTAATGTTATACTCAGCATAAGTATTACTTATAATAGAGATCATGAAATTTCCGCTCAGCCTTACCTTTTTACGCTATTTTTTTAGTGCTGGCCAAGCTAAGAGCATTTCAAAAGCAGCCAAAGAAAATTTTGTGAGTCAGTCCGCTATTAGTCAAGCGATCACTAAATTGGAAGCTCTTTTGGGAAAGCAATTAATCACTCATGAGAAGAATCGCTTTCAACTCACGAGCGACGGGGTTTTGCTGCTAGAAAAATGCAAGCAGCTCTTTACGCAGTTTGCAGAGATTGAAGATGCCTTTCACGAGGCGGAAGGGGTTTTTAAAGGAAAACTTTCCTTTGCGTGCACTCATAGTTTTGCCCTTTCATTGCTGCCACGCCATTTGGGCAGGCTTTCGCACATGTGGCCAGACATAGAACCTGTATTGAGATTTGGACATACAGGAACCGTTGTGGAGCTAGTTAAGAAAGGAGATGTCGATTTTGGCATTGTTCTCGACAATGAAGATTTCTCATCTTTTGATTGCAGAGAAATTTATAAGGGGGAATATCGCCTCTATCAAGCCAAGAAAACGCCAAAACAGGCCATCCAAAGATTCATCCTCAGCGAGGAACGCAAGGAGGTCTCATTACTGCGGCGCCATTTGCATGCAGCTGGCATTGACATGAGCAGCGAAATGGAGGTATCGAGCTGGGAGGTCATTGCAAGCCTTGCCGAGCAGGGGCTGGGGATTGGATTTCTTCCTGATTATATCGTAGGGAAGAGGGCATTAGCCGTTTATGATTGTCTACTCCCCCCTATTCCCTATCGCCTTCTAGCCATTTTTTCGAAGAACAGGGCTCTGCCGCGCAATGCCAGATTGTTCATCGATTTAATGTGCGAACCTTGAGCTTTCTGCCTTTGCTTTTTTATTCGAGGCCTTAAGGCCGACTGATCTTGCCCAAATAAGCACATAGGTAACACTTTCCGGCCACATAGGTCATGAAGTTGACTTTTGGAAATAGTGTTGTGAAAGGCTGGTAGGCCGACTGATTTTAGAGCCAATAGTGAGCGTCTAGCTAACTCTGGGTAACGGAATAAAAAATAATAAGAGCTCGGAGAGCTAATCTAGATTGGTAAAACAATTCACCGAAATGCTGGAGAGAGCCGGAGGAGAATGCCGAATTGCTTATCCAGTTCGGCAAAGCCTGTAACTCATGCCCACACTCGCAAACGCCTTATTGAGCCCTGAATAAGACTCAATAAAGCATTGCTTAGTCGGCCCTAACGCCGGTTTCAAAGAGAAACCAGGCACGCCGCTCCGTTTCATCGATGAAAACCTCTAAAATGCTTGTCGTGGCAACGTCTTCATGCTCTTCACAGACTTTATGGGCCTCTCGCATTCTTTGTGCTAGCTCTTGATTGTCCTGAAACAAAACCTGAACCATCTCATGCGCACCGACATAGTCGCGGTTGTCATCTTCGATGGTCTGTAATTGTGCGATTTGCCCGATAGAGTGAATGGTCAATCCGCCGAGTTTACGCACCCGCTCCGCTAAAACATCAATCATCGCAAAGATTTGATCTGCCTGTTCATCGAATAAAACATGATAATCGCGAAAATGAGGTCCCGACAAATGCCAATGAAAATTCTTTGTTTTAACATATAAGGCAAAGGCATCAGCAACAAGTGGATTGATGGCATGACTGATCGCCGATTCTGCTTTTACCCCTAATGCGTTAGGTGTGGCCAATTTGTTAGAAATAGTGCTATTTTTCATAAAGCCTCCTTCGTGATTACAATTGAGTTCATAACTCGAAAGATGCTTTACGACAAGTTTTTTTTTAATTCCTTCACATACAATGGCCACCTCTCAGAGAGCGTAAGGTAAAAGAATCCTACAGATTTCTTAAATTTTTGCTCTTTAAAGACAGGTGCATCTTCCGCATATACTTGACCGACTCTTCTGGATTTGAAAAAGGGCCATTGAGTCGATAATGAGAAGCATTGAAAGGCCCCTCATGCAAAAGCTTATAAAGATCCGTATTACTCTCTTTAAGTCCTTCGAGATCGGGCAGCACACCTGCCTCTTTTGCCAGCATGTCTGAAAACTCCACATAGTTTCCATGAGGAAATTGGGGGCGCGGAGTTTGAATTCTTATTTTGCGCTCAATCTCAATCCCAGCATTCATTTGGGAAAGGCTCGGCGCCTTGACCCTATTCGTAAAGACATGGAAAGCGAGGCGAGCCTGCAATTCCATTGTGCAAAAATAAGGACCTCGCTGCATGCCACAAAAGGCCATATTTGGAAGATCGGGATTAAAGGTACACTTATCTAATAATAAGGGCTGAAACCGATCTTGAGGGCAAAAATCGAGCTTCTGAAGGATCTCTGCATCAAAGAAGGGAAGCTCTGCCTCATAGCCTGTGGCAAAAATCAATGCGTCTGCATCTGTTTGCGTTCCATCATTAAAAAAAATTGTATTCTGAAAAACACGGATAATTTTCGCCTGTTTTAGATCAATCTTTGAAACCTTCACCTGATCGATATAGGTATCGGAAATCGCACTAAACTGCGGCTCCTCAGGGGTGGTAACAATCAGCTCTTTTGCCACTTCATTTTGCTTAGTCAAATGCTGGAACCATTGATGAGTCTGTCTATTTTCTTCCTCTTCCGGAAGCTTTTTGAGGGCCTCAGTTGCAACCCGGCTAAAAAAGACCAAATCCAGCGGTTGCTTTACACTGGAGCTGTCAGGCACATATCTTGGCAGCACCCACATGGCCTTACTAATGCAATGAAGTGTTTGTGCTGTAACGGTCGATACCTCTGCTGCAATTTCGGTACCACTAAAAGCATTTCCTACTACCACAACTTTTTTACCTTGAAAACAGTCCGGATTTTTATAGTCTCTACTATGAATGGCTTGGCCAGTAAATGTTTCTAAACCTGGAATAGAGGGAACATGAGCCTTGCTAAAAATACCGCTACAGACCATGACATAGTCAAAGTCTTTCTGAATAATGTCTTTATTCTCTAGCCACTCTACACGCCATTGTCCACTAGCCTTAGAGACTTTTTGCACTTCCGAATTAAAGTGAGTATAGTTAAAGATGCCATTTTTAGAAGCATACAATTCAAGATAATTGTAAACCTCCTTTTGAGTCGGAAAGTCTCCCGAAGGGTTGTCCCAAGGGGCATCTGAAAACATGCAAGAATGGTAAGATAGATTTGTATGCATGCTGTCCCAAACAAAGCCTGTACCAGGCTTCCACAATCCCCCAATGCGATCGCTCTTCTCCAAAACCGTCGGATGCAAACCGCACTCTAACGCTGTTTTAGCAGCGACCAATCCAGCAGGCCCAGCCCCAATAATAGCAACCGTCATTTGACACTCCCTTCAGCAAAATAAGTTTTAAAAAATCTAACGCCAATAGCAACTAGATAATTTAACCTCATCCCTCTTTGTTTTCTATTAATTAAAAAATTTAATAGAAAATTTTAATAATCAATCGCTCTTCGAAGCCCATTTTTGCAGGCCCATATAGCAAAACATGCCATCCAAAGTGCCATTGAAGCCTTTCGGGCATAGCTCTGCATTATTTCCACCATTCCCACGATTGCCATTAAATTTACAACCTTGTACAAGAAAATGGCAAAAAATTGGAAAAGACGAAAACCATGCTAAAAAAAATCCTGTTACTGCTAAACCTGTTTTTTGTGGCTTCCTGCCATGCTTATCAATACGACTTAGCCATTTGTGCCATCTCCAAAGATGATGAGCCATATCTTAAAGAATGGATTGAGTTTCACAAGCTTGTAGGAGTCCAACACTTCTACATTTATTGCCATGGAAATTGGGACCGCTATTCAGAAGTTCTCAAGGACTATATAGAATCTGAGGAAGTCGACTTGCTTTCTACCCAAGACTACACAGATCCAGCCTTCAATACAGTCCAGTGTCAATCTTATACGGACTTGCTCGTCAAAGTTCGCCACAAAGTCAAATGGCTGGCAGTCATCGACATCGATGAGTTCCTCTTTTCTCCAACTGAGCACAATCTCCAAACATTTTTATCGAAATATGAAAATCTGCCAAATGTCGGAGGAATCAGCGCTAACTGGCATTTATTTGGCACATCTTGGGTTCCGAAAGTCGCTTCCAACCAGACTTTGATAGAGTCTTTGACACTATGCACGCCTGAGCAACACTCTGCAAATGCCCATGTAAAGACTATCGTTCGTCCGCAATGCGTGAACCATTATGATAATCCCCACTACCCTATTTACTTTCCCGGGATTGTCCAAACAAATACCGATGGAGTCACTTTTTTTGGCCCTTTGAGCCCCTACATTCAACATACTCATCTGAAAATCAATCATTATTGGACACGCGATCAGGATTTTTTCTGGAACTATAAAGTCCCCCGACAAAGCAGCTGGGGCATCCAGCGGACTGAAGAACAAAATCGAGAAGTAGAAATAGAGTTTAATAACGAGAGCAATACAGCGATTTTACCCCTCGTTCCCCCTTTAAGAAAGCGGCTAGGATTAAAAAACTGATTGAAGCATTCCTTCTTGACTCGCTTTGCCATTTAGCTTAAAAACGCACAGCGATTTAACTAAACGTTAATCGAGAGCCAATTATTTTTACTTGGGAGAAAAGAATGAAAAAGCTACTACTCGCGCTTGCTTTACTTGGCAACTCGCTCTTTGCGGACATGGTAGAACCCTATAAGTCTATCCAAGTCCTGCCATTTGATGGACATGGATGGTTTGGAAATGCAGAACAACTCGATCTTTTTTTGAAGGCTAGGCCGATGCAAACAGTAATAGAAGTTGGCTCATGGCTCGGCTGCTCAACTCGCCATATCGCATCGGCACTACCAAAAGATGGCGTGTTATATGCCATCGATACATGGGCTGGCTCGCAACAGGAATCGGCTCACCTGCAAGATCCCAGGCTCCCTTTTCTTTTTCAACAATTCTTGTCTAATGTGATTCACGCAAAGCTGACAGATAAAATTATCCCCATACGGATGAATTCCATCGAAGCGGCCAAAGCCCTCAAAGTCAAGGCAGATTTAATCTATCTCGACGGAGCCCATGATACTCCCAGTGTCATGAATGATATTGATTATTGGTACCCGCATTTGAATGAAGGCGGTGTCCTTTGCGGCGACGATTGGACTTGGGATTCGGTTAGAGTAGCTGTAGTAGATCGAGCCAATAAGCTAGGGAAAAAAGTTCACGTCATTGCCAATTTTTGGTGGTATGAATAACCAGTTCAAAAACAAGATATACAATCAGGTTGTTCAAAAGTGATTGGATAATCGCTTAGACATTCTCTAGCACCTCAAAATTCCAAAAGGGAAAGTCTAAAACTTTCCCTTTAGATGCCTCAATCAGCCGAAGCCATTAAAAGAGCGATCCATGCAACTATTCATCATCTCTTATCTCTACCCTCTTTGCATTTGATGCAAAGGATGATTGCTGAGAGAGGTAATCAAAATAGGAGCAAACAGTCTTTGCCTCTACTTTAGAAGCCTCCGATTTCTTATCAATATAAGGCCTGGCATCCATGGTTTCTCCGTAGAGGAAAAACTGAAAAGAAATAGTGACTTCGACGCCGTTCAACTCTTTCCCAAAAGCCAATTCCAGCATCTTTCCAATATCCTTTGGAAGATCCAGATAGTATTTGCTTTCGTTATTGGGCAAAACAAAAGCGATCTGAATCTTTTTCTCCCTCTTTAACAACCCTTTTCTGACCGATTCCTGAATCAAATAATATCCTTCCACGTATTGCATGGCGGAATAGGCGGCGGTAACATCCAACTTCTTGATGCAATCAAACAAGGAGACTCGATCATCGAATAAGCTTGCTACGCTCCTCCCGCTTTTTTTCTGCGCGGCTGAAAGCTCGAGCAACCATTGCTTTTTAGGCAATTCTTCATTGATGAAGAGGTAAAGAGGATCTTCTTTTGAAGTGTTGGCACAATACTTAAAAAACGAAGAAGAAGAAATCGATTCAATCGCAGCCGTATTAATGCGATTAATTGCATCGCCGATTGGTGTTGAAACTGCCATTTTAGACACACTCTTGGCGAAACTCCAGGCTCTAAGGGAATAAAGGCAAAGCTTGGCATCGGATTTGAACTGATACAAGGGTTCAAAAAGCTCCCGCTTCATAAAGAGTGCCCCACTCTCAGGCAAGCTGCGCGCTCCTTCGTACCAGCAGTAAACATCTACCGCCCCTTCGATGGCTGCTAAGTCTGCGACAACTTTTTCTGGCGCGCTAGGCTCAGAATCTATTCTCACTCGAACGGATTCTTTAAACTCTGGCCATACAGGCTTAAACACATTTGATAGTTCCGATATGAATGACATCACGATCTCCTATTATAATGAAAAACTTTTTTCTAATATTTTATTAGCAACTACTTCCAGAGGATCTATGATTAATTTATTAGGTAAGGATAACTGAGCTGTAAAAAGGGATAACTCTGTGCATCCCAATATGATCGCCTTCGCATCCTGGCTTTGAAGCAGCTCCTTTAGCTCCTCGACAATCTTCTGCCGCTCTTCCCCTTTCAAGATTTGATCGATCATCTGGTCAACTTTTTTTTGCGTCGTAGAATCTGGATAACGACAAGCAAAAAAACGCCTGTGCAGCCCAAACTGAGCCGAAGTCGACGTGCAAAGCACAAGAGGCTCGACATCAGTCACTTCGGTTGCCAACACACGAGGCAAATGAATGAGATCTAACTCATCCTCATCGTCTAAAAAAGCATGCAACGTGTTACAAGCAATGGCTAAAATGGAGGCTCCATTTTGGAGCAATTGATCAAGACAGTCCCGCAATTCTCTGCGTACTTTTGCGGCGTCAAAGGTGGGCGTAAGCATTTCTGAGAATGGAAAGCTTATTAAAAAAACTTTGGGAAAGTCTGCATCCCTATAGCACCCATATTTCTTACCTGCGAGCGTGAGAACACGCTCGAGCAAAAAAGCACCGGCCAAAGGTCCAGCCCCGCCAATTATTCCTATCGATTTCGGCTTCATAAAAAAAATCCTAATTATTTCTACGCATGCAAACGCGTAAAAAACTGTAAATAAACACATTTATTGATCATAATCAACTAATCCTGAATACATTAAAATTCAGCAAAATAAATAAAATCATTCACTTGCTGAGAAGCTATTCAGAAAAACAAAACTAAAAAAAATTAAAAGGAAAAATTAATGAGCTGGATGCTCGTGATGGAAAGAAGGATGGATTGAGACAAGGCTAGAAAAACGATTAAAAAAAGAGGGGATGGGAACCGGCAGTGCCCCAACATCAAATGGTTTAGTATTCATCGTACGCTCCTATAAACGTTTATGTCGGCAAATGACCGAACTTGCTTTTATTTTGACTCAGCGCATTATTTTGATGCAAATTAAATCCTTGTAAAGATTGGCATGAGACTAATGACAATCTTACCGGTTTTATTCCAGGCTAAATTTGATCCAGTTTTCTTCTTGTACGTTCCTTCAACCTTAGCTGGGATGATAGTCATTTCCCCTGCCTCAACCCAGACCTCTTTGTCTCTCAATTTCATAAGCAAGCACCCCTTAATGACCATGAAGAGTTCGTCTTCATATTCCTGATGATGCCAAATAAATTCTCCTTGAAATTTAGTAAGCTTCACTTGCTGACCATTAAGCTCTCCAACCAGTCGTGGATGCCAATAATCGTAAAAAGCATTAAACTTTTCTCTGATGTTTATTTTTTCAATCATGCCGTCTCCTATCCTATTCATTTTTAAGGCTTAGAATCTATCAAATTCATGTTTTATTCTCCTTTTTTTGATCAACTTCTACGCCTTTATAAAGGTTGGCATTTTTTATCTTACACAAGGAATTAAGCTAAAAATTCTTTTTTGATAGCCTCTAGCGAATCGCATTCCAGAGGCAATTTATCTTTTCGCCAGCGAAGTATCCGAGGAAATCTTAGAGCAATGCCTGCCTTATGCCTTTTCGACTCTTGGATACCATCAAAAGCGATTTCAAAAACTAGTTCAGCTTTAACCCTTCTGACAGGGCCATATTTTTCTACTGTATTGCGTCGTATCCAACGATCCAATTCATAGATCTCTTCTTGATTGAGTCCTGAATAGGCCTTAGTGATGGGGACGAGCTCTTCTCCACGCCAAACAGCCAACGTATAATCGGTATAGAGGTTGGCTCGCCAGCCTTGGCCCGTTTGGGCGTAAATCAAAATGGCATCTATAGTTCGGGGATCTATCTTGTATTTCCACCAGCTTCCTATTTGTCTTCCAACTCCATAGA
This sequence comes from Candidatus Protochlamydia naegleriophila, assembly GCF_001499655.1. NCBI lineage: Bacteria > Pseudomonadati > Chlamydiota > Chlamydiia > Parachlamydiales > Parachlamydiaceae > Candidatus Protochlamydia > Candidatus Protochlamydia naegleriophila. Next base: position 2,133,195 of record NZ_LN879502.1, read on the forward strand.
TGGAGCTTTTTTTCTTTAATATGATTCCTTCAGTCCGGTTCTGCTTAGATTCTTCCCGTTTTTGCACTAACTCGTCCCAACTCTGAAAGGCAATCGTCGGGGAGATTTTGATGAGAGGGGGAAGCTTATTTAAGTTTTCTAGCAGCATGCGGCGTTCCACAAATGGGCGCTTTCTCACATCATTGCCTTCATATTCCAAAATATCGTAAATCATGAAAATGATGGGAACACTCTTCACAGTGGCAGGTGTCACTTTTTTTCTTCCAAGCCGCTTTTGCAGCTCGCCAAAGGGCAGCGGAAGCCCGTCTTTAAAGGCTAAAATTTCACCATCGAGTACAGCTGCGCTAGGCAAAAGGGAGGCTGCTTCTGCAATCTCGGGAAATTGCTCTGTGACGAGTTCATTACCTCTCGACCAGATCGCCACTCTTCCTCCCCGTTGAATGCATTGAGCTCTGATTCCATCCCACTTCCATTCTACATCCCACTCTTGAACACTTCCTAGGTCTTCGAGTCGCTTGTCTAAAGGAGAGGCTAAGTAAAAAGGGTAAGGATTGAGGCTGGCTTGAGAAGTGGGATTTTCGATGCTCTTTAAGCCCTCAAAAAAGTCAGCCGAAGGAACCCATTGTCCCATGAGCTTTTGGCTCAAGGTTTCTTTAGGCACGTTTAAGGCCAAGCTCAACCCTTGGAGCGTTAACAGATGTGATGTACCGATGCGAAGGGTTCCAGACAACATCTTATTCAGCAAAAAAATCCCCTTTGTATCCAGTTTGTTCCAATAGGAAAAGATTTTCTCCTTAATATGCTCCTGAGGCTCTCCCTGCAAAGGTAAGATCCTATCAACAATCCAATCTGAAAGGGATAGACTGGCAGCCGCCTGATCCTCCCCCTTCCTTATGAGCAATGCAATCGTCTCGGCAACGTCCCCAACAGCTGAATAAGATTCCGACATGATCCAATCGGGCAGTTGCACAGCTTCCATGCACCACTCAAAAAGCATTCTGCCGGTAATTAATCGTTTGATTTTATTACCGCTTAAGAAAAAAAGGGCCCAGGCGGCATCGCTTGCCGAAGCATTTTCGAAGTAGTTTTTAATGTAAGTTACTTTTTGCGTGGTCGACTTTGTTTGCTCGAGTGCGTCAAAAAGCTGTGCAAATGTATTCATGCTTTATACTTCTCCCTCTCCTTCATCAAGCCATTCCATCCCATTTAAAGGCGCTGCTTGAAGACCCTGTTCTTTTAAATAGCGCGCAAGAGAAGAGGTATTGCCATGCGTTGTCAAAACCGTTGTTGCCCCGGTTTCTTTAACAGTTCTCAAAAGTTCTTGCCAGTCGGCGTGATCGGAAAGGGCGAAGCCTCGGTCTAAATTTTTTCTTCTGCGCATCCCCCTGACTTGCATCCATCCTGATGCCAGGGCTGTTTTATAAGGCAAAAAACGCTTCATCCAAGGCGTTCCCTTTGCCATGGGAGGAGCCAGAATGAGCTCTCCTGAAAAACTCTTATTGGGATTAGCATGAATGGGTAAGTAGCTGCCAAGTACAACGCCGCACTCTTCATAAAGACTGGCAAAGGTTAAAATGGCCCCATGTAGATAAATGGGACTGCTTGTATAAGTTTGAAGCAAGGAGAGGATTCTTTGTGCCTTGCCAAGTGCATAACAAAAAAGGACCGACGCAAAGCCTTTAGCCTTATTTTCCTGCCACCATTCGAAAATTTTTTGGGCGGTGTGAACCGGCTCCTCCCAATTATAAATGGGAAGCGCAAAGGTAGATTCGGTGACAAAAAGGTCGCACTGTTGCAACGAAAAAGGCTCGCATGAGCTATCAAAAGCCCGTTTATAGTCACCCGAGACAACGCAAGTGGTCGATCCCGATTCTATTTTAATCTGTGCCGATCCAAGTATGTGCCCGGCAGGATGAAGTGAAACCCAGCAATCGTTAATCTTGACTTTCTCGTCATAAGGGAAGATGTCAACAGAATCTAGGCCCAATCGGAGCTTCAACATTTTGGCTGTATTTTCGGATGCCATGTAGTGTTGATGTCCAGGGCGGCCGTGATCTCCATGCGCATGTGTAATGATGCAATGCTTGACAGGTGCCCAAGCATCGATGTAAAAATCTCCCGCCCTGCAGTAAAGCCCTTCTGATCTTACCTCTAAAAAATGTCTCATACATTTTTCCCCTGGAAGGCATTGGTAAAAACTTGATAGACATCTTTAAACTAGCAGAAAAGAAAAAGGAAGGAAAGATTGATGAAGGACTATCCATTGGACTGGCCAGAGAAAGCCCCCTTTCTCTCTTTTTCCACGAGATGTTCTTTAAATGAAAACAATTTCCTTCAGCTTACCGGGCCTCTCAGATGAAGAGCTCGAAAAGTTGCTGGAAAGCTATAAAGAGCTCTTTGCAAAAATCAAAGAAAGAAAGCAAAGAGGCCTATCCGATAAAGTCATCCCCGGACATTACAGAAGAGAACTAGACATGTCTAATTTTTCATACAAGCTTTAAAGCGGTTTCGAGGAAGCTGCGATTAAACTGATAAATGCGAGCATGAGCGTCTTGCCAGGTCCCTCGCTTAACAGTAAAGCCAATTGTCGCAATCGCCTTGCTCAAGCGTAATAATTGCGTCAATTCTTTGTAATCCGGCACTGGACGAATACTTGCATACCCTTCTAAAAAGGCCTTTTTAAAATCTAAATTCTTTGCCCACTCCCCATGCTCCAATGCACAAAAATCTTCTTCTGCGAAGCTAGCCCGCGCCCCTGCCCAATCAATGACTCCTTGAAGCTTGCCATCGCAAACCATAAGGTTTCCAGGTCGAAAATCGCGATGCACGATGCAAGGACCATCCACACGATCTAAAAGAGTGATCTGTTCGTAAAAATAGAGACGAATCTTTTCAATCCATTCTTTTGGCAGATGCGGCTTGCACTCATCCAATCCTTCTTCAAATTTCATGGTAAAATACGGGCGTGGATCGCAGCTTAACTCATTGGACTGGATGAGGTCACCGTAACCAGTTGTCCGATGGAGGTGAATGGATGCAAGCGCGGCTCCTATTTTATAAGCCAATGCATCGCTAACCTCAGCTGTTGTAAGCAATGTCCCCGAGAAGCATTCCATTAAAATAGCTCCATGGGTATCCAGTGCTGGTTGTACAACCTGCACGATTCGAGCAACGGGCAAAACACCTGCAAAATAGTTTAAGAAAAAGACTTCGCGCAAATAATCATTCTCGCGCTCGCATATCTTTAAAATGAGGGGTGCGCCCGTCTCTTGTATCACTTTATAGACGATGGCAACCATCGCATCTTCATGATCGATGCGCATGAAGGCCGCTTCTTGAAGGCCTAGCAGTTGCGCATACAAAGCAGTGAAAGTATCCATAAATATCCTTAAGGCCTAATCAATTGATTAAAGGGCAAGCAACCACACTTGCGCTGCGGAAAGATACCAAAAAAGTGGATAATAATCCTTCAAAAATGAGGAGGGAGGGCCTCCCCTTCATTTTTATCTCGCTGAATCGATCGTTGCCACTTTCCATGCTAAATTTAAAAATATTTATGCTAGATTGTTTTTTGGCTCTTCATTCATTAATTGAGGTGTCGGATGAAACGTTACGTAAAAAAAGACTTCCCTGTTTCTAATGTTCGCAGGTTCATTGAACCCGGCCCCATCGTTCTTGTTAGCTCGGCCTGGAAGGATGAGATCAACATCATGACTATGGGATGGCATATGATCATGGAGTTTCAGCCCTCTCTTATTGGATGCTATATTTGGACAGCCAATCACAGCTTCAACATGATTCGCAAAAGCAAGGAATGCGTGATTAATATCCCTACAGTCGATCTTGCAAACACTGTCGTTCGCATCGGCAATTGCTCAGGGCGGGATCTTAACAAATTTGAAGAGTTCAAATTGACGCCGCTCGCGGGAGAAAAAGTAAGCGCACCCCTGATCAAAGAGTGCTATGCAAATTTTGAGTGCAAACTCGTCGATTCAAGCCTCATTAATAAATACAGTCTTTTTATTCTGGAAGTCGTAAAAGCCCATGTCGCAACCTCTCCCAAATTCCCAGAAACCATCCACTATCGAGGCGATGGGCTATTCATGATTGCAGGGCCAACGGTCAAGACCTATCGCAAGTTATTTAAGCCTGAATATTTGTGACGCTTCAAGCTAATACTTCTGTCTAGAAGGGATCACTCCCCTCACTCCTCCCTTGGGATCTTCCATGTCGCCCCGATAGCGCGGAATCAGATGCACGTGCAGATGCATGACGCTTTGACCGGCCACCTCCCCGCAATTGGCACCCATGTTATAACCCTGCGGGTTGTATTCGCTATCAAGCTGTTCCTTCGCAAAGTACAGGGCTTTCATGATGTCTGAACGGACCTCTTCACTGGCTGTAAACCAATTGTCTGTATGCTCGTATGGTATGATAAGGAGATGTCCAGGAGAAACCGGGAAGCGATCCTTAATGATATAGCAATGCTTGAACTTTGCAAAATAGCCGACCCCTTGCCCCCCCCGGGCCATTTGACAAAAAAGGCAATCGGGCTTGTCGTGGTCCGCAATGAGGGGATACTGTGCAGGCCTATCTAAATAGTAGGCGATAGCCTGATTATCCTCTTCAATTTCGACGCGATGATTGAATAGTCTACCCTCAAAACCGCCCCTTGCATGGCGCTTTTCGATCCGCTTTTCTTCAATTTGCTGCATGGATAAGCCCGTGGCCACTGCGAGTGCCTGGATCACCTCCAAAACATCGGCCAGCTCTTCCAGCTGTTCTTCCCGGCCGCAAGCCTGCTTCACCTCTTCGACTTCTTCTAGCAGCTTATCTTTAAGCCTTTGAATGAACTCCTCTTGATCCATCGCCCGCTCATGCACAACGATTCCTTTCGCTCGCATCATGCTTGGGAGATAATCGCGTATCAACTTTTCAACCTTGAAATTTTTTAGGGCCATCGTCTTTTTTCCTTTTTAATTCGTCTAAGTATTTCTCAACATCTCTAGATCGATGAAAAATGCGAAACTCAACCGCTGGATATTTTTTGCGAAGCTCAGCGATACTGCTCCTTTTATCACGATCAAAATTCCAAATATATGCGATGAGCGCCCAGTTAATGCCGTTTAAACAACCTGTATCGGCAGTGCTCTTATCAAACGCGAGCAATCTTTTGCATATTCTCCAAATGCAGAGTAGACGCGGAAGATGAAAGTAAAGAATTGTATCCGCTCGAGCAAATCGCATCTCTAACGTAGAAAGGGAGCATCCTTCTATAATCCAAGATTCCCCATTCACAAGAGCTTCTTTGGCCAATAAGAATTCTTGCCGGTCTCTTTTCCTTTTTCCTGCGAATACGTGCATGTCTAAGTGATGCACGGGGATGTTCAAAAGACGCCCAACTTTTGCAGCAAACGTCGACTTCCCACTACCAGGAAGCCCAATAATGGCCAGTCGCTTAGGTACGGCTTGTTTCATAAACTCCTCACTCAAATACGGCTTTGAAATAGTACCTAAAGAGACACATTTCTGACAAACGCCAGATAAGCCTTTCACGCCACCAATTAGTTATTAAAAAAAACAACTTAACAAATTATTAAAATAAAAATAACAAGCAAAAGCTATAATTAATTAACTACTCAATATAGGGAGATGCCATGATCTCAGAAATCTGTAAAAACTATTTCAATGGTTTTGATGAGATCCTCAATTTTAGAATGAATGACAAGAAAACTAATGCGTTAGGCTTATTAAAGATCCTCTCCTATTGCACGCTCATCATTCCCTTAGGTTTTGCCACTACCTATGGTGTGGCATCTCTTTACGGGCGTGTCAGCCAAAACCGAGAATTATCGCACATAGAAAGGCGGGTCGATAATCAAAATCCCGTTCGATCTATTCGCTCGCAAGCTAGTGAGATAAATTCACAAGTCGTCATAAAAAACTTTCTCAATGCGATTGGAGCAAAGGCTCGTGATGCTGAAGTATTTATTTCTATTAATAATCAGGAAAATTTGATTCAATTCGAACATTTTGACAATAAGTTCTTTCCAACTGTCTTGTTTGGCAAAAGATTGGATGGAGTAAGGCTAACTTTCAATCTTTGCGACATTCAATCGATTGAGATCGTTCCTAAAATCGGGCATAGTCTGACATGGCACGATAAACAAGCATTAGCCGAAACGGGAATTACCTTTACTGAGAGCGGTTTTATGCATATGCCCATTGATCAATTGACTTGTGAAACGGCAGTGACAGGTTATCATTACCGGATGAACATTTCAACTAAGCAAGGTGAAAAATTGCTTCGAATTGAAGCCAAACTGTCGCCATATCAAAGCTACTGTTTTGTTACTCAAGATTGATTTTTCCTGATCCAGCAACAGTATTGTTGCTGATTGCTTCCAAGCTTGTTTTTCTAAAAGCTTCTTCTCTTTTACATTCATCTTTTCCTCAGGTTTTGCCACGACTCCTGGGAAATCGTTGTGCAAAGGATCGAGCCTAAACAGCTCTTTTCTTTTACTTGGCATCCTTTTGCCGTCGATACAAAAGGGATTATTCTAAAGAAACGCCTACTCTCGTCGAATTAAAACTGGAGAAAATCGTCGGAGGAACAGAACTTTTATAACCGAATCCGACTTTAAACGCATTTCAAGTGATCGTAAAGCTGAAGCCTGTCAAATGAATCACGAGGATTGGACTTAACAAATGGACAATATTAAGCGCTACGTAGAGAAAGAAGCGTAAGATCACCCAAGCTGCTAATCCCCCCCCGCTCAGAGCTTTTCCTTTCAACTCTCTCTTGCATCACCTTGTTTACCACATCATTGCGTTTTTTAAGCAATTTGATTAAAAAAAATTATATATATTTCAGACAGCTCATTATCAATAATTTACATAAAAAAACGAGTATTCAGGGGTTTGACAAACTAATACAATCATTTTAGCATTAAAGATATGAGCATTAAGCTCTAAAGGAGGTTTTATGAATAAGAACGTACTAGAATCGCAGTGGGTTCAAGTTCGAGAACTCTTAAGGGAAAAATTCAGCTATTTAACCGAAGATGATATTAGACAAATCAATGGGCGATATGATGAATTGGTCGCCAAATTGCAGCAAAAATATGGATATACAAAAGAAGAAGCTGAAGAGAGGATTCGCAACTGGAATTTTGATAGATTCTCAGCGCCTAGGGGTCAGGTGGTTCGTGAAGACACTATGATCAAAGAAAAAGAGCCAATAAGAAATGATTCATCGATCTACAAATGGCTTTTAGGTCTCGGTATTCCTCTGCTCTTACTGGCATCTTACTTTTTAACCATGAGAACGCCTGAAGTCACGCGCTCTCCAGTGGTAACACAGGAACAAGTGGCCTTAGAAACACCAACTGATCAGTTATTGTCCAACGACTTGCGCAATGTCTTATTGTCTCAGCAGAATTTGGCTGGAGCTATGCAAAACGTTCAAATCACAACAAATAACGGCATTGTTACCCTTTCTGGAACAGTACCAAATAGGGACGCACACAATCTGATTATTAATACGACACAAAATTTTGCCGGAGTCAGACAAGTAGTCGATCATCTTGAAATTAGATGATTTGAACTTAAACCCGTGATTGCCGTCCTAGCATACAGGCAATCGCTGTAGAGTGAGAGGCAGGTTTGCGGTTTGCGAAGGGAATATTTCCTACATTCCCAAGATGCAAAGCAAGAGATGTCATTCAGCTATCAGGTGAGTGACAGCGGGTTAAAGGATCCAAAAGCGAGCTTTTTGGATCCTTTTTCACACTTCTTGATTTCACAGACTCGTCACATCAAAGTCTTCGAATGCTAAGTCTACAGCTGTTCCATAAAAGCGGCATAATGCCAGCCTTAAGGTCTCAGCTCTTTCAGGAAGTCCCTTTTCACAATATGTTTTGACTTGTTGATGCACGGCCCTTTTAAAGGTGTCAGTATCTGATTCTGAACCATTGAGGTTATCTATGCTCACACGAAAGCGATAGCCGGCAGCCTTAGAGAGTATCCATTCCATCGCCTGGGGCTTCACTTCAACGCTCTGGAAAAGTTCTTGCTGTGATGCCGTACGTCCGTCTGGCACATACCAATAGCCAAAGTCTACTTCTTGACGCCGCTTTTTACCAGCAATCAACCAATGAGAGCACTCATGCAATGCACTGGCAAAAAAACCATGTGCAAAAAAAATAGCGTGGTAGGATCGGTTTTCGTCAGCGGGAAGATAAAGGGGTTCATCTTCGCCTTTAACCAATAGGGTATTGTATTTCAAAAAGAAGCAATCTTTAAAAATAGTTATCAAATCTTGATACTGATGCACAACATTCCTTTAAATCAATTGGTTGGTATAGACATCTCGTAAAATGATATCAAAATCGATTCTTTCGCGGTAGCATCAATAAGGTCTGTAGGCAAATTTTTCTAAACGAAAAATAGTGTCAAAAACCGATTTAAGGTATTGTACGTCTCAGAAAGACTAAAAAGCTGAGTGTTTGGATTTGTCCAACTGGACATTCAGGTTAAAAATTAAACTAAGGTACGTACGATGACAATACTCGAAAAAATTAACGAGGGTATCAAAGAAGCGATGCGAAGCAGAGATCAACTGAGACTCGACACCCTACGCATGCTTAAATCAAAAATATTGACTGTCGATGCACGCGGTAATCTGCCCGACGCGGACGTTTTAAAACTCTTTAAAACGTACTATGGTAATCTTCAAGAAGCGCTAGAACAGTCCTTAGCAGCTAATCGCAGTGAAGCGGTCGAAAAATTAAAAAGCGAGCTCGCGATCGTTCAAGAATTTTTGCCTACCACGCCTTCTACTGAAGAAACAAAAAGAATCGTAGAGCAGGCCATCATCGATTCTGGAGCCAAAACAAAAAAAGACTTCGGGCTCGTCATGAAGAGCATCATGAAACTCAATAGCGCAGTCGATGGAAAATTAGCCAAAGATTTGGCCAATCAATTGCTGTCTGATTAACTACGTTAGCTCATCTTTTATCTGGCTCAATAGATGCTATCAGCATTCATTGAGCCTTTTTCCCCGAAGCCCTCCTTCCCCTATCTCTCCAATAATCCGCAGTCTTAATAGTAATCAACAACGCAATAAAAAAAACTTTTATTACAATTATTTAGTTATTATAATTAATAATGAACATTATATTGGAGAGGAAATATGTTTGGAGTTAATAGCGATCATTTTTACTATGGAAGAATTGATGAATTGGCAGCCAGAGTCAATCCACCCAAAGAAAGAGAAATAGAGTCTATTTTATATTCGGCCAAACAGTTTATTAATCAAAATTTATTCGACCACGAAAATAAATTAAAGTCAAAATTTGAACATTTAAAACTGGAAGATAATAAAATTGCCGATTTGCTTGCGAAACTCTCATTAAGTTTTAAAGATGATGGAACAATTGAAGGATTTGTGCCTTTTAATCAGGCCGACATCATCAATAGTCAATTACCTGACAATCTCAAAGGAATGGTTTTTCGCTTTCAAGGTTTATGTGAATTGATTTGCAATAAAGTATTAATGGATAGTTTATTAGGCAAAGAAGGTGTGGCTAACCAATTGAAACAAAAAATCACACCAGAAGAATTAAATAAAGATCCGGTTGCTAAGAGTCATTTATTAGACGTGTATTCAGTGTTTTATAAAATGGCTGCTTTTTTATTCGGAGTTTATCCAGATAACATTTTTTCTGTTCTTGATCAATGGAAGCTGGTTGAAGACACAGGCGGTGAGAAAAAAGTTAACAAAGAACTATTAACCGAAGGTTTAAAACATTTAGATAACGGTACAACTTTAAAGTTAGAGGTCTTTTGCAAGGATAAATCTTCCTTTACTGGCCATTCCTTACTAGTCAAAAAAGTAAACGATAATGAATTCATTTTTTTCGATCCCAATAGCGGTGAACATCGTGGATTGTCTAGTGATGAACTCGCAAACAAAATAGATGAGCAACTAAAACAATGGAATGGTACGGATCTTTTCTTTACAAAATCAGAAGCTTACTTAAAGCGCTTAAAAAACAAAAAAATATTGATGACCGCAAAACAAAACATCGGTCCTTCTTCCTAATCTATTTCGCCATTATTAGCGACTTAATGATGCATACGTTCAAGCCTAATTGATTTGGCTGAATTTACGAAATTCAAGCTCTGCGGATCTTAAAAGTGTGGTTGATGCTGCTGCATTTTGGACCAGCGATCAATTTAAAACGCTTCCGCAAATACGTGGCTAAATCTTCATCTAGTCGAAGAGAATCGAAACTTTTACTCTCTGTATGATTGATACTTCTTTTACCATGTGTTTCTGCTAAGTCTTGTCTTAAATATACTCCTATCTATATATCCATAGCATGGAACCATTTTCCTCTTTCGACTTTGCTCATAACGACATACATGGAGCTGAAGACTCTTGTTCAGGGAAATGGATCGATCCCATAGCAGTTAAGGAGGAACGAATCATGAACAGCCTATCAGATCTTCCCATAAGATTAACTACCCCGTTTGACGATGAAAAGGATGCTCTTAAAAAAATCGGAATCAAAAAAACCCGCTTAAATCCCAACAATTTCCAAACAGTGCTTAATCGTTATCAAAGCCTGTTGCCTGCTCATTTCTTTTTACCTGAAGCATCCATTCAGCGAACGCTCAGAGCTAATCACGCCCACCTGCTTTTATTTGAAAAGATAAACCAAGTCTTTCTTATTGGCTCAAGCCATTAATTTAAAAACTGCTAGTTACTACATTCAGATGAACTCATAACAAGACTTATAGCTCCTTTTCGAGCCTTCCTAAGGCTTATCTGTGTAAGCTAACGCACTTTTTTCAAACCAGAAAATTTCGATTGAAACAATTACATCCGGCAGATGCTTTTAGAATGATTTACTGAAAAAACCTTAAAAAGAGAATTTTATGAATAGCGTAAGTGATACAACTTTTTTAATTCCTTCCGATCAAGCTCCCGATCTGACTCCCTCGACCGGACTATGGGATACAGTTAAATCTTGGGGGCGCAAAATAACGCCCGTTCTGCCTCGCGTCTTTACTGGAACTACTGCAACAGTCTCTTTCTTTGCATCGGCCTTCTTTTTACTCCAGAAAAATCACTATACCCATTTTCCTCCTGCGACAGAGCGTGCACTCGAAGCCATTTGCTGGACAAGCCTCGGAACATCAAGCAGAATCATGATCGAGCTCCTATCGTCTTCAAACGAGGAATTTTACGCGCAATTGCAACAAGTACACAATACGACAACAGGCTTGGCCCATTGGTGCTTTTTTACACTTTGGAATGTTTCATTGAATGTCGAAGACGAGATGCTTAAAAAAAGCCTCTATGGTGTTATCTCTACCTTATTTGGATACAATCTTGCGCATGATTGCCTCCAAGCCTTAAAAAACCTGGGATACGGATTTATTGATTTGGATGAAGAGACTCAAGAAAGCGCTCTACTCAACGTGCAAGAAAATGAGCAGTCCATCAATAATGGCGAAGAAGAAGATATTCCAGGAAGTCTGAGTGAACCTCTTCTTATGCCTCTTCAACTAACTCCAAGCCTCTTATTGGAACCCCTTTTCACAGACGCCAAAAAAGTTCTATTGTATAACGCCATCAAAATTGCCTGTGGAGGCACGACGGCTTTTTTAAATACGTTTCAAAATCCTAAAAGCGAACTTTATCTTTTGGTTAATACGTTTGGATATCTTCTTATCGGTTCCGGACTCGGAGAAATCGGATTGGAAGGACTTTCCCACTTTCAAAAAAAGTAAGGAAGCATGCACAGATTTATCTTCAAAAAACTGCTGCTCTCGCCTTCGAAAATGGGGAATGAAGGCTATCAACCTGACTCTCACGGCGACACCTATTGTGCTTATTGAGGTAAATATGCTTTTCCAAATATTTAATCCAGGGAACAATGCCATGGGCATTCTGATTGGAATGGCCTATGGCAAAACAAAATACGATGCCAAAAGAGAATTTCAAGCGTTAACTTCCCAAGTTGAAAATTCCAAAAAAAGGAAAAATCAAACGCTGCAGACTGGTTGCTGGCAAGGATTAAAAGAGAATAGAATGTGCCAAGCTTTGGGACTCGTAGAAGATGACCGCAGGCTTAGAACCGCTATTCTTGTCGACCGCATCATTACCATTCCCCTTTTTCTTGGGCTTACAGGTTTTACAATAGCCGTCGCTTTAGACACCGACTCTGTCCGTCATCAAATTGCAATCTCCGCCTTATTAATATCAACCATGGGTATGACTGCATTTTCGGCCTTGCTGAAAAGGTACTTTCAGCCAGGCAAAAATAGCAGGCTATTTAATGAACTCTACTTTAACGTCTTTGAGAATACAGAATTTTTGCCACTCGTCTACTCCATTTTGACTCAAATGGGGGACATTGATGACGAGAGCATAGGTAAACATGACAGCTTGCAATTCGCTTTTTCTCTGCTTGGGATGACTACCTTTGGATCCTTGCTTAGCATTGTGCGCGTGGAGTCTGGAGATTCGCGCCGCAATCCATCCATTTACACAAGTCCCGTTTATCGGATGTCATCTTGGCTCACCTTTTTAAAGCTCGCTAAAGGAAAATAAAAGTACTTCTCAACTTGCCTCTTCATAGAATCCCTCTTAAAATAGAGTCATTATGGGCAAGCACACATTCATCTGCTAAAAAGCGCATGTCTATCCATCAACAAAAGCTCGAATGAGCCAAAGGCTGGTTGTTTTAATAGCGTAAATACTTAGCCATGTGCTTTAATAAACCAATAAAAAACAAAATTCAATTTATTCACATTTAAAAAATTAACAATCGAATATTTAATAAAATTAAAAGAGCGCATGATGAGTATCCCTCCTAATCTACCACCTCTCTTTCCCCTTCTTTCCTCTCTTGTAAACGATCAAAGTTCTAGCATTCAAATTGAAATCTCTCCCTTTGTAGCATCTCCCTCAACAACTCCTCCCTCATTAGAATTTGCTGAAATCTCTGAGATTTCCAGAAAAATACTCAAAAATACTAACAAGCCGGCTCTAGCAGAAAAGTTAAAAAAAGTATGCGAAGCACTCCAGATGCAATCGCCTGCTGCCCTAAAGACTCTAGAAACGACCTACAATGAAATCCCAAATGAAGAGAAAAGCCTTTTCATCACCACACTTCTGAAGGTGTTCAATGGGCACCAAGACCAAGATAAAACATCTCTTATCTTCAGCTACTTAAAGCATGTATACAAAGAATTAGATCTCTATTTTGTCTTTTCGAAAGATGGACGGACATTTACTACCAAAGGCATTGAACTACTGGTCAACTATTTAAAAACAAACAAGATGATGGATTCAGAATTTAATTGTATTGTTTGCGATGATTGTGAGTCGTTCGATCAAGAACTCGAGAAGCTAGAGAATGCCCCTTTAAATAGTAAATTTGGCTTTATTGTTCGTTGCCAAAGCAAAGAAAGTCAGAAAATGGCTCACATGACTGGTCTGTTTTTACAGAAAACGTCTATTGGTTGGCAAGCCTTGCAGCTCGATGCTGCGGGACATGAGTCAGCACTTTTGCCATTCATGGTATTGCAATCAAAAATGAAGGTCGAGATTTTTCACGGTGGAGAAGGACGGCAGCGTAACTACACAAGCTGCGCCATTTTCGCTCTCCACGATTTAGCTACGCTTTCATTTGAAAGTGATATTTTTTCCAGTTTAAAAAAAGAAGGATGCCATGAAATGGATAATCTTTCTATCAAGCTGGATTTAGAAAATCTTCCTCTAGATCTCATCAAAGTCACAGAAAATGCAGCACGATTAAACCAAATCGCAAAAAAGAAATTTGCCTCTTCCTGCACCCCGGAGGCAGAGCAAGCCATTTTTTTTGGTTCAATGGCAAAATACCTCATTCAAAATCCTTCAGAACAAAATCCTATTAATGACCTTATCAGGCGGCTTCATTGCAAATATGAGAAGTTAGTTGTAGAGCATTGTTTTAATGAACTCCTGCCATCTTGGGCAAATCGCTGATAGCCGACTCAAACCATTGCTTATAGTATTACACCCTTCGGCTGGGGTAAATGCCTTCCCGAAGTAAAAAACAGAAAAACATACAATCAGAGCCAACAAAAGGATTGACCAAATGCCTAATCCAGTGTCTATGTCCATTTCAAGCTTGAATAGCCTGTCAAGCGCTCTAGTTTTAGGAGTTACCTTATGCCGCAACAAGCCAGGCATTAGCAATAAATGTCTGGCTCAAGTGGGCTATGCTCTTGCGGCCACAACAGCCACAATTGAAAGTATAGCTGCTATCATATTTTGCGTAGGCTCACTTGCCCTCTATCCCGTTTCTGCAGTGCCTCTGAAACATTCTGTAAACTGGTTAGATAGCAGCTCTTTTTCTGTTGTCTGGGCCGTCACTGATTTCTTATTAAACCCGTTCGTTCTAAAATTGGTTGCCAATGAATCAAGTGCACGCCAAATAGTCAGTAGCGGCAACTTAATGAAAATTCCAAGGAATGCCATTATCTAAGACTATAGATGCATAAGGGCTACCCTATTTTTCTATTGCTATGGAAAATCAAAAGCAGGCTAGCCCTAAAATCATCCGCTCCATAGCATGTGAAACTGTGGAGCGGATGATTATTCCATAAAGTCTATTCAATACTTTAATTGATTGTATTTCTTGCTGTTCGCCAGTTTTCCTCATCCCAACTTAACTCAGTTTTTCACGTTTTGCATTCACATTCCTAATTATTTTGATGAGCTTCGCTGTTTTTCTAGAGGAAAATAAGGGAAATAGAGTTCTTTTTGCCGAATTATATGTACAATAATTTTTTTAAAGTAGATGGTCAGATTAACAGTTGAGTACAAATTTGGGGACTTTGTCACGAACGTACAAGCAAAAAACAAAAAGCAGATTAAACATCAGTGTTTGTTCAGGAAGGCTAATCATTCCAGAATGGACTGTAAAAAAGGGGAAAATATGGGCAAAATGATTGGTTTATGGTTACTAGGGGTTCCCATTATTATCATTATTTTATTAAAGGTCTTTGGAATTATCTAAAAACTAAGATTCTTTTGCAAATGGGCAAACAGCCCATTTGGATTATAGATGATCGTTACCAATAATCGTTTCTTAGCTCCTTACACGCAATAGCTACATCTATTACCTAGAGGGTCTGTACCAAAAAGAATCTATTGGGACTGCTGATCCTCATCTTTATTCGTATATGCTTATCGGACCGCGACCTGGATTTAGTTGGCGGAGAAGATCATAAATCATGTCAAAGGAATGAGAGTAATTAACACTAAGTCGTTTTCTTAATTCATTATTTTTAAAGGAGGACCCCATGAATAAAGATACATTGAAGGGTGATTGGAAGCTCATCAAAGGAAAAATAAAAGAGAAGTGGGGAAAGTTTACCGACGATGATCTTACCGAAATTAATGGAAAGAGAGAACAATTGTTGGGAAAAATCCAAAAAAAATATGGCCTTGCCAAGGAAGAGGCAGAACAAGAACTTGATGAGTGGGAAAAACGTTCTGAAAATCATTCCATAAATGAAGAAGTGGATGAATCAGAGGATGAAAGAGAGATTAGACATACCAAGCATTAATTGTTCCAATGTAACAACCTCATAGGAGAGAAAGATGAAAAAAATATTCAGCTTAATTGCTTTAGGATCTGTGGCGTTAGTATCGGCCGACCAATATTATCAACCCTATGGAAATGGAGCCCAAAGTTCACAGGGTTATTATCAAAGAGACAATCAGGGTTATCAAAGAAATAATCAATATGATTATCAGCAAGCACCTAGAAATCAATCATATGATCAAAATCAGCAATATTACCAGCAAAGTAGTCAGTCCTATAATCGGGATCAGCAAAAAAATTATAGCCAAAGGGATAATAACCAAGGAGGCGTTTCTGATCAGGAAATCAATAGAAAACTTCAAGATAAACTAGGTTCAGGTTGGTTTTCTAAAGGATACCAAAATGTTTCCTTTGACGTACACAATGGAATTGTCAACCTTCGAGGCTCTGTCGATACGCTTGAAAATAAGAATAATGTTGAAGATAGCGTGAGAAAAATTGATGGTGTAAGGCAAGTAAACAATCAAATCACCATCGTTAAAGAGAATTCAGACACCTATTCTGATTCTGAGTTACAAGATTCTGAAAAAAAATATCCTAGGGATTCTGCCTCTAATTTCCAGGACAGACAATTAAATGCTAAAATTCGCGATAAGTTGAGTAATGGTTGGTTTTCGAAAGATTATGAAACATTAGTGATTAGAACAACTAATGGAGTCGTTGTTATCAGTGGGACCGTAGATAAGCAAGAAGACGTTCAAAAGATCAACGATCAACTTAAAGAAATTGAAGGCATCAGATCTATTAATAATCAGCTAAGAGTGAATAACAGATGATTATCAAGGAGAAGCTGCCTTTGCGGCTTCTCCTTTTTTTTATCGATAAAGAATGAAGCGGTCTTAGATTGACAACTCATTCTGCCCCCCTTTTCTATTATTGATAATGCTTGGAGTGTCACTAAAAAAAATAACGAGGTGTTTTATGCGAGCTTTGGTCTTTCATCATCCTAAAAAAGTCTCCGTAGATACCGTCGACGACCCTAAAATAGAAAAGCAAGATGATATTATTGTAAGAGTTACATCGACAGCTATATGCGGGTCTGATTTGCATATTCTTAACGGTTTCGTTCCTCAATCAAAACCGCTTATTATGGGCCATGAATTCATGGGGGTTATTGAAGAGACCGGAAAAGACATAAAGGACTTAAAAAAAGGTGACAGAGTTGTTGTTCCTTTTCCTATTGCGTGCGGACACTGTTTTTTTTGCAATCATGGGCTTACTCCGCATTGCGAAAATTCCAATTCCAATTATGGACCCGAAGGTGGAACGCTTAAGGAAAAGGGCGGCGCCCTGTTTGGTTATACAGATCTTTATGGAGGGTACCCTGGAGGCCAGGCAGAATACGTTCGCGTGCCTTATGCAAACTTTAGCCCCAAAAAAATTGAACCTGACATGTCTGATGAAGAAGTTCTATTTTTGACAGATATCTTTCCAACTGGCTGGTCAGCAATCGATTGGGCGCAATTGAAGGGTGGCGAAACTGTCGTTGTATTTGGTTGCGGCCCTGTTGGAATTATGGCTCAAAAGGCAGCCTGGTTGAAGGGTGCTTCGAGAGTGATAGGAGTAGACATATTGGATTATCGATTGGAGATAGCAGCCAAAACGGCCAATTCCGAAGTCCTTAATCTCCATAAAACGGATGTCGTTCAAGAAATAAGAGATAGAACCGAAGGAAGAGGAGCCGATGTTTGTGTCGACGCAGTGGGAATGGAAGCACACAGATCCCCATGGGAAAAATTTTCAAATCTCATCCACGCTCAAGCCGGAACAATTAGTGTTATTAAGCTCTGCGCTAGCGCCGTGAGACGTGGTGGAGTTATTTCTGTTGTAGGGGTCTATGGCTCCCCTTACAGCGGTTTTCCATTCGGACAAATTTTTGATAAAGGCGTTACAATTAAGACTGGGCAAGCTTTAGTTCAACATTACATTGATGAACTTTTAGAATTAGTGAAAACACGAAAAGTCGTTTTAAAGGATGTCATCACGCATACATTGCCCTTAGAACAGGCTGCATATGCTTACGATATTTTTCTCAAAAAGAAAGATAATTGCTTAAAGGTAGTTTTAAAACCAGGAATGTAGTGTCTTAAAACTTTGTATATTAATTCAAAAAGAGGCGTCCATGAAGGCAGTAAAAAAAACTAAGCAGCGCCCCCCACAAAAACAAAAAGTTCCCGGCATACAAACTAAAATGCAGCCTAGACCCGAAGTAGAAAGGAACTCTCCTTTTTTAAAATTGTCAGAAAAAGTTGCTATCATTACCGGTGGAGATAGCGGCATTGGACAGGCTGTAGCAGTGGCCTTTGCTAAAGAAGGAGCAGACGTCGCGATCGTTTACCTCAAAGAACATTCAGATGCAAAAGAGACAAAACGGCTTGTAGAGAAGGAAGGGAGAAAATGCTTGCTGCTTCCAGGAGATATTGGCGAAGAGAAATTTTGCAAATCTGTTGTTAAATCTGTTGTTGATTTTTTTGGACGTTTGGATATTTTAGTCAATAATGCAGCCGAACAGCATCCCCAAGATTCAATAGAAAAAATTTCCGAAAAACAACTCGAAAAAACATTTAGAACCAATATTTTCTCCTATTTTTTATTGGTTAAGGCTTCTTTGAAATATTTGAAAAAACAGGAAGGGGTTATTATTAATACAACCTCTGTAACAGCTTATAGAGGAAGTGAAAAGCTTCTAGACTATTCTTCAACAAAAGGAGCGATAGTCGCTTTTACTCGATCACTTGCCCTCTCACTGATTGAACAAGGAATACGCGTCAATGGAGTCGCCCCTGGACCCATTTGGACACCCTTGATAGTCTCCACATTTTCGCCCAAAAAGGTAGAGACTTTTGGTTCAGATGTCCCTATGAAAAGAGCTGGAGAACCAGCAGAAGTGGCATCTTGTTTTGTCTTTCTCGCTTCAGATGATTCATCCTATATGACCGGTCAGATTCTCCATCCCAATGGCGGAGAAATTGTGAATGCTTAAACTCACCAAATCAGGAAGTCTATTATGACAAAAAAATATGGAGATAAGGCGCAAGAATCTGTCAAAGACGCGATGCATGAAATGAAAAAAGGCAAGCTGGAATCAGGAAAAAGCCATAAGAAAGTGACAGATAAAAAACAGGCAATAGCAATCGGTCTTTCAGAAGCTAGAAAAAAAGGGGCAAAAGTTCCCAAAAAGACCGGGTAAAATTGGAAGGCCCCTCTCTTTATTTAGCAGCTGAATGGTTGACGCCTTTTGTTGGAAAAGTCATTTTGGCCGTGGAAGGAAACACTAAAATAGGGAAAGAAAGACTCGCTGAAAAGAGAGTTTTGGATATCTTTTCATGGGGTAAACACCTTGTCTTTCAATTCGATGAGTTTGCCTTGCGCGTTCATTTTCTGTTATATGGCAGCTTTGAAGCTATACTAAACGATCAAAAAATCACAGGAGACTACCCTAAAAAAAGAATAAGTCCGCGACTTGCACTAATTTTTGAAGAAGGCCAAATCCTCATCTACAGCTCTTCTCTAAAGTATCTCGAAACGCCTCATGCCCGCAATCTTTACGATTTTTCAACCGATATTATGTCTTCTGCATGGGATTCAAAAAAAGCATTGAAGGCTTTAAAAAAGCATCAAGAAGAGGAGATAGCAGATGTTTTGCTAGATCAGGGCATTTTTTCGGGCGTAGGAAATATTATAAAAAACGAAGTTCTTTTTTTAGTGAGAAGGAAGCCTATAACTGTCATCAAGGACATGTCCAATCCGCTTTTGCAGAAAATCGTAAAAACAACTAAAGACTTTTCCCTTCAATTTTACGAATGGAGAAAGCAATTTGTTTTGAAAAAGCATTATAGAATTTACCGAAAGAGTCTTTGTCCTCAGTGTGGAGAAAAGATTTGTAGAAAAAAGACAGGGAAGAGGGAAAGAATAAGCTTTTTTTGCCCCAAATGTCAGAAATAGCCACTCTATTTCCAGCGAAATAAGAAGATTCCCCATTCATTGCAAATAAAAAATTCAAACAATGCCGAATCTGCTATAAGCAAAAAAAGATAAAAAGAGATCAGCTGCATGAAAATTGCTCCAGGCCAATGTTTTCCCTTGGGGGCTACAATATGCGATGGCGGAGTTAATTTTGCCATACATTGCAAAGGGGCAGATACAATGACCCTTTGCATCTATGCAGATACCGAGCCATTAAAAATCATAGATAGATTTGTGCTAGATCCGCTTACAAATAAAAGCGGCACAATTTGGCATGCTTTTATTAAAGATCTTCCTGACGTATTTGGATACGCTTATCAAATCAAAAGAGACTCTTCAGATAGTGAATTAGAACCGATTTTAGACCCTTATGCAAAATGGGTTTTAAGTGATCCTAAATGGCACACGCATTCTAGAGAAAAGCTGAGTTATAGGCCCATCGGTAAAGCCTTCAAAGAAACTTTTGACTGGGGAAACGATAAAGCTCCCAATATTCCTAAAAAAGACCTTATCATCTACGAAATGCATGTTAGAGGATTTACAGCGCATGCGAGCAGTAAATCCAAGGCTCCCGGTACATTTAAAGGAATCATAGAAAAAATCCCCCATCTTATAGAATTGGGAATTAATGCTGTGGAGCTGATGCCCATTCAGGAATTTTGCGAGGAGGATGTGCTCAACTCGAATCCGCGGACACAGCAAAAATTGCATAATTATTTCGGCTACTCAACAGTTAATTTTTTTAGCCCCATGAATCGTTATGCAAGTCATTCAAGTGGGAATAAAGCCGGGCAAGAGTTGAAAGCACTGGTAAAAGAATTACATCAAAATCACATTGAAGTCATCCTAGATGTCGCTTTTAACCACACTTCAGAAGGAAATGAAAAAGGGCCTGCAATGTCATTTAAAGCCCTCGATGCGCATGCTTATTACTTGATTAACCCGGAAAATATGTACTTAAATTTTTCTGGGTGCGGCAATACATTTAATTGTAATCATCCCAATTCAAGGGAATTCATCATTTCTGTTTTACGGCATTGGGTGACTGAATACCACATCGACGGTTTCAGATTTGACCTCGCATCCATATTTAATCGCGACCGAGATGGCTCCCCCATGGAGAATGCTCCTATCATGGAACTGCTTTCTACCGATCCTGTCCTTGCATCTAAGAAGTTAATTGCCGAACCTTGGGATTCAGGAGGCCTTTATCACTTAGGAAAGTTCGCCTCTACAAACATGCTTTGGTCCGAATGGAATGGCAAATTTCAAAATGTCGTTCGCCATTTCATTAAAGGCTCTCCAAACTATAAAAAAAGTTTTGCTGGAGCCTTATGCGGGACTCCTGATATTTTCACAAGTTCTCCCCATTGCAGTATCAATTACATTACTTGTCATGATGGGTTCAGCTTAGCAGATGTTGTAAGTTATAATGAAAAGCATAATAAGGAAAATGGGGAAAATAATGTTGATGGCGTTGACCATCATGACACCTGGAATTGTGGTATTGAAGGGCCAAGCGACAATAAAGAAATTGTTGCCTTAAGAAATAAGCAGATGCGCAATTTTCTTGTCGCTCTTATGGTTTCACAAGGAATCCCCATGCTATGGATGGGAGATGAATATGCACATAGCCGCAAAGGGAACAATAATCCTTGGTGTCAAGATAATGAAATCAATTGGTTTTTGTGGGACCGCCTTTCAGAACAAAAAGATTTTTTTCATTTTTTTAAAAAACTCATCAATTTTAGAAAGACATCTCCTCTTTTAAAACAGGATCACTTTTTGACTGATAAGGAAGTGAGATGGCATGGCCTCGAAGTCGACAATCCTGATTGGGAAAATGATAACCGTCTTTTAGCCTTGACCCTGCAGGGGGCTGATGGACCAGAACTATATCTGGCTTTCAATGCCTCGGATCTTTCTCAAACGGTTGAAGTTCCTTCTGCAGGTAATAATCGTAGCTGGCGTTGGCTGATCAACACTAGCCTCCCCTCTCCAAAGGACTTTTATGAAATTGAAGAAAAACTGCCCTCAAATAGCATTCAACTAGCTCCCTACAGTTCAATCATTTTGCAAAACCAGTGATTCTCACTCCCTTTCACCGATTTTTATATTCAGGATGCAATTTAACGTAAGCCCTTAAAAACTCAGCAACGCTCCACGCCTGCGCAAAACAGCCGCGAGCGTGATAGGGGTCAGCAGCATCGAAAATTTCTCCAATAGTACCAATGCAATTTTCATCGATATGCTTCTCTAACGTATCCAAAAAACGGCAAGACTCTTTATCTTGGGGATAAACTTTTAACCAAGCGTCAATAAAAGGGCCGATTAACCATGGCCATACAGTGCCTTGATGATAAGCCGCATCTCTAGCCCAAAGATCTCCATCATAATAAGCTTTAAAGTCAGGATCTCGCGGAGATAAAGTCCTTAAACCATAATCTGTCACTAATTCCCTTTTCACAGCATCGACAACAGGCTTCCAATACTCATTTTTTAACACAGGAAATTGCAATGAAATTGAAAATATCTGATTAGGCCTAAGGGAAGAGTCATTCCCTTTTTCTCCTTCAATAACATCATACAAGTAGCCGCCCTCAGAAAACCAAAAGCGGCCATTGAAAGACTCAAAACACAGTTTTGCAAGATCGCTTGTTTTTCCAGTCCACTTCTCCATTAATTTTAAAGCGTTATACCATAATGCGTTAATCTCTACAGCCTTGCCTCGACGCGGTGTGACCACCCAATTTTCTACTTTTGCATCCATCCAAGTTAATTGATATCCTTCTTGCCCTTGAATTAAGAGCCCATCTCCATCCATCTTAATGCCAAAACGGGTTCCTTGAATGTGATGATTAATTATTTGCTGGAATTTAGGCAGCATAGACTGCAAAAAGGCTTCATCTTCAGTGTATGACATATACCGGTCTACGGCGTGAAAAAACCATAATGTTGCGTCAGCAGTGTGATAAAGACCCTTATTTTGGCCTTCGGGGAACATATTTGGAATAAGTCCATCTTTTATATAATGGGCAAATGTCCCCAATATCGCGTGGGCAATAGATGCTCTTCCTGTCACCAATGTTAATCCTTCAAGAGAGATCATCGTGTCTCTGCCCCAGTCAGTAAACCAAGGGTACCCAGCGACTATTGAACGACTCTCCTCTCCGCTGGCTTTTAAACGTACAATGTCAGCTTCGCGGCTTATTGGGGTGATGATAAACTGATCGGCCGCTAGTATCAATTTATGAGCAGTACTAGAATAAGAGAGGGCCGTGGCTTCTTTAAAGAGGCTTTTTTGCCGCTGCCTTTCGGCAATGATAGCTTCTTCGCATGTCATTGCCAAAACTGTGCTCCATTCCTCCGTAGAAGCTATAAAGCAAGTTTTCTCTCCTGCATTTAAAGTCACTGTAAAATATCCAGGACTGCTAAGAGGCCCTAAAAAGTCATAGCCTCTTTTTTCTTCAATTTCATAATAAACGTTTTCAACTCGTTGAAGATCTACTGTAAAAGACGCATGATGGTCATTTAAAATTCTTAGGGTCGGAAAATCGGTCTCGCTTTTAATTTCATATCCCTCATTACTTGTATTTACGCTATAAGCGTAATCGGAATGAATCTTGACAGATTGCTCCAGGCCTCTAAAATGCAAGAATGGCCTCCATTTTAGAATGACAGGTCCGTCACAAGCAATAATCGCATAACGTATATAGACACTATTTTGCAAATAAGGCATCCAGAGAGTTTTCTCCAATTGGATGTCTTCTATTTGATAGCTCCAGGTAGGCATGTTATTCTCAAATTTAAATTCTACCAGACTATCGGGAAATTCATAGGCAGCATCCTTTGATCTCAGTATTGTAAGTGGGATTTCCCGTCTGTCGGGTAAAATTATAGCCTCAAGGGCATAGTTGAGCATGACAGTACGACCAAGAGGAGATTTTAAGGAAGCATTTAATAAGGCATGATATTTTCTTTGCAAAGTGCCCCCGATTGTCCCACAAGCAAAGCCTCCCAGGCCATTTGTCACTAGCCATTCTTCATAAAAAATGTCATGAGGCGTATTCGAATTTATTTTGCAGGTTTGTCCTTTCACTTATTCCTCTCTTGAACAGCCTTTAGAACGATTGCAGAGTGGCCAGGAATTTTCCAATAGGGATTGTTGATCGGTGGTGTTCCAACACCTCCATAGATAAAGGATTCGCTGGACCAAATAATTTCCCATTGCAGTCCCTCGCCAGCAACAATTAGGGGCTCGGGCGCAGGATTAAAATTGAGATCAGATCCAAAATTGACTATCAATAGCCGGTCATTATATTCATTTCCAAAATAGCGGATTAGGAAAGCATCTGCACTTAAAACAGCTCCATCAATGAGGATAGAGTCCATCGCACTAAAAACGTCATCAGTTTTACGAAGATTGATTAAATCCTTATACATAGCATAATGTTCGACATTTTTATCTTTTTCACTGAAATCCAATTTCGATCTGGTGAAGGCTAAGGGATCGGAAGGCTTTTGCAAATTTCTGTGCGCTTCTTTATTGGCCATGGATGGAAATTGAGAAAGAAATTCTCTTCTCCCTTTCTGAATTAGATCATTTAGATGATCGTCATGATCGGCAAAATAATAAAATGGAGCAGTTGATCCATATTCTTGCCCTTGAAATAACATAGGGGTATTAGGACCTAAAAGCATTAAACAAGAAAGAGCCTTGAAGTTCCCATAATCGCACAGTTGGTATAATCTTTTCCCGTCTGCCGAATTTGCAATTTGATCATGGCTTTCTAAAAAAATGATGATCGAAGAATAAGGAAGCGACAGGTCGAATTTCCCTCGGTTTTTCTTTTGCCAGGCGTAGTATTGCCCTTGGTATAGAAAACCATATTTCAAGGAAGAAATGAATTCTTGAGGGCTTCCTAAATAATCGGTGTAATAGGCTTCCCTTCTTCCTTTCAGCCTCACGCAAGCGGTGTGATGGAAATCATCGTTCCATAAACCGTCAAATTCATACCCATTTTTTTGATGGGACTGTAACAAGGTCACATCTTGCGTTTCACTTTCGCCAATGATAATTCTTTTTCTTTTCGGCTTTATTTCTTTTACCGTTCGGGTGATCTCAAAAAGGACATGCGGCTTTGTACTGCAAAAAATCCAGGGCGTGGCATCAACGCGCAAACCATCAAAGTGGAACTCTTCAATCCAATAACGCGCATTTGCGACAAAATATTCTTTCGAAGAAGGATGCTCAAAATTAAGAGCCTCTCCCCATTCCGTGATCTTATCAGGATTGAAGTAGTCTTTAGAAAATTTAGAGAAATTACTTCCTTCGGGTCCAAAATGATTATAGACGACATCCAGAATGACCCCGATGCCTAACTGGTGAGCACTATTGATAAATGCTTTGACGTCGCTTGGAGAACCATACAAATGATAAGGAGCATAGAAATAGATCCCTTCATACCCCCAACCGAAACTCCCAGGGAATTCATTGATAGGCATGATTTCAATTAGTGTAATTCCCAATTCAGCTAGGTATTTAAGACGTTCTGAGGCAGCTTTAAATGTCCCTTCTTGAGTAAATGTCCCGATATGGATTTCATAGATAATTTGCCCCGGCAAGTCCAATCCTTCCCATTGGGCATCCGTCCAAGAAAAATGAGGATTAATGACCTCTGAAGGGCCGTTAATGCCCTCTGGTTGATAACGGGATGCAGGATCGGGGTATAACTTTTCTTCATTGTCCAGTTGAAAGTAATACCATTTTCCAACTTTGACATCTTCTACCTCTAAAGAAAAATATCCTCCACTCTCCTTATTCATTTTAAAAGACGATTTAGATTCGTCATCAAAAAATAAAACAATTTTTTTCCTGTCGGGAGCCCAAACGCGAAAACTTGTGCTGTATTTCGAATATTCTGCCCCTACTGGAAAGCGTCTTTTCATTTTTATTTCCCGTTGCAATATAGCTAAGATAATATTTTACTTATGCATGGCTATCCTTAAGAGTCTTATTAATTTTTATTCTTATGCCAAGTATATCGACAAGCAATCCAGTGTAGTGATTAACAACCTGCAATCTGATTCCACACTTGCCTTCATCACAAGCTTACGCTCCCAAAGACCTTCGTCTTTGATCGATGTTGAATCACGATATCTGAAGCGCGCTACAGCGCCTTAATCGTGCAGTGGGAATCAGATAAAAATAAGACAGGAATGTCCCAAAGACATTATCATGTGGTCCATGGAAAGCCGAATTGGCAAAATCATTATGAAGTTGGTGATGGATATGTTTAGAATTCATGCAAGGCCCAAAAAATGATAATACAAACACCTCACTTACCATCGCCAGCTTATCGCGCCATTCTAAAGAACTTGCTCAATCTCCTATAGCACTAGCATTTAGTGAGCAATTTTTAATATAAAAGAGTGATGCAGAATGATTAGTAAAATCCCCCGGTTTTTTAGGAGTTTAACCCTTCTATCTGACTTTAAAAAAATAATTTTATATCGTCAAGGGATTTCCTTTTGCTTTAAGAAGTTAGAAAACTTAAGTGATAATCAAAAAGAGCGTCTCTGCTTGAACGGTTCCAAAAAAATTGATGCTCGTCTTTTTTAAGACAGGAGAGATCCTATTTGGATCATTACTCGATATCTAACGATGCCATTTTTTGAATACGTGTATGAATTGCCATAGCTCATGCTACCGTATCTAAATGGAGCATGAGCTATGACAAGATGATGATTAATTACTGTGATTTGTTGGGGGCGAACTGTGCCGCTTTGAGCCTTAGTCCCAGCAGATTATCATATAGCTTATTTCTCCAGCTCTTCCGCAGAAACACCGTAGATATAGAATGGAAATTCACAAACTGCTTGAAAGCCTAATTTTGTAAAAAGTCCCCATGCTAAACCTTTTGGCATCAAAATAGCCATCACCTGTGCATATTGACGTTTCTTTGCTTCCAGAAGTGCTGCATGCACAAGAGCCCCACCAATGCCATGCTTTCGCTGCTGCAGCAAGGTTGCCAGGTTCCAAATTCCAGCTGACGACGAAGATACTGAAAGAGTCGCCGTTCCGACCGGAACCCCATCCAAATAAGCCATAAAATGTACCTGTTCGCCTTGTCTCATGACTGCGTCATTCAGGACTAGCCATTGTTCAGTTGCCTTAGGATTCATCGCAAAGGCGTCTGCTGCAAGATCGGTAAACACTTTAAGCTCAGATTCCGTTTGTACAATCTGAATTGTCAAGTTGGGTGAGGCCGGTAACGTAGAGGGAACTCCTTGAGAAATATCAAGCGCAATTCCAGTAAGAATGCCACCAAATTGAAAGCCTCTTGTTTCTAAAGTTTTTGCAGACGTCCACCACATAAAAGGGAGATTTTTGGCAGAAAAATACTGAATTGCTAGATCAATTTCTTCTTCTGTTGGGATGCGGTCTATGTTTTTTTCCATAACTCCGTTGCCACAAACATAATCCATTCCCCAAGCGTAGAGAGAATTTTGGCTCGTGTCTTTAAAATCAGCTTCAGGTAATGGACTGCAAATAGAACCTGAACGGAAAGTATCAAATCGGCCTTGTAGCACAGATTTTAAAAGAGCATCTTCTATTGAAATGTAAACTTTTACTTCTGGCTTGTGTTGGGGATCGAAATCACTGGGATACACTTCAAAATCGGTTGTGTAAGATCTGGGTAAGCTCGATTTCCATATATCTTGCCATGCTGCAATTAACCCTTGTGGAAACTCCCCTTTAGTTGTGTAAACAGCATATTTTGATTGGGGAATCATTTTTCCTACAAGCCCTTCAGGCACGTGTTCCAAACTAGAAACTTCACATCCAAGAATCCACGAATAGGGCTTTGTATAATCTCCTTCGTAGTTGGTATA
Organism: Candidatus Protochlamydia naegleriophila; assembly: GCF_001499655.1. Lineage (NCBI taxonomy): Bacteria > Pseudomonadati > Chlamydiota > Chlamydiia > Parachlamydiales > Parachlamydiaceae > Candidatus Protochlamydia > Candidatus Protochlamydia naegleriophila. The sequence goes on from NZ_LN879502.1 coordinate 2,160,728, forward strand.
AAGCGCGAGGATATCCCCGCTCGTTTTGTTTGGAATTTTCGAAAGAATCTTCTCTTTAAAGAATCTCTCCTTGTGAGCTGGCATAGCCAAAGAGCATTCTTCATTATTAGTTCTCAATTCGAGCCCAATAAAAAATTTGTTTCCTTGATGCTCTATTACTTGGTGCACGCCTCTTCCTTGAATTTGAGTCTGTTAGCTTGCCTTGTCATCGCAATAGCCACATGAAGAGCTAGAAGAGACAAGTTTCTTGATTTCATTTTAAAAGCGAATAATAGCAAAAATGGATTTGCAGTTCAGTCTAAATCGTTCAAAATAAACTGTATTGTCATAGATTAAACAGGTGTGAATGGCAAGTATGTCAAAACAAAAACTATTGATTTTGAACGAGTTAAAAAAGTGAGGCAACTTAGACTTGAACCTACGACCAGCGGGTTATGAGACCGTTGATTTTTGCACCACTGTCAGTACTCAATCGTTGTTCACAGCAATAGAGTAGCTTTTTTACTTCTTTCATTCAACTGTGGATTACTGGTTTTTATGAACCCAAATAGGGACAAGTGTGTTTCTGGTGTGTCGCGCAGATTATGTAAAATGAAGCCTTGTTTCTCAATTTCCCAAATCCATCTAACTTTTGAAGTTCAATATTGTCTAATTGATTTTTAAAAACCTTAACAATTGTATCATCAAGATATGAAAGATGACAATTCCAATAGTTATCTGAAATCTGCTTCTTCTTAGGATTATTTTTTTAAAGGTATCAACAAGATCCATGAGTTTGTGTCTTAAGAGGTGGCTAAGTTCCCAATAAGTCGCATACGTAGCTCAACCATTAATGCAGTCCTTGCTGCTGAATATTATTTATATTGCTAATCATGGCTCCAATATCGCCAATTCTCATTCCTGAATTTGTCATTAAAAACCTAATTTCTATAAAAGTTATCGATATGATAACTTGTTCAGAATTAATAAATTAATACTGATTTTTGTCGTAATTTAGCATTTGTTGATGTCGAATGCTAATGCCTGTTGATGATCACTTAAAATATTATATATTGCAAACGATCTATATAAGAAGGCTTATATAGACACTTTTTTTAAATTTTTACCTAATGACTTTATGAAAGGTTTTGGAAAAATTAGTAAAGTGAACAATCCTCCTTAAGACGAAAATTGTTGCACCTCACGTTTAGCTAACAAAGAAGGGTAGTAAGTTAATAAAATCTTATGCTCAAAGCAAGTAGATAAATTTAGAGAGCTGTGGAACAGCTCCCTATTTTGAACCTAAGATAACTTGAATAGTTTTTAAGCCAAACAAAAATATCCTCTATCAAAAGAAAGAATTAATTTTTTCAATAACAGTTTCCATGCTTTCTGGTAGATCAAGTTCTTTGGCTACCTCTCCAAGACCTTGAAGATGAGTAACTCAAAATTGATGAAGAACCCTAATACATGAGGCTGGCTCAAAATGAATTTTTCAACACAGCCGTGTGAGCCGTGTGATATCAAACATTGAGTAGCCAGATTTTAGCATTAAGTGATGTTGCATAAATAACCCAAATTAAATAAGGGATTAGCAAGATAGCTGCTAAGCGGCGCACAGACCACGCACTAAAGATGGTTAAAATAATCAATAAAGATAAGAGAAGAATATCTATCAATCCTAGGACAGGACTCTTCAAAGAAAAAAACAGAAATGACCAGAGTAAATTTAGCGTAAGTTGGGTTCCGTAAAACATTAAAGCAATAGTCCTCCGTGAAGAATATTCTGCTGTAAATATCAGCCAGCCAGAAATCGCTATCATCAAATAGAGAATGGTCCAAATAGGACCAAAAAGCCACCCTGGAGGAGTCCATGAAGGCTTAATTAATGAGGGATACCACGTTGACACACTTAGATTTGTCCAGTAACTAGCCCCGATCTCAACTGCCAGGCAAAGAATAATAAAAACGAATAATGAAGTTTTTGCATATTTTTGTTTCACTTAACATTCCTTATTTTTTATAGCTGTTCCCTTTCTTCATGTTTCCAAACGACGAAGTAAATTTTATTTAACTGCCTGCTAAAGCGTTTGCCATTTTCTGAAAGATAAAGAAATGAAAAGGAACGAGAGCATACCAATATAAACGTCCTAAAATACCTTTAGGGCGAAAAGTAGCTGTTTGAATAAGAAACCACTTCTCACCTTCTTGTTTCGTATAAAATTCAAGCCAAGCCTCCCCCGGGAGTTTCATACCAGCATATAGAATTAAATTACCTTTATCTTTATCAGCAACAATTACCCTCCAAAAATCTATCGAATCTCCGACTTGTAATTCAAAAGGATGTCTTCTCCCTCTATTTAAGCCTACGCCTCCAATCATTCGATCAAAAAACCCCCGCAAATGCCAAGCCCAATTCATAGCCCAGTAACCATTACTTCCCCCAATTCGCCAAATCCTCTCGATAGCAGCTACTTTTGAATCCTTGATTATGACTTTTTTTTCATCTTTTAGACAGCCTTCAACTGGAACCTGAATATAATTTTCAATATCCGGATTAGTGTCTCGAATTTCCCATGAATCCATCCAACTTGAAACAACTTCATTTTGCGAAATCTTTTGAAAAGCTAATTCCAGGGCTTCAAGGAATGTTAAACAAAGATGAGGAATGGTTTCTTTTATTTGATCCTTTTGGACAACAGTGCTTGTTTTCATACTTTCTACTAAGTAAGCACAAAGCGAGTAGCGAACCGACGTAATAAAAACCAACCAGTAACTGGATAAGCGAGGGGTAAGGACCGGAACATTTATTATCCATCTTTTAAGATTTCGAAATTCCGAGTACTTCAACATTACACCCTTAAATGTAAAAACTTCAGGACCACCAATGTCAAAAGTCTTATTCATGCATTTTTCATTGAGAAGCACCCTAGAAAGATAAAAAAGGACATCCCCTATTGCAATAGGCTGACATAAGGAGTTAACCCATTTTGGAGCAATCATTATGGGTAATTTTTCGCACAAATCCCTAATAATTTCGAAAGATGCACTGCCTGCCCCAATAATGATGCTGGCACGTAAAACTGTATAAGGAATCCCGCTGTCCTTAAGTGTTTCTTCCACTAATAGTCTTGATTTGAGATGAGGGGATAGCTTTTTTTCATCATTAACAATTCCTCCTAGATAAATAATTTGCTTAATGTGTGAATGTTTCACACCTAGTAGGAATTGGTCTACTACTTGCTTTTCCGTATCGACTAAATTACCGACAATATCCGACATAGAATGCACAAGATAATAAGCAGCATCAATATCAATGGGAATTTCTTTTAAAGTTTCAGGATTTCTTAAGTCTCCCCAAATATAGTGTAGATTGGACTGGTCTTCAGTAAAAACTTTAGTGCCTTTAATGCGGCACAAAGCGTAAATTTGATGCCCTTGATTCAAGAGGTCAACAATAAGTCTTTTCCCTACAAATCCATTTGCTCCGGTTATTAAAATCTTTGCCATAGATGCATCCCTATTTCTCTCTTGATTTCATTGCGACGTAAAATTCTTATTGACGCTTTGCCATTAGATGTACAAAGCCCACGTAACTTGAATAGTTTTTTAGGCCAAACAAAAAATATTCTATCAAAAGAAATAATTAATTTTTTTAATAACAGTTTCTATGCTTTCTGGTAGCTCAAGTTCTTTAGCTACATCGCCAAACCCTTGAAGATGCGCAGTCCAAAGTCGTTGGAGAGCTAGATGACCTGACTCATCAAACTGTATGGGTTTTAGCATTGTTCCCCGATTTTCAAATGTCTTTTGGACATTTTCAGATAGTTTTTTAGAAGTTTGCAAGCCTTTATCACGTAAAAGTAAAAGCAAATCATGAAAATCCTTCATACGGCTATTTCTAGAACCCTTTGAAAGCACGATCTCTAGTTTTTCTGCAAAAATTGTTTCGATAGGATAGACTAAAAGAGAAATTGATTCCTCAAAAAATAGCTTTCCACGATATTCAAAAAGCTTAATTTCTAGATTCTCTGGTTCTACCACATCTCCAACGCCAATATCCACATGGATTTTATCTTTCATCTTGGCAAAAGAGGCTTTGAAAAGTGTGCGATATCCAGGATATTCCATATGTGGTTGAGAAAGTAATTCTATGCTTTCAAAGGAAAAGGTGAATCCATCGTTTAATGATATCGATACAATATCTTCGAAAACTTCTTGAAGCCCTTTTACCTCGGCATTCATGCGCGTTAAAAGAAAATCAAGATCTACTGTTTCCCTGCCTATTTTCATCATGTAAGAAAGCAGAAATCCGCCTTTGAATATGAACTTATCGATGTGAGATGACCTCGCTAGTCTTGCTAGAAATCTTTCTAGAAGAAGTTGTTTCCAGCAAGCGTTGAAAGGGATTTCCTTTTCTTTGGCAATGGTTTGAAGTCTATCTTTGAGGGCTTGTTCATTTATCATGTGGTTAAACTTAGTGAATATAGTGAAATGTCGAATTGAAGCTTTTTAGCATATGCTTCAAGCTTTATTAGATCGATGCAGTTTTTTCCGCCTTGTCCTATGGCTGACTTCAAAGCTTTAATAGCAGTTTCTCGACTGAGGAGACGAAAAGCGTCTATAATTGTGCGCTCCCGATCAAAAATTGGAATACGCGTTCCTTCTAATTCGATTTCAATTTTGCCTAAATTAAGGTCACGAAAGCGAACGATTTTAATTTGACGGTTACTTCGAGCCGAAGTTCCATGCCGAATCCCAATCCAATGTTATCGTAATTCATCAATGACAGCCTCTACAAGAGGGACGCTGCGTGGCGTGCCATTCTTCGTTTCTTTGAGATGAGCGAGCTTGTTGTCAAAATCAATTTGATTCCATGTTAGGCTTAAAATTTCGCCTTGTCTCATTCCAGTTGTAAACGCCAAAAGAACAATGCAATATAAATAACCATTGCGGCTTTGACGACAAGCCGCCATTAAGCGCTGCACTTCTTCTTGAGTTAAGACGCGATCTCTTCCAGGGTTTTCCTTAAGCTTAATCAAATTAAAACAGGGGTTATCATCAATCCAACGAAGCTGCCTACAGGCATAGCTCAAGACTGACGACAAGGTCGCCATGTAGCGATTGACGGTCGCAGAGGAGCGTTTTTCTCCTCTATTAGTCGGCGTCTCTATTAACAATAGCCTTTCTTTACCCAGTCGCTCGGGCGTCAAGTGGACAAGAGCGTAATTGCCTAAGCGTTCGCGCCAATAATTTAAATGACGAAGGGAATCCTTAGCTGAGCGGTGATGTTCAAGAGCACCATTGTTGATGAAATGATCGACAAGCTCAGAAAAAGTATGCTGATTCTTATGCTTGCTAAAATTGAACTGTCCTTGCTTGATCTGTCTTTCTACATCGATTGCCCAGTCGTCAGCTTCTTGCTTACGAGCAAAATGGTTGCAGACAGTCGGATAGCCCTTAACACGAATGACAGCGCGCCAATGCGTCGTCCCGTCTTTATTTTTGCGTTTAAATATAGACGCCATGTGCTCAAACCTTTGATTATGTTGGGTTCGAGCGGTTGGATGGTGTGCGTTAAGATTGTTTTTTACTGCACCGTCATTGCACCGCAATGACAAATTTTAACTTGAATATTGTTATTCATTCAAGCTAATTCGTGCTCATAAGTGCTTAGAAAAGAGTGGGGCAAGTAGGATTTGAACCTACGACCAGCGGGTTATGAGTCCGCTGCTCTAACCACTGAGCTATTGCCCCATAATTGAATTGTGGTACCTAATACCATACCACTTTCGCTCAACAAAAATCAACACTTTCTAGCGACGAATCTGATCGCCGCTCTTTTCCGCCTCTTCCTGACTCTCAAGTGTCTTCAGATAGTACTGTGCAAGATCTCTCTTCAATTGAATCAAAGCCGGACGATAAATGTACATCATGTGCCCCGCATCATAATAGGTCATCGTCACATGACCCGGAAAAGAAGGATCCAATCCCAAATGATTAAAAGTATACTCCGTCGCAAAAAAAGGAGTCGCCAAATCATAGTATCCATTAGCCACAAATACCCGCATGTAAGGATTTTTCGTCATTACACTGCGCAAATTCTCAGCCACATTTAAATATTGATTCCCATTCCCATACTTCCAAGGCTGGACATTCGTCAATATTTTGTAGTGCGTGTCTTTCTCCCACTTAAGGTCTGTCCGAACATAGTGATTAAAAGTGGCTGTAAAGGCCCCAAAGATGGCATCTGCACTGGGATCATACTCAAAATACTCCCCTACGGCATCGATATCGATTCCCTGAAAACGACTGTCAAAACGACCAACGGTGCGCCGTTGGGTGCGTAAGAGCTCTTTTGCATAGCGCATCATATCGATGCGCAAGTTGCTGCGCTCAATGTAATCAGGAGTCAAACCTGTAAAGCGCGCCAGTTTCTGAACCATGTTTTTGCGCTGCTCCGAAGTCAGCAAGTCACCCTTAAAAAGGGCTGTCGAATAGTCATCGGTTACAAAATCGCGTGCCTGCTTGAGCACTTCATCCAAAGATGCATTCTGCAAATCGGCAGGAAGCTTTTTATGGTACCAGGCTGTCGCCGTATAACTTGGCAAAAAGAGTAGATAAGAAAGATCATTGCCAACGCTAAAGTCGATGGATTGAAAATTGAGTACCGAAGAGACCAGAACAAGGCCATTGACATTCACATAATATTGGTCGTGTAAGTATCCAGCAAGACCTGCCGCCCGCGTCGTGCCATAGCTTTCCCCTGCAATAAACTTTGGCGACTCCCACCGATTGTAGCGGGTAATATAGAGCCTGATAAACTCTGCAACCGATTTTATGTCTTCTTCGACGCCATGGTAGTCTTTTGCCGTATCAGCCGGAATGGCCCGGCTATATCCAGTCGAGACAGGATCGATAAAAACCAAATCGGTCACATCCAAGATCGAAAATTCATTATCAACAAGGTGATAAGGAGGCAAAGCGTCACCGTTATCAGTCAAGGCTACTCTTTTGGGTCCAAAGGTGCCCATATGAAGCCAAACAGAGGAAGAGCCAGGCCCCCCATTAAAGCAAAAGGTTACAGGCCTTTGGCTTAAATCATCGACCCCATCTTTAGTATAACTGATGAAAAATAGACTGGCTTTGGGATCGCACTTATCGTCTTTTAGAAGCAATGTACCGGCAATGGCTTTATAGGAGATTGACTTTCCATCAACCACAACCTCATGCGCTGTTTCGGAAAAAACCTCTTGAACCGCACACTTAGACTCTGTCTCGACTTTCGTCTCTGCTTTTTTCTCTTCTGCACCAGTCAAAGGCATAAGCCAGAGACTTAAACAGGATAATAAGTAGCCTAGTTTTGTTCGCATTCCCTCTCTCAACTCCCATGTAAGCTTGTTCTCTAAAGTCTTTATCGAAATCAGTCTATTGCAATGCTTTTTCTTTTGCCAGCTTCTCTACGCCAAAATGAGTCGAAAAATGACCTCCTTCCTTCCTACTGCACAAAATTTGTTTTCATTTTTTTTTATAACACTTTAAAATTAGGATTTTAGATACATACTTAACTCATTTATGGATGCCAATGATCGTTAATTTAATCACTATCCGTTCTTTCAATTTCTCTTCATCCAGCATGGCCCGCCCTCTTTTGACAAATAGAGTGGCTGTGATCGCCTCGCTCGCAATCGCAGTTTTCACCTGCTCAGCTTACTGGATTTATCAAAAAATTGCCCAGCGCCGCCTTGCAACAAGAGAGCTCCAACTCGATACTGAGCAAAGGACAATAGAAGCTGCTGGACGCTATTTCCCAGTTAAAGGGCAATTTGACCCAAGCTATCTCGATTTTTCTCACAAGCGACTGGAAAGGGAATGGCATGCCCTAGAGCCTTTATTAAGGAGTGAGAGAGGCTGGGATAATCCCATTCTTATCACCAAATTTTCTGCTTTGATGGAGCAAGCAAGAGAAGAGATTGACCTCATCTTTCATCAAGTGGATGAATTGACTGAGGATCATCCTGAGAAGGCAGCGACTATGGCAAGGATGCTGGCCGATCAAGGGACGACTTACAACTTTTGCTATAAGTACTTTCGCTGCAGCTTGACTCAATTTTATCATTTAGCGAGGGGGCGCGTTCACATTCAAAATAACCGCTACCGCCTTCCCCAAACCGTCACGGAAGAGGCCAAAGCCTCCTTTTACACCCCTGGAACGCCTCAATATCGCTGGAGAGAAATCTACAATCAGTTTTGTGCCAAGCTCGACCACTATCAGATGAAAGAGGCTATGAGGCGCAAAGATGGGCGTTTTGTCAATTGGGCGGAACCCGATCTTGTACCCACAGCCCCATTCTTGCCATTCCCCGATACTACTCCAACTTAAGCGGGAGCTTCTTTTGGAGTTGATCCAGTGAAATGTTTGTCAAACAGAGCCGCTTATGGCGGCTTGTTTCGCCTTGAATGAGTTGAATATGAGATTTGCCAATGTCTAGCAGATCAGCCAAAAAACGGACTAATTCGGCATTCGCCTGCCCTTTATCTGGCACGGCGGCCAATCGGACTTTTAATTCTTCGCCTTCCCACCCAGCAATTTGTGAACGTGAGGCCTTGGGGATGACCTTGACTTTAAGTACAATGCCTTGATTTGTCTGTTGAAACATTTCCCCCCATGAGCTATGAATAAAAGAAAAAAGACAATGACGATGGCATCCAATAAAACAGCCCTTCTTACTTGCGCATCTCTTCTCACCTGCGGGGCAATCGCAAATCTCGCCCGGCTGTTTTGGAATATTCCCCTATCGATTGGAAGCTTATATCTTCCTGGTTGGACAGGAGCCATTGCTTTTGTCTTATTGGGATTATTGGCCGCCTGGTCGTTTAGAGAGATTTACGCTTTTGATCGGCTAATAAATCTTTTATATCGGCAAAAGATACCAGTGTCGCCCCCGCCTTCTGCATCAGCTGAAGAGCCTTCTGAGAATCGTGAGGTTGAAGATTCACCCCTCGACACGCATCCACAATCACATAAGGATTAAACCCCAGCTGAACGGCATCCAATACCGTGTGCTTGACGCAGTAATCGGTGGCAAGGCCTGCGATGTAGAGCTCCTTCACACTTTTTTCTCTTAAGTAATTTTCCAGTCCCGTCGACTTGCGATGGCCATTATCAAAAAATGTGCTGTAGCTATCAATCAGTGCGTCGGTTCCCTTATAAATGATTTTGTCGATCTTTGTGTGATCCCAACCCGGCGCAAGGTCGGATCCGCGCGTTCCCTGCACGCAATGCACGGGCCATAAGATCTGATCGATTCCTGCTAAATTCACATGTTCCCCCACCTTCTTACCATAGTTGCTCGCAAAGCTTCCATGGTCCGAAGGGTGCCAATCTTTAGTGGCGATGATGAGATCAAAGGGATAGTGCAACAATTCGTTGATTAAAGGAATGATTTCATTGCCATGATTAACCGCTAAGGATCCACCTGGAACGAAATCATTTTGAATATCAACTAATAGAAGAGCTCTCATCGTTAGAAACCCATATGTTAATTTGTCGCAGGAATAGAAGCCAGATGGCGCACCTGCTTAATCAATTGAATCTTCATGTCGTAAAGATTCTTTTCCATCCCCACAAAATAGACGTGAGGATTGAGAAAACGCTTGATCCCCACATGGAAATGCTTAAGCTCTTGCTGGGTATGCTTCCTTATGTCCTGCAAGCTTGGAAGGTCGTAGATGCATTCGCCGTCCCTAAAAATAGGCACTAGCAAGTCCTTACTATGGGTTCCTCTCTTGAGCTGACGCTCTTTGGTTGGATCTAAAGGATCTACCATGCGGCTCCCCTCTTTAAGAGGCATTTGCATGTCGTAGATAACATCAGCCACATTTTCCTTATCTGAATAAATGCGTTTGACTTGCAAAATACCCGGATTGGAGACTTTTAACATTTGCTCGGACAGCTTTAGCTTATATTTCCATGCCTGGCCTTGATCGCGAATTGCAGATAGCTTATAAACCCCGTCAAGAGCCGGTTGATCTTTCGCCGTCACGAGGTTGGTTCCAACGCCCCACACATTGATTTGAGCCCCCTGCCTCTTTAGCTCGCTAATGATCGTCTCATCCAGTTCGTTGCTTGCCACAATCACAGCGTCGTTAAAGCCGGCTTGATTGAGCAATTCACGGCTTTTAATGCTTAAATCGGCCAAATCACCTGAATCTAAGCGGATACCAAGCATTTTTTTGCCTTGACTTTTCAACCAGACTCCTACTTCAATCGCCTTTTTGACACCTTCAAGGGTATCGTAAGTATCTACTAAAAAGACGCAATTATCTGGCATGGCTTCAGCATACGACTTGAAAGCCTCTAATTCATCATCAAATACCATGATCCAACTATGCGAATGGGTTCCTCTGACCGGAATTCCGAAGAGTTTACCTGCAAGCACGTTGGAGGTTGAATCGCATCCACCAATATAAGCAGCACGGCTCGCTGTCAAGGCACCGTCGATTCCTTGAGCCCTTCGCATTCCAAACTCAAGCACCGAATCATCTTTGGCAGCCAAGCAGATTCTAGCCGCTTTAGTCGCGATCAGAGTCGGAAAATTGATTAAATTGAGAAGCGGGGTTTCTAAGATCTGACACTCGATTAATGGACCCTGAATGCGCAAAATTGGCTCATAGGGGAATACGGCAGTACCTTCTGGAACAGCATCCACCTGCCCGGTAAACTTCAATGTCGATAAGTAATCTAAAAAAGCAGGCGGAAAATGGGGCTTGCCGTCAGCCCCTTGCAATTGCTCTAAATAAGCCAAGTCGGATGCATCAAAATGAAATTTCTCCAAAAAGTCGACAACGGCCTCAAGCCCTGCCGCAATGGTAAAGCCTCCCTGGAAAGGAGCTCTGCGAAAAAACAGGTGAAAAACGGATTCTTTTTTGTTTAAACCCATTTTCCAATAGCCATAAGACATGGTGAGTTGATAAAGATCTGTCAGCAAAGCAAGCGACTGATCGTAGAGGTGAGGAATAGAAGGATTAGAATGAACCATGCGCTATTGACCATTTCCTTGTTTTAACAATGCTGCTTTGCGGCGCTCTAAATGATCAATGTGTGCTTTTAGCTGCCGCTCTTGCTCTTTTAAGTCTTTAATTTCTTGAACTTCACGGCTATAGGCCTGCCAATCGGCAATCATGTATCCTTGTCCCTCAACTTCGTCATTAAGCTCTTTCACTTGCATCTCGTGCATTTTTTTCTTAAGAATCGTTAACTTTTGTTCAATCTCGCCCAATTGCTGCGACGTCTGTTGAGAAACGGAATCCTGCGCCCCTCCCATCATTGGCAAAAGAAGTGTCATGAATCCAATCCATTTATATTGCACGTTGCTCTCCTTTTTAAACTGATAAGTGAACTTGCCTTTAAACGGATTTAAAACCAATTTCATCCATTTAAATCCCAAGCCTTGAAACGGCCGAAAACCAATTTTTCAGATGCGTTGCGTAGATCTACAATACTTTATTTAGAATTCGATGTGAAGCGTCTCATTCCCCCACCTCAAAAATTAAGCTCTTCTTCTCTTTTTGCCTATTTTTGCTTTTCTCAAACCCAAAAAACACTGAGTCGCATATAATGGGACCATTGTGCCAGATTAGGAGGAACGTTATGCGCAGAAGTTTTGCTTTCATGATCTTTTTGCTCTGTTGGATGTTACCGGGAATCTCCCCCTTAGAAGCGGATGGACTCGTGCTGCGAGAAAATCTCAAGCGCGCTCAACCAGGAGATTACCTTGTCATCTCTTCCAGTAAAACCGATACCTTGATGCACATTTATGACAAACAAAACAATATTCTCACCATTGAAGAAATTGCTGTTCCTCAGGGACGCCGCTCCAATAAGATAGGCTGGAAAGAGTGGGTCGGACAAAATGCACCGGGAAATACTTCGTGGGTCATGTATGAAATCGACCTCCACACAGGCCAAATGCTGCGCTACTACTCTTTTTCTAAAAATGGATGGTTCGAAATCCCTGACGCCGATAACTTCTTATCCAAGCTCCTCAATCTCAAACTAGCCCAAATCCCTTTAGAGGCACGTAAGCGAGTCGGCCCCAAGCCCAATTCAGGCCCGGACTGGCGTCCCCTTTGGCAGCCCCGCATGATCGCTGAAGGACGTCCCATCAACAATGTCCAATTCGACGCCTGGCGCACTAAATGGCCGCGCGATGGAAGCGAACTATCTGGCAAAGTCATTGAAATTTACCTGCCTCAAGACAGCCAACGCTATCCCTCTTATTTCCCCTATTGGCTGCAAATCAATGGTGTCGTAGGCAAAGCCAAAATTCGCATGATTGACTCGGGCAGCAATCTCCAATCTCCCAAACCTTCCCTCTCGGCCCTGAGCTCTCATTAAAAAACTTATCAACAATTTCCCCGTTGCGGAAATTGTTGATAATTCCTCTTCTATCAACACACCTTGCATTTTTAACTATTTTATAAATAGCTAGTAATCAATCACTTACATAACAGCAAACGCGGTTGCAAGAGGAATCTTAAGCTCTCCTCCCCTCTCACCAGCTTTTATAGTCTTTTTTTTATCAACACCTTTTAAACATACTTTCCACAGAAAATGCCCCTCATTTTAAGCCTTTTACTTAAATATGGCGTACAAATGGCGTTATTTGAAAGGATTAAATAGTCAAATTCAATCTTAAATAATTTATAATTAGACATTTAATGTATTTCAAAAATTTTATGAATGAAGAGGGAAACACGTACAAATGAGATTAATTTTAGATGAAGGACTAAGTGAATCTCGAAAAACTCTTAGGAACGAAGAGCATCTATTCGATTGTCATTTGACATTCGATGGGTTATGCTCATGAAACTTTAACCTTTACCGATTATTTTTTATGTCAGAAAAATCCTATTCTCTTTCTAAAGCGCATCAGATTTTGAAAACGACTTATGATGCCTACAAACACAAAGGCAAGCAACTCTCGGCCGATCGATTAGCATTTGTAGAGTCGCGCCTAGAAGCACTTGATCAAGCGATACAACGCAAGGACCGCGAGGAGGTCAATAAGCTAGCCAGTGAAGTAGAAGCGTTCGGGCAAACTCATTTTAAAAAGAGCTCCTGGGACTACATAAAAGAAGTTGTCCTTGCCATTATGGTGGCCTTGTTGATAGCAATTGTTGTGCGTCAAATGTGGTTTGAGCTTTATGAGATTCCAACTGGCTCGATGCGTCCGACCTTCAAAGAGCAGGATCATTTGACTGTTACCAAAACGACCTTTGGCCTCAATATTCCTTTAGAGACTGCCCATTTTTACTTTAATCCAAACCTGGTTCAGCGCACAAGCGTTGTCATCTGGTCTGGAGATGGAGTCCCTCACCTCGATTCGGACTCGACCTTTATGAAAATTTTTCCCTATACCAAACGCTATATCAAGCGCTGCATGGGAAAGCCAGGCGATACGCTCTATTTCTACGGGGGAAAGATTTTCGGGATGGACAAAGATGGCAACGATTTGGTCGAGCTCCGCAACAGCCCCCATTTAATCAAGCTCGATCATGTTCCCTTCACCAATTTTGAAGGACGCCGCTCTTACGTTCAAGATCCTCAAACTAAAAGGGTCTCGCAAGCACTTTTCCATCATTTCAACCAATTTGCAGGCCGCTACCGCTTCATGCACAATGCCATTAATGCAGAAGTATTTAACGGAAAAGAGTGGATTAAAGACAATCCTATAGCGCAAAGAAAAGCGCATGACAAGATCCAGACCTATAGTGACTTATGGGGCATTCGCAATACAGCCGTTGCTCGCCTCCTAACCAAAGAGCAGGTTGAAAAACTGACTCCTTTCTCGGTTGATGAAATGGAAGAGGGAAAGCTCTACTTAGAGCTGCGCCACACACCAAGCTTAGCCTATCCTCAGCCAGTTCTTTCAGAATACTTTGGAGCCGCTATCATGGGCTATTCAACCGTCATTCCTTTACAAGAGCACCATTTGAAAGCCTTGATGGATAGTATGTACACATGCCGTTTTCACGTTCAAAATGGCAAGGCATTCTCTTACCGCCTAGATTCAGACCGCGGACCATCTCAAATAAGCCCCTCATTTCCTCAAGTTCCCAATGGAACTTACGAATTTTACTACGGCCAGGCTCTCAGTATTGGCTTTGGGGGCATCGCGACGGCTCTGCCTCAGGATCATCCGCTTTATAGCCATCAACCGAGCCATATTCAGCAGTTATTCAATGTCGGCATTGAAATGAATACGCAAATTGAGCCCCGAAGCCGCAATCAGCCCTTTTTCCCCAATCGGTATGTCTATTTCCGTGATGGTGATTTGTATGCCATGGGAGGCAAGTTAATGGACAAGGCCGATCCCTATTTGGAAAGTTTCCATAAGCGTGAACAGCAGCGCGAAAAGGTATCGACCGAACAACATCCCTATGTTGCCTTCAAAGATTATGGAGCACCCTTAAAAGAAACTGGCGAACTCGACAAAGAATTCCTGCGTACGTTTGGCTTCACCATTCCAGAGGGACACTATCTCATGCTAGGAGACAACCATGCTATGAGCCAAGATAGCCGCTCTTTTGGACCTGTGCCCCAATCAAATTTGCAGGGCTCCCCTTCTTTGATCATCTGGCCGCCTGGCGAGCGATGGGGCATTCCAAATCAAAAGCCTTACCCTTTACTAACGGTTCCAAGAGTCATTGTATGGAGCATTGTGGCCTTAATTGGTTTGCTTTGGTGGCTCATTCGTAATCACAACAGAACAAAGCCAGTTTTCAAGAAAATTGATTTCTAAACTGCACTCAATGCCTTTCAGACAACATTTCTTGGATTGATTCTTATGCCCAGGCTAAAAGCCTGGGCTCTTAAAGCTCGACGCTTTTTATGTTCAACCGATTTATCAGGAATGCAGCCAATCAGTCGCTCTCCGAGCTTTCATTATTTTTTTATAACGCGCAGAAAGTCTTTTCTGCAGGCATCGGAAAAGGCTGGCAAGAGACGTGTAAAACGCATATGGAAGCCAAAAAGAGCAGAACAGGCTCAAGAGTAGAAAAGTTAGAAGGCATTGCCTAATACAACGCCTTCTAAACTTGTAAAAATGAAGGATCCAAGCCCTTAAGAGGTAAGCTCAGATGGGCGATTGAAGCACTTAAAGCTATTCATCAAGCCCGGGGTCGATAATAGCTCCAAAGTCACCATCAAATTCTGATAAGTCTCTTCCGATAAGATAATCACCGTTCCCTCTTCTGATGAGATGCGAAATTGGCTATTATCTTGTTGAGCTAATTGGATGAGCTTCAATAGATTTTGTGACGCCTCTTCAGCCGTAAATGTATTCATGTTTCCTCTTTTAGATTCGATCGTGATACGTAAAAACTAAGCTCGACTGATTGCAATCGTTGTCGGCTCTCCATTTAAATCCCATTCTGTTCCTTCGCAGGAACCAAATTGTACCTCAACCGCGAGGACTTCATGGCAAATATAATCCTTATAGCGGGCAAAGCATGCCATAACCCTCCCTGTGGTCTGCATGGAGATTTTGATCCGGTCGGTAACGGAAAAATCAGCTTCGCGGCGCATCGTGTTGACTTTATTGACAATTTCTCTTGCTAATCCTTCCAAAAGTAATTCTTCATTGAGCTTTGTATCTAATGCAATAGTAATTGTCCCTTGGTTAGCAGCAATGATGCCTTCATGAACGGCTCTTTCAACCTGTACATCTTCTGTCGTCAATGTAACAGGATGTCCTTCTAAGTGGATGACCACTGGACGATTATTGAGCAGCTCGGTCAATTCTTTCTGGTCAAACTTCTCAATGGCTTTTTGAGCCAATGGCATGAGTTTGCCAACTTTTTTACCCAAATACCGAAAGTTGGGTTTAGCCTTCAGGCTCACAAAATCTTGCTCGTTAGAGCTGAAAGTCACCTGCTTAACATTGAGCTCATCAGCTATGAGATGCTGCTGGTCTTGCAAAAAGTCTAGAACGCGTGGGTCAGCGGACGCCAAATGAGCCGCAGCAAGCGGCTGACGCACCTTCAGCTTATGCTCTTTCCTCAATCCATGGCCAAGACTTGCTGTGATTTGCACAGCAGCCATTTCAGCCTCTAACTTTTCGCGGCGACTGGCTTCTTCGTAAGCTGGGAAGTCGCACAAATGAACAGATTCTGGCATATCGCTCGTAGACAAGTTTTGATAAATCGCATCGCTGATAAACGGAACATAAGGCGCTGCAATTTTGGCAAGCGTTATCAAAACATGATACAGTGTTTCAAAAGCTTGAGTACGATCTGGCGTTTCCTGGTCTTCCCAGAAGCGGCGGCGCGAGCGGCGGATATACCAATTCGTCAACTGATCGATAAAATCTACAAAAGGCTCTACAGCACGTGCAAGGTCATAGTTATCCATGCCTTGTTCAACTTCGAGAGTCAGCTTATTCAATAAGGAGATGATCCATTGATCGATCGCCTGCTCAGGCTCTTGTCTAACCCCTGTCGGCTTCCAATTGTAGATGCGAGCATAGGTGATAAAGAAGGTATAGGCATTCCAAAGCGGAAGCAAAATTTGGCGCAAGACCAGTTCTACGCCGCTCTTCGAAAACGATAAATCGTCTGCTTTAACCGCAGGACTATGCAGCATGTACAAGCGGATCGCATCAGCACCATACTGCTGAATGACTTCCGTCGGATCAGGATAGTTCTTGAGGCGTTTCGACATTTTAGCGCCATTTTCCGCAAGGATCAATCCATTGACGATCACGTTTTTCATGGCAGGCTGGTCGAATAAAGCTGCTGACAAGACTGTCAGAGTATAAAACCATCCTCTTGTCTGATCCAGACCTTCGGCGATAAAATCGGCAGGGAAATTTTGATCAAATAATTCCCTGTTTTCAAATGGATAGTGGTTTTGGGCATAAGGCATCGAACCCGATTCGAACCAGCAATCGAAAACTTCTGGTATGCGCTTAAATACTTTTCCATTCTTCTCGAAAGACAACTCATCGATAAAGTGGCGGTGCAGGTCGTTCAGCTTCGTTTTGGTCAGCTCTTCCAGCTCTTGGATGCTTCCGATCACATGGATTTCCCCGTCGGCTGCGCGCCAAAGCGGGATAGGCGTTCCCCAGTAGCGATTGCGGCTGATCGCCCAGTCTCTTGCCCCTTCCAGCCACTTTCCAAAACGTCCATATTGAATGTGCTCTGGAGTCCAGTGTATTTGACTGTTGGCAGCAAGCAGGCGATCTTTAATTTGCTCGACGGCGACAAACCACGTGCGCACTGTCTTATAGATGAGCGGTGTATCGGAGCGTGGGCAGAAAGGATAACGGTGGCGGCAAGTTCCGTGATGGATCACTTTTCCATTTTGCTTGAGGCGTTTGATGATCTCTTTGTCTGCATCTTTAACAAACAATCCTCTGTATTCAGGGATCTCATCAGTAAACTGTCCATTGTTATCAACTGGGCAAACAGGATCGATGCCGACTTTTTGGCAAGCATAAAAGTCTACCTCTCCAAACGCCGGAGCAGTCTGGACAATTCCTGTTCCATCTTCGACCGACACCGAGTCATCCAACAAGATGCGGAAAGCCCCTGCATGTGCACGATCGTTAAAGTAATCGAACAATGGAATATAGTGCTGCCCTTCCAACTCGAGACCCGGGAAGGTACGAACAATTGTATACTCCTCAACGTCTTTGTAATAGCCATTCAATCGCTCGGAAGCCAGAATAAAATGGCGTTTGGAGGCGTGATCGACAACTTCGACATACTCGATCATAGGCCCTACCATCAAAGCCAGGTTGGAGACAAGCGTCCATGGGGTCGTGGTCCAAGCCAGGAAAAATGTGTTGGCATCATCGCGCGATTGGAAAGCGACGGTCAAAGAAGGGTCATCGACATCCTTATAGTTTTCAGAAGCCTCGAAATTTGAAAGAGGCGTGCCCAATTTAGCCGAAAAAGGCATAACTTTAAGCCCTTCATAAACCAAGCCTTTTTCAAAAAGCTGTTTAAAGACCCACCAAACCGTCTCCATAAAAGGAAGGTCCATTGTTCGATAGGTTTGATTGAAGTCTACCCATCGGCCCATGCGATTGACAGTCGTTTTCCACTCTTCAGTATAGCGCAAAACAATGCTGCGGCATTCTTCATTAAAGCGGGCGATGCCGAATTCTTCGATTGATTTGGCACCCGACAGACCGAAGGTCTTTTCGATCTCATTTTCGACTGGCAAACCATGGCAGTCCCATCCAAATCGTCTAGGCGCACAAAATCCTTTCATCGTCTTGTAACGCAAGACGACATCTTTAATGGTTCCAGCTAGGATGTGGCCATAATGAGGCAAGCCCGTTGCAAATGGAGGGCCGTCATAAAAAGTAAACAAAGGGCTTTCACGGCGATTTTCAACTGACTTTTCAAATAAACGCCCATCTTGCCAAAATTTTAGGACTCTCTTTTCTCTTTCGTCAAAGGACTCTTGAGGAACTTCTTCGAACATAATGCTCTCTTTTTATTAATTCACATCTAACTATAATGACTCATTTTTCGGCTGAAATGGGTAATTTTCAGCCAATGTATTTAACCTTTTTCATACAGGGCTAAAGATTTGCATGCTTTTGCTTGATTTAGAAAGATCAATCGCTGCCGGTGCTGGAACATGCAAAAACATCTAAAGCTTGATGTCGTACACACTAAAACCCGTTAATGAAAAAGAACATGCTTTCATTTTTTTTGAGCTTGCGCGCAGTGTTATTTTTCCAATGCGTTAGAGTTTACTCATTTTTATGCTTTAAGTCTATTGGCCTTTTCGAGATGAAACAGACGAAAATGTAGAGAGGACTTTTGCGGGGCCACTCAATCTATTTCTATCGTTAATTTAAAATATTTATTTAAACCCAATTCTATACATAAAAATGAAGTAAAAAGTGAAATTATCTTGAAGCATTAGCCTAAATAGCGGAAGTGAATCTGATGATGGAAATCGGAATTCCTCTCTGAATTTAAGTCAAATTGGAGGAATTTTCTGTATACAAATTCAATCAGCAAAAATATAATCCGGGCTTGTTCTTCAATAAATTGGCATACCCATTTTAACGCGTAACAGATTTTATGACTCAAATTCCTGTTCCGTTTTCTTTGCACAACTCTTTGCGAAAAGCACCACCCACTCCTTTTTTAATGCCAGATCCTCTTATTCCCCCTTTTTGGCAAGGACGAAAAGTCGAGGTCGAACTTTACAATACAGACGGCGAAGTTGAAAGGGTACGCGCCTATACCCTCAATCCATATCAACACACGTGGTTGCAATGCATTCTTTTGTGGATTAAAGAACGTCTATTTGGTCGCATGACTGTGATGGTCAAAGTTGAAGGGGAAAATGGACTGTTGCATATGAGAATCGATGAGATCAGCCGTGTTTTTAATCAGCCTAAAAAAGAGCTGCGGTCTCAAATGAACACCTTGTTAGAGGCCACTCACTATCTAAAGCAGCGGCAATTGACCTTTGCACTAGACAAAATCGGGCGAATTGCGCAAGAACAAGGTATTAAGCTAGAAGATGAAGACAAGGAGAAAATTAAGGCCGTGGCGGATCACGTGCCTTTTGAAAATCTCACCAAAATATTGAGTTTAAAAGAGTTTGATCAAGCACGCATCATTGCCACATTGATTAAAATGGGAGACATTTATAAGCGCAACCTGACTCTATCGACGAGTCGACGGGAAAAAGGCTTTCGCTATGCTTTTGACATCGAACAGGACAATGTCTATTTGTCCAAAGTCGAAAGAGGATCGCAAACGACGATCAACCTGTTCGACTTCACCTTCCAGCAAAAGCAGCTCGAACCCAATGAATTACACCTTCATCTAACCGGTTCAGAAACTCCTCCTCCAACCCTCATGTCAAATTTAAGACAGTTGACACAGCAGATCGTTGATCCTTACAGCTTAGAGCGCAAAGCTGTCTTTGATGAGCTCAATTTGCTAGCCAAAACGTGTCAAATCCAGTTAATGAGCAAACAAGCATTTGAAACGCTCACTCGCCGCGTCCATCCCGAAAATCTTTTAATCGCACTCAACCAGCAACGAAATAAGCTTGCTAAGCAAACTTTGCTCAATACCTTCAATGCCATTGGAAACCAGCTCCATTCAAAACCGCGTGTATTTTCCCGCCGTCATGTTGTTTACATCAAAAAGCAAAAAAATTCAGACGGAAGCACCCTAACACATGCCTTTGCAATTAACAAAAAAGAAATCTTCGTCAATCTCGATAAATTCGCAGAAGGAACTTATAAAATTGTTTCCGATGCTCTTTTATTAAATAATCTCAACCTTCCCATGGTACGCATCAAGTTTAAAAATAATACCGCGAGCTCCCAGCAGCAATTCAGAGACGAAGATCATTTATTGCGCGAACTTCATCGCTCTCGCAATCCCTATCTGGTTCTGCCCTACCACTGCCGGCTCATGAGCCATTCTCCCACTGCCAATAGTCAATTGATTGTTTTTCAGTGCAATCACGGCGTAAAGGGAGAAAATCTGATGGACGCCTTTGCCAATCACCTCCTCAATGCCTTAAAAGAGGTCGGCCTAGGATTAGATTTTCTCCATAAAACTGGTTATATCCATGGGGACGTCAAACCCGACAACTTCTTAATTGAAGGGGACCTGCATGGCGTAGACCCAGTTAAAGCCAAAATCACCGATTTTGGTATGACCGTTAAAAAAGGAGAGTTCATTACTGGAGGCACTCCCTTTTATCTCCCTAGCAAAGCCTTGGTCGCAGGATCGAATGGAGAGATGCGTCCATGTGAGGCCGACGAAAATATTGATTGGTTTGCATTTGGCACCACCATTTTACAGCTGTTGAGTCGAAAACGAGTTGAAGCAATCGGATGCTTAGCTCTTCTATCGGCTGATGAAAAAAAGTTCTATATCCAAGAGGTGCGCAACCTCATTCTTCAGCAACACGAACCCAACTCGCTTGAAAGCTGCGTTCGCTTAAGATTGTTAGACTTAGCCTCAAACATTATAGGAAATGAAAAGGAATCTTTAGTGCACCTTCAAATCCCTTTGCAACTGCAGGAATTGCAAAACTATTTTTATCTTTCTTCTTGATTTCCATTTATAAGAATCCCCGTCATATGCTATTCTTATAGTATAGAGAATACACATGGGGGTGTTACGGTTTCGACTAGGAAGTGAAAAATTGATTGCATGCGGAGGATATCGGTTGGCCTCCTAAAAAAACCGGTAAAACAATAAATGCAGACAAAATCGTCCGCTTCGACTTCAGCCCAGTTGCTGAGCTCGAATTAGCTGCAGCTTAAGATTTAATTATCTTAGTTGCCCGATAGCCTGAGATTGGACCAAGGGTCTTAGAATCTATCGTCATTTTCTTGGTATGAAATGTCTTTTCCGCCGCTTCTAGGGAAGAGATTTCGAGACTAAATGAAGCAAACTAATCTTATTGGCGCGTTCTACATTGAGATTAGGGATTTGAAAGAACGATAAGCATGTAGTAGTCAGTTCGTAATTTGCCAAGGACGAGAGTTCAATTCTCTCCACCTCCAACAAACAAAAGGCTTCATTCTTCGGAATGAGGCCTTTTGTTTTTACATCAGAAAAACATTGAAAATTCAGGTACATAAAACGCAATTCATTCATAGCTTCGCGCTTCGATTTCAAGTTTCAATGCCATATTTTTGGAGAGTTGTTCAGCTTTCTTCGCGATACCTGAAATTGCAGTTTGCTCTTTTTAATTTACCTGGGCATTTAGCATAAATGTGTACCAAGAGTATGGGGTGTAGGTATACTTCCAAGGGTCTTTAAAATAAGTAATCGATTTTTTATCTCCATTGTGGATTGAAAGATTCCAATAACTATCCCACCATGAAAGCTCATATAACTGTGAAATATGATCAATAAGTTCTTGAGGGGCCTCTTTATCGGCAAAAATGCCAATTTTTGAGCTCCAAGTAACCGTATGGCTTAAACGCCCATTTTCCCAAGTGTCAAAACTAAGCGTTGATTTAAGAGTCAATTTTTCTGGATTGTGAATAAGAAAAATTCCGTAAAAATTTCCATCTAATTCATAATATAAAGATTTTCTAGCTAACTGATTTGAAGTAAAAAAGGTTAGGATTTCAACATCAATATCGGGATTTTCAATGCTATTAAGTATTGTAATAGGGTTCAAAGTTGTGTAAATAGACACCGAGTTTTTCCTAAAATAAGTTACCCAGCCTGCTACATCAATCATGCTATCAAAATCCCTTAAGAGCTCATGAGGAACTAAACTTTTTATATGATTGGCCAGGGATAAGGGGTATGTAGAAGCTGCAATTGTCATCGCAAAAGGCCATCGCACAGGCTTTGAAAGCTCGCCACAAAAAAGAGCTTCTCTCATAGGATTATGCACAAAATGCACAGAATAAGATTTTCCCTCCCACTCATAATTCAGAGACAGTTTTCTAAACGTTTGTTCATTAAATAAACTGCGAATCTCTTGATTCATATTTTGAAACGAGTCAGAACCCAGACAAGACTCTATTTACTGATCAGATATATGATCCCAGCTCATATTTGAGTAAGCACATCCCATATTGGCGATAAAAATAAAAAAAGAATAAAAAAAGATTTTCATAACATTTGCATGGTTTCCACTAAAATCGCATGGGATAATAACAGACTTTGCCAAGGTTTCAAAAGAAGTAATTTTGTTGGATTCCTAAGTTTTAAATGCGTCTCTCCAGCCATAAAATAAAAGCTCTATTCTCCGAATAGAGTCTTTTGTTTATGGCTAACTAATCATTTGTAATGCATAAAATGACAAGGCATTCTTAATTTGAATTGTTTTTCATCTGAATAATCATGATTTTGAAAGTGGCATGCGATCTATTTACATTTCTATCTAAATACTTTAAGCACACCAGCCCCCGTCAATCACGAGATTATGACCTGTCATAAAATCAACAGCACCTGTGCAAAGAAAAGCAACCGCTTTAGCTATCTCACTAGGATAGCCAGGCCTTTTTATTGGAATCACATCAATGAAATTTTTTTGATAATAATCTGGATGCTCGGCTTTCATGCGAATGGCCATTTCAGTTTCAATGAGACCCGGAGAAATGCTATTAATGCGCAATCCGTCCGACGCATAGTCTAAGGCTGCTGAACGTGTAAGCATGATAACGGCAGCTTTGGTAGCACTATACAAACTCAATTCTTTTAAGGCGTTAATGCCTGCAATAGAAGCTGTATTTATTATAATTCCCTTCTTCTGCAATAGCATTTGGCGGATTTGATGCTTCATTCCAAGCCAAACCCCTTTTAAGTTAATATTGACCAATCTATCAAAAATTTGCTCATCAAGGTCAATCAAATGACTAGGTTTTTGTTCTATTCCTGCGTTGTTACAAGCAAAATCAAGTTTTCCAAAGCGACTCACCACCTCTTTCATTAATTTAATATGATCGTCTTCCTTAGTGACATCTCCTTCAAAATAGCTGACATTGAAACCTTCTTTTGTCAAGTCTTCAGCTAGTACATTTCCCAATTCTCTTTGAATGTCAAAAATAATAATTTTGCAGCCATTCTTTGCTAAATGGGTAGTAATTTCTTTTCCAATTCCAGAAGCTCCTCCTGTAATAACTCCAACCTTCCCGTTAAGCTTATCTTCCATTCCAAACCTCGCTTTGAGTTTTTTTACTTTGTCCCATTTCTTCAACCAATAAAGCGAATATTCACTTCATAACTCAAAAAACCACTACATTTTTAAAAAAAATTTCCTTTCGCCTAGTCTCATTTTAAAAGCTGGAGCAGGCATGATAAACGAATCTAGCAAAAGCCAGGAAATTTTCACAATCGGCCATTCTACACGCTCCATAGAAGAACTTATTTCACTTTTAAAAGCCCACGAAATTCAAATGGTGATTGATATTCAAACCATTCCGAAATCAAGATATAATCCGCAATTTAATCAAGAAACTCTTAAAAATTCCCTTAAAGAAAACAAAATCACTTATCGCCATTTGAAAGAGCTAGGAGGATTACAACGTCCAAAAAAAGATCCTATCAATACAGGATGGATCAATGCTTCCTTTAAAGGGTATGCTGATTATATGCAGACACCCCCGTTTCAAGAAGGTTTAGAAAAATTAGAAAAAATCGCTCTAAAAAAGATCCGTATTACAGTGTGCAGAAGCTGTTCCCTGGAAATGCCACCGCAATCTTGTGGCTGATGCTTTGACTATTCGCAAATGGAAAGTTTTTCATATTCAAAGCAAAAAAAGCGCAAAACGGCATCGCCCCTCCTTTTTTAAAAATTAAAAATGGAGTGCTTTTCTATAGTTGAATAAATTTGAATCTTCCCTCCTCAAAGCTCATTTCTTATTTTTGAGCTGATCTAGCCAGGAAAATCTTTTTACTGGAAAACTTTATTTAATTATAACTTAGAGCGAAAAGAGTTTGAGGTAAGTTATGAAAATAATTTCTTGGAATGTAAACGGTATCCGCTCCATACTCAAAAAAGGATTTTTAGACTTTATTCATGCGCATGATCCCGATATCCTCTGTTTGCAGGAAACCAAGGCAAGAAGCGAGGACGTCGAAATCGACCTCACCCAATACTATCAATATTGGAATGCAGCACAAAAAAAAGGTTACAGCGGCACATGCATCTTCACAAAAGAAAAACCGCTTAGTGTTGTGAATGGGATTTTGCTCGATATCCATGATCTTGAAGGAAGGACAATTACCCTTGAATATCCCACATTCTTTCTCGTCAATGTGTATGTACCCAACTCCAAAAGGGATCTTTCAAGGCTTGAATATAGAAGTCAGCAATGGGATGTTGATTTTTTAAATTATTTGAAATCACTAGAGAAAAAAAAACCGGTGATTTTCTGCGGTGATTTGAATGTCGCCCACACCGAAATTGATTTGTCCTTTCCACAAGCCAATGTGAAAAACCATGGATTTACCCAGCAAGAGCGCGCAGGCTTTAATCGCATCGTTGAATCGGGGTTTATAGATACCTTTCGTGAGTTTGAAAAAGGTCCGGGACATTATACCTGGTGGAGCCATTTTAGCCGATGTAGAGAAAGAAATATTGGATGGCGTATCGATTATTTTTTAATGTCGCCATCGCTACGTCCGCAATTAGAAAAGTCCTACATTTTAAAGGATGTGACAGGTTCTGATCATTGCCCCATAGCTCTCGAACTGTCTACTTGATAAAGAAAGCTTTTAATTCTTTACCAAATAGCCATTTTTTATCACAAGATTTGAAAAGACTTACAGAGCCGAAGTAAAATCAAGCCCTCCAAAAACCCTTTCATAGCAATAAATTTAAAATATTTACTTGATATACTCTCGCTCTATTCTTATATTCACCCTAAAGTCAGATGAATATTTCTGAGATTACAGGATTGACCATGTTTAAAAAAGCCTTTCTTTCTTTGACCTTTGCTTTCCTGATCCTATTCTATGCTGAAGCAAAAGCGGAGTTGCATGAAACAGAATCGTATGACCAAATCATCAGCCTTGGGTACAGCTGCCAGGTTGCTTTTCAGTTAGAACATAACGGCGTTCGAACGTTAGCTCATCCCTTTGACTGGTTTCATACACCTATTGAGAGCTTACTAAAGTTCATAGTGAATGAAGGGAAAAATTTCTTTGATTTAGATAAAATTTACGTCATGGGGGCCTATCCAGGTGATCCCGCCCGCCTTCAGGTGTACGACACAGTCTATGGAATCATTTCTTACCATGATTTTTTAAGCTTTCCTCACCTTAGCAATTATGCTGAAATCAAGGCTAAGTATGACAAGCGCATTAAAAGATTTTTTAATCTCTTACAATCCAATCAACGCGTATTATTCGTTCGTCAAGACGTATCAAAAGAACAAGCCGAATATTTAGATGAAGTTCTCCATAGTACCTATCCCAACCTCTCTTACACTCTCATTGCAATTAACAATACAGAAGAGTACAAAACTCCTTGGAACTCGCCTCGCATTGAAAACTTTTATATGGAATGGATAGGCGACTGGAGAGGCAATTTTTTAAGATGGCAGGACATTTTAAGCCAGTTTAAGATTAATCGCCCATCTGCCCGTCCAACCGAAGAAATCTGGTAAATCTTTCGAATTATCACAGCCTAGATGGACAAAATCATCGACACTGTGCCAGAATGAAACGTCATAGACTCCACGGAAACGGGACAGGAACCATGCTAAAAACAAGCGTCACATCGTTCATTTTTGCACTACTTATCATCTGTTGCGCTCATGCAAAAATGGAGACTTATGATCAGGCCGTCGGCTTGGGTTTCAATTGCCAGGTCGCACATCAATTAGAGCACAACAAGGTTCGCTTTTTTGCCTATCCTTTTGATTGGTGCCAAACCCCTTTTGATAGCCTGCTAGCCTTTATTGCTAATGAAGGCAAAGATTTCTTAGAGTGGGGCAACATTTACGCATTAAAGCCTCATCACGGAGATCCCACCCACCTTGAAGTCGTTGATTTAGTATATGGGATCACGACTTTTCACGATTTTTTAACCTCTCCTCATCTTGGAAACTATGTTCAGGTTAAATCCAAGTATGACAAACGAACAAAGAGGTTCTTCGATTTATTAAAATCAAACCAGCGAGTTTTATTTATTCGGCAAGATTTATCAAAAGAACAGGCTGAATATTTAGATGAGGTCCTTCATAGTACCTATCCAAATCTGAATTATACCTTACTCGTCATCAATGCTACGGAGGAATACAAGCCCTCTTGGGGCTTGCCTCGCATTGCCAATTTTTATATGGAACCTGTAGCTGACTGGACTGGCAATTATTCAAGATGGACAGAAATTTTAAGCCAGTTTTCAGTGGCTCGCTTTAATCATAGACCACTTGAAGAAGTCTGGTAATAGGTTAATCTTCTTCTTCATACTCCTTTTTGAGCTCTTCAAGAAGTAAAGGATCGACCAAGGTCGTTGTATCACCCAAAACACGCTCTTCAGCAATATCGCGCAGCAAACGTCGCATCACCTTACCACTGCGCGTTTTGGGGAGATCCCGGACAAAAACAATTTTTTCAGGCCTCGCAATGCCCCCAATCTTTTTAACAACGTGTTGCTTTAAGCGATCGATGAGGGTGTCTTCTGGAATAATCCCTTCTTTCAGCGCTGCAAAAACCGCAATCGCCTGTCCTTTAATAGGATGGCTAATTGCAATGACAGCTGCCTCTGCCACGCCCGGGTAATCCATCAAGGCACTTTCAATTTCTATACTGCCTAGGCGGTGTCCAGAGACATTGATCACATCATC
Source organism: Candidatus Protochlamydia naegleriophila (assembly GCF_001499655.1). Lineage (NCBI taxonomy): Bacteria > Pseudomonadati > Chlamydiota > Chlamydiia > Parachlamydiales > Parachlamydiaceae > Candidatus Protochlamydia > Candidatus Protochlamydia naegleriophila. The sequence continues at coordinate 2,188,030 of NZ_LN879502.1, forward strand.
CATGCGACCGAGAAGCCAAAAATAACCATTTTGATCTGTTCTTGCACTATCCCCTGTAAAGTAGTAATATCCATTACCTTTTTTCCAGTAGATCTCTTCGTATCGTTTAGGGTTGTTATAAATCCCGCGTAGCATAGAAGGCCATGGAGAGCAGATAACGAGAGAGCCCTTGGAATCATCCGCTTGATTTTCATTTAAAATGGCCGCTTCAATTCCAGGAAGAGGGCAGGTCGCACTACCCGGTTTAAGCGGGGTTAAACCTGGAATAGGGGCAATGAGAATGCTGCCTGTTTCAGTTTGCCACCATGTATCTACAATGGGACACTTGTCTTGTCCAACATACTTATAATACCACATCCATGCGTCCACATTAATGGGTTCACCAACTGATCCCAACAATCGCAAGGAAGATAGATTGAATGTCTCTAACCATTTTTCTCCCCATTTCATAAACGTCCGAATCAACGTAGGCGCAGTATAAAGCGTCGTCACGCCATAGCTCTCAATTAGCTGCCACGCACGATTTTTTTCTGGCCAATCTAACGAACCCTCATAAATTAATTGAGTCATTCCATTCGAAAGCGGCCCATACACAACATAGCTATGCCCTGTAATCCAGCCAACATCAGCCGTACACCAATAAACATCTGTCGGTTTAACATCGAATACCCACCGCATTGTGGTTTTGACACCAACCATATAACCGCCAGTCGTATGAATAATTCCCTTTGGCTTCCCAGTCGTGCCAGATGTATAAAGAATAAATAGAGTATCTTCAGCATCCATTTCCTCGGGTGGATAATACGTGGGAGCCTTCTCGACTAGCTCATGATACCAATAATCACGTCCCGTCAGCATCTCAACTGGTTGATCGGTGCGCTTCACAACAACAACCCGTTCTATGCAGGGACATTCACTTGCCACTTGATCAACGGCCGGTTTTAAAGCCACTATCCCCCCTTTGCGAATCCCTCCATCGGCCGTTATAACGAGCTTCGCTTCAGCATCCAAAATGCGCTCCTTTAATGCATCTGAAGAAAATCCGCCAAAAATAACGACATGAATGGCACCAATGCGGGCGCAAGCCAGCATGGCTATAACCGCCTCAGGAATCGTTGGCAGATAAATGGCCACCCTATCCCCTTTCTGTACTCCAAGCGATTTTAAGGCATGGCTGAACTGATTAACTGCTGCATATAATTCACCATAGGTAAAACTTCTTTTTTCCCCTCGCTCACCTTCCCATAACAAGGCGATTTTATACCTCGTTGGCGTCTCCATATGGATGTCCAGGCAATTATAACACGCATTCAGTTTGCCGCCTAAAAACCACTGTACGTGAGGCGGATTCCATTCTAAAACCTGATTCCAAGGATGAAACCAATGCAAAGTATAAGCCTGCTTTTCCCAAAAAGCTTCTTTGTTCTGGTTTGCTTCTTCAAAAAGTTCAAACGATTGGATGTTAGCTGCTTTCTTAAACTCTTCCGAAGTGAGCGATTCGGCTGCCGCAGCTTCAGTTGCAAAACAGAGCATCAGCCCTAGCAAATATCCGATCATTTTATATCCTATATAAAATCTTGAGTAATGAATACAGCTGTTAAAACCACCACTGGGTTCACCATAATTCGCCTTGATCTAACACTCGCAAACGGCTAAAGATCCATTGTTGGAGCTGGTTCTTCCACTTTCCTTTAAACGTCCACTGCACAGAAGAGGGCTTTTCACCCTCTCCTACCCACACCTGACAGCCTGCTGGAAACGTTCTCTCATGCTTAAAATTGGAAGCCGGTTGAATCCACAGCTGCTCTTTGAAGATAATATCCTGAAAAATTTTCTTCGAAAGATTGTAGCCAATTTTTGTGGCTGGGCAAATTCTGGCATCGAATCCCCATGAAATTAATTGAGGATGCTCTTTTACACGCCATCTTTCGGGAATGAAACAGTCAGGGTGGCTCCATCCATTGCGATTCAGTTGAACGAGCGAAGCAATCCATCCCCTTTCTTTGTCCGTCGATTTGCGCGTCCAAATATCTGTCAGAGGATATAAACGCAATGCTTCGTTCATGCAATGATCCAGACTGTTTTTGAAAGAGTCTTGAAAGGAAGGGTAAAGAAGAATAAGGTGGCAGATTAGGTCGGTGCATTGAATGCAAATACTTGTCAAGAGATCTTCTACGACAATAGATACTTGCTCTATTTGACTAAGTGCTTTAAATTCATCGTGATTGGCAAAAATAAAAGCTTTATTTTCTTCAGCTAAAAGGGCGACAACTCTATGATACAGTCTCCATCGAGCAGCCGTATCGGGAAATCCTATATGCCTCTTAATTAAGCGATTGATGTCGGCAATGCCTGGATACATCTCTTCAAATTCAAAGTCACTTGCTTGCCGACCAAAGATCGAGCTAAATCCAATCCGAAATAAAGCCTCATAAACATCCCAATAGATGTCCCCCTTTTTAGGAGGAAGGTTGAATGTAACATCCGTATCCAAGTTGATTCTTCTAAGCCCGTCGGCAAGAATTTTGCGCCTCAGCTTCCAAGACTTTCCATTCAGGGTTAAAAGAGGGATAAAAGGAGAGAAAGCCGTGGTAAATTCATCAAGAGATGCTTCACTCTTGGGCAAAGCCATGAGCGTTTCCGTATCGCAGATCAAATCTCTCTTAAGAAAGCGAACTTTTCCTTTCTTATTCCTAAACAATTTCCAAGCCAGAGTTCCGGGAGAAAAGGGAAAGAACAAGACTCCTCCATAAAACAGAACTGTATGATAAAAAGCTTGAATCGTTTTAAGCATCACCCATCCAGGTTGGTTGTTTTTTAGTATAAAATATTTAAAAATCCATACTTGTCAAGCCCACAACTCATCCTCTCTGCAAGAATGATTTAAGCTGGTTCTCCCACTAATCCTCTCGACTAAAGTCGCGAGATAGTAGAATCACCTTGTCATAGAATACTCTTTTCATTAAATAAATTATTTTAACAGAAGATTAATGACGCTTATAATGGAGAAACGATTGGTTTCTAAACAAACGACCATTATTCTTCTTTTTACGGCCGCGATAATGATCATGGCAATTGGATTATGGCTTAATCCAATCCCTCAGCCTCAGGCCTATCACAACTTTGCCGATCAACGCACAGTACTAGCTATCGCAAATGGCCTGAATGTTATTTCGAATCTTCCTTTTGTCCTTGCCGGAATGTGGGGGCTCTATATCCTTTCCTTTCCGACTAAAATAGGTTTCGTTGACAAGCGCGAAAAATGGCCTTGGATTGGCGTATCAATTGGCCTGATGCTAACAGGTATAGGATCCAGCTACTATCACCTAATGCCCGACAATTCGCGGCTTGTTTGGGATCGCTTACCAATGACCATTACTTTCATGTCTTTGGTCGCGGCTCTTTTGTGCGAACGCATTAACCTACGCCTAGGCTTATGTTTGTGGCCTTTCTTAATTGCCATTGGGTTCATAGCCGTTTTTATGTGGAAAGCAAGCGAATGGCGCGGAGCAAGTGACTTGCGTTTTTATATAGGTTTACAAATCTTCACCATCGTGGTGATGCTAATCATGCTTTTTGCTCCCTCTCCCTACACGCGGACGCGGGACCTTGCCATTGTCGCTGTGTGCTATGGATTAGCCATAGGTTTTGAAAGAATGGATCATCCGATCTACACATTCAGCGGAGGCATAATAAGCGGACATACGTTAAAGCATTTAACCGCTGGACTGGCTGGAGCCTGGCTCATCCGGATGATCTGGAAACGGAAAATTGTTAAAACATTGCCAATAAGGAAAAATCACGCATGAAATTTCTGTCTCGCCGTTTATTGTGGTGTACTGTTCTTGTGGCTTTACTTTGTTTTGGCCTGATCGCAGCCCGCTATATCAATGAAAACTTAGTCGGTTTAGGTCCAATCCCCACTCGATCTGCCTTTGCAGGCCGCCTGCCCAGTTTAGAGGGAGATCCTCATCACTTCCAATTTTTTTACGCAACTAACCGTGCCAATACAGAAGACACCTTTAATGCACAAGGGAATCAATTAGGCGACACGATTGCCACTGGAACATTCGACGTACGCATTTCGCCCTATCTTGCGATCAAGCCTTTTGTGTGGTTCGACTCCGAGAGTATCAAATGGTTGGCAAGAAACGATCTTCAAAAAAACACGTTTGTTCCGATGCTTCGTCAAGCCGTCCAAGCCTCTCCTCAAAAATCGCTCTTAATTATCGTATGGGGATTTAGAGACTGGTTCCAGTCTGCAGCCTTAAAGACTGCTTATACAGCCTATGCCTTAGACATCAATACCCCTGTCCTTTTATTTGACTGGCCTGGCAATCAGGGTGAGGGAACGCGCGGATATGCTGCTTCACGAGTCATGGCAACGCGCTCTGGCCAGGATTTAGGGCAGACTCTGGCAAGAGCCATCCAAGAAACAGGGGCTGAACGCATTTGGCTAATGGGGAGTAGCCTTGGGTGCCAAACCATTTGTGACTCTCTCAAGTGGCTTGCAAGCCAACCAGAATTGTTGGAAGGAAAAACCAAAATCGACCACGTTGTTTTATCTGCACCTGATGTTTCCGCAAATGCCTTCGATGAAACATTCTCTCATCAAATTCAAAGTGTATCGAAACATTTAACAGCCTATGTGTCTTCAAATGATCGTGCCTTGCTCATGAGCCAATGGCTCAATGGCAGCAGACGTTTGGGACGAACAGCAGAGATCTCAATTCCTCCCGAAGACAGAGTCGGAGAATATGAATTTGAAGAAGCATTAGAGCTACTCGATTTACAAGCTAAGGGAGCTAGAAACATCTCGATTATCGATGCTACCCCCATCAACACCTTGCGAAATTTGCACCATTTTTTTACCGATTCACCCGTATTTTTCGACGATCTCTATCAACGCCTGCTACAACCAGACGATATCGTTAACCGCCGTCTTCACACGGTCCACAATAGGACTCAAGGCATGACTTACTGGATATTGTGGAATGATTGATCAGGCTAATTATTTTTATGATCTGCAAGCACTTCATGGATAATGCGCCAGCACCCCCTAGCCTCTGCATTCAGTGGATTACTAAGGCCGGCTGCAGTAATCAAAGCCTTCCACAAGGCCCAGGCACGTCCACGGGACCATGTAGCAGAGTCGACAGGAAGTGCACTGCGAAATATCTTCCGGCTTTTACCTTCGAATAGCGTCCAGGCAATGACTAGATCGCAAGCCGGGTCTCCAACCGACAGCTGCCCAAAATCGATGACAGCACTCAATCGCCCTTCTTTCACCAGTAAATTACCCGCACTGACATCTCCATGAACCCATACTGGATCCTTCTTCCAAATGGTTGAAAGAGCTATTTGCCAGACTTCAGTTGCAGTATCCCTATCGATGCTACCTTTTAAAGAATCGATCGCATGCTGTACCTCAGCATCGTAAATCGCAAGCGATCCTCCTCGATAGAAGCTGTGTGCTCCGGCCAAAGGTCCATCTGCAGCGTCGATCCGCTGCAACGCCGCGAGAAATTGGGACAGGGTTGCAGCAAACTCGCAAAGATCTGCTATAGGAGCGTTAGCAGCACAGGTCCCCTCTATCCAGCGGTAAATAGACCATTTCCAGGGATAATCATCGGCTGGTTCTCCAATAACCAAAGGCTCTGGTACGGCAAGGGGAAGCAGAGGAGCCAACTTAGGCAGCCAATACTGTTCTTTTTCCACTTGAAAAGCATACTCTGCAGCACTCGGCATGCGTACAAGCATCTGATCTCCTAAGTGAAATGTTCGATTATCCCACCCACTGAAGGCGACAGGCAAGACAGGAAGATCTTTCCATTGTGGAAACTGGGTAGCCACCAAATAGCGTACAAGTGCAGCGTCTATAATCAATTGTTTATGCCCCCATCTGAATACCTGTTTTTGCAATTACTCTGTGCTCATTTTTATCCACGTATTGCTGTGAGTGGGCCTACTTGAGTTTGAAGCTTAAAATTTATACCTATGGAGCATGGGAATTGCAATGCGTGTCATTAGAAAATGCAGAATGTTCCATGGCACTCTTCTATAAAAAGGCAAATGCTGGCAGTAGAGAGCACTATATTCGATAAAACCGACACCACCCCGCCATTTCTTAAACTCGGAAACACCCGCACTCATGTTAAAAACCAAACCTTTATCCAAGGATTCTTGGAGAGAGAGGGCTGTCAACATGCGATACAGGCCTTCTTTTGGAGATAATTGCGTGTCATATCCCACTATGGGAGTCGCCAAAATCCCGTTCCGATTAAATGAAGTAATGATTCCAACTAAATGCCCGTCAACTCCACGCAAACCATGAAAATTCATGAGCTTCTGCTGGTGGCACAATTTAATAAAGGCAGGAGTGAATTTCGGATTGCAATCAGAGTATTTATCTATATAAAGGAGATAATAGAGCTCGACAATCCGTTCGTAATCTTTTTCTGTGATGTCTTCATGAGAAAGAATTTGATAAGGAGTTGTTTTTAAAAGGTCAAAGTCCTGCTGCGTCACTCGTCGGTGGGCATAATCCTTTAATTTTTTATCAAAGATAAAAACTTCTCGAGAAGGAACGAATAGATACCCGCACTCTTGCAATGAATCCATCAAAGCTGCATTGGTGTGTCGATTGAGGGAGCGAAACATGATGGCATGTTGTGGAAAGCGTTCTATGAGATGGCAAGTCAGCTTTTTAAGAGAGATGTTCTCTAAATTGTGATAAAGATTCGTCGACAGCAACCAATTGTTAACACAAGCCACTCGATTGATCTCTGAGACTTTCAATAAAGTGCCCAAACTTGCTAAAGGAATAGATAACAGCTGGCTCAACAGTTGGTTATTTAAAAATCGAAGCTCTTGTTTTCCATATGTAATATACATGGTAAAAGGAGAGGTCACATAGGAATTATCATACTCCGCATCATTTACCGTCAGAGGGAATAACTGCTCTCCCATTTTTAAAACGCACATCTTGGTCTTCACATTACTCACGTAATTGCTCGATGGAGAGCTTAGAAAAGGTGCAATATAATTTTGCTCATATTGAGTCCCTGGCCATTCAAGATATTGATAATTAGAATGGTCGTATAGTTGAGGGGCATCCAAGCACTGTTTTTTCATCCAGTCCCCATAAAAGTTAAAACGTATATTTTTTATTTAACTGTATGAAGCAGACCCATTGTTGCACAACAAGAGAGTACGTATATTGATACCTGAGCCCAAAAATGAGGGAATTCAAAGCCCCTACTTTTCATTGGGAAAATAATATAAATATTTCAAAAAATATCCGCTAAACGTCTCATAATTTTTCCATAACCTATCTTTATCACTCCAATTCAAAATTTCACATCGTAATTTCTTTAATATAAAAAAATCTAGACTACATATTAACAAACACAAGATATCTATTACATACTGCAACAGCTTTTAAAAAAAGAAATCATGATGGAACACATAGATACTTCTGGAAAAGCACTTATTGAATTTTGGAAATGGGCTGCCGATAAAGGAGAAATGAATCCCAAAACAACCAGTGCAATTCAAATCATTTGCTCACAAATACTTAAATCAACATCCAGCACATGAGAAACTAATGATATCCATAATTTAAATATCGATGATATATGCCGACGTTTTCAAAAAAAAACGAAGCAGGGATTTTAAACCAACAAGTTTAGCATCATACATAATGCACTTTAAGCGATGATTTCAATTGAATGTTCATTCAAGATTTCAATGAATTCATCTAAAGGAGTATCCGTCAAAAAACAAATGTCCATAGATCCAGGCTGAGGATGAAGGGCTTTAGGCTCAAATTCGCTGCCAGGTTCATGCCGATTAATTTTTTGCTGCCCGCATAAAAGAGCTTTGCGGCAGCTTCCAAAAGTCAATCCATCCATTCCAATACCTCACAATAGAAATGAAGCTAGATCTTAATTGACTTTACTGTCAAAACGACATGATCAATCCCTAAAAAAGCCATCTTTCCTCCTTTTAGATCTTTTTGCAACTGTAACCAGAACAACTCCAATAGGCGATTGAAATTTGGCATTCTTTAATAAATAATTTCTTGACTTCGCCTATTTGACTTTATACCTTCTGATCTAAATTTATTGAATTTTTCAAACGATAAGAGCGATCAGCAAAGCTTGGCTGATCGCTAGCGCCCCAAACCGAATCTATCAAACCTGGAGCTAACCCATGTCTAAGAAATTAACCGGAAAAGTGGCTATCGTAACTGGCGCCTCCAAAGGTATTGGAGCTGCAATTGCCAAGCATCTGGCTGCAGAGGGTGCATCCGTCACTGTCAATTATGCGACAAGCAAAGAGAGTGCAGATCGCGTAGTAGAAAGCATTGAAAGAGACGGAGGTAAAGCTATTGCCATTCAGGCCAATATCGCTCAGCCAGCCGACATTCAAAAACTATTTACCACTACTTTAAAGACATTTGGACGAGTTGATATCTTGATTAATAACGCCGGCGTCTATGAATTTGGCTCCTTAGAAAGCGTCACTCCTGACTCTTTTCACAGAATATTCGATCTGAACGTGCTTGGATTAATTTTAGCCTCACAGGAAGCCGCCAAGCATTTTGGATCAAATGGCGGCAGCATTGTAAATATTAGCTCCGTTTCGAGCACATTGACCTTTCCAGAAACCACTGTTTACAGTGCCTCAAAAGCAGCCGTGGATGCCATTACTAAGTGCTTAAGTAAAGAGTTGGGGCCCCGTAAGATTCGCGTAAATGCCATCAATCCCGGCATGGTAGAAACCGAAGGTGTGCATGCAGCAGGAATCGACACAAGTGATTTTCGCAAGCAAGTAGAGACGCAAGCACCGCTTGGCAGAATCGGCCAGCCAGAAGATATTGCGCCGGCCGTCGTCTTTCTAACCTCAGATGAAGCTTCCTGGATTACAGGAGAGACTCTCTTCATTTCCGGAGGGCTCCAATAGCCCTAGAGGCTATGGTAGACGCCCCTCAGCCGATTTTAATGGCAACCAGTTAGATGGCAAATAAGCGCTTTTGCCATCAATTATATGCAAAGCGTATGCTTGGCGGGATTGCTCAGAGCGATTTTCCCGGCTCAAGTGGGGCAAATGTCCGTGCATGACGACTAGACTTCCTTTAGCGACTTCTAATGGAATCATTTCGGCAAGGGGCCACGGGGTTTCATCGTAAATATCGTAGATAATCTCCCCTTCTTTTGTCTTGAGCATTTTATATTTCAATCCAGTGAGATGGGCGCCCGGCAATACCCACAAACACCCATTTTCAATCGTAGCTTCTTCTAAAGCAAACCAAAACCCAATCAACGACTCAGGCTGTGTATGGATAAAGGTACTATCTTGATGGCAAGCAACCGCACTACCTATATGGGGCTGCTTAAACAAATACATCGATTGAAGCAGATGTGGATCTTCCCATCCCAGCTCGTTAAGAATCTGCATTATTTTAGGCTGATAGGAAAACTCTTTAAAGAACGGGTCGCTCTCATGCAAGACATAGCTTATTTTTTTGATGTGCCTGGCTTTATCAAGCTGTTCGGGATGGGAAAACTGAAACGCCTGCTCTTCAAAGAAAAAGCATAGTTTTTCTCCCTTACCCAAGTAATAGTTTTCCCATGAGAAGGGCTTAGGTTGGCCTGCATGGATCAAGGCTAATTCCAAAAAATTGCATGTAGAAACAAGCTCCGAAGCTCTTTTTTTTAATGCCTCGCATACCCCGCTTGCAGCAAAATTTTCAACCACTAAAAAGCCATTGTCTTGAAAAAAAGTCTTTTGTTGGGGAGTCAAAACATTGTGTGAAGAAGAAGCTATCACCTGGCTTTGCCAGGCGATAAGCACGTACAAAGCCAGTAATAAAAGAGACCTGAAGCCTCGAGCTGTTCCTTGATCCATTATTTGATTAACTAGGTGAGCTTGCACGTTCTGGAAAATAACGGCTTATGAATTCTTTAACCGTAATCGATTCATTTTTTATCAGAGGAAGCATGGGAATCGATTTACCTCTGACTTGGTTGAATACTTTACGGGGCTCGAAAAAGAGCTCTTGATCCCAACTAGAAAGGTATTTAAATAATTTTTCACCGAGATCAGCCTCATGTAGAGAGTCAAAATGACAACGCTCCTCGTTGAGCGTGAATCCTTGAAACAGAGCGCGCACTTCCATGATTTCAACAAAGTTCCGGGTCGTATCCGTTTGAGTCATGTCTTCGGTCGCTTTTCTCATTCCAGGAAAGTAATGGTCCCAAAAGGCCTTTCTGTAGCTCAACTCCGCTTTCAAATCAAACTTCAACTGTTTATCCACCATCTCGTAAAAAGAGACATTCTTTTTAATCATGTCTAAATGCTCGTGCTCCGAATCTGTAAATTCTTCTAGCTTATACCACGATTGAATGAGAATCTCTTTCACCATCGTATTATGGTCATCTAATCCCATTAGCATCTCTGAAAGCGAAGGATAGCGCGCATCTGTCAATTTCGTATCGCGATCGTGCACAATTTTGCCCACACTTGCAATGACTTTCTGCACTTGAGAGGGATCAAGCAATTGGGCTCTTTTAGCAATATAGCCATCTTTTTTATACATCTCAATGTGAGCCTGCTTTTTAATATGGGCCAAAATGTCTCCTGACTGTTGTTCAGAAATCTGATCATCGACGAGGTTTAAAGAGACAATTTTCTCAGCAAAAGCTCTATAAGCGACTTCCTCAATCAAATTATGAATCAGCATCAACTGCCCAGCCTTGCTTTTCTCATCGAAAGAACAGCCAGAAATGAAACTTATCACTCTGCCAAAAAATGAAACCGTCTGCTTCGCTGGCAGGCTTCCTTCTTGCGGTAAAGTTAAAAAAAATGAGGAAATAGCGTGCATGATACCACCCTTATTAATTTGTTAGCCGCACATATGATACGACTATTATTAATAAGGAATTAAAGAAAAATAAAATTCATATAAAGGAGATCTGCAATCATTTATTAAAGGAGCGAAAGAATTCGTAGCAATGATAAACTCTCAATAATCTCTCCTTAAGAGAAATTATTGAGAGTCCTGTTCTAGGCAAACAGCTTAACTTGGTGGATTTACATCACTTCAGCGGCCAAGGCGGCCAATTCTGAACGCTCTGTTTTATCTAAGAAAATATGACCGTATATTTTTTGGTCTAAAAAGCGACCGACGGTAAATGTCAATCCATTAGAGTCCTTATCGAGATAAGGATTGTCGATTTGGGTTGGATCACCAGCTAAAACGACTTTCGTTCCCTCTCCAGCCCGAGAAATAATCGTTTTGACTTCATGAGGCGTCAAGTTTTGGGCCTCGTCAATAATCATGAACATTTTAGGAAGCGTTCTTCCACGAATATAAGTCACGGCTTCCATTTCAATTTTTTTACTATCCATGACCCACTTGAGAGTCTCATTTGATTCGCTTCCGGTCGATGCGCAGAGGTATTCTAAATTGTCGTAAATGGGCTGCATCCAGTGAAACAGCTTTTCTTCTTTGGTTCCAGGAAGATAGCCAATGTCACGCCCGAGTGGAACAATGGGACGCGTGACGAGAATGCGAGAATACACTCCTTCGTCAAATACTTTGCGCAAGCCGCAAGCTAAGGCTAAAATTGTTTTCCCCGTTCCAGCAGGCCCCATTAAGGTCACAAGCTTGATATCGTCGCGTAAAAGGAGATCCATCGCACACCGCTGCTCAACATTGCGCGGTTTAATTCCCCACAGCTGAGTCGGCTTTAAAAGAGAATCGACGCTCTTATGAACGGGATCATACTTTCCAATCGCCGATGAATTTTCTGGAGAAGTCATCACAAAATATTCATTTGGATGGGGCTCCGTCTTTAAATGTGGAAGGGGAAGCTTTCCATCTTTGTAGAATAAATCGATCTCATGCTTTGGCATTTCAATGCGATGAATGCCTCGATAGACCGCTTCGTAGGAGTACTTAAAGTTCTCATAATCTTCAGCCTCAATCCCAAGCGCTTCAGCCTTTAAGCGTGCGGCAAAATCTTTGGATACAAAAACAACCTTTTCGCCAAGTTCTTGCAAAAGATAGGCTGCCATCAAAATGCGATTGTCGTTGATCGTAAGCTCAAAGTTATACTTATAGTCCGTCTTAACCTCGAGCTGGATCTTAACCGTAGCCCCATTATCCAGCTTAACACCAGTATGTAGATTGCCCTTTCCGATTTTTTTCAACGAGTCCAAGATGCGAATCGTTTCGCGAGCATTTTTTCCAAGCTCGTTGGGCAAACGCTTCATCTTATCGAGTTCTTCTAAAACTGCGACAGGAATGACTACATGATTGCGAGGAAACTTCATCAGCGAAGCAGGATCTATTAAGAACACATTGGTATCGATAACAAATGTCTTGTGCGCCACGTCATTCTCCTTAAAAAACCTAATAAGGAGCCATCATACGCAGCCCCTTGATCAGTGACAAGCAAAAAGTTTATTACTCTATAAATTAGCGCTCCTTGAATTAAGCACTTGAACAACCAGAGTGCTAAATTCATTGCTAAATATTCTCATTATGTGTAAAATAGGTTGAATACATCGGATGTAATTGGAAACAATTGCAAGGTGTAGGCATCGATAGAGAAGAGGCATACGGCTTATCATCTCATTTTTTTCTTTTCTATCTAAGACAGTGAAGATAGACGTTTCTCGCCCATCTTTGCTCAAAAAATCAAGCAACTAGATGATTATCTGGTTAAAGGAGATTGAGCGCTATGCAAGTAAAAATCACAGAAAAAATCCTCAGTATTACCCCTTATCTTTCGACTAGCTGGGCACATATTGCAGCACTGCACATGAAGGGAGGCGTGATGGCTGTGACTTTGGTTGATGGAGATACAGTCAATGTACCTGGGTTATCAAACGAGACGATTGAACAGATCTTCATGCGGCACGCAGCTTACTTAGATAACGAACAGATGCCAACTCCTTTACAAACCTCTGTTTCAAAGGAAGAGAGCCTAAAAGATTTGCTAGAACAAGGTGAATCTCCTTTACGATTCGTATTTGGCTCTCCTATGGAAGGATTATCGACAGCCTTACAGCACGATCCATCGCAAGCCAACGCGGCTGATTTGCCAGCAGAGGTATTACAAAAAATCGGCGCTATTTCCAAGATCATTGCCCCAGCCGAAGAGTTGTCTTTGCCAAAAGCCGAACCTTTTTGCAATTGTTTTCACTGTCAAATAGCACGTGCAATGAGCTCGGATGCAAGCCAGCCTGGTGAAGAAATCATCGAAGAAGTTTCGGATGCTGACTTACAATTTCAAGAGTGGATGATTACTCAAACAGGAGAGCAGCTCTTTTCGGTCGCAAGTCGATTAAATGAACATGAGAAATACAGTGTTTATTTAGGACAACCAGTGGGTTGCACCTGTGGAAAAGCGGGATGTGAGCATATTTTAGCCGTCTTAAAAAGCTAAGCCTTAGAGGGTAAAAATCCGATCGGGTTGGTGTGCTCTAAACTTGCTAGAAAATTGCAAAGCAGCCGGATCGTACTTGTAAACACCCTCTTAGATTTTCTCAGGAGTCGTGCAAGGCAGCATGCTCCTTAGAAAACTTCTTTGGCCTACCTGTAAATAAAAAATTTGCTATCTCCGAAACCCATCTTCTCTTCTCTAAATGCTTTGCATAAAAGTCTTAAAACTTTAGAATCCTTTTTCAGTTACCGATTTTAACCTGTTTATTTTATGAGGACAAAATGATGAGGAAAGCTCCCCCCTCTTTATTAACTGTTTTATCTTTGCTACTCCCTCTATCTTCTTTGACAGCCGAAGGTAAAGCTGAAGCGCCTGCTATCCATTCTACATCACCTGCTGAAAAAGTAGCGCCAAAGGCTTCTTCATATGACGCCTTTACTGGTAAAATTACAAAAAACAAAGTTCGTCTTCGCCTACAACCGGCCTATGACGGACATGTCTTACGTGAATTCCAGCGTAACGACATGGTTGTCGTGCTGGGAGAAACAGAGGATTTTTACGCCATTCAACCTCCAGCAGATGCTAAAGGATATGTATTTAGAACTTATATTCTGGACAACATTGTGGAAGGCACACGTGTCAACGTAAGGCTAAAGCCTGATTTAGATGCACCAGTTATTGCTCAACTGAATTCTGGCGACCATGTAGAGGGTGTCATTAGCCCATCCAACAACAAGTGGCTCGAAATCAAAATTCCTTCTTCTACACGCTATTACATTGCCAAAGAATACATAGAAAAGATTGGCGATGCAGGCTTGATGGCACGCCAAGAAAAAAGAAAGGAAGATGTCTACAGCCTCTTATCAAATACAGAATCAATCAGCCGTCTTGAAATGGCAAAGCCTTTCGATCAAATTAATCTAGACGGTGTGAAATCGAATTACCAGCACATCATCCACGACTACACAGACTTCCCCGAAGCTGCAGCTAAAGCCAAAGAGTTGTTAGCATCTCTTCAGGACGCTTATATTGCCAAAAAACTCGTGTTTTTAGAGTCGCAAGCACAGCGTTCATCAACTGTCTTAGAAGCTAAAAACAAGCAGTTAGTTGAAGAGTTGCATGCTCATAAAACGAAGCTAGCTACTTTAGAGCAGAAGATCGAAAAAGACAAAAAAGAAACTACAGTCACAAACAGTACTCCAGCTCTTGTTCAACCAGTTAAGAAACCCACCCAGCTCCCTGTCAACATGTCTATTTGGTTGCCAGCGGAAGAAAGATTATTTGCAGAATGGGTCGAACAAACTGGCAAGAACAACCCAAACATGTTCTACGAAGAGCAAATGAAGAATGCCTTTATTTTAAAAGGAATTGTAGACCCTTATACCCGTCCAGTTAAAAACAAGCCTGGCGATTACATGTTGATCAATTCTTCTAGTAAATTGCCTATAGCGTTTCTCTACAGCACGCAAGTCAATTTACAAGACTTTATCGGACATGAAGTCTCTATACGCGTGGCTCCTCGGCCAAATAACAACTATGCCTTCCCGGCTTATTTTGTGTTATCACTCGAGTAGTTGACGATGGAATTGCGTGAGTGGGCTCAATCCATTTTAGCTGCTGACACAATGGAAGGTAAGCTGGATCATCCAGGTCTTTTAACAGACTTTGAGCCTGGCTCGCCTCTCATTTGGACCGAGCCTGTTCGTCCAGCAGGGATGTCTTTCAATCGACACACGCGCGAGGAAAGACTCCCCTCCTTTCAAGAGCATCATGATCCTGACAAACGGGCTATTTGCCTTCATCGCTTTGCAGGGCATGAGTTATTGGCTGTCGAAATGATGGCTTTCACTCTGCTTGCCTTTCCAGATGCACCCAAAAATTTCCGTCGCGGCGTAGCCAATACTTTGCGCGAAGAGCAAGGGCATGTCCGCCTGTATATGAATCGCATGAGCCAGCTGGGAATTCAATTCGGCGATTTGCCTCTCTACAAACATTTTTGGAAGCATACCCCTCACATCACTTCTCCAATCCACTACATTAGCTTGATGAGCCTGACGTTTGAAATGGCCAACCTGGACTTTGCTCCCATGTACGGCAAATCATTTCTTCATTTTGGCGATACAGAATCGGCCGCGTTGATGGCAACTATCCTTACAGACGAAATCGCGCACGTTGGTTTCGGCTGGCATTGGCTGCGCCGCTTAAAAGATGAGGGCATGACTGAATGGGATACTTGGGAAAGCACCCTTGCCACCACCCTTTTAACGCCCAAAAGGGCTAAAGGCTTTGTCCTCCATGAAGCCCCTCGCACCCAAGCCGGCATCCCAGAAGAATGGATCCAAAAGCTCAAAAGCTTTTAAAGCAAACCTCTTGTACAATCGTTCTTCATTAAAAAAACCAAAGAATGTAAAGTTTATTTTTTACTTTCTGGTGTTTTTATGTCACTCTCGCGCATTCATTGCCTATCCCTTTATGGCCTCGAAGCAATTCCTGTAGAGGTTGAAGTCGATGTTCTCAAAGCTGACAAATTGACACTAGTCATTGTTGGCTTGCCGGATACAGCTCCTGGCGATTTAAAAAAAGAAGGGGCTTTGTACGATCTTCCAATCGCCGTCGGCTTGTTGCGTTCGCTCGGCATGTTAAAAGACCAAGATCGGCATGCCGACTATTTGATTATAGGAGAGCTTGGCCTAAGCGGCCAGCTGCGCCCAATAGCTGGAGCCTTAGCAATAGCCCTCCTTGCTAAAGAGATGGGGAAAAAAGGCGTACTGCTTCCTGCCAGCAATGCCAAAGAAGCTGCCGCCGTCACAGGAATTCAAATTTTTGGCATTCAGAGCTTAAAAGAAGCCGTACAGTTTTTACACAATCCCGATGACTTTAAACCCATTCCCCCTTTCACTAGACCTGAAGAATTAACTCAAACTCCGCAGATTGATTTCAAAGACATCAAAGGGCAATCCCACGTCAAAAGGGCTCTGGAAATTGCCGCTGCAGGAGCGCACAACATCCTTCTATCTGGTCCTCCAGGCTGTGGTAAAACGATGATGGCAAAAGCATTGATAGGCATCATGCCGGCCCTAACATGGGAGGAGGCACTAGAAGTCACCCGCATTCATTCCATTTCTGGTCTACTCCCTGAAGGGCAGTATCTTCTCTCGCAGCGCCCTTTTCGCTCTCCACACCACACCATTAGTTATGCGGGATTAATTGGTGGAGGCACCTATCCAAGGCCTGGAGAGGTTTCGCTCGCTCATCAAGGGATTTTATTTTTGGATGAATTACCTGAATTTCCCCGTTCCGTCTTAGAGGTTTTAAGGCAGCCTATCGAAGATCGCAAAGTCACCATCAGCCGTGCAAGCGGCAAGTTTACCTTTCCCACGACATTCATGTGCGTAGCAGCCATGAATCCCTGCCCTTGCGGCTATTTAGGCCACCCTGACAAACCTTGCAAGGATACCCCGGCACAAATTGAACGCTATCATGGAAAAATCTCAGGCCCGCTAAAAGACAGATTGGACATGCACATTGCAGTGCCCCCGGTGCGCTATCAAGATCTTTTAGAGGGATCAGACAGCGAATCATCGAGTACTATCCGCTCCCGCATCGTAGAGGCAAGAGCGATCCAATCGAAACGGTTAGGGTCAGGAAGAACAAATGCATTGCTCACAGCCGCCGAACTTAAAAAGCATTGTCAATTGACTGCACAATGTACATCGATCTTACACACTGCCATTGAAGGGATGGGGCTTTCGGCACGCGCGTGCGACCGCTTGTTGCGTATCGCCCGTACCATAGCCGATCTAGCCTCCTATCCGACTGTCGAAGAAGCTCATCTCTTGGAAGCCATAAGTTTTAGAGAAGTCGATGGAAAGTAAGAGAATTATTGAGCCAGCTGAGCTGTTCTATAATAGGAAAAATCTTTGCATTTCGTGTACGATTCGATGCCAATCAAAACAGCGCTAACAATGACTCCAATTTGCCCAATTAAACCCCAGCGGTATAAGAGTCCCATTGTAGTCAAACTGAAGGTGATATTGGTCATCGCATAAATCTTGGCCGATCGCCTCCCTCCATCACCAAGCAAGCCGTTCGCGATGCCATAAATGGCAATCTCGGCTAATTGATGTACTGCCAATGCCAGGCCAAATACTCCGGGAGAAGCAGCTTTCGTACAGCGTCCAATTGTATAACCCACTCCAAATCCCATAAATGGCTGAATGAATAATCCAAAAACAGAAGGTCCAGAAAATGAATGGGCCATAGTAATCCTTGCATTCCAAAAATAAACGGAAGAGTTAATTTTATTTTAGATATTGTTTGAAGTCAAACTAAAACCCATCAAAATCCCATTCAATAAAAGAAAACATCAGAATTAATTTAGAAGAAAAAAGAATGAGAAGTCTGCCAGGAAAGAATCTGCGAATGTTATCAATAGGATAGCAAAAAGAGCTTTTTGCTATCCTTGCTAACCTGAACTTTGCAAGTTTTATATCGCCTAGTTGATTGAAAGTTTCAAGGCTTCCAAAAGCTCAGTCTTTTCTGCAATCTCTCTATCAGCCTTTTGAAGAAAATCTTTTTCCACCTGGCTCAATGCAGTAGGGTCATATTTATTTCTTAACTCTTTTAGTTTAGCCAGGTCTGACTCTACTTGCTCGATTTGAGTTTGCTTTAGATTCCGAATGAGTATTCCTCCAGCCAAATCATGCACGCGCTGTATTCCAAAAAGTAATGTGATCGTTTTCAGGTCATTTGAAGCCACTTGAATAAAATCTTCCGAGAGCCTTTTAACAGTGTGATTTAAAAGGTTTTTCTCAATCGTGGAAGCTTGTTGAATGAGGGAAAGCGTCATTGAGTTTGAGGCTTTTCGATCTTGATCTTGAACAATCAGATACGTGGTCTCTGCTAAAGACAACGTTTTAGATGACATCATTTCCAGCACAGGTCTTAACTGCGAAGCAGTAATAATTTTTTTAGAAATCTCAGTAATAAGCATGTTGAATTCATCAAGCTCGACTGGGAGTGGCGCTTCAAGAGAATCGCTCCATGAAAAATCCTCAATTGCCTGCTTGTAATCAACATTAACAGTGAAATTCATAAATCATCCCTTTATTAGTTAGTATTCGAATTAAAATTATAAATAAAAATAAGATTAAAATCGATTTAATAAAAATTAAAACTCAAAATTACAATCCAGAAAAGTCTTTTAACAAGGAAGAACGAGAAGCTTGCCTGTAGTTTAATTTAAAGTTTTTGTTAGCTGCCTTTCTTTTTGTCCAGAGCGCGCCATTGTTTCGATTGTGTCCAAAATAGGAATTTCATCGCTTGAGGAAGCGCCCAATTCCTTAAATTTGCGTGCTGTTGGAAGGACCCGGTTTTCGAATGAGCCGACCGTTTTATTATAGGCTTCGACAGTTCGTTCAAGCCCTCGCCTCACCTCTTCAAAGTGTTCGGCTAAGATCCGGATACGATCGTGAAGAGTTTTGCCAAGTTCGCTAATTTTCTGTGCATTTTCGGCAATCAATTCTTGGCGCCATCCGTAAGCCACGGCACGCAGAAGAGCAATCAATGTTGTAGGGGTTGCCAGGATTATTTTCTGTTCGACACCCCATTCGATCAATTCAGGATCTTGTTCCAGGGCGGCGCTGAAGAATGTTTCGCCCGGAAGAAAGAGCACAACAAATTCAGGAGCAGGCTGAAATTGGTCCCAATAAGATTTTGCTGCCAGCTGGTTAATGTGAGTACGGATGTGGCGAGCGTGATCTTTTAACTTGGCAATCCGGCCAGTCTCGTCCGGCCATTCCAGGGATTCCAAATAAGCGTGCAGAGGAGCTTTGGAATCGACCACGATTTGCTTAGAATTCGGTAGTTTGATGAGCAGATCGGGGCGTAGGCGCCTTTCATCAACGGTCACAGATTCTTGCTGGACAAAATCGCAATGCTCAACCATGCCAGCCATTTCAACAACGCGCTTGAGCTGGATCTCACCCCATCTACCGCGCACATGAGGTGCCCGCAAGGCTTTGACAAGGTTAGAGGTTTCTAATTGCAGTTGGGTTTGGGATTTAGCCAACGCATGCACCTGCTCGCTCAAGCTCGTATAAGCAGTCAAACGAGCTTTTTCCAATTCGTTAATTTTCACGTCAACGGCTTGTAAAGTCGTTTGAACAGGTTTAACCAACTCGTCAATCGCTTTTTGCCGCATTTGAAGATCATGCTTTGCCCCTTCTTGCAGCTTTTCGAATTTGAGAGAGGCAACATCTAAAAACGATTGAATATTATTTTTTAGTGCATCTACCGACAAGGCTTTAAAAGACTCTGTTAGACGCTCTTGGGCCTGCTGCTGGAAAAGCAATTTTTCCTGTTCATGCTCAGACTGTTTTTTAAGGCAGGCTTCTTTTTCAGCAAGTTGACTTTTTAAAAGGGAATTCTCTGCAAACATTTTATCTTCGGACAAACGCAATTCTTTCACGTCAGATTCTAAGACAGGAAGGCGCGTATTTTTCTCTTCAGCAATGGCCCGTCTTTCACATTCACGCATCCAATCGGTTTGAATGGCAGCCTTCTCGGCCGATAAATTTTGCTTCTCCTCTTCCAAACGACGCATCTTTGCCAAAGCCCATACAAAAAAAACACCCATCCCCCCTAGTGTTATCCCGAGGAGTGGAAGGAGAATATTTGCCGTCATTAGAGAATAAAAAGTATCCATACTCGCCGCCACATCAGTGATTGCAAGGTTTTGCTCAATGAAGAAGAGAGCGCACCTTTTGATTTAAAAAAATTGTTAATATCTTCTTGATGGTTGCCGTCTATCATGATCTAATTCGCTCTATTCTGAAAAGAGAAAAATTATGCCTAATTTTTCCTTAAGCCCCTCTAAATCTTACTTATATCTTTATGGACTCACTAACCTCTGTCCAACTAAGCACCATGATTGCTAGATTTTTGCAATAAGCCCATGAATTTAAATAGCAGAGGCGCTGTTTCGGCTGGGAGCAGTTACAAAGAAAGAGTCTATTTGCATAAATTCGCCTAGGTCATTAAACTAAGAGACGTTTCTAAATATAGATTGGGTTTTATGTCTGATTATCAAGTCATTGCACGCAAATTCCGTCCCCAAACATTTAAAGAAGTCATGGGGCAAGAAGCCATTGTCACGACTTTAAAAAATGCCATTAAATTTAAACGTTTGGCGCAAGCCTATCTTTTTTGCGGATCGCGCGGGACAGGCAAGACGACATTGGCACGCATTTTTGCAAAAGCCATCAATTGCCAGCAGCCAACTGAAGACTTTGAACCCTGCAATCAATGTTCTTCCTGCAGAGAAATTACGAGCGGATCATGTTTAGATGTTTTAGAAATAGATGGAGCCTCGCATCGAGGGATTGAAGATATCAGACAAATCAATGAAACGGTTGGCTATGCTGCAGCGTCCGGGCATTATAAAGTCTACATCATTGACGAAGTTCACATGCTGACCAAAGAAGCCTTCAACGCCTTATTGAAAACTCTGGAAGAGCCTCCCCCTAAAGTTAAGTTTTTCTTTGCCACCACAGAAGCACACAAAGTTCTTCCTACCATCTTATCCCGCTGCCAACGTTTTAATTTGAACCGCATTCCTCTGTCTCACATTGTAGCGAAATTGCGCCGCATTTCCGAACAATTAGGAGCGGATGTAGAGGAAGAAGCTTTACAGCTTCTTGGACAGCGGGCAGAGGGCGGGCTAAGAGATGCCGAGTCGCTATTTGACCAAATCCTGGCCTTTTCAGAAGGAAAAATCACCACTGACACCGTCCAATCTATACTAGGCTTGATGCCAAGGGAAGCTTATTTTGAATTGGATCAGGCTGGTAAAGAAGCCGATTTTGGCAAAGCCTTTGAAATTGCCCACCGCATTTTTGCCGAAGGCAAAGACCTCTCTCATTTCATTGAAGGCCTAGTCGATCACTTTCGCCATATTTTGCTGATTCAACTCTCCGGAAAAAATTCCCCTCTTCTCTCATTATCACCCAAAGAAAAAGAGCTTTACGAAGCGGCTGCTCGCCTTTACACGCAGGAGCAATGCTTAGATTTAATTGATTATCTGATCGAGTCGACTCAGCAAATCCGCTTTGCCCAGTCTGGTAAAATTGCATTGGAAGCCATTTTACTTCATATCATGCGCAGCCATTTTCGCTTGCCTATCGAAGTTTTAGTGCGCCGTTTGAGCGAATTGGAGCACGCCATTGGCGAACAAGTAGCATCTTCACCATCGCCCCATTCATCGAAAACCATTCTGCCACATGCGGCCTCAACACCTCCTCCTTCCACTTCTCATTCACAGCCAACACCGCCTCACCCCATCCCTCCCTCTCCACCTAAAACTCTGTTACAATCCCCCTCTCCACCACCCATTGTTGCCGTGCCTTTGCCACAAGCGCAGGCCCTTCCGTCTGCTCCTGTTGCCGCACCTAAGCATCCCCAGCCGCCCCCTGCACCTGTACAGCAGGTTTTGGCACCTTCCCTCTTTGAATCATTTGTCAGTGAAGATCCTACTCCCTCTCGTGCAGATTTAGGATTGCCTCCCCAAAGACCTGTTGAACCGCCTAAGCGTGTAGCTCCTGCCCCAGCGCCTCCAAAGCCAGTAGCTGTTGCACCGCCTGCACCAATGCCGCCACCGGCGCCAGCCACCGTCTTTGGAACAGGCATTGACAAAAAGACGCCCATGCATCGATACGACACCCTCTTTCAATTTGCTGCAATTGAATTAGATGGAAGGTTGCAAAGAAATGCCTGAGAGTTTGCCATCATTTCATGACTTCTCTTGACAGCTAGACTTCATTCTCCGCATAATTGCGCTGATTGCAAAAAATGAAATTGTTTGAAGACTTAAGACCGGGGGCTTCGGCCTGCAGAGCGGCTAATACTTAGGTTATGAACTACAAGGAGATAAAAGAATGGGAACAGGTTTTTCCAAAAAAAAGAAAGAAGCTCGCTTAATTCAGCAACAAATTAGCCGAGTGCAAACAGAGCTGCACAATTTAGAGGTCGTAGGAGCTGCTGGCAGCGGTTTAGTGACAGTGACTTTGACTGGCGATGGCGAAATGAAGCAAATCAAAATTAAGCCCGAATGCGTTGACGTTGAAGATTTAGAAGGTTTAGAGATTTTAATTCGCGCTGCACATGAAGATGCGCATAAGCGTCTGAGAGAGCAAAGCCCTCCCCTTCCTGGATTGCCGGGTTTCTTTGCATAAGTCACTCAAATGAGTCATCTAAACATGAGGGCCTTATAAAGGGCCTTCATGCTTAAAACCAGACTTCTACCTCGGCATCCCACTCAGGCCTACACCTTAAGCATCATTACTCTTCACGTTATAGAAAAGGTCGTGAGGAACATTTTTCTGATATTCATGCGTCAATAATTCTAATACCTCATGCGCCGTCGTCAAACTAAGAGCCTTATCAGCCAAATGGACGGCATCTACAATACTTGTGCTGCGTATAGCATTCTTAATGACAGGTAAATACCTTGGAGCGACAGAGAGTTCTTGGATCCCAAGGCCGAGCAATAATGGAGTAAAGCGAGGGTCAGAAGCGATTTCTCCGCATACAGACACCGGAACATGGGCTTTATTCGCTTCCGTCGTGATTAACTTAATTAAACGGATAACGCTTGGATCAGTTGGCTCATTAAATTCATTCACGGTATGATCTCTTCGATCGATGGCCAAAGCATACTGCACCAAATCATTGGTTCCAATCGATAAAAAATCGCATTCTTTCACAAAGTGATCGACGATTAAAGCAGCCGACGGCACTTCAATCATGCAGCCAACGCGAATGGCATGCCCAATCTGCAGCTCTTCACACACTTCATGAAGCATTTTTTTAGCTTCCTTTAACTCAGATAAAGTTGCTATCATAGGAAATAAAATGCTGACCTGGCCAAGGCAGCTTACGCGTGCAATCGCCCTTAGCTGAGATTTGAGCAATGTCTTTTCTTTTAATAGAAAACGAGTTGCGCGGCACCCTAAGAAAGGATTTCTTTCAACAGAAAACGAGTGATGTAAAGAAGCCTTATCCCCTCCCAAATCGAATGTGCGGATAACAACTGGCAAGCCGTTCATTTGCTCAATAATGTTGCGATAAATGTGAAACTGCTCTTCTTCCGATGGAATCTCATTTTGGGGAAGGAAAATATATTCCGATCTGAATAAACCAATTCCTCTTCCACCTAACTGATGTAACAAATCAATCTCATGAGCTACCTCCAAGTTCGCATGCAGGCGGACTTCATAACCATCATACGTTTGGGCAGGCCAATTGATAACCTCTTCAAATGCCTTAACCTGGCAACTCATTTTCAGCTTCAGCAACTCGTACTTGTACAGCGTCGCTTCAGTTGGATTCAGAATGATTTGTCCTGTCCGGCCATCCACTATCATCGTGCGATTGGCATTTTCCCTTATAACATCGAGGCTAATATTAGAAATATACGGAATCCCCTTCGCTTTAGCAACAATGGCTGCGTGCGAAGTGACTCCTCCATTTTCAGTCAGAAAAGCTCCTACATAGCAAGCTTGAGCGCCTGCAGCATCAGAAGCCGTCAACTCCTGGGCGCACACAATGGAATTGGCTGGAACATCGCACAAAGAAAAATTACCGCTTTCAGACAGATAAGAAAAAATGCGCTGAGAAACATCTTCTACATCTTTAAAGCGTTCAACAAAAAAAGAATCTTTTAAAGACAAAAAACGCTCTTGGAGTTTAGCCAGAGACTGTTGAAAAATAAATTCAGCATTTTTTTGAGTGTGCCGGATGTCCTGCTCAATTTCATTTGTCATTAAAGGATCATCCAGCATTTCAAGCTGCGCTTCTAAAATCATAATCCCGTCTAGAGCCGACTCAGACTCCAGCTGCTTTTGCAAGCGCTTGATGTCTTGTTTGCTCCGCGATAGTGCAATGCGGTAGCGTTCGACTTCACGTTCAGTATCGGCGGCCGATATAAGCCTTTCAGAAATGACAAACTCATCTCGGTTAAGAAAAAACGGTTTTCCAATAGCAATGCCGCGACAAATAGGACACCCCGTCAGAATTACCTCTTCTGGATCGACGTGCATTTTTTACTCTCCGAATTGATTTTCAAAGGCCTCGAGCAGTTTAGACATGACCATATCGGCATCCTCACCTTCTACATCAATGGTAATCTTAGAATTCCTTCTGGCGGCCAGCATGAGAATGCTCAAAATACTTTTAGCATTAATAGTCTCTTGCTTATGCGTAAAGTAAACATCGCTCTTACAATTTTGCAATAATTTGACAATTGTGGTTGCAGGCCTTGTGTGAAGACCCATTCGATTCTTTACTTGAACTTTGCAGACCATTTTCACAACGCCTATCCTCGATGAATTTTGAACTTATATACAAAAACTTCTGAAAAAAGGCTGTGAACTTATTCAGAATCCTATTTTCCAGATCTTTTGCAGATATTGTTATGTTAGGGCAGCACTCTATTTCTCACTCTCGATGTTGTCAATTCCAATACTTTAGCACTAAATTCCTGAGCCGAATTGTATCCCATGTCCTTCAAACGATGATTCAATGCAATCGTTTCCAGTAAAAGGACGACATCGCGGCCGGGTTTAACAGGCAGGAGCAGATAAGGAAGTTTAACATCTAAAATCGTCGTAAACTTTTCTTCCAAACCAATGCGATCATAAAAATGTTCATCCCGCCACACCTCTAATCGAACGACAATATCAATACTTTTCTGATTGCGGACACAGACAGCTCCGTAGAGATTAGCCACATTAATAATTCCAATCCCTCGAATTTCCATGTGATGGCGAGTCAAAGCGGCTCCAGAGCCTTCTAAATAAGCCCCTTCTTTCTTCTTCACCTTGACAATGTCGTCAGAAATTAAACGATGCCCCCTTTCAACGAGTCCTAAAGCCGCTTCACTTTTTCCAACAGCCGAGTCCCCTTGAATTAGTACACCAACGCCAAAAACTTCCACTAATGTTCCGTGGCAGCTGACACTCGGAGCAAACTCTTCTGTCAATAACAGTGTCAGCTTACTCAGAAGATTCATTGTGGATAAATTAGTGCGAAAGAGCGGCACGCCTAATTTTTCACAAATCGTGCGTAGCTCCCTTGGAGGGCGGTAACGTCTGGCTACAATGACAGCTGGTGTCTTCGCCGTTAAAATAGCGCGTAAACGCTCAATGCGGATTTGGGGAGCTAAATCGCGGATATACTCGATTTCAACCTTCCCAAAAATCAAAATGCGTTTTTCAGCATGATTTTTTAGATAACCGCAAAGGCTCAATCCGGGGCGATGAGCCTCAGGAACCTTGATGCGTCTATCCATTCCTTTTTTGCCAGCAGTTAACTCTAAACTTAAGCGCTTAGCATGTCTTTCGTATAAATCTTTAACCAGATACATGTGTGATCAAATCAGTCGATTTTTTCCAAATAAAAGGTAGTCCTAAAGATGTAATGCTCGCCTTTGATTGTAGTCACAAATAAAATATTTTAGCATACCTATATGGTTTGCTAGTTTTTTCGAAAAAGAAAGAGTCTTTCTCACCAGTCGAGAGCATCTTTGTCTGAGGGTATTATTAAATCTTTCAATGTAGCTTGTTTTACCTGATTCTTTTCCAACCGGTCGATGTTGAAGCCATGGAATGGTTTCATAGTAAACAGAGAACTTATCTGTATAAAAGATGGCTTTTTTTTTAAGTCTTCGGGCAATTTTTCTAATAAGCATTCAGCTGCTTGTCTTGTTCGCTTACCAACATGCATTGCCAAAACCTGCCGAGTTTTGGAATGAAAAACAAGCCATAACCACTGCTGATTATCTTTTTTTTTAACATAACTCCATTGCTCATCTAACTCAACAAAAGCCACTTCAAGCTCATCAGCACAGGTTACCGTCGCATTCAGATCACCCGGGAGTTCTTTGATAATTTCATTAATAAATTGCAAAAGCCATGGCATGCTCACATTAAAAATTCGGCAGACCCCCTCAAGAGAAACTCGTTCGAGAAGTGCTTGGCGAATCAACGATCTCTTCTCTTCATTAATTATTTTCTGCTGAGGATCAAGGACAAACTGTCGTCCACAAGCAAGGCATTGGTGATTTTGCTTTCCGTTGTGAATATGACCATTTTTTTTGATCGATGTTGAAGAGCAAGCTGGACATTCTAGAAGCATTGTTTTCCTGGGTTATAAACCAAAGACGAAAACCCAAACGACATCAAAAAGTCAAAGGAAATCTTTTCTCAGCATTACATGTTTAGGACTACCAAATAAAACATTAGCCATTCTGTAAAAGTGACAAAAGCCATAGTTTCGACACAATCGTCTGTCTTGGTACAGTCAGAAATTGTCTTTGTCAAACTCGAGTAATACACGTTTCCCATTTCATGATCTGGATACCAATCCCCCCAAAAACATTGAAAAAATGACATTCCAAATGATTGATAAAAAGGAATCAGAGCATGCGGATTAACCGTTGCACCCTTGGCAGTTGTAATGGGATACTCCTTTTCTAATAACTTTTGAAAATTCGAGTAGGCTTCAGACATTTCAAAAGATTTAGTGATTCCCGTATCTGTTAGCTTCGCAAATCCATTATGGATTTGAAGAAATGCTAAATAATCAGATGGAAGAATATAGTCCGGAAACACTTTTTGCAAGGCAATAATTTCTTGCTCTGTGGCGGGCGCTCCTCCATGGAAAAATCCGCCATTCTCTATTAAACTATAGACAAAGCTGACTTCAAAAGGATCTTCATATTTCTGCTGCGTAAGAAAAATGCCAATATCGTCTATACCAGAGAAAAACTTTATCAAAAATTCATTCAACTGGGGATGGTAGGGCAATTTAGTCAGCCAAAACTCACGCGTAAACTCAATGCGGTCTTGAACGGGTAGCTGAGCCAGTTCATACCAGCCCCGAGAAAGACTAGGAGCCATTTTAGAGGCCTCCGGCCAATCAATCATGGGATCTTCATTTAACTCAATGACGCGATGAAAATGCCCATGCGGCGATCCATCTGAATAAAAACTATAATATTCCTTAGCATGTCGATCCATAATAGGCTGATCCTTTAATAATAAGATCGATAAAAAATATTGACATCTCAATGATTCCATCACATAAGAAAAATAGGATCAAGCTAAAGCCATTGCATGTGTTTGATCTGCGATGCTTTCGCGTTTGCTTGGAAGCTAAATTTTCAAATACTTTGTGTATAACGATTTCTTCCCAGAAAAAAAAGATCTTTCTTATTGAAAATGCCAATTTCCAACTTAATTATAACATTTTGGATCAGCCACCCTGCTCTACTGTATGGAATCTCACTACAGCTAGGATTCTATGCCGGCTTCTACGATGCGTTTGAGTGGCTCATTCCATGCCTTGGAGTTTGGCTCCCATTTTTCTGCCATTCTTATAAGGAGCGCCGCATCCTGCCCAAATTTTTTCTCAGCCTCGCCCTTTTTCTAGCGGCTTGGGCTCATGCTATCGTGTTTTATACATGGCCTGCCTTGCCAGAAGAAGGCATACCTGGAACAGCTCACATCTCAATACAGTCACTCTCTTTGCAAACCTCCCCTTTTGGATCGAAGTGGATTTATCACTGCCAGTTGCAACGCTTCTTTCCAACCTCCGCACCCAAAGAATCGATTGCTGACCAAATTCCATGTTCTCTAATGCTGCCCAATAAAATGACGATTAACCGTCCGCTAGCCAATCAAGACTATCTGGTTCAAGGCAGGCTGGTTGAGGACGAGAAGGGGCGCTATCGACTCAAAATAAACCCTTACAATGCATGGTCGAGCCTGTCTAATAGCTGGAGCTATGCAGAAGACCGCTTTCAATGGAAATTAAGCCTTTCACAATGGATCCGGGCACAATTTAAAGACTCTTTAAATGGACTATTTCTAGCGGGGCTTGCAACGGGCGATCTTGATTCCTCTTGGATCAGAGAAGAATTTGCTCGCTTTGGCCTTCAACACATTTTAGCCATTTCCGGTTTCCATTTTTCTATCATTGCCTCGTGCCTGAGCTTTTTTCTCCGCTTGTTAGTGCCAAGAAAAGCAGGGGCCACACTCCTCTTGATCATACTCGCAGCTTACACTTTTTTTCTCGGAACCGGGGCATCCATCTTGCGAGCGTGGATCATGAGTTCGATAGTTGTCATTGGTTTCTTATGCGAAAGACAAGCAAAGGCTCTCAATACACTTGGAATCGCCTTAATGGGCGTCTTAGCGATCGATCCCCTTCTATCGCAAACGATCGGCTTTCAATTCAGCTTTCTCGTTACAGCTGCCATTTTGCTCGCCTATAGCCCCATGAACCAGCTACTCTCTCGAATCCTGCCGAAAAGGTCTTTAAGCGAAGTGATTGAAATGAATGGATGGAATCAACATGGTTATATCATCCTGGCACTATTTAGAGATGCCCTCGCACTCGCATGCGCCGTCAATTTAGCAGCACTCCCGCTTACCCTTTATTTTTTCCAGCAATTCCCCTGGATGAGTCTCTTTTACAACCTTTTTTTTCCCTTCCTCGTTTCTGGATCGCTCGGACTCTTACTACTCGGCGGCCTATTAAGCCCTATCCCTTATCTCAGCACAGCGATTCATTCAATCAACAATTTCTATACAAGCCTCGTGCTTCAATTGACCTATCGCATGCCAGAACACTTCGATCATTACGTTAAGATCGAATCTTTTCCAGATAGCTTGATTGTCTTTTACATCACAATTCTTATGCTCGCCTTGATCGCTCTGCAAAGCTATTTAGCAGAAAAAGATGAAGCGATAGGCCAATCATGGAGCTTCATTTAAGCCAGATTCGCTAGGACGTGTCAAATTGCGCGCCCCTCTTATGATCTCGATTTATGCAAAAGAGCATAAGGATTGATCTTTCCCTTGAGCTTCTTTTTTGCGCCCTCGTTCTTTTCGATTAATCACCCATCCAGAGCGCTATTTTTCAACACCTTACGAAAAACGAAATTTTCCCATTGACTAAAATAAGCGATTTGCCTAAAAATATTGTATCTTCAATGGCGGTCATAGCTCAGTTGGTTAGAGCGTTGGATTGTGGTTCCAAATGTCGCGGGTTCGAATCCCGTTGATCGCCCTCTTTTTACACTCTCTTTTATCCCTTGTTTAAAAACCTTCGACGTGGCACTCTGGTGATCTAAACCCCAGACATCGAACTCTTTAGCGGATTTTTTTATGACAACATGGGAAGTCTTTTTTTTAGGCCTTGTTCAAGGCATTACTGAATTTTTACCAGTTAGCTCATCTGGCCATCTGGAGCTTGCTCAATATTTTTTAGGATTTGAGAACTTGCACACTTATGTGTTATTCAATCTGATTTGCCATTTAGGAACCCTTGGGGCTATTGTCTATATGTTTTACCCCCAAATTAAAGGTAGCATCACGACTCATCCCAAGCGCTTTTTACAAATTGTTTTGGGAACCCTTCCTCTATTCCCTCTCGTGCTCATCATCAAACCCATTAAAGCTATTTTTGATCAGCCCGAATATTTAGGCGTCTGCTTCCTTGTTTCTGCGGCTCTACTTTTCGCAAGTGTTTATGTGCGCATACAAACACGCAAAACAATGCGTTGGTCAGATCCGCTAGCTATTGGCATGTTTCAAGCCGTGGCAGTTCTTCCTGGTGTTTCACGCAGCGGCGCTACAATTTCAGCCGCGCGCTTGCTTGGCTGGGATAAACAGGAAGCCATTCAATTTTCATTTTTATTAGCTATTCCAGCCATTTTAGGCGGAACCGTTCTCGAGCTCTGGCAGCTTTGCAAGCTTCCAGCGACTGAAATGCCAGCAATTAGTGCCATGCAGTTTTTGACTGGTTTCGGCACTTCTTTTATTGTTGGTTGTGCAGCTCTTTGGGCCGTCATCCAAATGATGGCACAAGATAAATGGGTCTATTTTGCTTGGTACTGTCTTTTTATAGGCATTGCTACAACCCTTTATTTTAATATTTAGAAAAAGGGAGACAAGCTATGGCACGTAAAGCAAAAACTGCAAAGAAAGCTCAAAAAGAAGAGATTCAACCCAAACCCTCGATTCCATGGACGACAACCGAAACACGAGGCTTTCTTATCTTCGCCTTCGCCATCATTTTACTCCTGAGCTTAATGAGTTTTGCAATTGCTCCCGATTCAAAAAACCTGCTTGGGGTAATGGGAGATAAGCTTGGATGGCTTTTTCACGCTGCTTTTGGATTATCCAGCTATATGCTCGTCATCTATATCGGTTGGATCGGCTGGCGTCTATTATTTAGCAAATCGTTGCATTTCATGTGGCTGAAGCATATCTACGTTGCCATCTGCCTGATTTCTACTAGCATGCTTTTGAGCTTAATCGAAAGCGACTACCCTACTTTTGCCAACTTTTTGGGAAGCAGCTTTTATCCAGGCCTTTGGTTAAAATCGATGCGCTACCATCTCGGAGGCGCCCCTTTCTTTTATCTTTACCAGGACATGCCCGCCTTTAACTTAAACCATATTTTTAATACAGCCGGTGTAGCGCTCATTTTTTCCAGTACTCTGATTGCAAGCCTTCTCTTTTTGTTTAAAATTCGTTTACTCCATATGTGCCAAAAGATCATGGAACGCTTTAAACATGAAATTTCAGCCAAAAGAGAGTTAACCGCGGCTGAAAAGACGGCTGAAGGCGCGCAAGAAGAGAAAAAGGAAAATAAAGAGCAAACCAAAAAAGATGATAAAAAGGGATCGGCAGCTTCCAGCGAACCTGACAGCGATTTCTTGCGTTTCGTCAAATTGCGCATTCCAACCACTCATTTTCAGGAAACCCAAGCCAAGAGCGGGCTGCCCAATACCCCTTCGGACCTACTAGCCATTCAACCCGAGAAAAACCCGAAAATCAGGCCCTCAGTTTCACGTAAAGAGCTTTCAGATGACGTTGAAGAGGAGCCCCTTGGCTATCCACCCTCTTTAAGCCGGCCAAAAAAAAGAGAAACCATCGAAAATTTGACAGATGACGAGGGTAGAGAAGCTTTTAAAAGGCCTGAAAACCCTAAAGACGTTCCAGGAGAAAACAAGGCGCGCCGCAGAGAAAATGCTTTAACGGCTCAGAGCATTTACAACGGAGATTTTACAAACTACAATCTTCCCTCTCTTAACTTATTGACCAATCCCAAAAACGTCGATCAATCATCTTTAAAAAAGGACCTCAAGCGCCAGGCAGAAGTCTTAGAAGAAACCCTATTGAGCTTCGGCATCGAAGCTAAAGTTGGTCAAATCAATTGCGGGCCCACAATCACCTCTTTTGAAGTGCATCCAGCCATAGGCGTAAAAGTTCAAAAGATTAAAACTTTGGACAACGACATTGCCCTAAACATGGAAGCCAAGTCCATCCGCATCATCGCTCCCATTCCTGGCAAGGCAGCTGTTGGAATCGAAGTTCCCAATCCGCAGCCGCAAGAAGTTGGTTTCAAAGACATGCTGCTTGCCTATCAACAAGGCTCGCAAAAGCTCAATATTCCCATCTTGCTCGGCAAAGCTGTTAATGGCGACTACGTCATGAGCGATTTGGCTAAAATGCCTCATTGCATTATTGCAGGAGCTACGGGTTCTGGAAAATCCGTTTGCATCAATACAATCGTCATGTCCATCGCCCTCAATGCAAAACCCGATCAAATCAAGCTCATCATGGTCGATCCTAAAAAAGTCGAGCTTACTCCTTATACGCGCTTACCTCACATGCTGGCACCCGTCATTACAGAGCCGCAAGGGGCTGCAGCAGCTTTGAATTGGCTTGTCAAAGAGATGGAAAAACGTTATGAAATTTTAAAGCTCGTTGGTGTACGCAATATCGATAGCTTCAACAAGCGGACAATCAATCCAGAATTTGAGGCCACTCTAGGAAGGGAAATTCCGGCTTCAATGCCTTTCATTGTTGGAATTATCGATGAGCTTGCCGACTTGATGATGGTAGCAAGTCAAGACATTGAGACCCCCATAGCCCGAATTGCTCAAATGGCTCGTGCTGTCGGCATCCACTTGATTTTAGCCACTCAAAGACCATCCAGGGAAGTCATCACGGGGCTGATTAAAGCCAACTTCCCGACGCGTATTTCATTTAAAGTGGCAAGCCGCGTGAACAGTCAAATTGTCTTGGACGAAACGGGTGCAGAAACCCTTTTGGGCAATGGCGATATGCTCTTTCTTCCACCTGGCTCTTCCCACTTAATTAGAGCCCAAGGTGCTTTTGTACGCGATGAAGATATTTTAGCCGTTGTGCAGCACATTTGCGAACAGGCGCCACCGAACTACGTCATTCAATCATTCGATCAATTCAACGCAGGTTTGGGAGATTTAAGCGATGGGGTGGATCAGGACATCGAATTAGATGCCCTCTATGAGCAAGCCAAAGATGTCGTACTAAGCACAGGAAATGCTTCTACAACCTTTTTACAACGCAAACTAAAAATCGGATACGCAAGAGCTGCGAGCTTGATGGATCAGCTAGAAATGCAAGGCATTGTAGGCCCAGCAGAAGGCAGCCGCCCACGCAAAATTTATGCCGCTCAAGCAAGCGCAGAAGAAAGCGATGATTTGCTAGAGCAAGATTTACTGGAGTAGAGCCGACCATGGATCCTGAAAAACGCCTGAAGGAGCAAGTTAAGCGCCTAAAAACAATGGGATTAGCGCTTTTAGGACTAGCCATTTCTTTTAGCCTGCTCGCTTATTTCATTCCTACAAACGAAACCCTTTATTGGCTTTCGTCGCGCAACAAAGAAGGCGTTTATGCCATCTCAGGATTTCTTGCTTTTTTGGGCATCTACTGTTTGGGTGCCACTTGGCGAAGGCAGCACTTTATTTAAGTGGATCATTGGAGGAAGATCTTGAATCTCATTTTCCCCTTCATTGCCGCGTAAATGCCTCAATTCAAATTGGATCAAGCCATGGCTAGCATTTAAATTCTGAATAAATTCTTGATTGAGCAGATGAAATGCGTGCAATTGATTATGAAATAATTGATGAGTTGTAGAATCGAGCTGGTTTGGATAGTATCTTTGCATGCTTGAATCCGCCTGCTCCAACTTCCCTAACAACTCCTGCTGATGCTTTTGAAGAGGTGAAAGCTCTTCTTCCGAAATGACTTGCAGAGAGACATCTCTCAATTTCTGTGCATTTTGAACCAGATCGGCCAAAAGTTGGGTCATTTGTTCAATGTAGTATTGAAGCGATTTCATGATCCTATCCTTACAGTTATTTCAAAGGGTTATCGCAATAAAATGCATCTTAAGGCTAAAAAAAGACAGAGCTCCAAAAAGCAGGCAATTTAAATTTTTACTTAAACTATTCAAACCCATTCTGAAAAATCCGGTGTTTATGGTCAATCTTTTGCACGGATTGTATTGAAAAAAGGATGGGTGAAAATCAGAAGAGAATTTAATTGCCAGGATTTCGCAATTAAAAACTCAACTTGTGTCAAAAACGACAACTCAACAATAAACAACTTGCAATGCAGTTATTCTCATTTCATTCAATACCTCTAATTATTATTTGCAAAGTAGAGACGATCTCTTCACCTGACGCCGCTTATAAGGCTGGGTTTGCCAGCAGCAAAATCACAAGATTTAAGCAGTTTTAAAATAGTTAGCTATGTTATAAACTGGACTCAAAAAATCGCCATGAGTCTAATTACTGCTGTTTCAAAGATTCGAAAGATCATTTAGAAAAATGGCTGTCGCCCCGACTCCAATCATCAAGAAAAGTCTACTCTCAGGTCATTTATGAAAGGTTTCTGCCCTCTAGCTTCTGGATCTAAAGGCAATTGCATTTATTTTGGTACATCTCAAACCAAAGTGCTTATAGATGCAGGTATAAGTGCAAGAGCCATTCAGACCAGGCTAGCAGAAATCAATGTTGATTTAGCCGATATTGATGCCATTTTGATCACTCACGAGCATACCGACCACATCCAAGGGCTCAAGGTTCTCGCCTATAAAATGGGCATTCCCGTTTTTGCCAATCACGATACAGCTAAAGGCATTGTCGATACTTTCCACGACTGTCCAAAATTCAAAATCTTTTCGACGGGCGAAACTTTCGAGTACGGGGATATCGAAGTGCATCCTTTTAGCATCCAGCATGACACACTCGACCCTGTCGCCTTTACAATACGGACCGGCGACTTAAAACTCGGCTTTTGCACCGATCTCGGCTTTGCAACTTCACTCGTTCAGGCTCAGCTTCAAGCATGTGACTATCTCTACCTCGAAGCCAACCATCAGCCATCCATGGTACATGCATCGCCCCGCCCCATGATTTATAAACAGCGCGTACTAAGCCGCAGCGGCCACCTGTCTAATGAAGCTTGCGGCAATTTATTAGCGCACGTTTACCACCCAAAGCTCAAGCATGTCCACCTCGCCCACCTTTCAAGCGAATGCAATAGCCATGAAACAGCCTTAAGCGTAGTAAGAGGAATCTTGCAAAGCAATGGCATCGAGCTCGACTTATGTGTGGCTCCCCAAGAAAAAATCAGCAAGGCCATTTATTTCTGAGCCTTAAAGCCTCTCGCAACAGTGCAATCTATTGCCAGAGCGGTTGAAATAATTGGAGCTCTTTTTAAAGGAAGATTTAACTTTTCTTTTAAACAGCATTGACTTTTTATAAATACAAAGCTATTCATTCGAATAAAGCATTAAAGATCTTCGTTAATTAAAGAAAAAAAATGACTATTTCTATACAAAACAAATGCTATTTACACTCGACCCAAGTAAATCCGAATTCACATATAAAAAATACTTTAGAGTTGTGCCATGATTTGCTTCTTGAAATATTTAGATTTTTTACACCACAAGATCTTGCCATTCTCCGTTTGACTTGCAGGAATTGGCACCTTTTGGTGCAGGATCCCAAAACTCCATGCTCTCCTCTTGTCGCATTTCAATTTTTTCAAACCCTGCCTAAAATCATACAACCAAATCTTCAAACCACAACCGTTTCCTACGATCATATCTTTGATGCCGACCTCTATACAGTCTGCTGTCAAAGCGATTCGCAAAAACCAGGAAAAACCTATTTCGTTACTATTCATCAGGCTATGAATGAAGCGGAACAAGACAACCAAGACATAGAGATGGATGAACAGTCAAGCGAAGAAGATGAGGCATTAAACGAATCCTCTACGCATACGATTTGCACATTTATAGAGAACAGAGTGCAATTAGGCGGCTGCAGCTCTAAAACAGCCCCTTCGTGGAGTATGAGGACCGATAGTTTGAGAATCCATTACCTCAATGAATCGATTCCTGCATTCGATCAGCTGTGTGCAAGACTTGCCTTAAGCAAAATCAATCAGAATATTCAAGAAAAACTAAAAACATCTTCTGCTCTTCACGGCGCTTAAATCATTGAGAGCGCCTTCTCACTTTTTATCCGTTTAATTCCACTCAAGACCAATTAAGCTATAAATTGCAAATCTAACTTTTAATTTAATTAAGTAAAAAGAATATCTAAGATTGATCGGAAATTTCTAACTAAGGTATTTATGGAGTTTATTTATAAAACAACAAACTATTTATCAACTTTTTCTCTCTTGTCAATTCATTCTAAAAGAGTTGTACCAGAGCCTTCGCGTTCCATTCATGAATTACCAGATGATCTGCTTTGTGAAATTTTTCAATTTCTGGCGCTTCAAAGCGTAGATGCAGTGAATAAGACGTGTAAGCGCTGGCATGCCTTTGTACAGAACCCCAAGATGCCTGTGGAGTCTTTTAGTTCATTTAAGTTTTTCCAAAGCGTAGCCAAGCAAATTGAATCGAATATTCAAATCCATATAAGTATCAGACATAGTTTTGTAGAGCTTCTTCCAGATTTCGCCCATCCCTTTTATCAGTATTCAGTCTATCGCATCGTGAAGCAAAACGAAAATGGAATAGTAGAAGCAAGCTATGCTGTTAGCAAACTAAGTGATTCAATTGCAAACGAAGTCATTGCGCATAGCTTGTTGCCGGAACCGTCTTTATCAGCACCTTCGATCATGACCGTTCGGAAAATCTGCCAATTCAAGGAAAAAGTAAAAGGTCTGATCACTTGCGATCTTCTTTCTATAGAGCGGACAAGCGGGATTGAATTGGAGTTCATGTGTTCCGATCTTTCCTCATTTGATAAGGAAGCCATTACCTGTATAATCAAGAGGACCAATACAGTTGCAGAAGTATTTTGGTATCTCGAATCATTCAAATTCATGTGTACCTATTTTTGCTGATGCTACATACTCGGCCAAACAGCAAACAATTTTTCCAAGCTGTAAAAAAATAGTATCAAAGCTTGAAATGACAATTACGCACAAATATATCCATTTATCTTATTATAGAATCCCGACATCCGCCAATGTTGAAGAGAAACAACCTGCCATTTGCGAATTGTCAGATGACTTGCTCCTACAAATTTTTAACTACTTGGGATCGCTACAAGATGTGGCGACTTTAAATGTCACTTGTAAGTACTGGCATTGGATTGCTCTCCATCACCGCGATGATCTTCCCCTCTTTGCCACTTTCCAACTTTTTAAGCCTTTGCTAAAAAAGATAGAGATGTTAAAGCTCATGCCGATTCAACCTTTTGCAGAGCGTTTTACTATCATCATCAAGAAAAATACGAGTGAAATTGGAGAAAAAACGTTGACGGCCCATAAGGTCACTCGCTTCGAAGACAGCCCTGCATTTGAAGATTTTATAAATGACGGCCAGCTCATTTGCACATTTAGTGAAATAAAAAATGCTTCCCAGGTGACGCAAGAATCAGCTGCCATCGAGTTAGCCTATATAGATGATCTGATTCTTTCAGATTATGAACAAGACGCGATTACACGCATTAGTAAAAAAGTTGGCAAGGGGACCGAAGTAAAAAGCGGGCAAGAACAAAGAGAAAGGGTTAAAAATAAGCGCGCATTTAATTGCCAAGTTTTATGATCGCAAGCATGGCTTAAACAATCGAACTCGCAGCCTGCAACTCAGAGCTTTCACCCTATTCTGTATAGAAGCAAAAAAAACCATTCATTCGAAAAGAATGAATGGCTCACATCTTTTGCCCCATTTGGGTGACTATCGCTTAATGGGAAAAAAAGTCTTTGATCTTATCCAGAAAGCCTTTACGCTTTGGCAGGTTATTGGGCCCTTCCAGATCGCTAAATTCTTGTAAAAGCTCCTTTTGGCGCTCACTCAAGCGAGTCGGAGTTTCGACAAACATTCGAACTAAAAGGTCGCCTTTGCCATGCCCATGTACATTTGGAAATCCTTCTCCTTTAACGCGGAAGGTTTTTCCGTTTTGAGTGCCTTCTGGAATAGTAATGCGGCAAGTATGGTTGGTCAATGAAGGCACTTCTTTTTTGCATCCGAGAGCCGCCTCAGCAAAGCTGATTGGCAGGTCGAGCAAAATGTCATTTCCTTCGCGCTCAAAAAGCTCGTGCGTCTCGACATTGATAAAGACGTATAAATCCCCTGGTGGGCCACCTGCCTGCCCGGCATCCCCATATCCGCTCATTTTTAAGCGCATGCCACTGTCAACGCCAGCTGGAATGTGAACTTTGATATGTTGCTTTTCTTTTACAACTCCTTGCCCATGACAGTTCTTGCAAGGATCTGTAATCACTTTGCCTTCACCATGGCATTTAGGGCATGCCATTGTCATGCTGAAGAAACCTCTCTGTTCAAAGACTTGGCCTCTTCCATTGCACTCGTTGCACGTTTTGACACCCTGAGGAGAGCTCGATCCTTTTCCGCTGCAGGTTGCACAAGTAACGTAATTCGTAATAACGAGTTCTTTATCAACCCCTTTGGCAGCTTCTTCGAAAGAAACAGTAATATTGACTCGTTTGCTAGCACCTTGACGAGCACCTCTTCCAGCTTCTCGTCCGCCGAATTCGGCTCCGCCGCCGCCGCCGAAGAAATCGAAAATGCTTTCGCCTCCTCCCATACCGAAGGCGCCCATGAAGGTACGCAAAGCCTCGTCCATTGAAGAGAACCCTTGTCCAGCTCCTGGACCGGCCGCTCCTTGCAAGGCTTCTTTACCATAACGGTCGTACACTTGACGCTTTTTCTCGTCGCTCAATATTTCGTATGCTTCCGATATTTCTTTAAAGCGCTTTTCAGCTTCCGCATCTCCTGGATTTTTATCAGGATGAAATTGGATTGCTTTTTTACGGTATGCTTTCTTAATTTCTTCCGGAGTTGCAGTACGAGCAACTTCTAAAATATCGTAATAGTCAGCCATAAGATCTACTACTTTGTCGTGAGGATTAATTTTTCTTTGAACTTCCGCTGTAAAGATAACAGGGAAAGACTTTTAAGACAAGAATTTAGCACCTTAACTAGCTAAACGCCAAAAAGAGGTGAAAAAATCAATCCCTTACTGAACGAGAAATAAAAACAATGTTTTTACATTTCGTTTAATAAGGGCGTAAGCTCAATAGTAATCAACTTAATGCAAGAGACTCTTAGCGTTGCTTTTTGTATTTTAAAGCGGCTTTAGACTTAGCACGTTTCTTGATAGAGGGCTTGGAATAGAAACGATGAGCTTTTACAGATTTCATGACCCCTTCTTTATCCAAACGCTTCTTTAATGCACGGAGGGCCTTATCAATCGAATCGCCTATACGAACTTTTACAAGTGACATTGAGATAATTCCTAATTTCTAAGTGTTAAATTGTCTTGATTAGCCTAGAGAGGTAATCAATCAAAACTTTTTTCTCTTATATACAGATAGCAACAATGCTAACGGAAAGAATGATATTAATCAACACGAAAAGCATATACCCGACATTCCTTTTAATGTCTTGGGAAAAAAGAGCTCAAAAAGGGACGGGACAATCTTATTCTTGCCCTTTCCGCTTATTCTTTTCCCGTTCAGCTTCTGTCTCTCTTAGATACAAAAGATCCAGATGTCCCCGCTGTTTCCATAATCCTTGCTGATAGGCTGATCGAATGCTGCGTGCCAAGGCCCAAGCAGCGGGAGCCTTCTCTTCCCATTCCCATGTTTGATCGGGATACAAGTGACTAAGCTTATTTTTTAGACTGTGACTTGAAGAAGAGACAAGGACTTTCACATCAGCCAAGCAGTCCAACTCTTCAAGCGGACAAATGAGAGGCTCGCTCAAGTATTGAATGCCTCTATCAGAATAGTATCCTTTGCGAATGTAGGCCCCGCCAATGCGCGCATCGATGATGGCTGCAAAGGTCACATTTTTCTGAGATGGCACAAATCCATCCAAACTTGGAACTCCAACCAAGGGGACATTCCAGGTATAAGCCAAGGTTTGAGCAACAGCCGCTCCAATTCGAATTCCAGTGTAGGAGCCGGGGCCGATTCCAACGCCCAAGCAAGTCAGGTCAGAGCCTTTCCATCCATTTGCCTGAAGAATTGCCGCCAGCTTTGGCATTAAGAAGCGCGATTGGTTAGGACCAAAGGGAAGTTCCTCTGAAAAGAGGATTTCATCGCCTTGTACACCTGCTAGTAATCCCCGTTCGGTGCTTGTTTCGATTATTAAAAAACGAATCATTATAATAACTCAATTTTACTTGGTACGATGACTTTTTCAAGCGTGCGAACAAAAAAGCTGTCGGTCATTCCGGCAATGTAATCAATGACCATTTGAACCGCGTTCGTTTGCGACAAGTACTTTTCACTTCTTTTTTGCAAGTAATGTTTCCAAAGATAGCTTTGCTCATTGTAGGCCCCAAGATCTTGAAGCAACCATTCAAATAAGATGCGATAACTATGCTTAATCTTGGATGATTCGACCTTTAACTTTGGATGGACGTAAATATGTTTAAAATTGAAGCGGCGTAAAATCCGTAGAGCTTCAAAGGACTCCTCGGAAATGGCAATGTATTCCTTGTCATAGCTATGGCGAATCACATCTGCTGCCAAAAAGCCTAATATTTCACGATTCGTTTTTCCTAAGCACGTTTGGGGAACATCTTCACGATTAAGAATGCCCAAATTAATGGCATCTTCAATATCGCGCCCAATGTAGCTCATCGTATCGCATAGTTTAACTAGGCATCCCTCCAATGTTCCGGGCATGATATTTGAATCGGGATGCTCCTTCTTCAGCATTCTGTCTTTGAAGTGATCGTCCCACGTTTTCCCAAAGTTCGGAATTAAAATAGGGCCGCTCATTCCGCCATCATGGCAAAGAAAGCCATCATAGACGGCTAGTCCCAAGTTGAGAGGTTCGATTTCAGTGAACAACCGGCAAGATTGAGAAGGATGGCAAAAAGGACCATTATCGTATTCGACCGATAAAGCTGAAAGATATCCCTCACCTTCGTGTCCAAATGGAGCATGGCCCACGTCATGACCCAGTGCAATAGCTTCCACCAAATCTAAATTAAGGCGTAGAATTTCTGCAATCCCACGCGCAAAGCTACTGACAAGTTGCACGTGTAGGCTGCGATGAGTAATATGATCATTCTCAACTAAGTAGACGACCTGTGTTTTATCGACATAGCGGGAATATGCCTTCGAATGAAGAATGCGATCCACATCTCTTTTATAAGGCATCCGATGATCATCTTCCGCTCCTTCCAAACGGCAGTGATTCTTCGAAAAAGTTGCTCGTGCAAAAAGTGTTTGAGCCTCTTTTTGCTCTGCTATTTTGCGATAATGGGCAAGCGTATCGATAGCCAGTGTTTGAGGGGAAGAATCAACCGATGAATGCGACATAACTTCTCTCCTTAAGAAAGCCTTCAAGTAGGGGCAAAAAACCAGCTTTATATTTTGCAGATGCTTTTCAACTTACCTTTAGCAAAGTGGTAGCGGCCAAAAGTGTCCTCTGAATTCTAAACGCGTTTGGCACCTAAGAGGCCTACTCCCGCCTGCCTATTCCCATTTGTGCAATGGTAAGTTTTAATTTTCTTATTCTCAAATAAATAGAATTTTGAAAGTAAAATAAGATCATAGCAGAAACGGACAAACAATGAAAGTCTAGTAGTCGTTGTTTTCTTAGGCTCCGCAAATCTGCGGATTATGGACTGCTTGATCAGCTTCTTTGATTAAATCTAAAGGTCATTGGTCATTTTAATGTT
This sequence comes from Candidatus Protochlamydia naegleriophila, assembly GCF_001499655.1. Taxonomy (NCBI): domain Bacteria; kingdom Pseudomonadati; phylum Chlamydiota; class Chlamydiia; order Parachlamydiales; family Parachlamydiaceae; genus Candidatus Protochlamydia; species Candidatus Protochlamydia naegleriophila. The sequence continues at coordinate 2,229,571 of NZ_LN879502.1, forward strand.
TGGAAAAGCAGCGGCAAAAAGCAGCTTTACTTTTGCTTTATTATTTAACATAAATAAGACGGTCTCAATGAGGCGTTCTAAACGCTCTCCTATGACCCACCCTCTTGCAAACGATGAGAGAGCCCTGGCAAAAATGAACATTTCAAAAAAAACTGATAAACCTTTGATTGTTTTCCAATTCATTGAGGATAGCCTCTTCTGCTAACGCTTCGTCATCACTCGCCCCTCCACGGTCTATACGGTCTTTACAGCTCTTGTTATAAGAGCAGGCCTTCGTACAAATCAAAATATAGCGCATTAAATAGTTATAGACGTGCTGCTGAATCTTTTCAGAAGGAAAATCAAAGACTAATTCATACAAGGCTTGAAAATGCTCTACTAGTTGCTGCAAAGCCCAATCGAGCTGTTTTTTTGTACAGACAAGAGATCCCCTGTTATAAACAACTTTAGACTCATTCTCTAATTGAAACCAGACGCACTCGTGCAGCTCAATGGATTTTTGACAAGCCTTTTGCCAACTCTTCTGGAAGAGCTCGTTTACTTGGGCTAAGTAGGCCTTAAAATCCCTTTTTGGATCTTATACAATACCGTTTTCCAACATGACCTTATTGGCAAAGCCATTCACTTATTTCCAATTGCTCTAAAAACCGTTTTTTGTATTGGATCATCATAAATATCTTCTAAAGAACTTTTAGGATCAAAGTCGAATCCTCTTGCTACAAGCCTTTTAATGCGCTCAACCAACTCAACCCGCTTCACGCAGATTTCCTAAAATGAATCTTAAGCTGTTCAAAGTCTGCTATAATTTTAGGCTCCATAAGATCCTATCGAGCAGAGCAAAGCCATAATTGTGCTGGCTTCCCGAAGTAAATCCGCGCCTTTTCACCTCCTGTTTTCCCAATTAATTATAGCTCCCTACTAGGATTTATCTGATAGATCATTTGCAAGGCACGAAAGTGATTTGTTTGAGCAGACTTGGGCAGTAACGGGCTAAGCTGTCCATTAGCGTCCACATTCCCTTCTTCCTTTCCTTTTCTTTCAGGCTCCAGAGCTCCTTCATTTCTTAAACGCTGAAGGCCTTCAGAAAAAAGCTTAAAAGCAGCAGTGTCGATTGAAGTCTTGTCAATGCGCGTTTGTTGAATGAAATCAGGGAATAAAGGCTAAGACGGGCATGTGAAATTTGGTGGAAAACCAGAAAATTATCTTCAATTGGCGACTTGGTGAAGATAGATCGACTCATTGAGATGATTTTTCGCTATCAATCTTTATTTCGAGCCTTCAAATTCTAAATGAAGGTCTTCGATTGAATAATTTCTCATAAACCTGTAAGCTAATTGCACTGGTAAAAAAAATACACCTATTTATGCAATTATTACCCTAGCTCACCATTGCATAGTCAAAAGACAAAGAGAGAGAATCAAGAGAATGTTGACAGACCAATGTTGGATGAAGGCAATCATTCTTTTCAAGCAAGCTGCTTTTCGCTAGTCGTCAAAGAAATCAATTAAACATCAATTTATTAGGATGATGATAAATGCTGGATCAAGAACAAGATGAAAATTCTTTAGAAACTGAATTCGAAAATGCGATGATGAGTTCGCTTGACGATACTCAGCTCAGCAAAAAGAATACCCAGCTTCCAGAGCAAATCCAAATTTTTCCGCTCGTTCGCCGTCCTTTTTTCCCTGGAATGGCAGCTCCCTTAGTCATTGAACCTGGTCCATTTTATGAAGTCTTAAAAGTCATTGCCAAATCAGAACATAAATGTGTGGGTCTAGTCATGACTCGCTCGGAACAGGCAGACATTTACAAAGTCGGCTTTCCAGATATTTACGAAATTGGAGTCCTAGCCCGCATCTTGCGCATTATCCCCATGGAACAGGGTGGAGCACAAGTCATTTTAAATATGGAAAGGCGGATCAAGATCACCGAGCCGGTTGCAGAAACAAAAACGCTAAAGGCTCACATTTCTTATTTTGAGGATGATCCAGTTTTAACACCTGAGTTAAAAGCCTATGCAATTAGTATCATTTCGACAATTAAAGAGCTTTTGAAGCTCAATCCCCTTTTTAAAGAGGAACTCCAGATCTTTTTAGGCCACTCTGATTTCACCGAACCTGGTAAGCTCGCCGACTTCGCTGTAGCACTCACAACTGCATCCAGGGAAGAGTTGCAAGATGTTTTAGAAACAATTGATATCCAACAACGCATTGACAAGGCCTTAGTTCTTCTAAAAAAAGAATTGGATATCAGCATCTTACAGAATAACATCAATCAAAAAATCGAAGCGACGATTAATAAAAGCCAGAAGGACTTCTTCTTGCGAGAGCAGTTGAAGACCATAAAAAAAGAGCTGGGCATAGAAAGAGATGATAAATCGCTTGACCGGGAAAAATTTGAATCGCGTTTAAAAGAGCGCATCGTTCCACCAGATGTCATGAAAGTGATTACTGAGGAATTGGAAAAGCTAAGCGTTTTAGATATGCAATCGGCCGAATATAGCGTCTCTCGTGGTTACTTAGATTGGCTGACTACCATTCCTTGGGGCATTTATAGCCAGGAGCACCATAATTTAGAAGAAGCTGAAAAAATCTTAGCCCATGATCATTACGGCCTAGAAGATATCAAACAACGCATTCTCGAATTTATTGGTGTCGGCAAACTAGCCAAAGGTGTGCGAGGTAGTATTATTTGCTTAGTCGGCCCTCCGGGAGTTGGAAAAACCAGCATTGGAAAAAGCATTGCCCGTGCGCTTAACCGCAAATTTTACCGTTTCTCTGTTGGTGGTATGCGTGACGAAGCCGAAATTAAAGGGCATCGCCGTACCTATATTGGTGCGATGCCTGGTAAAATGATTCAAGCACTCAAGTATTGCCAAACGATGAATCCTGTCATCATGCTCGACGAAGTCGATAAAATGGGAAGAAGCTTCCATGGAGACCCAGGCTCTGCACTTTTAGAGGTGTTAGATCCTGAGCAAAATGCCGAGTTCTTGGATCACTATTTGGACGTTCGCTGCAACTTATCCGATGTATTATTCATTGTAACAGCAAACGTGCTAGACACCATTCCCGAGCCGCTAAAAGACCGCATGGATATTCTCCGCCTGTCGGGTTATATCATGCAAGAGAAAATTGAAATCGCCAAAAAGTATCTCATACCCCGTAACCGCAAAGAAATGGGACTCAAGGCAGCGGAAGTTTCATTTACTCAAGAAGCACTGCGGACAATGATCAATGGCTATGCGAGAGAGGCAGGTGTGCGCAACCTAGAGAACTTGGTCAAAAAAATCCTGCGAAAACTAGCAGTCAAAATTGTGCGCGAACAGGAAGATTTTGAAAGAGAACAGGCTAAAAAGAAAAAAACGGCAAAAAGCAAGAAGCCGCTGGCACTACCTCCTGTAAAACACTCGATCACGCCGCATAATTTAAAAGACTACTTAGGCAAGCCTGTTTTTTCAAGCGACCGCTTTTACGAAAGGACGCCCGTTGGAGTCTGTATGGGCCTTGCTTGGACAGCTCTTGGCGGAGCTACGCTCTACATTGAGTCTATTAAAGTAGCTGGCGAAAAGACAGTAATGAAGCTCACCGGCCAGGCAGGCGAAGTCATGAAAGAGTCTGCTGAAATTGCGTGGAGCTATGTACATAGCTCGATTCACAAATATGCCCCGAGCTATACATTCTTTGAAAAATCGCAAGTCCACATTCACATTCCTGAAGGAGCCACTCCTAAAGATGGACCATCTGCCGGCATTACAATGGTCACTTCGCTGCTTTCACTATTGTTCGATACACCCGTATTGGACAACTTAGGAATGACTGGAGAGCTTACCTTGACGGGGCGAATTCTTCCAATTGGAGGAGTCAAAGAAAAAGTTGTTGCGGCGCGCCGTTCAGGACTGAAAACATTGATTTTCCCCAAAGATAATATGCGGGACTATGAGGAACTTCCTGATTACATTCGCAAAGGTCTTGTCATCTATTTCGTTGAGCACTATGACGAGGTCTTTAAAATCGCTTTTCCTGGCAAACAGCGAGTAAAACTTCTGTAGAGGTTAAATGAGAATGACTTTGATTCATTTGAATTGAAGTCTTCTCTTTTCTTAGCTCAAGCCTCCGGATTCAGCATCAACTCGTTTGGATGCCGTTTCATTGCAAAAGTTCTTTCCTAAATGAACTTCGTCTTGCATAATAAACAAGGAAGGTACTGCTTAATAACTTGCCTTATGCAAAAGCAGTTAATGGACAAATGAGAGTCTTTAAACTCCTCGGCGTCTAAAATCAATCAGATAAAAGCGCAGGTCTTAAGAGATCTGTGCAAAATGAGTTAATAATAGGCATCGCTTCGTTTTCCAACGCCCTTACTTCCATCTTGTAAAGCAAACGACTAAGCAACGTGTGTAAAGAGGCTAGACCCGCCAAAATTATCGACAATGTCAATTAAGGATAGTTATGCATGAAACCCTTGAATTCCTTCCCTGGTCGGCAGCCTATCGGCAAAAAGTCATTGACCCGGCTCAGCTTTCGGAGCGCGTTCAAACTCTTCGCCAACAAGGTAAAACAATAGTGACATTGAATGGATCGTTTGATTTGCTTCATGCTGGGCATCTACACATTATTCATGAAGCCTCTCAACTAAGCGATGTCCTCATCGTTGCTCTTAACAGCGACTCTTCGATCAAGCAATATAAAAGCCCCAAGCGTCCTCTCATCCCCCTTGAGTACCGCATGCAAATGATGGCCGCTTTGGGATTTGTCGATTTTGTGACTTGGTTTGAAGAAACTGATCCCATCCGCCTCCTTTCAGTGATCAAACCAGACGTGCATGTGAATGGATCCGAATATGGGCAAAATTGCATCGAAGCAGAAACCATTCAGCAGGGGGGTGGCAAGATTCACATTGTCAAGCTCATTCCCGGCCTGTCAACTTCTTCTATCATCAAAAAAATTCAGGACGAAGGGGCTTGAGTCATGCGAGTGATTGGAACATTAAATGATGAGAAGAAAGGGCTTACATTCTCTTTATTTCTTCACCAGAAAGGCATTGAGCATCAACTAGAAATGCAACCCAATACAGACTGGGGAAGTCCCGATTATGGATCGAGCATATGTAAAATCTGGATCCAGGATGAAGACCAAGTGGAAGACGCCATAAAATGGTATAATCTATTTAAAGAACATCCTTTAGATCCCATTTTCCATGCCAGTCAGCCTCTGGCTGCGCAAGATTTTGCAGTACTTAGCTCCTCAAACCGCAACGCCCCTCCTTCCCCACCCGCTTCTTCAAAGCCGACAAAACTCGCGGGATGGGAAAATCAACCCATGGGATGGATGACGCGCGGTTTCCTCATCATTTGCTGCCTGCTCTTTTTAGCCACTCAACTCATCAAATCCTCCTCAACCGCCCCAAACAATGTTGCAGTCCTAAGTATCGTTTCTTCACCTGTCGATAAAACTTTACTTTACGATTATCCTCAATTTTACGAACTCGTTGATCGCTTCATTCGCTTTTATGGATATGAAGGGCTGGAAAACACCAAAGATTTACCAAATGAAGCTCAAGCTCTTTTACAAAAAATTGAGCATACCCCTTTTTGGCAAGGATTTTATCATCTCGCTTTGAGTGAGGGCTTTCAAAACCTATTTCAAGGAAACTTCGGCGCGCCCTTATTCGAAAAAATCAGCGAAGGGCAGGTTTGGCGCCTATTTTCACCAGCCTTGCTGCATGGCGATATTTTCCATCTTTTTTTTAATATGCTCTGGTTAATCGTTCTCGGTAAACAAATCGAGCAGCGCATGAGCAAAGGCCGCTATTTATTATTTATTCTAGTTGCAGGGATATTTTCCAATACGGCTCAATATCTGATGAGCGGCCCCAACTTTGTGGGCTTTTCAGGCATTTTATGTGCAATGCTCACATTTATTTGGGTCAGGCAGCAGCAGGCTCCTTGGGAAGGCTATCAACTCGATCGTCTTACAATTTCTTTCATGTTGATTTTCATTATTGGAATGGCGCTCTTGCAATCTTTATCTTTTTTTGTAGAAAAATTTTTCGATCTTGGAATGTCCCCAAATATCGCTAATACAGCGCACTTATCGGGAGCATTCATCGGTCTTCTACTCGGTAGACTGAACTTTTTTAGTTGGAGGCACACTTAGCATGTCTGTCAGAGATTTAACGATTTTAGGGTGCTCAAGCCAGCAGCCAACCCGCTTCCGCAATCATGGAGCTTACCTTTTACGGTGGAATGATGAAGGATTTTTATTTGATCCCGGCGAAGGAACTCAGCGCCAATTTATTTATGCCAATATCGCACCACCTGTTGTTTCGCGCATTTTTATTTCGCACTTTCATGGCGACCATTGTTTAGGGCTGGGCTCTATCCTGATGAGGCTCAACCTCGACAAGGTCACCCATCCCATTCACTGTTACTATCCTGCTAGTGGAAAAAAATACTTCGATCGCCTGCGTTATGGTTCTATTTATCATGAAATGATTCATGTGGTTGAACACCCCGTTTCACAAGCCGGCCTCGTTGAAGATGATGGACGCTTCCGCATTGAAGCTACATTCCTAGAACACGGTGTAGAAAATATCGGCTGGCGAGTGACAGAAGCAGATACTAGAAAATTTGATAATGAAAAACTGGGATTATATGGAATCAGAGGACCTCTCGTAAAAGAGCTGCAAGAAAGGGGCCGTTTGCTTATTCATGGCCAAGAGGTTACTCTAGATGATGTCAGTTGGATTAGACATGGAGATAGCTTTGCTGCCGTGATCGATACCCTCCCCTGCCAAAATGCCATTGACATTGCAAGGGGGGCTAGCATATTGCTGTGTGAAAGCACTTACTTGGAAGAGCACAAAGAACTTGCTCGCCTCCACAACCACATGACAGCCAAACAAGCTGCTGCTATAGCAAAAGAAGCACAAGTAAAACAACTCATCCTGACCCACTTTTCGGCACGTTACCAAAACTTAAAACCTTTCGAACAAGAAGCTCGGACTATTTTCCCCAATACCTTTGTAGCCGATGACCTCATCACCTTTCCATTTCCAAAAGTCTCTATAAAACCTTGAGGTATTGTTGTGTATATTGCAACCTGTTATCGCTTTCTTGAACATCTGCAAGTGATTAAAAATGCGTCTGAACATACCATTCGCAATTATGCAATCGATTTAAATTCATTTAAATCTTACCTCGAGCAAGCCTTCTTTCCAGATGCTAAAGCAGAAGAGCTGCCAGCAAAAATTGCCTTCAATGAACCCTATCATGCCCGCTCTACTCTTTACGATCATAAACTCATCATAGAGAGCATTGACCGGAAAACGATTCGAGGATTTCTTGCCTGGCTTAGTTCCAATAAGCAGCATAAGCGGACAATAGCGCGGCGCCTCTCATCTTTGCGCAGCTTCTTTAAATATGCGCAAGCTCAAGGGCTCATCCAAAATAATCCAACCGATGAACTAGACAGCCCAAAGTTAGACAAAAAATTGCCGGTCTCTTTGAACTACGACCAAGTGAGCCACCTTTTTGACCAACCAGACACCGAAACCTACCTAGGTTTTCGCGATCGAACGATCATGGAACTTTTTTATAGTTCCGGCCTTAGAGTCAGCGAACTCATAGCTCTTAATCGCCATGATTTTGACTTCGATAATCTAACCGTCAAACTCAAAGGAAAAGGTAAAAAAGAGCGCATCGTCCCCATTACTAAAAATGCGGCTGCTTGGATTAAATCCTACCTTAACCATCCTGAACGGCATCACGATTCAGACATTCATTCTGCCGAAGTCGATCCAAGAGCTATCTTTCTCAACAAACACGGTACCCGTCTTACCACACGCTCCGTCGACCGCAAGTTTGATCTTTACTTGACCCGCAGCGGACTAGCCGGCAAAGTCACCCCGCACACAATCCGCCATACGATTGCCACTCATTGGCTGGAAAATGGCATGGACCTTAAAACAATTCAAATTCTTTTGGGCCATAGTTCCTTATCCACCACAACGATTTACACCCAAGTCTCCTCCAAGCTTAAGAAAAAGGTCTATGACGAAGCGCATCCCCGCGCATGAACCTGCACGATTTCTTAACATGATAAAACAAGCATTTAATTCCAACTAAAACCCATCTATTTATTTTTAGTTAACTAACGCTTTATCATCATTTAACAATAAATTCCTATAGACTGCTTTTTTTAGGTGGGAAGAAGTCCCTCAAAGGACGATTCTTCGCATTGTAATGAAAAAAGATTTGCTTTAAAGAAGCTTCTTTTTTATTATTAGAACCTTATTAAAAAAATAAGTAATCATAAAAAAAACAACAGAGGCTCTATGCCGAATTCCCTAGCAACTATTCAGCTTAGAACCATTTTAAACGGTTTAGAAAGAGGAAATCATTTAGCTTATGGCGATGATGGTCATTTTTACGTCTTTGGAATGGGGACTAAACCAGCAGCAATCTATGAGACCAACTCTGAAGAGATTCGTCGGAGAGTTAAGGAATTTGTTAACCGAAATAAAGCGCTTTTACAGCCTGAGCTCTTGAATGAATTGCAAGAAAGATTAGCGGGTAGACTCAAAGTACTTAATCGCAACACGACTGGTTTTTATGCCTTGTTGTATTTTCTGTTCAGCTTTGATCGCCGCCAATTTTGGGACAACAAACAGTTGGATGATCGGACTTATTTAACGGAATTTAAAACATTCTTAGAAACTGCTGTAAGGGAACTTAGACAACCGCGCCTTCCAGTCATACCTTCTGCCTCAATAATTCCTCCCCAAACCCCCACGAGACCCATTCCTCCAAGGCAGCCGCAAGCGATAGGACACCCCATTCCAACACCTAATTTAACCCCAGAAACACCCATTCCAACCCCACCTAAAGATCAAACTCCTCCTCTTTCCGATCCAATTGAAACGAACCCTCAACCTACTATTTCACCCTCCCCCTTAACTCCCCCATCTCCTTCTAATCCACCGCCACCACCGCCACCTCCTCCCCCGTCTCCTACAACCCCACAATCTTCTCTTTCTTCAAGCTTACCACCTCCTCCCCCACCAGGATTCCGCCCATCGCCACCAATTCCAATGCCCCCAACTCTTCCGGGTTTCAGCGCAGTGACTCCAGAACAAACCGCTCTTCCAACAAAGACTCCCAAGCCGCCATCTCTTCCTTCTAAAACTCTATTTTTTAAAGACGAACCTATTGCACCAGCCTGTCTATCGGAAAAGTTCTCTCATTTGACTAAGGAAGAAATTGAAGAACAGGTACGCTCGATCGACGCGTATTATACATCTTTGGAAAAAATGCTTATTCCTATAAAGGAAACTATCAAAAAACATGTTAAATTAGTAATGCAACGAGATGAAGAGAACAAGCCACATATCGCAGCGCTTGAAAAGATTCTTGAGGAGCAAAAAAAGCACCTAGATCTTCTCACCCAAGCATCTTCTTCCGGTTCGTTTATCTCTCTTTACCATCCGCAGTCCGAACTTCCCTTTATTCCGGATAACATATTTGATGAGATCCAAAAAAGAATCGCAGAACTCCAATCCGATCCTAGTACAAGAAATTTTAAAACTCTCAGACTTTCTCCCAATTTTAAGATATCTAAAGCCATCGAGTGTGTGCAAAATTACATGGCTGAATTAACAGCCAACATTGAACGCTACGAGAAAAAGAATGCAGAGCTACAAACTCAAATTGAATTAATCGAAGGCAGTTCCAATAATGGTATTCCTTTTGCGCAATTCAAGACTGTTTTAAATTCCAAGGATCAACTCGTTAGAAAAGCTAAAACACAAATTTCTGACCGTAACAAGCATATAAAAGGTAAACCAGCCTTTACTGTGCCAGTGGCTCCTGCTATCACAACAGCCCATCCGATCTTTAAAGAATATCCACGTTTAAAACCTTTAGAGAACTTACCCCAACCCCTCGAAATAGCCATGCAATCAAAAAATCCCATTGCAATCTATACATCTATTCGAGCAACTGAGGAATAGCTAGCCCTCTATACTCACCAAACAGTCTAATGACCTGCTTGGTGAGTATATACCTAATGCGAGCGAGAGTAAAAACCGCGAACGGTCGTTAAGACTTTCGCGTATTCTGATTTAAAAATTCTATTTTTAGAAATGTTGAATAACTCTTCTTTTATAAAAAAAATTAATAGATTAAAATGCATTAATTCTGATAAAATACATTATTATTTAAGAGTTAATCTATCTTTTTTTATAAGCTCAATTGATCGACTTTGGTTTCCTCTTTTTTCCTTTATGATGCCCAATTGAAGGCATCAATAAGCGACCATTAAGACAAAAACTTTAGGCATAAGCAAGACGATTTATATCTATCCGATTTGTCTTAAAGACCTTAAGTTTGGACAGAAAGCTCAGGCATGACGCATGCGTCTTCTCTTGTTTTGGCAAGATCAAGCTTTGCTAAAAATAAGGGAATAACAAGTTAATTATTTTTTGTTACATGGATTTTATGAAAGATCATTTAATTGAAGTGAAAGGGTTATCTAAAGTTTTTGGCTTTAAAGGAGCTGAACAACCAGCTTATGCCTTAAAAGAAATCAATTTAGCGATTCCCCGCGGAAGCATTTACGGAATTATTGGAATGAGTGGTGCGGGAAAATCTACTCTGTTGCGCTGCTTGACCGGCTTAGAGTCCCCTTCCGAAGGATCGATTTTGATTGAGGGGGAAGAGCTGACTCAAAAAAGTGCTAAAGATCTTTGCCGTATTCGCCAACACATGGGAATGGTATTTCAGCACTTCCAGCTTTTTTCTTCGCGTACTGTAGCAGAGAACATTGCCTATCCGATGGAAATACACGGCACACCCCATGAGCAGCAACAACATCGCATTGACGAATTGCTGAGTCTAATTGGACTCTCGCACAAAAAGCATATGTATCCTTCCCAATTGAGTGGCGGGGAGAAACAGAGAGTTGGGATTGCGCGAGCGCTTGCCAATAATCCTCATCTGCTTTTATGCGATGAGCCCACATCAGCCCTTGACCCTAAAACGACCCGCTCGATTTTACAATTTCTAGCTCAACTCAATCAGGAACTTGGCTTAACCGTCATTATCATCACCCACCAGCTTGAAACTGTGAAGCAAATTTGCCACCGTGTGGCTGTCCTTTCACATGGAGAAATTGCGGAAGAAGGAGAAGTCAGAAACGTCTTTACCCGCCCTCAGCATCAAGTCACACGCCATCTATTGCATTTAGGAACAGATCAATTCCCAGAAGATCTCTTGCAGCAGCGCGATACCAATAAGAAACTCGTTCGTTTAGGCTTTGAGGGACATCAAGCCAAGGAACCTGTCATTTCACACTTGCTCAAGCGATATGACGTCGAAGTCAATATTTTATCCGGGGGTTTAGACTACCTTCAAAAAACCATTGTTGGAAACTTATTTGTCGAAATTTCAGGATCTCCAGATGACATTCAGCAAGCTCTCGAATTTCTTCAAAGCCGTCAGATTATTTGTGAGGTGATTTCATGACATCCGATCAATTGTACCTAGCCATCAATCTTATTCCCATAGAGTTTTGGAATACTCTTTATATGGTTTTTTGTTCTGCTATTTTAGCCGCTCTGTTTGGGATACCTTTGGGAATCATTTTGACAATTACAGATAAAGGACATTTAAAAGAAAACCGCTGGCTTCATGAAATACTTGGATCCATTGTCAATGTCGGCCGCTCTTTCCCTTTTGCCATTCTGATGGTCGCCCTCATTCCTTTTACAAGGTGGCTTGTAGGAACAAGCTTGGGGACGACAGCTTCGATCATCCCGCTATCCATCGCAGCCATTCCCTTTTTAGCCCGGCTTGTCGAAGCCTCTTTAAAAGAAGTGGACAAAGGAATCATCGAAGCTGCGGTCGTCATGGGTTCAACGCCTTGGCAAATTATTTTAAAAGTACTCCTACCTGAAGCCCTGCCTTCGCTCGTATTGGGCATCACGACGACGATTATTAACTTAGTTGGCTATAGTGCCATGGCCGGCACAATGGGTGGTGGTGGCTTGGGAAAAATTGCCATTCAATACGGCTACCAACGATTCAATGTCTTTTTAATGGTTGTCACTGTTATTCTGCTTATTTTACTTGTTCAAGCAATCCAAGGCGTAGGACATGCCATTGCTAAGAGACTCAATCTTAAACGAGGGAAGGGACTAACCAGATGAAAACAAAACTAGTTTTACTAGCCTTATTATTGGCATGTTTTTTAGGCATTTTGAGTGGTTGTTCAAAAAATAGCCACCCCTCTTTAAAAGTAGCAGCAACCTCTGTACCGCATGCTGAAATCCTTGAATTCATCAAACCGAAGCTACAAGAACAGGGAATCAACCTGAGCATCATCACCGTAGAGGATTACAACATCCCTAACCGAGCCCTGCAAGACGGCGAGGTCGATGCAAATTTTTTCCAACACATCCCTTTTCTGAATGCGCAAATGAAAGACTTTGGTTATGACCTGGAAGATTTAACTGCGGTTCATCTCGAACCCATGGCTTTATATTCGCGCAAACTCCGCAATTTAAATGAACTTAAGCCTAAATCAACAGTTGCCATTCCAAGCGACCCTTCGAACCAGGCAAGGGCGTTGGCATTGATGCAACAACAAGGATTGATTCGCTTAAAAAAAACCGATGCCAAATCGAACGTGCTGGACATTATCGATAATCCGCATCAGCTTCAATTCATTGAAATCGACTCACCGTTGTTGACAAGATCATTAGACGATGTCGATTTAGCAGCCATTACAACCAATTTTGCTCTTCAGGCTGGACTCCTACCTAAGAAAGATGCATTAGCAGTAGAAGATGCCCATTCCCTGTTTGTCAATGTATTAGTGATCCGCAAAGGTGATGAACAACGAGAAGATCTACAGGCATTGAAAATGGCTTTGACCTCACCTGAGGTTAAAACGTTCATCGATGAACACTATCAAGGAGCTGTCATTCCAGCTTTTTAACCTGTAAGCTCTTGGCTCTTGCAAGAATCTGGCAAGAGCCTCCCGTCTTTGCGTGCGAATCTTAGGATTTAATGTTGTTATGATCTCTCAGCCTGTCCATTCCTCAAATGCCAATTTAAAGAAGACATTCCCTTTTGAAGTCATTTCAACCCTTCCTTCAGACTCGCGCATATCAACCTTTATCACTTTTTGCCCGCCAAATAATTGCCTAATCTCTTCTTGCTCCAAAAGTTCATCTGGCACAACAAGCTCAAAGCTATCACCACCAACTCCAAAAAAATTCAAGAGCGTCTTCTTTCTGAAAAGATCCAAGGAATAGACATTTTCTCGCACCACTAGCTCCAAGCGTGATTGTATGGAACGCTTGCCAAATCCATATAAATGAGAAGAAAGAGGAGCATCTGGCTGAGCCTCAAAACTCATCCGGCTCGCCCGATAGTCATGCACCGTCGTTTCAAAAGGGGTGTCAAAAACTTTGAAGCCTGGAACCGCTTCTTGAACAGCTACTCGCTCACCTGCCAGGTTAGCAATAAAGCTCCACTCAGGCTCGTTAATTTTTTTATAATAGATACCAGCCTGCCCTTGCTTAACTCCTACAATGCGCAATTCGCGAGCATTATTCCCTTCCCCAGTCTGCAAAATGCTCATCTCTTTCGTGATAAAAGAGTGCTCGTCCAGTTCTATTGGATGAGTTTGCCAAGCTGGAAACGGGATCGCCCATGCGTTTGGCTCTGGTTGAGCAGAGTAATTGTACTTAAAGAAAGGGTTCCATCCGGTCGTATCGAGATCTGCCATCCACGTTAAAACCTGTAACAGTCCCCTGTCTTCCCCTCTTATCCGCTCATACCCTATCGTCATGATCGTTGATGAACTTGCACAGATCTCGTCTGCCTCAAAAATTTTATTTGCGCTTTCTGGAAGCGCGAGACTCATTTGGGCTAGTTGCGGTGACCATGGATCATACTCAAAAATATCACGTCCATTTTGATGCAGCCCATAAAGAGTGGTTGTCCCTCCATCAGTTCGATGTTGCTGATGAAGACGATCGTCGATATGGTTGTTGTATAGTCCACGATGAGAAATAGCCCAACTTTTGATCCAATTAGGCAATTTCAAACGTTTTCCAGTTAAAAGGTTCACAAAAAAATGAGCGTTCCAATACGGAAGTGAACACCACTTATCTTTCCAGTTGGCACGTTCCGCTTTATCGATGGCAATATAAGGGTCTTGAGCGAGATCAACATTGCCATTTTCAATGCGATGTCGATTCACTTCATTAATTTCGTCATATCGAAATTCTCTTAAAACTTTTTTGTAGTGGACATACCTATTCTGGTCTACCACGATTAAATTAGCTCCATCGCTTGCAATGGCTTCAGGAATTTCATCAGGATAACCATCAAAATAAATCGGCCTCCACTCACCTTCGATGTTATTGTGCAAGCGACACCAAATGATTCCACCTTCAATAGCAAAATCATGAATATGATTAAAAGTAGAGCGGCTGGTTTTAATGGAAATAGGTTCGGGTAAAGGACGCCTGGCTTGCTCGGCCATTTTAAAAAATTTTGCCTTATTTTCTTGTTTTTGCCAGGCTCGAATGCCCCATATCAATGGCACAACCCCAATAAGAGATAGAGTCAACGCTAATATTTCTAAGACAACCAAACAAACTGATTTGATTGTTTGCAAACGGCTTTCCTGAGATCGCAGCCATTCTATATGCTTGTCAAGCCATGTTTCTTTACTTTGACATGGAATCAGTTTGACAGGTTTAAAGGATGGTCTAGAAAGTAAATCGACTGGCTGGATCGTAAATCCCATTCAAGTACCTCTCATTTTTTGGCATATAAAAAGCTTTGGATGAATTGACAATTAAGTATTTTTTAGCTTGATTCATTCCGCATACACCATTCCAATCCAATACTCTCTCAAGAAAAAAGAAGGAATTAAATTGATAGATCGATATTCGAAAAAGCATTAAATGGTTTGAACTTTGGAATTCAAACCATCTAATAAGAGAAGAATTTAAGGACTAATCGTTTCAGGAGTTGGCCAAGTTCCAAAAGTCGCTGCAGCACTTCTGATGACTGACTCAAAAGTGAGATAAGAATAACTTACCCATGTTATCACCATATCATCACCGTCAGAAAGTCTTACAACCGAATTTTCAAACACATTTTCCTCATCTTCGGAAACTTGAACAGCCGAGGACCAGGTTGTAAGACCTGTTAAGGAAGCTCCATATAGACTGTTATAACCAACAGAGCTATTGTAAGCTGTCCAAATCACAATGGCATTACCTGAACTATTAATAGCCATTTTAGGAAGAGTGGCATTCAGGCCTCCCGCAGATGAAATATTAACGGGAGTTGACCACGTTCCTCCAGCGGGTAAAACTGAAGCAAAAAGATAAAAATAGCCAGTATTTAATTCATCTTGCCAAATTGCGAGAGTATTTCCATTTGAATCCATCACGGTTTGTACATTCGTTACATACGCATAAGTGAGATTTGGAAAAATACAAAAAGACAACATCACTAATAATACATAGACTTTCTTAAGTGCCAACATAGTCCCTCCTTCCCAAATAGGGTTTGAAGTTTAATTCACGGACACAATATTCATGTAAGCCATCGAAAATGGAACACCGGCTGGGGTGTTATTACCCCCCGTTCCCAAAAGAACGGGATTCAAATTATAATTAACAAGATAAACATTTGTTGTCGAGACTACTTGTATCAATATAGAGAGTGGAGCAAAGCTTAGATTTTGATTAGTTCCCAAATGACTTCCCGGAATAATATTATTTATAGCAGCAGTCGCACTGGAAATGTCAGTCGTTAAAGCAAAATTACTTTGTCCACTTAATGAAACCGCATAAGTAAATAAATACTTTCCCGGTGCTAGAGTGATTTGATTAGCAATAGCCGGGTTATAAGTTGCCCCCGAGGAAGTGAGAGTGCCAATTGTTATACCAGAGCTTGGAGATGCATAAGTTCCTGAGATAAACTGAAGTGTCGCATCTGATGGTGCAGCTGGAGGTGATGAGGTCACTGATAGTATCCTATAACCTTGCACAGCTGGAGGATTAGGCGTACCTTGTATATACAAAAACGCAGCATTCGTAGAACCACCTGTTCCTGTTGGACCAGTTGCACCTGTCACTCCCGCAACACCTGTCGCTCCTGTAGCGCCCGTTGGACCAGTAGCGCCTGTTGCTCCTGTAATACCCGTAGCCCCTGTCGCGCCCGTGGGACCAGTAGCGCCTGTTGCTCCTGTAATACCCGTAGCCCCTGTCGCGCCCGTTGGGCCAGTAGCACCTGTCACTCCCGTAACACCTGTCGCTCCTGTAGCGCCCGTGGGACCAGTAGCGCCTGTTGCTCCTGTAATACCCGTAGCCCCTGTCGCGCCTGTGGGACCAGTAGTTCCTGTGGCTCCTGTAATACCCGTCGCACCTGTCGCGCCCGTGGGGCCAGTAGCACCTGTCACTCCCGCAACACCTGTCGCTCCTGTCGCGCCCGTTGGACCAGTAGCGCCTGTTGCTCCTGTAATACCCGTAGCCCCTGTCGCGCCCGTTGGGCCAGTAGCGCCTGTTGCTCCTGTAATACCCGTAGCCCCTGTCGCGCCCGTTGGGCCAGTAGCACCTGTCACTCCCGTAACACCTGTCGCTCCTGTAGCGCCCGTGGGACCAGTAGCGCCTGTTGCTCCTGTAATACCCGTCGCACCTGTCGCGCCCGTGGGGCCAGTAGCACCTGTCACTCCCGCAACACCTGTCGCTCCTGTCGCGCCCGTTGGACCAGTAGCGCCTGTTGCTCCTGTAATACCCGTAGCCCCTGTCGCGCCCGTTGGACCAGTAGCGCCTGTTGCTCCTGTAATACCTGTAGCCCCTGTCGCGCCCGTTGGACCAGTAGCGCCTGTTGCTCCTGTAATACCTGTAGCCCCTGTCGCGCCCGTTGGACCAGTAGCACCTGTTGCTCCTGTAATACCTGTAGCCCCTGTCGCGCCAGTTGGACCAGTAGCACCTGTTGCTCCTGTAATACCTGTTGCCCCTGTCGCGCCCGTTGGGCCAGTAGCACCTGTCACTCCCGCAACACCCGTCGCTCCTGTAGCGCCCGTTGGGCCAGTAGCTCCTGTTGCTCCTGTAATACCTGTTGCCCCCGTCGCGCCTGTGGGACCAGTAGCTCCTATTGCTCCATCAACACCTGTCGCTCCTGTAGCGCCCGTGGGGCCAGTAGCTCCTGTTGCTCCTGTAATACCCGTAGCCCCTGTCGCGCCCGTGGGACCAGTAGCGCCTGTTGCTCCATCAACACCTGTCGCACCCGTTGGGCCAGTAGCTCCTGTTGCTCCTGTAATACCTGTTGCCCCCGTCGCGCCTGTGGGACCAGTAGCTCCTATTGCTCCATCAACACCTGTCGCTCCTGTAGCGCCCGTTGGGCCAGTAGCTCCTGTTGCTCCTGTAATACCTGTTGCCCCCGTCGCGCCTGTGGGACCAGTAGCTCCTATTGCTCCATCAACACCTGTCGCTCCTGTAGCGCCCGTGGGACCAGTAGCTCCTATTGCTCCATCAACACCTGTCGCTCCTGTAGCGCCCGTGGGGCCAGTAGCTCCTGTTGCTCCTGTTGCTCCTGTAATACCCGTAGCCCCTGTCGCGCCCGTGGGACCAGTAGCGCCTGTTGCTCCATCAACACCTGTCGCACCCGTTGGGCCAGTAGCTCCTGTTGCTCCGGGTAACCCCATAGATCCTGGCACACCAGCAGGGCCTGGAGGACCTGGGTATCCTCTTGGTCCTCTTGGTCCAGGCGGCCCTCTTTTTATTTTTTTGCAGCAGCTGCGATCGATAAGCGCGCCAAAATTCAACTCAGTGAACACAGGCTCCGATTCAGCGAATACTTTAGAAAAAAAACATAAACTGAGAAAAAAAATAAAAAGAAATTTATACATCATACCGGTAGTTTTACTATTTGCAAAGACTTTCTACTTTGAGGCTAATCGAAAGATTCGCGCAATCTTTTTTTTACATCAAGTAATTAAACTTATCAAAACAGCATTTCACCGTTTTTTGATTTGAATTTTGAATGAATGCTTTTAGAGCGACAAGCTGGGAAATTAGCCTTGTTTTTTCCAATCAATTTTGTTATTCTGCCCTCAATAACTTTGTTTAAGGCTCAAATTTATGATTACTCTTTCTAAAATTTCAAAAAGCTTTGGCAGTCGCATTCTTTTTGATGATGTTACGATTACATTTAACGCAGGCAATCGCTATGGTTTAACAGGACCTAATGGTGCCGGAAAGACGACACTTCTGAAAATTATTATGGGAATGGAAGAGCAGACCTCGGGAACTGTGACATTACCTGATCGCGTCGGTATTTTGCGTCAGAACATTGAAGCATTTAAAAATGAGAAAGTTGTCGATACAGTCATCATGGGTAATAAACGCCTGTGGGAAGCGCTTAAAGAACGCGATAGCTTATATGAAGTTGAAATGTCTGATGATGTAGGCATGCGTTTAGGAGAATTAGAAGGCATTGTCGCTGAGGAAGATGGCTATTCTGCCGAAGCGAATGCAGAAGAGCTATTGTCTGGTATGGGTATTCCTCAAGAGTATTTCCATGAAACAATGCACGCTATACCGACTGATATTCAATTCCGCGTCTTACTCTGCCAAGCGTTATTTGGAGAGCCGCAAGCCCTTCTTTTGGACGAACCAACCAACCACCTCGACTTAGAATCTATCGGCTGGCTGGAGAAATTCCTCCACAATTACAAAGGGACCATGATCGTCATAAGCCACGACCGCCACTTCCTGAACTCTGTGACAACTCATATTGCCGACATCGATTACGAAACCATCATCATTTATCCAGGTAATTACGACGAAATGGTTGTTGCTAAAACATCGGTGCGTGACAGAGCCGATGCTGATGCGAAGTCAAAAGAGAAGAAAATTGCGCAGCTGCGTGAATTTGTAGCTCGCTTTGGAGCGGGAACCCGCGCAAGCCAAGTGCAATCACGCTTGAGAGAAATTGAGCGTTTGCAGCCGCAAGACCTCAAAAAGTCGAACATTCAGCGTCCCTATATTCGCTTCATCCCAAGCGAAAAAGCGCCAGGTAAAATCTTACTAAAGGTCGAAGAGGTCAGCAAAGGCTACGAAGGCGAGAATGTCATCAAAAATTTCTCCATGGAATTGGCAAGAGGCGATAAAATAGGCGTCATCGGAAATAACGGCCGCGGCAAGACAACCCTCTTAAAAATGTTAGCGCAAGTCCTAGCTCCGGATTCTGGGCTCGTTGAACTTGGCCACCAGGCACTCATCAGCTATTTTCCGCAAGATCATACCGATACCGTTGAGAAAAAAGGATCAAAAACTGCTTTCGATTGGCTAAAAGAGCGCCGTCCCGGCATTTATGACCAAGATATTCGCAGCGTCATGGGCAAACTCCTATTTGGCGGTGATGATGCCTTTAAACCTGTAGCAACTCTGTCAGGTGGCGAAACGGCAAGACTAATTTTAGCTGGAATGCTGCTGTCTGAGCATAATTTAATTATTTTAGACGAGCCAAACAATCACCTAGATCTCGAAGCCGTATCAGCTCTCGGATGGGGTCTGGCAGAATACAAAGGAACAGTCGTCGTAGCTAGCCACGACCGCGATCTCATTTCAACAGTTGCCAATAAGATTATTGCCTTCGAAGCCGATGGCATTCATTTCTTTGAAGGGAATTTGGAAGAGTATTTAGCTCGCAAAAATTCCTAGTAGCACCTGCATGCATGATTTTACGCAAAGAAAATTCTTAAGCTTTCCTTTAGAAAGACAGCACAAGAAATGCGCCGAAATCGTTCGCAGCTTGTATGAACTAGGTCTTCAAGGCGGCTCAATCCAAGAAGGATTAGCCGCCTATAATCAATTACTGAATTGGATGTGCCTACCTCCTTTAAACGAACTATCGGCCAAAACACTTGCCAATTGCTACCACTGCCATCTCAAGCAAGCCAGGGTTTTTAAAAAAGAGCACGACTTCTTGCCCACCGTGAAAACAAATGATCGGCCGCAAGGAGAAGAGGTATGGCCCATTGCCATTTACCTGGATCAGCTGCGATCAGCACACAATGTCGGTAGCATCATTCGGACAGTAGAGGCTTTTGCATTGGGCAGTTTATATTTTTCTTCGCAAACACCTTTCACCAACAACAAGCAGGTGCAAGATGTCTCCATGGGGACCCACCAATGGGTAACATGCCATCAAAACATCGAACTAGAGGCCTTAAGGCGCCCCATCATTGCTCTAGAAACGTCTGATGAAGCCATTTCACTGAACGAGTTTATTTTCCCAGCAACTTTTACTCTAGTCGTTGGCAATGAAGAATATGGTTGCTCAGATACAACCTTAGCCTTGGCTGATTATCTGATAGAAATTCCATTGAGAGGAAGAAAAAATTCCTTGAATGTGGCCAACGCCTTTGCAATCGCGGCCAGCGAAATTAATAGGCAAAAAAGATTTAAGCAGTAGCAGGTTCATCATGACAAAAAAAACAACGCAAAGTAAAGCACCGAGCAAGAAGAAAGCCCCCTCACCTGCTGTCACGAATTTTCCCTCGCCTATCCGCAAACCAAAAAAACAGCTAACGAACGAAGAAAAAATCGATTTGATCGCAGATCGTTTCAAAGACATTCTAGAAACGCTTGGGCTCGATATCGAAGATGACTCGCTCACTCGCACACCTTACCGAATTGCCAAAATGTATGTTGAAGAGGTCTTTTCAGGGTTAGATGAGAAAAACTTCCCCTCTATCAGCTTCTTTAAGGATGAGCTTCATCATGAACATAAAGCTAATATGGTTTTTGTAAAAGTTGGCTTTACAAGCTTTTGTGAACATCACTTCGTTCCCATGACCGGCTTTGCCTATGTCGCCTATGTTCCAGAAAGCGAATTAATCGGCTTATCTAAAATCCCCCGCATCGTGCGCTATTTTGCTAGGCGCCCGCAAGTACAGGAAAGGCTGACAGCTCAGATAGCAGACTCCCTAGCCCTTCTTTTGAATACAGATAATGTGGCAGTCTCAATCACTGCCCGGCATTCTTGTGTCATCGCAAGAGGCATTCAAGATGAATGCAGCCATACAATCACCAATGTCTTGAGAGGCCAGTTTGGAATCAATGCCAATTTAAGGAGAGAGTTTTTTGAAGGGATCAATCGAAGGGATCTGGATTAAAACTCTTCCATGACAGCCTGCAAAAAGGAACGGCAAAATGATCAAAGCAATCTCTTCTGCCGCCAACTCATAACCCTTTGCCATTCGAGCCATTTTCAAAAAGCAAATAAATAATTTTTTTATTTCCTTGCTTTTACGATCACTCGCCTAAAAACAGCTCTATACATGTCTATAGAAATCAAATGATGATTATATTTAATAAGCAAAAGAGTAGCTTCCAACCGGAATTCTCAAGAAAATACTTTCCAACAATACATTCTTTTCCTGAGAATAAGCATTTTTTAGGTTTAGAATGCCTATTGCAGAATTTGGATCGACATATCATTTGCAATCACAGCCTTCTTTTCGACAAGAAATGGTTGAAGTCTTACAAGGTAGTTTGCAACATAGAATTGTGGCAAAGCTTTTTTTAAATCAGTCTTCGATCTTAAGATCGCAGTGTTTACATTGTCTTGAGTCTTCGCAGAAAGAGGAGGAGTGGCTAAAAAGAGATCTCTCGTTAAAGATTATTCGCTTATTAGATCAAGGTGATTCAGAACAAGCAAGCAAGATCCAAGAAGTGAACGAGCTGATTAGAGAATGTATGCCAGCCGCTCCAATTGCTTCTCTATTGAAAAAAGTTGAGATAGCAGATTTCAAAACCTATCGATCCATTCAGTTCCAAGATCAGCTAATCGATTTGAATGAAAAAGAATACAATCGCTTGACTCGTCATTCCGGCTACATCAAAGATTTATCCGAAGAGATTGAAGAAGAAGAACTCGTCATCGATCTAAGCTTGCTAAACCTAGGATTCAATGCCGATGAATTTAGCGACTTCTTGGCTGGCTTTTCTGATGCCGCGGATGCATCGCTCTGGAAGATGTTCGATCTTGCCAAAGCGCTTCTCTGCCCCAAACTGGAAGAAACTTTTGCCAAAGCCCTAAAAGAAAAACTCATAGAAACAGACGATTTAAGCCTATTAAAGGATTTTTTAGAAGCAGATGAATGCCTTCTCGGACACTTTACAAATGAATTAAAAGAAGCTTGTTATCAAGCCATTAGCCAGCGATTAGTCAAGGCGCTAGTAACAAAAAATCTCTCGCATGAGCTGAAGCTATTGACAGCGGTTAACATCTCTCTTCTCATGAAAGCCCTCTACTTGTCAAATTCCAGCCTGGATGATGGCCAACTGGAAATGCTCCTAAAAGCCTTTCCAAAGCTAACTAAGCTAGACCTATCAGGCACACCTATTACCGGCCGCGGGCTTAAAAGCCCATCTTTTGCGCATCTGCAAGAGCTTAATCTGCATCGATGCATAAATCTGTCTGAAAAAGCCCTTGTTAAAGCCTTATCGAAGATGAAGGCGCTTACAGAGCTCGATCTTTCGCAAACAGAACTATGCGGATCTTGTCTCAAAAACGCAGGTTTTACGCTAACCCTTCAAAAACTGAATCTTAGTCGCTGCTTTCGATTGAACGAAGACGTACTTAGCAAAGCCTTTGTGCAATACAGAAGTCTTGGGATGATTTCATTAGGCCATACCAGAATAACGGGGGCTTGCTTAGTACGAGCGGGTTTTAATCAAAGCATTCTTCACCTAAACTTCTCTCATTGCAGCCGATTAAACGAGACTCTTCTTTTGCAAGCCTTTAAGGACTATGCACACATTACAGAGATTAATTTTGCATCAACTGCGCTAACAGCCATTTGTTTGACACAAGCAGGTTTTAAAGAATCGATTCGAAAGATCTATCTGCAAAGTTGCAAGCACTTAGATGAAAATCAACTGATGCAGGCTTTTAAATCATTCACAACACTTACCGAGCTAGACTTAGGCGATACATTCATAACGGGCGACTGCCTAGTCAACACAGGTTTTAAACCAGCACTTCAAAAGCTTTACTTAATGCGTTGCAGGCATCTCAATGAGGAATTTTTAGATCAATCTTTTAGTCAGTTCCAGAACCTAATAACTCTCAGACTTGCCAGTACGGCAATAACTGCCTCATGCTTTATTAAAAGCAGATTTAATCGCACGCTACTTGAATTAGATTTAGATCATTGCTGGCAATTAAATGAAGATTTCCTATCCCCCTCGCTGAGCCAGCTTATGCATCTAAACAAACTCACCATGAATAATACAGAGATCAATGGCTCAAGCTTAATCAACATAGGTTTTAGGAAGTATCTTAAAGAGCTCTCTTTGCAGAATTGCAAACAATTGAATGAACAAAATCTAGCTCAAGCCTTTTCAAACATGACAGAGCTGATTGACTTGAACTTGCAAAGTACCGACATAACCGCCTCTTGCTTGTTGGAGGCCGGGTTCAGTCGCACTCTTCGGTCTCTCAATCTCTCTTTTTGCCCCTCTCTTTGCGACCATCTATTTGCACAAGTACATCTGCGAATGAATAGAAAACTGACGTTTACAAAATTAGCTCCCTTAACCTTAGATCTAACCAAAACTAAACGAAAAGAACGCTTATTTTCCTTTAATAACAAACCCTTGATCGAAGTGGATTAAAAAAAGTCTGGGAAGATTTTAAGCCGGATCCTGTCAGCTAACAAATGTTAGCTTAGTAATCATTCATCTAGGGATGCCGTCACCGACATCCTCAAGCGACTCTTAAGGGCTCTGCGGAGTCAGAAAACGCCCTTGTTGGCCTTGCTTCGGATAGGGTTTGCCACCGTTTGAGTCTCCTCAAATCAGGCATCGCTCATAAAACGATGCATTTCACCCTGTTTGCCAAGAACAAAGTTCTTGGCAACGGAATATTTTCTGTTGCACTTTCCGTAGCCTTACGACCCCCAGTCTTTCACTGGTATCCTCTCCTGTGAAGTCCAGACTTTCCTCTCCCCTTCCTTGCAGAAGGGCAGCGATTACCTCTCTTCCCAGACAACGCGAATTTTTGACGAACAGTCAACCAATAATTGCATTGGTTGACTTGTATGGAATGTGCGAATTAAGCCGATTTAGTCGTACGACGGCGGCGCTGCTTCGTTGCCACAACTGTATCTTCTAAAGCCTTGCTTTCTTGCCAGTAATGGATGCGAGAACAATGTTCACAGAAAACCAAGCGCTCACCTTTGCGCACAAGGTTCTCATGCTGCGCTGTCAACATAATATGGCACCCGCTGCAACAGCGACTTTCTAAAGGCACTACAACACGATCTTTCTTATTGCGTAAAAGGCGCTCGTAGATTTGAAATACTTCTGAATCGGCTTGTTCAACCAATTCATCGCGCTCAGCCTTAAGAACTTTTCCTTCTTCATTGATCTGATGAATGCTTTCGTGAATTTCTGTCTCAACAACCTTAGAGCTGTCTACTGTCGTGTCTGAGGCTTCATTCAAGCTCTTGAGCATATCTTCTTCAGCCGCTAATTTATCGTATAAATCACTTAAACGCTGTTCTTTAGCAACGCGTTCGCGGTCAGCACCAGAAATTTCATGGGTAATGGCATTGTATTCGTCGACTTTCTTAATGGCATTCTGCTGAGATTCCAATTTTTTAATCTTCGCCAAGACTTCAGCATGTTCGCCTTCTGTCAAGCGAATCATCTTTTTCATTTCCAAAATTTCGGTTTCTTTATCGGTCACGCGGTGACGAAGGGATTCTTTGCTATGATTGATATGATCTAATTCTTTCTGCCTTTGTCTTTTCAAATGCATCAACTGAATCATCTTCATATCTAATTCTTGTATTTCTAAAATCACTTTAAGGGCATCTAGCATAGTTTTTCCTTAAGGTAAAGGTGAGATTCTCTCATCTGTTTTATACACAAAACGCCTGAAAATTAATTTTCGGCTGCTTCAGGCTTTGCAATTAAACAATCGTAATGGATGCTATACGACTTATATAGGAATCGTTACGATCGTTTAAATTCAGGAGCTTCAGCGTTTGTCCGAAAGCCAAATTTCGGGTGTTTTGTGTATAATACATCTCCTTTGCATCACTGACAAGAGGGCTAAAACCGTCACTAATTAAACGAAGAGATGGATTAACAGGTTAAATTGAACGCTTGAGCTATCTCATTAAAAAGGGTTTATGAAAAAAAAGAAAGCAGCAAGTAATGCCGCTAAATTATAAATGATATAAATACCATATCTTGTTGGGGGTTAATATTCAATTAAAATATCCTTAGAAGATCTCCTCAAACTTTTGCTAAAAAATTTCTGGCTCTATTCTCCTCTTCTCCAAGCCCAAACCTTTCCTTTTTAAGTTCTCCAGAAGTATCTAGTAAGCCCAAGTTTTTTGTTGACACAGATTTCGTCACATGTCAATACATGAGTGGTATTGACAAACGTGAAATCGTCTAGATTGACACAATCTAGCCATTTAAAGCTTGTCAACACCTCTACAGAAGTGACTTCATAGTTTGGCTTTGGACTGCAAAAACATTAATTGGTAAACGACCGTTTTTTTATTCCTAAGCCGTTCCCTCAGAAAGTTTTGACGAAGTCAAAAATCCAATCTTTGGAGCCACTTCGCTATAGTAACCAAGCGTTCAGATTATAGTAAGCATTTTAAACCAGTTACCCCTGAGGTCTATCATGTTAACCAAAAAAGATTCTCCTAAAAACACACCAAAAATGACTAAAATTTCAAAAACGACAGCTCAAGCTTCCCAATCAGACTCTTATGCTTTGGCCAAAGCACCTACCCAGCAGCCAGCCAAAGTAAGCCACTCAAAGAGTCCACATGCTTGCAACGACCATTGCTCTCATACATTACAGCGCAAGCCTCATAGCAAAACGCGCATCATCATCAAGTATGATGTAGGTTTCAATAACCAGTTATACATTCGGGGCAAAGGGGCCCATTTAAGCTGGGAAAAAGGACAGCCCTTAAAAAATGTGAAAGCAGACGAATGGGTTTGGGAGACGGAAGCCCAATTTTCGCAGTGCGAGTTCAAAGTCTTAATCAATGATGCCGACTATGAAAGCGGAGAAAACCATTTGATCAATTGCGGATCGTCGGTCATTTACACTCCTCATTTTCACTAATCGCCTAGTCACACTGTGTTGAAAACGCTCTCTATTTATTCATCCCTAATTCTCGTTTTCAACACAGCTCGCCACAATCACTAGAAGTTGGTGCTTTCCAAACACGTTTTCGCAACTCAAGCTTCTCCTTATTTAGAATTTTTTTATTCGACTCGTGCAGATGAGCGTAGCTAGAAAGAAAAATCCAGTGATTGGTGGTATGACTTGCACAAAACCCGCAGGTTAGACACAATAACCTTCACTGTTTGCCAGGAAGGAGGGTTTCATCATGTCTCGTCTAAAAAATTACTTAACATCCAAACCAGAAAATGAGCAGCATTCCGCTGCCATCGCTTATTTAGCCGCGCTTGACCATATCGAAAAAACCTCCCCTTCTGTGTCGGCCAGCATTATCCAGGAGCTGCGAGATGAGCGCTCCCACCTCAAGCTGATTGCATCCGAGAACTTTTCATCGCTGGCCGTGCAACTAGCCATGGGCAACCTATTGACCGACAAATATGCCGAAGGATATCCGCGCCACCGTTTTTATGCTGGTTGCGACAATGTCGATGCCGTTGAAGAGGCTGCAGCCCAAGAGCTCATCCAGCTCTTTGGATGCGACCATGCGTATGTTCAACCCCATTCAGGTGCTGACGCCAATCTCGTCGCTTTGTGGGCAATTTTACTGCATAAAATTCAAAATCCCGAAATTGAAAAACTCGGCAAGAAAACATTGGATGAGTTGACGCCAGAAGAATACGAGAGCGTACGCCAACTTCTAGTTAACCAAAAAATGATGGGCATGTCGCTCAATTCGGGCGGACACCTTACTCACGGTTATCGCCACAACATTTCGTCTAAAATGCTCCGCTCAGTAGCTTATGATGTCGATCCAAAGACGGAACTCCTCGACTACGCGGCTCTAGCCAAGCAGGTACAGCTGGAAAAGCCAACCATCTTAATGGCAGGCTATTCAGCTCACCCACGCCGCTTAAACTTTGCAAAAATGCGCGAAATTGCAGACAGCGTAGGCGCCGTCTTGCTCGTCGACATGGCCCACTTTGCCGGCCTTGTCGCAGGCCAGGTCTTTCAAGGCGAGTTTAACCCTATTCCTTACGCTCACGTTGTCACATCGACCACCCATAAGACGCTGAGAGGACCTCGAGGTGGATTTGTGCTTTGCCAGCAAGAATACAGTGAAGCCATCAACAAAGGCTGCCCTGTTGTGCTCGGCGGTCCATTGCCGCATGTGATGGCAGCCAAAGCCGTTGCTTTCAAAGAAGCTAATAGGCCAGAGTTTAAAACGTATGCTAGGCAAATCGTCGATAATGCTCAATTCTTGGCCGATTGCTTCCTTCAAGAAGGCGTCCGTCTAGTGACTGGCGGAACAGAGAATCACCTGATGATTTTAGATCTATCCAAATTTGGCTTAACCGGCAGACAGGCAGAAACAGCCCTTCGCGAAGCGTATGTCACGGTCAATCGAAATGCCATCCCCAATGACATTCAAGGCCCTTGGTACACCTCGGGAATACGCCTGGGCACCCCTGCATTGACAACACTTGGAATGGGCAAAGAAGAGATGAAAGAAATCGCTTCAATCATTTTCTCAGTCTTGTCAAACACCAAGGCTGGAGTCGTCCAAAAAACAGGACAGCCAAGCAAAGCCTCGATCATTACCGATTCTGCAATCATGGATCAGGCCCGCTCGCGCGTTAAAAACTTATTGAGTCGCTTCCCTCTTTATCCTGAAATTGAAATTTAAGGGCTTTCTAGACGGTTTTTAGCAGCAAAGCAGCCTAATCATATTTGCAGGTATACTCTAAGGGAAACATTAAAGCCCCCCTCTTAGAGCTTGAAAAAGGAAAGCAAAAGACATAGAATAAAATTCTCTAAAACCGCCTGAGTTTTGGGCCAAACGCCTGAAATTTAGGTTAACAACCTGAAAATAGACAGAGTTTTTACTCGGGAGATTTCCATGCCCAGACATGATAATAAAAGTACGATTCCCTCAAAAATGGCCGATCGAATTGAACATTCGCTTTTAGAAGCCCGACGCATTTTTATTTCCGACGCAGTCGATAGTCACACTGCGAATGAGATTATTCGCAAATTATGGTACTTGGAACTGACAGATCCCGGTAAGCCCATCTTATTCGTCATTAACAGTCCAGGCGGTGCCGTTGATTCTGGTTTTGCCATCTGGGACCAAGTCAAGATGATCACATCGCCTGTTACAACGCTTGTGACTGGCTTAGCAGCTTCAATGGGATCGATTTTAAGTTTGTGCGCAGCACCTGGCCGCCGCTTTGCGACCCCTCACTCAAGGATCATGATCCACCAACCCTTACTGTCAGGTGTGATTAAAGGGCAAGCAACAGACTTAGAGATTCAAGCAAGAGAGATGCTGAAAACGCGCAATGGCCTCATCGAAATTTACGTGGAAGCAACAGGTAAAGACTTCGCAACAATCGAAAAAGCCATTGACCGTGACACATGGATGACGGCTAAAGAAGCCTTGGAATTCGGCTTATTAGACCGCGTCGTCAATTCATTTGAAGATATCCAGCCTGCCGCTTAAGATCCATGCGCTGGTTATTTGCCAAATACGCTGGCTGCGGCAATGACTTTATTCTTTTTGATAATCGTCGCGGGGATTTTCCAAAATCCCCACGGCTTTTTCAAAAATTATGCCATCGCCAATGGGGAATCGGCGCAGATGGGGTCATCTTGTTAGAATTATCTACTCAAGCTCATGCCCGCATGCGCATTTTTAACGCTGATGGAAGCGAAGCAGAAATGTGCGGAAATGGAATCCGCTGCCTCGTGCATTGGATGCAGTCTTTGGGCTTTTCCCAAACAGTTTATAGCATCGAAACCATGCAACGCCTGTTAAAGGCATGGGTGATTGGTCAAGACGTGCGCATTGAGATGGGTTCTCCAACACATCTACAGTGGAATGTTCCAATCGATCATGAATCAACTAGTCTTCGAATACACTCCCTCGATACGGGTGTGCCCCACGCCATTCTTTTCGTTTCAGATATAGAAGCCAATCTCAAGCAACTGGGACCCTTCATCCGCCATCATCCCTATTGGAGCCCAAAAGGAACAAATTTTTCAGTTGTCAAGCAGCTAGACGAAATGACTTTTGCCATTCGCACTTTTGAAAGAGGCGTCGAGGACGAAACGCTGGCTTGTGGAACGGGGGCCACCGCAGCTGCGCTGGCAGCCGCCCACCAATTTAAGCTACAGGGACCGTTAAGGATGCAGACCCGTTCAGGCGACTGCCTAGATATTCATTTTTCCTTTCAAAACGGGCAGTTTACAGATGTGACCATGACAGGACCCGCAGTTAAAATCTTTCAAGGGGAAGTCGACCTCTATCCATAAATCCCTTGAAAATTTGGTTTTTCGGTTGCTTGTAACTCAACCTATTCGATACAATCGAAAGCTCAATAGACAAGGAATGGCCAGAAGCCAAGATAACCCATTCTTTAGTCCATTTCGAACAATAGACCTTTTTCGAAATGTGTTTTGCTTTGACACAGATTTTTGAACAGATTTATTGATGAAGCATTGGCCTGCATAGGGTCTAGGCATTCATCATGGGTGAAGTTTAGCAAGCAAATAAAGTTTCGAAAGAAGTCTAATTAATCTTTTCCGACAATTGCCTGTCAAAGCGATAGAAATTCCTATCGGCATTAAGATTTTTTTTGATAAGGTGAACATTTCTATTCAACCTTTATGACTACTTGAGGATGTAACTATACATGTGTGCCAATAAAATGAAGCAAGAGGCCCAAAATCCCCTCATTCTCCGTTGCCATCGTTTAATGGAAGCATTTGCAAAATCCGACGATGAAAGAGATTTTTACATCGATCGCTTAGAAGGCTTTTTGATTTACATTGATCTCGATAAACCCCAAGCCGAATTAGATGCCTTGCAAGAAGAGTTGGAACAAAATGCTGACCGCTATTGCCAGATTCCCAAGCTTTCTTTCTATGAGACAAAAAAAATCATGGAAGGGTTTGTGAATGAAAAAGTGTACGACATCGATACCAAAGAAAAATTGTTAGACATTATTCAATCCAAAGAAGCACGTGAAAACTTTTTAGAATTTATTTACGATCACCACGCCGAGCAAGAAAAATGGCAGCAGTTTTATCAAGAACGCTCACGCATTCGCATCATTGAATGGCTGCGGCTCAATCACTTCCACTTCGTCTTCGAAGAAGACTTAGATTTGCCTCGTCCATTGGTCGAAAAGCTCAAGCATTCTCTTTTCCAAACAAAAGTTGGCAAAGACATCTTGACAGCACGTAAAAACCTGTTTGCTAAGGCGAAGACTTATTATTCTAACGAAGCATTAAATCCCCGTCCAAAGCGCGGTCGTCCACCCAAGCAAGCGGCAAAGCCAGATATTGAACCACAAGTCACGATAGATATTTTTACAACTGTTCCACCAACGGTCCGCCCATTCCTTTTCACACCAGACCTTCAAGCTTCTCATTTCTCAGCCTTCTCGTCTAAGTTTGATTCGGAAGAAGACCTGCTTGCAAGCCGCCGTCAATCTTTTGACACAGATGCCTCATTCAGCCAAAAATTGGCCTCGTTGCGCTCTCTTTCCAGCCGCTGGTTAGAGCCTGAACCTTCGTCTGAAAAGAATCCTTATGCGATGGATAACAGCTTTAACGACGATGATGACGATGACGATGATGACTTTGATGACGACTTCAGCGACAAAAAATCAAAGAAAGCTAAAGCAGCTAAACCGAAAGCAAAGGCGCCAGCTAAGGCCGCTAAAGCAGCTGTCAAAGCAGCTAAGCCCGAAAAGCCAAAAACCAAGCGAATCATGCCAAAAGTAAAAAAAGAAACCGCGCCAACGAAGACAAAAGGATTGAAAAAGATCATTCCTAAAAAAGGTCGTATAACTAAATAGTCCTCGATTACTCTTCAAGGGATAAGGAATGCATGCTTCTTATCCCTCCTTAGATCTTAATTTATTCCCCTCTCCATAGCATAGGTTCGTATTGCTGTTAGAAGGCTGCTTTGGCTTACTAGCCGTAAAACCCACCCGCAACCCGTTAGCTAGTAAAGACATAAAAAGTAAAGCTAATTTACGTATCTCATTATAATTAAGCAATATATAATTCTGTACTATTTAGATCTCCTAAAGCAATCCAAGAAGAGCTTCCAGTGTATTGTGTTTTGCTAAGCCAGTTGTTATATGCTTCGTAGAACTGAATAAGCAATCAGCTGCTCTCCAGGCTCTTATTGTTTTTTATCCCCCCCTACCCAAAGTGAGCGCCTGGAGAACTGTGGGTAGATGGGATAAAGAAAGAAAAAATCGATCATCATCTAAAGCCTCCCAAACGCTGGGAGGCCTCATCTTAAACCATTTCTGGGACCGGCGTACGGACTAAGTTAAGGCTGTTGAAGACACGGTAAGGCATGCTAAGGCAAACATTGCTGAATTCCCTTATGCTCGTTGCCGTGTTTTGCACCCACTCCGGCTTACCCAAGGTATAGGATGCAATTGGATTGATCACAACGGCCGCTAGACATACGAGGGTGACTCTTGGATCAGCATAGGTTGCTATACAAAGAGCTAACATATTATTGAATCCATGCGCTAAAATTGAAACAGAAAGAGTCTTGTACTTATCGCTCAAATAACCATAAGCCACGCCTCCTACGTAACACCAAGTAAACTGCGTCAACTTAGCGGCCGTACTCGAATGAGGATTCATTAAATGGGCAGCGGCAAAAACAATGGCGGTGATCTGAATACGCCAAGTCCTTTGAACGGCTAATTCCTCTTGACTCAATTCTCTTTGAGTAACAAAATGATTCCACCCCTTTTGAACTAAACCAACTCCTCGTTGAAGGACACCTCGAAAAATAATCTCTTCAATAACAGGCGCTGCTACAGCGATTGTCCAAACAGCTTTCACAGGCATTTTTGCCTGACCCAACGCCCTCTCCAGCAAAATCTCCAAAAACATTTTAGCTGCTACAATTTTAACTAACTCTACCACAGTAGCCGTAACAAATTGACTGACAGGATGGTGGATCACAGATCCCACATAGCGCTCCATAAAGGGACGAGCAGGTGGCATAATCGGTTCCGGATTATATTCCATTTTTATTCCTTTTATTAAAAATTAAAGATTATTAAATAACAATTAAATCATTTTATTGCATACAAATATTAATTTCAATAAATAAAAAATCACTAATCAAAACAATAAGACTTTAAATTATTTCCATCATTGACACTATTTCCATCATTCGCTAGTCTTCTTTGAGAGTTTTAAGTATAGGCTTGTGTATTGCGGCTTCAATACACTTAATAGGATGTCAAACAAAGGGTAGATAGCCGTTATCCACACATTGTTGAACTAGCCAAAACCGCTTTAGCAGGTGCCACATGCAAGACAATTGCTTTGCTGTCTCTGAGGCTTTCCCTCAGGTTGATGCCCACTCTATCTTTTCTTTTTCTTCTTTTATTCTCGTTTTTTCTTTTATTCTTTCCCTTATCTAAAAAAATCTGATACTAGTTATTTGATTTTTTTTTAGTCTATATCCATTTGGATATGAATTGAAACATTGTCGAATCAGTTGCTGGATTAAAAATATTTATATAATCACGGAGATTTTTATGAATTCGTCCCCGGTCGGCTCAGCAAATGGTAATAGCCCCCACATTCCATCATCCTCTTCTAAAGACAATCAAAACCGCCCCTACTTGCAGTGGATGGTCACTCTTATTGGCAACAATCCTTATCGAGAGCTTGGCAAAGGAATATTCTCTGGCGTCGTTGAGGTGTATTTAGATCAGCCCTTCGTGACCGTTAAAAATGAGCTTCAAGCAAACATGGGAACATCGCATGCGTTGAAGTTCAATAGAGAATTTTTCAAGAAATTGTGGGCGGGAGCCGGAGCCAATGCAACGGGTCAAGCCTGCGTTGCGGGAGCAAATATGTTTACGCTTGACTATTTGAGAAGGATTCAGACTGCACACGGCAATCAACAATCCCTGACGTTCACGCAAGATCTTTTCACTTCAATTGCGACAGGCATTTTGACCTCTCCCTTGAGTTGCAGTGAAATGATCATGATGCACCAAAACCGAAGGGTAGCTGAAGCCATTAAGAATCGGGAATCAAAGCCTACCTATAGCTCTACCATTGCCCATTTATGGAAGATGCAAAATTGGAGAATGTTCACAAAAGGTTTGGGACATACAGCCATACGCGAAGCCTTTTTCACTGCTTCTTACGGCACTTTTTCCCCTTATTTCAAGAAAAAATTTCAAGAGATAGGGATAGAAAACCAATTGATCGCTACCATTTTGGGCGGCGGCATGGCTGGAGTGTTAGGTGGAACCTGCTCTCATCCATTCGATACATGGAATACTCAAGCTAAATTAGGGGTTCCAAAAACACAGTGGCTTTCTTCCTACCAAGGATTAGGGGCCCGCAATACACGCATCGCACTGGCCATCATCTGGTACAGTTTAATCAATGAAGGTTATCAAAAAATGATTGTTGAAGGCGAAAAATACAAGTAGACAGCATAAAAGAAGGAACTCTTTGAGTTC
Organism: Candidatus Protochlamydia naegleriophila; assembly: GCF_001499655.1. Lineage (NCBI taxonomy): Bacteria > Pseudomonadati > Chlamydiota > Chlamydiia > Parachlamydiales > Parachlamydiaceae > Candidatus Protochlamydia > Candidatus Protochlamydia naegleriophila. The sequence continues at coordinate 2,263,360 of NZ_LN879502.1, forward strand.
CTTCTAATGTATTGCGCTAAAAGTCCTTTGTCATTCAAGATCAAGTTAATCAAGATTTTAACGGAGGACTTGATGACAGCTCATTCATCTTTCGAAACCAGCACCTCTTTTTGGCCGCTCCTTCAGAAGCTAAACGAGGGAACTTTTGTCGATTTGACCCATGCCTTCGATGCCGATAGCCCCCACTTTGAGACTGCAGTTCCCTTTGAAGTCAAAGATGTCAGCCTGCACAAAGAACATGGAATTTGGGTCCAACGCTTTTCCTTTGAAGGTCAATGGGGAACGCATGTCGATGCTCCTGCACACTTCTGCCAAGGGCAGCGCACAGTTTGTCAGATACCTATTGAAGAAATGATTCTTCCATTAGTCGTCATCGACATCCATGACAAAGTGAAAAAAAATCCAGACTATGCTGTCAACGTCAACGATCTGTTAACTTGGGAAGACGAGTACGGTAAAATTCCAAGCGGAGCCTTTGTGGCGCTGCGAACAGACTGGAGCAAACGCTGGCCCAATAATGCAGCCATGCACAACTGCGATGAAACGGGTGTTCCACATACTCCAGGATGGAGTTTAGGAGCTCTTTCCTACCTATACGAAGAATGCCTTATCACAGCTACTGGACACGAGACAATCGATCCAGATCCCGGCTATAACGCAAGAGATACCGAATGGGCTTGCGAACGCTACATTCTCAATCTCAACCACTACCAAATCGAGCTGCTAACGAATTTAGATCGCTGCCCACCCAAAGGAGCCATCGTCATTTGCTCCTTTCCCAAACCTGCCCGCTCGTCTGGATTTCCAGCCCGCGTTTTTGCCATTTGCCCCAAAACGACAACATAGAAAAAAGGACCAAACGGGACACTCTAATCAATCAAGTCTCCCATTTAGCCCTTATTGCCATAGAATAGCCTTATTTATAGACTACTCTTATTTATGGTGGCCGTCTCCATGATGTCCATGACCATGATGATCATGATGACCATGGTGGTCTGAATGGTGATGGTCATGGCGATCTCCGTGATGGCGATCTCCATCATGGTGGTCCCAATCGTGGTGGCGATCCCAATGCCCTCCATCGTGATGATCCCAGTGATGGCCATCATGCCAATCCCCATGGTGGATGACGCCTTCCTCAAATGAACCACTTGTACCATAAGGCACCTCTCGAACGACGCCTTCCTCAACAGGTACGGGTTGAATCACAACAGGTTTTTCAATGACTTGAGGTACTGGCTCAACTACGGCTTCTACAGCCTGCAAACCCCATAAGCTCGACAAAGAGACGACGGCAACTGATCCAACTATCCATGTTTTAAGCTGTAACATATGTCCCCCTTGCTTTATTCAATAAAATGCTTAAAAACAAACTAAAGAAACAGAAAACAGCGACAATGAATTCAATTCGTACTGATTTAAGGCTATTTAATGAACCGCTACTCCTTTAACACCCAATTTGCTTAAGAGCTTAGCCACACCTTTGCTAGCAGTTCCTGCCTGTTGTACATAATAGATTAAGCGAAGAGCCTTTCCTTCCGCCCCATCAGTAATACCTGGCAGGTAAGCTGCGCTACATTTCAGAACTTTGATTCCCGTGTTGTCATAAATAACAAGAGCTGCACAACCCGACTTGCTGATAATTTTTTTATTAAACTGCTTCTCGTGTTCTTTAAGAATTTGGGCTTTTCGTTCTTGGGCCTTCTTAAAGCGAAGCTGTTCTTTCTTATTGAGTCCTTTAGGCATGACCTCTGACTGCAAGGCGGGATCCTTATACATGCTTTCTTTGACAAAGTTAAGGATTGTACGCCCTCCAACCATACCTGTACGATCTTTGGCGCTTAAACAGCCCATTGAAAGTGGAAACTTTAATTTAATGAGTGCGATACTGAATGCTTCGGCCATCAAATAGGAAGACTCTCCTTGCTCTAATTGCTTTTGAACAGCATTGAGGAGCTCCAACCCTTCTTGGATTTCTTTATCACCAGGGTTATTCAAGACTTGTTTTTCAGCTGCTTCAAGCAACTTGGTCATATTCTTTTTATTGATCTCTTGCTGGATGCCATCATTTTTCGTATGGCCTTGAACTGTCATGTTGACAAAAGAGGTTTCGAGCTTTAACTTTCTGGGATTTCCCGACAAATCAATAAGTGTTTGTGCCAGGTGCACATGTCCATCGGCATCGATGGCAGGCCCTTTACCATCAAAAATCAATGTCTTGCCTGCAAATTCGGCAAAAATCTCATGCATATCGGTCATTTGAAAGGCTTCATTGTGGGCCCAACCCGTCTGGTCCTGCTTATCGGTCTTTCGATTCAAAAGCCCCAAATGTGTGACGCTGAATGTGGTTTGGGAGGGATTGCCTACGACGCCAACCAGCTGTCTTGCGACCTGTCCCTGGACAAGCTGAAGCATCTGATTATTTAAAATATGGCGTCTCTCCTGTATGGTTTGACGTACATATTCAGGCTGAAGCTGTTCGATGGCATAGTCAATGGCCAACACTTTCGCTTTATTGCTTTCTGGCTGCATTGCCAACTCTTTTCTCATTTCACGAAGCTTAGATAACTTCTTTTCGAGAGTTGGGGAAGAGAGGCCGCTCTTCAATTCGGCATGAATCACTTTTAGCTCAGCAAGATTTGTAAAACCATTTCTTAAATCGGTCATCACTCCGAGACGAAAGAATCCAATCTCTCGCTCATCCCCCTCATATTTCTGGTAACGGAAGTTAACCGGAGCTCCCAAGCAAATGGCATTGAGGCGATCTGCATAATCCTTTTGGCCCGTACTGTGATCGGCAACGTTTTGCAATTCATCTCGGAAAAATTGAGATCCAACAAATTCCCCTTTCGCTTGTTGTGCATTTTTCAAAGAGTGTTCGCACAACTTAATTTCGGCCTCTAGATCAGCAATTGCTTCACTCAGTTGTATAGAAGAATTTTCTTTAAAGGAAGCCTTCTTAATCTCCAAATCACTTCTAAGCAGGTTTAATTGCTGAAGAAGATTGGCATTCAAATCTTTAATTGCGTCTTCTCTTTCAACGACATCGCGCCCATAAACAGCACCACTCAGCTTGTTTTTATATTCATAAGAAATAAGGCGCCCAGGATCATGCCCCATAGCTCGCAATTGAGGAGCTTCGAAGCGCTGCAAAGGGGTTGGTGGTTCATGTTCATCAACTGGCGGCGTGTGAGAAAGCGTAACCCCTAATTCCTTAAAAGCCTTGTCAATCGGCGCTGTAGGCACGGCTGTCTGTACAGGCTTGGATTCCAAGACTGTGGTTGCCAACTGAGCCGCATGAGATAACTCTGTTGTGGCCTTCTGGTCGACCTGCCTTGCAACGTGCTTGGAAGAGAACTGCAAGGGTTTCGCCTCTTGAGACAAGCTCCTTTCGATTGCATCCAGAGCATGGAATCCCTCTTCTATCGCTGCGAGCTCTTTTTCAACTACAGTGACATCTGCCTGGAGCTGCTCAACGATCCCCTCTTCAATTAATACCTGTTCATCAAGCTGCTTCACGTGACGCTTGCTCTCATCTAAGGCAGCGCTTTTGCCTTCAAGAAAAGTTTGCACAAGGCTTAAATCTTGAGCCAGCTGGGCAAGTGATTGATTCAAGCGGTCACATCTGCCTTTAACATTTTTTATCTCTTTCCCGGCTTCTTCTTCAGCCGTTGTCAATCTGACTAAAGAAGCTTCTAAGTGATGAACCCTTCCATTCGCTTCTCTCAACTGGGAATTTAAAACTCCAAGCTGGGTTTCAGACTGATCGCGTGTATGCTGCTTATTTTCAATCAATGCAGTGAAATGCTCTATATCTGTATTAATGATGCTGAGCTGCTCAGTCAATTCTCTTTCTTTTTCAGCCATAGCTTGCTGAATGCAGACCAGTCTGGAATCAATGGCTTGAAGCTTGCTCTCCAAGTCTCTAATAGCTGGTCGATGAACAATTCCCAGAATAAACTTAGCGATCGATCTGATGACTGGAATGGATGAAAACCAACGATTCTCTCCCTTTACTTTGCCTTGAAGTACATCCAATTGATCTTTAAGAGCTGCGCGCTCGCTCGTTTGCTGCTTCAATTCATTTGTTAACCTGAATGGTTCCCCTTCCTTAGACGCCTGTTCGATCCCAGCTTGAGTCTCTCGTATTCCACTAAGCCTTTCATTTAATAGATCGATTTCCTCCATACATTCTCGTCTGGCTTTTTGGCACTCTTCTATCCTGACAGGAATGCCTCGAACCTGCTCTCTTAATAGATCCATTTCTTGACGCGCCTCAGCCGCTTGACCCCGAATTCCCTTTTGCTCTCCCTTCAAAAACTTGAGCTGCTCTTTTTCCTCTTGATGGAGAACGCTCTTTTCTTCAAGAGTCTGCCCAAGATGTCCGGCACTCTTTTCAAGCTCTTCCACAACGACTTCTAATAGTTTAGACTTCTGCTCGAGGCCAGCTTTCTTGTCTTTGCCAAGCTCCAGCTCGCCCATCTTTTCATGCAGATTCTTTTCAAGGCAAATTTTCTTCTGCTTTAAACCCGCATACTGTTCTTTGAGGTTTAAGCGAGCCTTACTGATCTGCTCTTGATTTTTAAACGTTCCCATCGACAACTGCTGAATAGAAAGATTCTGGGGATTAACGGAAGAAGGAGATCCTAAGCTGACTTGATGATGCGAAGGGAGAGTACTTAATTGCTCTGTTTGATTAAAATTATAACCAATTTTAGAAACTGGCATAAAGTCACCTTTTTTAAGCAATTTATTAAATTAATTTATCTATAATTAAAAAAACCATCTATCCCAATATTAACACATTCAGTTATTACAGAAATATTAAAAATAAAAAACACTGATTTATTAGTATCAAACAAAAGATTGATAAAAACTTATTTGATATCGAAAACGAATAAAGATTATGGAAATAAAAAAAATCTATAGAAGATGAATAAACATTCGCCTCTCGCAAAATAATTATTTCGAGAGGCGAAAGATAGAAGATAAAAGATAGAAGATATTAGTTGGTCATCTCTTTTTTCTTTAATTCGATAACTGCCGCAACTAACTGTCTGAGAACAGCTGTTGTTTCGAGACTTTTAAAGATGATTCGAATTGTATCAGATTCAAATGCTACGAGTTTTGGGAGGGGATCCATTTCAACGCAAATTTTTTTCCAGGCTTTAATTGCAGACTCTTTTTCATTCAAAGAGAATTCCATCACTGCATCTATTTGCTCTGATTTCGTGTGTTTATAAGCCTTGCACGCGGTTAATTGATAGCTTTCAAGGAGTTGATTCAAGAATTTCAGGCTCGAAGGGGCCGCTTCCTAGGTAAAATCGATCTCGTCTTGGCCTAAGCTGGATGGAGCAAGCATGATTACATTGAATTGTTTTAAATACCGGTTGGTTTGTTCATTAAAACCTTCGATGGCTTCCGGGGAATAATTTATATGGGTAGTAGAAGGTGGTAGCTGATTATGTTCGAGGATTGAGACCGATGGAAAGCTTGGTTTCTGGTGGCAGATAGCGACATGATTACTGCCGAATAGACCTGAGAATTTTTCTTGGGGCTTGAGCATGCCAGCAAAATGTTGAATCACAGACGCCATTTTCTCAGGATTGCTCAACCGCTTAGCTATCAATTTCTTCGTCTGCTTGGATTCCCCAATTTTTGTTCCCGTATTGACATTCTCATTGGCATCTACGGCGATGATACTAATACCTGTGTGGTGTGCAGCTTCTACCAGAGCCTTGATCTCGCGCCGAACGAGTTCATCCTGGAATTTAAGAAGACAGGCTTCGAATGGCTTCAGATTGCCTTTGCGGTGGGCTTCAAATACTTCATTTAAAAATTTAGGAACTTCTAAGTAAAAATGGCGAACGCCGCTTTCATGGAGCTCCTTCATCGAACAAGTCAGCAGCTGATAAGAGCCTTGATGATTATGGGCATGAAAAAAAAGAACGCCTCGCTCCGAAGCTCTTACGAGCTCTGCAACCGAGCTATTTTCAGAAAATGTAAGGGATGGAAAAGACATATTATCTCGCAATTATTTTTTAAAATTAAATCAAATAAAACAATATAACAAATCAACTATTTAAGACCTATTTAATTTAGGAAGAATGGTGCACCTGTTTAATCCAAGTATATTTCGACCTTCAACTATATTTAGAGGACTCCTCTAAAGCATCAAACTGTTTACATCATCGTTAGAGTTATTTACTCAATCGATTATAAAGATGTAATTATTTCCATTGTTTACTAAACATTCAAAATCCATTCTATTAATCAAACAATAAGAACAAATATCTTCTTATTGGAATAGCCGCTAATTAAGTGTTTCTTAGATCTGTAAATAGTCATATGCCATAGCTATAGAGCATTAGCGAAGTGGTCTTTGACTGTTCACATATTGCCTGATGAAGGGCACTGCAAGATCTGACTCGAGGTCATTATGGGCTACGTTGGGAATTGATAGGATCTGTTTGTTTGTCTTGAGCATTCCAATCAATTGCTTTGAGAGAGAAGGAGGAATGATTTCATCATTTTCTGCATAGATCGCTAATGTGGGAGCCTGGATGCGCGTGATTTTTTGGATTGAATCAAACCGATCCTTGAGTAACCACCTGACCGGCAAGTAAGGATAATGAAACTGCGCCACATCGGCCAGGGAAGAAAAAGGAGACTGTAAAATCAGAGCAGCTACTTGATATTCAGAAGCCAGCTGAATGGCAACGGCCGTTCCAATTGATTCTCCGTAAAGAATGATGTGTTGATCGTCGATCCCAAGGTCGTTTAGAAACTTGAGCGCCGCTCGGCCATCTCGATAGAATCCCTCTTCATAAGGCTCGCCTGGATTTTGGCTATAGCCGCGGTAAGTGACAAGCAACACGCCATATCCCTCATTCAAGAAAGGTTTGACGCTTCGGCCTCGATTACCAATGTGGCCGGCATTTCCATGTAAGTAGAGAATCGTCGGGTATCCGGCTGTTTGGGCGCGGCGGTACCAAGCCTTAAGAGTCAATCCATCACTCGTCTTTAATGAAACCACTCTCATTTCAGCCACTCCCGCTTCGGCCGGACTTGGTAACAATTGACTTGGGAAATAAAGAAGCTCTCTCTGTTTAAGAAAGAGTCCAAGCAAAAGCATGATATAGCATGATAGAACGATAAAAAATGCGAATAATACTCTCATACTCTCTTAACTCAAACGTTCAGGCTCTTATTTAACTATTGCAGGTTTCATAAGATCTCATGCATTTAAAGATCAATCGTTTTGGTTTCTATGATTCTATGTCATAAAAATCAAAGCGGAACGAGCCGGAGAAAAAATTAACTCAGAGCTTTGCTCATCTTGTAGTTAATAAATGAGATGCCTCTCAATACAACGATTTGTTTTGCTTGTATCTTCCAACCCCTCGCAAGAAAAAAAGACTTCGCTGTAATGCTTGCCTCAGTTGTCATCTCTTTTAATTTTAATGCCCGTGCTCGAGCTTCCAATGCCTCTAGCAATAAAAGGCCAATACCCTGTCTTTGAAAATCTTTGTGGACATAGAAGCGATGCAAATAGCCAGCCATAGTCAAGTTGCCAAAACCGACAATTCGTCCCTCTAAATCGGCTACATAAGCTCCTCTTTCTTCAAAGCTAGCATAAATAAATGGATCCGGGACCCAAGCCTCTACTTGTTGTTGATTATAGTCTTTGCAATTAATCGTGCGAACGGTATCAAAAATAAGCTGCCCGATTTGCTTACCATCTTCAGGCATTGCAGCGCGTATGACAAGCTTACCATTCATCATGTTTAAAAACTCATCCTTAAAAAGACATTATTGGTTACCGCGGATTAGAAGAAGTACACACTTCTTTCATCTAGACTTCCCCTCATACTGCATCTTTGAATGGCAAGTGAAGTTTTTGAAGGTTACGAACCTAAACGTTGGGTATGAGATAAAAAGAAAAAGAAAAGAAAAGAAAAGAAAAAGAAAAGGCCGTTAGTTCGCTAACGGCCTTAAACATGCCCGGGAAAGGACTCGAACCTTCACGCCCACAGAGAGCAAGAGATTTTAAGTCTCTTGTGTCTACCATTCCACCACCCGGGCAAATTGAAGGGATAATCTAACCGTTTAGGCAATAAACAGTCAAGCCCTTTTTCAGCAAGATTTTTCATTTTTTTAATCTTGCTGAAAAAGGCCCCTTAGAATCAATGAGAAGGGTGTTCTTCTCTTTTCTCTTCTGCTTGAACAGGCTCTTCCGAATCCGGCTCTTCCTCTTTAAAAGTTGTATCTTCCGCAAAAGTAGGCTCTTCTACAGTTGATTCTTCTTCGGCAAAAAGAGGCAGGCTCATTTGTTCAGCCTGAGATTCTTTTGCATCTTTAACGGCTTCCTCTTCTTCAACGTGCGGACTCACGTGGTGAATCTCCTCGAATTGAAAAGCAGGCTCCGTAGAAACGAAGACTTCTTCAACAATAATCGATTCGCTTTCTACAGCTTCTTCAGCGTGAACAGCCTCTTCTTCCATCGGCTCATGCATAGGCTCAAAATGAGCATTGTCAGCCTGTCCAGAGGCTAGTTCAGTGGATGCCTCAACCTCTGATTCTTTTGCAAAAGTTGGTTCTTGCAATGGAGGAGCGAAGTCCTCTTCATCATCTTCATTGAGCAGTTCATGCACTTTGTCATGAGGTTTATATTGCTCTTCTTCGGTCAAGAAAAAGGCATTTTTAAAGAGAGCATTTTCACGATAGCGGTTAATAGTCTCTGAAATCAGCGTTGGAGGAGGCTGTAACAGCGAAGACAGGAGGCTTGACGACATAGGAGCCGTTCCTTGCGCTTCAGCACCTTCTTCTGGAGGAGGAATGTGAATTTTTTCATCTTCGAGTGGTGGAATAGAAGGTGGTGCCACTTCTGGATTTCCTTCCTCTTTAGGTGCGTCTTCTCGTTCCTCACCTCTTGAGCCTCGGCGCTTGCGGTAATGGCGTCGGCGATCCCTTTTTTTGTCAAGGCGTGTATCAGATTTTGCTTCTGCAACCGCTTCTGCTGGCTGAGGATGGGCTTCCTCTTGCTCTACAACTGTTTCTTCTTCTTCGGCAACGGCAACTTCGCCCTTGTCTGCTTCGCGGCTGGCTTTTAGATTGCCTTCTCTACCACCGCCAATTTTAATAGAGCGGTCAAGTCCTGCATTTTTCAGGACCATGCGCGCTTCTCTAACTTCTAAAATCTCATAGTCAGCAACGGGTACGAGAAAAGATTTAGGCCTTTCCATCGAACGGAAAAATAAGGCATGACCAAATGAGACAACTTCGACTGCATCGACAAAATACTCTTCTTGAGCCGTCCCTTTACTGCTTCTGACAACTAGCTTATACCCCTCCTTGGGAGTAATGATCGTTTCTATAATGGGTTCTCGAGTAAAATCCACGTTGATTCATCCATTGTTAAGTGTTTCGTCTATCATACATAGACAACTTCAGATTTATTCAGCCAACTCAACAAGGTGGATAGAATAGACTAAAAGACCAATGCCGAAGCATCTATCCTTGAAAGGGATTGTAAAAAAGGAAAATGGAATTTGAACTGTACTGTACGGCCGGTAAAGACTGTTTATCTCAATGATCTGTTTAACGTAAAACACGCCATTAATGGACTGTATTAATGGCAATCTATCTTCAAAAAGATTAACATCTTTAATCCCTTCAAAGCAATGCTTTGAAGCTTATTCACTGACCGTATGGTCACTCATGCTCGTTTACAATAGACAAGGCATTTCGATTGAATTGAAATCGATCTTAAAACCCTTGTTCTGACCATAAATGAGTTTTGCCAATTCATGTCTCATGAGTGAGTACATCCTCCAAAGGATCTCATCTAAAAATTGAGCTAATCGCTACAATCCAAAAAAGAGCTGATTGATCAGCCTAATTCAGCTTGCAAGCGGTTTTCCAACCTTCTTCTGAGTTTTTCCATTACTTAATCTGTTTACCTTTCAAGCATCTGCTCGGGCTTCTTCAAGAGGAGACACAAGTCATAGCCTGCTTAATTGTTTTGCACTCTTCAAAACAGATAGTCATGCCAATTTTAAAATGGGCCCTCTATCCTGCTAAATATTATTTTGCAATTTCTTAAATTAAAGCAGCTAACTTGGCCAACACCCCCTTCATACAATCAAATCGGTTCGGATGTCTTTTAAGACTAAAGCAAACACCTTTTCAGTTGGGTTTAATACGCATCATTGCTGGGTTTCCAGCGAAAAAGCGTTTACAGCGAAAGCAAAGAGAGAAAAAGAAGTCAGTTTAATGGATTAAAAGGCATCTATCAAATTCCTATCGCTTCTCTGTAAACCCAAATAAGACTCACCTTCAGTTTACAAGTCTGCCTATTTGATGGCAAATGTCCTTTCACGTGAAGCCATATAAATCACTAAATCGACAACCCGGGAGGCATATCCCATTTCATTGTCGTACCAAGCCACTACCTTGAAGAAAGTTGGATTGAGGGCAATTCCCGCATCCTTATCAAAAATGGCCGAATAAGTACTGCTGATAAAGTCTGTCGAAACGACCTGTTCATCGCAATAAGCCAAAATTCCCTTCATAGGACCTTCCGCCGCTTCCTTCATGGCTTGGCAAATCTCTTCATACGTTGTTGGACGGCTTAAGCGGACTGTCAAGTCTACAGCCGATACATCAGCTGTCGGCACGCGGAAAGCCATACCCGTTAACTTGCCTTTAACTTGCGGCAAACAAAGAGCTACGGCTTTAGCCGCGCCAGTCGATGCTGGAATAATATTTTGCCCGGCACTTCTTCCACCTCTCCAATCTTTTTTAGAGGGTCCATCGACCGTAGGCTGAGAGGCTGTCATGGCATGAATAGTCGTCATCAATCCCTCTTCAATGCCAAACTTGTCGAGCAGTACTTTAGTGATAGGAGCCAAACAGTTAGTTGTACAAGAAGCATTGGAAACAATGCGGTCTTTCTCTGGATTGTACGACTCTTCATTGACTCCTAACACTAGCGTCGGCACATCGCCTTTTGCCGGAGCCGAAATGATGACCCGCTGTGCACCGGCTGTTAAATGCTTGCCAGCCGTTTCTGGTGTCGTAAACAATCCGGTCGATTCAATCACGTAGTCTACTTTCAAATCTTTCCAAGGCAGGTTTTGGGGATCTTTTTCGGAAAAGACCAGAATTTCGCGACCATTCACAATGATGGCATTTTCTTGAGCACTGACCTCTCCTTCAAAGCGGCCGTGAATGGAATCGTATTTTAATAAATAAGCAAGGTTGTCTGCAGGAACAATGTCATTAATAGCAACAATATTGATGTCTTCTCGCTCACTAGCAAGGCGACAGACTAATCTTCCTATCCTTCCAAATCCGTTGATGGCGATGTTTATTGTCATAAAGCCTCCTTTCATAATTTGGTTTGAAAATAGAATATCTTTTGTCGAATGTAAAGGAAAAGTCTCAAGTATTTGATCGGAAAAATCAAGAGGATCCATCTTATTCAAGATAGAACAGCTCTTTCGCATAAAATAGCCTTACTGAAAATGGATCATGCAAACTTAAACAGGTGATAATCGCGGCTCTCAGCTTGAGCGAGGAGCATAATAGACGCCCATGCCCCCAATCTGCTCCAACTCCCATTCAATCAATGCCGCATACAACTGACCGCCCCCCACTTCAAAATCCGCGCCCTTCAACCTTCCTTGCTCCACAAATTATATAGGTTATCGCTTCGTGAAAGCATTGAGGAAAGAGGCTTCACCTCCCCTTTTCTTTAATCAGGTTTTGAAAGTTTTGCAAGGACTGGCTTTAATTAGGGACACTCCAGTCAAAAAGATTGTTTCACATGCTATTAATCTTAAATTCACAAATCTGACTTAATATTAAAAATTCAATTTTAAGAGGGTGAGTCATGAAAAGGTTTATTCTAATTTTATTAAGTTTAAGTTTAATAATTTCGCTTTCAGTAGAAGCCAAGAGCGAAAATCATTCTTGGAAAAAAACGACACCGTTTGTTCCGGGCGGCATTAAGCATATCAAGGACAGACATTGGTTCAATGCGCAAGCGACGCCTCCAACCTCTCGTTTTAATCGGTCGATGACAATTAGTAAACTCAATAGCATGGCAACTAAAGCGATTCAGCAAGGGAGTAACCAATCGTCAGTCAATGGAAAAAAAGTGCACGAATATACGTTTAACAAGCCGATTGGCAGGGCGACGAATGGCAAAAGAGCCCATACGTTGCGCGTCGTAACAAGTCCTAAGGGAGAAATCATTACCGCCTTTCCGACCAAATAAGTGGATGGCTTCAAACAGTTGAAATCGACCTTATTGATGTCTTAGCGGAGCTTGCTTACCACAGATCAATCAAGAAGCATTTGTTCGAGGCATTCTTTGACGCATTGAGGTCTTTGTACTGTAAGGAGAAAAAGAGTGAAAAAGAAAAGACTTAAGCCAAAAGGAATTTTGGCTTAAGTCTTAGATAATTAGTCAGCAAGATACTCGATAATGCATGTTTGCGCATTATCGCCAACGCGGTGACCTTGCTTAACGATACGAGTGTAACCGCCATTGCGCTGAGCAAAGCGTGTTCCAAGTTCGTCAAACAACTTGCCAATGACAAGACGGTCATCGTTATAGGCGTATGTATTGCCTTCTTTAGCTGCTCTTTGTTCCTTTGGTGTCAAAGGATTAAAGCGAATCATGAGCTCAGCAATCGCTTGGCGACGTGCAGCAAGGGTGTTTTTCTTAGCTAAAGTGATCATCTGGTCGGCGTAGCGACGCAATGCTTTTGCTTTAGGCACCGTTGTTTGAATGCGCTCATTCGTAATTAGAGATTTTAACATGTTGGCGAACATGCAACGTCTATGAGACGTCGTTCTGCCAAGCTTACATGTTTGATTTAGGTGTCTCATAACTGTTTACCTACTTAGCATCTTCGTGTTTTGTTGATTCTTTCTTTTTTTTCTTTTCTTCGCGGTATTGCTTGATTTTTTCCTTGACATTGTCAGGTGAAATTCCAAACCGGCCTAAGTCCATGCCAAGGTGCAACCCCATTTCATGCAATTTAGCTTTAATTTCATTTAAGGATTTTTTACCGAAGTTTCTAAATTCTAACATTCTACGTTCAGGAATGCAAACCAATTCCGCGAGTGTTTCAATGTTAGCGCCAGTCAGGCAGTTAGCCGAACGGACAGAAAGTTCGATTTCATCAATCCCTAAAGAGAGCTTATCCATTAACTCATCTTGATCACCATCGCGATCACCACCCTTCTCATCAAAAGAAAGGGCGAAGTTATTAAATTGGTTAAACACTTCAAAGTGCTTAAGAGCAATTTGAACAGCAAAACTTAAGGCTTCCGCAGGTGTAATACGACCATCTGTCGTCACTTCCATGATGAGGCGATCAAAGTCGGTATCCTGACCTACACGCGTATTCTCGACAAAGTAATTGACCAAGCGAACGGGTGAAAATGCTGAGTCAACTAAGATCTCGTCTGAGGTTTTATCGCGAACGACGTGACGCTCAGAAGGAACATATCCTCGCCCGAATGCAACTCTTAAGTCGACTTGACGGCGCATTGGCTTTGTCACAGTAAACAAGTGCAACTCAGGATTGACAACTTCGAAGTTTCCTTCTAGAACAACATCCCCTAAAGTAACACTATACTGCCCCTGATTGCGGTCTAAATCGTCTTGTGTTACTTCGACAATTTTCGTCAGAATGCGAGTTTCTCTGGAGTTAGGAGTGTCCTCCATGGGAAGTTTGCGTAATAAAGCGCCTTTGAAGTTCAGAACGATATTGGTCATATCTTCAGATATTCCCTCAATGGCCATATACTCATGAGGAATTCCTTCAATGCGTACGGATATAATAGCTGGTGCTTCCAAAGAAGTCAGCATTACGCGACGCAATGTGTTACCTATGGTATGTCCAAATCCTCTTTCAAAAGGTTCAGCCGCGTAACGGGCATAATTGGATTCAGGAGAATCTTGGTCAACTGTAATCCTTTGAGGCATTTCAAATTTGCCGTATTTTACCATGAAGTGACTCCTAATAGTAATAGTTGAGAATTATGAGCGCTTGGCAATTGATCGTACGAAGCAAATGCACAGTTCATTAATAAACCTCGTGACCCGCAGCCAATAGACTGTCAATTGGTCAGAGGCTATACCAAGTCGCTCATAATAGTTTATCTTTATACGCGACGACGTTTACGTGGACGGCATCCATTATGCGGCACAGGCGTAGTATCTCTAATCGCCGTAATAGTTAAACCAGCACTTTGCAATCCTCGTACAGCCGATTCGCGGCCAGCGCCTGGACCTTTCAAGTTAACTTCAACTTCTTTCATTCCAAGAGAAGCAGCAATTTTGGCTGCATCTTGAGCAGCTACAGTCGCTGCGAAAGCAGAAGATTTACGAGATCCAGAGAAATTTACCTTACCAGCAGATGCCCAGGAGATCACTCTTCCTGAAGGATCAGTAATGGCAATAATTGTGTTGTTAAAGGTCGCTTTAACATGTGCTATGCCCGATGGGACATTCTGAAGGACTTTCTTTTTAGTCTTTACAGGCTTTTTATTGGTGGCAGGTTGCTTACTCAAAGCTGAGAACTCCTATTCTTATTTTTTCTTATTAGCAACAGTCTTGCGACGACCTTTGCGCGTTCTAGAATTTGTTTTTGTACGCTGTCCGCGAACTGGCAAGCCGAGGCGGTGACGTGTTCCACGATAAGAGTGAATGCTAATTAAACGCTTGATGTTGTTCTGAACTTGACGGCGAAGATCACCTTCTACCACATATTCAGATGTGAGTAGACCGTTTAAACGGGCTAAGTCATCTTGAGTAAGCTTATGAGCACGCATGTTTGGATCTAAACCCAACTTAGCGATAATCTCATTAGACAAATGACGGCCTATTCCGAACAAATAGGTCAAACTAATTTCTAATCTCTTGTTATCTGGTATATCGATACCTATGACTCTAGGCATTGAACTCTCCTAATTTTTCCAAAAACGAACTGTAAATTGTATAGAACTTTTCTTTTTATTGCAACTCTATTTCACTAGTAGAGAAAGTCTAAAAGACACCTTATCCCTTTTAGACTTCCTTTATATCATTAACGTAACTCTAACGTCCTCTCACTCGCCCTTTCTTCATGAAACCATCGTAGCGCTTCATCAAAAGATGAGACTCAACTTGCTTCATTGTATCCAATACCACACCAACTAAAATCAGGAGGGCTGTACCCCCGAAGAAGTAGCTGATTGTTTGAGGCACGCCTAATAAGCGTCCAACCAGGTTTGGCAAAATTGCGATGAGGGCCAAGAATACGGCACCTAATAGAGTGATGCGATTCATTGTACTTTCTAAATAGTCTTGTGTGGGCTTACCTTGTCTTACACCGGGTATAAAAGCTCCATTCTTCTTCATATCGGATGCAATCTGATCAGGACGAAACTGAGTCGCAGTCCAGAAATAGGTGAAGAAAATAATTAGAGCAACAAAGAAGACAAAGTAAAGAGGACCGCCAGGAGACAACCAAGCTGCCACTTCGCCTAACCAGTTTCCTGTCCCTAAAAATGTTCCGAGGGTCGCCGGGAACAAGAGCAGAGAAGAAGCGAAGATGACGGGAATGACACCCGCATAGTTAACTTTAAGCGGAATGTAAGAACTCCCCCCTTGAACTTCTTTTCTTCCAACAACACGTCTTGCATGCTGAAGCGGAATGCGGCGATGGCCTTGAATCACCAGGATGGTGGCAATCGTCACGACAACAAATACAGCAGCGAGCACTAAAATTGTTGAGAAATTCATTTGACCTGGCTCTTGCGAGTCCAAGTTCAACTGCTGGAATACGAGACCCAGGGCAGTTGGAATCGAAGATAGAATACCTAAGCAGATAATCAAGCTAATTCCGTTTCCAATTCCTCGTTCCGTAATTTGCTCTCCTACCCACATCAGAAACATGGTTCCAGTTGTCATGGTAGCGATCGTAATTAAATAAAAAAGCCAGGGCAATCCGAAAGCTGTAATGTCTAATAACTCTCCTGCCACAATACCGGGCCTTGATAAATTCATTTGGAGAGCATATTTAGCAAACAGGGCTGATTGCAAAAAGGAAAGAATAATCGTCAAAAAGCGAGTCCAGCGATTAACCTTACGTTTACCAGCATCGCCATTTTCTCGCAAATCTCTCTGAAAGCTTGGAATCAGGGCAACTAACAGCTGCATAATGATCGAAGCGGAGATGTATGGCGTGACGCCTAAGGCAATCACAGTCATCTGAGAAAAAGCACCGCCAGAAAAAATATCTACCATTTGGAAGAGGTTTTGGCTTCCACCTGTGGCATGTCTAAAAAAGCCAACCGCTACTTCTCCATTGATCCCGGGAACTGGAATAAAACTTCCAACGCGGCAAACGGCAAGCAGAAGAAGAGTTAAAAGAATTTTCGACTTTAGCTCAGGTATTTGAAAAACACGTCTTAATCCGTTCAGCATCTCTATATCTTGGGGTAATAGGTTGCTTTTTTTTCCTCAAAAGAGTAACTCTTTTGCGTGATTTGATGGTTCTTTCGATAGATATACCGAAGAAACTTGAATAATTCGCATTTGAACCTGCATAAAGTATTGCTAAGCCAATACAAATTTTTCGTGTTTCTTTGGTATAAAACCACAGAGAGTACAAAGACACCTGATAGAGAGTTTATCTTTAATGGTGCTTTAATCTTTGTACTCTTTGTGGCCTTGGTCTGTTATAGAACTAATGAGCGCTATTTAAGCGAAATCAGCTTATTTTTCAATTTCAAATGAAATCTTGGCACGTGTCAGCTTTTCGCGCGCACTTTCAGACATTGCATGAACTTGAATTTTAACTTTTTTCGTAAGCTCGCCGTTACCCAGCAATTTTACTCCATTAGTCTTTCCACTAATAAATCCACGCTCTCTCAGAGAGAGTTCGTTGACTGTTTCACCATCTTGGAAGACAGCTTCAATTTGATCTAAATTGATAACGTCATACGCACGTCTGAACTGAGCATTGCTAAATCCACGAAGAGGCAATTTCATGAACAAAGGCATCTGACCGCCTTCTTTTCCTAAACGTCTCTTGTAGCCAGAGCGAGATCCTGCTCCCTTTTCACCACGTCCGCAAGTCTTGCCGTGCTTAGAACCTATGCCGCGGCCAACGCGCTTGCGTGGCTTACGCTTACGTGTTGAATCTTTGAGTGTATTTAAAGTAATCATAACTATCCTTTATAACCCTCTTCTTTGCTTAATTTCTTCACGTGGCAGCAATTGCTCGATCGCTTCGAAGGTGGCCTTAACTTGGTTAATCGGGTTACTAGAACCTAGGTTCTTCGCCATTACGTCTTTGATGCCAGCTAGTTCAAGAACTGCCCGCACTTTAGAACCTGCAATGACACCTGTACCAGCTGGAGCAGGCTTCAACAAGACTGTTGCTCCGTCCCAGTGGACAATGACTTCGTGAGGAATGGTCGTCCCTTCGATCGGGCAAATAACCATATTTTTACGAGCCGCTTCGCCACCTTTGCGGATTGCGTCTGTCAATTCATTTGCCTTAGCAAATCCATATCCGACACGTCCTTTACCATCGCCGACTAAGATGAGTGCAGAAAAGCTGAATTTACGTCCACCTTTGACAACTTTCGAGCAACGGTTGATGTATAACACTTTTTCAGTGATATCGCTTTCTACTTTCTCTTTATCTTTTCTTGGAGACTCATTGTGTTTTGCCATGACTCTTCCTTCATCTTTTTTCATTGTAACCCCTTTAGAATTGGAGACCGCCAGCTCGCGCTGCGTCAGCTAGCTCGGCTAGGATACCATGATACTTAGAGGATCCACGGTCAAAGACCACTTCTTTAATATTTTTGCTCTTGGCAATTTCAGCAATCTGTTCGCCTAATTTGCGAGCAGATGCTTTATTCTTCTTGCAAAACTCCGTGTTGCGATATTCTTTCGCGAAAGTTGCTATTCCACCGAGCGTGATGCCTGCTTCATCATCAATCAATTGCGCTTGAATATGGCTATTGCTTTTCACGACACATAGACGAGGCTTTACGCTTGTTCCACGAAGTTGCTTACGCACTCTAATAGCTCGTTTTACACGAAGCTTGGCGTTTTTACTAGCTTGATTAATCATATCGTTCCTTCAGCGATTACTTCTTAGCAGCAGCCTTACCTGCTTTCTTACGTACATATTCCCCTACATAGCGAATACCTTTACCTTGATAAGGCTCTGGTGGGCGCTGGCTACGTACTGTAGCGGCAAATTGGCCAACGAGATGCTTGTCAAAGCCAGAAATGAGAATTTGGGTATTCTTATCCACTTTCACTGTCAATCCTTTTGGGATTGGCAATTTGCATGGATGAGATAAACCTAATTGCAGATCTAGCAGGTCACCTTGCACCGAAGCACGATAACCGACACCAATCATCTCGAGTCTTTTTTCAAAGCCTTCTGTTGTTCCAACTACCATATTATGGATGAGTGTACGATAGAGGCCATGAAAATGGGCAAGGTCTGCCTCTTCATCGGCTAAGGAAACGAGAATCTCGTTTCCTTCTACATTAACGTTAACTCCAGGAACAAGCTTTTGTATTAAGGCGCCTTTTGGGCCCTTAACAGCTACTTCTGTGTCAGAAACTTTAACCTCAACACCATTAGGAAGAGGAATGGGAAGTTTACCTTTACGAGACATTGTCACTTTCTCCTTCGATCTTTACCAAATCAAACACAGAAGTTCACCACCGATTCCACGCTGAGTCGCTTCATTGCCTGCCATGACTCCCTGAGAAGTCGAGACAATGGATAAGCCCATGTTGCCGTAAAAGCGTGGGATGTCTTGGTGCCCAACATATTTGCGTAAGCCGGGTTTTGAAATTCTTTTTAGGCCCTGTATAACAGGACGACGACCGTTTGTATATTTTAAGAACATACGAATCGTTCCCCTCTGACCTTCATCAACTTTTACCAGATAATTTTCGATAAATCCTTGATTTTTGAGGATCTCAGCAAGGGTCTGCTTCATTTTGCTCCAATTAACATCTACATAGCGATGTTGAGCTTTGGTGGCGTTGCGAATCCTTGTGAGGAAATCGGCTACTGGGTCACTGACTGCCATGATTCCTTCTCCTATTAAGCTGCTACCGAAATCGGTAAGTTTTTAAATGGAACGCCTAGTAATCTCAAGAGCTCAACACATTCTTCATCTGTTTTAGCGCTCGTCACAAACGTAATATGCATTCCTTGCGTTTTTTTAACTTCGTCTAGATTGATCTCTGGGAAGATTTGCTGATCATCCAAACCTAAAGTGTAATTTCCCATTCCGTCGCATTTAGAAGGAAAACCTCTAAAGTCGCGGATACGAGGACAAACGATGTTAACAAAACGGTCAATAAAATCATACATTCTTTCACCGCGCAAGGTCACTTTTACGCCGATTGGCTGACCTTCACGAAGTTTAAAGTTAGAAATCGCTTTCTTGGCTTTTGTGACAACAGGCTTTTGACCTGAAAGCATAGTCATTTCTTTGACACAATCCTGAATAGAATTCTTGTCTTTAGATGCTTCCGCAATACCCATATTGATCACGACTTTGACTAAACCAGGAACCTGCATTGGGTTCTGATAGGCAAATTTCTTTTGCAACTCTGGCTTAACGTCAGCTAAATATCTTTTCTTTAACCTGGACATTGGCTTTTTCTACTCACTTAGGTTTTTTGACTGAACGGTAGACTACTTCTTGATCGCCTTTGTTATAAACAAACTGGCGATGTCCTTGTTCATTAGTACGAACTTTCAACTTAGCCGCAGACTCTCCTTCCACACAAACTTTCAAGTTTGAAACGTGGATAGGTCTTTCAATTTCTACAATTCTGCCCTTAGGAGCATCTTGGCTGCGTTTCACATGTTTCTTGCGCACGTTGAGGCCTTGAACAATAACTTTGTCTCCCTTACGTGATTGAACAGTGCCTATCTGACCACGATTGTTACCAGAAATAGCAACAACAGTGTCACCCTTGCGAATTTTTTTTGATCCACTTGGCATATTTTCCATTTTCGTCATAGCCTCTTAATTAAATCACTTCTGGAGCCAGAGAGCTAATCTTCAAAAAGTCTCTGTCGCGCACTTCGCGTGCTACTGGTCCAAAGATACGAGTCCCTTTTGGGTTCTTCTTATCATCGATAAGGACACAGCTGTTAGTATCAAAACGCAATTTTGTTCCGTCTTTACGCTTGATGTAAGACTTTGTCCTGATGATGACGACCTTTACAACGTCCCCTTTCTTTACGCTTCCTTCTGGGTGAGCGTCTTGAACAGAGGCAACGACGATGTCCCCAACATGGGCATAGCGACGCTTTGATCCACCTAATACTTTAAAGCACTTTACCCGCTTTGCACCCGAGTTATCAGCAACTTCGAGCTCGGTTTCTTGTTGAATCATGACTTACAAACTCCAACGATAATTGTCTTTTAAGATGTCGAGAAGATGTACCCTCAGGTACCCTTACAACATCTCTTGTGTGGTGTAACTTGTCGTCTTCACCTGTTTCAACTTTTAGGCTCTACTTTTTGATACTAAGGAATGGGGAGAAGGCTGATAACGATAATCAAAAATTCCCCATTGCTCTTACCAAGTAAGTTTTACCTAAACGTTGTGGATTGAACATTCATAGGACCTGAGGCCCTATGCAACTACACGCCAACGCTTTAATTTTGATAAAGGACGTGTTTCCATAATTTTCACTTCGTCACCGATTTGTAAATCGCCAGACTCGTTGTGAGCGTAATATTTTTTACCGCGCGTTACGATCTTGCCATATTTTGGATGGCTGAATGTACGCTCGACTTTTACGATCACAGTCTTTTGCATTTTATTGGAGACGACGACGCCTTTTTTAACTTTGCGGCTTCCTCTTTCTTCTTGCTGCTCCATGATTAACCTCGATTGGTCTGATTTTGATTTCCGCGACGCTTCTCTGTAATCACTGTCAACAAGCGAGCGATGTCTTTGCGAGCGTGTTTAATCTCGTGTGGGTTTTCTCTCTTTTTCTGAGAGCGAAACTCATTTTGGAGTTCAAACAGCTTTCTGCAAGACTCGTCGTAGGTCGCTTCGAGTTCTTCTAAACTTTGATCTCTTAAATCTTTCGCTTTATACATAATTCCTCAAACTTGTTCTACGCGTTCAACAAATCGTGTTTTTAATCCCAATTTAGCTGCTGCTCTGCGTAAAGCACTTTGAGCCATTTCTTTGGGCACATTAGCCACTTCGAAAAGAATTCTGCCTGGTCTTACTACAGCGACCCAGTGATCAACGGCACCTTTACCCTTACCCATTCTCACTTCAGCAGGCTTCTTTGTGATCGGCTTATCTGGGAAAATACGAATCCAGACTTTACCTCGTCTTTGGAAGAAGCGGTTAATAGCAACGCGGCAAGCTTCGATCTGTTGGTTGGTAATCCAACCCCTTTCTAAAACTTGAATTCCAAATTCACCAAAGTGAACGAAATTGGCACCTTTGCTTAATCCAGCAAATTGCCCCTTTTGCATCTTGCGATGTTTAGTTCTTTTTGGCATTAAAGGCATGATTAGGCCTCCTTCTTCGCTAAGTTGTCTTCACCGCGATAGATCCAAACTTTCACACCGATGCTACCATAAGTAGTCTCAGCACGACCTGTCGCATAATCAATATCAGCGCGTAGCGTATGAAGAGGAGTGCTTCCTTCTTTATACCACTCTGTACGAGCAATCTCTGCACCACCAATACGGCCAGACAACTGAACTTTAATTCCAAATGCGCCTGCATCTAAAGAAGATTGCATCGCCTTTTTCATTGCGCGACGGAAAGGAATACGTCTTTCTAACTGCTTAGCGATACTATCTGCTACGATTTTAGCATCCACATCAGGACGCTTAACTTCTTCAACAGCTACCCAGACTTCTTTTCCGGTAAGTTTACTGAGTTCACCTTTCAGTACATCGATCTCAGCACCTTTCTTCCCGATCACAAGACCTGGACGCGCTGTCACGATTGTGACCTCTACTTTTCCGCTCATACGCTTAATTCTAATCGCTGAAACACCTACTAACGCGGGTTTTTTCAACAAGTAAGCACGAATCATCTGATCTTCAATGAGCAGATCTCCAAACTCTTTCTTGTTAGCAAACCACTTGGAACGCCAATCACGTGTTCGAACGAGGCGGAAACTTATTGGGTTGACTTTTTGTCCCATTCCATGACTCCTTAAAGATTGCTTACGATCACAGTAAAGTGGCTTGTTCTTTTCATAATTGGATGGCGTCCACCACGGTTCTTAGGCTTTGCCCTCTTCAATGTTGGACCCTCATCTACACGAACTTCTACGACTTTGAGATTTTCACGTCTCATATCTAATTGTGTTTCCGCATTAGCCACAGCACTATCCAATGTCTTCTTTAACAGACGCCCAGCTCTTAGATTGCTAAACGTCAGTTGAACGGAAGCTTCAGAAACGGATAGTCCGCGAATTAATCCTGCTGCCAAACGAGCTTTGCGAGGACTAATGCGTATATATTTGCTTATTGCTTTAGCATAATTCATCTTAGCAACCTTTACTTCTTAATTGGATGTCCTTTAAATGTACGCGTGGGAGAAAATTCACCCAAACGATGGCCAACCATGTTATCTGTGACGAATACAGTGAGATGTTTGCGGCCATTATGCACTTCAAACGTGTGTCCGACCATATCTGGAGTAATCATCGAACGTCTTGACCACGTTTTGATCGGCTTCTTTGTTCCTTCATTATTTTGAACGTCCACCTTTTTTTGCAGATGATGATCAACAAAAGGACCTTTTTTCAACGATCTTGCCATAACTACTTCTTCCTTCGACGTTTCACGATAAGCTTGTTAGACTTCTTATTGGATCTTGTAACAAGTCCTTTTGTATAGAGACCCCAAGGAGTCTGCGGTGTGTTACCTTTATGCTTACCTTCACCACCACCGTGCGGGTGGTCGACAGGGTTCATAGCAGTACCACGAACTGTTGGACGCACGCCTTTCCAGCGCATACGACCAGCTTTTCCTTCAACGCGCAAATTGCGCTCAGGATTAGAGACGGCTCCAAAAGTGGCTCGACAGTTTTCATTGATCATGCGCACTTCGCCAGATGGCATACGAATAGTGGCATAACCGCCGCTACGCGCCATTAACTGAGCAGATAAGCCAGCAGAACGAACGAGCTTGCCGCCGCGTCCTGGGTAGAGTTCGATGTTACTAATAACAGAACCCAATGGCATAAACTTCAGCTTCATGCAGCAGCCAACATGGAAAGGTGGCTCGTCGCTTGTTTGAACAGTATCGCCGGCTTTTAGGCCTTGTGGAGCTAAAATATAACGTTTCTCTCCATCAGCGTAGTTTAACAAAGCAATGTAAGCTGTACGGTTTGGATCGTATTCAATCGATGCAACTTTAGCAGGAATATTCTCTTTATCACGTTTGAAATCGATGATACGATAGTGTTGCTTGTGTCCACCACCTTTGTGGCGGCAGGTAATGTGACCATTGTTATTGCGCCCATTCGTGCGTCTTTTTGGTAGTAAGAGCGATTTCGTGGGTTTAACAGTGGCACGTGAATTTTCACATGGACGTGTCAATTGCTCATTAGTTGGCAATACTAGCTGACGAGTTCCAGGTGTTACGGGTCGATATTTTTTAAACATCTACTCTCAAAGCTCCTATTATACGTTGTCTAAGCTATCGCCAGCACGAAGCGTAACAATCGCTTTTTTAAAAGCATTCTTGAAACCAGCTCTTCCGCGAACGCGTCTTGCTTTAGCTTTGACGTTGATCGTGTTTACCGCCATCACTTTTACATTTTCATTTTTGTAAATTTCTTCTACCGCTTGCGCAATTTCTTCTTTATTGGCTGAACGGTCAACAATGAAAACATATTTTGGAGATTCACAACGCTTGACTGACGGATTGCTTTCAGCCGTCTTTAACTGCTGAAGAACGATCGACTTTTCAGTCACATATTGATGTTTCACTACTTGGTACGGGCTCTTTTTTGTCATGGACCTTTACTCCCTCAATTCAACCACTGATTTAATTCATTCAGCGCTGACTCTGTTAACACGATCTCACGAGCGATCATGACATCATAGCCATTGATATTAGAAGCCAACATAAAATTTGCACGTGGCAAATTACGCATGCTCTTAATAAAATGATTGTGTTTATCCGTACTTACGCTAACACGCTGAACTTTCCCTTCCGTTTCTATCTCTGTAAAAGCGCTTTCGCCTAAAAATAAGACGCGCCCTCTCATATCAAAACCTTTAAGGAATTGAGCCAGAGTTTTAGTTTGAGGAGCATCCATCGCTGTATCTTCGATCAGCTTTATTTTATTTTCTTTCAACTTCTCAGCTAAAAGAAAACGAATAGCAGCCTTACGCTCTTTTCGGTTGATGCGAACATGTTGATCAAACTTAGGCTTTGGACCAAACACGCGACCACCCCCTCTATATTGAGGAGCAACAGTTGACCCGTGACGGGCGCGGCCTTGACCTTTTTGAGGTTGAGCCTTCTTTGTTGTGTGCTTAACTTCAGCACGAGTCTTTGTGTTGGCTGACCATTGTCTAGCATTTGCTCTCAGCGCAACAATATAATCTTTAATCATCTGCCCGTTGGCTTCGACATTGATCCAAGCGTCGTCAATAGCGACCTGACCAACTTCTTTACCAGCAAGATTGTACTTTTTAAGTGTAGCCACAATTTAACTCCAGAAGATCTTATTTCTTATGACTTTTTCTTTTTGGCTTTAGTAAAATATACCAAACCATTGCGTGGACCAGGAACTTGGCCTTTTACCACGATCACGTGATTTTCAGCGTCAACTTTCACAACGCGTAGATTCTGAACGGTTACCCTTTCATTACCCATTTGACCAGCTTTCTTTCCACCTGGCAATCCACGACCTGGAGTCGAACGCATCCCTGTAGATCCAGCATGTCTATGTGTAGGACCAGTACCGTGAGAAGCAGGCATACCAGCAAAGTTGTGACGCTTCATAACCCCTTGGTAACCTTTACCCTTTGAGATAGCAGTCGCATCAACGAATTCAACACCATTAAAAACATCAACACCAATCTCTTGGCCTAATGTATACTCATTCGTTGAGTCCATGCGGGACTCCACTAAGAAACGTCGAGACTCCACCCCAGCCTTTTTAAAATGACCTAACCGAGGCTTTCCTGTTCTCGCTTCAATTGTCTGCTGTGTCTTACCAGCCACTTTTTCAAATCCAAGCTGTAGAGCTGTATACCCATCTGTCTCTTTGGTTTTGATCTGAGTGACAACGTTTGGCTCAGCTTGGATCACAGTGCACACGACTGCATTGCCTTTTTCATCAAAAAGCTGAATCATGCCACGCTTTTTACCCATCATTGTAAGCGCCATATAATCAATCCTTAATCAAATTAATGATCCGCTATTCTTCAACAAACTTAAGCTTGCTGTTAATCTAAAATACATAAAATTGCGGCTCCGACGCATGTGGAAAGTTACGCACGAAATACGTTCTCACCAGGGCTAACGAAGCAATTTTGAATGGTCAGCCATCTTTTGGAAAGCTAAAACAGCGAGATTAACAAATCACTGTATTTTATTACAAGCTAAATTCTGTTATTTCATTAAAACTTTGTCACAATGTGACACTTCGCAAAGCTCAATCGAAAAAATCCAAATGACTCAGACTGTGGAAGATTTAACGTGAACCGGACATTCTGCGAAGGAAGCGCATGACTATGAACTATCTGCAAGAGCATCTTTTTTTGGGATCAGCCAAAACATCTGAAGATGAGTAATTTAAATTATTCAACAAAGCTTTTCAAGCCACCAACTTTTTAGTTTGAAGCTTGAATCCTTTAATTATTAACACATCAGGTTTAAAAGAACAAGCGATTCTTCTACTTACCCCTCTTTTCCACACATCCCCCGCTTCATCCACTCCTATAAAGAAAGATTTAACTACGCAATCATACTCATTCAACTAATTATCAATAGTTTGACAAATTAAATAATTTTAATTAAAATTTAGAATTTATTAATAAAAAATTTACAAAGTTAATGAAATCTATAATTTAAAGGCTAATATGCAACCTATTCTTTCCCCTTTATCAGATCAAGCGTCCCCTTCATCCTCTTCCACTTCGCCCCTCGCCAACAATCCCAATTTCAACGGACGCCACGTGCATTTCAATCGAGACACGCAAGAGGGCGCACAGCTTTCTACTCCCCTCATCAAACCCAATGATCAAGTGGTGGCTAAAGGTAGCTATTTTCCTCGCAAACGAGCTTTGCTACACACTCAGGATTCAAAGCTATTACCACATTTTAGAAAAAAAGGAGAGTCGGCAAGCATCGAAGCAAGCGATACACCCCTTAAGGAAAAAAAAGAAAAGAAGCTCAAATCAGGCCTCGAAAAAGAGCTAAAAAAAACCTCTAGCCATTGCATAGCAGGATTGATTTCCCTTTCACAGACCGAGTTTGAACAATTCCAGGAGTCTTACCACTTAGCCTGCGCCATGTCAGATGAAGATGAGATCTCCTCTTCCGAAGAAGAAAAGCCTGTTTCCAAGCCCCAGCTTCTCATGAGCATAAAAATCAGCGAAGACATCTTCACTGATTTTTATTCAAAATTGGCAACCATGTCTCAAACGGCCAATCTAGAGCAAGTCGTTACCCACGTTCTTGAGACCCCCCAGAATTATCAAACCGTCATTAATCATTTAAAATCGATGAAGCAGCAGCGCCACCTAAAAGATTTGCGCGCCCATCTTTTTCAATTCATTGCCAGTGAATTTAGAAAAGAGCCGGCACCCGAAAACAAGCAAGCCTTAATTGCCATGACCATCATTGCTCTGGAGCACCTTGAGAGTAATCAGATTTTCGTTTGCCGCTCGCTTTTGAAGCAATTAGAAATTCATTCATTCGAACTATACGTTTTGTTCCACAAGAAACTCGAAAACTTTACAGAACTAGAACTATTGAATGTCATTTCGGCTAACCCCGATAAGCAGAAAGTCGCTTTAGCGACGCATGAATGGTTGACAAACCCGTGCCGGCTTATTGGAGCGTGGTGCCAGCTTTACCAGTCAACCGAAGGCCATCTTGCCATTGAGAAGAAATCGAATTTACTTCGCTTCCTATCATCTTTTTTAAGTCTTCCTCATGGAGCGCTGCCAATCAGAGATTATATGAGCATTCGAAAAGTGGTTAATAATGACTTGCTTGCCAACCTGAATGCCTACCAAGGTTTAAGCCAGGAAGTGATGGATAAAATCATTCCTTTCATTCGCACCTTGTCACAAAAAGAGCCGCAGCAATTGACGAACGCACAAGACCTGCCTTCGCCCTCGCTTAGCAACCAATCCCCTTCTACGCGCATGTATGCCTTGCAAAGCCAGTTTAGCTCGCGAATCAAGCAGGCTTCTTTTGATACGTGCGTCAAAGAATTTGCCCTGGACTTGCAAGCTTATTATGCAAACTTAATTGCCCCGATTCCCCACGCAGAATTTGTCAGTCATAATTGGACACAGCCAGACCACTCTCCCCATTTTCAAGCCTTCTTGGAGCGCACAAATGCCTTTACAGCTCTTGTCACCGCCCACATTTTAAAACCCAAGACCGAGGTAGAACGTGCCCTTCAATGCCAGTTTTACCTTCACAGCGCATACCAATCCATTCAATTAGGTAACTTTGCAGGTGCCTATGCCATTTTGGGAGCCTTTAATAAGCCATCTATCCAATACCTGCATTTAACATGGGAGTCTGTTCCCCAAGAGAGCAAAAAAATCAAGAAGAAGCTTGAAGAATGGATCAATCCTTTCTCCAATTTCGTCGTTTATAGAAGTAAACTGGAGCAAGCAGCTCTTAAAAACACTTCCAATTGCTTTATTCCCATCCTCGAAGTGTATATCAAAGATCTTTTCATGATCGATGAAGGCAATCCGAACTTTTTGGCAGATGGACATCTGAACTTCGAAAAACTGGAACTATTTGACACCGTTTACCAATCCCTCCATCACCACCAGGAGCAGCTTGCCGGCCAGCAAAGCTTAAAAAATCATGCCTGCCAATTCAAATTAGAAGATGCGATTCTCGCCACAATAAACAGAATGGAAGAAATCAAGCTAGCAACTACTGAACCAATAGCCAGACAATCCACTCTGGATGCCTACGACGACTATCTCTACTCCCGTTTTAAACAACGCGAACCCAAGCGTGAACAGCCACAGTAACCTTTGATTGCCTGCCTCGATCTATTGGATGATCAGGCAGGCTGAAACACTCGCCAAGTCTCGATAGTTTAGACTCCGCTTCTAAAGCACTTGCCGACTGATTTTCGAGCCTAAAACAGCCAAGGCACGATCTTCAAAATTCCTGCATCTGGATATTCAATCTGGAATGGACTCTCGTAGGGATTCTTTTCTCTTTTTTTTGCTTCCCGGAGTCCCTTTTGGTTTTGACTGATTCTTCAGAGGAATGTGAATGATCTCTTGATCCTTCAAGCGACGCATCTTATTTAATTTTTCGCGATCGGCATTCGGAAAAAGCTCGACCAAGCCCTTTAATTCTCTTACTTGAGTCCCCTTCATCACTCGTAAAGGGCCTTGAGGAAAGACAGCTCCCTCTAAATAAACCGTGATATATTCTTTCAGTGGAACAATAACCAATTGCCCATCCCGAATAAACTGATTGGGCTTGTAGCGGCTGAGATTTGCATCAGGAAGCGGCCTGCAAAGCGCCCACAATTCTTTAAACTTGCACCCCTTTTTCATTTCATACACACCTGATTGCTCCACAGCCCCCTGAACAGTGACTTGAACGAGTTCTGTTGTCAATTCATGTTGTGCTTGTATCGGTGGAAGCCTGTCTCTGCGCCAAATCAAGGTAACAAAAGAGAGCAGCAGTAAAGCAATGATTAAAAGAGAGATGATTAACCATTCGTGAGCGGGCAACTTGGGAGCCATGGCATCCTTTCCACAACGCAGGATCAAAAATATTTATTGATAAAAGTGCAGTGTAAAAGATGCTCAATAATTTTGCATGCGTAGATCTCAAATCTGCTGAAAATTCAAGCTTAATCCAACTATGTGAGAGTCGTAATGACTCGCTAAAACGAGTCATTACAAGATTGATTACCTCATTTCGAAGTAGCCAATGTTTGGGCGGTAAACAATGGCGGCAATTCCGATCGACTTAGCTACGAAAGTCAAGAAGATGACAATGGGGGGGCTTGCCCTGCAAAGAACTGAAAAGTTAAAGAGAAATTCGGCCGCCGACAAGACGCGTTCCCATTGGGCTCGCTTGGCCGTTGCCTCTCCCACTTCTTTTTCGTTTAATACACGGCATGCTTCTAAGAATCTTAAGAAAAATCCGGCACACAACCCAACCCTCACCAACGTATCCAGGCACTGATTGGGCACCCATGCGAAGGCACGGAAGCGACCAAGACTTTCAGCCCAGCTACCGAGATCGATCAAATCCCATTCATGCAAAAATAGCGGCACACAACCAACATCGACACCTATGAAGGCCAGGTTAGCCAGCGTTTCCAACC
Organism: Candidatus Protochlamydia naegleriophila; assembly: GCF_001499655.1. Taxonomy (NCBI): domain Bacteria; kingdom Pseudomonadati; phylum Chlamydiota; class Chlamydiia; order Parachlamydiales; family Parachlamydiaceae; genus Candidatus Protochlamydia; species Candidatus Protochlamydia naegleriophila. Next base: position 2,292,980 of record NZ_LN879502.1, read on the forward strand.
ACGAGTCTTTCTTTTGAACAACTTCGAGCTGAGACAAGTCGATTAAACCTGTGTCCCATCCCTCCTGCCTTTGATCCGGATGTGCCGCTAATTCATCAACCAGCCATTCCTGCAGAACTCTTTTAAATTTATCGTTGTCAACAGAGGCCAAGTCATTCACGCTCATATGGGAAAGCAAGTCGGCCAGGCACTGTTTGGCAAAGGCGTGAACGGCAGGATCCTGCAGCTGTCCGCTTTCATTTTGTATTCCCTGCCCCCAATTTTCGCATAAAATATCCTCTAAGCAGATCAGCGTGTGAAATTCATCAATCTTATCTGGATCTACCACATGGAAAAAATGGTAAGGGATTTTGAGGAATCCATAAAAATCGAGCGAGTTGGCAACGTCCAAAGCAGCGACCAATTTTGGCAAATAGGTGCGGCCATAGTAATAATTGATCCCTTCGAGGATCGATAAGGCGACCAAACAAATTCTTTGGAATCCCTCTGGATCTTGCCGAACTTCGTTGAGTTCAATGATCGTCGTGCAAGCTCCTTGTTTAACAGCTTCGCAATAGGGTGCTAGATAGGCATACGCTTCACGGCAATAGCCCTGCATGCAAACTCCTTTTATTCTTCGAAAATTGATGTCGATTTGAAAGCCCATTCGTGAGCCATGAATTGACCAGATGAAAAGAACTTCTCATCCGGTCAACAAGAATGATGGTCTAAGTCGGAACAGCTGGATTGCAGAATCTAGCTTCTCTCGCCTTAGAACGATCCATCCAGAACTTGATCAAACCAGCGTTTTGGGTAACAACATCGCAAACGGCAAACGTCAGCGTGTTGCCATAGCGGCGACCAAAAGTGATTAATCCCATTTTACCAAATGTGCCAACCATTTTGAGGAAGAATCCTAAATTGACTACAAAATCCCAACGCTTTGCTATCCTCTCCCCACGTCGTCTCCCTCCATCTGCATCCGTTCCATCAATTTTATAGAGATCCAAACCAATTTTAGTCAGCTCTAAACAGCAGGCTGTGAAAACGAAGAAATCTTTTGGATTATAAGAAAGGCTTCCTACGAGAGGAATATCTTCCAAACGTCTATTGAACACCTGATAGTTACCAATGCGTGTCCCCAACTCCGAGGCCCTCTTCAAGTCCCATAATCCCATTTTCATTCCAAATTTGAGCGGATCCAAACAATTTCCAATACCATAGAAAATTTTAATGAAATTAGGGAGAGTAAAAAATTTCTTCACGCCACCCATGATGGTAGCTTGTTTGAAAGTCTCTTCACCAATAGCCATGAAATCGCATATAGAACCAATAAACTTCGTTGCGTAATAGATGTTTTTTTGCCCTTCTAATGTTTCAATGACCCCTTTAAAGAGAGCTGTCATTTCGAAGATCTTACCTACTAACTTTAAATTGGCAAGGCCAAATTTCGTCCACTTTTCGAATCCATCGCTTCTTAGGTCATAAATGTCGTAAGCACCACGGCTAATTCCTTCACCTGCCCACAACACCCCTTTTTTAATTCCTGTTCCAGTATCAACAACTGTACTACCCACCCAACGAGCCGCACCCGTAATATTGCTAATTAATCCCATATTGAATCCTTCTGTCGTTATAATTATTTGAATGTCTATTAAGCGGCAGCCGCTGCTGGAAAATACTTGACTTCAGGCTTGTACAGGATGCTCACGATGCCTAACCCTTTAGCCGCTATAGCAGCCAAGAAAATAAAGCCAGGAGATACTCTGAGCGCGCCAATTTTATTCAAATAACCGGCTCCATTATAGATCAATTCAAATGTAGAGGTAGCAACATCCCAAAGCTCTCTCTTTTTGGCCTCAGGTGTTAAGCGCTGTGTTAACAAATTACGGCTAGCTTGGTACAATTTAAGAGTGTATCCGAAGCACACAGCTCCTCTTACCCACGCTTCCAATGATTGAGCGACAGACCAGTTAAATGCTCGGCTCTGGTTCAACGACCAGCCAAATACTTTGCATTGTCCGACGCTATTGGCAAGCTTTTCGGTATCGAGCAAGTTCCAGCCTTGAAAATAGAGTCCGACGCAACCGATATCGACAAAAATCCAGTTCATACTCGTGATTCTTTCGATCAATGATTTGGATACAACAGCCACTTCAAGATCTGTCAAGCTGACAGCCGCCACGTTATGAGCCGCAAACTCTGCGGAGCGAATGCGCGTTTGCAAGACTGCTTTAAACTCTTCTACTGAACGGTAAGCGTCTTGATTGCTCGCCATCGCCTTGAGCTGCGCTTCCAATTGCGACTGAGCAAATGTGCGGATGGCTTCTGCAGATGCATCAGGAAGTTGTGGAGTCAATTTTGCGACCAAATCATCCAAAACAGCAGGAGCATTGATCAAATCTGCGGTAATAGGGAAAAAGTATTGGCGCGGCTCTTTAAAAATCAAATAGAAGTCATGCATATTTGCAGTCGAAAGAACGAACGAAAATTTAGACAGGGAGTTCGAATCTTTATACCAATTAGTAAATTGAATAGTAGCAAAGGCTACTTGGCAAGTCTTTTGAAAAACATCAGTATTATTGCGAGCTTCTCTCACTGTTTTAAGGCCATCCTTAATTTCTCTTTTACATCCATCAAGGAAATTAGCACCTTTATCAACACAATAATTTACAAATTCCGATACACGCATCTTTTACTCCCGGCAGTTTTTGTAGGAAAATAATTCTGTCAGATCGAACTAATAAAATTCAAGTAATAAATTTGTAAAAATTTCCCTTTATTTCAGCTCATTGAAAACTAATAAAAGCCACAAAAGAAACGAGATAGTTAATTGAAAGGAGCTCTAATAATAAGTCTTAATAAAGAGAAAAGCAGTAATTCTAACGCACACTCGATCGCTCTTGGGAGGTTTTTTATTTTTTGATTCCTTACCGCGCTCACGATGGACTTTAGGAACTGTGTGAAAAAGTAAAAAATGAAATGAATCGGAAAAGCGGCTTAGTAAATAACGTTATCCAAGAGGAATAATGTTCTTTATTCGCGACTCAAGAATTCAGGCAAAAAAGGAAAGCCCAAAAATTTATTGAGAAGTGTTTCTGGGTAAGATGAGAAAGCGAGCATAGCTTGCAAGACTGACACCCAAATCCAAGCAACCTAAAAAGACGGGAACCTGATAGCCGCCAAGGGCAATGATTAAAATCTTGCCAGCTTGATTGGCAAAAAGTAGGCATTTATCGAAAGAGATCGCTTTGCTGCGCTCGTCTGCGTTTCTAGCTTGATAATATCCAGCAATGAGTCCTGCGATGCAAAACGTGGAACCAATGCATATCCACGTGCTTCTAGGATTGCGCGAAACTGCCTTCCAAGCAGCTTGCAAGACTGACTGACCCGCTGAAGACCCTGTCTCAGAGGCAACTTTCGCACCTGCCTTAACCGACAAAATGCCGGCACTATAGAGAAAATGCATCGTCATAGATACATGAGTGATTAATTGAAAGCAATGGCCAATAGTTATTTTTTTAGCCTCGCTCATCTTTGCTAAAGTTGTAATGGTTAAGGTACTATTACAGAGATTGCGAAAAGCCGATAAGTCACTTAAAACAGGAGTGAGCATATCCCTGTAATCTGGAAAAATCACTCCTGTAAGCTTTAGAATCGAAATATTGACGCGCGTAATTTTCTGCAAACCATTGGTATGGGAAACGGTCTTATCAGCCCATTCGATCATTTTGCCAGAAACTGTTTGAAAGGCGCGTGTCAACTGCATAAGCCCTCTTAACCAAAGTAAATAATTTTGAACAAACCTGTCCCCTTAGAAACAATTCCCAAGGTGATGGCAACTGGAGGACTGACTGCAAAGAATAAGGGAACCGCTAAAGCCATTAGGTCTAATCCCGTCGTTCCTAAATCCCACAGCGCCTTTGTCATTGCAGCTTGCGCCTTCTCGCACTGCTCTCTACTCTCCGCATCATCTAACGTCTGTTTAGCCTTGACTGACTTTATGATTGCATCAACTAAGCTGACCGACGTCCCAATCGTTGCAATCACGCCAAGGACTTGATCGACTCCAAAGTGCATGACCGTCGTGAAGACCTTAGACTGGCTGCCGATCGAAGCTGCTTGCTGCCCCATCTCTGCCATCTTAGCTCCATCGAGTAGGCCCCATTTTTGGAGTGTTCGGATATTGCCTACGACCCCAACGAGTGTAAAGCAGGAGGTAGACAGCAATTGCAGGATTGGCCTCGACTTCTGCGTTATCTCCACTCGACCAACAATATATCCCGCCTCTTCGTCACTCATTCCATGACCGACTAAGCTTTGCTTCAGCGCATCAAAAACATCGGCCTGGCAGTAATACGCTTGCGGCCCCTTGAATACTTCGTTCACGAGCCGATTGGCAAGCTCAGGCTGGGCAAGTTTTACATCTTGTGGTAAAGATTGAATTAAGGTTTTTTGAAAATGTGCTTGATCAATCGAATCCTTAGTAAAGGGGTTCAACCAAAACATGCCATTCTTTGCCGTGTTGAACAGATTGATTAAATCCGTCGTTCCCTTCATGCTTCTCACGAGTTCAGGGCAATAGGAAGTACCCGAATAATAATTGCATCCAGCTATGATTTTATCTGCAAAATCTAAAACTTTCTTCGCTGAACCCGGTGTCGATACAATCCTGCTCGCAGTTTGAAAACTTGCATCTAAACTGTAATTAATAGTTGACCTTACTGTATTCAAAATACCAACCATACTATTCCCCTAATATTTTTAATTAACAGTAATTGTTATTTAATTAGAATAATATTATAAATCATAAATATTAATAAAACAATAATTTTTAATATTAGTTTAATTAAATAAAACAAACTAATTTATTAAATTGCAAATGGGGTATTAGGTAATCACTGTGGCTGGAAAGGATCAGGAGCTTTCGGAAAACTCCGGCCTCAAATTCTGCGTTATAGAATCTGTAAAGAAAATTAATTAAGGACGAGTCAATCGAATAAATTGATGAGGACCTGTTATGTCCTCTGGCTATGGAAGTATTTGCAGAAATTGTTAGCCACAACTCTAGGTTGCAGCTAAGAATGAGAAGAGAGTGCGGGAAATGCCTCGGGTAAGCTCCTCGGAAGTCATAAGCTTTTTACCTTCCAATTGAACGTCAACAAGCTCGAGTGCTTGATCATTGGTAGCGATCAGCAGGTTCCCTTTATTCTGGCTCAGATTGAGGATTGTGCCAGGAGCTGCAGGAGCATGTTCAACGACGCGCGTGCGGGCTATTTTCAACCGCTTTTTCTCTCCTTTTACCTCGACATAGCACCAAGCTCCGGGATGAGGATTAACTCCACGAACCAGGTCGTGCAAGTGCTGCGCCGATTCATTCCAATTCAGCTCGCAATCTTCCAGCTCAATTTTAGGAGCGAGGGTCATTAAAGCATGATCTTGGGGCTCTCTTGAAGGCTCTCCTTGCTCAAACTGCTGAATGACTTCGAGCAATGCCTCCTTGCCAGCTTCGCAAAGCGCTGTCTCAAGCTCTCCATAGGTCATATCTGGTCCGATGGCCACGGCTACCTTTTTAATCATGTCGCCTGCATCCATTTTCTTGACCATGTGCATGATGGTCACGCCAGTCTCTTTTTCCCCTTCCATGATACTGCGCTGGATCGGAGCGGCTCCTCTATGCTTTGGAAGCAAACTTGCATGCACATTGATGCATGCCAAGCGCGGCATATCGAGCAAATGCTGCTTAATGATTTCGCCGTAGGCCACGACGACAAATAAATCAGCCTCATAGGCTTTGAGGACATCGGCAAATTCAGCGGCAGAGACAAGCTCTGGCTGATAGATGGGCAATGGAGGCTGATGAGCCTCGGCCACTAATTTTACAGGTGTAGGAACTGGAGATCCAGAACGTCCCTTAGGGCGATCAGGTTTAGAAATGACAGCGACCACCTGAACTTGATTTTGCAAAAGAAAATCCAAGACTTGGGCTGCAAAAGGCGGTGTTACCAAAAAAACAACTTTCATGCGGCACTCTTCATTATTTGCTTGGAATTTGGGCTTATCTTCAGCAAAGAGACAAACCCAAATCCTGACCTTTAAGAGGATATTTACAAAACGTGTAAACACCCTCTTTGAAGGTCGATTTATTTTTGCTTAGCGACAGGCTCAGGAGATTCTTCCTCTTCCAATTGCGAAGAATCGTCATCCCCACCTTGCAAGCCCATTAAGCCTCGCTTCGTTTGACGGCAGAAACTCACAAAATGTCGAACTTCAGGCAAAGACTTGAGATCCCTCTCGATTTGATTTAAGGCTTCTTCGAAGCGCAAACCCGAGCGATAAAGTAATTTAAACGCTTTACTCAATTCCTGACGCGCCTCCAGGCTGAAGCCATGCCGTTTCAATCCAATCAGATTAAGGCCGCCGAATTTATAAGGAATTCCTGCACCAATCGTATAAGGGGGAATATCATGCGTCACACGGCTCATTCCCCCAACCATGGCATTGCATCCAATACGTACAAACTGGTGAATCGGTGTTAACCCACCAATCACAGCATTATCTTCGACAGTGACATGACCGGCAAGCGTCGCATTATTGCTCATGATGACCCGATTGCCTACGACACAGTTGTGAGCGATGTGGCAATAAGCCATGATCAAGCAATTGTCGCCCACTTCGACTACCGACCCCTCTTGGCATGAAGAGTTGATTGTCACAAATTCGCGGATATCGCAATTCTTACCAATTTTGACGTAGGTTTTTTCACCGCGAAACTTAAGATCTTGCGTTTTCGTACCAATGCTTGCAGAAGGATAAATTGTCGTTCCCGCACCAATCGTTGTATATCCATCTATATAAGCATGCGATTTAATAACGACATTATCTTCTAAGACTACATGGGGGGAATTAATGACAACGTACGGCTCAATGACAACATTCTCTCCAATCGTAACGCCCGGAGCAATGATAGCCGTTGGATGAATTTGATAAGACTTTTTCATGACGAATTTTACTTGACTTAAGGATGATTAATTCTAGTTATAGCTTTTAGATCTGGCTTTTATCGACAAACACAAATCCTATTTCAGCTTCTGCCACAACTTTATCATTAACGAGCGCTTCTGCCTTAATGCGCCCACCTTTACTGCTAAAGTGCAGCCCTTGTCCACGCAGGTGAAGCACATCGCCCGGCTTGACAGGCTGGCGAAACTTTGCATTGTTGACGTTTAGGAGAATCGCAATTTTATCTCCTGGTCCTCTCAAATGGACGAGGATGCCGCCCGCTTGAGCCAAAGCCTCTAAAATGAGCACACCCGGCATAATAGGAGCTCCAGGGAAATGGCCTTGAAAGAATGATTCGTTAATCGTGACATTCTTTTGAGCTAAGATATAGCCCTTCTCAATATCCATTTCCAGTACTCGGTCAACCAGTAAAAAAGGATAGCGATGAGGTAAAATATTGATGATTTGATTAATGTCCAATGTCTGAGGGTTGTCTGAAAGATTAACCATCAATGACTCTCCATCGTAATGTGGTTTAATAATTTTTTGGCAAAAGCAAAATTAGAAGGATGCCCGGATCGAATGGCAATAATATGCGCGTGAAAATCAAAACCGATTAGGGAAAGGTCTCCTATTAAATCTAAAATCTTGTGGCGAGCCATTTCATCGGGAAAGAAGAGCCCTCCTTTACTGAGAATAACGTCATCTTTAATCACGACGGCATTATCTAAACTTCCCCCCTTAATCAATCCGCGATCCATCAAAGCAGCAATCTCCTTATAAAGAGAGAAGGTTCGGCAAGGGGCAATTTCTGTTTTAAAATTCTCATCTGTGACTAAGAGAGAATGAAATTGTCCCCGCAAAAATGAAGAACCTGGATAGCTTAGGGTATAGCTAATGCGATAGCCATCGTAGGGCAGAGCGACGAGATGAATATCCCCCTCTGACCAATATACAGGCTGCTGTATTTTGACAATGGGAAGGGTATGCTCCTGCTCCCTCACGCCAACCTTTTCGATCATTTCAACAAAAACATCCGAGCTCCCATTCCCCACAGGAGGCTCGATGCTTGTAATTTCAATGCATAAATTATCGATTTGATAGGCTCTGACAGCCGAAAGAACGTGTTCAACCGTATGAATGCGAACATCTTTAATCCCAATCGTCGTACTGCGAGAGGTGTCTTGCACATATTCAACAGTGGCCGGGATAATAGGTTGCCCTGGCAAGTCGATGCGCTTAAAAACAATCCCAGTCCCTTCTTTGGCAGGACAAAAGCGCAAACCTACTTCTTTACCAGTATGGATGCCAATACCAGAAAAAGCGGCAACCTCTTTTAACGTACGTTGTTTGCGAACGATTGTTTCTAAAGCGGGATTAACCGTAACCACATCAGCCTTCAGTTAAAAATGAGAATATAAGGCCTGCATTGCTATTTAAACCTGATCGCCCTAAACAACTGAGCCTAGCTAAACTCATGGAATATAAATAGTTTAAACTTTCCAATGCAACCGAAATAATAGTAGATTGATCGAGCATGTTAATGAAGCAAGTAGTTTAAATCAAGTCTATTAAATTTTATCTATTTCTCTTTCTGATGATTACGGCAGCCAAAATAAATACGCTGCAGAGGCTCAAGATAAAGCGATCACCCCATTGTACATACAGGGTTTGATAGTGATACGCTGGAATATCAAGATACAGTGAATCAGCCAGTTCTTGTGTTTGCATGTGGTCGGGTCCTAAGACACCAACGATTTGTCCCAAGCTGTCAATACCTCCCGTAATCCCGGTATTGCACGCTCTTGCTAAGGGAATACCGCTTTCAACTGTACGCAACCGCGCATGGTCAAAATGCTGCTTTGGCAAACGGGAATGAGGATACCACCCATCATTGGTCAAATTGACTAACAGCTCCGCCCCCTTTCGTCGATTATCCCTCATCAAATCACCATACGTTTCCTCATAGCAGATGGTGGCGCCATAAGGAACTGGCCCTTCAAAAATCTTAGCCTCTTTGCCACAGGTGAAAGAGCCAGCGATGCCATACCGAGCAGCCAATTGGCGGCAAAACTCGAAAGGAATGTACTCTCCCATAGGAACCAGTACACGCTTTTCATACCGCTCTGCCGGCAAGTTGTTGGGAGAAAAGTGAAAGGCCGCACTATAAGACTCATGACGGCTCTGCTCCTCATCGACATAGACGCTATCTTCTAAGCCAACTACTACATAGGCTTGGAATAAATTGGCTAGCGATTGTACGATGAAGGCATTAGAGACAAGCCATTTTTTTCCATTATCGGTCTGCAAAAGGGCCGCATAAGGCTCCTCAAGCGGAGCCAAAGCCTCTAAGGCCTGCGGACCAAACAGCTGCCTCCACACCCCTTTGATACTGTCGACGGGGAAAACAGGATGAAACGTTCCATAGGGAACAACGTATTCTGGCAGAACCATGAGATCGACTTTTCGTCCGAGCTGCTTTTGCGTTGTCGCCAAAATATTGATCCATTCGTGTAGTACGAAGTCACGCGCTTCTTCAGCGCTTTGAAACCCCATATTTTCTTCAATCGGCGATGCCGGCTGAACAAGAACGACGGCAACCGACCTTGGATCCTGCCCCATTTGCCCTGCATGGTAGTGAAAATGGATGGCCCCCGCTAAATAAGGAAAAAAGGCCAAGCCAAGCGCTGTTGCAACCTGGGCAAAACGGCAATGAAAAAGCCACGCACGCAAAATGCACAAATTCGTCAGAATGACCCAAAAAGAGAGCAGATAAATACCGCCCACCGATGCGAGCTGTAAGGGATACACAGCCCCCGATAATGCCAATCCCACAGGATTGAAAGACAGGCCCGACAAAATGAATAAACGAGACCACTCAAGCACTGTCCAGCCACCAGCCAAGGCAAGCAAGTAAGAGAGGCGTCTGAAAGTGGAAGGATGGATAGCCAAAGCCAAGAGCCCAAACTGAGTCCCCATCAACCAGGCACAGAAAAATAAGACACCGTAAATATAGGCGTATGGATGAGAAGCAAACCAGCCGAGCTGAACCATTTGCACAGCCGCGTACCATCCCATTGCGACATAAAAGCGCTCTTTTCTAGATGGAATGGCCAGCAATACGCGCCAAAAAAGGGCGAATCCACAAATAGCCGCAAGGAGTCCAAGCCAGACACTCCAAACGGGCTGTCCAAAGGCGACGATCAAAAAAGAGACGGCCAGCAAGGCATATTTTTGAAAAGTGGTCAATAAACACTCTTTCGCAACTAACTGATTTTCTCGGAATATCACTATTTTACCCTAACTCCCTTAGACTTTCTGTATCACATGAAAAGCCGTCCACTTAAATGACTTCTAATCCACACATGATAGCAATTCTTCTTCAACTTTATCAGAGAGATTCCACCCTTCTTTTTTTTCAATTCTGGAAAGAATCAAGGTTTCTAATAGCTTAACGGGAGCTAAAGGAGGCTCTTCGGCTAACCCCTGATGGTACAAAACAGTCGACGGCGTTAAACCGGGCAACGTATTAGCTTCGATGACGATCATTTTTTCGGTCTGAATATTAAAAAACACATCGATGCGCGCGTAGTTTGCAATCCCAAGTCTCTGTGCCGCCTTTTCGATCAAGTGCTTAATTTTTTTGGATGCCTGCGCCGAAATAATTGACTCTGGTGGAGGTGTCAAGTTAACCCCTGTTCCCCCTTGAAACTTTTCTTCCAAACTGAGTACCGCCCCTTCTGCCACGGCAATGCTTGGATTAAGCGCCCGGTAAACTCCATTCAATTCCAACACTCCCACCGTGAGTTCGATCCATCCTTGTTTAGGAGTATGCCTCAGCACTTGATTTTCAATCGTAATGCGGTCTGTTTCAATGTACGGTTCAATCAAATACTCACCAGATTGGCATGATGGCATCTCGATCACCTCTTTTTGATTCTCAAAAGAATAGGCTGGGATCGAAGTGATTTTCGATTTAGCGAAACGAAAGTAACGCTCTAAATCCAATCGAGACTGAATCAATACAATTCCTGCTGAACAGCCATCTTGGCGAGGTTTTATAATAAATCTCTCACTTTTCAGATCCTGACAAATAGATTTCCATAATGCCTCAAAATCAAGTGTTGGATTGCTCATCAACTCATCAACTTGCAAGATTTGCTTAGGAATAGATAAAAGAGAAGGATCTGATAGAAGATTGATAACCTCGCCTGTCAAATACTTATCCATGCAAAGTCTTGAGGCTTTAGAATCAGATCCATTGTGCTTCAATCCATAGGCCTCTAAACAACTTTGTAGGGTACCATCTTCCCCTTCTCCTCCATGCATTGCAATAAAAACAAACGCTTTTTCCTGGCAAGAAAATTGCAGAAATTTCTGTAAGGACATTTTTTCCGGCTGCTGAGAAAATTCGGATTGGATGCCTAAGGCTTGCAAAATCTCCTCAAGATAACTAGGAAGGTCCCGGCGCCCTTGCGTAACAGCATTACAATGCTGATGAATTTCTTCTACCGTATGGTCGAGGGTATAGGCATAAGGAAGCTTCCAAATAAATCCATCCACATCGTAGAAGAAAGGAGTTGGCATGAAACGGCTTGAGCGCAAAAGCTTAAGCCATACATTCGTTCCGCTCATCAACGACACTTGCCTCTCGGCATTGCTTCCCCCGAATAAGACGTGCACTGCAGAGCGATTAGTAGAGGAGGACTCTTTTAAAAGCGGCGGTTTGCGATGGTGGCGTCGACAAGCCTGTTCCACGACGTAATACAAAATTTGTTGATGCGTAAGCCCTAGTAAAGAAGACTGTCTAAACAAAAAGCTATTTTGCTCCAAGCCGCTTACGGGATTGATATCGGTAAAATAGAGCGTTCCATCAGACATGAGCCAACCATCTAGGCGGGCAAATTCGCGCATATTGAAGAGTTTAAAAATAGCTTCGACTCGTTGCCTGATCGCTTGTGTAATAGAATCTCCAAAGCGAGCTGGTGTATGGTAGGTTGCTTGATTGGTTGGAAGGTATTTCTTGCGATAGTCAAAAATTTGATTGTTTTGATAGCTCATTTCGATTTCAGTCGGAACAAGCGCCACGGGAGAACCCTCTCGATTGGCAAAGACCATTACAGTAAACTCACGTCCTTCGCAAAATGGCTCGACGAGAACTTTTTGAGCAAACCCATTCTCAAAGAGAGCCTGGCTCTTTTGAAGGACCTCTTCAGGTGTGCTAACAGAGGAAACACCAATCGAAGATCCCCCAATAGAAGGCTTGACTATGGCTCTTGTCAGGCCATGCATCTCAAAAAATTCGCGAATGCTATCGAGAGCATGAGACATATTTGAAGTAAGAAGCAGTGATGGAAGGGTTGGGAATCCGGCTTGCTTTAAAACCTTACCAGCACTGTATTTGCAAAACATCTGGCGGCAGCTTGCACTACTAGCTCCAACAAAAGGCACACCCATGTCTTCTAAAATAGCTTGCAACTCTCCATCTTCTCCAAACGTGCCATGGATGACTGGAAAAGTAAGGTCTACCGACCGAAGCAGATCTGCCAATTCCGGCCTATCTAACCGTTTGGCTGTCTGATTCAATTTAAAGTCGAAATCGGCAGGTGTATTCGAATAGAGCTGAGCAGACGACAAGGCATAAAAATTTTTGTTGTAGTCGACATAGACAGGAATGATTTCAATGGCTTCGCAAGATAAATGATCCAACACAGAACGGGCTGAATTGAGAGAAATTCCCCGCTCTTGCGAGGGACCTCCACAAATGAGTGCAATCTTAAACATGAGAGAAGCCTAACCAACGAATGTATTTTAATATGAGTGTATTAAGATAACTGTTCGCAAAAACAGCAACTAAAATTTACATTTAAGCTTAAAATCAAAGTTTTAAAATTCGATTTCATAGCATTTTAAAGAGAATTTAAGCTTAGAGTGTCTGCTCTTTTCATTCAAACCCCTTTTGCATCTTTACCACAGACCCCAACGCGTAATAGGGGCTGGATTGGAAAAAATAAGCCTTTATCTTAATTTTTTTGCGGCCTGCTCCTGCCTTTTCACTGCTCAATCAATCTATTTTTTGATCAAAAAAACCCAAAAGATTATTTAAAATAGAACTATTTTATTTTTAATCATTGGAAATAAACACACATGTAACCATACTCATTCAGTTCAACTTTAATAAAGGATCATTTAAATGTTTAATAAAATTAGATCGTACTTTGCGCGATCAGAGTAGGGAATTTAAACCGAGAGAGCGCATGGAGTTTCCAGATTTACCTCGCGAACTCATCATGATTATCTTTTCATCTAATACGTAGCCGGACTAATAAATGCCTTTTTAATTAATAAAAAATTAAACAAAGAATTGAAGAAATGGGAAAAAGTCAAACTATTTGAAAACTGTATTGCGGCAAAAGGAATGGTCACATGATGGGGCCTGTGAGCAAGAACGTTCGAATTCGACCCGCTTCTAAAAATGAATAAGCGCGTAAGCTGTTATGTCAATTCCCAAACTTTAACAGTACAGAAAAAACGCAAGCGAACCCACTGGTTTAAAAAATCCTAACCCGATCGGATCAAGTCAAAAAACATAAATCTTATCCTTCATTTTAACCATGCAAACAAATGCCATTCATTTTTTACATAGTTAAATTTCATTAATAAAACACTACATTTCCAAGACACTTAAAAATAAAGCAACTAATTAAAATTAATAGGAATACAATGATTGCCCGTTTTCGATCACTAATAGAGCAATGCTTTCCCATTTGCACACACACTGCATCCAGTTGTGAAACAGCTCGATCTCCGTATCCTCCCCTTTTAGCGGGGCAAGGAAAGGACTTGCCCTTTGAGCTGTTTGCGCATATCCTCTCTTTCGTTCCTCCATCCGATTTTCTTAAAAACCATCTCCTCAATAAAACAATTAAAGGCAAGCTCGAAGAGCGTTCATTATCAGATCTGATTTGGCAAGCCTATTGTGAGAGTAAGAAATGGTCGCAAAGTTCCCATTCAACCGAATCACTTCCTTGGAAAGATGTGTACCAAAACACCCACATTTTTTTGAATGCAACCCTACCAAATTTATCAAGACAACACTATCAGCAAACCACTTTTTCATTTCCCGTCACTCTGACTCTCCCTTTCATTAAAGATGAAAAGGTCTACTTGCAAACGGATGGTAAAAACTATTCGATTAATCTAAAGTCCACCCCTCTTTTAGGTGATTCTTCGATTGCAGATCAAAAGCAGGTGATCGATTTAAATCCGCATCTAGTATTGAAAGTAACAATACCTAGAAATCAATTGCCATCCGTATCTATTACCCCCTTCATCGAATCGCGCGATCAAAAGACGCTGGATAGCATCGGGAAAGCCTTTCCTCACTCTTTCAATAAGTTAAGATCCGTTTATCAAGTTAAAGACAAATTTATCAGCCTCAGCCACGATCCTGCACGCTCCAATACCCTGATGAGTATTCATTCGCTTGAAATTCGGGAGTTTGGTAATCCCATTTTTGAAATGAATGTCAACCCCACCGGGCAAGAGAACTACACCTTCGATTGTTTCGACGTGAGCACACAAATTTTAGCCGTTGCTCCAGCTGGTCAGAGTGAAATTTTGATCTACGATTTTGAAAATGCGGTCTCTCATCTTTTAAAGCATCCAGACACCTTATTAGGCGAGGCATTCATCGATATCTCTCAAGACAACCGCCTGCATTATTTTTACAAGGTTCTCATTAAAGATGATTTGGTCATTGCTACAGGAATCAATAAAAACAAGAAGCCTGCGGTTTATGTATGGAATTGGAAGACTCAAACACTTCTCTATGCCTTTGGCCAAAACACCAAAAGCCCTCTAAAGCTCGAAGCATCGCACTTAAACCACTTATGGAAAAGTGTCATTAGAGTGGAAAATAATAGCTTATTTGTTTGGATGGATGCTTCTTTATGCGTTTGGAATTTGGAGGATGGAGAAGACATCGTGCATTTAAAGTTAAACATTAAGAATGAGCTCATCAATCACCTGGCTTTCGTCGACAATTGTCTTGTGCTCGGCTCAATAAAAAAACTCCACGTATTTAAATTCGACAAGTCATTGAATTGCTCATCAACTCAATGCATCGATTTATCTCAGAAGCCTTAAGCCAGCACTGTGTTTAAAAAGTAACTAAACTTAATACCTAGTAGCCATGGCATTATGCCTGGCTATGCATCCCTTTTAAATAAATTACATTCATCATTGTAGGAATATATGCTATTAAATTGTCTCACATCATTTTTGAAGCGGTTCGGAAGACCTGAACGCATTGATAGAAAAAATGTTGAGAAAGAACGATCTGAAAAATCACTTCAAGATCTTCCTTTAGAGATCATTTTACTGATTTTTTCATTCAATTCTGCCACTGAATATGTGAAAGCCTCTATTATTAATAAAAATATAAATTGGATAGTGAAAAATAGCTCCGAAGGAGAAAGCCTCTGGAAATGTTTTTGCCAACAAAAAAGCTGGCCACAAAACTGTGAACAACTCAAATGGGAAGAGATCTATCGCAAGAATCACATTTTCTTAAAACAGATGCGCTCTCATTTAAGCGGCTGCCATAACCGTTCTGTATATACATTTTTTAGAAGAACGAGCCATTTAACTGTAAAAGGCAACTTGGTCTACCTGCAATCGGACAGTCATTTTCATTCGCTAGATTCTAACCGGCCGCTCCCTAAGCCGCTTCACTCTTCCGAGACCCCCATTCTTCAAAATAATGAACAGCGCATCGACAACAACCCATACGTGATTGCAAAAATCTCAACTAGCCGAACCTATGTCGAATATGCCAACGAAGATATCCCTCAAAAGATCATTTCTGCTTTCCCAACTATGCATAAAAATATAAGACAGGTTTATCAAATAGGAAAGACATTCGTCTCTATTAGCAATGACCCTACAAGATCAACCATTGGTCTGGAGCGTATCCATCAGCTTGATATAAGCCAAGATTGCCAATCCATTTTAAAGGTCGATTTAAATCCCAAGAATTATGCAACCTACCTCTCCGATTGCATGGACTGCAGCTGCGAAATCATAGCTGTGGCACTCGCAGCAGAGAATGAGATTTCTCTTTACCAGCTGGATGGGGAGAAAATCGGCGCTTTGAAGCATCCTCATGCAGGTACGCAAACACTAGTTGATTGGAATGAGACGCAGCCTTGCTTTCGCAAGCTTTTAGTAAAAAACGATCTAGTCGCAGCCATCTCAGTAGACAGTCAAGGCGAATTAATCATTTACGTGTGGAATTGGAAACAAGAAAGACTCTTGTACGCTCTCACCCCCTCGTTTCCATGTATTCACCCTCTTATGAACGAAAGCGATAAATTGGCAATCGAAAATAACCTTTTACTGGCTTACATCAGCGGTTACTTATTTGTTTGGAATGTAAGCGACGGGGAGAACATGGGAAAATTGAAAATTGAGGTCAAATGCCGCACCATTGACAGCCTGACCATGGCGGATCAGCGGATCATCATTAAAACTCCAAATCAGCTGCACCTAGTTGAATTTGATCCATAACTGCAAAGCAACCAGCAGATCGCGTCTCATTTTCATTAATCGAAACCAAGCAGAGGACTACACTCCTTTGCTTGGTTTTGCGACAGTCATCTTTGAAAGAGCGGCCGAATCGGTGAAACATTTGACTACAGAATTTTTAAAGCTTAACTCAGCTTTTTGGGTATAAATCTCTTTCATTCAACTCCGCTCTAGCCTATAATCTCTGGCATGACACAAAAAATACCCTTTCGCGAGCACCATTTATTAACTTTACTCGAAGCTTATGACAAGCAGACGCTCCCGCTTGACTTATTCATAAGCCACTATTTTCGGGAACACACCGCCTTAGGCTCAAAAGACCGCGCCTTCATAGCCGAAACGATTTATGCTTTGATTCGTTGGAAAGGGCTGCTCGATTACCTGGTTCCCTATGCTTGCTGGTTGGATCGCTATGAAGCTTTTCAAACGCTTGACCAAGCAGCAATTCAGCAAAAAACAGACATTCCTTTGCATACGCGCGTGAGCTTTCCCCCTTACCTTTTTAGCCTTTTTGAAGACAACTATGGTACGGATAAAGCGACAGAATTGTGCTTAATCAGCAACACTCCGGCTCCGACAACAGTGCGGGTCAATGCCCTGAAGACAACACGCGATGCCTTATTGCAGAGCTGGGATTCGCAATACAAGGTTTCCCCAACCAAAATATCCCCAGACGGGATCGTCTTTCACAAAAAAATTAACTTCTTCGGCCTCCCCGAATTCAAAGAAGGCCTTTTTGAAGTGCAAGATGAAGGAAGCCAATTACTCGCTCAACTCGTTCGCGTCCAGCCAGGTGATCAATTTTTAGATTACTGTGCAGGATCGGGCGGCAAGACATTGGCCTTAGCTCCTGCTATGCAGCATAAAGGGCAAATTTACGTTCACGATATTCGCCCCTTTGCCTTGCAAGAAGCACGCAAGCGCCTCAAGCGCGCCGGCATTCAAAACAGTCAGATTCTTCTTCCTGACAGCCCTAATCTGAACAAGCTGAAAAAGAAAATGAATTGGGTTTTAGTCGATGCACCTTGTACAGGCACCGGAACGCTGCGGCGCAATCCTGATATGAAATGGAAGTTTGACGAAAACACTCTCCCCCGCCTCATCGGCCAACAAAGAACGATTTTTGAAAAAGCGTTGAGTTTCTTGCATCCAGAAGGGCGCATCGTCTATGCAACCTGTAGCGTCTTGAAAGAAGAGAATCAGCTGCAACTCGAGCACTTTATTAAGACTTACCAGCTTCAAGTTGAAGGGGAAATCTTTCAATCGCTCCCGGCTCAAGGAGAAATGGATGGCTTTTTTGGAGTTGTCCTTAAAAGAGCATAATTCTATCATATTGCACAAACCTTAAACGCCTTAGTGATATTCCCATCTATGAAAAAATTTATCTTTATCGGCCTTAGCGCCTTTTTTTTGGGATTGTGTTCTTTAGAAGCTGCCATAGCTGATTCATTAATGAGCGCACCTCAGCGAGAAGAGCCCAAAATCTTTATCAACAATCGCATTCTGGCCCGTATCAACGGCAAATCGATTTCTACATTTGACATCGTCAAAAAAATGGATGTCGCCTTTTACAAGCAATTTCCGCAATACCTTTCTTCATCCGAAGCACGCTACCAATACTATCAATACAACTGGAAGTATACGCTAGAAGATCTGATTAACAAAGAACTCATCCTAGCCGATGCTCAAGAAAGCAAGGTTGAAGTCTCGAGCGGCGATGTCAGGCAGGAAATGGAGTCTTCTTTTGGCCCAAACATCATTGCGAATTTAGATAAGGTAGGGCTCAGCTTCGACGAAGCTGCAAAGATGGTTCAGGGCGATATCCTCTTGCGCCGTATGATCGGTTCACGAGTCAACGGAAAAGCTTTACGACTTGTAACTCCTGCCAAGGTGCGTAAAACGTATGATGAATTCATACAAGATCCGGCTAATGCCCGCTTAACGATTTGGAATTACCGCGTTCTAACCATTAAAGACCGCAACCTGCAAAAATCGGAAGAAATAGCCAAAGCAGCTTACGATCTGCTCATGCAAGGTGTATCTTTGGATGAAGTTGCCAGCAAACTGAAAGAGCGCAAATTGCTTGGCCGTAAAGGGAAAGCAACTGTTTCAAGTGTCATTAAAAACAATGAAAAAGAACTTTCAAAGGCGTACAAGCAAGTTTTAGATGGCATGGACAATGGCATGTACAGCCAGCCCTTTGCCAACAAAAGCCGTGCGGAACATACAACTGTTTATCGCATTTTATACGTTCAAGAGAAACTGCCTGGCGGCTACCCGACTTTCAAAGAAATGGAAAGCGTCTTAAAAGAACGCTTACTCAACGATGTGGCCGAGCAAGAGACCAACTTGTACATTGAAAAATTGCGCAAGCATTTTTACATCCGCGATAGCGATTTGCAAGCCATGCTGCCAGCCGATTATCAACCATTTATATTGAAATAAGTCACTTGGTCGTATGCCGATTTATAAGCCGAGCGAATTGCGTCTTTTTTTAAATGAACTGGGAATATTCCCTAAAAAGGGGCTGTCTCAAAATTTTTTAATTGACGGCAATATCATCCGCAAAATTGTCAAAGCCTCGGCCGTACAACCGGATGATCTCGTCTTAGAAATCGGTCCAGGACCAGGTTCATTGACCCAGGCCATGCTAGAAGCCGGAGCGCACATTGTCGCTGTCGAAAAAGACTCGACGCTCGCGCAAGCTCTCGAAAGACTCCAGACGCCTTCTAAACAACTTGAAGTGTTTTGCGAAGACATCATGCTCTTTCCCGTACAAAAGGAGCTCCCACTACGCCTTAAAGAGGATCAGCGCGCTAAAGTCATTGCCAACCTTCCCTATCACTTGACTACACCCATCTTGAGTGAAATGGTTGTCCACAGGCACCTTTTCGCTTCCCTCACCGTCATGGTCCAGGAAGAAGTCGCAAGGAGAATGACGGCCGCTCCCGGAACATCTGATTATAGCTCTTTCACCATCTTTTTAAACTTCTATTCCACACCACGCTACGCTTTTACAGTCAGTCGCAACTGCTTTTATCCGGCTCCTAAAGTCGATTCGGCTATCGTTGTATTAGAACTCAAAGAACCTCCTCCCAATGTCAATACCGAAGAATTCTTCAAAATAACGCGGACAGCCTTTGAGCATAGACGCAAGATGCTGCGCGCTTCCCTCAAGTCTCTATTCGATCCTCACCAAATTTCTGAAGCCTTAGAAGCCATTGGACAAAATCCTCTAGCCCGTCCAGAAGTCTTATCGCTGGATGATTTCCTTAAGCTGTATCATATCTTAAGAAAATAGCTAATTAATTCCTCACTGCAGAGTTAATATAATGTTTTTCTCTTCTTGAAAAAATTAAACCCGTTTGCACCCCCTTTTAGCGCAACATCGAGTTGCTTTACCAATCCGGCTCAGTCGCTCTCCAAGCTCTCATTATTTTTCATCTCATTTACCCATAGTTCCTTGCGTCACTGCGGGCTCTAAAATCAGTCGACCTAAAGGCCTCTAACACGCTTACTTTATGGACATTAACAAAAAGAGTAGGCTTGGATAAGAAGAACCAGATTCGACTCATTTCCATCCAGCAGCCCGCGTTTGGATGCTGTGAGAATCCAGTAGGCCGACCCACAATGGACCGCCTAGGAAGCTGTGGGTAACGGAATAAGAAAAAATGTGAGCTTCGTAGAGCGATTAATGGCAAATGACTTGCGAAAGTTAACTTTTACCCTATTCTAGCATTAACGCCACGCCCTAATTCTTTTGTTTGAAAAGACAAATCAATAAAAACGTACCGCTGAACATGAGGCAAATGATGCCTATACCAATCCAAGAAAGAGAATTGAAAAAAGCTACCGTGCCTGCAATCCAATTATGGGGCCATGCAAGAGGAACTTCCTCTAAAGCTAAGAGTGAACTTTTGCTCAAGAGCATTCCATTTTGGGCCACAAGGTGTATCTCTCCAACCTTTTGATTTTTTGCAATCGGCAACTCAGGCACTTGCCAATAAAGCAAACACTTGGCGTTAGGATCTTCGGCTGGATAATACTCCCATTGAATTGGTTCATTCAAAGAGGTTTGAAGCGGACAAGCTGCATAAGAAAGATCCTGGCAAAATGTTTGTTTGCCGCTTTTGAGAAAGGTACGCTGGACTTTCGGTTGATTAAATGCAGCATCGAACAATTTAATCGCATCTTGAAAAATGGCGTTGCGTTCTTTATAGCCCAGCAAAACGGCAATCAAAGTACGCCCTTCTGAGCGAGCCACACCAACATAGGTCTTCTTAGCTTTGGAGTGATAACCCGTCTTGCCGCCTATCGCTTTGCTATAGTAAAAAGGCCCTGGTCTAATCAAGCGATTGGTTTGCAAAAGCGTCGTCGCCGCCTGCTTATTTGTTTTAGGCCTTAAAAACTTTTTTTGGGCAATGATCTGGCAAAAGACAGGCTCTTTTAAAGCCTCTTTAGTCATAACCGCCAAGTCATAAGCTGTCGTCTGATGCTGGGGATGATGCAAACCATGCGGATTGTAAAAAGTCGTCTGCTTGCAGCCAATGTCTTTCAGATAGGCATTCATTTGGTTCATAAATTCTGGAATCGTTGGCCCAATCGCTTGCGCAATCACATTAGAGGCATCATTCCCTGAAGAAATCAGCATCCCGCCCATTAGATCAAGCAAGCTCATCGACTCCCCTTTCTTCAACCCTATGTGCGTCCCGTCAGGCTCTAACCAATAAGCTGGCTTTGTATAATTGGACTTGCGCTTCGCCTCTTGAGAAAGAGTTACCAAAGAGTCCTGCTCTGCGACAATCTCCTGATCCAAAGCTTTGTTTCTTTTGAGGGCATATAAAGCTGTCGCAATTTTTGTTGTGCTAGCAGGATAATGAGAGGCGTATGCCTCTTTCTCAAATAAAATAGCGCCTGAATCGGCGTTGAGCAAAATAGCAGACTCACCAGCAATCGTAAAATTCAAAGGCTCGGCTCCTAAAAAAGAGCAGGCGGATGCCATTAAACAGATTAACCAATGATTAAATGAAAAATAAGAAAAAAAAGGCGATTTCTTCATAAGTTTATAAAATCCTATATCTATACACGAAATAACCCCTTATATCAAGCAATTCTTCAATTTCCTTTCAAAACTCTTCCCTAAATTCAAACTAACTCTAAAACTCAAACTGATTCTAAAGCAAATGATTTACCCTTACAATTTATAAATAAAAACACTGCATTAATTATTTGAATTTCTAATTAAAAAGCGCTACAATAATTATAAGAGGGAAGAGAGGGAATGAATTATGCATAATTTAGCTCTCATAGAAGAATCATACAAGAAGTTCGTTAAGGATCTTTTTTATTGGATTCCGGAAGGGATTTTTCTAGTAAACCTTGATCTTTTGCATCATTTCGATTTATTGCATTTTCAGCCTGCCACGAAGCGGAAAGATCCGAGTTTAACCCGCTATTTTCACATCATTGAATCGTCCGAAAAGATCACTTTAGTTAATGATGACTATATTGTCTGGATTATTCCCGATCGAGTAGACAATATTCCTGTGACTTACACTCTAATAGCCCTTAATAAGCTTGATCAAGAGCTTCAACTAGAGGCTGCCTTCATAGCATCAGGCGTCTACAATACATCAAAGCTAGTACTCAAAGTACTCGAGAAGTTTCTGGCCGAAATTCAAGATAACGAACAGATGTTAGCCAAGTATAAAAACACGGCTTAGAGGTCAATAACCTTTTTTCTCAGAGATATTTAATCAAAGACAAAATATTCCCCTCGTCTCTTCTTCTGTACTCGACCCTATCCATGATGCCGACAAAGATATAGATTCCATATCCCCCAACTTTTAATTCTTCGGGATTATAATCTTTTCCAGAGGGAGCTTTTTCAACCGGATTAAAGGGAATGCCTTGGTCTTTGATCAAGATGCGTATACCCGGCTTACGGCCCGGCTCTTCGCACGTAATCTCGATGGTTCCATTTTTTTCGGGATAGCCATAATGGATGATATTGACGAGGGCTTCTTCTGCGGCAAGAATGATTTTATTGAGCACGAAGGTATCGATGCTCTTTTTTTGTCCATACGCCTGGATAAATTCCAGCATGCCATGGAGGCTTGCTAAGCTGGCTGAAAATGTCTTCTTATGCATAGAAATCTATCTTTCTGCTACACAGACAAAATATTATGTATGACTACTTACCAGCTATTAATGACGTAGTCCACGATTCTCTCAGCTAAGTGGCGATTGAGAGGATACATGACAGCGTCATGGGCTGCATCATAGTCATTGAGCTGGCCTAATGAAAAAACGTTAATACCACGATAACTAGAATAATAGTCGTGATCAAAGTCGACACTGGTTTTGATTCGTGTGGGTCCCCGAATGACCTGCCCGCTACATGCTTCGACGACAGATACTTCGGCAACCACACTTAAACGCGATTCTGTAGGAATAATTGTTTTCTTTAATTCGCCCTGTTTCTTGCGATCATAACGAAAACCAATATTTTCATCACGTAATTCGATTAATTTGATCGTCAAAGTCAAATCGCCCCCTGAAGAGACATAACGCAAAGCTCCCGTTTCGCTCATCCGCCGGATGACCTCTGCTGTGAGCCCCCCTTCTTTATCTCCTTCTGCATAAGGAATTGCGATGGTGCGATAGCGCTCTGAAAGCTCTCCTCGGCCAAACTGATACTGGCAGCTTTTTAGCGTGCACCCCATTACTCCTAGAGACAAGGCTAAGAAGCTCAAGCGAAGAATTCTAATCATCAGAGCACGTTCTTCCTTTCCGATCGCGGCGCTCAACTTCTTTCTTTTTCAATAGGCTGTAATGCAAAAAGTAAGGAGCTGGAGCTTCTAAATCTTCTTCTATGTCGCACTCTTGATAGTTGGCTGGCGGCACAGGCTCCTTGTAATAGGGAACTCCGAAATGATTCTCTTCTTCGGAGAAACCTTCATAGGAGGGCTTTCTAATATAGATATCCTCTTCGATCAGGATAGGGGTATTGAGCAAGGCATCATCTGGATACTCAGGCATTGGCAAGGGGGAATAGACCGGCTCGCTGTAAAACGCTTCACTGCTTACCTGTTCATATACTTGCTCATCGTATGCCGGCTCGCTAGGTACTTCAGGCTCATTAGACACTTCGTTGGAAACAGGCTCGCTATACACAGGCTCCCTGTGGGGCGGTTCAATTGGATTCATAGGCTGGGTATGGCTTTCGAATGGCTCGACTCTGCCCTCATCACGCAACTCTTGTTCTTCGCAAGAATCGCTTCGCTGAACATCATCCCCTTCTGCAACATCCCCTTCCGGACTCTCGCATTCAGGAGCATCGCATTCAGGACTATCGCAACCCAGGCACTTTAGACGCGCCCTGCAAAAATCGGCCACGCGAGTCTCTGGGAATTCCTCGATCGAACTTTGATAATAGATCGCAGCAGCGCCTGGCTGGCTCATTCTCTCATAGAAGAGACCTACATCGCATAATCCCTTAGCATACATTTCTTTAATGCGAGACACATACCCTTCTGCCTCCTCCACTTTCTCGTCGCGGGGAAACTCTTCTTTAAACTTGCGTGCGTTAAGCTCGGCTAAGGCTAAAATATCTGGATTTTGAAATTCATACACGCTTTGCTGACAATAGGATTCGGCAATCTTGAGATAGCAAGTCGGCGTCATTTCGTGTTTGGGGAAGCGGCGAATCAGCGTTTGATAAGTATCAATGGCTTCGCGATAATTTTCCATCTTCTGCAAGAGCTCTGCCTTAGAATAAAGAGCGCAAACGGTCAAATCGTGATTGGGCAGCGCCACAACGACTTCATCATAGATGGTTAGTGCTAATGTTTGCCCTGGCAGCCATTTTGGAAAGTAGCGATAAGTTAAAGGTCTTCTTTTTTTACCCCGTTTGAAGTGTTCAGCAATACAAAATTTGTAATAGACTGCGTCTTCGAAGAAGGACGGCTGTGTCGAGGCGGTGATATAATTGGAAAACGCTTGATTTGAGAAGTCATATTCCTTCATTTCAAAAAAACAAATCCCCAAATAGTAATAAGCTTCGGCCGCCTCTTCTGAATCAGGGAAAAAGTGAATGACTTTTTCAAATTCATTCGATGCTTGGCGCCATTCTTTACGGTTATAGTGATGGCACCCACAGTTATAATGCTGTATCAAATAGCGATCGGCCTCATCTTGGCAGGTGAAAGGCTTGGCTTTAGAAGCATAAGCTGGGGCGGACAGTCCAAAAACACAGCTTAAAATCATAAGGGGTAAAATAGATCGTTTTTTCATGAGACTCTCGCTAAATGAAATGAAATAACTTAAAGGGCATCTGTCGAATATCCATAGAAGACCCTCTTAAAGAATGCCTCAAATGTGCTAATGGGTTGGCTTATGGCTTAATTTTGTCATAATCTCATCATGACTTTTAAGGCACTTCTTAGGACAACCAAGTGTAGAGAGACGGCTGCTTACTGTCAATCTTTTACTCATTCTTGCCGTGCTCTGCCTGAAGCCAATTTATTCAATTGCCAAGACGCATGCGAGCTCGCTCACCTTTTGTTTAAATTGATCATTCAAGGCCACTCCCCATTTACTGTCAACATGCAACGTTGCTAAAGATTTGACTTGGTTGTGAAACTGAATTTGGACCGGTGTGTCTCCATGGTGCTCTTGAATCAATTTCTTAAGTTTCATCACATGGCTTAAACGCGCGCTATCGGCATCTAACCGAATAGTCACAATCTTCATGGTAGGCGCCTCTTTCTCTTTGTCTTTCGGCTGCGCTGGCTTAGCATTTTTGGCTTTATCGGCAGACTGCTTAGCCATTGCATTTTTATTTTGAGCAAATCGAGCAATTTGATGCTTGGCTTTATCGTAAGCCTTATCACAGGTGTCAATCATTTCCTCGTTGGCCTTGGTCAGGTCGTCTAACCAGCGACAGGATAATCGAACATCTTCCTCTTTTTTTCCTACTTGTAAGACAGCATACAGCAGCTGATTTTCCTGCAGCAGGTGGCTCTTTTCTTCGTAAAGATCGGGCCAAATGGGCAGCTCCTGCCTTTCAATCCCATCGCTAATCGTCAAAATGGCAAATTTCTTTTGGGATTTTGCTGAAATCCTAACTTGCAGTGACTCGACAATAAAGGCTGATCGGAAGACAGCATCGTGATCCAATTGATCTAAACGCCTCAAAGGAACGCAAGAGAGGCGCTGTAGGATGTCTTTAAACTCATCCATGGGATGCCCCGTCAAAAAGAAACCAAGCAACGCTTTTTCCTTGCGCAACACTTCTTGTCTCGGCGTTTTATGCTTGATATCAGGAGCCTTAGAGAATTTGCTCGCCATGCTATCATCCATCTTTGAAAAGAGGGAGAGTATGCCAAGCGCCTGCTCTTTTTGCTCTTTTGAAACCGACTCATAAATCGGATCAATGCTCATCACCAAAGCATCTCTAGACCAGCCTGTAAAATCAAAACTACCAGCTTCCACCAAACTCTCAATAACTTTTTTACCCACTTTTTTCGTATCGATCCGCTTAAAAAACTCATAGAAGTCCTTAAACGGACCTCCTTTTTGCCTCTCCTGGATAATAGCCTCAACGACACCCGTTCCAACCCCTTTAATCCCCGTCATAGCAAAGCGGATTCCTTGCTTGGTGGCTTGAAAAGCATCACCCGCTTCATTGACGTCGGGAGGAAGCATCGGGATATTCATGCTTTGGCACTCGCGAATGAATTTGGCCACCTTTGCCAGATCGTCCCGATCGCAAGTCATTAACGCTGCCATCCACTCGCGGGGATAATTTGCCTTTAAGTAGGCTGTGACATAGGAAACGTAACCATAAGCTGCCGCGTGCGACTTATTAAATCCATACGCAGCAAATTTTTCCATTTTGTCGAAAACCAGCATGGAAGTCTGTTCGTCGATCTGGTTTTCCAAAGCGCCCAAGCGAAATTTCTCGCGCTGCTTGGCCATCTGGTCCATGTCTTTTTTTCCCATGGCGCGGCGCAAGACGTCACCTTCCCCTAGCGAGAAGTTGGCAAGCTTGCTTGCAATCTGCATGACCTGCTCTTGGTAAACCATGATGCCATAGGTTTCTGCTAAAATGTCTTTCATCCAGGGGTGATCGTTTTCAATCACTTCCCGTCCATGCTTACGGTTGATAAAAGAAGGAATCATATCCATCGGACCCGGACGATACAAGGCGCCCACCGCAATAATTTCTTCAAAGCGATCGAGGTGCAATTGACGTGCAAGGTCCTGCATGCCTCCAGACTCCAACTGGAAAATCCCGAGAGTCTTACCTTGGTTTAAGAGGTCAAAGGTTGGCTTATCATCTAATGGAAGATTGATCCAATCAATACACTTTCCAGTACTCGCTTTAATCGCATTGACGCAAATTTGAATCGCCGTCAACGTTTTCAAACCTAAAAAGTCCACCTTTAACATGCCAACCAATTCAACCGGCTTCATCGAAAACTGCGTGACCGGCATGTCAGAATCTTTGGAATTGCAGATCGGAATCAACTCTGTAAGAGGCGCTCCGCTAATAATGATACCGGCAGCATGGATACCGGTGTTGCGAATCGACCCCTCAAGCTTTTTAGCCAAATCGATTAAGCGGCCAACTTCTTCGTCATTTTCGTATAGCTGGCGCAAATCTTGATCTTTTTCTAGAGCCTTATCGAGCGTAATATTGAGGTCTTCGGGAACCAATTTTGCAATTTCGTTCACTTTAGCTAAAGGCACGCTCAAGACTCGTCCGACGTCTTTTAAAGCCATTTTGGCTTTCATGGTACCAAACGTAATGATCTGAGCCACATTGTCTTTGCCATACTTTTGCAGCGTATAGGCAATCACCTCGCCGCGCCTATCCATGCAAATATCGACGTCGATATCGGGATAAGAGATACGCTCGGGATTAATAAAGCGCTCAAAGAACAAGTGGAAGCGTAACGGTTCGATATCTGTGATGCCAATGAGATAAAGAACGATGGAACCCGCTCCCGATCCACGCCCTGGACCCATCGGGATGCCATTGCGCTTTGCCCAATTGATGAAGTCCCAAACGATGAGTAAGTAGTCGCTCATTCCCTTTGGAACGATAATGCTCATTTCATAGTCTAAGCGCTCCCGAATGACCTGCATAGGATCTTTTTCAGGATAAATTTCTTTAACTTTGGCTAATCTCTCTGGCGTATAACGGGTAGGAATCCCCTCTTCACACAGCTTCCATAAGAACTTTTCAACTTCTTCGCGCTGCTCTTCTTTTCCATAAGTCGCATTTTCTAGGCTTGGGGGTAAATAAACCGGATAATGCTTGGTTTTGAAGTCGATTTCTACATGACAAAGCTCGGCAATCTTTTCAGTATTAGAAATAGCTTCTGGAATATCCTGAAAAAGGGAGACCATTTGCTCTGCAGACTTAAAATAATACTCATGCGAGGGATAGGTCTGCCTTTTGGGATTGGGTACACGAAATTTAGGATTGCCATAGGCATCTTTTTCCCAAATCTCACAAGGCTCTCCCGATTGAACGTTGAGAAGAATCTCATGTGCGCGCCAATCTTCCCGATCGATATAGTGGATGTCATTGGTTGCTACCAAGGGAATTTGATGCTCTTGACTCAGGGAGATAAGAGCCGTGTTGACCTTCTGCTGCCGATCGCGATAGTCCTGATACTGCTGCACAAGCCAAGATTCCTGATAGAGGCCGTCTGATTGAATATCTTCTGCCGTCATTTGGTGGCGCTGCAAGTCTAAGTAGTAGTCATCCTTAAAGACTTCCCGGTACCAGTTCAAATGCTCCAAAATGCTATCTGGCGTCCCTTGCAAAATTTCGTGTGACAAACGCGTTCCCAAGCTACCAGCCAAGCAAATGAGGCCTTCACTGTGTTGTTTGAGGAGATCTTGGTCGATTCTAGGATAATAATAAAATCCCTCGATATAGCCAGCAGATGACAGCTTGCATAAGTTTTGATAGCCCTGCTTATTTTTTGCTAGGAGCGTGAGATTGTAAGCCGCGCGCAAACCAGGCACTTTTGTCTTCTCCAAACGGGAACCTGGCGCTACATACAATTCGCAGCCAATTAAAGGCTTTACCTTGGCATCTTTACAAGCCTTATAAAAATCGACAATTCCAAACAAGTTGCCATGATCGGTCAAAGCCATTGCTTTCATACCATCTTGGGCCGCTCTTTGGGCTAAGTCGGTAATAGAAGCGGATGCATCCAAAATCGAATATTGAGAATGGGTGCGAAGATGAATAAATGGGGTCGTCATAGAATGAAGCTTGGCGTCTATAAATTGGGGCTTGTTAACTACTCTCTTGAATTCGCTAATCAATCAGTTTAGCTAATCACTCAAGTGTAAAGGATATGCATCTAAGATAACAAATGAGTTAAATAGCACCAACCTCAATTATTTTTTAACAACCCAAGCCAGTTGGTGATATTTACACTTACTATAGCTGTGGACCCCAAGACATAAAACGTACTGTGTCCACTGGCAGACTGCAAAAAAGAGCCGCATAAAACTAAGGCAGCAACCGAGGCGATTACAGCCGCAACATCCACAACCCTTCCCAAGTTATTTTCTAATGACTCTGCTTGTTCAACACAGGTCTCTGTCGAACGCGCGATACGAACAAAGCCTCTCAAAGCTAAAGGCACGCCAATCGATGCGCCAAGCCCCAAGTAAAGAACTGGCAGAGGAAGTAAACGCTGGTACACGTTGACCCAAATTCCAGAACAGACAGCTCCAAGCGAAGCTAAATGCAGTGTATTTGCCAACAATACATTGTCAGCAGCATACGCTTCTCTTCCCTGAAAACTGCCCAATACGGTTAAGGCAATCGATGTACTCATTGAACATGCATTCATAATACAACCATTTTTACAACACCATGCGTTTAAAGCGGTTTCACCTCTCCATAAACTTAGACAAAGTTTAAGGAAAGGTGAAATCTCAAATCCATCTTTATTTAGAAGTGGAGGCAAGAGTTTGAGAAGCTGCCGGAGAGAATTTATTTTTTGAGCGAAGGCTTGACGCCGTTACAGACCATAGAGGGAGGAGTAAAAAGGTGGATATGATACAGCAAGCAAGCAGTGCCCAGAAAAATCCTTCCCATCCCCATCCTTGAGTAATGGTCCCTAATGGATAGCCAGCAAAGGCGGCTCCAATGTAGGCAAAAAATCCGACAAATCCAGTCGAAGTGGCCGCCGCCTTTTTATGAGACAATTCGGCCGCCGCCAACCCAATCATCATTTGCGGTCCAAAAATGGCAAAGCCGATGCAAAACATAAGAATAGAATCTAACACAGAATAGCCGGGAGGGATCATCCAAAAGATTCCAATGAAACCAAGCATTCCGACAGTAAACAGCACATTTATCGGTCCTCTTTTGGCCCCAAACAGGCGGTCCGACGACCAGCCGGCGGCCAAACTACCAAAGAACCCTCCTACCTCGAATAAAGAGACGCATCCATTGGCACCGATGCTGCTATATCCCTTCGATTCCACTAAAAAGAGAGCTGTCCAATCATTGATTCCTGTGCGAACGGCATAGACAAAGAAATAAGCGATCGCCAATATCCAAAGATAAGGATTCTTGAGAACGTAATCGACCAGGACCTGCTTGGTGGTTAACTCTTTCTCATTGCCTTCACTTTCGACTTTGTCGACATAATCATTGCGGTATTTTTCAATAGGAGGCAAGCCAAGTGATTGGGGAGTATCTCTTAAACGATTAATTAAGAAGAATCCAACTAAAATACACAAAACCCCGGGGAAATACATCGCATAGCGCCAGCCAAAGTATTGCAGCGCAACTCCAGCCACCCAAGGAATTAAAAAACCGCCCACATTATGGGAAACATTCCAAGTCGACCACCACGAGCCGCGCTCCGAATGAGAATACCATTGAGTCAAGAAACGAGCACAAGGCGGCCATCCAAAACCCTGGAACCAACCATTGAGTCCCCAAAATAGAGCAAAAAAGAAGATAGAAGAAGACAAACCAAAGCAAATATTGCAAATCCCCGTCAAAATCAATCCGATCGCCATCATATAACGTGGATTTGTACGGTCTCCAATCACACCGCTGGCAAATTTACTCACCCCGTACGTTAAAGAAAGAATACTTCCCAAAATTCCCAACTGACTCTTGTCAAAGCCAAGATCTTGAATCAACCCCGGCATGGCAAACGTAAAACTTTTTCGCGTGAAATAGTAAAAGGCATATCCAATAAACATGGAGTAAAGAATACGAATACGCCAATATTTATATTCTGTTCTAATAACCTCTTTATCTTTTATCTCAGGAATGTGGGGAGCTGGTTGCAGCAAAGCGAGCAATGTGTTCACATGTTCTCCTTAAGGTTTCTCCTACAACACGAAAACGCATTTAAACGAGCTATTAATAAATTAAAGTTTACTCATTCAAACTATTGTTTTTCGATAACATTCATTCTAAATAAATTAAAAACAAAATAGTGATAGAGTTCCATTTTTCCTATCACCAAAAAACAGGTACTAGAATAGAAAAATTAGATTCTGTCAAGATTTTTCCATTCTATATCTATCTAAGAACGGTTGGTCACAAGACCGCTCTTAATTCATGTTTTGGTCCGATTTTAATCCATTTTGCGTAGAGAGCAGTAGCTTGTCAACCAAGATGAAATCAAATCAAATCAAAAGGGATTATTTTAAATCCCATAAAAAACCCTATAACCTTATGAGGCTTATAGGCCCAAGCACCTGAAAAATTGGCTTTTGGAATACGCCAAAGTCCCCATCCATGACCATCACCTGCCTGCTTTCAACAACAAACAACTGATAAACAGCTAATCTAAATCTTTCACGTTATCCAAAGGGCAATTTTCCGCACGTGTTATGCAAGTACTTTGTTATATAGAGAATTTCTTATTTTTCTACCATTAACAAAGGCGTCAAAAAATTATTTAAAAGAATCTATTATAATTTTGATCCCTTTCAAGATCAAGACATAATGCAAATAAATGTCACATAAACCAAATCTTTTCTAATCATTTTAAATTAATTCATCATTTAATTTTTTGAAATAGTGACTATAAATAAGCTTTTGATTAGGATATTGGGTTTTTATGAGCAAACGCGCAAACTAACACGAAAACTACCGAGTTATCGATTAACTTTCAGCGAAACCCAAAGCACGCAAGAGCCTACAATTCTCATTGACGTTCGCCTCTTAATCTGTTAGAAATATTTAAAATATAAATAGTAAGGTATTTAGCTTTCCTTATGATCCGGCTTACGATTAATGCCCAATCTGATCCAGAAATCCACCTATTCAATAAATCTACAATTTTGATGGGGGCGGATGCGAATCTCGTTGATTTAGTATTAGCCGGGGCCAGCATTCAAGCCATTCATTTAAAGATCGTCGAGCAGAATGGATTTTTAATCCTCATTAATCAAGCTAATGACCCATTTGCCTCTGTGAATGGCCATCCGTTTGGAAAAAAACTGCTCAATTCTGGCGATGTCATTTTAGTTCAGCAGCATCAGATTTTATTTGAAAATCTCGCGACATCTACGATCATTCCTTCTAGTGCTGCGACGTCGATGAACTCTCTAACACCTCTCTTGCAGGAGAAACTTCAAAAACAGGAGGGAACGATTCCCTCAGAGCCCGCCTGCCTTGTGCAAGCGGAGGCCTCTAAAGGGCCTCTGTTGACCATTACACTTCCCTTTGAAGCAGAAGTTGAAGCCTTAAAAGATGAGGAGTGGAAAAAAACCAATTTAGAGCTCTACTTAAACAGTGGCTCTCCCTCTCAAGAAGAAGATAGCGACTCCGATTTACCTCTCCTAGCATCTACATCCTCTCATACAAGCAAGCAAGAACACAAAAAGCCAACTAGCCTCAAGGATGACTATCTACGAGATCTAGAGGATGACAACCAGCTGAAAAAGGGCGAATTTCATTTTGCGAGTTCTGAGCCAAGCCACTTGGCACAGGCATGGAAATGGATTATCTTTTTCATTCTTTCCGTATTGACCATTTCAGGTCTTGTGGGAACGGTCATTTACTTCAGTTTTAGCGACCGTGTGGAAGCGCAAGAGATTAAAGCTGCTCAAGGAGTGTCTGACTTTGCCATGGCTTTAACGCATGCCAAATTGTATCGGCTTAAGCCTCACAATCAAAACTGGGCCGATGCTGACTTCCTAAAAAACAACCTGCTGACGATCCTGCCAGATACGGCTTCTTATGCCAATCAGGTGGATGCGCAAGGCCAGTTCAACTGCTGTCCGTATACCTTAAGAATTTATACCAATAGCGACTTATCACACTTCCTCTTGATCGCTCAACCGGCTCCAAGCATCCTCCATTGGCTGATTCCAAAGTCGACTATTGTGGTTGACTCAGCAGCCATGGAATTGCGCACCCTTAAAGACTTGCGCAGCCTGAACCGATTATTAGCCAATCCCGATCCTTTAGAAGGAATAAACGGTAAAGAGATTTCTACATTGGTCAAGCAGGGCGGTCTCATTCGTCTTTCTACATTAGCGGCAGAGGCGAATCAGCCAGATTTTGCGCCGCCTAAAAATTTAGGCTGGGTAAAGCCAGGCGCGGAGAATTTTATTTATAATGCCCCCCGTTATTACCGCCTTGGCCAGAGCCTGATGCAAAAAGCTGTCAATCTATCAACTGCGAAAGGTACGAGCCAAGAAGTCGCAGCTTTAAAGCAAGACGTCGAAAGCTTTTCCAACCTCAATCATTTTGTGATTTATGCAGACCAAGGGAGAAAACATGCCTTATTGACAAGGCAAGGCCTTGCGACATTTGCCCCTTCAGACAAAATCCTCTTTGGCTATTTGCTGTTCAACAATCAAGGCAAAATTTATCAGGTCCACCTCCTAAAGGAAGATGAGGAACTAAAAGATCCCATTTCCCTACTTTCGAGAGATAAAGATGGGGATCAAATCGCGCTGGGCGGATCAAAAATAGACTTCAAAGACCGCCACTTAGCTGACAACGCACAGCATGTCGATTTTAATCATCCGATCTACATTCAGCTGCAAGCCTTGACTATGGCCAGAGAAAATGAATTAACGCCGCTTTCGGCTGCATTGCACAACCTTTTAAATCACGAGCTGCAACATCCGAACAATAATTTTCAAATTGAATTCCAAACGCTGTCGCACACCTATTTGATGGCAGATGCCAAACATAGGCAATCGATCAAAGAGGCCTTAGAGATTCTTTATCATCAATATGAAGACATGCCGGCCAATCAATTTATAGCTTTTGTCAAACAGCTGCGGCTGGATCAGCTCATTCAACAAGATGACCAAACCTTCAGTCTAGCCGATGAAAACTGCGCCCAAAACATTGAAACCATGCTGGTTCTCATCGAAAAAGCCAAATCGCTTGCGGAGCTGGACAATCTTATTCACATCGCGAATACCTGGCTAAATTTCGACTATGTCAAAGATCCTGAAGAACTAATTAAATATCAGAATTTATTAAGAAATAGCATCTTAGCACAGCTTGAAAAGCAATTGCTTTCTCAAACGCGCCAACTGAGCGTTAAAGCAGAAGACAGAGACCTCTTGCAACGCATTCTAAGCCATGAACGCCTCATCAAATCGGAAGAAAGAGATTTCTTTTTAGAAGAATTCGATGAATTGCTGGCTGCTGGGCAGTCCCAACAAGAAGAGCCAGCCAGCGAGCAAAATAAAGAGACGCCTTTATAGCGAGCGACTGCATACATGTCGAATGATAACAGGCGTCTCAATAACTGAGCTAATTAGGCATTTTGGCCAATAAAGGCTTGTAAGCTTCTTAACAACACCTTTTGTTGCTCGACTAAATAGAGGTCGATCAATGCCATGCTCTGCATGGGATCTAGACTCTCCCATATATGCGTCATTTGAGACAGGAATTTAGCCGCTAAGCCTCCCGCAATATCGACATGCTCCTCCATCCTTGCTCTCAAAAAATAAAGAAATAAATAAACATCTAAATGATGCATGCGAGTACTTTGCCTGTCATTAGCTGTCAGCTTGTAGACTCCGTCAGAGGGATGGTGAATGCAAATAGTCGATCCATCTCTTTCAATCTCAAGAAAACGTGTCAGCGTTTGGCTGTTGATCTGCCTATACAGATCGCAAGCCTCATACATTTTATTTATGGATGGCTCTTGAGAAATTTCTATTTGCCCATTCACCGCAATCACTTCACCCACAAAAAGAGTGATCTCTTCTTTTACAGCTAACCTTTGATGCACCTCTGCAACACCTGCATATTGAAAACTTCCCATTGAAGGCAAGTGAGAAAGGGCAGATCTTTCAAACATCCTCCTTGAAAAACCAGAAAAATGCTCTTGAAAGTTAATGTCTCGAGACAGATCTTCTATTTCCTGCTGTACGAGCTGATTTTGATCGGCAATAAAGGCTTGAAGCGATCCAGCTAATTGTTGCCGTTGATTTTCCATTTCATTGAGCTTAAATGCTAAAGAGGCCTGGCTTTGCAGGTGCGGCCATGCTTCTTGGGGATAGTTGATCAGGTGTTGCAGACCATTGCCGCGCTTGGTTGTCAAGGAGTGCTCTCTGAAAGAGGATAGATCTCTATTCAGCCACTCAATCCCTCTTAGGGTCCAAACATACTCTGTGAGCGCTTCCAAAATTGGTCTATTAGACTCATGGTTAATATCGACTGTACAAAACGTATGACCGGTGCAGTCTGCAATCTTTAGCAGACCTTGCGGAGAAAAGGGCACAAACGTAAAAGAGATCGGATCCATTTCCTCTTGCCCACACCTATAATCAAAAAGAAGCGCAGCGAAATACGAAAGCGGATGGATCGGCTCCTCTCTCGCAGTCTCTGTCGACACCGGTTGTGCAGACATCGCGGAAAAAACAGTTGGGCTCGTCGTTGGATTTGAAAGTGTATATATTTTCATTCGAAATTCCTTTAAAAAAAATACTGACATATAAAATACTTGAAAATCTAAAACGCATTCGATTTTTCCAACCATTTTTACTTGCAGGTAAGGTTTTTATTTCCCTGTTGCATTAATCTCTATTGCTATCTCCTTTACTCTTTATTATTTTCCCAGTATCATTCTTATCATTTCTCTCTCTTGTAAATCTAAGAGGGTGTTGACAAGCCTCGATCGAATGCTTCACCTATATACCCAAAACGCCTTGACATTTAGGTAGCTTGCGTCGGAAAGAAATGGCTTTATGATAATAGTTTATTTACTATTGTCTACTAAGGACTTTTTTAATTTTCGCTCACAAGACGTCTCATGCGATCGCCTAAGCCAGCTGACACTCCATTATCAAGCATTTATTAAGTGTAGCGAAAGCTCAGATACATAAAATCTTATTATCACTAAGAGGTCGTTTGTATGAAGTATCCCATTCCACCAGGCGTTTTTGATATCATTCCCAAAGACAATCAAGAAACATGGAAGAGCTCTTATTTATGGGATTTTGTCGAAAAGACCATTCGCAAAACAGCAAAAGACTTTGGCTATCAAGAAATCCGCACACCCGCATTTGAGCGCACCGAACTTTTTCAGAGAAGCGTTGGCGAAACATCGGACATTGTATCCAAAGAGATGTATACCTTCGAAGACAAGGGCGGACGTTCGATGTCTCTTCGTCCAGAAGGTACAGCGCCTGTCATGCGTGCCTTCATTGAAAATCAAATGCATGCATCTGCACCCATCCACAAGCTCTTTTACATCGGCCCGATGTTCCGCTATGAAAGAGCACAAGCTGGCCGCTATCGCCAGCACCATCAATTTGGCGCCGAAGCGATCGGTAATCAATCCCCTGAACAAGATGCTGAGCTGATTGATTTGCTCTATACGCTGTATCAGCGCTTAGGATTAAAAAACTTAAGTTTAAACCTCAACTCGATCGGTGATCTGTCTTGCCGTTTAGCATTTAGAGAGGCTTTAAAAGACTATTTACGCCCTCATTTAGCCTCGCTTTCCCAAGACAGTCAAAACAGATTTGAGACCAATCCCTTACGTATTTTAGACTCCAAAGATCCCCGCGACAAAGAAATCGTCGCTCAAGCACCTTCCATTCTAGACTTCTTGAATGAAGAGTCGCGTGAACATTTTGAAAAACTCAAGCAGCTGCTAACCCTGCTTAAAATTCCCTATCAAATCAATCCGCTACTCGTACGAGGCTTGGATTACTACAACAAAACAGTTTTTGAAGTTGTGGCAGGCGAATTGGGAGCTCAAAATAGCATCGGCGGCGGCGGCCGCTACGACGGTTTAATTCGCGATCTTGGTGGACCTGATCTTCCGTCCATTGGATTCGGAACGGGGATTGAGCGCATCATTCAAACAATGATTAATCAAGGCATTCCCCTTCCTACGCCTCCTCGCCCAAGCCTATTCCTCATTCCACTTGGAGAAGAAGCTAAACGGGTCTGCTTTACACTGACACATGAGCTGAGACAGCACGGCATCCCTTGCCAAATGGATTTTAGCGGAAAAAAAATGGGAAAATTGCTGCAGTATGCGGATCAAATTGGATCCACCTATGTAGCTGTCATTGGCGATCAAGAATTGGA
The DNA here is from genome assembly GCF_001499655.1 of Candidatus Protochlamydia naegleriophila. Taxonomy (NCBI): domain Bacteria; kingdom Pseudomonadati; phylum Chlamydiota; class Chlamydiia; order Parachlamydiales; family Parachlamydiaceae; genus Candidatus Protochlamydia; species Candidatus Protochlamydia naegleriophila. Next base: position 2,330,136 of record NZ_LN879502.1, read on the forward strand.
AAACCAGGAAATTGAATTAAAAGAAATGGCAACAGGTAGTAAATTCAAGCTAGCCATTAATGAGCTCACGCCCACTCTAAAAATCGATGTGACGGGGCAAACTTATTTAAAGCTATGGGAAGAGCTCTCTGCACCATTTGCAAGCGAAGGACAAAATCAATTTTTCGCTGAAAAATTGAAAGCTTCGCTTTCTCAAACGCAGAAGCTAACCGAACAAGTGCAACATAATATAGAAAAAATGAAGAAACTAGTGGAAGAACCATATGATGTTTGATTACCGCAGAACCCACACCTGTGGGGCATTACGCAAAGAAGATATTAACGCGCAAGTCACTTTGTCCGGATGGGTCAATCGCAGACGCGACCACGGCGGACTTATTTTTATTGATTTACGCGACCGCTTCGGCCTGACCCAGCTTGTTTTCGATCCCATCAAAAGCCCAAATGCTCATGCAGCCGCAGAAAAACTCCGCTCCGAGTGGGTTATTTCCATTAAAGGCACTGTTATTCCCCGCCAAGAAGGAATGGCCAATCCAAAGCTGCCAACTGGCGACATTGAAATTTTAGTTCACGAAATGGAAATTTTGTCCAAAGCCAAGACACCTCCTTTTTCTGTTTCCGACGAATTGATTGATGTCAATGAAGAATTGCGTCTCAAATATCGCTATTTAGATATTCGCAGAGGCGATGTAGCCAAGAAATTGATCACCCGCCACCAAGCCATGTTAGCCATCAGGAAGCATCTGGATGCGCAGGGCTTTTTAGAAATTTCTACGCCTATTTTAGGAAAATCAACGCCAGAGGGCGCTCGCGACTACCTTGTTCCTTCGCGTATTTACCCTGGATTATTTTACGCCCTTCCGCAATCGCCTCAAATCTTTAAGCAGCTTTTAATGGTATCTGGAATGGATCGCTATTTCCAGATTGCTCAATGCTTTAGAGACGAAGACTTGCGCGCAGACCGTCAGCCTGAATTCACTCAAGTCGATATGGAAATGAGCTTTGGAACGCCTGAAGACTTGATGCCTATTATTGAAGGACTCATCAAAGTCGTCTTCAAGGCATGCTCCAATATCGATGTTCCAACACCATTCCGCAGGCTCACGCATGAAACCTGCATGGAAAAATATGGCTGCGACAGACCCGACATGCGTTTTGGCATGGAGCTTCACAACCTGAACGCCATTGCTGCCAAATCAACATTCTCTGTTTTCCTCGATCAATTGCGTGTAAACGGGATAATCAAAGGCTTCTGCGTCAAAGGCGGAGCCGAACTGTCGCGCAAAGCCATCGACGAGTACACGGATTTCGTCGGACGCCTTGGGATCAAAGGACTTGCCTGGATTAAAAGACAAGATACAGGCCTTAGCTCCAGCATCGTAAAGTTCTTCCCAGAAGATGTTCAACAAGAATTGATCGCCGAAATGCAAATGGAAGTGGGCGACCTTATCTTCATGGTGGCCGATGCCCCTGCTAGAACCAATCAGGCGCTTGATCACTTAAGACGCAAAGTTGCCCGCGATAGAGGCCTCGTCGATCCTCATCACTATGAATTTTTATGGGTCACCGACTTCCCGCTATTTAGCTGGAATGAAGAAGAAGGACGCCTCCAAAGCGAGCATCACCCCTTTACATCTCCAAACCTGGAAGACATCCACTTGTTTGAGACAGAACCTCTAAAGATGCGTTCATCAGGCTACGACATTGTCCTGAATGGCTACGAAATCGGGGGCGGCTCGCAACGTATCCACAACAGCGAGCTTCAACAAAAGATTTTTGAAATCTTAAAGCTCTCTCCAGAAGAATTGGAAACCAAGTTTGGCTTCTTCCTGGAAGCGCTAAGTTATGGAACGCCTCCCCATCTAGGAATCGCGTTAGGGCTCGATCGATTGATCATGATTTTGACCCAAACAGAAAATATCCGCGATGTGATTGCATTCCCCAAAACACAGAAAGCTAGCGACTTAATGATGGAATGCCCATCTAAAGTAGCTACGGAACAACTTAAAGAGTTGGAAATCCGTGTACCGGACGCTCAATTTTCTTGGACTTAAATCTATGATTGCCTACAGTAATATTTCTTTTTCAAATGGAGGTCTACTTATGTTAAAAAAGACGCGATTACTGGCCTTAACTAGCCTTGGAGTGCTACTAGGATGGGGCACTTTGCAAGCAGACGATACAAATTCTGTGACAAATCAGGCTGATAAGCGTGTTCAGGCCACTGCTGACAAATCTGAGAAATCAGATCAAATTGATATGAAAAAGCTTTCAGAAGCTTTTGGCCACTTTATAGGCCGCAATTTGCAATCACCTGGCTTGAAATTCGATTTAGACGCGATGATCAAAGGGATTCGCGACGGTGCATCTGGGCAGCCAGCGCCGCTTTCTGAAAAAGAGTATGAAGACATGATGGCAGCAGTACAAGAGCGTGCTTTCAAAGAAATGTCTTCAAACAATTTAAAGACTGCCAACGATTTTATGACGAAGAATAGCCAAGCAACCGGCATTGTTGAAATCGTTCCTGGCAAACTTCAATATTCAACAATTAAAGAAGGGACAGGACCAGCGGTTGAAGCGCATTCTTCTCCAAAAATCCATTACACAGGCAAGTACCAGGATGGAACTGTATTTGGAACATCGGAAGAAATGGGCGGCCCAATTACAATTCCTCTTGATCAAACGATTCCAGGCTTCAGCAAAGGGATTGTTGGCATGAAGGAAGGTGAAAAACGCCGTCTTTACGTTCACCCAGACCTCGGCTATGGCACGACTGGCCAGCTTCCACCTAATGAATTGCTCATTTTCGACATCGAAGTGATCAAAGCAAATTCTGATGACGCAAAAGGCAAAGGCAAAGCAGACGCTAATCAGGAAGATGATGCTGATGACGAAGATCTTTTCTTAGATGAAGAAGAATTTGACCTCGAACCTACGCCTAGCGATAAAAAAGCAGCACCTGCTACTCGCTCGTAAGAACCATACTTGATCCTTATGACCCAAGCCTAGAGCTTGGGTTCTTTTTTACACCTATTATGAAAATTATTCTCTTTCAGCCCCAAATTCCCCAAAATGCCGGCAACATTGTTCGAACCTGCGCCGTAACTGGCTCGGATCTGATTATGGTTCACCCTTTAGGCTTTAGCACACACGATCGTTGGTTAAAACGTGCCGGTTTAGATTATTGGGAAGGAGTCAGCGTCAGTTTCATAGAGGATTTGCAAAGTTATCTAGAAAATCAAAAAGTACCTTTTTACTTTTTTTCTAGCAAAGCCTCTACCCTCTACAGCGAAGTTTCGTATACACCTGATTCTATTTTAATCTTCGGATCAGAAACTCACGGACTCCCCGCTTTATTTCAAGATAAATGGCCCGAACGTTTCGTTACCATCCCTATGAGACCAGAAGCGCGTTGCCTCAACTTGGCCACGTCGGCCGGTATCGCACTTTATGAGGCTTGGCGGCAACAAGGTTTTTACCAAAAATAGATTGACTTCTACCATCTGTAAAATTAAACTGTTTTATTTAAATGGATAATCCAGCATAAATCACAGCCATGAACATTTTTACAGATCTTTATTTAGATGCCAGAAACTGGGTTGAAGATAGTGCTTACCTCGTGAAAGAGATAACACCCGAGCTTTTTTGCCCTAGCCGTACGCCTTATTTTAAATACATGCAACCGATCTGTACATTCCTAGGGTTGTCCTCTCTTGTCGCCTCTTATGCAATCACCCATTTTCAAACAGTGGGAGTTAACGCCCAACTCTTAGCTCTTTCAAGCATCACACCTTTATTGGGCGGATTGTTTGGAATTCCCATCTGCGTCTATTTAACGGGACTAACCATTCCAGCTATTGCCATTTCGGTCGCCAAAATTTTTCTCGCCACTATCTAGTCCAAACATAAGGAAAGTAATCAGCTCCTTAAGAGTAACGCCCCTTCACATTTCTGGAATAGCCAGAACTGCCTTCACCCTTCACCGACACCTCGCCAATGCTTCGTAGCAAGCCTCTGCCGGCAAGAGACATGGCGAGCGCTTAAGTTTCAAACTCAGTTTGGGATACTCTATAAACTGCTTGAATGAAGGCCTTTTTAGTCTCTTCTTCGCTGCAAATGGATTCTATATTTAAATCCTGCAGTTTTTGGTGATCGGTCAAGTAGTGAGAGCGTGCCAGGATTTTTAGCCCTGGATTAAGTGGCTGGACAACCTCAATGATGTTAATAGTTGTATGAAGACTTGGAACGGTAATTAAGAGGAGATCGGCCTCTTCAATATGAGCCTCTTCTAAGATAGTGGGGTTGGTAGCATCCCCAAAAACCCCTCTTTGCTGCGCATCTCTCAAGAAAGCAATCGTATCCACATTTTGATCGATGACTGTCACATTAAAATTTAGCTGATGCAGAGCCTCTGCTACTCCCCGGCCCAAGGGACCGAATCCGACTATAACTGCGCTCAACGGATGGAAGGTTGGCATACTGAGAAGGTTATCTGAAGGCAAGGATAGGGTTTCACTTGAACCGATCGAGCTGTGTAAGAAATTCACCCCTCTAAAAATCAAGGGATTCAATGAAATGGAAATGAGAGCGCAAGCCACGATAATATCATAGCCCTCGTCGGGGAGCAGGTGAAATTTAATCGCTTCTTCACCAAGAATAAACGAAAACTCACCAATTTGCGCCAAGGCTAAAGCAACCGTCAATGCTACTTTTAAGGGGTAGCGCATGACCCAAACGATGAGAAAAGCCGCCAATGGCTTGATAATCAATACGATGATGAGTACGCCAATAAAAAAGACCCAATTCTCGGTAATAGCCGTCGGATTAAAAATCATTCCGACTGTTAGGAAAAAGATGACTGCAAAAGCATCTTTCATGGGCAGTGCATTAGCAGAGGCTTGATGCTTGACATGTGTTTGCCCAATCACCATCCCGGCAATGAAGGCTCCCAAAGCAATTGAAGTTCCGAATATAACAGCTGAAGCTGTAGCTATGACAAATGTCAAAGCTAAGAGCGTTAACGTAAAAAGCTCATGCGAGCGCAAGCGAGCAATATGCATTAAGATGAATGAGACAACCTTCCTTCCCAAAGTAAACATCAAAATAGCTAATAAGAAAAACTTGGCAATTGCCCAGCCTATCGTCTCGAAAAATTGACTGACTAGAAGCTGCCCCTCACTCGACAAAGTGGCTAAAACAGGCAGCAAAATCAGTACAAGAACTGTCAAAATATCTTCAACAATAAGCCAACCAATTGCAACATGGCCTTCCACAGTATCAAGAAGATGATTGTCCGATAAAACTCGCACAAGAACAACCGTGCTCGCAACTCCAATAGCCAAGCCTACAATAATGCCTACTTCGATCGGCCAGCCAATGGAATAAACCAGTAATGCCCCGCACGTGGCAGCCACAAGGGTTTGACCGATAGCGCCTGGAACTGCAATATTTCTGACATTCACCAAGTCTTCCCATTTTAAATGCAGACCAACTCCAAACAGCATCAATACCACTCCAATCTCTGCTAATTGCTCAGAAACTGTTATATCAGCCACAAATCCTGGCGAATAAGGACCTATGATGTAACCGGCTAATAAATAACCAAGGATGGGTGAAAGCTTAAGCCTCTGCGTAAAATAGCCCAGCAGGCTCGCCAGCGAAAAGCCGATCGCCAAAATGAGAACAATCTTTAGATTATAAGAATCCATCGTCATTAAATACTGCTTCCTCTTCAGTTGTTAGATCATCCATGCGCAATCAAATCGTTACATTTCAAAAAAAATTTAGGAAATCTAAATAGATACGTGATGAGGGACTTTGATGGAAAGCTATTTTTATGATTAACAGCAAAACTTCCTTCGCGGAAATGACTCTTTTTCCCAGCAGCAACAAATGCATGATTCTCTATTGCATAATAATCTTAAGAATGAAATAATATGCATATATTTTTATATTCTATCTCGTTCATTTATAATCTCCATTTAATTGAAAGATAAACATATTAATACATATAAAACCATTAACAGGCGTGAATAATTTTATGATTTCATTTTATCCACCTCTTGAAGCCGATATCTCTTACTTAAAAAGCATCAAAGAGCAATATTATCACGTGGGTACGCGTTTAGAGATGAGTGCACTGAAAGAAAGGATCGCTCAGGTTAAAGACAGAATATTCGTTGGAAGAGCGGCTTACTGGAGCGGCATAGGTGCGTGCTTGGCAGCCGCGTCAATTTTGGTTAATCCAATTGCAGGCACCATTGCATTAACAGTCTCTACCCTATCCTTTTTTATCTTCCGCGATGTTTACCTAATGAGAAAAGCGTATAGCGAGCAATTTTGTGAAGTTTCTGAAGAAAATTTAAATACTTTCGTTGACAGCGATACTTTTCATCAGATCCCTGTTGTGTTGCCACTAAATGCATGGAAAACATTAGCCCTAAAAGATCAAGGTGTTCTATTTAAATCAGAAGAGCGTAGATCCAAAGAAATTGACGCGGAAATCATGCTGCTCACGCCATTGAACGAAGAACGCTTTATTTATGAGCAAGTGAACTGTCCAGCAGAGCCTACGTATACGACGAAAGATCTTCCCTATCATCGATTTAATTCTTTTCCTTCATCGAATCAATTCCCAGTAGCTTCTAGCCAATGGCTTAAAAACTTGTAGAATAAAAGTTTATCAAGGATGAATGCGTTGCCTAAATCAGAAAAACCTTCTCATTTAGGCAACTAAAAGCCTAACTGCCACTCTTTTTGGATTGCACTGCCCGCTATTCTCAAAATATCTTTCGCTTAAAACTTAGAGCTTCCTCTTTGCATCACGCAACACTGCATGCAAATAATAATCGCCATCTTTGCTTGGATCTTGCTTTGCTATTAAAGCTGCCTCTGCATCAAATAGGACGCATCTTTTTTCCGATATCCAAAAATAATAAAGCTGAATATTGGCGATCAAAGGATCAAAAAGGATCGTTTTTGCTTCTGTAAAAGGATACCAATAACACTGAGATGGTCTCTACCTAATTGATGAAGAGCTAAAGCAACCGAATCGACGTGGCTTTTCTTATCATCGATAAAGATAATTTTACCCGGCAGGCGAGAGACATTTTTAAATAACTTTAAGAGATAATCTCCTTTCAAGTCCTAATTGGCAAAGAACACCCCTTTAAAATACTGGGAATCTTTTGTCAAATCTGAATAGGTATCCGCTATTTGTGGCAGATCAAAATCGATTCCAACTGACTTTAATTGATAGACACTCGCAACTGCCTTATCATACCACTTTGTACGCTCTCTTGCCGTCAATCCAAATACCTCATGCCCTTCCAATTTCAGGGCTCGCACACATTGGCCCGTCAAGGACTCTACAGTTTGCAAAAGAGAAAAAATATCGTGCCAATTATGCAATGAATCCTATTTACCCACTTGGCGAAAATAGGTTCGCCAAGCTCGCGAACCTAGCATAGAAGGAGTGCCGAATAAGGTATCATCAATATCAAAGAAATAAATGGTTTGAGGCTTGAGAGTGCTCAATTTGATCTAGCGACTTAATCTCAATGACAGAGCCGGCCTGCTGCCTTTGCGCGCTAGCAACAAATTCCACTGGAGCCAGACTCAATGAACAAACAAAGAGTAACTGCAAAATCTTCAGCATACTAACCACCGAGCAAAAAAATTTAAATAAATACGAATATAGTATAAAACGCAGTAAAATCAAACATTTTTTACCATTATCAATCTTAAAGAAAAACACAATAAAAAGATTTAAGACTCATTGCAACTCAGTTTCATCCTTAGTTGATGCTACATATCACATATTCAAATTAATTAATTGAAAGTCGAGTGCATTAAATGATTGCAAAGCATCAATTTATAGATTGTAAATTAATGTTTGATCCGTGAGAATTCTTTTCTAATTTTTAATAAATCCAGGATTTTAATAGATGCTAATTGCTCAACAAACAATAATACCCACTCCCCTAATCTGCGAAGATGCCCTTTCGCATGCCTTTTCTTTTCTTCCTTTTTCAGAAAATAGCGTTGAGCTTGTTAATAAAAAGTGGAATGAAACCAGATGGACTACCCTTCTTTACTCAGTCGATTCTCAAACACGCGAATTAACCAGACAGGCAAAAAAACAGTGGAAAGACCTTTCTTTACAGCAGCAAAAATCCCTCATTTGCAAGGCGAGCATTCGCTCAACCAACGACCTATCATCTGCCAACTTCGCTAAACTATTATCGATCCGCTATTGCGGGTCAGCGCATGAATATTTCCTACGCTCTAGAAGTTGGTTAATCTTTCAGGGAGCAATCGATAAGCGTTCGATTCAAGAGAGCGTTCAAAAAGACCCAATTTGGCTTCTTTCTGATTATACCGTTTATTTTCGCAACTATCTCGCAGCTCTTGTCAAAAGCCATAAAAAAGTAGAGAAAGCTGCTCATATTGATTGGCCTTACATAGATCCTCCCGCGAAAGAAAAGATGGTGATTAAAGCTAAAGCGTTGCAACTGCTCTTATCTTCTTCAAATGATCAGGCGATTGCAAAATATGCAAAGAAAAAAAAAGAAAAGGAATCGTTCTTTTACAGAAAGTTGGCCAAAATAGAAGCAGGCCGCCATCGACTTGAAGCAGCCAAAAAATTTGCTTCGCGCGCAAGTAATAAAACAGATAATGCGTTTAAAAGCTGCGCAATACGTCTAGCAAAACTTGGCGAATACGAAGCTGCGAAAGGCATTGCCCTCTTAGCTAAAAGTAAGATTAGACAGACTTATAAAGGTTGCGCGATCGTAGCTGCACGAAATGGGGATATAAAAATCACTTCAGCATTTATCGAACAACTGAAATCTTTCGAAGGCCCCCCAAATATAGTCTATGAGACCTATGTTGAATGTGCTGCTGCCCACAGCCAAAGAGGCTATTACAAGTTATCTCAACACTACAGCCACCTGTCAGAATATTACCTAGATACGGCTAATGAAAAATGTATGCTTGCCTTTATCCAAAGAAACAATATCAGAAGAGCCTTAGAAATTGCTCGCAAAGAGACTTCTTTTCAAGAAAAGCTTTTTTCTAAAGGTGCCATCGCATGTGCTCAAAGAGGCAATATTGAAGGAGCTAAAAAACTTGCCAAAATCTTTAAAACGTATCGTGAGTCAACTTATAAACAATGCGCAATCGCTTCCGCGCAGAGAGGTGATAGCGAAGCAGCCAAAGATTTCATTACCTTTATTTCGTATTGGAAAAAAGACAGTTATGAGGAATGCGAGAAAATCTTCCTAACAAGGAAAGAGAAAGACAAGGCAAAAGAATTCAAACAGCTTGCAGCTGGCTATTCGCAAGTTGTTTCGAATCAAAAGTCATGCACAATTCAATAAAATCTTGAAAACAGATAGAGAAGAAATGAAATGAAAAGGCTTAAGAGTATGCAAGTAACGATGGGGAAATAAAATTGAAAGCCTTCCCCTTTAATGACGATATCTCCAGGCATTTTACCGATTAAAGGAATCGATCCCTTAAAGGTAATAAAGAAGCCTGCGATGACTAAAAGAATGCCAATGATGACGATTAATTTACCCATTGACTATCCTAAATTCTTCTGTTTAAAAATCGGCACTTGGAATAATCCAAGTGCCGAAACTTATCCGATTAGCCGAAAGATTGAACGAGATTCAATAGATAGTCTAAATCTTTCACGCCAACGACCCTTTTCACTTCTTTTCCATCTTTAAAAACGATCAAAGTAGGAACAGAGGTGATTTGCAGGGAAGCTGTTGTTTGCTGCGCCTGATCAATGTCCAATTTCGCCACGCGCGCTTTACCTTGAACCATTGTCGCGAGTTGCTCAACGATAGGAGCAATCATGCGGCAAGGTCCACACCACGTTGCATAAAAGTCAACGAGGGTAACGCCTTGTGAAATTGTTTGTTCAAAATTGTCATCTGTTAAATGTGTAAGCTTATCTGCCATAAACACTCCATGAATAAATGAAAATATTTAATGAATGCTTAATTATTGCCCGAATAGGGATTTTTGGCCAGGTAAATATCGATTCGCAGGAGAGCGCTTGAAAAGTTTTTTTTAGAAGATCAATACTTGAAACAAACAGTTAAATCTTTTATACTTACTGTCTCATAATGTCATTTTTAAAGAGTAATTACATGTCACAAGAGAGCCCATTTTTCGTTCTTGCCTATTACCATTTTACCGCAATTTCGGATCCACATCAAGAGGTCCTTGCTCACAAAAACTTTTTTAAGGAGCGCAATATCACTTCGCGCATCTATATCTCGGAACAGGGAATCAATGGACAAATGAGCGGCGCACGCGAAGATGCCGAAGCTTACATGAACTGGCTGCACGCTAACCCTCTCTTTGAAAACATGCCCTTTAAAATCCACCCTCACCACGAAAATGTTTTTCCTCGCCAAACAGTCAAATACCGCAAACAGCTTGTCGCCCTGGACGAAGAGGTGGACATGGATCTGATAGGTGAGCACGTATCGCCAGAGCGTTGGAAAGAATTGCTCGAAGATGAGCAAAAACCGCTGCTCTTGGATGTTCGCAATGAATATGAATGGAAAGTCGGCCGCTTCGAAGGAGCCGAATGCCCCCCTTGCGACACCTTCCGAGAATTCAAAGAATACGCCGAAAACTTAAAAGAGCAGGTTGATCCTCAAAAAACGCCAGTCATGATGTACTGCACGGGAGGAATCCGCTGCGAGCTTTACTCCTCTTTGCTAAAGAAAGAGGGATTTAAAGACGTCTATCAACTCGATGGAGGTGTGATCAATTACGGACTCAAACAGGGAAGCGATCACTGGCTCGGGAAGCTCTTTGTCTTTGATGACCGGCTCACCGTTCCCATTAGCGACCAACCAACGCCAGTCATTGGCCAATGCCATCATTGCCAGACAGCCATCGAATCGTATTACAACTGCGCCAATATGGATTGCAATCACTTATACCTTTGCTGTCAAACTTGCTTGAAAGAATTTGCCGGTTGCTGCTGCACAGCTTGCCAAGAAGCTCCCCGCGTCCGTCCTTATCATCAGCAAGATACACACAAGCCTTTCCGCAAGTGGTACCACTATTTTAAAGATCAGCCGAAAGAATCTCATTCATAAGGGCTTATTCAAGCCGCTTATTCCATGGCTTGATTGCGATATTTAAGCAGTTCTAAAATCTTTTTCTGGGTCTCATCCAACACCACGGTGAGGCCCGGTTTGATTCCCCTCTCAGATAATTCAAATGCTTTCATCGTATTGCAGATGCGGCCATCTAGGCGGATGCCAAGCCCCTTGATGTTGACCATATTTCCCCAGTCCCCAAACATTTCGAGCGTCATTTCACAGGCAGTGATCATAAATAAAACTCGTTTGCTCGGATGTTGATGAACGATTTCAAAGATTTTCCCGCCAATATAGTGAATGGTTGGAATGAACAAAGGAATAGTTTGTTTGGGCGTTGCCGCATGAACCGCTTTACCAATAAAACATTGCTGGCAAACCAGATTATCAGGATCGTGCATGCAGTCGGGAGTAAAGCGCCCCGATGGACACTCGAACGGCTTATGGCAATAAGAAAAACCTAGGACAAAGATGGCATCACGATCTTCTAATAAGGCTTGAAAATCGTCAACCGAATCGACCCCGTATAAGAAGAAATCGCCCTCTCTCTTATAAGGTTTTGTTTGCCAAGCCGACTTTAATAAAGCCCATCCATATTTCAGAGGATGCTTAAGAAATCCTTTGCGAATATCCCCCTCATGATCTTGTAGCATCATCCACTTGAGGCTTTTCCATTTAAGATTCTTGGCCGTTTCTTCCGTTATACCTGGCATGTCGGGCAAGACAGTTAAACGCTTAAGCGGTTTTTTGGCGGCGGCTTCCTGAGCTTTGCGCTCCCATTCCTGTTCGGCCTCATCCCAATTACTTTGCCACATCTTTAATTTACTCATTATTGCCGCCTATTTTACCTAGATCTTAAAAAGTGTTGCAATCATAGCTTTTCTTACTATTGGACTCTTGTTAAACTATGCTTCCCACTCGAGCTTGTGGATTCACTGTTTACTGACGCCTCAAACTAAAGCTTTGAAGCCATTTTGAAGTAAGCGATTCGTCATAAATCAGACAATTCCTTAAAGCTCAGGTTTCTATGTTATCAGAAAAAGGCTTTATTCATGAGCGAAATTGCTTATACGTTAGATCGGCAGGAAATAGATAAGACTGGCTATGTTGCCATTCGGCTGGCTGAATTGACTAAAGAGGGATTCACCCATCATTTAAACCACCCAATCCCTTCCGCGGCTCTTGCTAAATGGCGCGCCCTTGCATCGCAGGAAAAAGACAAACAAGCCTTGAGTCTGCTCATCAAAGAAGAGCTCGCTTATCAACAGAAATGGACCGGCCGCACCCCCCATGCCGAGAGCATGACCTCTTCCCTCTTTCATATTCCAGCAGCTCAATCCGTTCCCATTTTGAATGTTTTAGGAGCGACTCAAAAGCTTTACTTTAATGGGAAGCAGCTCGTTGTAGACTTCATTGGCCATGTCGACTTTTACTACGAAATCACTCCGCTAGAGGCGCAACGAATAGAGATAAAAGGACGTTTAAAATGGCGCGATACCGATATCGAGCTTCAGGCTTGCGATTGCATTGGCCCCGGTAAACCCCAATGGTTCATACGGGGAATCTCTTTAAAAGGGATTTCCACTCCACTTAGCTGGAAAGAGCTTCAAAGAGCCTTTCAAACCAAGCCATGGATCTTAGAAGGCCCTCATAAAGCGGCCTTTCTAGAGGAGTTTGAGGAGGAGGATCCCGACTTTCCAGGGCTTGTCATCAAAGAGAGTTCTAGTTCGGCCCAAGATCTCTATCAGCAGACGGCACCCCATCCACTTCTCATCTTGAAGGATCGCTTAGGGGCCTTTGCGGATTTGTGGATGGAGTACGGAGAAGGCTTGCGGGTCGCTTTACACGATCCCCGCCCCATCCTTCAGGAAACTAAAGGAAGTTTTCGGCTTAAGAGGCAGTCGAATGCCGAGCAAGGCTTTGAAAAAGATTTGCTTGAGACCGATTTTATAAAAAAAGCAGTCTCTACGTCCCACTATTACTGCCCGATCGACAAGGTAGCCAAAAGCCTGACTTTCTTGCTCGAAATCGGCTGGTCGATTCAGGATTGGCAAGGGAATCGCGTAGTCAAGCAAGATGCTCTGAACTTAGAGTTAGAAGACAATGCCCAGTCATTTAAGGTCAAGGGACGGGTACGCTATGAAATGCACGAAGCCGATGTAGGCGCCGTTTTGGGGGCCTTTAATCGACGCGAGCGCTTCATTCAATTAAATCCAGGCACAGTCGGATTATTGCCCGAATTAACTGCACAGCATCCTTTACGCGAACTTGCAGAAGAAGGCGAAATTGTTGGACAAGAGGTGCGCGTCAAAAAAAGCCACTTTGGAGCCCTCTCCTCCTTATTCGAACAGGCGCAGCTTCCCTCATCGCTTACAGCCTTTAAAGAAAAGTGGGAAAGCTTTTCTGGCATCCAATCGGTTCAACCAAGCCCATTCTTTTCAGGAACTCTTCGCCCTTACCAGCAGGAGGGTTTAAATTGGCTTGCTTTCTTGTCCGATTTTGGCTTCCATGGCATTTTGGCAGATGAAATGGGACTTGGAAAAACAGTCCAAGTACTCGCCTTTTTATCCCGTTTACCTTCGGATGTCAAACATCTCATTGTCGTTCCTACCTCTTTGCTGTTTAACTGGAAAAATGAAATCCACCGGTTTTTACCCCATTTATCTTGCTATGTCCACCAAGGGCCTACGAGAGCCAAGACAATCGAAGAGCTAAAACCCCATTCGATCATTCTCACTTCTTACACGACCCTAAGACTCGACCTGCCTCTTCTACAAAAAGAAAACTTCCATAGTATGATTTTGGATGAAGCCCAAGTCATCAAAAATGCGCGCACCCAAACGTCGCAGGCCGTCTGTTCTCTTCAATCGCACTTTCGCCTTTGCTTGACAGGAACGCCTATTGAAAATCACATGGGCGAGCTATGGTCCCATTTTCACTTTCTCATCCCCGATCTTTTTGGATCGGAAGAAAGTTTCATGGCCGACATTCAAGCCGCAAGCTCCGATCGGCGCTATTTGGATCGCATTAAGAAAAAAATCGCCCCTTTTGTCATGCGAAGACGGAAGCAAGAGGTTGCCAAAGATTTACCGCCCAGAATCGATCAAACCGTATGGGTGGAAATGAGCGATGAGCAAAGAGCTCTTTACGATCGGCTGTTAGCCGGATTTAAAGGCAATCTACTTAAAAAAGTGGAAGTAGAAGGCATGGGAAAACATCGCTTAGAAGTCTTAGAAGCCATCTTGCGACTACGCCAGATCTGCTGCCATCCCCTACTCATTTCTTCCTTATCAGAAGAGCTAGAAGAGAATGCCCAAACGAGTGCTAAATTCGAAGCCTTAACTCAAGATCTGCAAACCATTGTCGACGAAGGGAGTAAAGTCTTGGTTTATAGCCAATTTACCTCGATGTTGCAGCTCATGACCCGCTTTGCCAAGCAGCAAGGATGGTCATATGCCTACTTGGATGGGAGCACCCTCAACCGTGAAAAAGTTGTGACAGAATTTCAAAAGGATGCGGCTCAATCCATCTTTTTCATCAGCCTTAAAGCAGGCGGAGTTGGATTGAATTTAACCGCTGCCGACTATGTGCTATTGTACGATCCTTGGTGGAACGAAGCGGTTGAAGAGCAGGCCATCAACCGTGCCCACCGCATCGGCCGGCAAGATCAGGTGATAGCCAAGCGCTTCGTCGTTGCCGAAAGCATAGAAGAAAAGATGATGAAGCTGAAAGCCGCGAAACGCTCCTTAGTGGAAGATGTCTTCGATTTAGACACGAATCCAGCCCAGCTAACCATCGATGATTTACGTTTCTTGTTGGATTAACTATTTGAATCAACGTTGTTCTCATGTTCAGTCTCGTAAAGCTCGCGAGCGGTTAATTTAACCGTCTCTAGGCCGCCTGCGAATCCAACAAGTCTCATTAAATGATCGACATATCCAAGCTCTGTCAATAAGTGGTCATTTACAGACTCTAACTGAGCAACTTTTTTGAGTAGTTCTGCCTTTTTCATATTCACCTCCATGCGGTGTAAGATATGAGTATTATGCATTTTCCATGCCATCTACGACCCGAGTCCTGCAATCTTGGACCGCCTGCACGCGGAGGTTAATACAGAAACGGAGAGACGCAGAGGGAATGATAAGCCATTGACTACTCTGCTCCAACAATCTATGAGACACTTATCCAAGTTAATGGTGTTAGATTATTTACAATCTATAAGCATTAAGACGCATAGGATCACGCAGTTTACAATTTTTTGATTGCAAAGAAAAAGACAGCAAGAAGCAGCGTAGACTTGTCCACCACGAAATTCTGTAGAGGCTAAGCTAGCTTTAAGCTTGCAAAGAATAAGCCCAGGCGTTTGGCCTGGGCTTAAAATCTATTCAACGACTATGGCTTAATAGCGTAGTATGATTGATTAGCTGCTCAAGTCAGCATTGTTCTCATGTTCAGCTTCATAGAGTTCGCGAGCGGTTAACTTGACAGTCTCTAAGCCGTTTGTAAATCCAACGAGCTTCATGAGGTGATCGACATATCCAAGCTCTGTCAATAAGTGGTCATTTACAGACTCTAACTGAGCAACTTTTTTGAGTAGTTCTGCCTTTTTCATATTCACCTCCATTCGGTGTAAGATATGAGTATTATGCATATTCCATGCCAGCTTATGATCTGCACGCATTAAATTTTGCTTTCGCCTAAGAGGTAAGACTGACTGAGTTTTATAGCCCATAGTGAGCTTGGCGAGGAACTATAGTAACGGGATAAAAAATAATGTGAGCTCGGAGAGAATAAGGGTAAACCTGTATTACATAAGCAGCTGAAAATTAAATACTTGCAGAGAGAAAAAGTTAACGCAAAGACGAAGGAAGCGGAGCGATGCAAAGAGATACGGAATTCAATAGCAGTAATATGCGTCTTAAGATATTTGTGGATCGTAATAATCATCTAAAAGCAACAAAAAAGGCACATGCCTGCCATCAAGAAAATCTGCAGGCAATCTAACTTTAAGACTAGAAAAGAATACGCCCAGGCATTTTGATCCTGGGCATAGGTAATTAGGCGAAAAACATCCTTTGAAACTATAAGAAATAACCGAGCACTACTTAGCTGCTCAAGTCGGCATTGTTCTCATGTTCAGTTTCATAAAGTTCGCGAGCGGTTAACTTAACTGTCTCAAGGCCGCCTGCGAATCCTACCAATCGCATTAAATGATCCACATAACCAAGCTCAGTCAATAAGTGATCATTTAAAGACTCTAAATAAGCGACTTTTTTGAGTAGATCTGCCTTTTTCATACTCACCTCCACGGTGTAACAGATACGAGTATTATGCATTTTCCATACCATCTAAAAAAACAGCATGATTCGTATATTAAGTAACAGGTGGGTAACAAGAATGGAAGACACTAGAATCGGTTATGTGGAAGCGGCAAAGATGTCGCTATTACCTATGTTACTTAAGTTTGCATCAAGCCAAAAGAACCAAACCCCGGGCTTATTGTTATTATGTATTACTAAGCCCAGGGCTCTTATTAGCTATTATGGACTTATTATGACTATAATGGCATTGATGAAACTCTATTACACATTGCGTGTATTAACACTTGATAAAGAGAGGGTCAAAATTCAATAAATCGACCCCACAATCTGTAGAAAATTAAAGACTCAAAAAAACCCTGGCTTCAGTTTATTAGACTTATACGTGTCTGTCGAAGGCTGATACCCAGGGCGATTATTAGTTATTAAAACTTATTAACACTTTATGGCATTGATGAAAGTCTTATCAAATCGAAGCTGTGTTAATCCTTGATTAAGATCTAATCAAATTTAGATAAACTTGATGAAGATCGCTTTTCAGTTGAATCTCGGCTTTTAACCGGATAACACATCGTTTTGAAAGACATCATCTAATCGCTCTTTTATAAATGGATGATTAAGATTCCATCAAAATTTGGTAAAATCAAACTTTGAATTGATACTACTCCTCGCTATCGTTGTGAGCTTCCATTCCACCATTCTGCAATAGCTCTAAAGCCACCTCTTTGGCAGATGCCAATCCTTGCGGGAATCCAACCGATTTCAATAGATCATCGACATAGATGAGTTCCATTTCCAACTGGTCGTGGACAAACTCTAAATAGGCTATCTTCTTTTCTAGTTGTGCTTTGTTCATGGCTCCCTCCTTGAAATGGAAACACCTTATCTATTGCAAATGACATGCCAAAAGGCTTATTCCTGCTCTTTACCGCTATCGGCTTCAGCATTCTCTAGTAACTCTAAAGCCACCTCTTTGGCAGATGCCAATCCTTGTGGAAATCCAACCGATTTCAACAGATCATCGACATAGATGAGTTCCATTTCCAACTGGTCGTGGACAAACTCTAAATAGGCTATCTTCTTTTCTAGTTGTGCTTTGTTCATGGCTCCCTCCTTGAAATGGAAACACCTTATCTATTGCAAGTGACATGCCAAAAGGCTTATTCCTGCTCTTTACCGCTATCGGCTTCGGCATTCTCTAGTAACTCTAAAGCCACCTCTTTGGCAGATGCCAATCCTTGCGGAAATCCAACCGATTTCAACAGATCATCGACATAGATGAGTTCCATTTCCAACTGGTCGTGGACAAACTCTAAATAGGCTATCTTCTTTTCTAGTTGTGCTTTGTTCATGGCTCCCTCCTTGAAATGGAAACACCTTATCTATTGCAAATGACATGCCAAAAGGCTTATTCCTGCTCTTTACCGCTATCGGCTTCGGCATTCTCTAATAACTCTAAAGCCACCTCTTTGGCAGATGCCAATCCTTGCGGAAATCCAACCGATTTCAACAGATCATCGACATAGATGAGTTCCATTTCCAACTGATCGTGGACAAACTCTAAATAGGCTATCTTCTTTTCTAGTTGTGCTTTGTTCATGGCTCCCCTCCTTCAAAATGGGATACCTTTCTAGTGCGAATGGCATGCCAAACTAGGCATCCCTTCCCTTCTTCGGTTTAATCATATTTCAACAAATTTAAAAAAATAATTAACTTTTATTTAATTATTAGTTATAATTTCAAATTATTTAAACTAATTAATATAAAATAAGGACTATTGATTACATGCTTAAAAAAAAGCTTTTAAATCTTTTTTTATTCATTTTTTTTGCAAGCGGCATGTTTTTTACTCCCGCATTGGAAGGGGCCTCCTTGCACGTCATCTTAGTGGGTGATTCTCTGAACGACCAAGATCCAACCGGATTCGAGGGAGGGATCGATCTTTGGCGCCGCGAAGCTAAAAAAATTGCGGCTTATACAGGACTAGAATTAGAGGGTGTTATTTTTGAAGGACATCATTGCCGCGTCGAGCATGTGATGGGTTACATTGAGGAATTGAAGGTCGAGCCTGACGATATCGTGATTCTTTACTTTGCCATGCATGGATCGCGTACGAAGGAGAAAAATAATCGCTGGCCAGATCTTTCTTTTTCTTTGGATCAGCAAAAAATTGACTTCAATCTCTTCAACGATCTTTTAAGAGAGAAGAATCCTCGCCTATTTTTATCGATCGCAGACTCTTGCAATAATATCGTTACGACTCGAGCAACTGGCAATCCAGCTAACCATCCCGCTTTGGCGGCTGAAGAGGAAGAAAATCGGCAAGCCTTTACTAACACTTCCTCATTCACCTCGCTTTTAGTGAAAAGCACCTCGGATGAGCTGCTAGCAAAATACAAGCGGCTATTCTTGGATCATTCGGGATCGATCATCATTTCTACTTCGAGCCCGGGTCAATTTTCGATCAAGCATTGCTTGACAGGCGGAGTCTTTACAACGCAATTGATTGAAACCTTCCGCAAGAAAGAGCCTCCAGCTGCAATTCATTGGAACCACTTATTGAGCGATGTGACAAGACAGACAACTCATAAAGTAGAAAGCTTGAAGACCGAATTGGACTTAGAAGAGTCGCAAATTCCACAGTTTGAATTGAATTTGAGCGTCAATTAATTCTAGAAAGAATGCAGAGCGAGCCAGGTCGGTTTCTGGCTCGTTTTATTTTTCTAAAAGCCCTTGTTTGTGCATCACTTTTTTTTCAAATTCTAGCAACTCCTTTTTTGTTTGTAGCCCTCCGGCCCCCGAATAGCCCCCAATAGTTTGATTGGCTCCAAGTACGCGATGGCAAGGAATCAGGAGTGGAAAGGGATTGCGACTGCAGGCAGTACCGACGGCTCGCGCCGCTAAAGGGCGATTGGCCAAGCGGGCGATTTCGCCATAAGAAAGCGTCGATCCAAAAGGGATGTCTTGAACGATTAGCAAAGATCTCTGTGTAAATGGAGGCAAGTGAGCCAAGTGATAGGGCATAAGGGAAGGTTGCTTGCCTTGTCCATAAGCCGTGAACCAATCGGCTAAAAGCTGCTCTAAGCGAGCATCTTTCTCACTCGACCAAAAATGCCATTGCAAGCCACTTTTTTGACTTGTTTCCAAGACAATCTTTTGAATCATTCCCTCTTCACCATACACGTGAACGTCGAGCACCGGTCCATCGACTAATTCTTTATGCCTCAGCTTTGTTTCTCTATTTGACATTAAGGCGCCTCCTCTGCTGAAATAAGATTTATTCGGAATTTAGACTTTAAAAGCTGCTATTTTAGCAAAAGCTAAGATTTAGATAGATAACAAATGCATAAGTGTTACCACAACTATTATTGGAAGGGCGGAAAGCCGCACGGTCAAGAGCTAGTCGATCCATTGAGTCCTTTAGCCTATAAGATCGTGACCGATCCTTACGGCAAGCGCTATTCCATCGAAAAATATCGAGAGGGCCAATTTGAAAGAATTGTTTACGACTCCTTATTACTCGACTTCCGCCATTTAACAGCTGCCAATCAGATGGCTTGGCAAAGAGAGAATTTAAAAGAAGATGAGACTAGCCTTGTTTGTTTGCTGCGCAATCAGGAAGACCGAGCCATTCTCTTAGAAACGCATCATTTTGATGCGGGCGTTTGCCTATCTTGTGCAATCAGCTCCATTCATGGCCTTCCGCTTGCAACGCAAAAGCTCTATTATCAATCTAAGCAACATCTGTTCGATGGAGTGGTCCTCTTCGACCTTGAAAGCCGCCCGGTAATGATGAAGACCTATCAAGTCGACCCCTTGAGCGGCGAATTTACAACCTTGCTGAAAGAAGAATGGGACATGCAGGTAATGCCCCAGCTTCTGCATGCATTCAATCCGCTTCAAGCAGGTTAAGGTCGGCATGGCACTTCTAACAACTCGTCCAGAAGGGCGTATCTACGAGATAAAAGTGGGGACAGAGCTCTTGCGAGCCTCTCAGATCGATGTATCCCTTCCTTTCCGTTTTGGTTGCTGCAAAGGAGAATGTGGAATGTGCATCATTCGAGTCATAGATGGAAAAAACAATCTATCTAAGCCAACCAAACAAGAACAAGCAACCTTGGCTCAAAAGTCCTATGATCCCTCGTGCCGGCTGGCCTGTCAATGCGCCATTTTGGGTGATATGACGATTGAGACTAAGTAGATTGAATCCATCACGCCAAAGGATAGGGCCTTATCTGTAAGTATCAATCTTTGGCCACCGTTTTTTTAATTTTTCAACAGTGATTTTTGAACAATTTCCCTGAATCTCAACATGCTGAAGCTTTAGCCAGTTTGCTCCGAATCGATCAGGAAAAGAGGCTATTCGATTGTGTGATAAATCTAACGATTTTAACACCTTCCACTCTCGTCCAAATTCTACAGGGAGGTGCTCGATTTGATTGAAGCCTAGGTTTAAACTATTCAGCTTAGTCCATGTCGAACCAAAATTGGTTGGAATGGTATGGATGTTATTCATTGCCAGAGAAACAGAGACTACCTCTGTCAATAAGTTGAGTTCTTCAGGCACAGCTGTCATTCCAAGCCTAGCTAAGTCAATTTTAGTGATCGTTTGCAAAACAGCTTGGTTTTGCTTTAAAATCTCTCGAATGCGGCTAGCTTGTTGCCGAATGCCCTCTTGTTCTCCATCCTCATTTTGAGGTTTGGCCAACACCCCTGCTTGCTTTTCAAGCACTTTAAAAAATGTAAGCAAATTTAAATCTTGCTCCAATTCATGAAAATATAAAAGAGTTGTGATAGAGGGGGGCAGGGTTTTGAAGAAGTTAACTTTCTCTTTTGAAATTAAGCATTCTAGTCTAGTCGGTTTCAGCCTCGCCAAAAAAACTGTTTGTATCTCGGCGATTCGCGCTACATCTGCTGTAGTCTTGCTTTTTTCAATGACTCCTTCGATCCCCAATCGAATCTTTCTATCTTTCAAAAAGGCAAAGGTCGTTTGAGGATTTTGATTCATCTCGCGCCACTCTTTACAAACAAAGACAATAGCAGAAGGATAATTCGTATAAGATAAAATAAACTCTAGGATTTCATTTGGAACAGTGTGAATAGAAGCGTTTGTAGAGATATTATTCATTATGATACCTGATTTATAAAATAAGATGATATCATATCATAAAAAATCAATAAGTCAATTCTCAATCCAATTCAAGTTAATTACAAATCACGCAAATAAACAACAATTAATTGAAAATGGCATTTTTAAGAGAGTGCTCACAAAGTCCGATCGATTGATTTGTGTACGAGGGACTTAATCAGCTCTAACGAGCTCTCATGTTTTTTATCTTTTCCCACCGTTTTCACGGTGGGCTGTAAGATCGGCCTAACGGCCTCTCACACTATTGAATGGAATCGATTCAGATAGATTCGTGATCCATTCGATAAAGCATTCCCTGGCATAATCAATAAACTTCTCAAATCTAAATAATTAGCTCATCTAATTTGTTTTTAAATTAAAAATTTACAATTTCTCTTGACCATATTAACAAGTTTAAATAATCTGCCCTCAAAAAATAATCACTATAATCTGTAAATAAAATCTGAGGTTTAAATGATCATCCCCATCAATACTGTTGCACCTATTAGCTATGATGAGTTGTATGTCAGAAATGCGATAGGATTAACAAATGTTGCATTATGCCCTTTTTTGCAGAACATGGACGAAGGCGAGTATATTCAGCAACAAACGCGTATGCAGACTCCTCCCCAACCCAAGAAATCGTTTAAATTTGCTCCCCTTGCCGGAATAGTTGGAGCTGCAGTAGGCGGCTTTTTTTCAGGGGGGCTAGGCTTTGTCGCTTTGGCCTGTGGAGTAGGAGGTTTAGCCTTAACCGCCAAAGAGGTGGTGGAGCTTAAAGCAGCAAAGGAAAAGTTACTTACAAGAATGGCTAGAGTGTCGCAAAAAATCAGTCTTATTCAACAAGAGCGATTTAAGTTGCATAATCATTCTGATGCAAGGCAACTGAAATTAGCACAGGAACATTTTGAAAATGTTTTGAGAGGTTATGAAACAAAACTGTTAAGAAAGTATAGATGCGACTACGATTCTGATTCCGATGAGGCTCTATACAGCGTTAATTACAGGGGATGTAACTTTTCCTTCAATTTTGGCGAACGTCGTTGATTTAGCAAGTTATGGGAGGCCGTGAGGCCGATCTTACAGCCCACCTTGAGCCTTGCGGTGAACAGTGGGAAAGTAGTAAAAAAACAATGAGAGCCCGTTAGAGCAATTGATTTTTTCATTTCAATTGAGCCCTATAGCGCTGAAAGTGTAATCGATAAAAGAGTACGCGTTAGTAAATTTATGTGGGCAGTAACTCTCGTGAAATATAAAGGATCATACAGATGCTTAATCGAATTCAAGAAGAAAGATTAAATCCTCTAAACTGGTCATTTTTGGGACGAGATTCTATATTTAATGACGGTTCTGATAGTTGCATGACATGGTCAAGAGAACATCTAAAATCCTTAAATATTGATTTAGGCAATAGTTTGTTGGGTTGGGTTATAACTCCAACATCATGTTACACAAATTCATCCAATTATTATCGGAAATATCCAATATCTATACAATTATAATTAAAGGAATAAGTTATGAAAATACAAGAGGCATTAAATAACATATCAACAATGAGAGATCTAGAACACTTAGTTATTGCGGCTCAAGAAGATATATTCTTTTGGGGATATCGTTATACCTACATTCCAGGATATGAAGGAACACTTCCAATCGACACCTTAGCTCTAAAGGTCATAAGCGTGGTATGTAGACAACAAGTGCATGTTTCCCCTCGTGAAGAGATTATAAGAAAGATTACAGGCTTGTGGGAACAAAGTGATCGAAGATTAAAAGAAAAAAGTATTATTACATATATAGCTTGCACAATTAGAGAAATATGGGGAAGCATAACAAGTGGAAGTTATAGCACTCGAGATCTATGGAATGATTATGGCACCAATTAAATAATAATATTTTTCCTAAAAACTTATTCCTGCAAAAAATTGATCTTTGAAAGCCTACTGTTTTTTAAGTTGGGTTATAACTCCAACATTACGTTACACGAATTCATCCAATTATTATCGGAAATATCCAGTATCTATACAATTATAATTAAAGGAATAAGTTATGGAAATACAAGAGGCATTAAATAACATATCAACCATGAGAGAGTTGAGACCCCTAGTTATTGCTGCCTAAGAAGATGTATTTTTTTGGGGTATCGTTATACTTATATTCCAGGATATGAGGGTATTCTTCCAATCGACACCTTAGCTCTAAAGGTTATAAGCGTGTTATCGAGAGAAAAATTGGATTCTAATCTACTTATGCTTAGCAATGAAGTAGAAAGAAAAATTATATGTTTGTGGCAACAAAGTGATCGAAGAGTAAAAGAGAAAAGTATTATTACATATATAGCTTCCATAATTAGAGAAATATGGGGAAGCATAACAAGTGGAAGTTTTAGTACCCGAGATCTATGGGAAAGAGATATGGAGAGATAAGGTAAACCAACCTATATACTTGATACTTGGCCTATGCAATCGTATCGGACCATCTTAAAGCCCACCGCAAAATAATCCACACACTGACTTTTGGGACATCCGCCTCATTTTTAGTCTGAGTTTTAGATTCACGGCATCCTCATTAGGCCATTCTTTCAAAACTTGCTTTGATAGAAAATTTGAAGATTTTGAGCAGATTACTCATTACATTTTGCGAGGCTAGATCTTATAGGCTCGCAAAATGTGGTACCAAAGCACAATGGCCCTTTTAGCAAACAAATGAAGTTTTGAAAGAAGCCTATTAAAGGAAGAAGTAACCTTTTAAATACATTAGTGTTTAGCCTTTTCGTTTTCATTCCCATGCTTGCAACGGCTGATTAGCCAAGTCTTCTTGGCTCAACAGCTACTGCCACGCAGCTCGTTCCGGCAGGATCGATGACGAATGCGAATGCACACCTTGCCGAATGAAATGATGCAGAATAATGCGTTTCTGTTAGATTTGGAAACTGAATTGTCAAAGAAGTCGACATCAGCAAAGCCGTAATAGGGAACAATATCCCCCGCCCAATTACGACCTCATTCAGCGCTTTCTTCCTCGCGATATCAATTGGAATGCAAAGATCTGGAACAAATAACACCGGCAAGGTTGCCAGCCAGTAGTGGGAATGGGATACTGGAGATAAAGTCGTCCGCGTACAAATTGATATCTATACCATTAATGACTTCTTAGGCAATAAAGCGAGAGATTTATCCAATATGCGCAGGGTGGGACGCAGCCAACATTCACCTAATTGGTGGTAAACGTTTAACATATAAGACGCGCAAAATCTTATGCATGCCATTCGATCAAGAAGATAGGCAAGTTGCCTATCTTCTTGATCTCTCACCCTACCTGGGTGGATGCTCCGGTACTTTTAAAGTCCATCGGTCGTGATAGCGGTCCAAATAGAGATAAATAGCCGGCGTCACAAACAAGGTAACCAGCTGGGAGAATAAGAGTCCTCCAATGATCACAAGTCCAAGAGGGCGGCGAGCGTCTGCTCCCGATCCAATAGCCAAAGCAATGGGAACTGCTCCCATAATAGACGTCACCGTTGTCATCATGATGGGTCTAAAGCGGACGATGCATGCATTGAAAATGGCTTCTCGCGACGTTTGATTAGAGGTTCGCTGATTTTCTAATGCATAGTCGACCATGATAATTCCGTTCTTTTTCACAATACCGATCAACAAAATGATTCCAAGATAGGCATAGAGGGAAAGGGGTAGATTAAATAAAGCGAGCGTGGCCACGCCCCCCAAAGTCGCAGGTGGGAGTGTCGACAAAATGGTTAAAGGGTGGATAAAGCTTTCGTAGAGAATTCCTAAGACGATATAGATGGCTAACACAGCCACCACAAGCAAGAAAGATGTGCTTCTAATCGATTCCTCAAACGTTTCGGCCGCTCCTTTTACCTCACCCGTCACGTTGGCCGGCAATACCTCTTTGGCAACCTTTCGCAACTCTTCCAAAGCGGTTCCCAAGGGGATGCCAGGAGCTAAATTAAAAGAAATGGTTGTCGACGGGAATTGACTGACGTGGTTGATGCTCGCAGCACCAACTCCCTTATTCAACTTGACGACCGCATCGAGAGGAACGAGCTGATCATTCGTTTTTGACCTAACGTAAATTTTCGATAAGGTATTAACTTCCTGCTGAAAGCGGGGTTCGACTTCCAAAATGACGTCATACTGTTCGATTGGCGTCTGAATCCTAGACACACGCCCCCCTCCAAAAGCGAGCTGCAGTGCCGTTTCGATATTGCTCGCTTCCACACCAAAGGTAGAGGCCTGATCGCGCAAAATTTCGATATTCAGCTGAGGATCTTTAATTTCCAAATCACTGTTTACAGCCTGAAAGCCCGGCAGCTTTTGCATGCGGTCGATGAGCTCAGTAGCAGCCTTGTAAAGCGAATTTGCATCAATACTTTGCAAAGTGTATTGATAACTTCCCTTCGTTTGCGTGCCGACGGCTAAATCAATCAGAGGCACATTTTTTAAATAGGTATTGATGCCTGGAATCAGGAGGAGCTTTGCATATAGCTCTTGGACGACTTGAGTAATGGGCGGCCGCTCGCTTCTTGGTTTTAAGCGAATAAATGCAATTCCATTTCTGTATTGCGGATTAGCTGCAATAGACACAAGCGTATCGACACTCGGATCCGCATCGATGACATCAATCACCTTATTCTGATACTCGATCATGCGGCTCGGCGATGTTCCTTGTTCCGATTGGGTATAGGCGATAATAAAGCCAATGTCATCGTCAGGAATAAAATCCTGCGGCAATATGTAAAAATAATAGCCGCTTAAAATAACACTCAAAGCTCCCAGAACAAGGGCTATCCATCGATGATCTAAAACCCAATTTAAGGCCGGTTTATACATCGCCAGCAAGGCATTGTTAAAGAAATTCGCACTTTTCTCCAGTATTCCTTCGCTCGACTGGCTATGCGCCTTAATGAAGCGGCTGCAAAGCATCGGGGTAAGCGTTAATGAAATGATCCCTGATATCAAGGTGATGATCACCAATGTGATGGCAAATTCCTGGAAAATTTTTCCAATCAAACCGCCCATAAAGATCATGGGAATAAAGACAGCGATAAGGGAAAGGGTCATCGACAAAATGGTAAATCCAATCTGTTTAGATCCTTCAATCGAGGCAGTCCACGGATCTTCTCCCCCTTCAACGCGCCTCACAATATTTTCTAAGACGACAATCGCATCATCGATGATAAAACCAACAGCTAAGATCAGTGCCAGGAGGGACAGATTGTCGATGCTGTAGCCAAGCAAATACATGAAAATGAATGTACCAATTACGGACATGGGAAGAACGAGGGATGGAATAAGCGTATCTGTAATTTTTCCCAAATAAAAGAAAATGACCAGGACAACCAAAACCAAGGCGACAATCAAAGTAAATTCAACCTCTTCAACCGAGTCTTTGATCGAAACAGATTTATCAAAGACCACTTTTAGTTCAACCGATGTTGGCAACTCAGCCGCCAGCTGCGGAAGCATGCGATGAATCTCATCAGCCACCTGCACAGTGTTAGCCCCAGGCTGCCTTTGAACAGCTAATACCACCGTCGGCTGGCTTTTTTCTGAATCGACATAGCGAAGGTCGTATTTATCATTTTGCAGACTGTCGATTGCTCTTCCAATGTCTCGTACACGCACAGGAGACTGGTTTCGATAGGCGACGATTAAAGGCTCGTATTTGTCGGCAGTTTCTAGCTGCCCTTTGGAAATGATCGTCGAGGCCTGCACTGTGCCCGTCAGGGTTCCTGTCGGAAGGTAAGGATTCCCAGTCACGATAGCTTTTTCAACGTCTTCAAGTGTAATCCCCAAGTTGGCTAATGTATAGGGATTGACCTGTACCCGAACAGCATAGGGAGAGCCATACGTAATGACTTGGGCCACTCCATTCAGCATGGAGAGCCTTTGACCTATATATGTATTAGCATATGTATAAAGCTCGGCTCGTGGCATTGTGGCCGAGGTCAAAGCAATGTAAAGGATGGGGGTATCGGATGGATTGACTTTTTTATAGGTGGGATCATTCGGCAGATCGGGAGGCAACTTCGTCTTTGCTCTAGAAATAGCCGCCTCAACGTCTTGAGCGGCAGAATCCATGCTTTTAGAAATAT
The DNA here is from genome assembly GCF_001499655.1 of Candidatus Protochlamydia naegleriophila. Lineage (NCBI taxonomy): Bacteria > Pseudomonadati > Chlamydiota > Chlamydiia > Parachlamydiales > Parachlamydiaceae > Candidatus Protochlamydia > Candidatus Protochlamydia naegleriophila. The sequence continues at coordinate 2,357,832 of NZ_LN879502.1, forward strand.
CGAATTGCAAAACGATGTTTGTATCGCCAAGGGTATTGGCAGAAGTCACGTAGTTGATGCCAGGAATGGTCATAAACTCTTTTTCAAGCGGCGTAGCCACATTGTTAGCCATAGTTTCCGGGCTGGCGCCGGGGAAAGCTACCGTAACATTAATTGTGGGATAGTCGACGTTGGGAAGATTGCTGACGGGCAGGCGATTAAAGGCCATCAATCCCAATAACAGGATTGCAACCATGACCAAGACAGTCATGATTGGCCGTCTAATAAAGGGCTCTGAAAGGTTCATGTCCCACCCTCTGTTTTCTGAGTTTCGCTTTTCTCCTCTTTCCCGCCATCTTTTTCCGACGTTGGATTAGTGACCAATACCTTGACGCCAGGCCGCAAGTTGATCTGACCATCGGTTATAATTTTTGCTCCGGTTTTTAATCCCTCATCGACCACCACCAGCTTGTCTACATGTTCACTCGTTTTAACAGCCACATTTTCAACCGTTCCATCAGGCTTTAAAACATATACATACGAGCCGTCTTGCCCGACTTGAACCGCGACATCGGGTACGAGAACAGCGTTTTGCTTTGTGCGAATAAACACCCGCACCCGCACAAACTCTCCCGGCCACAAGATTTTTTCACGGTTGAGAACAATTCCTTTAATTTGAATCGTACCTGTCCGTACATCGACTTGATTATTGACTGCCACCACCTCCCCGTCAAATGTTTGCTGGCTCCCTGGCAGAATGACTTGAAAAGAGCGTTTTCCTTCGGCCAAAACATGCTGGAGCTCTTCAAACTCTCTTTGGGCAATCGAAAAATTGATGTAGATGGGAGCAATTTGAAGAATCGTCGTCATTGGATTCGAGTCGGTCGGAGAAACGACGTTGCCAATTTCAATCTTTTGCAGGCTGACTCTTCCATCGATGGGTGAAAAGATATTGCAATAATTTAAATTCGTCTGAGCCACGCCAATTTCAGATTTATCGATGAGGATTTGTGCTTCGAGCGTGCTGACATCCCGTTTGTATTCTTCAATGCTTAATTTAGAAACGTAGTCGCCTTTGATCAAGGTTTCATAGCGTTCGACTTTGCGGCGCGCATATTCAAGTTCCGCTTCATTTTTTAATAAAGTCGCCTTAGCTTTTTCAAGTGCGAGCTTGTAAGGAACAGGATCGATGCGATAGAGCAGGTCGCCCACTTTCACATCATCTCCTCCATGAATGCGGATATCGATGATCTTGCCAGAAACTTGAGGGCGAATATCCACGCTATTGAATGCAGCTGCATTCCCGATGGCTTCAATATAGACAGGGACATCTTGCTGAACTGCCTCCCCAACAACAACAGGAAGAGGACGAGGAGCCTTCTGATGCTTCTTTTGCGCAGAACAACTGCTCATTCCTCCAGCGAGAACCAAGCAAGCAATGAAGTAAAAAACAGGCTTTTGCATATAGTCCCTTTATTTTACCTGAACCGCAGGTTTATCAGATTTATTTGATGCCACTCTTTTTGGCTTCGAACGCGTCCCCTTTTGTTTCCAGGGCTTAATTTCTTCAGGCGTTCCAAGCGTTCCTGCTGCAAATGAGATGTTAGACAGTGCTATTGCCCACTGCGTACGAGCCTGAATCTTTTGGGCGCGGGCATTCGCCAAAGCGCGCTGTGCATTTAATAGGTCTAAGATCGTCCCAATACCTTCTCGATACATGATCAAGGCCGCTTCGTAGGCCTCTTCACTGTACTTTAAAAACTCATCGCTGTATTTCAAACTTTGGACAGCAGTCTTAAAGTTAAAATAGCTCGTTAAAACGTCCAGCGTAATGTTCAATTCGACAGCTCGCAAATTTGCACACGCTCCCCGCAAAATCTCCTGTGCCCGCCTTTCGCGATTGACATATAAGAAGCCATCGAAGAGGGGTGCAGAAACCACAAGGCTTGCTGAAAGGGAGTGCCTATTTAAGCTAGGGTTATTGAAATCATTGTTTTCTTGCAAATCGACAAAGGTACCCAAAGTAGGCAGACCAGACGAGCGAGCGATGACAATCTCTTCTTTGCGCATCTCGTGCAAAGCATAAGCTGCCGCCAAGTCTGGACGATGCCTTTTGGCTTGATCGATTAATTGCTCTACACCGGCCGTGACGATATCGATTGGCAAATCTTGCGGAATATCTGGCACCTGGAATTCCGATTGGGAAGGCAAGCCGATCGCATTGGCCAGTCTTCCATAGGCGACTTTTTTCTGCCCTTCCAAATCGACAATATTCAATTGAATATTGATTAAATCGGTTTTTGCCTGCAAGACATCCAATTTCGTTCTAACACCTGCTTCAAAGAGGCGATTGGCAGCATCATAATTAGTCTGCGCATTTTTTAAATCGCTTTCTCTAGCTACAACTAATGCTGACAGGCCCATATAGGTATAGTAGGTATTCAAGACGTTAATGATCACTTGCTGCACTTGACGGTTATGGGTCCAATTGCTGTTATACAACGCTTGCTTGGCCGCTTCAATCGTTGCTTGTCTCCCTCCAAAATCCAATAGAAGATAAGAAATAGAAAGATCGCTTGTCAATGTCGTGAATTCACCAACTGATGGGGTAAAAGTAGTCGTCGCTATGGAAGTATTACCCGTGTCAATAACTGTCGTATCAACTACCTGTGCTCGGTTTAAAGCCGAATTTGAAAAGGGAAGAATAGAAGCCGCACCTGTGGCTCCTGTTGCGCCCGTTGCAGCAGGAATAATGTCGGGCGGCCCTTCATCGAGTTGCGAGTTACTATACTGAAGCGTCTCGGTTAAGAACACGCTCGGGTAAAGAGCACTCTTGGCTATTTCAACCGAAAAAGCTGCAGCTCTAGCATTGGCCCACGTTTGCTGTGTAGAGGGATTATTCTGCAGAGCAATGCTGATTAAATCGGCAACCGCCGTATCGTGCCGCTGCAATTGCTCTAGATCGGCATGTAAGTCTTCATCATTTTCTAATTCATAATCGCAAGGGCACTTAACAATCGGATCTGGAGGATTCCAAAAATAGCCAGGGCAGCTGGAAGTCGCTCCTTGGCAAGTAGGGTTTGGAGGACAACAGCCTGGTAATAGTAAACCAAACAATAATGTTATCGCCTTTCCACCATATATAGAAAATAATCTAAATCTATGTACAAATAGTCGTTGCATGAATTTCACACTGATCGCTCTCTTAAGCTGACTCGCAAAGAAGTGGCATTCTGATCAATTGACATTTTTTTTTATATAGAAAAATCTTCAAAGAAGGCTGACCAAACCTAAGAAGGATTAAACAAGCAAGATCGCAAAGGCAACCCTCTACATCTTCTATTATAGAAACTAAGAAACAAGACGAAATGATGAGTCTGTGAAAGTCCCTTATGGAAAGCATTCCTAGATAAAACAAGCTCAAGGCCCACTGGCATAACTTCTTACACGCATTGTGGAGAATGGATGCTCGGGGATTGATCGGAATATTTTTGAAAGCATTGAATTTAATCTAAACGGCGAGAAAGGCAAAAAATCGCAAAGCTCATTAAGGCAAAAAGCAGGCAAAGAATGGCAAACCCAAAATTAAATGATTGATGAGCCGCTTGCATGATTTGTGATCCCAATTCTGCCGGCAAGCGCTGAATTGTTTCCATCGCGATTGGAGAGCCAGATAGAACTCCTTGAAACTGATTGAGGCTTAAAGGGGTCACTGTTTGGTGAGTTGTTAAAAAGCTTGAGAATTTATACTGATAAATATAATCAACTAAAGCGCCTCCAACGGCCACGCAAAAAGTGCTTCCCATCTGTCTACTCGTCGCCAAGACTCCTGAGGCTTGCCCTTGCCTTTCATTCGGAATCATTTTTAAGGTAGAAGAAAATACCGGAGTCAAAATTAAGGAGGTACCGCAACGGAAGCCGAGGAGAAGAATAATTAATAGCCAAAACTCCATTTTATCAGCGTAAAAACTAAAGACTAAAAAACAGCCGGTTAATAATAACCCACCTATACTCACTAGCTTTTGAGCGCCCCATTTATCAGAAAGCATGCCAGCCAAGGGAGTAATGAGCAGAAGAGGAATGTTAGAAACTAACAAAATTGTGCCTGTCTTGGCAGGTGAAAATGAGAGGCTATTTTGAAAATAAACACTCCAAAATATCACTGCTGTACTAATAAATTGATAACAAAAAACGATAACAGCATTGCTTAGAAAAAAAGAATTCTTAAACAGATTGAAATCAATGAGTGGATGCCGAGCTTTCTGCTCGCCAAAGACAAAAAGGATGAAGGCGACAAGACCCATCAGAATTAAGCTTAAAATAATCGTTGAGTTCCATCCCCATTCCTGCCCTTGCATGATCGCTAAAATTAAGCAAGTCGTTGCGAATGAAATTAAAATAAAGCCGCGCCAATCAACAGCCTGGTTCGACCCCTTTGATTTTTTATTAGATATTAAAACAAGTGGTAAGGTGAGCAGGCCAATTGGAATATTGATGATAAAAATATAATTCCAACTCAAGAACTCTATCAGGTATCCCCCAATAACCGGGCCGATCGTTAGCGATAAAGCGACAAACGCCCCATATATTCCCATCGCTTTTCCCAATTCTCCGGGTGGAAAAGCTTGGCTGAGCAAAGTAAGGGTTGTAGGAATCATTAGAGCCCCACCAACTCCTTGCACAGCGCGGTTGATGATTAGCCATTCAGCCGTTCGAATGAAGCTACAATTAAAGGAAGCAAGTGTAAAGATAACCAGTCCGATACAAAAGACACGCCGATGGCCAAATAGATCACCCATAGAGCCTGCAGCTAAAATGAAAGTAGCTAAAGGTAAAAGGTAAGCATTGACAATCCACTGCAACTGATTAAAGGTTAAGGAAAATTCTTTTTGCAGGGCAGGTAGAGCAATAGGCAGTGCGGTTTGATCCACAAAAATCATGGAAAGTGACCCAATCAATGAGAAAAGAGCAAGCCACTTTCGCTTTTGTTCTACCGCTTCGACCATTGAAACCTAAAGTCTTTAGAGTGTCGTTATCGTTCGTCTTTGTAGCAAATATAGATGATTGTTTTCAAATGCCCATTCTAAATCATGTTTACAATCTTTTTGAAAAATCCCCTCACATCTCAGCGCCAAGTTATGTAATTCTAATAACTGAATATCTGATAAGCATAATACCGACTGCTCGTGTAAAGGAATGTCTTCCTCCCAAGTCCCCCCTGTTTTAGAGAGTCTGATCGCTTTATTTTTGATTCCAGGTAGACGTTCTAGGATTTCTCCATTGGAATCGATGCGATAAAAGTCTGGAATAATCATTCCTTGCACAACAATTTCTCCCAGTCCCCAAGCGGCTTCAATAATACGTTCTCTTATTTTAGTGATGGGATTTTGATTGAATAACACCCCAGCAGTTGTCGCCTGAACCATTTTTTGAAGAACAATTCCCATCTTACATTCTAAATCCAGCCCCATTTTTTTTCTGTAAGCAGTTGCAGATGATGTTCTGGCTGATTCCCAAATTGATCGGATAGCATCTACAGTCGTTTCATAAGAATGAATATTAAGCAATGTACTATGCTGCCCGGCAAAACTTGCTCCCTCTGAGTCTTCTCCCACAGCCGAAGACCTCACTGCTAGAAAATCTCCCTTGAAGTAGTCGAATATTTTTTTCAGCGCTTGCAGAGCCTGGGCACTCCCTGCTAAAATAGCCTCGACAAAATCAACTGATAAAGCATATCCTCCAGGAACAGGCAAACCCAAACGCATCACCTGCCCTAGCTGAAAGGCTTTACCCCCATACTGGCTCTCCTGGTCAACTTCATTGATCAAACAATAACTCATATGATCACCTTAACTTGCCCGTTATTTCCATCGACTTGAATCCTCATCCCACTTTTGATGACGGATGTAGCTGTGTGTGTACCAACAACTGCAGGAATCCCGTATTCACGAGAAACTGTTGCCGCGTGGGAAAGAACTCCACCAGCATCAGTGACCAAGGCTCCAATTAATGGTAAAATCACGTTATAAGCCTCAGACGTATGATGAGAAACTAAAATATCTCCTTTTTCAAGCTGTTCAAAATCTTCCGGCCCTTCGATTACGCATGCGCGGCCTTCATATATTCCCTGACTGGCAGGAAGCCCCCTAATTTTTGATAGTTCTTCTTTTGGTAGCTCTTCAACAGGCTCTTCCTTCGCCTGACGGCAAGCAACAACAGCTTTTAAAGCTTGCAAAGGCCTCTGGACATAAATTGGAAACCATTCAAGAGGCACTGAGCGTCGTTCACCAAGGGAGAGTGGAGCCGATTTGATAGAGACTGTTTTTCGATATTTCACCCTCTCTGATAGCTCTTGCAGAGAAATAGAGGGGCGTCTTTCTAACAAGCCAGTAATCTCGTCAATAGATGCATCAACAATATCCTCTGCATGTGCAATAGCGCCTGCTTGAGCCAATCTTTCACCTGCTGCTAATAAAGCTCTCCTTAATAAGCCATAGCTCCACAAATAGGTATAAAGAGCTCTCTCTTCCTTCAAAGACAAAACTTCACATGCATCAGCATACAGCTCGTCGTATGTTGCCTGATGCTCAAGAGGAACTTTTTCTCGTATCTTTGCCGAAAGCTCACGCGCAGTTTTTAACGTCTTTTGGTGAGGCGCCTGAGTCAAGCCGGCTCTTAGCATGTGAATCAACAGATCAGGTCTTTCTAAAGCATAAAAATCTGCAATATCATAGCCGGATGCAATCCTGTACCCTACCATGTCAAGCCAGCTTCCCAAAAGCCGGTGAAGCCTATCTGAATGGTGCTTAAGCTGATCGAAAATTTCCTCAGAAGTCTGACCTGAATAAAGAATATGCCTTGCATCTTTGTCTTCACGAAGCTCTCTCAATAGCTCTTCAAATTCCTTATCAACCCCTATTTGAATGTACTCATCATCGTAATGCAAAGCTTCGAGCAAATGAAAAAAAGAAAGCCCAGTCCATGCCTGTACTTGAGCCATGTAATCTCCAATTGAATAATACGCGTAAGGCGTCAAGGCATGATGCTGGCAGTACTGCAAAGTTCCGTTCTTCGCGCATTCTTTTATGTGATCAATTAAATCGCTATCGTCTAGCCCTTTAGGATCTATAGACTGGAGGTGTAAATGGGTTTTAATTGCCTCAGGCTTGATTTCTCTCTCCCAACGCCTAAGATATTCTTTCCAAGGCTTCGTTTCATGCAGCTTTGAAGCTATTTTGAAACGTTTCCTGATCTCAGGATGAAAAAATAACCACAATTTGAAAAGCCACCGGGGAGGCAGCTTTTTACGACCCTTTTTGGACCCGATAAACTTTACTCGATAATAAGGAAATCGATTAACTACAGCATATTCATAACCCTCTACCGGCATTCCAAATATTTCAAATCCTGGCCGGTTCGCATCCTTTGTGTGCGCAACGAGATTTTCAGCGTGATAAGCAGTCACTGGAGCAGAACAATGGACAGCATCCAGCGACCAATGATCTGAATCCGGCGCCTCGAATCGTAGTCCCCTATTTTCTATAGACATACTTTTCTCCCTTATTTCAATAATAAATAAACACATTGTGCTTTCATTAAATAATAAAGAAAAAAACAAATGATTAAAGAGACCTGCCAATAAATCTCTCATTAAAATCACAAACTATTTTTATTATACCACATCGCACAAAAAATAAAAAAATATTATATGAATTTTATTCTTTTAAATTTCCTTGTGGTAAAATAAAAATAAACGATTCTCTAGATTTGGATGCGTATGAAAGTAAAGAAATCTCCAAAAATAGCTGTTGTGATTGGTAGTGGCGGTATCAAATCTTTAGGGGCGATAGAGCTGTTTGAATTTTTAGACCGAGCTAAGATTCCCCTCAATTTACTAGTGGGATGTAGCGGAGGAGCGATTATTGCGGCAGCACGGGGAGCTTCTCTTCCAATGGATAAAGTCAGAGAGTTTGGCACAGCAAAGTTGACAGTAGATTTATTCAATCAAATAGACTATCAGGCTTTGGCAAGCATCTTTCATTTTCCTTTTACTCAATTGGAGGAATCTAAAGCCTTTCTGCGCTCCACGCGTTTGCGTCAAACTTTTCACGAATTATATGGCGATTTACAGCTAGAAGACCTATCCATTCCAACCATCTTACAAGCCACTGATGTCCATACAGGAGAACCCTTGCGTCTATCTCAAGGCTCTGTCGCAGACAGCGTGTATGCCTCCTCTGCCATTTTACCCTTTTTTCCTCCCATATACATGCAAGACCATTGGTTAGCTGATGGAGCATTTACCGATAGCCTTCCTCTCATGGGAGCCATTCAACATCAAATGGACATCATCATTGCTTTGAATTTTCATGACATGGAAACAACCGAGTCACTCAATTACATGCTCGGCTTTTCCAATTTTTTAAAGAAAGTTCAAGCTTTTTGCCTGAATCTCCAAAATGCTTCTACCCTTAATCTTCCCACCTACAAAATCATTTTCATCGACGTCATTTTTGAGAAAAACATACAGATTTGGGAAATAGAGAATTTACCCTATATCTATCAAAAGACAAAGGAAGAAGTTTTAAGAAATGAAGCAGCCATTATTCAAGCAATAGAAGAATTCTCTTAAATTGCAAGCAATTAGTTATTTCAAACATACAAAGAACATTGTTTAAAAAATTTATTATATGATATAATAAAAAAGATTTGAACCTTGGTTAACATCTTCTTTTATTCAACGACCTTCTCATTGGCAATCTATTTTATCCACAAGTTCTTATTTTTTAATTATTAACAAGGTATTTCCCATGATAGATAATAATCGAAAAATTAGATTTGGAATGGTAATTGGAAGCGGAGGCATTCAATCTTTGGCAGCTTTACCCCTACTCAATTTTTTGAATGAGAGAGGTATTCAAATTGATGTTTTAGCGGGCTGTGGAGGAGGAGCTGTACTGGGCGCTTTATTCGGAATGGGATTTTCGCCCGATGATATCACCGCTCACATGTCTCAATTATTTAACCAAAAGACGATTCTTCAAGTAAATTATTCTGGTTTAATCAATGTGTTAACTCTGATGGGAATTACGGCCTTTTCTCATTTTGGCCTCAAGGATACATTTCTCAAAGTAGAGCGCATTCGGGAGTGTTATCGATCCATTTTTAAACAAAAAAAACTATCCCATTTAAAAATCAAAACGTTGGTCCAAGCCACCGATTGGCATAAGGGAGAAGGAGTCGTATTAGAAGAGGGGTTATTATCTGATGTGCTTTATTCCTCTAATGCCTTATTTCCTTTTCAGCCACCTCTAGAGTTGGAAAATAAATTACTCGTAACAGGAACTTATACCGGGGCCGTTCCTGTTCTTGCCACTTCTAAATATGAATTGGATTTAGTGGCCATCATTGGTTTTGCACAACGCAAATTTTCCAAATTGAAGGGAATCATTGAATATTACTGCAATCTTATCAATTATTCCTTTACTCATTTGCAAAGAGGCCAACTGCTTTTGCATACATTTGCAGATAAAAGAGAATTGGCTCCTATCTTAATCGCACCCGAAGAATCAATCGGATTATGGGATCATGGCAAAATTAAAGACATTTTAAACACAGGCGAAAAAATCAAAGACAAATATGGTCCGTTGCTGTTGGCAATGATCGATAATCTTATGAAAATGAAAAGATGAAAGATTAAGCCACTTTTCGAAATGTTAGATTGATGCGAGCCGATCCCCAAAAAGGATGATATCCCTTTTTAAGCGGTATAATGCCGTGATAGAAGAGTCTTGCTGGACCACCCCATACGACCACATCACTATGAATCAAGAAGAGCCTCTGCACCGGATCGGCCCGATTCAAGCCGCCAAACAAAAAAGTTGCCGGTAATCCAAGTGTTATAGAGACGATGGGCGCGCTCAAATCTCTCTCATTCTTATCCTGGTGAAGCGACATTTTGGCCCCTGGCTCATAACAATTGATTAAGCAGGCGTCAGGAAAGAAGGCAGGAAAGCCCGCCTTCAATGCCGCTGCTTGCGCCATCTCTAAAAATATGGGTGGCATGGGAGGCCAAAAAAGCCCACTTTCAGGATCTTTTTCTTCATAGCGGTAGCCGGCAAGATCAGTTACCCAGCCAAGCTTTCCACAATTAGTCATGGCAACCGACATGCGGAAGCCACCTGGTGTGAACATGTTGCGAAATGGAGCCTGCTTTACAATGCTTTGCAAAGCTGTATGCAGGAAGGCCTCTCTTGATTTGGCAAATCCCGGCAACCACATCGCTCCTTCACAAAGCCGGAGATTGGTCCTTTGGTCTTCAAATAAATCTTCTTTCATAATCAATGACATACGCGGCAAATGAATTTAACTACCCTTTTTAAACCAAAACAGATAATCAGACAATTAGTTAATGATTAGTGAGAGGAGACACCGTGTCACCAACAGAAAATGCTGCAGATATAAGAATCTGCTTTTGCATGGATGCAATTGAATCAGAAGACGATACCATCACTTTAACGTGCGGGCATACCTGGCATCTTGGCTGCATGACCAACTGGTCAAAAACAATCTCCAGGCAATTAATAGAGGAAAAGAGGCTCTGCCCAAGCCGATGCCCGACTGAAGCCGACTTCAAGCGTTTTCCAAAAAAATATTTTGTTCGCGGCATCCCCTTTCTAAACTGCGCCATCATAGGAATCGTTGCCGGTACAATCCTTTTCATCCTCTTTCGAAAGTGCTCGAGCATAGCCGCCGATCACTCTTATTGCCTGGCTGAAAAAGCGCACGTATGAGCTCAACTATTGAGTTGTTAATCTCTTGAGCTCGTTAGCTAAAGTGTTTTAGTTTAAAAAAAAGAACGCCTTATTTAATACATATTTTAAGAGGTTTCCATGACTCCTGCCACTCAAACCAAAACCTTCGACAATCAATGCGTCTGCTTAGAGGACTTTAGTGAGACACCCGAACAATCGACAATTCGTTTAAAGTGCGGCCACATTTGGCATGCTGAATGCTTCAATAAGTGGCTTAAAACCTGCCCCGAAGAATTACAACAGCAAAGACGATTTTGCTTTCTTCGCTGCCAAACCAATCACTCCTATTGGGAACATATTCGCCTCTCAACGGCCGTTGGATCGGTGCTGGGCCTCACTCTCATGTGCACGATCGCCACGAAAGTCAAGACTTACCAATGCCTTGAATGGCGTGATCACGACTCGCGCATCGCCCATCTGGCAAGCAGCACATTTTGCACAAAACAAGAGGAAACCTATGACTGGCAGGCTAAGGCAAGTCTAGTCTGCAGCGTCGGCGGCCTGCTGGCAGGATTCGCTTGGGGTAATCTCAGCTATCTCCACGAAAGACTGATTGGACATTAACATTTTTCCTCACCAGATAAACCCAAACTTCAAGAGATTAAAACTTCTTAAAATCTATTAAAAACAAAAGGTTATCAACAAACCATTAAAATAAATTTAACATTTTGTAAATAAAGGAGGGTTCATTAATTTAAACTAGATTTAAAAGTGTTATTTTTGATATGCCTATTGAGATATTTCATACTCAATGCATCTAAAAAGGAGCAGGGTGTGGAGGTGGAATGAAGATAAGGCAAAAAGCGGCTCAATAATGAACATCATCAAATCTGTTAATCAAACACTGTTCTACAACGAAGAGATTCGCTCTCATGCAGTCCAAACCATCGCAATGACGACACTTGCCTCTATTTGCGGCTATGCCGGGACCTTCTTTTTTACAAATTTTCCTGCAGAAACAGGAGCCTTTTATCTAGGTTCGGTGGCGCTTGTGAGTTTTGTGGCTTATCAAAGCCTTGACAAGCTAAAAGAGCAGCTAGAGTCTCCTTCCCTAAGAAAGATTGTTGGACTCGTTGCACTGTTGCAAATTCCTTTCGCTTTCTATTATTTGCCTAAATATTTGCCCCTTAATTTGGCCAGCACAGCCGAATTGGAAATCCTCGCTGCAGCGGCCCATTTTGCAGCTATTCCCATTTTCTTTCATTTGGCAGTGACAGCTTGGAATGAACCGAGTGTCACAAACATTGCCTCTGCAACAGGAGTCTTGCTTCCCTTAGCAAATGGATTAAGGTATTACGCTAAGTCTGCTTGAAGCCTATTTTTTTGTATAGGCAGTAAAATAAAGAATGTCCTAGATTAGGGATTCAAAAAATGAAAGCGTGGCATACCCCGGATTAATCGCATGTTCGCACTGTCTTTGGATTCCCTGCAATGGCTCGGTCTTGGGCTCGGGCTGATTGCGACTCTTTGCATGATTTACAAGAGTACATGTTATTTCATTCAAATCATTAGAGGAAAAAAATACCACATTCGCCCCTTGTTTAGAGATTTCAAGGAAAAAATGTGGATGACTGTCGGGCTGGGATGCCTCTTTTTTGGGCTCTACTTGTTCCTCGTTCTCTCAGGATCAGTCCTAATCAATTCTGAAATGGGCTCAAACCTATTTACTCTTTCTTACAAAAATCCCATCGAGTTCATCTATTTGGGATTATTTATCTTTGCCACTCTATCCTTGAGCATTTACTTGGTCCGCATGATGATCAAGTATTTGTACATTACGCGCAGTAAAGGCTCTTAAAAACTCTCAAAAAGTAGAAGATTAAAGCCCGCACTTTAGCTGCTATGTTTCAGTATGGGCTTTTTGGCAGCTAATACCTCATCCAAGCGGCTGACAGATTGATGATGAGGTGCTGTCTTCACAATCGATGGATCGCGATGAATTTCTTCCACTATCTGCGCTAAAATGGCAACAAAGTGATCCAAAGTATCTTTCGATTCACTTTCGGTTGGTTCGATCAACATGCACTCTTTGATAATCAATGGAAAATAAACTGTTGGAGCGTGCACGCCATAGTCCAATAGTCGCTTGGCAATGTCGAGCGCCTTGATTCCCTTATCCAAATAGTTATCGGCCTGCACGACAAACTCATGCATGCAAAACTCTGAAAAAGGAACTGTAAAGAGCTTTTGAATCTTATGCTTGAGATAATTGGCATTGAGGACCGCTACTTCGGCTATGCGTCTTAAGCCGTAGTGACCATGTAGTTTGGCATAGAGATAAGCCCTTAGATAAATGGCAAAATTGCCGTGAAAAGAAGCCAATTGCCCCATGCTTAAAGTCGCATGCCACTTCATTTGGTACTCTTTACCTACTTTTTCGACTTGAGGAACAGGTAAAAAGGGTTTTAAGCGATCGTTGCAAAGAATGGGTCCAGATCCTGGCCCTCCCCCTCCATGCGGGGTTGAAAAGGTTTTATGCAAATTGATGTGCATGACATCGAATCCCATGTCGCCTGGACGGGCCACATTTAAAATAGAGTTGAGATTGGCTCCATCGTAGTAGAGAAAACCGCCAGCTTGGTGAACAATAGCGGCAATATCTTTAATAACCGAGCTGAAGAGCCCGAGTGTATTGGGATTGGTGAGCATTAACCCGGCTGTCTTATGCGAAACCAGGCTCTTTAGATGCTCAAGATCTAAGTCCCCTTGAGCATTAGTTTTAATCGGAATCGTCTTAAATCCTGCCATTGTCGCAGTGGCGGGATTCGTTCCATGGGCATTGTCGGGAATAAGTAGCTCGTCCCGCTCAAAATCTCCCTGCTCTTGATGATAAGCTGCAATCATTTGGATCCCAGCAAATTCACCCTGAGCGCCGGCATTGGGCACGAGCGATCCGGCCGTCATGCCGCTCACTTCGCATAAGAGCTGTATAAGCTCTACGATAATCTGTAAATTACCTTGTACCATTTGATCGGGTGCAAGCGGATGGGTACGAGTAAAACCGGGCAAACTCGCGCACCATTCATTAATGCGCGGATTAAGCTTCATGGTACAGCTGCCGAGGGGATAAAAATGAGTGTCAATTCCCATGTTGCGCTTTGCCAAACCGGCAAAGTGTCGTGTAAGATCGATCTCGGACACCTCTGGCAAGGGAAGGTTTGTTTGACGCAAATAGGCCTGAGGCGGCTGAAAGGCTTGAAAAGCCTGCGTGTTCTTTGGCAGGCTGTAAGCATGTTGTTCAGGCTGAGTTTTCTCAAAAATCGTTTTTGTCATAAGCATTCACACCACTTCTTGAGTAAAAAAAACCACTTGCTATGCATGGGTCGGATTCGAATGTTTTTTGTCTAAGAGCTTGCAAAAATGAGCGGCCATATTCGAGAAATATTGCCCCCATTTTCAAAACCTAGGTGCAAACTTCTAGATAGAAATCATTTCGAATATGACTACCCTCACAGGTAGCAAGCTAAGTTTAAACTAACTCTTTTGCCGCCCGTACAAATCGATCAAGCTGCTCCTGGCTTTTCGTTTCGGTCACAGCAAGGAGAAGGCAAGTCTCTAAAGCCGGGAAATAACGTCTCAGCTCAATTCCAGGCTCAATTCCAGCCTGCCTAAAATGCTCGACAACTTGAGTCACAGGACGTTTGAAATCAACCACAAATTCATTAAAGGAAGGCACGCGATTCCACACTTTAATGCCAGGCAGCTGGCTCAACTGCTGCTTTAAATAAGCCGTCCGCTGATAATTGGTTAAGGCTAACGCCTTCATCCCCTCTTTGCCATACCATAAGATTGCGACTAAGCTTGCGAGCGCAGCTAACGCTTGATTCGTGCAAATATTAGACGTCGCCTTTTCCCTTCTTATGTGCTGCTCTCGGGCCTGAAGAGTCAAGACAAAGCCGCGCCTTCCTTGAGTATCTACTGTTTCGCCCACAATACGTCCCGGCAATTGTCTGACAAGCTCTTGCCTGCAAGCCATATAGCCCGCATAAGGCCCTCCAAATGAAAGGGAGAGTCCTAAGGGCTGGCAGTCGCCAACGGCAATATCGGCCCCTTGTTCGGCAGCAGAAGCAAATAGCCCGTAAGCGATTGGATTGGCGCACAAGATGGATAAAGCACCTTTTTCTTTCGCTGCTGCCGAGATGCGCTTAACATCTTCCAAAGTTCCACAAAAGTTGGGTGATTGAACGATAACAGCAGCCGTCTGCTCATCAAGGTGGGCCTTTAAAAAGGCTTCGTCTAAAATTCCTTCATGGGAATAGGGGATGAATTCAATCTGGCAATTTTGACTCTTGAGATACTGCTCAATCACACCCTTATAGTGCGGATGCAGTGTGTCGGCAATCAATAGTTTTGAACGCCCTTTGCTGTGGCGCAAAGCCATAAGCATCGCTTCTGCACAAGCTGATGCACCATCGTAGACAGATGCATTAGCAACATCCATTCCAGTTAGCGCACAAATGGCTGATTGAAATTCAAAGATAATCTGAAGCATGCCTTGCGAGGCTTCCGCCTGGTAAGGAGTATAAGCCGTCAAAAACTCAGATTTGCTGCAGACAGCTCCAACCAAAGCCGGTACGTGATGTTCATAGGCACCAGCTCCAAGATAGCTATCAAAAGAGGAGAAAGTGTTGCGAGCAGCCAGATCCTCCATCAAGCGAAGGCCTTCATACTCAGATAAGCCGTCATCAATGGCTGGAGGCTTTATGATTAAAGACGCTGGAATGGATGCAAATAATTCTTCAATCTTCTGAATACCTATCTCAGCCAGCATTGCCTCAATTTGGGGAGTCTTATTTGAAATAAAATCCATTTAAGCTCCGTTCAACATCGCTTGATAGGTAGTTTGATCCATGAGAAGATCTAGCTCAGAAGGATTCGACAAGCGTACTTTTAGCAACCATCCATTTTGTTCAGGAGATTGATTGATCAGTTCTGGCTGGCTCGATAAATTTGGATTGATCTCTACAATTTCACCGCTGACTGGTGAATAAACATCGGCGGCTGCTTTGGTCGATTCCAAAACAACAACTTCCTGGCCTGCATTGACTGTTTTGCCAACTGACGGCAATTCAACATAAACAATGTCTCCTAACTCTTTTTGAGCATAGTTGGTGACACCTATGCGTGCCAATTCAGCCGTTTCCAAAATAATCCATTCATGCGAATCTGTATACTTCATGCGTTTTTCCTCACAAAAGGCAATTGAACCACTTCTGCGTGGCATATCGTTTGACGAATTTGAATGTCGACAAGCTCTCCGATTTGCAATGGAGAGTCGACTAATATGAGCGCGATTGCTTGATTCAAAGTAGGAGCCAAAGAACCTGATGTGACTTCTCCAATACGGACCCCTTCTTTGAATACTGCATATCCCTGCCTTGCGATGCCAGGGTTTAATAGCTTGACTCCATAAGCAGATCGCTTCGATGGGTTTGATTGCAGCCGAACTAAAGCCTCTTTGCCTGCAAAGTCTGGCTTATCCCACTTGATGGTCCAAGCCGATACGCTTTCGCTTGGAGCAATGACATCGGACAGCTCATGCCCATATAGGGCAAATCCCATTTCTAAACGCAGTGTATCGCGGGCACCTAGCCCAATTGGCTCGATACCAAAGATCCCTCCTTTAGCTAACAAACGGTCCCAAAGTGAAACAATCTGGTCATTGGATCCATAAAGCTCAAATCCACCGGCTCCTGTATAACCTGTACGAGATAAAACCAGCGGGCGCCCAAGTTCCTCGACTTCAATAAAACTCATGGGTTTTAAGTTCGAGGCCTGAGGAAAAAAAATGCTCATCAAATCGTGAGCCTTCGGTCCTTGCAGTGCGATGATAGCGCCATCCTCAAAGCAGCTTTCGATGGCAACCTCAAATCCTTTTGACTGTTGCTGCAGATGCTCTAAATCTTTCTGGCGATTGCTTGCATTGACGATGACAAAAAAATGGGTGGCATCTATGCGATAGATGATAACATCATCGACACATCCGCCATTTTGGTGGCACCAAACAGCGTAAGTAGCGCTATTGGGAGCTTTGCCCGTGATGCGATTGGTCGACAGATAATCCAAAAAACGCTCGGCATCTTTTCCACTAACTTTGATCCGTCCCATATGCGAGACATCGAATAATCCAACTGCTTGCCTCACTGTTTGATGCTCAGCTAAAATCCCTCTATACTGAATGGGCATTTCCCAACCAGCAAAATCGACTATTTTTGCTTTCAAATCACAGTGCCGGCTATACAAAGCAGTTTTCATGTTACAAGCCTTATTGAACCCCACAAAGAGGGCTGTTGGTCCACCTGGAAATCTTGGGAGACGACAGAAAAGTGCTGTGACTGCCCTCCGACTCGGTTGATGCGATAGGTAAAGCCCAAACGATCAAATTGCCTAGGATCATAACCATATAGGCATTGAGTGGGAATAAAAATTTTCATCTTATAAGAGTCTCTGCCCAATTGCGTTTGAGTCTGAAGAGCTTGTGGATCACATAGCGGATGATTATCTTCTGTTCTAAAGTGAGTGACCTCTCCACAAAGATGGCCATCTACAGCCTGGGGAAGAAAGAAAAAATGATGGCAGAAACGGGTATTGAAACCAGCCGATTTCAAATCTCTGGTATCGACGAATAACTCAACGCTGTCGCCACGAAGGAAATCTGGATATGCCGCTCTTGTGAATGCTTGATCCACTTGGATCTGTAACGAAAGACCTTCTTCATGCCATCCCATCGCCACTTTTGCAAAACCATATTCATGACTCAAACGAGTCGTATCAGGCAAAAGATGTGTCGAAAAAGAAGGGGCTTGATCTTTCTTGGTCAGATAGCGGCAGTCGCATGCCAATCCAAAGAATTCAAGGGGGTTGAGGGAAAAAGGGGTGTTTTCAAACATAAGTGAGTAACAATTTAAGAAAGCAAGCCGAGTATTTATAAATACTCGGCTTGCTTTGGGATTTAGTTATCAGATGAAATAGCTTCTGGCTGATTAGCTGGAAGCTCTTGTGGAGTTTGGAGGTAGCTCAAAGAAATCGCATTTTTTTCCTTAATTTTTTCTAAGGCATGCTGCATCAAAACGCGCTGAGCATCGGCAGAAAGCAAGGCTTGTGCTTGCTTAACTTGCTCGGCAACGGCAATTTCTTTTTTAGCTGTATCTTCCCCTCTTTCCTTGACTTGGAAAAAGGCTAAATCTCCATTCACTGGTGCATTCAAAGCAGACCAGCCAGCAACAGGAAGCTCAAAAGCCTCTTGTGCGTTGACTGCATCGATGCGGTCTTGGCGGCTCAGAGTAACAGTTGTTTGCTCTAGCAACCATTGATCTTTAAGCGGCAAGCGGTTTCCAAGCGTATCAGCCTCTTTTGTAGCAGGCTTACGAGCCAATACAGCAGCTTGTGAAGGATCTTTTTCCATTTTTGCTTTAGCTTGCTGTAAAGAAGCATGGAAACGCAGTGACGCTGCTTGATCTTTACTCCAAGTTGCTGGCTCTTTTTCGCCAGCAAGGAGAGCTTTTTGTATTGGCTGTAAAGCTGTCAGCACCTTGCTAAAATATTGATCAGCTACATTGTCACGCACATTTTTAAATGCTTTCCAGTCTTTATTTTCTCTTTGATAAAGTGATGGATTTTGCTCGCGAATAGCAATGTAGTATTTTTCCAATATTTGCGTGCGAACATCATCTAATGTTCCATCAGTAGCGGCTTCAGCAAATGTCAAAATCTCTGGTTGGGCAGCTCTCTCAATCACGCGAATGCGGTAATAGACTTGATTATCTGCTGTGTAGGCTTGCAACAAAGAATGCTCTGCTGGAGCAGCATCTAAGGTGGCTTGATCCAATAATTTGATCAAGTCTTGGCGCTGTTCTTTTTTATCGAGTCCGCTAAAAGGAGTTTTTCCACCCATTGTTCGCAAACCAACGACCATTTTTTGTGGTTCCGCAGCAGCTAAAGCCTGAGCAATCCATTCTGGATGAGAACGAACAATGGCTGTTCTAGCAAATGCATCAACCTTTGAACGAGTAACACTATCTAAGCCATCCAAGGCTTCAAAACGCTCTTCACGAGTCTTACCAGACTTTAAGCCAAGCTCCGGGAATTGAGTCTTAAGAGCAGTCCAATTCTGATCGTCAACTTCCCAGTTCCATAACTCTTTTAGAGCAATGCGGGCTTGCAAATTCTTTTGCGCTGCTTGCGCAACTTCTAAAACATAACGCTTTTGTACGAGCTCGGGGTGAACACGCTCGACTTCTGCCACACTCAAAAACTCTTGAGGCAATGCCAAAGGATCTTTACGGTCTCCTTTACCAACAGCCGCCAAATAAATCTCGAATTTTTGCAATGCATCGTAATTAGAGAGTCTCAAAGCAGAGGGAAGGCGGTAGAGGTCTGCTGTGACACTCTCGTGAGAAAAATCATTGAACTTTTGGTACGCCAAAGTATCGACTAGGGCTGAGTGGCCGGCATCTTCAAAATAGCGACGGAACAAGAGGACTTGTCTCCAGATTTTGATGGCTCGCGCTTGATCCATATTCAGCAGTCTCAACTGCTCGTTGAAATATTCTTCCGGAGAAGCGACGCCCAATGAAGGATTATTTTGATTTTGCTGGTAGCTTAATTGCGTGTTGCGAATCAAATCTGCCATCGCTTCTGCTTTTGACACCTCATACCCTTGCGCTTCTGCTAAAATTGAGGCATTGATGATGAACTCACTGACTAGGCGCGTAAAATGAGGAGTAAACCAATCTTCTATTGTATGGTAACCAAATAATGACAAGTCTAAACGATCAAGTTCCTGATCGGGAGCCAACCAACTATATTGCTTTTCTTGATAACGCAAGACCTGTTTGAGCATCGGAGAAGGAAATTTTTTCTCTGCCAAAAACAACTTCACACGGCTATCGAAAGCTTCCGCATCAGAATCATCTTTTGCAGTTTGCAAAACGTTTAAATGCGTCATCAGGTCAGGAGCAAAATAACTCCAGGCATTCTCTGCACTTAAAAAACGCGCTTGCGGATGAGTATAAAGAGCAAACTTTTTCTCTTTCTCTAAGCGTTTATTGAGAGGCTCGCGCATCTCTTCTTGATAAGCCTGCACAAGCTCTTGTGCCAAGCCAGTTTCAAAAAACTCTTTACGGATGACACCATCATTGAGGAAATTGGGTCCCCATGCACCACCATACAGTCGTTTATCCTCATTGTCAGTCCCCAAAAACATGGCCATCTCATCGACATCTGAGCGAGTCACTTCCCGCCCGTCTACCGCTTTAAAAGCTAACTGCTCACGCCATGTATTTGAACCAAGCGTGCTATAGGTACCAAAAAAGGAAAATGAAATGATAATAACAATGGTAATAACAAAGAAAAAATAGCGTTGATATCTGCGAAAAAAGTCGAGCATGGGTAAAAAACTCCAGATTTAAATCTAACTTTGCCTTATCAGCCTAGTACTTCCCAACCAACTCATCATTGGGTGTGGCTCTTTCAAATGACTTTCTAACTGTCTGAGATGTGAATAATAGAGGATGAGCTTACAGATCAGTTTCTAAAAAATATCTTTCCCTTTAGCAATTTGCCGTCCCATTGGACACAGAAAGAGTTCTTTATTAGGACCATCCATCTTATCAAAAACAATCTTTCCCACAAAACCTTTTTAACCCCAAGAACCGGGTTTTCCCCTCAAAGAGGATGCTCTCTAAATGCCACACCCTCCTCCCTAAATCTCACTCCGCAAGAAAAATAGAATAGATCTAAACAGATACAAACAAAATCAGTTAACTAAAAACAAAAAAAAACAAAACTACAATAACACAAAATTCGATAGCATTAAAAATTAAAAATAAAGTATCATATTGTTTTTAATTAAAATATTTTTATTATATTAGGTCATTTGCATGTTCAATGTCATTAGTCAAGTATCTGATCACTTTCAAGCTTTCTATCAGGGTGATCGATCCTACTATCAGGATCCGGAAGTTGATTTAGAAGCCCAGATGCAGACCTATTCCTTCACGCAACGTCATGCTGAAATTGCAGCGCGCATCACGCAAATTTTTGAAGAAAATCTACCATTTGCCGAAGAGAACTTCCCGGACGAGACTTTCTTTGAAGGAGAAGATTTATCTCCTTTTAAATTCACGGTTGCGGACGCTTTAGTGGATCCAAGCATGACTGAAATGATTAGGGAGGAATTGATCAGGAAAGATTTTACGATTCATACAGGATCGCATACGTCGACTAGCATCGTTCTTGAGCACCCCACAGCGCCTGACTGGCTCATCAAGCAAAATTTCGTTTATAATTGGGGAGACGACAACCGCAAAATCATGCGAGTGGCGTATGCCCGCAATATTCCCTCTTGGTTTTTCCCATTGAGCCGTAAGAGTTTTTCAAGCACACCTCAATTCGTTTGTGCCCCAAACGACGCACTTAATCCACTGCGTGTTGTCGTCATGAAACGGGCGCGGACATGCATCAAACAATTTCAGCTTGACCGCATCGAAGCGTGTAAAGAATATTTATTGAGAATTCCCCATAGCCCAGACAATGCATCTCTGCGCGACAAGTACGTTGTCATTTCAAAAAAAGTTCCCATCCTAAGCGAAGAAGCGAGTTTGCAACGCTATATAGACCTTGCTCGCAGCAGTCCGGAAGAGCTCAAAGAAATCCTTCGCCAAGTTTGCCTTGTGATCAAACATACTCATCTGACCGATATGCATCTACATAACATTCGCTTTGCAGCCGATGGCAGTAACAAGGTGTATCTCTTCGATGGCGAACCTGTTGGAGGATTGATAGATGTTTCGCAAAGCTACATGAAAGGTATTTATAAAGGCCTTGATTTTGCTCTCTTCCCAGTTTTGGGCATGCGCTTTTTGCAAGAGCAAACGGCAAGGCTGTTGAGAGATCGGCAATTTCCTGAGGTTGACATTGCACGCTTTCAAGGCATTTTAGACGCAGTCATCAACCCAGCAGCTGAAAGCATCATCAATGATAGGCGCTGGTATTACTTCAAAATCATCAGCAGCCTCATTTGCCCTTTAATTCCTCTCATTGTAATCATCCAGGGCATTGCAAAAAGCATTTTAAATCATTTCCAACCTCCACTGCACGCCATAGCGCAATTAGCTTAAACCGCTTGAGGGCCTATAAATCTAGCGGGTTACACAAGGCAACCCCTGTACGCAAAATCCCTTGCCATGCCATTAGATTTTTCAAAAGGTCATTTGCAGGCAACCGGATTTGGTCTGCCGCCTCCTCTTACCTTGTTTAAAATTATTTACAGCGTTATACAGTTTTAAAGGTAGATAACAAGAATGGGCTCACAGAGAAAAACGGAGGCATGATGACAAAACACCACACAAATTTTCCACTCGAGGTCGATAGTCGTCTGGTTAGAGGACTGCAAGTGCTCATTTTGATCAGCATCAAGCTACTCGCCTGCTTGATGGCGCTCGTCATTATTTGGTCAGTCATCGACGTCACCTATATTATTTATCAAAAAGCTCTCAATCCTCCTTTTTTACTCGTCAATATTGAGGAGGTCTTGACAACATTTGGAGCCTTTTTAGTCGTATTAATCGCCATCGAAATCTTTCTCAATATCATTTTATATCTACGCAAGGATATGAGCCATCTTCGCTTGGTTGTCGCAACAGCTCTGATGGCGATAGCCCGAAAAGTGATCATTTTAGATTATAAGGAAACAAGCCCTGCACATCTTTGGGGAATAGCCGGAGTCATTGCTGCCTTAGGGCTGGCCTACTGGCTCATCCATTACACCGATCAGTCTCAAATTGATGTCGATAGCTCGGGCGAAAGGCCTGCTTAAGCAGATGGACTCATTACTATGGCTCGTTAGTTCAATTCTCCTATTTTCTGGTATTTATTTGTTATATCATCGCAAAACAATTAAATATCAAGCAGGAATCTTGCTACTTCAAGCTCTTTATCGTTTAAATATAAAGGGATTAGAAAATATCCCTCAGCAGGGGCCCGCATTACTGCTTAGCAATCATCTAACGGGGTTAGAGGCGTTTCTTTTATGGCTGGTCATTGAGCGTCCCATTCGATTCGTTATCAATGAAAGTGACGGACAAAAGTGGTGGCTGAAGGTTTTTATTCGCTTTTTACACGTTATCCAAGTCCCCGAACATGCTGCCCAACAAGGATTGGTTGCCGAAGTTTGCCGGCAGCTTAGGCACGGATACCTCGTTTGTTTTTTTCTATCCAAGCATACGACCCGCGCAGTACTCACTCAAGCCTTTCAAGAATCATTGGCAGAAGCGTCAAAATGTGCGAATTACCTCCTAGTTCCTCTTTACTTAGATTGCAGGTGGGGAGGTTTTGTATCTTTCAAAAACGGATGTTTTTTTTAAAGAGGCCGAGGCAGCTCTCTCGAACATTGAGCATTTTATGTGGAAAACCCCTAACTATATCGCATTCAGCTTGGGAAATTAGGCAAGCCATTGAAAAGCTAAGTTTTGAAGCTTGTATGTCTGAAAAACCACTTTATCGCCCCATTCATCACCTTTTCATCCGCAATGCGAGGCGGTCGCCTTGGAGCCTGTGTCTAGCAGACGAAAAGCATGCCTGCCTATCTCGCTTAACCGTTTTGACAAGAGCCATTCTCACGGCCCGTCACTTAGGCTCCACGCCGCATTTTCTTGGAATTCTCCTCCCAACTAGCCTGCCAGCCTACATTATAAACCTTGCCTGCACTTTTTCTGGACGCCCTATTGTCAACCTCAATTACACAAGCGGTACAGCCAGCTTTTCTTCGGCTCTTAATCAAGCGGGCATTACAACAATTATCACGAGCCGTCTTTGGATAAAAAAGATCTCGCATATCCCAATTCCTGACAAAACCTATCTTTTCATAGAAGACCTCTCAGCTTCATTCTCCCTCCTGGAAAAAGTGCAAGCTCACCTTTTGGGCCTATTCGCGCCTATTAAATGGTTGGAAAAAGCCTGCGGAGCTAAACAAGCCGTTACGGCTGACGATCTTTTGACCATTATCTTTACGAGTGGATCGACTGGAGCACCTAAAGGTGTCTCTCTTACCCATTTCAATGTTACCGCAAATGTCGAAGGCGTAGCCCAGGTCACACCATCTAAGAGCTGCCAAGACAAATTATTGAGCATCCTCCCTTTATTTCACGCCTTCGGCTATATGCACATGTGGCTTGGATTCAATCATTGCTTTGGATCCATTTTACACCACGATCCCTTTGACACCTTGAAAATTGGCGATTTGATCGAACAGCATCGCATCAATATCGTCATGACAACCCCCTCCTTTTTAAAAACGTATTTGAGGCGAATGCCTCCCGAACAATTCTGTTCCGTCCATTGCATATTGACAGGAGCAGAAAAGCTCCCTCTATCTCTACTACTTGCTTTTGAAGAGCGGTTCGGCATCCGCCCCATTGAAGGATATGGCGCCACAGAATGCTCGCCAGTCATCGCAACCAACACCCTAGATTCAAGCTACAGAGGGATTTATCAAACAGGCGCAAAGGCTGGCACCGTTGGACAAGCCATTCCTGGCGTCTTAACCCGTATTGTTGATCCCGAAACCTTTGAAGAGCTCCCAGCAAATCAACTTGGGCTGCTTCTCATTAAAGGACCCAACGTCATGCTAGGCTATCTCGGAAGAGAAGATCTGACCAAAGAAGTGATAAAAGAGGGATGGTATCTGACAAATGACCTGGCTAGTATGGATGAAACAGGCTATTTAACAATCAGGGACCGCCTTTCTCGTTTCAGCAAAATTGGAGGAGAAATGATTCCCCACGGGAAGATCGAAGAAGCCCTGCACTTGGCTGCCGATAAAGAAGAACTTTCGTTTGCTGTCACAGCCGTACCCGATCCTCAAAGAGGAGAACTCCTAGTAGTCGTACATACCCTTCTTCCCGACCAGATTCCCCCTCTTCTCAAACGCTTAAACTCTTTAGGCTTACCCAACCTATTCATTCCAAAACAGGATCACTTTATCCACGTCAATGCACTGCCTTTACTTGGATCAGGCAAAATCGACCTCCAAACCATCAAGACGCTAGCCAATTCAACATTCCTGTAATCAAAATTAAGGTCAGGTCATTCTCGATTAGCCACTCTCAGAGCTAATAGGGTAAAGCTAACTTTCGCAAATAATTTGCAATCAATCGAATCTGATTTTTCCTACCCAAGCCACTCTTTTTGTTAACGTCTATAAAGTAAAATGAGAGTTAGAGGCCTTTAGACCGATTGATTTTAGAGCCTACAGTGATGCAAGGAACTATAGGTAACGGGGATGAAAATAATGAGAACTGGGAGAGCGGCTGATTGCAGATTAAAACAATTCACCAAAGATTGATAGAGAAAAACAACTATATATCAATTAAAAAATACAATTATGCTAATTGTATTTTTTAATTGATATATAATTATTATTTATTTTAATTCAAAATAATTATATAATAATTTAATAATTTAATAATTTAATAATTTAATAATTTAATAATTTAATAATTTAATAATTTAATAATTTAATAATTATGACTACATCAAATCACATTCCTGCAACACCATCTTTAGGTAAGCTGCCCTATGCTGCAGCAGTTGATATCTTATTTGGTTATGCGTATGGAGTCGTCTTTAAGGTCGACCCAAAAATACCTGCGTTAGCATTGGCTGCTTGGACAGTAGCGGATTGCATCATCTTAAATATGGTTTCTCAACCTTTAGGATTATCGCCGCAAAACAAGATGAAAATGTACACTTTCACTCACCTAGCAGTGAATGCAATCGCTATAGCTGCTTGGCGTCATCTCAAGCTAATTAATCAGACAGGAACAATTGTCTTGAGTGCTTTGGCTGTTCTTCTGCTGGCGGGTCATTTGAATGCGATTCAACACATGCCCTCTTCCGCAAAATAGATCACGCCCTAAGTAGCCATCACAGCGGCTTTAATGAGTTCTTTGAGTATGAGACGCGCCTCGCATAGTTCTTGATCCGTCCATCCATCTTGAAGCAGGCAAAAGCTGTGTTGCTGCATGGCTGAAACTACGCTCTGTTCATTTTTAAGCACGTCTTGTAAAAGGGCGATGGGAGGCAAAGCAAGGGACAGGCTCCCTTGATGCAGCAGACCTAGCTTAGTACGGCGTTGAGCCGCTCCCCCTACTTTTCTACCTTGAATAATCAGATCATATTGAGTCGGCTTGGCCATACAAAATCCATGGCAATCTGCTTCGCATGCCGGCTCTTCTGCCAAAAGGATTGGCTTAAGCGAGTGGCTCGTAAATTGCTGGACGGCCTTTGCAATGCGTCGATTAATCAAGGCATAGTTATCTAAAGTATTAACTGATAATCCGGGATAGGAAGAGGGAATAAGCAATGAAAAGGCGAGATCGGTTAAATGAAAGATAATCCCTCCCCCAGTGGGACGGCGGGCCATGTCGAGTTGATGGTGGTTCAACGCCGATGGCTCTAAATAGCGGGCGGGATCGGTAAAATAACCATAAGTCAAGCAAGGACGACTCCACTCATACAAATGGAGGCAGGGTTGGCTAGACGGCTGAAGATGCCGCAACAAGTCGGCATCTTTTTCCATGATAGCAGCTGGAGGTAAACGTCCAGAATCGATGACCTGCCATTGCATGTTTTACTCCTTAGTGGGCTAGCTACAAAATTGGATCGGTTGATTTGTCTACTAAAATTGCCTAAAAGTTGCAAAAATTGCTCGCAATACTATTTTTTTGCAACTTTCCAGATTTTATGGCGGCAAAGCAACCTGATCATATTTGACTTTCTCTTAACGATAGACAATTGGGTTGAGTCGGTCGTTAAGCTTGTCATTGAAGACATACCCCAGGTGCTTCAATGTGTGCGTATGAGGATCGCGCGTTTGCAACTGATAGTGTGCTGTCATCTGCGTATAAACGATCAGGTAAAAGCGCTGGCCCGGGTGGGCATATAAATTGTGAAGATTGACGGCAGCTTGGGGATTAAAATAGATCGCGCGTCCAGGCTGACTCGGATAGATGTCAATGCCCTCTACAGGCACCGTTTCTTCTGGGATTGATTGCCCTGTTGCTCCAAGGCACAACATCAACCCACAAACAACACCTTGCAAGCAGCTGATCGTTTCCAGATCCGTTGTTTGCTCGATAAATTGAGTATAGACTTTTTGTGTTTGCTCAGGACCAAATTTTGCTTGATAGCGAGCTGGAAAGAGTTGATCGTATCCAAGGCGTAACGGTTTTTTTTCGATCAATTCAGAAGCAATTTCTGCAAATCGAGCCTGGCACACATATTTTCTTAAGGCTTCATTTGCGCGAGACAAATCCCTGCCTTGGGCGAAAAAACTTTCCGATGGAAGCAGTTTTAGTCGTTCGACTGGCATTGAAAGCCGTTCTGCTAGAGCTTGATCCACGGCCTGATTGAATAATTTCAATTGATCGGAAGATAAGAAATCTTCGAATTCAATGATTCCTTGTTTTTGAAAAAAATCTCTATGTTCTTTCGCAATGGCAAATTTCATAACACCAACAATGCAATTAATTAATAGTTTAGGTCTTAGAAGATGCTAACTAAGAGGGTGTTGACATCATCTGGAATGGGAAGAGCTGGGCTTGATCCCAAAATCAATTTTTTAGCTATCTCGTTATAAATCGTAAAAGTCGAATTTTCAGGAGTTTCGTATAGATAGTTGACTATAAGGCTAGCAGAAAAATGGATTGTTGCCTAGAATACTTTATATGAATCAGATCGAACAATTAATTCAACACGCTTCTGCCATCGAGGCAAAACTAGGCTATGCATTTAAAGACCATTCTTTACTTGCCTTAGCTTTTGTTCATCGCTCCTTTATTAATGAAAATCGGGATATAACTCAGCATAACGAACGCCTCGAATTTCTAGGCGATTCTGTTTTAGGGATGCTTATTTCCGATTATCTCTACCGACATCTCCCCTCGACTCCTGAAGGGCAGCTCTCCTATCTTCGTTCAAGATTGGTCGAGGCAAGCTCATGCGTCAACTACATTCAAGCACTAAACATCGGCAATTATCTATTGCTTGGCAAGGGTGAGCGGATGAATGATGGGCGCGGCCGGGAATCCATTTTAGCCGATCTTTTTGAAGCCATCATTGGCGCGATTTATTTAGATGGGGGCATTGAAGCTGCTCGACATTTCTTATTCAAAAACTTTACTAAACAGATCGAAATGATTTTGGCTACTCCTTTGCGCAATTGGAAAGCCATTCTGCAAGACTATTGCCAAAAGAAATATCAGCAGACCCCCCTGTACAATGTCTTACAAGAATCGGGGCCCGATCATAGCAAGGTCTTTCAAATCTCAGTCTTAATCCAGCAGCAAGAACTTGGCCGCGGCATGGGAGCCTCCAAAAAAGAGGCGCAACAAGCCGCTGCAGCCGATGCTCTGTCTCGATTCAATCTCCCAGAACTTTTTCCTTAAGGAGTGCCTCTTCATGGCCAAACAAAAGAGCGTTTGGTTCTGCTCAGACTGCGGACATAAACAGCTAAAATGGCTGGGACAATGCCCCTCTTGCCATCAATGGAATACCTTCCAAGAGGAATTAGAACTCTCCTCTTTACCGCGCCGCTTTGAGGCTCAAGCCGTGGCTCCTAGCCGTCCCATTAAACTGAAAGAAGTTAAGCTACAAGAGACCCCTCGCATCCTCACACGCATTGGCGAATGCGACCGCCTGTTTGGCGGAGGAATCGTTCCAGGCTCCCTAACGCTGGTTGGCGGTGATCCGGGCATTGGAAAATCGACGCTGCTCCTTCAGCTCTCCTATGCTCTCGCGCAGCAAGGACTGGTGGTCTTATATATTTGCGGGGAAGAATCGGTCGATCAAACCTCCTTGCGTGCAAGTAGACTTGGCATTCAAACGGATAATCTTTTTCTCCTTTGTGAAACCAATTTCTCACTCATTAAGTCGCAAATCGATCAACTCAACCCTGACGTGTTGATCGTCGATTCGATTCAAATCGTTTACAAGAGCGAGATCACCTCTGCCCCCGGCTCTGTCTCCCAGGTAAGAGAAACAACGACCGAATTCATGCATTTAGCTAAAGGCCGAGGCATTTCTACTTTCTTGATCGGGCATGTTACCAAATCGGGTGAAATTGCAGGCCCCCGTGTATTGGAACACTTGGTTGACACGGTCCTGTACTTCGAAGGGGACAAACAGCACCACTATCGCATGATTCGCGTCGTGAAAAACCGCTTTGGTCCAACCGATGAAATTGCCGTTTTCCAAATGAAACACTCCGGTCTTGTCGAAGTACCCAATCCCTCTGAGATCTTTCTCGAAGAAAGGAGAAAGGAAAGCATTGGATCCGTCATTATTCCAACACTCGAGGGATCACGCCCCATTTTGATCGAAGTACAAGCACTTGTCACAGAAACAGTTTTCAGCACCCCTTCGAGACGCTGCACTGGACTAGATCAAAATCGCCTTGCCCTCCTGCTCGCCGTATTAGAAAAGCGAATGGGTTACCAGCTTCACAAATGCGATGTCTTTGTTTCGGTAGCCGGCGGCTTGCGCATCACGGAACCCGCAATCGACCTTGGCCTTTTACTAGCTTCAGCCTCATCCATGCGCAACCTGATCATCGATCCAGAAACAACGGTTGTTGGAGAAGTAGGACTTGGCGGAGAGGTACGCAGCGTGCCACGGATAGAGAGTCGCTTAAAAGAAGCCATTCACATGGGATTTAAACGTTGTATTATTCCCAAGCGCAATGTAAAAGGAATAGCCGAAGATATTCGTCAAAAAATCACTATCCAAGGCGTTGAATTTGTCGAGGAGGCTGTCGATGCGCTGCTCAAATAATCTCTCTGCTTCTCACAACATCCCTGTTGGAGCCCGCTCCTCCCCTCTTTCGAGAGCCCAGGTCAAAGAGGTATTAGAGGCCTTACACATGTATCATCCAACAATCCATTTCGACATGCACTATTTTTCAACGACTGGTGACCAAGACCTTGCCACCTCTTTGAGAACTCTTGCCAAAACAGACTTCTTTACAAAAGAAATTGACGAAGCTGTCCTTGCCGGCCATTGCCGCATAGGCGTCCATTCGGCTAAGGACCTTCCAAGCCCGCTTCCTCATGGGCTCGAATTGATCTGCCTGACTAAGGGTGTCGATCCAGCCGATGTACTCGTTATGCGTGATGGAGACACATTGGCAACTCTGCCACCACAAGCTCGCATTGCAACCTCTTCCATACGAAGAGAAGAGTGTGTCAAGCTATTGCGAAATGACCTAGCTTTTTGCGACCTGAGAGGAACGATCGATAAGCGCCTAACTAAGCTTGAATCAAGGGAAGCCGATGGAGTCGTCGTGGCAGAAGCAGCCCTCATACGCCTTGGCCTCACCCATCTAAATCGCATCCGTCTGCCTGGAACAACGACGGAGGGTCAAGGGCAACTGGCGATACTTTCGCGCAAAGACGACCATGCCATGAAAACGCTCTTTAGCTGCCTAGATATCCGTTCAGCCATAGCCGATAGAAATGGCGCCCCTTAAACAGGTTTTGTATACGGGTCTCGATCCAAGCCATTATCAAGGAACTGGACAGATTACCCATTGTCCGCTGATTCAAATTATCCCCCGCCCCCTAACCGACCCCTCTTTGCAATCGGCTTTCTCCGCTTTTCACTCTTATACTCATCTCATCATCACATCCAAAACAACCATTCCCATTTTGCAGGCCTATCTTCAGCAAATGGGTTTCTCTCTAGCCGATTGCCAAGCGAAGACGACCATTGCGGTTGGAAAGATCACAGCTTTTCATTTGCGGGCCCAAAATATAGAGCCCATCATTGCAAAAGATGAAACGGCTGAAGGGGTGGTTGCCGAACTCCAAGAGCTCAAGCTGGAAAAAGCCTTCATTTTTTGGCCCCACTCGGCACAGGCCCGCCCAATCATCCCTCTTTTTCTCCAAGAGCAATGCATCCGTTTCTTAGCATGCCCCTTATACGATACACTACCCTTGCGACCACCCACTTTGCCTCATTTAGATCAATTTGAAGAAATTGTATTTACGAGCCCCTCAACAATCCATGCTTTCTTGGACGTTTTTGGTTCGCTGCCTGCAAGCAAGCTTTTGACTCCCATCGGCCCCATCACAAAAAAATGCTTACATGAGCACTTAGGTTAATAGGGCAGAGACAGGGGCAAAGACATGCAGAGGGGGTTATACCGTTCTTCGCAGTATCAAACACCTGTAATATCCCGTCTCTTCACCTCTTCGCGCAATCGTTAGGCCCCGCTTGAGCATTTCCCAATTTTCTCGTTTCGTTAGGTTCAGAAAAATCCCTCAATGCCCAAGGCTTGCTTAATTAGTCTTTTTTGTTCAAAATGGCGATAAGAATAAAAAAACTTTAACATGGAGTCTATATGAGCCAACCTTACCAACTCCCTCCTCTACCTTATGATTTTGGAGCCCTAGAGCCAGTCATTAGTGCTGAGATTATGACACTGCATTACACAAAGCACCACCAAACCTATGTAAACAACTTGAATAAAGCATTAGAACAGTATGCTGAAGCCGAGCAAAAAAGAGATCTAGGCGCTATGATTGCGCTGCAGTCTGCCATTAAATTTAATGGTGGTGGCAATGTCAACCATTCTATTTTTTGGACCAATCTAGCACCAAAAGACCAGGGAGGCGGAGAAGCTCCTGAAGGCGATTTGGCAGAGGCTATTAATCAAGAGTTTGGATCGTTGCAGACGCTAATCGATCAGCTAAGCGCCAAGTCTGTTGCCATCCAAGGTTCCGGCTGGGGCTGGCTCGGCTACGATAAAGCCACTACGCGTTTAGCGATCTCCACTTGTGACAATCAAGACCCTTTATCGACCAAAGGCCTAGTTCCTCTTCTTGGTATCGACGTATGGGAGCATGCTTACTATTTGCAGTATAAAAACGTACGAGCAGACTACGTTAAAAATATTTGGAGCATTGTCAATTGGAAGAACGTTGCCGAACGCTATCAAAACGCCAAGGCAAAATAAATCAGCGTCTAATGGTAAGGTCCTTGGACCTTACCATTCTTTCTCTTTTTCCCTTCTGCTTCATTAGCCTGTATCTTCCATCCAAGCTTGCTAGCCACTTATTTTTTGAAGTGCTCTTTTAAAATTTATGAACTCGTTAAGAGAAAAGACGATGAGTTAGAAAAGCACTTGTATTATTCCATACTGTCCATTAATATTATTTTGTTTTGGTGAAATATTTCTTGTTTTTCATTAAAAACTCACTTTACGCAAAAGATCCAATCGTTCATCTACGCCTTTTTAAGGTAAAGAGAGTTAAAGACCTAATTTTGCTTATCGGCCTAAAACGTGAGTTGTACGCAAACCCTCACGATCGATTTTTGCGTATTAAAGCTGTGTCAAAAACTTAATCAATTGAGATTTAGATGGGATTATTTTCTCGTGATAAACCAAAAATTAAAATCCAAACGACAAAAAAAGATGGGTTTAGTGGCTGGTTGAAATGCACTCATTGCAATGAACTCATACATGCCAATGAGTTGGAGCAAAACAGCAATTGTTGCCCCAAATGTGACTATCACTATCGCCTTTCGACAGAAGACCGCATCAAGAGCTTGAGTAATCCCGATACATTTGAACCCCTCTTTAATGACCTCCAACCAGTCGACACCCTAAAATTTGTTGATACAGAAGCCTATCCCAAACGCCTTGCCAATGCCCAGGAAAAATCTAGCAGCAATGAAGCTGTGGTTGTGGGAACATGCTATCTGGATAAGCATAAAATCGCCTTAGGCGTTTTAGACTTTAGCTTCATGGGCGGTTCCATGGGCTCGGTCGTTGGAGAGCGCTTGACCCGCTTGATTGAACATGCACTGCAAGAGCAGCTGCCTTTAATCATCGTCTCGACCTCAGGCGGGGCCCGCATGCAGGAATCGATCTTATCTTTGATGCAAATGGCCAAAACGTCGGGTGCTTTAGCTAAGTTGCATGAAGCGCAAATCCCCTACATTTCTGTGTTAACCAATCCCACGACAGGCGGAGTAACTGCCTCTTTTGCGTCTCTTGGAGATATCATCGTCGCAGAACCCAATGCACTCATTTGCTTTGCCGGTCCACGCGTCATCGAGCAAACTATTGGACAACAGCTCCCTCCCGGCGCTCAGAAATCAGAATTTTTACTTAAACATGGCATGATTGACTGCATCATTAAGCGGCATGAACTCAAGTCAAAGCTGGCGGAATTAGTAGACTTCTTGAAAGGCAACTCTGAAGAGGGTGATGCCTTTTCTTCCCAAGGTTCCAGCAAAAAAAATCCTCTCACCAATAAAAATTAACGAGTGTGTGCATGCATAATCAACAGCATAATAGCCTAGATATTCCTACAATAATTGAAGATGAAGAGCTATTACCCTTCTATATGACATCTGAAGCCGCGGGCGCTGATGTCAAAGCTTATTTAAAAGAACCTTTAGAAGTCGCTCCTGGTCAATCTGTTTTAGTGCCAACAGGCATGAGCTTTGCCATTCCAGCCGGTTACGAGATCCAAGTTCGTCCAAGAAGCGGTTTAGCACTCAAGCATCAGATTACAGTTTTAAATACTCCCGGCACAATCGATTCTGACTATCGCGGAGAAGTTAAAATCATTTTGATCAATCATGGCGCAAAGCCATTTATCATCGAGCCAGGCATGAGAATTGCCCAATTAGTTTTAGCGCCAGTTTTACGTGCCAATTTTATTCGCGCCAACGAACTAGCAACAACACAGCGTGGAATGGGGGGATTTGGTCATACAGGTTAGGCCAAGTCAACATGGATAAATCATGATGAAAATGCCCCTTTCTCACTACATGGATCCTCGGTTAGTCGTTTTTTTAAACGCTGACAGCCGTGATGAAACTTTACAGCGGCTCGTCCACGTCATTTATCAAGCCGATAAATTGAAGAATGAAGAGTTATTCTATAAAGCCATCATAGAAAGAGAAAAAATCGTTTCTACAGGCATTGGAATGGGTGCTGCCATTCCGCATGCCAAACTCCCCTCTTACGATCAATTTTTTATTGCCGTTGGGATTTTACAGAAGCCCGTCGAATGGAATGCATTAGATGGGGCTCCCGTTCGCTTGATTTTTATGATTGGAGGGCCCGATGATAAGCAAACAGAATATCTTCAATTACTATCTAATTTGACCCATGCCATTAAAGATGAAGAGAGGCGAAAAAACTTCTCTCTTTAACCCAACCCGATGCCATCATCGAATTATTTCAGACCGTTTGCTGATACATAAGTCTATTAAATAGAAGAGATAATTGACTTTTTAAACCTCGCTAAACCCTTGAATCAACCAGTTAAAAAGATTTCCGGTTGCCCAAAAGCAAATTTTCAGGTATTTTGTGTTACAAAAATAAAAAAAATAATTCTGCTTTTTTATCATTTAAGCTATTAGAGAGTATGGTATGGATTTAAAAATTAAAGATGTTGCTGATCTTTTGAATGTTTCAGAAACTACGATTCGCCGCTGGATTTCTGACAGGAAAATTCCTACCTATCGCATTAATCAGCACTACTATTTTTCGCGCACAGAAATTGAAAATTGGGTGATGACCCATAAGCTAGACAAAACGCATGGCACCTCTCCTTTTACTCAAAAAAAAGAGGCCGAGCTCATCCTTCCAGAGAAAAAAGCCATGGGCGGTAGTAAGCAATTCAGCTTATTTAGAGCCATTCACAAGGGAGATGTTTTGCATCACCTATCTGGTGAAACGAAGGAAGAAATCATTCGCTCAACCATGAAAAAAACAGCAAAAAACCTTCATGTTGATGCTGATGTCATGACCGATTTACTCCTAGACCGCGAAAATATGATGCCAACGGCGCTCAATAATGGAATTGCCGTTCCACACACAAGAGATTCGCTTTTAAATGCCCATCATGATGCGGTTATTGTTGTCTTTTTAGACAAGCCGCTCGACTATGGAGCCTTGGATGGCAAGCCTGTTCACACGCTCTTTTTCCTATTTGCCTGTGAAGACAAACGTCACTTACATTTGCTAGCCAAAATTGCTCATTTAAGCAGCCAGCCGAATGCGCTGGAATTTTTCCAATCTAAGCCTTCAAAAGAAAAGCTGCTGGCATTTGTGAAGGAATGGGAAAGCCGCGTGCCGCAAAATTCTTAAAAGAACGTTGCTAGCACGCTAGGGCATCTCTAATCAGATTAGGCTGTGATTTCACTCCACTGCTGGAGTTGCTTCCAGTCTAACTGAATAGACGGGTCGATGGTTTGCCCATATTGCTTTTCAACTTGCTCAAGGACCGACCAAATATCGCAAATTAAGCGCATTTCATACAGCTCATCTAAAGTAATCATGTCAACAGGCTGCTTTGAAACTTGGTTGATGCGGTACTTGAGACAGTTTAAAATCTGGCTCATATACCCCTTATTGGCATTAAACACTTCAACCTCGTCAACCTGTTTTTCCAAATCGAGCAGCTGATTTAAATTTTGCCCTAGGATGACTTTATAGTCACTTTCAGGAAGTTTTGTAGAACTTGAAATAGATTTCAAAAATTCTTTGTCTGCCAATTTAGTTTCTGACAAGCCGTCTAAACTCGAGTTGATGAAGACCGGAAACAGCTGAGTCTCTGAGGCCTCTCTCAAAGCCAGCCCAACGATTAAGCTCATAGACTCCCAAACAAATTGACCCGTATCGCTCTGCATATCGAGCCCCAATCGATCAATAGCCTCTTGAACAATCAGCTTCTTGTCGCTTTCGCGGAAAGCTTCTTTTGACACACGCTTTTTTGCCAATGATGGGTCTAAAGTAAAAGAATGACTCTTAAATTTTTGCTCCAACTTATCCATATTCCAAGAAAAAGCCGCAGGAAAAGGCATTGTGTGGGCATCAGCTCTTCGAATAAACTGATAATTCCTTATCGCTTTTTTAAAGACTAAGGCCATCTTGGTATTGAAACTCTCATCTGCTTTCGACAATGTTTTATCGATAGCTGCTCCTTGTACATCGCGATAGTACGCAGTCGCTGTTGATTCATTTTTTTGTTTCGCAGGATCTTTACTTGCATTGAGAAGCATTTCAGAGACAATATTTTTGATCGCTTCTGCCCTATCGCCGCGCCTTTCAATCGCTTGAAAAAGATAGTTCATTCCATTGACAAACTGCGAATGACAGCTCATGAGATTTTGGAAGCGAGATAAACTATGCAAATGGTGCTGATTCCTCAACTCCTCAAATAAAGCCTCAACAGATTCAGTCTCTAGCTGGATGAATTTATCCAATAGAATCTTATCATTGGTCGACTTCTCCCATTGTTCGCAAAGTTCTTGAAATTTTTCCTTGCGCTGCTGCTTCATTGCAAAAAAATGATCTACCAATTTTTTATTCAACTGCAGGGCAAGCTGAGCCTTATTATCCATCTTATTTTTATGGAATAAATCCGACACCTTGAATAAAGCCTGCTGAATCTTTTTCCTAAACTCTGCCTCGTCACCTTTATACTCTGAAACCATTTTCACCCAGAATTCCTTAATTCCAATACAATCTTCTTCAGTTGGTAGAACTGTCTCCCAAAATTTGTCATCGCATTCCTTTACTTCGTCTAAGATGGTTTGATATCCATCTTGAAAACGCTCAATGCATGTCGTCAATTTAGCTTCCTCTTCCAGCGTCAACCCATCAGGATTCATGTTGCTTTGACGCAATTCTGACAAATCGGGAAATATCTTTTTTAAAACTTTGAACGTCCTTGCATGCACCGATTGCTCAATTCTTTCTTTCAACCGCACAGATAATTGATCAGCCACTCCTTTCAGTTCTTCATTGGAAGAAAGCCGGGCAATCTCCGGTCTTTTACTGTTAAGAAAATCGAAGTGATAATCACTTGGCCCCACCATCTCCATTTTTTCCTCTGTATAAAGAGAGGGTCTGGCCTTGGAAGCATTAATATGGCTAGTTAAAATAACTTCATGCAAGTTTTCAACGTCTAAAGACTCCAAACTATCGAGCACTTCAAACTCGGCATCGACATGAGCCGCTGTTAAAGACAAAGGTAAAATATTCATAATTACAATCAACTCACTAAAATGATTTTATTTTTTATTAATTAAATTTAAATTCTAACAAAACATTATTAACCACATTTAAATCGATTGTTAATTCCATGCAAATTAAAATCAAAAAAGAAGTTTTAATTTGAAAAAACTTGTTTAATAATAGAAGACCTTTATTGAAGCGGCTCTGAAGTATTGCATCTTCTTGATGACAATGTATAAATGGACTTTTAGACGTGATTGTAAACGCTAGCAGGCGTTTCTAGAATCGATTTGGCAAGCATTTTTGGGGAAAGAGGGGGGAGGCGCGTGCCGCACGCTTCTTGGGAGAAAGGTGCCAGCACGCATGAGGTTAGACCGTGACTTTGCTCCATTGCTGAAGTTGCTTCCAGTCTACTTGAATCGACGAATCGATTGGTTGCCCATATTCGGCTTCAACTTGATTCAAGACAGCCCAAATATCGCAAATTAAACGCAATTCATACATTTTATCCAGGCTCATTGCCCCGACGGATGTCTTCGAAGTCAACTCGTTGATGCGATACTTGAGGCAGTGTAAAATCTGCCTCATATAGCCTTTATTGGCCTCAAACACCTCAGTCGGCTCCACCTCTCTTTTTAAATCGAGAAGGTGATTTAAGCTCTTGCCAAGCATAACCTTATAATCGCTCTCTAGCGGAGATGTCTGAACAGAAATGGTTTTCAACAGCTCTTTGTCTGCGAGCTTAACTTCTGATAAGCCATCTAAATTTTTGTTAATAAAAACAGGAAACAGCTCAGTTTCCGAAGCTTCTCTCAATCCCAACTCTACGATGATGATCATGGCTTCCCAAATGAACTGGCCTGTATCGCTTTTCAGGTCTACTCCTAATCGATCGACAGCCTCTTGTACAATCAGCTTTTTATCCCTTTCGCTATAAGCCTCTTTTGTCAAACGCTTTTTTGTCAATCCTGAGTTGACGCTAATCGAATGGCTCTTAAGTTTTTGCTCCAGCTTTTCCGGACTCCATGAGAACACTGCAGGAAAAGGCATGGTATGCGCATCAGCTCTTTCTATAAACAGACTAGTTCTTAAAGCCTTTTTGAAGATTAAGCCCATCTTAGCATTAAAAGCATGATCTGCCTTCGAAAGTGTTTTATCACTGGCTCTCCCTTGAATATCGCGATAAAAGCCGGTCGATGTCGCACTTTTTTCTTTAGTCGGATCTTTACTGGCATTGGAAATCATTTCAGAAACGACTCCTCTAATCGCTTCTTTATCTACACAACGCTTTTCAATCGCTTGGAACAAATAGGTCATCCCATTGATAAATTGCGAATGACAGTTCATGAGGCGTTGAAAGCGAGATAAACTGTGCAAATGGTGCTGACTTCTCAACTCTTCGAATAAAGAATGGATCGATTCAGCCTCTAGCTTCACGAACTTTTTTAAAAGAATTTCATTATTAGTCGACTGCATCCATTGTTCACACAGTTTTTCAAACTTCTGCGCGCGCTGCTGCTGCATGTCAGAAAAATGCTGAATGAGTTGCTCTCGTGTCTTTGTGACACACGTAATTTTATTCTTCTCATCCTTACAGAATAACCCTATAATAGTCTTTCCGAATAAGGCCTTATGGACGATCTGGTCAAACTCTTTCAAGTTCCCATTGTATTTTGCACTCATGTGCTTCCAAAAGCTCCTGAGGCCTTGACGATCGCTTTCATTCTCAATAAGGTTTATCCAAAACTGATTATCAAAATCCTCCATGTCAGCCATCAGTTTTTGATACCCCTCCTGAAAGCGTGCGATGCTGATCTTCAATTCGCTCTCTTCTGAAACCGAAAGGCCGTTTGGCCTTAAATTGCTTTGGCCCAATTCTGAAAAATCGGGAAATGTCTTTCTAAATACTTTGAGAGATCTTGCAGCAATAGTCTGCTCAATCTTTTCTTTCAACTGTACAGATAAACTGTCAGCTGCCTCTCTCAAATCTGCATTAGGCGATGCTAATGCAAGAGATGGCCTCTTGTCGTTGAGAAAGTCAAAATGGTAATCGCTCGCTTCAACCATTTTTTCCTTTTCTATTGTATAAAGAGAAGGCCTGGAAGAAGAAGCCATGTGACTTTCTAGTATGATTTCATGTAAATCATCTACTCGCAAGGAGTCTAATGACTCTAGCGTTGTAAATGTGCTTGACTCCTCAACCCTATTCAAACTAACATCAAGGGGCTGTGAAGATAATAAATCTAAAGATGGGTTGCTCATATTATTAAAATCATCTCACAATTATTTAATATTTAATCAAAGCTAAATTAATCAGGAAGATATCAATTCGAACATTAACGAATAATTATTAATATATAAAAAAATCATACAATAGAACTATTAACAAAAATTAAACTGATTGTTAATTACATATAAATTCAAGCATTCATAAAAATAGATTAACAGCTGATCATCAAATAGTTAGACCTAAAAAACCAATAAAAAAAGGAAAAAAGAGCTTCTTAAATAATTGTAGGAGTCATTGAAATGCGATGACAAAACGGTGAGAATAAACATAAACTTTATTTACTTTTACAGAGTAAATTGAATTAAAATTGAGATTAACTAATGAAATTGAGTTGACTTTTTTGAATAATTAGCATAATTTAGTAGTGTAAATTTTAAAAGGCGGTCACATGGTCAATTCATCCGTTTCGATTAACAAGGGATTTTTCGTAGAACTAGACATTCCTTTTAAATCAGTGACTGAAGTTGATTTGGATACGACCGACTATTTCACACAAGCTTCTTTTACCGAGCTGGTTGAAGACAGCCATCAACAAACGCTGAACTATATCATAGCCATCGCAACCGATACGCTCGGACATACCTCTTTAATGGATGGTTGCAGTTTTGTTAGGCAATATTACGTTAACGATAAGACCCAGTCAGGGCTCACGAGAAGCGAGATTAGTTCGGTTGCTTTTTACTCTTTACCGATCGCTTCAGTTGATAATGTGAAGGATTCATTAGATGTCAAGCAGTTGTCAGAAGGCCCCCAGCTGAATCGCATTAATCCCAACATTAAAAAAGTCTGCTCAGACAGCCAGTCGCTACTGAGTAGGGTAAAGTTCAACTACATTTGCTCTCTTCACGACCTGCTACGACAATCGGCCAAAGAGTGGTTTTTGAGCTTTATCGCTGCGCATGACCCGAATTTGTCCAAGCGCAGTGAAGATGGATTCAAAATTGCTCTTATTTATCAGGTTGGTGCTGAACATCCTAGTTTCAAGATCACGGATGAAGTCGTTAGAAAATTTTTCAAGAAAAATGAATACCAAGCCTTTTATTGGCATCTGCAAGCAGCAAAATCGGGCAATGCAGATTCTTTTTATCACCTTTCCCGCTTTTACGATGCAGGAACAGTGTGCCAACAGTCCACTGAAGAAGCTTTCAAGTGCATAGAGAAGGCTGTTCAATTAACTCCCTACTCTGTCACCTACCAGACATTGCTGGCCAATCGCCATTATAAAGGGCTCGGGACTCCGAACAATCTGGACAAAGCTAGAGAAGTGATGTGTAACATCAATAAGCTCAAAGCGAGCCTTAACAAATGAATCGCTAGTCTGAAACGATTCATTTGGACCGCTATTCAAGCCACCAGAAGTGAGCATAATAATTTACTTTTTTTTGCAGCCTGCCGGCGGCTTTAATCACGCCGATACGCACCGACTCCCAATCCCAGTCATCTCCGCAAAAAATGCCTTCTACCGCTAGATGGGGATACCAGGCCAAAATATCTTGATAAACGCTTTCAGTGTCATGTGCCGCATCTAAATAGATGAGATCAGCCTGCACGTCCAATCCTTTAGCCGCTTCTAAAGATTCCATGCGAATGGGAATAATTTTATGGGTCAAACCAGCCTGTTTGACATTTGATAAAAAGAGCTGATAAAGATGGGGCAAGCGGGAATCATTCAGATGAACACTTTCTTCAGATCCAAGCCAGGTGTCGATGGCATACACGCGTCCATCTTCAGGAATGAATGAGGCAATAAAGCGGGTCGACTTGCCAAGCCATGATCCCACTTCAATGATCGTACGGGCGGGCTTCACGCTCAAGCAAATCTGCAGCTGAGCCTCATTGACGAACCAGCCATGGTCGTCAAAGGGCAAGGTTTGAATGGAGCGGTAAGGCTCTGGCATCTCAGACATACTCAACAACCGCTTGTATGGTTAAAACTAGCAAATTTCCTTGTGGCAAAAGCAATAAAAAAAGGGCAGCTAAGCTGCCCTTTTTTAAACGCTTAAGTAGAACCCGCGGCTGTCTTGGTCTTGCCATGCAAAGGGAAAACTTCGTCGTCGATGAAAACAATTTCGCCATTTTCAACCGTGACACGACATCTTCGCCCTTCATTTGGATTCATCAGCATCTTCTCTGCCAAAGGATCTTCCAAATACTGCTCAATGGTTCGTCTCAATGGACGAGCTCCCATTTCCACTTGGAATCCTTTGTCAACCAAGAAGTTTTTAGCAGTCTCATCAAGCTCGATGAATGTTTCTCGTCGAGATAACCGTTTCTGCAACTTATTGATCTCCAATGAGATGACATGCAAGAGATTGTCGCGATTAAGCGGATGGAAGATGACAATGTCATTCAAGCGATTGAGGAACTCTGGTTTAAAGCGCTTCTTCACTTCGCTTTCGATTTTCTCCTTGATATGAGCATAATCGAGCGAACTTTCAGCTGCACCAAATCCAATTTCCGTACTCTTCTTGATGAGATCGGCTCCCAAATTAGAGGTCATGATGATGATCGTATTGCGGAAATCGACCTTTCTACCGAACGAGTCCGTCAAACGCCCCTCTTCCAAAATTTGGAGGAGAAGATCCATCACATCGGGGTGGGCCTTCTCAATCTCGTCGAACAAGACCACCGAATAAGGACGTTGGCGAACCTGCTCTGTCAACTGACCGCCCTCTTCGTGACCAACATAGCCTGGAGGAGATCCCGTCATACGGCTGACGGCAAATTTCTCCATGTATTCCGACATGTCGACTTGAATCAGAGCATCTTCACCACCAAACATGTTCGTGGCCAAAAGACGTGCTAAAAGCGTTTTACCAACCCCTGTCGGCCCCAAGAAAAGGAAGGCTCCAATGGGGCGATTGGGATCTTTAATATCTGCACGGCTGCGTCTAATTGCGCGACAAACCGTTTTGATCGCATCCTCTTGCCCAATGATCCCCTCTTTGAGAATCTCTTCCATCTTGAGAACTTTTTGCAGTTCCCCTTCTGTGAGGCGATTCAATGGAATTCCGGTTTGCCTTGCGATGACACTCGCCACATCTTCATCTTCGACAATGACTTCATGCTCTTCTTTATTGATTTCCCATTCCGCACGAATCTGTTGTAGCTGCTCGCGCAAGGTTTTTTCCCGATCGCGCAATTTAGCCGCTTTTTCATACTCTTGCTTGCTGATCGATTCCTCCTTAGCAAGGCGAGTCGACTCTATTTCTGCCTCAAATTTGCTGATATCTTGCGGCTGATTCATCATCGAAATGCGCATCTTCGCACCCGCTTCATCAATGAGGTCGATCGCTTTATCTGGCAAGAAACGGCCATGGATGTAGCGATCGGATAAAATAGCCGCTGCTCGAATCGCCTGATTAGTGAAAATGACCTTATGGTGCTTTTCGTATTCAGGCTTCAAACCATTGAGAATTTCAATCGTGTCTTCCACGCTTGGTGGTGCAATCAAGATCTTTTGAAAGCGTCGCTCTAGAGCCGCATCTTTTTCGATGTGCTTGCGATATTCGTCGATGGTCGTCGCCCCAATACATTGAAGCTCCCCTCTTGAAAGAGCCGGCTTTAAAATATTGGAAGCGTCGATTGCCCCTTCGGCGGCTCCTGCCCCAACAATCGTATGCAGCTCATCGATGAATAGTAAAACGTTTCCATTCTTCTTGATCTCATCCATGACAGCTTTAATACGCTCTTCAAACTGGCCTCGATACTTCGTACCTGCAATCATCAAAGCCAAATCGAGTGTGATCAACTTCTTCTTGCGAAGCGCGTCTGGAACATCCCCTTTAACTATCGCTTGGGCCAATCCCTCAACAATCGCTGTCTTACCAACACCTGCTTCACCAACTAAAACCGGGTTGTTTTTGCGACGACGACATAAGATCAAGATGAGGCGTTCGATCTCGTCCTTCCGGCCGATCACCGGATCCATTTTCCCTTCTCGACACATCTCGGTCAAATCATGCCCATAAGCCTTTAACGCAGGCATCTTATCGTTTGCGCCAGCTGGCGCCACTTTGTCATAGGGCTGCTTGCCCTGAGCACCTGGTTGCTGCCCTGTCGGACCCACTCCCGATCCGCTAATGGGAGGAAGTTGCAAGTTGAAGGTTTCAAGCTCTTTTAAAACCTCTTTACGCACTTCCTTTAAATTCACATTCAAATTCTCAAGCACCTGAGCTGCAACACCATCCGTTTGCCTCAACAGACCTAGTAAAAGGTGTTCTGTTCCAACGTAATTGTGATTCAAGTTAGCTGCTTCTTCGTTTGCAAACTCAAAAACTTTTTTTACTTTTCCTGTCAAGGCAGGATCGCCATAGACTTGAATTTCAGGACCATAGCCGACTAATTTTTCGACCTCGCTGCGGACGGTTTCAAAATCAATGTTGAGGTTTCGCAAAACATTAACAGCGACTCCTTGACCTAGCTTGAGTAGACCTAAAAGGACATGTTCGGTGCCCAGGTAGTTGTGATTAAGGCGCTGCGCTTCTTTTTTGGCTAACTTAATAACCTGTTTTGCACGATTAGTGAATTTATCAAACATGTCGAACTCACTTTAGATTTTAAGAA
The DNA here is from genome assembly GCF_001499655.1 of Candidatus Protochlamydia naegleriophila. Taxonomy (NCBI): domain Bacteria; kingdom Pseudomonadati; phylum Chlamydiota; class Chlamydiia; order Parachlamydiales; family Parachlamydiaceae; genus Candidatus Protochlamydia; species Candidatus Protochlamydia naegleriophila. The sequence goes on from NZ_LN879502.1 coordinate 2,401,519, forward strand.
AATATCGAAGTATTTGTGTCTATACAGCGTCTAGTTCAAAGTCAGGATTTAGAAAAATCAACGCTTTCATAAACCCTAATTTTGAACTACACGAAGTAAATGCTCCGCTGACTGCGTTTTTCAAATTTAGATTGCATGTCTATATTTTTGCAAAAAAAAGACGTGAAAAATGAAAGTCGTGCAAGGAGTTGGAATTGATGCCAACCGGCATTGATTGGTTTTGGCCTCCCCCGCTTTTGCGAGTTCAACCAATATAACGCCCTTCTAATCCAGCCATTTCAACTAAATCTCTCTCAAAGGACAAACTCTATTCTAACAGATCCTTTAAAATCTAGCAATTAACATTATCGAATGCTAAAAACAAAGACGGATTATTTAAGAGGAAGAGCGGGCAAAGTCTTCGGCAAGAATGCGTGCTTGAGCCACGCGATCATTGACCGACACTCCGTCAAAAGAATTCCCCGTCAGGGTAAGGCGTTGCAGAGAGGCCAGTTGGCGGCGCAGCGAGGATAGCAGGTGCTGATGTCCTACTTCGTATTGAGGAATTGCCTGACGGGCAAGCCTTACGTAAGCGACATCCGGTTCGGCATCGATTCCCAGGTGATTCTGCATTGCTTCTAAAGCAATTTCTTTTCCTCGCTTTTCGCTATAGGTTTCGACTTCAGGATACCTTGTTCCGCCTATCATGACTGTCAATCGGGTCTCCTCTTCGCATGCATTTTGCTGGGGAAAGACGCAAGAATCAAAGACGCATCCCAAAATAGCTTCTTTTTCTTGCGAAGGGATCAGATAGCCAAATCCATCGGATTTCAGGATTTTTTTGCGGTACCCCAAATTGACGACCATGAGTGTCGCATAAGGAATTGCTTGGAGCTGTTCAGCGAGCGTTGAGTGGCTGGCGAGCAAAGGAGCTAAAGAAAGGGCCGGAATGGCCGAGATAACATGATCGGCTTCGATCTGCTCGCCGCTTGTCAAAGTGATGCGCACCTCTTTAGAGGTGAATTGAATCGCCTTAGGTTCGCAAGAGAAGCGAATTATCTCCTCTAGCTGCTTTGCTAGTTCATTAGTCAGCCTTTCCATCCCTTGTTTAAAAGAAAAAATCGGCTCTTTTTCCCATTTCGATACAAAAGCACTCTCAGATGGCGGCCGCCTAGGATGGCGCCACGCTCCTTTTAAGAGTGAGCCATGCTCCTGTTCCCATTGCCATAGAACTGGAAAACAGCTTTGGATCGACAATTTGCGGCTATCTCCCGCATAAATACCCGATATAAAGGGATCGATGAGGCGGTTGCACCAATCGCTCCCCAAGCGGCGGCTGAAAAAGGCATACAGGCTCTCATCTTCTTCAGCCGATTTGGGAGAGGTCCAATCGCGCCAGCAGGCCTTTAACCATCCTTTCATTAAAGGATTAAATGGCATGGCCAAAGGATGGCTGGGAAGAGAATGAAGGCTCTTTTGATGGTAAACGAAGCGGCTTCTTGCAGAGGGGTGGGCAGCAATGATCTGATCTTGCAGCCCCAACTCTTCCACAAGCCGCAACGTTTCCCTTCCGTTTCCCTTTGTGCGGCAGCTTCTTGGGCCTTGTTCAAATAGAAATTCTTGTAGACGGAGCGATTCAATCCATCCCCCTGCCCGGCAGCTTTTTTCAACGACAGTAATTCGGACAGCTTCGTCTAAAAATTGCTTCAAAAACCAGGCAGTGGTCAGTCCACTAATACCGGCACCTAAAATCACAATTTGCTTAGGGCGTACCATCTTTTTCTATCCCCTGCTTTGTATACATTCTACTAATGTACGCACAGCCTCTTCGGAAACATCAGGAAAAATTCCGTGACCTAAATTAAAAATAAAACCCTTGTCGCCTTCCATTTCATCGAGCAGCCCGTTGACCTCTTCCTTAATTTTGGGAAGGGGGGCATACAGGAGATCGGGATCTAAATTCCCTTGAAGAGCTATAGAAGAAGGAATTAAGCGGCGCATGTAGGATAGGCTGCAGTTCCAGTCCAATCCGATGCCCCGTGGCTGAATAGATGCCAATTGGGGAGCAAAGACAGACGACCCTCTGCAAAATAAGATCACTGGAACCGGTGTTTTCAACCCTTTTAAAATGTAATCCAAATAACCCAAAGAAAACTCTTGAAATTGACGGTAAGCCAAAGTGTTCGCCCAAGAATCAAAAATTTGCAAGGCTTCAACCCCGGCATCGATTTGCAAATTGAGATAAGCAATGGACCAATCGGCAATTTTGCGAAGCAGCTGATGAAACCCTTTGGGATCATTAAGCATCCACCGCTTGGTTTTTTTAAAGTCACGGCTCGTTTTCCCTTCAATCATGTAACTTGCCACAGTAAAAGGAGCGCCGCAAAAACCAATTAAAGGAACATTTAGTTGCGGCTTTAAACGTTTAATCCCCTCTTGGACAAAGCTTAAGGCAGAGAGATCGTGAGGCTCCGGAAGCGCTGCTATCTCACCTGTATGTGTGATGGGTCTTTCAATGATCGGCCCCACCTGATCTTCAAATCTAACACCCACCTGTAAAGCCTCTGGAACGACCAAAATATCTGAGAATAAAATGGCCGCGTCAACGCTATAGGCTTTGATTGGTAAAAGCGTCACCTCTGCAATCAAGTCAGGATGATGGCACATTTCCAGAAAAGAATATTTTTGCCTCAAAGCACGGTAAGAAGCCAGATGGCGCCCAGCTTGCCTCATAAGCCAGACAGGCGGTCTCGACTCATTACGGCACTCAAGCGCACGGATAAGAAGGTCATTAAATGAGTGGGAATGGGATTTAGCGGAGACGTTGGCATGGGTAGTCATGAGAGTATCACTAAGCGGCATAAATCAATCCTATGTAAGAGTGGATGCTTCATCCTCGGCAAGGAATGCTTGCCAAGGATGAGCCTCAATTGCGTTATAAGATACGTTCGAGAATATCTTCGACAGTAAAGCCATATTCCTTTGCTAAAACGCCAGCTGGGGCCGAAGCACCGAAGCGTTCCATGCAGATGGCGACACCATCGCGGCCAATATACTTATGCCATCCTAAATCAACCCCTGCTTCGATGCTGACGCGGCGACCAATGTCTCCACCAAATAAGCTATCTTTGTATTCGATCGACTGCTTTTCGAATAAATCCCAGCAAGGCATTGAAATCACACGCACATGCTTGCCCAGTCTCTCTAAAGTATCGGCAACATTCATGGCCAAGCTAAGCTCAGATCCTGTAGCAATCAAAGTAAAATCGGGTTTCCCCTTCTCCTGCTTCACAATATAGGCTCCCCGCCCAACGCCATCTGCATATGACACATCGGTTTCAGCCAGATCTGGCAAGTTCTGGCGAGATAAAATGAGAGCCGTTGGACCCTTATATTGAAGAGCCGCAATCCAAGCCATTTTCACCTCATGTGTGTCAGCTGGACGGATCACCTGGAGCTGCGGAATTGCTCTTAAAGCCGCATAATGCTCCACTGGTTGGTGAGTCGGGCCATCTTCGCCAAGGAAAATGGAGTCATGTGTAAATTGGTAAATCACATGTGCATTCTGCAAGGCTGCTAAGCGGATGGCATTGCGCATATAATCCGAGAAGGTCAAGAACGTTCCAATATATGGAATAATCATTCCTGTTTGATAGAGCCCAGTTGCCATGGTAGCCATTCCAAATTCACGAACACCATATTTAATGTTGCGTCCTTGAAACTGACCTGGCGCTACAAGAGGAAACTTCTTCATCATCGTCATGTCAGATGTCGATAGATCTGCAGAACCTCCATAGAGCTGAGGGAGCATATCAGCCAGAAGATTGATTGCTTCTTGGGATGCCTTGCGGCCTGCAATGGGAGCCTTAATGGCAAGCTGCTTCAACTTACTTTCAAGATCATCGGGGAGCTTGTTATGCAGCATGGTTTCCAGCTCTTTCAATTTCTCCGGATTGTCACGTGCCCACGCCTCAAATGTCTGCTTCCATTTATCTTCTTCTTGAGCATCTTGCGGAAGCTTATTTTGGAAGTAATTAATAACGGCCTGAGGAATGTAAAATTCATCTTGAGGAATGCCAAGAGCTTCTTTGGCGGCTTTGATCTCTTCCGGCCCTAAAGGCGAGCCATGAACCTTATAAGTACCTGCCTTATTGGGAGCCCCTTTTCCAATGATTGTGTGAGCAATAACCAAGCAAGGACGCTCTTGATGCTGTCTGATTTGCGTGAAAACAGCGTCGATGGCATCCAAATCATTTCCATCAATTTCATACACATCCCAACCATAGGCACGGTAGCGAGCTTTTGTATCTTCCGAACAGCTCTCAGCCAAGGGACCATCCAAAGTAATGTGGTTGGCGTCATAGATAGCGACCAAATTGTCGAGTTTGAGATGCCCGGCCAATGAAGAAACCTCTGCGGACACGCCTTCCATCACGCAGCCATCGCCCATCAATACAAAGACCTTGTTATTGAAAATCTTCTGTTTTTCAGTGTTGAATTTAGCCGCCAGCAACTTGAATCCAAGAGCTTGTCCTACTGCATTGCCAACCCCTTGCCCTAAAGGACCTGTAGTCGTTTCAACGCCATCTGTCATGAAAGATTCCGGATGGCCGGGAGTTGGCGAATGAAGCTGGCGAAAGTGCTTGATATCATCCAAAGAGATTTTATAGCCGGCCAAATGGAGGCATGAATAGAGCCACATAGATCCATGGCCTGCCGATAAAATAAACCGATCGCGGTTTAACCATTTCGAATCTTTGGGATTTTGTTTGAGATAGTATCCATACAGATAAGCACCAAGCTCAGCACATCCCATAGGCAATCCTGGATGGCCAGAATCAGCTTTTTGAACCGCATCCATAGAAAGACCGCGGATAGTATTGGCTATTTTAGCCATGATTTGCTTGAGCTCAGGATCCATCGTTTTATTCTTCTTGAGGGAAGTCTCTGTGGGTTTGAACTCTGACGTTTGACTGCTCATAATTTTCACCATGGCTTAAATGATTGATAGATTTTGACACAAAAAATACCTTAAAAATAGGCTTTTGAGCAAACTTGAAAACCAATTTTCGCGATATTTTATTTCTATTCACGACCACTGTAGCCCTAATCCTTAAAAAGTGGCAAGAAAAACTCCTTGCCGCACAGCCTCCTAATTGAAGCTCATCGCTGACCTACTCATTTGCAACTCAGATTCCAATGTGCAAAAGGCGTGTCAGCTTTAAATTTCTTAGAAATACAAATGACAAATAATAATTTTAATTGTATTTCCAAGTTAACCTAATAATTATTATTACTTTTTAATCCGAGATTCTCTCTCATGGACAATGTCTTTCAAGCCATCAAAGAGACAACCTACGAAGAGGCTCACCACCACTATCCCATCCCGTATTTTTTAGAGGAAATTGTCGATTTATTCGGGAAAGTCCATCTGTATTATCGTGCAATCAAAAACCATCGCCTGTTTAAACAGGCAGAAGCCGAAGGGAGGGGGCATCCCGCCGTCTATGGGGCCGCCCTGCATTTAGCTAGTGATTACACACGACTTGGGTCGTATGCCATTAAAGTTGCGTTGGTAGCCAAGTGTGCAGAAGACCTCCTTCACCAGTATCAACAGCTTCATAGCAGCTACCGGCAGTTAAACGACTTCCTTTTTCAACGCTTTCCAATCTACCACCCCATCCAGGTAAGGCCAGATTCTCAAAAAACCCCCTATTTATCTCCTTCTTTTCGGCTCTTTATTGACATTGAAGTCATGGGATTTTTGCAAAGGCTCTTAAAAGTATTTTCTTGTGCTTTGCAAGTTTTAAAAGAGGCCTTTCAAATGAGCATGTGTTTAAGAGACACCTATTTGCTTGCAAATGGGGATCCTCAAGCAAAATTTGACGCTTGTACCGAACTGATTGGAGACTGGGAACGGTATCTCAATCAATTAGGAGATAATCAAGCTTGGCTTAGAGAAGAAATCGCCAAAAGGCGCAAACTAGCCGACCGTATCCTGACAAAATTGGAGGCACGCTATCCAACAACAGTCATCTTGTCTCGATTGCAAGATGCTGCCCAACAAACGGCTCAAGTAGCCATCGACAACTGGGCACCTATCCAACAAGCCATTTTCAGAACAGTCGACACAATTCTTCCCAATGGAAAAATAGCCGAACCCCGCATCAATTTTGGACAGGGACTGCAATTTATTCCGGCACTTCCTCCGGCGCGCTATCCTCCATGGGCAGGCCAAGCCATCCACCTCCCCTCTACTCCTTCTGCAGATATGCCAGAAGGACCTATTCTAAGAATCATGGGGCAGTTTACAAACTTCATGAAGCGAGCCGAAGAATGGCTTGACGCTCACACGCAGTGATTCACATATGTAACCTTAAGGTCTCCAGCACTGTGAATCCAATAATCTATTTGTATGATTAAATAGCAACTAGTCGCTCTCCGATCTCTCATTGTTTTTATCTCTTATCCCCACAGTTTCTTGCGTCACTTTAGACTCTAAGATCAGTCGGTCTAACACGCGTTCAGTTTACCTTAGACGTTAACAAAAGCGGACTTAGATAGATAGATAGTTAGATAGATAGATAGATAGATAGATAGATTGTAAGAAGCCTTTTAGGCCGACTGATTTTAAAGCCCATAGTGAGCGCCTAGCAAACTGTGGGTAACGGAATAAAAATAATAAGAATTCAGAGAGCGCCTGATTACCAGTTACTTAAGAAAATTAACCTATCCCCATTCTTGGCAAAGCGACTTTGCAGTACCTTAGGCGATGAGAAGCTTTACTTCATTTATCTTTGCATCTTAAATTCACAAGATCAGCAGAATAAGAGTGAAATGCTCTCGTTTAACATAAAGTTTTATTTAATTATAAAAATCACTACTATCCATTAAGTCAGAACAGAGCTAAGAGAGAGGGCGAACAGAGTATGATTACGATCAAAAACATCAAGACGCTAGATGAACAACTCACCACGATTACACTGCCTTCATCCCGAGATGAAATCATCGAAGCCAATGGCCAGCTTCTCCTCCTGCCTGGCCTAGTCGATCCCCACATCAGCTTGGGTGATCCTCAACAAGAGGCATGGAAATCAGCCACTCAAGCTGCCCTTAGAGGAGGAATCACGACTGCCATCGATATTCCGTTGCAAAATATCCCCTATGCCACAAATGAAAGCCTCCAAAAGAAAAGAAAAGTTGTCGATGAAGAGCTAGCGGCACTTTCAGCTCCCCTCCATTGCCTGTTTTATGCAACGGGCAGTCCTACAGAGACCGAGCAATTAGGCCTGGCTAAAAAATTATTGCAGGGTGTGGCATTGCTTTTGGGAAGCGCTCAGCTCAAAAAGAAGGATGCAGCCTGGGACCGCTTATTTCAAATGGCTGCTTGGGAAGACTTACCGATTATTATTAACGCAAAAAACGAAAATAGCGCTTCCACCGACACTAGCAAAGAAGAAGAGAGCCTGCTTGAAAAAGCGATTTATTATGCAGAAAGACAAAATACCCGTCTGTACGTTTTAAATGTTTCAAACAAGCATGAACTGGAACTGATTCGCGAAGGAAAAAAAAGATCGTTGTTAATCTATTCAGAAACCACACCTCACCATCTCTTTTCAAACCAAGAAGAAGATAGCACAGCATTATGGGAAGCGTTAAATGCGAATGTCATCGAATCCATCGGAAGCGGTTTTAGTGTCGCCGATCAGAATCCAGCCTCCAAAATTATTTTTCAAAATGAAACCTATGATTTTGCTAATCCCATCTTTTTGCTGCCGCAACTCCTAACAGCTGCTCATGCAGGCAAAATTGCCATCGAAAAACTCGTACAAGCTCTTTGCTATAATGTGAACGAAATTTTCAATCTGCCAAATGGCCGCAACGATGCAGTCTTGGTCAATCTGGAGCAAGAGCGCACCATTCAAAAAATGCAGAATGGCCGTTCGCTAGAGATTACCTTAAAGGGATGGCCGGCCTATACAATAATAGAAGGGCAAATTTTCCATCACCCTTAAGCAAAAAGCTAGATTAATGCCCTCAGTTGCAGGGCATTTTTTTACATCCAGGGTTCACAAGCACAGGTTTAGGTAGGGGACGGAATGAGGCCTAAAAAATGACCTGGATACAGGGCCATATAAATTGTCGTATCAAATGTCTTGGTTTCATTGCTTGGATAATTCATATCTCCGACAACGATATCTTCTAGAGTTTCTGGAAAATCAGTCATAGGAATTATTTCGGTGACACATAAGTTGACCTTATAATATTGACATAACAGTAAGCCATCAATTCTTTCTTTCCCCCAAATAGGCGTCGGTTATTCTTTAAGGCGGTTTCAGCATCTTCATGAATGAAATTGAGATAGGATTCATAGGTATCAAGCTCGCCAAAGCTGCTTTCTAAGGTTTTTCTCACCCAATTATCACTATTTTCAGCATGAAGTTTTTTAAGCTCTTCGCTAACAATGCGACGAATGTCTTGCACAGTTACCACTTTGCCAAGTTGATGACCAATGCCCGCTGCAAAGGCTGCATAGAAACAGTCTCCGGTGTCTGTGTCTAGTATCTCTCCGCTCTCGTCTGGCACCTCAAAAATTTCTCGATTCTTTTCAGCTAAAAAAAGGCCAAGTTTTTCACGGCAAAGAATGGTACGCTTTGACATAAGTTTTTGTGCTTGAGTAGAGATTTTCACTTGGGGATCCCTCGCAATATCGTCTTCTCCGTCTATATCCTTCAAATCTGCTTCATCTACTATTAAGCTTTCTTCATCATATGAATAGTCATAGTCGTCAAGGTCGTCAAGCTCTTCGTCATCTAGAGTATTATCATACTCATCTCCATCTGAATAGACATAAGACTCTTCAGTTAAGTCATCGTCGTCTATCTCTATTGGATTATCAAGTGCCTCTGCTGGATTATCAAGGGGTTTAAGAATAGGATTTTCAGAATTTGATTCTTTTTTTTCTGACGTGTGCGATGAAGAAGTGACTGAGGATGGCTCAACTTCCGGATCAGAAGAATGAGAAACCTCCGGAGAAAGAATCTTCTGGGTAACTTCATGAACCGCTTGCGTTTCAGGCGAATGATCTTTTTGAATCTCCTTAAAGCGGCCAACCAATGCACGAAAAGCAGCGGCCGTTCCAATGCCTGCAGAAACAATTGTTGCTATCGCTGTCAAAGCAATCGTAATAATCTTTTGTTTACCATTTAATTCTTTAAATGCTTGACAAGCATGATAGCTATTGGAAAAGGGATTAATGTAATCAATTATTTGCCCTATCATAAACACTTCCACTTATTTAAGTATAATAAAACAAAAGTATAAACTTTATAGATTAAGAAAGCATAAACTTATTTACATTTTTTGATAAGACCACTGCAAAATCGTCTTTTTACTGTAGAGAATCGAGATTCGAATCAAGAGCTATTTCGCCATGAATCTTATTGAATTTTAGCTTGCAACAGATTAAATTAGGTTATTGCTTTAACGTTTTTTTAAATGGACGATTATGTTAACACAAACCATTCGCCGTCAGTTTTTAGATTATTTTAAAAAAAATCATCATGCAATTATTTCTTCATCTTCCGTCGTCCCGCACGACGATCCTACCCTTTTATTCAACAATGCGGGCATGAATCAATTTAAAGATGTTTTCCTCGGCAAGAGTCATCGCGATTACAATCGAGCAACGACTAGTCAAAAGTGCATCCGTGTGGGTGGAAAACATAACGACTTGGAAAACGTTGGCCATACGAGCCGCCACCTGACCTTTTTCGAAATGTTGGGGAACTTTTCCTTTGGCGACTACTTTAAGGCGCAAGCCATCCAATTTGCCTGGGAAGTTTCCACACAGGTGTTTGGATTCGAAGCCGATCGCATCTGGCCAACTGTATTTAGAGACGATGACGAAGCCTTTGAGTTGTGGACACAATATGTTCCAGCAGAGCGCATTACCCGTTTTGGTGAGAAAGAAAACTTCTGGGCCATGGGCGATACAGGCCCGTGTGGTCCATGCTCAGAGCTATTATATGACAGGGGCTCTCAGTTCGGATCAGCCACCAAACCGATTGAAGATGCATCAGGCGAGCGCTTTTTAGAGTTTTGGAACCTTGTATTCATGCAATACAACAGGCAGCCGTCAGGCATTCAAGAACCTCTTCCCAAGCCATCGATAGATACAGGCGCCGGATTAGAACGAGTCGTCAATCTTAGAATGGGTGTGAACAGCGTTTTTGAAACCGATATCTTGCGCAGCATCATCGCTCAAGTGGAACAGATTTCGGGTATTGCTTATCACCCCCAAGAGGCCAATGCAGCAGCGTTTCGCGTCATTGCCGATCACTTACGCTGCCTCTCTTTTGCTATCGCCGATGGCGTCCAGCCTAGCAACGTCGATCGTGGCTATGTATTAAGAAAAGTCTTAAGACGTGCCGTCCGTTACGGACGTTTGCTAAAAATGGAAAAGCCTTTCTTAGCAGAGGTTCTTCCCCAGCTCGTATCGACCATGGGAAGCGACTATCCAGAGCTTGTTAAAGGACAAGAACGCATAGCAGAGATTTTAACGCTCGAAGAAGAGGCCTTTATCCGTACTCTGAAAAGAGGGGGTAACATCCTCAGCCAGATCATCGAGAAATCCCAGCAATCTGATCACATCATCTCGGGTGATGATGCCTTTAAGCTCAAAGACACTTATGGTCTGCCTATCGAGGAAATTCTCCTAATCGCAAAAGACTCCGAGCTGACAATCGATGAGCCGCGCTACCTTCAGTTAGAAGAAGAAGCCAAGCAGCGCTCTCGCAATGTGCATAAGGTCATCCATCAAATGGCTGGCGAAAACGTCTACGCAGATTTCGTCAAGCAGTATGGAGAGACCAAGTTTTCTGGCTATATCCATGACTCTGCCGAAGGATCCATTATCGGCCTCGTCGTCGATGGCGAATTCGTTCAAGAGATGCAAGAGGGGCAAGAAGGGCTTGTTTTCTTAACAGATACACCTTTTTACGCAGAAATGGGTGGACAAGTTGGCGATACAGGGCGTTTAGAAGGTCCGCAGCAAACGTTCATCGTTCAAGACTGCGTAGCCCCCTACAAGGGATTGGTTGCACACAAAGGCAAGCTCGAAAAGGGAACGTTGGTGGTCGGAGAGACTGTCACAGCATCGATTGATCGCAACCGCCGTCAAAAGATTGCCAATAATCACACGGCAACCCACCTGCTTCATTGGGCTTTGCATCGCGTGCTTGGCGAACACGTCAAACAGGCCGGTTCAGTCGTCGATCCTCTGCGCCTCCGCTTTGACTTCAGCCATCATAAAGCCCTTTCTTTAGAAGAGATTCGACAAATCGAAGACCTGGTCAACGAAAAAATTCGTGAAAATCTACCTGTCAAAGTGTATGATATCCGCTATGACGAAGCCCAAAAGCGAGATGACATTAAACAATTTTTCGGTGAAAAGTACGGCTCTAGCGTTCGCGTCATCGATATTGACTTTTCGAAAGAGCTTTGCGGCGGAACCCATACATCGGCTGTCGGCACTATCGGACTCTTCCGCATCGCCAAAGAAAGCAGCATCGCTGCTGGTGTTCGCCGTATTGAAGCCGTGACTGGGGCTGAAGCAGCTCTTTTGCAGCGCCAAGACGAAGACTCTCTGCTCAAACTCGCCCAAATCTTAAAAGCGCCAATCCATCAGATTCAAGAGCGCCTGGAAAAGTTGTTAGAAGAAAATAAGCAATTCACCAATGAATTGAAAGAAGCCAAAAAAGGGCAGCTCAACATTTTAGCTGAGAACCTGGCTTCCCAAGCCGAGAAGAAAGGAGAGCTCTCCTTCCTAGTCGCAGAAGCGCCTCTTTCCATCGAAGAGCTGCGCCTCTGCATAGATCTAGTGGCCGAGAAGTTGCCATCCAGCGTCATTGTCTTAGGAACTGCTCTGCCAGACAAGTGCCAAATCATGGTTAAAGTGAGCGACGACTGGGTCAAGCAAGGCCTGTCGGCGCACGATATCATCAAGACCGTGATGCCTCTCGTTGAGGGTAGCGGCGGCGGCAAGCAGCAAGCTGCACAAGGAGGAGGAAAAAATCCTCTGAAATTGCCAGAAGCCCTGCAAAGAGCCAAAGACTTTTTAACTGAAAAAGTCTCCAACCACTAGTTTTACAGGCAGGCTTAACCTTTTAAGCCTGCCTTACGGACCCACCAACTTAGCAATCAATTCTAATATTTATAGATTTCTGCACTTATTTTTTCCCATCAATCTCAAAGACGACATTGACGCTAGCCTTCAATTCGACCTGCCCCGCTTCAATGGGTGCATCGTAAGAACCAGCCGCATACTCGGCCTTGGCCATCATCATCCGGGGCACCGGATAATGCTGATTGGAATCGAGGGCTAGATCTAACACGCGAACTAAGCGCACCTGCGCCGCCTGTGCGAGCGAATTGGCATCGGCAAAAGCATGCCTGGCAGCCAGCTGAATCACTTCATCGCGAAATTGTTGGGGATCGGCCAGATCAAAATTGATCTGATTGAGACGGTTGGCACCCGATTGCACGGCAACACCAATGATTTTCTCAATCAAATCGAGCTTCTGCGTTTTAATTTTGATGGTGTTAGTCACTTCATAATGAGTAATGGTCGGCCCTTCTTTCGAATCTTCTTTGGGACTTGGATAGTGATAAATGGGCTGAATGTTAAACTGCCCGGTTTGATATTCCTTAGAGGTAAGGCCGCTCCCATCTAACTGGTCGATAACCTTGCGCATTTTCTCATTATTGGCTTGCACCGCCTTTTTAGAGTCGGGATCTTGCGTGACAACCGAAACGTTCAACTCGACTTGATCGGCTGGCTTATAGATCGTCGCCTCTCCCCTGACAGTCAATTTGGAAGTGTCGTCAATATCCTTGGCATGACCGCTTGTAGCGATTAAACAAGTCGCTATACTCAAACAAATCAATAGGTGTTGTTGCTTCATGGGTGACTCCTCTTTAAACGTCATGACCAACATACCGTTTTAAAAGAGTGAGATCAAGTTCATTATTCCCCATGCTTTTGGCCGTAAAGCACTCGCTCTTTCCCTTCCCCTTATTAGGATTAGTAGAATTACATAAAACAAACACTTTATTTAATAAAAATTAAACAAAATTAAATTAAATTAAAAATAATAAAGTTAATTTATTAATTAAATGAGAGTTTACTATGACAGTTACAAGCTTGCATACGGGAGATCGTCTATATATCGGTGTAAATCAAACCGAAGAGATGATGAAACAGACTATTTTCGCAGATGGAAAAGAAAGAAAAGGTCTTGGCATGAAAGAATATGGTCGGCTGACTGGCTGGTTTCTTTCTATTATAGGCATTAGTTTTAAGACAACTGATAGTGAAGGAAAAGACGTTTACATCAATAAAAAAAGTTTTTGCCATCTGGTCGTCAGGCTGCACCATAATCTCATGAAGCCCGAATTAATTCAAAAAGAGTACGAGGAAGGAAAGATCACAAAAGAACACGAGCGGACTTATAAACTCTTCAATGAAGTTTTTAAGCCGGGTCAAAATATCATTGATTTATCTCATACGATACTTCATACAATCTAAAGAGAAAAGCGGAAGAAAAAATTGATTACGGCAGCCTCTTTGTCAGTTTAGTCATTTTTCCTAAAAGCTCTCTTCTCGCCTCCTCTTGCGTGAATGCTTGTCTAAGAAAGCAAAAAGCTTTAGTCTTGCGTATGGTTTTACAAGAGCCTGTCCTTTAACGTTTAAGTACTATTGCCTCTCTCACATACTTTCTTATCTGAACTGTGGGGTTATAGCCTTGTAAACACCAGTTGATCATTTTTAAGATAGCCCAACACAGTTTGACACATGGTTCTTCAAAGCATTTTAAAAAACGAGCGCCTCTTGGCACTCGAACAAGCCCTTCAACATTCCAACGACATTATCTTGGTCGAAGAATTATGGAACGCACCTAAATCTTTAGTTGCAGCTGTTGCCCAGCAAACCACGGGCAAGCATATTTTAATTCTGACTGGAGCGAGCCAGGAAGAGAGCCGTCTTTTTCACGATTTTGCTTTCTTTACCAATCGTCCAGTCGTCGACTTTCCCTCATGGGAAACGCTCCCCTCTGAAAACATTCCGCCAAGTCCTGACATCGTGGGGGAGCGCTATAAGCTATTGAAAGAGATTCAAACGTCTTCCGAGCCCCACATCATTTTGACAAGCTTGCAAGCATGCTTGCAAAGGCTCATTTCGCCTGCTTCTTTTCAAGACTTATACCTAACGCTCAAGCCCGGTCAAAGCCCAACTTTTGAAGGATTGATTCACAAACTTTTGCAGATGGGATATCAACGCAAGTTTATCGCCTCGGACAAGGGGGAATTTGCCGTGCGCGGGGGGATCATCGATATCTTCCCTGTCTCCTCGCCCGATCCTTACCGCCTGGAATTTTGGGGGGATGATCTGGAATCGATGCGCATTTACGATCCGGTAGGGCAAAAGTCGGTCAAAACGGTCGAAAAGATCGATATTGCACCCGCTGTAGAGTTAGAGCTTCTCAATCAATCGGCCGAGCAAGCCTCCATTTTGGACTATCTTGGGCCTCAAACGATAGTGGTTTTCGACGATCTTCTGGCTTTAGAAGACCGCTATGCTTCTTTAATTAGTTTAGGGGCTCATAATAAGTTTTTCAGTTCTATTGAAGACTTTCTAAATCAGCTAGCCTCTTTTCAAAAGCTTTTCTGGTCTCAAAAGCCGATCGAAGAGCTCAGTGAAGTGCGGCAAATCGATGCCAAAAGCCAAGGTTATTATTCGCAAAAAACACCTTTTCATCAGCTTAGCTTCCACATGTTTAACCGCGAATGGAACGTTAAGCGTTGGCGCCATCCCTTTAACACAATTGGAGACTATCTCTTCTCACAAGAAGAAGGGGAGCCAAGCAGTGATGAAATTCTTTTTCGCCTTTCTTCCCTGCCCCATGATACCTGTCAGCTCCTCTTTTTATGCGCAAGCGAACTGGAAGAATCCAACTTGCATGAGCGTCTCAAAGCAGCCTCTATTCATTTGCCCAAGCACACCTCTTACCAAATCGGCTATTTATCGAGCGGCTTTGTTGTTCAAGATCAAGACATCGTGGTCCTGCCGCTGGCTGAGCTGACTCACCGTTATAAAATCCGCAGGCAAAAACTTCGCAGCACCTACCACACCTCGCCTTCTGAAACGTATGATCTCACTCCAGGTGAAATGGTTGTCCACCTCAATAATGGGATTGGCCGCTATTTGGGGATGGAAAAAAGGCCCAATCATTTAGGCATTCCAAGCGAATTTTTTACGATCGAATATGCCGAAAATGCCAAGCTTTATGTCCCTTTCAACCAGGCTCACTTCATCACCAAATACATTGGAGCCAATGAAGAAATACCCAAGCTCCACACTCTTGGAAGCACTCGCTGGAAAAAGACTAAAGAAAACACTGAAAGAGCCATTTTGGGCTACGCCTCTGAGCTTCTCAAAAACTATGCAGAGAGAGCTATCAAAGAAGGCTTTACTTATCCAGAAGACACAGCCGACTTCCAAACTTTTGAGGATGAATTCCCTTTTGTAGAAACAGAAGATCAATTGGCAGCCATAGAAAGCATTAAGCAAGATATGATGTCAAATAAGGCCATGGATCGGCTCATCTGCGGCGATGTAGGCTATGGCAAGACAGAAGTTGCCATGCGCGCCGCTTTTAAAGCGGTAACGGATGGAGGCAAACAAGTTGCTGTCTTAGTCCCCACAACCGTTTTGGCCATGCAGCACTTCGACAACTTTATCGATCGGATGGCAAATTTTCCGCTCAATATTGGCGTTCTATCCCGATTTAGGTCCCCAAAGCAAATCAGGGAAACGCTAGAAGGGGTTGCCAACGGCTCTATCGACATTGTCATTGGTACCCACCGCATCATCAGCGAGGACGTCAAATTTAAAGATTTAGGCCTTGTCATCATCGACGAAGAGCAGCGCTTTGGAGTCAAAGCCAAGGAACATCTCAAAAAAGTCAAGGTTGGCGTCGACTGCCTGACACTATCTGCTACGCCTATTCCGCGTACGCTTTACATGTCGCTGATTGGTGCAAGAGACATGTCGGTCATCAATACACCGCCTCAGGACCGCCTTCCAATCAAGACGATCATCACCGAACCGACCGATCAGACCATTCAAAATGCGCTCTTGCGGGAGCTTTCCCGTGACGGCCAAGCGTTCGTCATCCATAATAGGGTCGAATCGATTCATACCGTGAGCGCACGCATTAAAGGACTTCTTCCGCAAGCAAAGATTTTAGTCGCTCATGGGCAGATGCATGCTGATGAAATTGATGCCACTTTTCATGCCTTTAAAAGCGGACAGGCCGATATTTTAATCGCCACCACCATTGTGGAAAATGGAGTCGACATTCCCAATGCCAACACCATTTTAATCGATAGGGCCGACCACTTCGGGCTGGCAGCACTCTATCAATTAAGAGGGCGTGTCGGCAGATGGAATCGAAGAGCCTATGCCTACTTTCTCGTCCCCAATTTAAGGGTCTTGCCAGAGCTTAGCCGCAAACGTCTGCAAGCCTTGGCAGAAGCAAGCGGCTATGGTGGAGGAATGAAAGTTGCCATGCGCGATTTGGAGATTAGAGGCGCTGGAGATATTTTAGGATTGGAACAGTCGGGGCATGTGTCATCTATTGGTTTCCACCTCTATTGCAAAATGCTCAAGCGAACCATTCAAGCCTTGCAAGGCAAGATTCCAAGCATCATCAGCGATATTAAAATTGAATTTGCCGTCGACGCACGCCTGCCAGAAGAGTATGTCAATGAGGTAAGCCTCCGAATGGAAATCTACCAACGCCTTGGCGAAGCTTTTTCATTCGAAGAGGTCGATGCCATTTGGGCCGAAGTACAGGATCGCTTTGGCGCGGCTCCTGAACCTGCCCTTTGGCTCTATCATCTCACACGAATCAGAGTCTTTGCCTCACGCCAAGGATTTACTCTGCTCAAACAGGAAAAGCTCTCTTTGACGATTGAAAAGCATAAAGGCAAAGATACTTTGGTGCGCAAAATCCTCATGCCCAAATTTAAATCACCACAAGAGCTAGAGAAAAAAGTATTGGCGGAACTCGAAAAAACGAATTAGTTGTTCGCAAGAAAATGAACGAGGCCAATATCATCTCCTATGCAAGCTGTGGGACTATGCAATCGGACTGATCATGCATATCTATTTTGCGAAGCTTCACGCGATTGCAGATTTGCACGCGATCGCGAGTTGAACAATTCAGTCAACTTTCACAAGCTGCTTGCCTAGATTTTCTCCTTTAAACAGCCCCATGAAAGCCTTGGGAAGATTCTCCAATCCATCTATGACCGTTTCTTCGTAGCGCAACTCCCCCTCATTTAACCAATTTCCAAGCTTGATAAGGCCTTCTGTAAAGCGCGCTGCAAAGTCCGAAACAATAAAGCCTTGCATCAAGGCGCTGTGAGTAATCAGCGTCAATAAATTCCGAGGACCGAGCTCCGGTTTGTCAGCATTATACGTAGAGATTTGCCCACAAAGCACTATGCGTGCATGTTTATTGATGTGATTGAGCACATGATCGGTCGTAGCTCCTCCTACATTGTCAAAATAAACATCAATCCCATTAGGACAGCTCGCTCTGAGAGCAGATCCCATGTCTTCGGCTTTGTAATCGATGACGGCATCAAGATGCAGTACGTCTTTCAGATAGCGGACCTTTTGGCCGCCTCCCGCAATGCCCACAACCCGGCATCTTTTTATTTTAGCCAATTGAGCTGCAACCGACCCAACCGCCCCCGCAGCGCCAGAAATAACAACTGTCTCCCCTTCTTTGGGCTTACCAATGTCAAACAAGCCGAAATACGCCGTTAGACCCGGCATGCCAAGAATCCCTAAAGCCGTACTAATGGGCGCCTGCTGAGGATCAATCTTGCGAAGCCCATCTTCAGGCAAGGTGACGTAGTCAGCCCAGGGAAAAAAGCCCGTGACAATATCTCCTTCTTTTAGAAGATGGCTCCTCGACTTTTCCACCCGCCCAACGCCACCTCCCTTCAAGGGTTGATTGAGTTGAAATGGAGTGATGTAAGAAGCTCCTTCCCTCATGCGGCCACGCATATATGGATCGACCGATAGATACAGCGTCTTGATCAACACCTCACCCTCAAGAGGCTCTCTAATTGGCTCTTCTTTCAAACTAAAATTGGCTTCGCTTGGCATTCCAACGGGACGAGAAGCCAGAATAACCTCTCTTGTCTTTGAAACATTCGCAATCATAACAACTCCTTAAGGATTAGATAATTTCGCTTGTATTCTTGTGTACCGCAGTAGATAGATTTTATACAAATTCTCTGCCAAGACCTTGAAAATGGCATAAAAAGGAGTGGCTAGCAGCAATCCAATCAAACCGTATAAAGAGCCGGCAGCCAATAGCAACAGAATGAGGGTAAGAGGGTGGATTTTGAGCCGCTGTCCCATGATTTGAGGGGAAATAATATTTGATTCAATTTGCTGCACAATGATGAACACCGCAATGACCTTTAGGGTCATGGCAGGACTCTCTGATAAACCGATCAGCATGGCAGGTGTGATGGCCAAAAAAGGGCCTAAGTAGGGAATCGATGTAAGAATCAAAGCCATGATGGAAAGGATGAGGGCATACTTTAAGCCGATGATCATGTAGCCGGCAAACAACATGGATCCTACACTAAAAGAAATCAAAACGAGTCCATTGATATAGTTGGACAATGTCTCATCAATGTTACCCAATATTTTGTGAACCTCCTCCCCAAAATCTCCGGGAAGATGTTGCATAAAGCCTTTTGCAAATAGGTGATCGTCTTTTAGCAAATAAAAGACAATGAAGGGAATAACGGCTAAAATGGTTGCAATGCGGGTGATATACCCCACAATGTCTAAAAGGTTTTGGCTCAAAATAGCTGTTCCATGCTGAATCAAATTGAGCAGCCTTTGCTGAATCTCTCCTTCTAAATTAAATTTCAAACCCGTCCAAAGAACAATGGATTGGGAAGAGTTCTTAAACTTTTCAAGCGTCGTAACAGACGTATTGGCAATCGCTGCAATCTGCGCGGCTAGAATAGGGAAGAGGTAAGCAAAAAAAACGACTAAGGCAATGCCGATTAAGACATAGGTAATCAAAATGCTAAAGAAGCGGGAGATTTTGAATTTTTCAAAAAAATGAACAATGGGCCGCAACAAATAGTAAAAAAGAAAAGAGAAGACGATCGGAATAAATAGAGACGACATAAAATTGACAATCGGCGTCAAGATGGAGGCAACGTGGTAGAAGATCAAAATGATGGTTAAAACGAGCAAGGTTCCAAAGGCATACTTGAAAAATTTACTGTAATACCAAGGAGAGAATACTAGCTTAACATCTCCCTGTTTGCCTGTATCGTCTTTATCCGTAGCCATAATTGACTTCATCTCCACCATCTAGGACTCAGAGGATTAAGCCCCCTCTCGTGATCAGTGCGAAAGAGCTTCAAATGACCTGAGTATTGGATTTAGCGCTGCATTTTCCAAGCGCAAATCCAATACTCAGGGGAATAACCCATAGGCTTACAGTAGCGAAACGCTCCGTTTTTTAGTAAGTTTTCTTTTAAAAATTTAACCATCTCAGAATTTAGAAGACTCGGAACGAAATAGGTTAGCAGCATAAGGCTGCGACATCTTATGATACGTGATCTTCCGGTATTTGCGCTTCGACTCGGTAAATTCTTGGCAAGTGGAGAAATCAATGGTTTCGGCCTCTTTTGTTGCTTCTGGATTAGCCCCATCAATCGAATGCCAGGAAGTATGCAGCCACTCTTTAAAACCAGCCGTAGACATGACTGAGGATTGGCTAAGCTTGCCTTTTCCTGAATAATCCTCTTCGTTCGGCAAAACTTCCTCTATATCAACATCACTATCGCTGTCTGCAAAGGGCAGAGCAGTAAAAATACACTCCATTTCATCGGCTTCATCTATATGAGAGGTGCTAGGGCTGCTTTTTTCGACTGACTCGAGATGGATCCTTTCCTCTTCGGTTAAAGACCAGATAGAGGTGCCATACAATGGAAAGCTCGCAATGTTCATGATGGTATCTTCCTTTGACAAAGGTTATGAGAGAATCGTTTACATAAAAGGAAATTTATTTAAGAGACAAAAGAATTTCATACAAAAGCGGCCCCCTGATAGCAAGCAAAGAATGGGTAAAAGAGCTCTTTTTTTCATCTAAGGCTCTCCTACCATTAAAATCAATGGAGTTTTCCACCATTTGGAACTTGCTTGTCAGGCGCAATTAGTACAATCTGCCCGATCGGATCGCTTAATCCCAATACTAAGACTTCAGATACAAAAGGGCCAATTTGCTTAGGAGCAAAATTGACAACGGCTAAAACTTGCTTGCCGATGAGCTCTTGCAGTTGATAGTGCTGCGTTATTTGTGCGGAAGATCGTTTGATCCCAATCTTCTCGCCAAAATCAATGCGCAGCTGATAAGCAGGTTTACGAGCCTGCGGAAATAGGTCGGCTTGAATAATTGTACCTACGCGTATGTCCACCTTTTCAAACTCTTGATAGGTAATCACGATCGCTCCTCTTGGTTGTTCTTCAATTTGGTCTTCTATCGATTGCTTTAAGCTCCTCTTTTAAGCGTTTTGAGCCTCCTCAGTCAAGAGCTGCAACCGATAAAGGTTTCCATATAAATTAAAGGCCGTGAGGGCAATTAAAACAGGGTAGCAAATCTCCAAAACGGGAGATAAAAACTGCGAAATGCCCTGAAACTCAAAAATTGAAATGCAAAAGGTCAATGCCAACGAACCAATCAAAACGGGAAAATAGCCCAGTCTGTCTTTTAGAATGTCTTTTTTTGTAAACTCAGCAAAAGCTGTAATCAAGGCAATCGCTGTTGTCAAACACGCCAAAACAACTGTTAAGCAAACAATTACCCCCCCTTGCGGCCCTAAAATTTTCAAGGCCAAGGCAGCTAATAGCTGATCGGCTGGAACGCCCGGCATCTCGCTTGCGTGGGAAAAAGCGATGAAACTAAAACCCAGGTAAACGATAGAAAGAAGAAAGGCACCAATTCCACTCGCTTTCAGAATAAACTTCAATCTGTCTTGTGAATTCGCGAGCATGGCCGTCTTTTGCTGGGTAAAGGCGATGATGATCGGCGCAAAAAAAATGGCGGCTAAAAGATCCATCGTATTATACCCTTCTGTCAAGCCATGCCAAAACATCTCACTCCCGCTACTCGATGCAATCGGTGCAGAAGAAGGAGCATAGATCATTCCCAAGACCACAATCAGAGCAAGCAGCCCTAATAAAAGAGGAGTTAATAAATAGCCCAATATGTCCAGTAAGCGACTCTTTTTATAAGCCAATAAAAAGACAGTTAAACAGGAAATGGCACTAAAAAGAGGAAGAGAAGTCTCTGAAAAAGAGAGCTTAAACGTCGAGTAGGCAAGCGCTATGCAGCGGGGGGTCGAACCAAACGGTCCCAAAAGAGCGATGATTAAAAAAGCCAACGCAAGCCCGGGCAAACGCCCTAAGCGGCCAAAAAAAGCTCTAATGTCGCCATTATATAAAAACATGGTTAAAAGGCCAGCAAAGGGCAAAAAAACGGCTGTAATAAGAAGGCCAGCCATTGCATAAGGTGTTTGATCGAGTGCCAGATGGCCTAAGGCTAAGGGAAAAATGATGTTTCCAGCCCCGAAAAACATGGCAAAAATGGCCAGTCCGGTCGCATAAAGGTCGGATTTTTTTAAAATTGTCATCGTAGACTCCGTCTCTGTAAGTATTAATTAGGATAAGAGTAAGGGGGAAATAAAAAATAATGTGCGCTAGCTGCGCACGACGACGACAGTCTGTAAGCAGACACAAGCGCTTGCCAAAGAACAATCAGAGGTGGAAGCGCTTAAAGATGACATGATATTCCATTAAAAATAATTAAACTAATTTTATCTTTTTTTATTATTATCCGCAAGAATTAAATAGAATCAAGGACTCTAATCAATTGCTAAACAGCCATCACCGTGGCTTAAAAAGCAATCAAGGGTAAGATCTTTCTTAAGCCTTTCCTTTATTCGTCCCAAGTTTCCCAATTCCTGCCCTCAATTAAATGGCCCTATTCCTTTTTTCTATTTACGGCAAAAGCTAAATAAAAAATACAAACTCGCAAAAGACTATAAAGATAGTTTAAATTCATTTTATAAATTATAATTATAATAAGAAGATTTAATCGCATGACTCACTTTCAAAACAGGAAGGTAGGACTATGGCGAGGAAAAAAGCTCTTTCAGGCGGTCAAGATAAACAGTCCGTTTTACAGAGAGAACGATTTGAGTCGATAAAGCAGCAGCTCATTTTATATTTGCTGGAACAGGGCATTATTTCGAGAGAATCGCTCCATTTGGACGAAGAAAATGCGAAGAAGCTTTATGAGAGGGCCTATCAATTATATTCGGCGGGTAAGTATCGGGAAGCAAAGGGTTTGTTTGCCATTTTACTCTTACTCGATTCGACCGACTATAATTTTATTTATGGAATGGCAACTTGTTGTTTAATGCTTAAAGAATATGGTGAAGCAGCGCGCGGCTATATTCAGTGCGGCATTGTAGATGCGCAAAATCCAATGCCTTATTTTTACGCAGCTGACTGCTATTTACACAATAACGATTGGATTTCAGCCTGTGTCGCCTTGCGAATTGTCATCAAAAGAGCGCAGGGCAAGCCCGAGTACGTCGAAATAACCCATCGAACCCAACTCACCTTAGATGCTTTAGCGCCTTCAACAAACAAGTCATCCAAACCAGGAGTAGCGCGCACAAGTTGAGTTGCCTTGTAAACAATATTCAATCACCTGACTAACGGCACATACTGCGTCAGATGATCATCAACTGTATGAGGGATCTATGACAATTGACACTAATCCACAGTGGTCAAACCGCTCTGATTCATTTCCGATCGATGAAAAGCTCTCTCCCTTGCCCAAGCCAGATGCTGCTAAAAAATCTGAGCCTATAGATGAAGGGGCTTCTATCATTTCATCGGCCGAAGAGTATGGAACCACACACTCTCTCGATCAGCCTTTTTTAACAGCACCTGGAGAACTTCTTTTCCGTAAACTTCCAATCAAGAAGGACATCGAGAACACCTTCCATGCAGTCGATGAGATCCTGCATGAAAGTCTATCCCTATTGCATACAAAGATTCCCATAGCCAAGCAGGCAAAACAGGGGCCGGAGGCTAGCCTTCACGATAGCAACCAAGACTCTCTTTCAACGTTTTTGAGTACATTGAGCAAAGCTTTAATGCAGCTTAGGCAAACGCAACGAGATATTGAACTATTAGAAGCAAGCGATAGGCGGGCCTTGACCCAGGCTTTATTAAATCTCTCTGAAATTCATGAACCCAGCCTGCTGGGCCTAATGGGAAAAATAGATCTTTTGACTCAGCTCAAAGAGTTGAGAGCAAATGGAATGGAGCTGATTAGTACGGGTCAGCGCATCATTTTAGGCAGAAGACCCGATTTAATGCTTCGACTGCTCCAACAAGGCATCATCCCTTCCTCCGCAGGAGGGGGTCCTTTCGATGGAATGGCGGCAAAAGCCATCGCAGAAAGACTAAAGCCTTACGATAATCCTCTCTTTGCACCCCTGGCTCAAACAATACCCTCTGGATGGGAAGAATTATCGGGAGCCGAAATGGATGGTGTCATTGACCAAGTGCAAGCCTCAATTGATGCAGATCTAAGGCATGTGCCTTTTCTCCAGCCAGTTATTTTTACTCCTCTCATCACGCTAACCATGGCAGGCCTTTCCTTTCCGACGGTTTTTGAGCAACCCTCCCTATTGCAGCTTCTCGACTTGAGAAATCAACTCACTTTTTTGAAATCGAACAATTTCGAACTGCTTAGCAGCGGACCTGGATTAGTATTAGGCCATCATCCGCACATCATGATGCAATTGCTAACTCTTGGCATCACTCCTCCAATCATTGAGGATGGCCCAAACGCTGGAATGGCCAAAAGGCAGGCAGAGGTGAAAGAAGGACCTTATGGCAATCCTCTTTATGCTGCCATGGCTCAATCCCTTCCAAGCGGTTGGGAAGAGCTTTCTGAAAGAGAACTCGATCTAATTATCGCCCAAATAGATGCCAAATTGGACCGCTTTCTAACAAGCAACGGGCCTTCTCTTACAAGAATTGAATCGACATGGGGCCGTAAAAGGGCGAAAGACTTCCAGCCTCTCATCTCCGCCTCTTTGAATGCCCTTTTGTTTCCATCTGTTACACCTCCTATCTTAAGCAACTGGATCGAAAACTTGGAAGCAGAGGAAGCAAACGATTCAGGCACCGACACTCAGCGCTTAAAGAATGAAACACAGCATTTTCAAACGACACCTGGCATTTCAAGGGGATGGATCCGGCCGAATCAAATGCTCGATTTATTATTAATCAAAGTCGTGATCCATCAAGCGCTTGGATTTGCCATGTTCTATCAAACCAATCCTCTCCTCAATCCTTTCGACTTCGGACTGCAAATGCTTAATCGCTGGATTGTTGCTGACTTGGCCAGTTTGATGGTCAACGACTTAGATGAATACGCCAAAGCAGACGCTCTCGAACGCGATCTAATAAAGCAAAGCCTTATTTCTTTTGCATTGATTCTTTCGCTGGCTCATGCACAGCAAACCGCTCCTTCCAACTCCACTGTCAGACAAGTTTTAAAAGCGATTGCAGCTAAGAGCGAAAATTCTGATCACGCCTTGTATGCCAATGCTGCAGATATTCTCGTAGAAGGATGCCAAAGCGATGATCCCAATAAATCTATCAGGCAATTCATTAGAGCGCTGACTGCTAAAATTGAGCAGGATGATGATCAGCTAGAAAAGCTCCGTTTGCTACAAAAGCTTTTGCTAGAAATTATGAAAAAATTGATGCAGCTTCCAAGCATAGCAGGAATAGAACCTATTGAAGCCAATCCTGAAACGACAGATGATAGTGCGTTCTTCCTTCAAGGTTAAAAAGCTGCCAGAAGAGATCTCTTCTGGCAGATACTCATTACTAGTCTGTGATCGTACTTTCAAATCTGCGGCGGCTACCTCTAAAAATCCCTTTAGCTTCATGCTTCAAAGCGATATCTAAAGCATGCATGACTTGGATGCCCTTTTCGACATGCTCACCCGTATAGGTGTTGAAAACATTTTCAGAGCTTTTTTTCGTTTTGATTCCATCGTGATTCAAGGGAAGATCTGAAATCAAAAGCAGTGCACCAAGCGGTAATTTATGGCTATATCCGCCCATAAATAATGTGGCGCATTCCATTTCAATTGCCTGCGGACGGGTTACTTTAAGGCGCGTGCGGAAGTCTTGGTCAAATTCCCAAAAACGCTTATTCGTAGTATGCGTAATACCAATATGATAAGGCGTCTGCGTTTCGTCCAGAACGTTAGTCACAATTTTTTGCACCAAAAAGTTAGCCAAAGACGGAACTTCGGATGGAAAATAGAAGTCAGAGGTCCCCTCTCCTCGAATGCTGGCGATCGGTACAAAGTATTCTCCAATTGTGTAATGTCTGCGCAAACCGCCGCACATGCCCAGCAGAAGGGCCGCTCGAATTGGCAAAAAAGCGCATAAATCAACGACTAAGGCAGCGGCTGGAGAACCGATTTTGAAATCTAAAATCGTCACGCGCTCTTTTGGAGAATGAGCCACTTTGAAGGTCGATCCCTCGATCACAGGAACGTCGCGGCTTTCGGCAAAATAGTGGACATATCTTGAGAAATTTGTCAGCATGACATAGGGTTGAAAATCATCAACTGGTGAACCGGAATAGCGCTCCAACGTATCCCTGGCTATTTTCTCTTGCAAAAGGCGTTCTTCTTCTGTTTGCAGTGTGATATTATTCATAACGATTCCTTCAGGGTAAGTGTCTTAAAATGACTCGTGATTGCCAAATAAAGGTCCAAATGTGGGCTTCGTTTCTTTCGTAACCGTAAAGATATGCTCACAACGGGCGCAGCTCACCTCTTTTTGCAGCGAGGCCATGCCACGCTCATATTTATCGCGATTTTCTATAATATACCCGCATTTCGGGCAACGATAATAGTGCAAAACTAAGTCCCACGTATGATTGCCGTGCTGCTGTCTAGGATCACTCATGCTTGTCTCCAAAAAAATAAATCAGCAAAGTAGCAAGCACTCCTCTTTTTTTAGGCCTCATCCGATGATTTTCGAGTCCCCATCCATTTAAGTCATGCATCTCGCAACCGATGATGCCCTTGCCCGGCTCGACTTGCTCCTTGATGAGAGGCTTGTCAATTGGGTAATCCCTGTAGCGTTTGAACCACATGTATAACCTCGTTTTATTTGACCATTTGCTTTTTACCTTATGAACCAAAGCCAGGTGATAGTCTATTTTTGGCTGGTTATTTAAATGTTTGCCAAACGACAAATCCTTGCTGTTTTTGGAAAATAAGATTTGACTGAAAGTATCCTCAAACCTTTTTTTACTCAACACTCTTTTCACAAGAAACTGTTTATAATGACAATTGGGCAATGGACAAAGCGATGGAATTTCTGGACTTATCAAGCCTTTTTAGAGTATAGTTAGCACTTTATACACCAGATTTAAGAGAAGGATTATGAATCTATGGCACAAATGAGCACTAGTGATATCAGAGGCGGCGTCAAACTCGTCGTTGAAGGTCAGCCTTATACAATTATCAGCAACGAGTTCGTTAAACCAGGTAAAGGGCAAGCCTTTAACCGCATGAGAATGAAACACTTATTAACTGGCCGTGTGATTGAACGCACATTTAAGTCGGGTGAGAAATTAGATTTAGCGGATGTGGCTGAAGAGCAAATGCGCATGCTTTACAAAGAAAGCGATGGCGTCATTTTCATGGATGAAAAAACATTCGAACAAATTAAAATTCCTTTAGAGAGCATCGGTGAAACAATTCAGTGGCTCATGGATGATCATCTTTACGAAGTGATCTTCTACAACGGCAATCCGGTCAACGTTGAGCCTCCAACTTTCATGGACATGGTCATCACCGAAACATCGCCTGGCGTTCGCGGAGACACAGCTTCTGGCCGCGTCATGAAGCCTGCCATTTTAGAAAGCGGTGCAAAAGTTCAGGTGCCTATTTTCGTTGACCAAGGTGAAAAAATTAAGGTTGATACTCGTACTGGCGAATATGTCTCTCGCGTATCCGAGTAAAATGGCCTTGCCCTCCCCCAAAATAGCGCGACTACATGATCGCGCTTTTATGCTTCACAAAGCCCGTGAATTTTTCGCGAAGCGCCATGTCTTAGAAGTCGATTGCCCAAGCTTAAGTGTGCGTGCAGCCATCGATGCCCATATCGACTTAATTCCAGCCACCTATCACGGCACAGCTCGCTGCTACCTTCACTCTTCTCCAGAATACGGCATGAAAAGGCTTTTGGCGGAAGGAATGGGAGATTGCTATCAACTTTCACACGTTTTTCGCGATGGTGAACTGAGTCACAAGCATAATCCCGAGTTTACCATGGCAGAGTGGTACCGCTTGGGCTTTAGTTTGGAAAAGATGATCGCTGAAACGGTCGATTTCATCCGTTTGTTTACGGGCAATCTACCCTACCAGATCATCTCTTACCGAGAGCTCTTTTTAAAAGAGACGGGAATTGACTATTCTAAGGCAACAGAACAAGAACTCTTTGCCTATATCCAAGCCAATAATATTCCCTTTTATGCGTCAATTCAAGAGGAAGGCAAAGATGCACTACTCAATCTAATCCTCGGAACAACAATTGAGCCAACCCTTGGTCAAGACGAACTCTCGGTACTGGCCTATTATCCTGCAAGCCAAGCAGCACTTGCCTGCAAGCAGTGGCATGGAACAGAGCAAGTCGCAGAACGCTTTGAAATCTACTATAAAGGCGTTGAATTGGCCAATGGGTACCATGAACTGACCGACTCAAGTGAGCAAAAAGCGCGCTTTATTGATTCGAATGCAGCAAGGCAAACCCTTGGAAAGGTACCCCTTCCAATCGATGACAACTTTTTACATGCTCTAGAAAAGGGGCTCCCCGACTGCTGCGGCGTAGCCGTCGGCTTCGACCGCCTCATGATGCTGCGCCATCCAGGTACTCAAATTTCCGATGTCATCGCTTGGGGATGGGAAGAAGCCTAAACCATATTCATCTCAATATCTTCACTCTCTTCACCATCCTCCTTATCTAAATTATTTTGATATTTTTCGCATAGACGCCTCAATCTAAAGGCTTGTTTTAGCATATTAGGTATTCTTTTCGGCATTTCGCTGACCTTTTGAGTCGCAGACTTTTTCTTAATAGCTTGGCTGTAAATGGTTTCAATTGCCTGAGCTTGCTTGCTTAATGCATTGCGTACTTTAATACGTTCTTTTTCAGTGATTTCTGTTTCTAGTAAATGAGAATCTACCCATTCATCAAAAATCGCATAAGTACAGATCTCGAAATATTGCGACCTTACCATAGGAGAATACTCGTAATCAATTACTCCTTTAGCTTTTGTTATCAATTGCGACCAATGAAATTCATAAAAGTCTTCAATTGTGGCCCTCTTGTTATAGCTATATCCCATTAATTTCGTAAAAAATTCATGGGTAAATGTTTCACGTTTTAAATGCCCATACGTTATTGGCTTTGCAAACTCTTGATCATCTGAATTGTCATCATCTTCCAAATTAATATCACTTCCTTCGCCAGTGTTAAGAATCGTATAGAAGAACTCTTGCTCTTGATTACACTCTATTTCAATAAGAACTTGATGGGAAGTGGTCCCTGCACAAAAAATCCGTTTATCGCCTACCTTCAGATCCGCTATCATCTTTACTAAATCATGACAAACGTCTCCTAAAACAACCTCAGCTGGTATAGGACAATTACTCAATGACAATTTATAAATCTGATTCAATTTATCTAAGGTAAAGTATTTTCCATCATAAACAAGCTTGAGTAAATCGGAGAAATAGGCTTGCCGAGCATGCGCAGACTTATTTTTTTCCATGTGCGTAATATAGGTTGTTTTCAAAGCAATCTGCTTGGCCTGATTCACCCGTTCGAGTAAAAATTGGACAACCTCTTTGCGAATGCCAGGGACAAGTAAAAGTTCGCTCAGAATGCGAGAATAGCTGATGGCTGCATGCAGCTCATCACTCCCACCTAATGTATTTGAACCTGCAATTTCAACATCCTCTTCACCAAATTTATCGGCTAATAAATGAAAAATTTCTACTTGCTTAACCTTGGCTTGCCGCAAGCTTTTCGTTTCCCCATTCAAACTAGTTTCCACCGAATGATAATAGCTATTCCAAGCATCAAAGGATCCAAAAGGTAACCGATAAGAGCCGATCAAACCTGAAACGAGCTTTTGAATACGAGTCTTTAAGGCAGGAAGAGTGTCATCTAGCTTTCTCAATACACACTCTTTCTTTTTTACAGGATAAGAGATGACTGGATGCATGAACTCTCGAATCGCCTGCACTTTTTGTTCGATTTTCCCGAGCAAGATAATTCGCCCAATACACATTCCTAAAAAGTTTTCTGATTGATAAAGAGGCGCACTTGATAAATGCTCGATCATGAGGGGGATCATTAACAAAGCTTGATCTAAATCTGTTTTTGTTTTGTTTTCAAATTTTCTCTCAAATTCTAAACAATATTCCACCCTATTCAAATGATCCATAATGGATTTAGCTGTATTATTAAAACATTCGCCTTCTACAACTGAAACTAAATAATTCATTAACAAAACCATGTTTAAATTAAAATAATAATAAATTTATACAGGTTTTTATTGTTATTTTGTTAAGTGATTATTATTTTCATTTAAATTCAAAGTAAATATCAAAAAACTAAAGATTAAATTAATATCCAATTAAAACCTGGCTTAAAGACTTATGTCTGAATGGGAAGGCATTGAAGCAATAATCTGTTAAATGAAGGCGATTAATGATAACTATTACGCTTCAAGATGATGGAGCTGCTTTAAATCTGCGGGAAGGGAACTTCACCTAACCGTTAGCCTGATTCTGATTGAAAGAACCAGACTAAACCTGTGGTGTAAAGTTCTTGATTATTTAGACTGTTCAAAAGCCTGAATCGTGGTGCGTCTTTGTTCGAGCTCTTTTAACTGCGATCCATCAGCCAGCTTGGCTTGGTAAATTTCATAGAGATCCTTTAATTGAAGAGCTTTTTTGAGCAAATAGTCCGATTCGCTTGAGTCAGCGCTCTTCCATACTTTTTTTTGCAAGAAGTCAATAACCTGATTTTGTTTCTCTAAAGCCGTTTGGACTTTAGTTTTTTCTTTTTTGATAATCTCTGAGGGTGTTAGATAGGAATCTATCCACGCATCAAAGGTATTATAGGCACAGGTGCCGAGCGGAGTCGATCGAATCAGCTCAGCGCTTTCACAATCGATATATCCCACCTCTTTAAATCTTTCTAAATGAAAAGCATAAAATGATTCGATCGTCGTCTCTTTGTCTATGCTAAATTTGAGCAATTTTTCAATAAAGTCGTAGGTAAAGACATCTCGACTCAATCCTCTAAATCTCACTGGACGTACAAATGTTTCCAATGCCCCAGATAAACGCATAAAAAGATCACTTCCCTCTCCCGTGTTGAAAAGAGTATAGACAATCTCATCCTCTTCACTACGCTCCACTTGGGCAAGGACGAAGTGATCTTTTGTTCCAGCGCAAAAAATGCCCTTATCTCCTTTAGCAATTCCCTTAATCATATCCAAGACATCATGACAGATCTCATTCAAAATCACCCATTCGACTACAGGACACTCAAACGTGGCTAGCTGATAAAAGCGGTAGAAATCTTCCACTGGCTTTCTTTGTTCAAGTACGTCGAGTAAATCTGCAAAATAAGTTTGTTGAGCATCCAAGGAATTATTTTTTTCCATCGTCAAAAAAAAGCATGTCTTAAGAGCTGTAGCCTTGACCCACATGATGCGGTCGAGTAAAAACTTGAAAAGCTCTTTGCGTTCTAAAGAGGCCGATAAATAAAGCTCGTGAAGGATTTTTGCATAGCTCAATGCACCTTTAAACTCAGAACTCCCCCCAAAGCACAGCTCTAATTCGCTCTTTTCCAATAGATCATCTTCATCCAGACGATCTGCTAATAAGTGATAAGCGAAACGAAGTTTGACTGTCGCCTGGTAAAGGTCCTCTATTTCCCCTTCTAGCTCACTTTCAATCTCAGCGTGATATTCAATCAATGCATTGATGGAGTAAAACGGCAAACGATTGGCGCTTTTAAGATGAGCCACAATCGTTTCTTGACATTCACTCAAAAAAAATAGCGGCAAATTTGGCAATAGAGCGCTCTGAGTTGCGGGGCAAATCCGTCCCATAATGGCATTCGCTTTTCTTTCCAATTCCCTCACTGCAACCACATGTCTTATACTCTTAACCGCGTTCTTTTGCGCAGTCGCAACCAAATAAGGCTTGGCATTGGCAATGAAAACTTTCGTTTTACCCAACATTTCATTAAATAATGTGCATAAAAAAGGAAAAGATTCCCTATTAGAAATTAAAGACTGCTCAAAAGAATGGAAATTGCTTAAATAGCGACCAGCTTCGCAATTAAAATAGTCATCCATTGTTTGCGTAAAACTTATCATCATTATAAAAATCTTTTATTTAAATAAACTTTAAATTATCAATAATACTAAAAACAAAAAAAGCAATGCGTTAATTAAAAAAATAGAGTTATTTAAAATCAAGATGAAATAAATAAAGAAATAATATGACAAGAATAGCGGCAGAGCTGCGGCTTAAGACCCTGATCAAAATCAGGGCTTAGGGATCAGCAGGGTCTTATTGGCTTGTCTAAAGCGGGAAGCCAAAAGCCAGAATGCCACCGAACAGACCGGTTAAATTGACAACGAGAAAAGCAAAAAACAAGCAGGTATAATAAGACTTTAAGCTTTCGCTTTTGCCGCGTGCATAGTGTTCGCGAAGCGTTGCAGCCCAAAGGGCGAGAATGGCCGTGACGACTCCAAAGTAGCGGTGCCAAGCATAGATATCGTTCATCGATCCCTCGTAGAACTGTCCAAATCCCAAAGCAAAGCCAAACAGAGCTGTAATGGGGGCGAGGATGGCAGCTGCCGTAATCATAAAGCGAGCTGCATGGTCGAATAAGAAACTGTCATGCCAAAAAAAGAGGATCTCAGCCACGACTGTCATAATGATTAAGGCAATGGGAAAATGAAGAAAGACAAGATGGAGATGTCCGAGCCATAAAATCCATCCAATCAATCCTCCCTCATGCAGGTTCATGGTTGTTTCTGGAGCTGATAGCATTAATGCATCAGCATGCTGATGTCCTTCATGGGAAAAGAGGACTGCGCTGCACAAAAGAAACAAGCTGATAAAATAGAATTTAAACTTCATGATTTACATCCATCTTTGTACGATTGGAAAGCGTCTCCCGACAGAAAAGGCTTTTTCCGATACGCGAAGACCTGGAGGAGCCTGCCTCCGTTTATATTCATTATTGTGGATTTTTTTAATCAGCTCTTCTACAAGAGGCAAGGGATACTGAAAGTGATCTGCAATCCATTGAGGAGAGCGATGATCTTCAACATAAGCTTGTAGAACGTGATCGACAATGGCATAATCGGGAAGGGAGTCGGAATCTTTTTGGTCATGACGCAGCTCGGCAGAGGGAGGGCGGCGGATGGTATTCCAAGGAATGATCTCTTCATGGCGATTAATCCACTCGGCCAAGGCATAAATTTGCTGCTTTGTCACATCACTGAGGACAGCTAAGCCCCCGCACATATCACCATATAGAGTGGAATATCCCATGGCAAATTCGCTTTTATTACTGGTGCTCAAGACGATATAGCCAAATTTATTGGAAAAAGCCATGAGCAGCATTCCCCGGATGCGGGCCTGTAAATTTTCTTCAGTGATATCCTCAGCCTGCCCGGCAAACTCTGGTTTGAGAAGCTCTAGATAACTTTCAAAAGGAGATTCTATGGAAACCTCCTTATAGTTTATTCCGAGCCTCTTGGCAAGAAGAGCGGCATCTCTTGCACTGTCAGGAGAAGAATAGCGCGAAGGCATGCAGACAGCCAGCACATTTTCTGGCCCTAAGGCTTCGGCTGCAAGGCAAGCCACAAGCGCAGAATCAATCCCACCAGAGAGTCCAAGACATGCTTTTTTAAATCCAAGTTTTTTAAAATAATCGTGCATCCCAAGTACAAGGGCATGATAGAGATCGTTTAAGACGTGGTGATCGACGTGAAGCTGCCCAGCATCCGGCTTGGCAAGATCAATAAGTAAATCATCCTCTTTAAATCCCTTAGCACACTGGATGAGGCCTCGCTCATTGACAAACACGCTATAGCCATCAAAAATTAAACTGTCATTGCCGCCGACTTGATTGCAAAGGATAACTGGGCAATGGAGGGTCTTTGCAGCCGTTAAACAGACTTGTAAACGGGTATGAAACTTAGAAACGCTGTAGGGAGATGCCGATAAATTGAGCAGTAGTGAAGGATTTTGCCCTTGAAACTCGAGAATCGGATCCCTGCGATAATGAGTCGATTGCAAAAAACCGCTATGCTGCCAAAGATCCTCGCAAATAGTAATTGCCACCTTATGGCCCTGTAGAGTCCAAATTTTAGAAGGTTCACCTGGTTCAAAATAGCGCCTCTCATCAAAAACATCATAGGTTGGCAATAGCGCCTTATCGACATAACCGAGCAGCTGTTGGTCCTGAATAATAGCAGCGCTATTGTACAAAATTTTTTCCATATGATGAGGATTGCGCCTAGGCAAACCAACAATAACGCAAACACCGCTCGAAGCCGAAACAATGTGATTCAAATGCGTTTCAACAGCTTCCATAAAGTGAGGAAGCAAAAGAAAATCTTCTGGAGGATAGCCGCTTAAAGCAAGCTCTGGCAAGAGGATTAAATTAGCTCCTTGCCTGCGCCCCCTTTCAATAGCTTGTAAAATGCGCTGAGTATTACCTGCCAGATCTGCAATGGTTGGATTAATTTGTGCGACTAAAATACGCATAGATAAATGAGTACCGCTTTACTTTTGCTCTAAATATAAGATTAAGCCCTAACAGCCATCCTGTCAATCTATCGTTTTGAGGTCGACATATCTGTGTATGCTAAAAATTGAAATAAAAAAAGCATGAACCCTATTCACTTAAATAGGATTCATGCACCTTTTGACAAAAAGGACAATCTAACTACCAAAGTCATCCAAGATGATGTTTTCGCGAGGAACGCCATAATCATCTAAAAGCTTCAGTATACTCTTGTTGTGCATAGGAGGTCCGCACACATAAAAAAGACTTTCTTCCGGATAATCCATCTTCTTGAGCTGCCCCTCTTCAAAAGCTCTGAAAAGGAAATTCGTTTTAACTGGATCTTTCGCAGGCCACCCAGCAGCCAGATCCTCTGGCAGGGGCTCGGATAGAACAAGCTTATAGCTGAAGTTAGGATGCTTGGCTTGCAGCTCTTCATATTCTTTTTGATAAATATTTTCTTTTAAAGAGCGTGCCCCATACCACATCGAGAGTTTGCGGTGTGTGTTTTCCGTATTAAATAGATGAAGGATATGGCTGCGGCCAAATGAAGAGCCTGCCCCTCCGATTAAGAAAACTAATTCACGGTCATCATTAATCATAAAGGATTCCCCATAAGGGCCGGATAAACGCAGCTTGTCTCCCGGTTTTAACCCGAAGGTATAGGACGAACAGATTCCCCAAGGCACATCATCGCGAATCTTTCCATTGATAAAAGGGGGAGTTGCAATGCGGATATTGAAAATAAGTTTTCGCCCCTCGGCCGGATAAGAGGCCATCGAATACGCTCGAATCGTTTCATTGGGACTTGCAGGCAAATTGGAAAAATCCAACTCTTTGCCAAAAAGGCCATATTTTTCCCAATCCTGGTAGAATTTGGGATCCATCGTTGCTTTCCAATCTTCCGTATTGGTTTTAAAAGGAGGAACGTGAAACTGTAAATACCCTCCCGATCGGTAAGGAACTTCTGCTCCTTCCGGGATTTCAACAATCAATTCTTTAATGAAAGTTGCCACATTCTCATTACTCAAAACCGTTGCCGTCCATTCCTTAACACCTAAGGCATGTTCATCAACATGGACGTGTATATCTCCTTTAACCTTCGATTGACAAGACAGGCGCCATCCCTCTTTGAGCTGCTTTTTTGAAAAAGTGTCAATATCTGTCTGTAGAGGAACGCTTGCACCATCGACGATTTGCACCTTGCACTGCTTACAAGTCGCCTTACCGCCACATGGGCTCGGAATAGGGATGCCATGCGAGGTCAAAGCATTGAGGAGCGTTCCGCCACCTTGTGTATGAATCGTAAGTGCATCGTCTTCATTAATTTTAATCGTACACATGTCAGAGGTGACAAACTTCGCTTTGGTAAAAAGAATCAAAGCCGCTAACCCAACACCAATGACAATAAAAGCTGCAATTGCATACAAACTCAATAGGGGGTCGAATCCTCCCACTTCACCTAAAATAATATACGGTAGAAAAGTCTGATGTACCATGGCAGCCCTGTAGCAAAAAATTACTTTTCAAAAGATTTTTTTTGATTGTGTCTCTGGTATACCCCTCTCTTATTTTCCCAGCAATAGAAATGGTTAAGCCATCTCAATGAAACATCCAATAACTGGTTAAAAAAGAAAGAGTTGCTTATTTTGATAAAGGAGGAGCCATTGGAAGCGGCTGCTCAGCTTTATCTTCATAAGGCATATTTTTTCCATTCTCATGACCTGTTTCCGCCAAGAAATAAAATAACGCAATCACGGCTATGATTACTAATATGCCAATCGCTATCACTGCAGAACTTCCCAAGCCATTTCCGTTAGCCATTAGATCTCCCTTATACCCTCATGAAAGCGGTATACTTAATAATTGATTTGACTCTTGATTGAAGCTGTAAAATTAGTCCTCAGAAAACACAGCTTATTCCCTGTTTCGACACCTTAAGCACTCTTTTCTTATCAGGAATCTCTACTCTATGCAAATATTTCCATACAAAATCCTTAAAAAACTCCCTTCCAAAATGCTAAACACTTTAGAATGTTCCTCATAAAACCCATTTAACTAGGAGTGATTGATGGCTAATTTTAAAAAAATTGAAACCATGCATGCCCCTCAAACCATCGGACCTTACTCACAAGCAGTATTAGCCGATAAACACCTTTACGTTTCGGGCCAACTTCCAATCGATCCAGCAACGGGCAAACTCGAAAAGGCGGATATTCGCTTGCAAGTCGAACGGGTATTGAGCAATTTAGAAGCAATTCTTAAAACTGCTGATTGTACCTTTCAAGATGTGGTTCGCTGCGATGTCTTTTTAAAAGACTTAAATGATTTTGCCGTTGTCAATGAAGCTTATGGCAAATGCTTTACCCAACCCATACCACCGGCAAGGCAAACAATTCAAGTTGCCCGCCTTCCCTTAGATGCCTTGGTAGAAATTTCCTGCATTGCCATTAAGGCCTGACTCCTAATTGATGGGGCTTTGCAACTGATTGTTTGATTAAACGCACAGTTGCTCCTCTATTTAAAAATGATTAAATCCAAAAATTGTTAACTAGAATAGGTATAGAGAATGGAAAAAGGATCTCTTCAAATCCACAGCGAAAACATTTTACCCATTATTAAAAAATGGCTGTATTCAGACAAAGACATCTATGTGCGTGAACTCGTCTCCAATGCTTGTGACGCCATTCAAAAAGTCAAGATCCTGCGCGATCAAGGCCTTGTTGAAGTCAAAGATGAGGATTTCCGCATCGACATCCAAATCAACAAAGAGGCCCATACCCTAACGTTTACTGACAACGGAATCGGGATGGATGCTGAAGAAGTTAAAAAATATATCGCCCAAATTGCCTTTTCTGGTGCAGAAGAGTTTTTGAGCAATTACCAGTCTAACAATGAAAATGACCAAATCATCGGCCACTTTGGCTTAGGATTTTATTCTGCTTACATGGTCGCAGACAAGGTCGAAATCAATACCCTATCCTATAAGCCGGATTCTGAACCAGTCTTGTGGACTTGCGATGGTTCGTCAGACTATGAGCTCGATCGTGGCACGCGTGAAACAAGAGGAACTGAAATCACGCTTTTCATTGGTAAAGAACACGACGAATGCCTGGATCCAGAACTCATTGGAAAAATTCTTACTCACTACTGTTCCTTCCTTCCCTACCCCATCTACCTCGATGGCAAACGAATCAATGAATACGAACCGCTATGGATTAAGCCAGCATCCGAATGTACGAAAGAAGACTATCTCAAATTTTATCATGAGCTTTTCCCATTAGAAGAAGATCCGCTTTTTTGGGTTCATCTAAACGTTGACTATCCTTTCCGCTTAAAAGGGATTCTCTACTTCCCCAAAATACGGCGCGATTTCGATATGAACAAGAGCAGCGTCAGCCTGTATTGCAATCGGGTCTTTGTATCAGACACCTGCAAAGATTTAATCCCTAACTATTTGACCGTTTTAAAAGGGGTCATCGACAGCCCGGATATCCCTTTGAATGTATCTAGAAGCTACTTACAAATGGACCGCACTGTAAGGCAGCTTGCGAACCACATCTCGAAAAAGGTATCGGATAGCTTGGCAAGCCTCTATAAAACAGATAGAGAACGCTTTATTCAAGCCTGGCAAGACAGCTCTCTCATTGTCAAATTGGGTATTCTAGAAGACGAAAAATTCTACGAACGCGCCAAGGAATTCTTGATTTGGAAAAATACAGATAAAGAGTGGACGACAATTGCCGACTACTTAGATCGCAATCAAGAAAAAGCAAAAAATAAAATTTTCTATACGATCGATGAAAAGCATGCCGCTCATGTCCTGGACATTTACCGCAAGCAAGGGATTGAAATTTTATGCGCCAATACTCCCCTCGATCCCTATCTCATCAATTTCCTAGAAACCAAACTGAGCCCTGTCTCGTTCCAGCGCATTGACGCCGAAGTGCATGACAACATCGTCGATAAGAGCCGCGAGAAAACAGTCTTAGACGCCGAAGGAAAAACTGAGGCTGTCAAATTGGAAGATTTTGTGCGCTCCAAACTGAATGACGAAACAGTTGACGTCCAGGCTAAAAGCTTGGCCTCCGATGCTTTACCGGGTTTCATTTTAATCGATGAAAAGCAAAGAAGAATGCGCGAATACATGATGCGTTTAGATCCGGAAGAGAGAAACCTGCAGATGGATCTATTCAACAAGAAAACGTTTGTCATCAACACAAATAACTCTTTGGTTGAATCAATTGAAAAACTCGATCGCAAGAACCCAGAGCTAGCTAAAGAACTCATTCAGGAAGTCTATGAGCTTGCGCTCCTCTCTCAAAGAGAAATGGATCCCCATGCTTTGCATGAGTTCATCAACCGCAGCAACCGCGTTCTAGAAGCATTAACCAAAGAAGCTCTCAAGAACTTGTAAACGCTCTCTTTTAAGGCAAAGGGCAAACGCCCTTTGCCTTCTTTGTTTTACTTTACTTCGGTATAATCCCTTCATGTGCTATTATTTTACGGTTTAAGAATCTCCCTTTATGCTCGCATTGCAATTCGCGATACGGGATTTTTCCGCGGAACGTAAGGGAAAAGGAATGCATATGTTCATTAGATTTTATCGCTCATTTGTTTGCCTCTTTTTTTGCTTAGCCTACTCTCTTTGCCAAGCAGACCTGGCCTCCGATACTGTTTATCTAACCTGGCAAAAAGACCCCACAACCACCATGACCGTTCAATGGGTGAGTGCAACGAGTGATAAGGACAGCCGCCTGCTTTATCGGGCAAGGCATGAAACGAATTGGCAAGAAGTCGAAGGCTCCTGGCTTAATTTTCCACAAACGTCTCAATACCTCATTCACCGGATCGAACTGACGAATTTAGAGCCCGATACCGATTATCTATTCAAATTGTTGCATGATGACAAAACCTATCTTTTCCGTACCATGCAGTCTTCTCTGCTTCGCCCTCTTCGCTTCGTTGTGGGCGGTGATATGTATCACGATGGAATCGATTTGATGATTGAAATGTGCCAACAAGCAGCAAAAGTCAATCCATCCTTTGCACTCGTGGGCGGCGACATTGCCTATTCGGTAGGATCGATCCACCTTCCTTTTCAAAAAATTAACCGCTGGATCGAGTGGCTCCAAGCTTGGCATCGCTCCATGGTTACACCGGAAGGACGCCTCATTCCAATCATTGCAGCAATCGGGAACCATGACCTGGCAGGCCACTTCGGCCAAACGCCCGACCAGGCAAAAATTTTCAGTTCCCTTTTCCCCATGCCAGGCGAAAGTATTTACAACGTTTTGGATTTTAGCTCTTATTTAAGCCTCTTGATTCTCGATTCAGGCCACGCCAATCCCATTGCCGGCAATCAAGCCAGCTGGATCAAAAGCGCGCTCGACACAAGGCAGCACATGCAGCACCGCTTCGCCATGTATCATGTACCCGCATATCCATCCATACGCGACTTTAATAATCCCCACAGCAAAGCCATCCGCCTTCATTGGGTGCCTGCATTCGAAAACGGCAATCTCCACGCCGCTTTTGAACACCACGACCACGCTTACAAAAGAAGCCACCCTCTTTTAAATAATGTCATTCATCCAAAAGGGGTCCTTTACTTAGGGGATGGAGCATGGGGCATTGAAAAAGTACGCAAAATGAAGAGCAAAAAGCAGCCTTTTTATCTGGCCAAGTTTGCCTCGGCTCGCCATGTGATTGTCGTTACCCTTCAACCGGCTGAGCAACATTTCATGTGCGTGGATCATCAAGGGCACATGATTGACGAATATAACCGCTCGCTACTTCCCGCAAAGGAAAGCGAGCAACAAGACTTGCAAGAGGTTCGCTAAGGCCCTAGTGAATGCCTATATACTCACCTAGATGGAGGTTGCGGGACGGAACGGATTGATGCGAAGCACATGCTCGAAGCGCTCTCTTAGATATTCCAAAACCTCCCATATCTTTTGAAGAGCGGGTTCGTTCGGAAAAGATCCGCTAGCATATCTTCCAAGAAGTCGCGAATGCTCATGTGAATAGATTCGTAGACATCAAAGCCAAATCCTAAAACAACAAAGAAAAAAATCAAATACTCCGTTTATAAACTATAGACATTAAAACCATGTATATTCAAGTCATCTCTGATGAGTTATAAAAAGATGGAGGGTTAGAGGTAACTTGAAGAAAAATTCTTCTTCTTGTTTTGGGCTATCTGGTATAAGGAATAATGATATTTGATATCGTTCTAGACCCATTTCATCTCACTTGAGTGAAATTTTAAGAGGCAAAGGATGTTTTTAGTGAAAAAAGTACAATTACTCATTGGAATCATTTTATTTCACTTTTTCCTGTTAATGCGCATCAATGCGGCGCAGCTTCTATCACCCGAGATGGGCACACTCATTATCACCTATCAAACAGACCAGCAAGGACAGCGATTAGATCGCATTCGCTTTTGGCTTATCAATGAAAAGCAAGAAAAGACCCTGTATCCAAAAAAAGATGAATTTGTGGCCAATAATCATACCTGTTCAGAAAGAACGGTCGTCATTAGTCACTTGCCACCGGGGCGCTACAACATTGAGTTTGTGCTTCCGAATACCGATCATTTTTTTGAGCGCCCTCCAATCCGGAACATTCATTTAACGGCCGGATCGGTCCTCAAGATCGATCAAGCAATCCGTTTAAAACCGTCAGAAAAAAAAACGGATGAGATTGCCATGGCGGGCCTCAAAGAAACAAGCGCTGTGATCTATATTAACAATCTCACTCCTCTTCCGCCGCCGCTACCCTATCCTCCGATCCCAAGACCCATTTTACCGCCGCCTGGATTTCCTTTGCGCTTGGCCAATTTTTCCTTAACCGTTAATCGGACAGTAAACTGGAAACTCATGGCAGATGGGCGAATAATCAATGCCTCGGTTGGCTCAGTCTCGAATCTCCCTATCCCGCCTGGATTTGATTACTACGTTGTCGCAGACGATATTCCGGGCTATACGCTTAAAATAATTCCTGAGCCTCCTTTCGATGCAAATCCAGGCGATAATCTCAAGGTGGAATTATTTTATCAACGCGATTTTGGCTATGTAAGCTTGGACACTGCATTACCTCCTCAAGAAACGCATTTAACCCTTACCCTCACTCCTCTGCAAGACATCCAACAACCGCCTTTCCAAATCAATTTAACGGCACAAGCAGGTAAAATTTTCTGGCAAAGCGGCTCTCTTGGAACCGGTCCTTACATCGTCT
Organism: Candidatus Protochlamydia naegleriophila; assembly: GCF_001499655.1. NCBI lineage: Bacteria > Pseudomonadati > Chlamydiota > Chlamydiia > Parachlamydiales > Parachlamydiaceae > Candidatus Protochlamydia > Candidatus Protochlamydia naegleriophila. The sequence continues at coordinate 2,442,860 of NZ_LN879502.1, forward strand.
CTTATCAACTGCCCGCCACGCTTCTTCCCGTACCAAGCCAACAAATCTTCATCGAAAAAGGGCGCTATACAGTTTTAACTCCCCGTTTCATGAGCAAGAGCAGCCTGGATATTTCGACCGATCTCTCCCAGGCAATTTTCACCCTCTTAACCGAAGAAGGACAAGAAGTAGGGCAAGGCCGCGGCAGCCATTATACCTTTTCCAATTTAGATCCGGGCTACTACATCCTGCAATTTTCCAGTACCGATACGCAACTATTTGCAGCCCCTTCGGATCAGAAAATATTCATTGCCCCTAACCAGCAGGCAAAAGTCGATGTCAACTATCAAAAATCGGGAAGATTGACTGTTAGCAGCAATATCGACCTCTTTTCAGTCACCATTGAATCAGAAAATTCTCAAGTCAAGCCTTTAAAAGAAAACGTGTCAAATCGCTCAAAAAGCCTCGTCCTCCCTGAAGGAAGATATTGGGTCACTTTTGACTCCCTAACGCCCGAAATCCCCTCTTCAAAACGCCAGGCTATTACAATCAAATCAACCTCCCCTCAGCACCTCTTTTTGCCTTATGACTTGGAGACGAAAGCTCCCTTAAACCAATCTGGAAGCGAGCACGGCAGCAGCAAAGCAGGAATCGAGATTGTAAGCAACTTGTTAGAAGGAAAGATAGAAATCGAATCGCTTGAACACCCGTCTGATAGGCAAACGGTTTCATTTAAGGGAAAATCGACCTTCATCCCCTTTCAAGGGGAAGGGCGCTTCAAAGTCATTTTTCTGCCTGCGTCAAATTACGAGACTCCAGACCCCATTATTTTAACGCGTAAAGCCGCTGATCGCTCGACAATTCAAGCCATTTATCAAGCCGAAACCATTTTTTTGGAAATACCGGCAGGTATGGCTATCATTGGCGATCCTTTTACGGATAATAGACAAAATGAAAGACCGGCAAAAGAGGTCTATATCCCAGCCTTTGCCATTGCAGCTTATGAAGTCACAAATGCTCAGTTTGCCAATTGGCTCAATCAGGCCTTTAAAAATCAAAGAGCACAATGGGATAGCAATCGACCAGGCTTTATCATAGATGTTGAAGGATTCCTCCTATGCAAAACGCTAAAAGCCAATCCCTTGGCTCAAATCCAGGCAAGCGGCAATGTTTTCAGCCCAATACCCGGCAAAGAAAATTATCCTGCCATTGAAGTAACCTGGTATGGGGCTCACGCTTATTGCCAAGATAAAGGCTGGCGCTTGCCAACAGAAGCTGAATGGGAAAAGGCCGCTGGCATGGAGTTTTCGGCATCAAACGGCCATCTGAAACGCTATAAATATGGATTTAGCCAAGATACCATCGATCGCTCATGGGCAAACTATCGCGAACACCCAACTAATGAATCGCAAGTTATGACGACACCTGTAGGCTTCTACAATGGTATAAATGCCCTCCCTCTAACCATTGAGGACCGCACGCAACAAATGACCCATGCGGCCCAAAGCCCTGCTGGAGCCTATGACATGAGCGGCAATGTCTGGGAATGGGTGGCAAGTTGGAATGAACTCGAAACGCAAGATATCAACAAAATCGCCAAAGGCGGTTGTTACGATAGCCTAGCTGATGGAGTACGTGTATCGGAACGCATTCCTCTACAGCCTGGCCATTCTGATATTTTTACCGGCTTTCGGGTTGCTAAAACGATTGTATCTCCACCGCCACCCGCAAAGATGGAAAAAGAGCCTACACCAGCGCTACAAAACACGGATAGAAGCTAAAGAATCTCTAGGCTCTTTCCCTTATCTCAACTGCGATCAATGGACTGTTCACTCACTCATTTATTTTTTGCGTAAGATGCAAGAGCCTCTGAGACAGCTGCAATGCCTGCTCATTCTTTTCGATGCAACATTACATCCTTGCCAAATTTCAAAAACCGTTGAGCGTCCAAACTTCCAAAGAGCTGAATGAATTTGGCGACGACCCCTGTCCAGCCTGTTTGGTGGCTAGCGCCAAGGCCTGCTCCATTATCTCCATGAAAGTATTCGTAAAAGAGAATGTAGTCACGCCAATGAGGATCGTCTTGAAATTTTTGCGTCCCTCCGTATACGGGCCGTATGCCTTTTTCATTGCGCAGGAAAATGCTGGCTAAGCGGAAAGCGATTTCTCGGCTGATATCAAAAAGATTCAAGAAATGCCCCGAACCCGTGGGAAATTCCAATTTCAAGCTGTCTCCATAATAGAGATAGTATTCCAAAAGCGCTTTGATGATTAAGAGATTTATGGGCATCCAAATGGGCCCCCGCCAATTTGAATTGCCGCCAAACATTCCAGTATCAGACTCTGCTGGCAGATAGGTGACCCGATAATCCTGCCCTCCAATGTTAAAGCAATAGGGATGATCTAAATGGTACTTAGAAAGTGCTCTAATTCCATAGGGACTCAAAAATTCATTCTCGTCTAACATTCGACTGAGAATGCGGCGCAATCGGTCCGTATTAATAAGGGCTAAAATCCCCCTTTCTCCTTCGCCATAATGCCCCTTTCCCGTCATGTGGATGCTTTGCAGAAGTTCAGGCATTCTTTTCGCCCGTTCTCTAAGCGCTTCCAATGTCTTTGGAATGCATTCTCTTTGTTTGGGCTCTATGATGGTCGTTGCACATAACGGAAGCAAACCCACAATAGAGCGCACTTTTAATCTGGTTGACTCCCCATTTGGCAAGCGCAAAATATCGTAGTAGAATCCATCTTCCTCATCCCACATCCCCTCCTCACCAACTTTATTGATCGCATTGGCGATCCACAAAAAATGCTCTGCAAATTTAAGTGCCATGCTCTCATAGGAGGAATCATAAGCTGTAAGAAAAATGCTGAGCTCAAGCATATTTTGACAAAAGAAAGACATCCAAGCTGTACCATCAGCCTGCTCTAAATAACCTCCCATAGGTAAAGGCTTGCTCCGATCAAATACTCCTATGTTGTCTAACCCTAAAAATCCTCCATCAAATATATTTTTGCCTAATCGATCTTTACGATTTACCCACCAGGTAAAGTTTAGAGAAAGCTTCGCAAAAGAGCGCTTCAAAAAGTCAAGATCTGGCTTCCCTCTCAAGCCCTGTTCAATCCGGTTAAGAAAAAGAATGGCCCAGGCATGAACAGGAGGATTGACATCACTAAAATTCCACTCATAAGCTGGGATCTGACCGCTAGGATGCTGATAATCTTCTCTCAACATAAGATCGATCTGCTGTTTAGCAAAATCCAAATCGACTAAAGACAGGCTGATTGTATGAAAAGCTAAGTCCCATGACGCATACCAGGGATATTCCCATTTGTCTGGCATGGAGATGATATGATTGTTGACCAGGTGGATCCATTCTTTGTTCCGCGATGGCATGCTCTGATAGGAAAAAGGGCTCGCATGCCGTTCAGTCAGCCACTTCGCCGCATCAAATAAATAATACTGTTTTGACCACAGCATACCGGCAAGGGCTTGACGCATGACAAGAGCCGCATCGCCGCTTAAAGAAGCGGGGATAACAGAGCTGTAAAACGCATCAGCTTCCTCCCTCCTCTGCCTCATTAACTCATCAAATCCCTTTCCAAAACAGAGATCTCCCCCTTTCTGTTGGGCAGAAAGCCTGAGTCGAATAGTCTGATATCCTCCAGCCTCTACATCCATTCGATAGTCTAACGCTGCTTTTGTCCCTTGATGAGCATTTACTGCCTCTTGCTCCCCATCAACGATCGCACGATTGATGCCATCTTTGACGTAAGGTGCCAGATTAGGGGTACCAAAAAGCCTCTCATTATTCGTTTCATTTTCGGTAAATAAAAGGGGTACGCTTCCTTCTCCATATAAAAAATAATGGCCAAGATTGATTGAATTAGCCGCAATGACAGAAATCCCTGCATCGCTCTCTAAAGCTTCAAGCGACGGATAAGGCGACTCTTGCCACCACGACCAGGTATTGCGAAACCAAATGGTCGGCAGAAGATGCAGAGTGGCCCTCTCAGCACCGCGGTTATGGATCGTTATGCTAATTAAAATATCGTCGCACGCTGCTTTGGCATATTCGACAAAAATGTCGAAATAACGATCCTCATCGAATATCCCCGTATCAATGAGTTCATACTCCATTTCATAACGCGTACGCCTCTTATTTTCCTCAAGCAAATCTAAATAGGGATACGCCTCTTGCGCATACTTGTATAAATACTTCATATAGGAATGCGTAGGCGTATTATCTAGATAAAAGTAATACTCTTTGACATCCTCTCCATGATTTCCTTCACTATTGGTTAAGCCAAATAAACGCTCCTTTAATATGGGATCTTTCCCATTCCAAAATGCCAAAGCAAAGCAAAGTTCTTGGTTCACATCAGAAATTCCAGCAATTCCATCCTCTCCCCAATGATAGGCTCTCGATCTCGCCTGATCATGCGTAAAATACTCCCAAGAATCCCCCTCCTTGCTATAGTCTTCTCTAACCGTCCCCCACTGCCTCTCACTCAAGTAAGGCCCCCACAACTTCCACAAAATTGCACGTTCCCTTTCATCCTCTAATCGCTTGTGTTCTTCCGATGGCTGCATAATACCTTCTCCTCTGCAATAAGGTTGATACTAATCGCAAACGACATGCCATCACAAATACCTTATCAATTAACCTCTCAATAAAAAATTAAAGCAAAAGAATCACCTATAATTATTACATTTTAAATTTTAATTAACAATTAAGGACGATATAAAAACACAACACATTAAAAAGCAATAAACAAAACAAAGAACTTAAACGTTTAGTTTCAATATTAATTAACAAGTGGTAAAATTTAATTAGGAATATTAACTACTTTATTTTAATAGTATTCAGGAGGAACAATATGAGCACTCCTATTGGTGGTTCTATCGGACCTCAATCTATTCATGGAAGTCACATAGATCCCTTCAATTCCCAGCCACCTAAAATAGGTAAGGCATCCTTACCACTCCCCCCGCAACTTCCCGACCTTTCTTCCGCCCAGCCCTTGAGCGATCATTCAATTCAAACAGACAAGCTTTTAGAGCAAGAGTTAGACTTACTAATCGAAAAGAAAGAGGCTGAAATTACCGACCAAATGCATGAGTTGAATCAGGCTATTAAAGATCAAAAAATGGTAAAGGGATTGATAGAGGTTGGTAAATGGGCCCATGAGTATGCCGATACCGCAAAAGATATTGTCCAGGATGGCATTGAATTTCTGGAAGCCGTTTTACCCCAGGAACTTTTACAGCAAGGGACTTTTACTGAAAAATCTTTTAAGGAACTAAATCAAATCGCCGGGTATGCAGGTCGATTTTTAACAGCCTTGGACATGGGTATGAGCGGGCTAGCCATGATTTTAAAGGGTAAAATCCTGGATAAATCCAAAGAAGTTTTAGGCCAGTTAAAGCAAGAGTATAGCAAGCAAAAAGATTCTCCCGAAGTTAAGAAGCACATTCGTGAATGGCAAGCCGAAATTAAAAAAGCGGAGAAGACGCTTTCGCGCAAGGAGTTGCGCAAGCTTGAAAAGGCGATGAAGGAAATGGACATCAAAGTAAAAATTGAGGGAGACAATCTTTCCACCCAAAAGATGAGGTACGGGGTCAAAACAACTAAAAATCTTTTATCTTTCCTCAAGATCCCCCTAAAATTACTACCCATCGACCAAACACTTGCAGCCTTTAAAATGGTGTCTACAGGATTATCAACCGTTACAACCACTCTTGGAATAATCTTAGCTGGATTTGTGCTGCACAAGAACGTCAGTCATGCTCTCAAATTTAACCGCTGGGCTCAGGCTTTTCACGACTGGAAAGTGGCTAATCAGCCGGTTGTTGAAATGGGTGAAAAAGGGATTGTACGCCCTCTAGCCCTTAGAGGCTCTCCTGTTGCTCAAGAATCTGCTCGCAAAGCGGACACGCCAAGCGGTGACATATCTATTCATCTACAGACGGAAGAGGAAGTCTTTCTTCGCCTCATGCACAAATACCGTACAATCGAAGAGATTCGCCAAAAGTTAAAGGACTTCGACATAGATCTCGATCCAAGCATTAAAACAACAGAGCAATTATTTGAAACCTGGCAAAGCGATCCCCTTTTTAGGCAAACCCTCACCACCCAGTATACCCAGTTCAAAGGTATACTCGAAAATTTTGATCTTATGATTCAAGCCAGCCAAGATTTATTGGAAAAGCGCAAAATCCTTGCCGAAAAGAAAGTGTTTAGTTTGAAACCCCATTTTCAAGCTTTGCTCCCAAAAATCAAAGAGTTAAAGCGACCCCAATTTGAGAGAGACCTGGCGCAATTTAGAGCCGCTGTCAAGGACAGCCGCGTCTCAGTAAAGGAACTTAAACGGCAAGCGGCCCAGCTTCACTTGCCTTTCAATCTCAGTCAAATCGAATCGCGCTCTAAGCTGATCGTTGCCTTGGAAAATTTAGCTAGCGAAAAACCCGATGCCTTATTCAATGACTTTATTGCTGCAACGCCAGCCGAAAAACTCCTTCATTTTTACGTCGATCACCAAGAAACCGTCGAGCAAGTAACAAAAAATGCATTAAAAGAAATGGTTTCTAAGAAACTAGAAATCGAAGGATCATTCATCAAGTTTAAAACTTTTGAATCGGCGACCCTATTCACAATGGCCCTCGCCTCCGCCGTCGTATCGATCACGCTTGCCATTATCGGCCTTGCTACCACGCCCGTTGCGGGAGCTGGATTTATTTTATTGGGATTATCGGCCGTCACAACCGCTGTCTCCCTAGGCCTTTTCGGTGCAAGCTATTATTATGCCTATCGCAACAAGCCCGCAGGGCTGAAAGCTTCTCTTCAGGGCGTTAACAGTAAATTAATGCTTGGCAATGTCATGGCCTCTATTCAAGAATACCGCAGCTTGTCTAAAAAGAAAAAAATGCAAAAAACGGCTGAAATCCTCCAGCACCTGCATAAAAATAAGAGTCATGAAACGAAAGAAAAGTATGAACAAGCATTTGCTGCGTATGAAAAGGCCAAGCTCGATTATAGCACAACCCAGTCTAAAGCCGATGCCTGGAAGCAGCGCGTCAATAATCTTCAAAATCAAGTCAACCAGGCAAACTGGCAAGATTTTGCGCAATCGGCCGCTTTAAGAATAGACAAAGATCCAGCAGCCTTCGATACCTTGCGGGCCTTTAATGAGTCCCTATTAGCCCTTGATTTGAGATTCATTAGCGATGAGACCAAAGCGCTATTGCAAACCCAATTAGGCTTAAACGTCGAAGCTCTACAGGAAGCTGCCGCTAAAGATCCCACCTCCGCAAAAAAAGCTTTGCAAAAATTCTTTATGATGGATGATTCTGGGTATGTCAACTTCATTCACTATCAAGAAGAGCGAATCAAAGCCGGTATGATTCCTTCGCTTGCCTAACGGATAAACGAGAGCCATCATGATTTTAAAAAATATGCAGGCAGTATTAGATCAAGCAAATTTTACTTGTTCGATTTTCCCCGCCTCCGAATCCTCTCCCTTAGAGCAACTAGTCGTTTTTGCTGGACTCGATCAAAAGGAGAGGGAGAAAGTCATTGAGATCGTCGCACGCGAGCAGCAATTTGATCCTAACATGCTTAAAGAACAGCTTAATGATCATTACTACCGCATTCAGTTTAATGCAAAGCTTCCCTTCGAAGTCGAGCCCCTCGCTTTGAATCAAACTGGAAGCGTGATCCTTTTTCTCAATCAATTAATGGATTGGCCTGGCTTCGAATTAAATGAATTAACCAATCAAGTCTCTTATCGCTACAATTGGTTAATGAAAGAATCAGCTCTTGACTCGCGCCTTTTAATGACCATTGTAGGAAGTATTTTATTAAATCTGGATATGTTTAGCGATACGATTGAACAAATAGCTTCTGGCCACTCAACATTTAATGAACTGCTAGAAAGCATCGTTAAATTTGGCCAACACATTCAAAAAGAGACCGGCTCTTAGCTTCTCATGCAAATCTCTCTTTTTCATGGATAACATCTTTGATTAATAATTAAATAATATATTTTTATTCCTTTTTTTTAGAAACCATGTTATTATGGAATATCTTTGATTTCTTTATGTGATCTTAATTAGTTTTTAAAGGCCTCTTGATGACACATTCGGTTAACACATTATTGCCTGATTCGCAAGTTATGCCGAATCCTCATACTTTTATTTTGCAAGATCTTTTGCCTGAAAAATCTCTTTTTGAGGGGAAAACATATCAGTTTAACTCCACTATGGAAGTGAATTTGGCTAAAGCCTCTTGTGATTTGTCCAATGCCTTTTATTCGCGAATCAAATTAGATCCTTCAGCATTGCAACAGCAAAAAACTTTTCTTCCTTCTGTCAAGGCTATCCAAACTGTTCCCGTTACATTTGTTCCGCCAAGCAATCAGGCCCCTTCGAACGACACCAGCGAGAAAGAGTCATCGGCCGAATTAGACAAACGGTTTCATGCAGAATTAAATGAATGGAAGACTAAATTTAAGCATATTTTATTGGACTGCAAAGCAGAGTCTGAAAAGCACAAATTTTTATTCGAATTCAGTAAGAATATTCACCTGTTTGCAGAAGAATTTCAAAGTGTTTGTAAAGGCCTTCTCTCTTCAAACGAATCCACTCTCATTTGGGAATATTTAGATGCTGCGCATGAAGGAGTTAAATTTTTTAAGCCTCTAGATAATGCCGCTTTAAATGCTGCCAAATGGTTTATGATTCACCAGGCTAAAAAAGAACTCGATCAGATTTATCTCCAACGCCCCAAGACGACGAATGTCAAAATAGCCATAGAAAGACAAAAATGCTTTGATCAATGTTTTAAAGAGCTAGAAGAAGCTCGAGAGAAAGCCCAGCGCGATTGCACCAACCAACTAGCAAAATTGGCCGCTCATCAAATCATTCCACATTTTCTCTCTGACACGCTTGGATTGTTACCAAAAGCAACGAAGAAGTGCTGTAAATTGGCCGCCGATATCCAAAAAAACATCTGCTCTCTCTCTGAATTTTGGAAGGCCTTTCACTTGCAAAAAAATTGGACCCAGCAGCTTCAACCAAAGTTAACTGTCGACCTCCAATACAACCAAGAGTTTCAACAAGAACGCAAGAATGAACTGCAAGCATTCATGAATTCTTTGTCAGAATGCCAAAATATGGATGAGGTTAGACGCATCTTAAAAAGATTCAGAATAGAATGCGAACTTCCAAAAGAGATGCAAGGTTGGCAAGCACTATTGGAATCTGAAAAATTTAAGGCATTTTTAGAATCTAGTTATCAAGCGTATACCGGCAAAGTCATTGCAGCCAGCCCGGAAGATATCCATGCCCTGCTACAAAAAAGGCAAAGAAGCTTTGATCTATGTGTGCATATCGCCTTGGGCAAACTCGATCCCTTATTTGCTAGCTGCACTAGTTTAAGCTTTGAGGAGATTCAGGCTAAATTAAAGCAAAATCACATGGATTTAAGCCTAATCGAAGGTGCCCCACGCAACAAAGTAGAATGGGATGATCAAATTGCAGACAACGATGGGGTACTGAGAATCTATCTTTGCAGTCAGTGGGTTAATTACCAGCAGGCAGCAAGCCAGTTAGTTGAACAGGGTACTCGAGCAAGCCTATTGACCAAAATACAGACAGAAAAAAAATTATTGGCTTTTCGCGGCATAGAACAAGTCGTTGGGGCCGTCCTGATCGGTTTAAAGATAGCTCTTTATTTGCCAGGCATCTGCATGTATTTAGAGCGCTATTGCTTAAATTATTTTGTTTCCAATTTACCCCTTCCAGGATTGGGTTTATTGGCCATTCTTTCAGCCGACAGAGACGTTACAATAGACGCCTTATTTACTGCCGCCCTCGCCTATTGCATTGGTGCATATTACAAACCGAATGAATACAATCTGGAAGGCTATAAGATCCATTTCCGCATAGAATGGTCCAAGTTTAAGGCCCAGCTGGTTAGTTACCACCACCGCGTCAAGCAGCTACTCTTAATGATCCAGATCAATCTGATTGAAAATTGTGTTCTAGGCATTAAAAATGACTCTCAAGACGTGGATCGCCGTTTCCAAGAGTTAAGAGATGCATTGAGTGTCTATATCCTAAATAATAAAGCTTACCAAGCTCAGCTTGACAAGCAATTGGATGACCTAAAACTTAAAGATATCAATCTCCTCATACAACCCCAGTCTATTCCCGGACCAAATGGAGAAGAAGACTATAGCCCGCTCAAGCAATTGATTGCAGCTTTGGAAGAGATCGATTCAGATTGCATTTCTGAAGGCACAAAAAACTTCTTTGAAGAACATCTTGGCATCAACTTGGAACAAGATCAAGAGAAACTGAAATCAAAAGTTGAAAAGTTTTTTATTCAAAGTGAATCGAAATTTTTTAGAAGCTTCAAGCAAAACCACGCCAATTTCATTCAAAATTAAGAAACAGCTAATAGGCTTATGTTATTGCCGGCTTAAAAACCCAAGTAAAGCACCAGCAATGGCTCAAGCCTCTCTTTATCCTCTTGTACCCAAGCGTTCATCCCAACCTTCTGAACCAATTAAAGGGACGAAACGGACCCGCTCGATCACTTCCAACTTAAAGCTTCTATCATCCACTTTTTGATAACAACGCAACTCCTGCATCACAAGATCCCCAACGGGAATGACTAATCTCCCATGCACGTTAAGCTGGCTTAATAAGGACTCAGTAGCAACAGGGGCCCCTGCCGTCACGAGAATGGCATCAAAAGGTTTGCATTCTTCCCATCCCATTGTCCCATCCCCAATGCGAGTTACAATATTCATATAGCCAAGTTTTTGAAAACGCTCTTGAGCCATATAGGCTAATGAAGGCAGCCGCTCGATTGTATAGACTTCAGCAGCGATACGGGATAGAATGGCAGCCGCATAGCCCGAACCAGTGCCTATTTCCAAAACTTTTGAGGTTGCATTCAGTTGCGCGGTTTGAGTCATTAAAGCCACGATATAGGGCTGACTGATGGTTTGCCCTTCGCCAATGGCTAAAGGGGTATCAGCGTAAGCATAAGACTTTAATCGGTCTGGAACAAAGAAATGACGGGGCACCGTCTTAAAACTCTCTAGAACAAGCGAATTGGTGATGCCCCGCACCACCAATTGCTCATCAATCATTTTTTGCCTTTTGAAGGCTGTATCATGATCATCTAGTGTCATGACAATTATTGATCGTCAGAAATGGACTCAACTTTTTTATCGCTCTCATCACCTTCAGGCAAAATATCAGTAATTGCTGCCTTATAAAATTCCAATTTAGCACCATCATACATCTTGACGATAACTGTCTGATCGCCAACGCGCACAACTGTTCCAATGATGCCCATGGCAACGACCCGATCCCCTTTTTTAAGGCCTGATCTTTGATCTTCGAGCGCCTTACGCCTTTTTTGCTCTGGTCTCCATAAAATGACATAGAAAAATAAAAAGGCGATTCCAATCATGACGAGCGTTTGCCAAAAACTCTGGTCTGGTGGAGGAATCCCCTCTTCGCCTTCGGCAAATAAGCGGCCATGCGCCATTAAACTCAATGTAGCCAATAAACCATATAATTTTACTTTCATTTTTTCCTCTTTTCGATCTTTACATATTACTAGCCCCCTTCGCACTCTAAACGTGCAAACAGGCTTTTTCTTTGAGTGGTTGCGAATCTCGCTATAGGCAAGGTTCGACGATTTTGACTCAAGATAATATAGATAATCCGAGTCTCTCTGCTATTAAATAGATCAAATCATTCGCATTCAAATCTCATTCAAGGCGCGCACCACAGCTCATTCGTCTTTGTTGCATACTATAACTGAGTGAATAATTAAGGAGAACACCTCCATCAATTAACAAATGGCAGTTTGATTATTCAAAAACAATTCTTCATATATTAACATGTCAAAACGACAATGTTTTCAACATGGACCGTTTGTGGAAATTGATCCACTGGCTGTACAGCTTGCAAGCGATATCCCCCCTTCAATAAAGGATCTAAATTCGCCGCCTGTGTTGCCGGATTGCAAGAAATATAAATCAGTTTAGGAGCCTGGAGAGCCAGTACGTGTTCAATTGCTTTAGGATCCAAACCTGCACGTGGTGGATCTACCATAACAACATCTGGATGCTGCTTGGTCTCTTGAGCAAGATTCGCCAAAACCTGTCCAACATCGCCAGCCCGAATCACTACATTGGACAATCCATTCTCCTTTAAATTCTCGCGCGCATCCAAAACGGATTCTGGACTCAATTCAATTCCAACGACCTGCTTAACGTGCTTTGCCGCACAAATCCCAAGCGTCCCCGTCCCACAATAAAGGTCATAGACGAGAGAATCCGATGTAAGATCGGCAAGCTTTAATGCTCGCTCATATAAGCGCTCGGCCTGAGCGGTATTTGGTTGAAAAAAAGCCGAAGGACTAATGCGAAAATGAAGAGGCTGAGGTGGTTGCCCCTCTACTGGCAAATAGAGAGTCTCGCGAATATGGTCTGGGCCATATAAAAGCATCTCATAAAAATTGGTAGGCCTGCCTTTAGCAATTTGCTGGATTCGCAAAAAAATCGAAAGTTCCTGCAAAGGATCCTTAGGCTCAATCGTATCGCGCAAGGCCTGCACAAAGGATTGCAATTGCTGTTTATTTAACGCATAGTGTGCATTTCCCGATACGGTTAACATCACCATGCGGTCTCCCGTTCGCTGCCCCTCTCGCAAAGTCAACGTTCGCAAAGACCCCGTATCTTTGCCGCTATAATAAGCTTCCAAACCTGACTCGTTCCACCAACGGCTAACAACCTGCGCCGTTTCTGCAAACCAGGGACTTGGCAAGTAGCACTCCTGCATCTGGAAGACATGCCCCCGTGTCCCTGCTAAAATCAATCCCAAATAGCGGTGGCCAGCCTTGTCACTGGAAAATGTCAACTCCATTTTATTGCGGTAATGCCACGGTGCGCTTGGGATAATAGAATGCCAGCTAACATCGTCGTGCAAATAAGGCTTTAAATAGCTCTTGATCCACTCTTCTTTCTGCTGCAGCTGAAGCTCATAAGGCATTTGCTGCCAGCGGCATCCTCCGCAAGCCGCAAAATGAATGCAGCGCGCCTCTATGCGATTCGGAGACGGGGACGTAATGGCTTGCAAACGACTCTGATAAAGCCCTTTTTTTTTCTTGGTTAAAAGAGCCGATGCCTGATCGCCTGGAATAGCAAAAGGAACCTCAACTTCAATCTGCCGATCATCTGCCGTTAAAGCAGATCCAATGCCATACCCGTCTTTAGAGAATTTTTGTATGGACACCTCAACAAGTCGCTGCTTCATGGCTTTTCCAACTAAAAAATTAATAAAAAATAAAAGGAAGATTTTTCACAAGACTGTATGTGAATAACAAGCAAAATTTATCGTGAATCATTCTAGGTTATCTTTTAATCTTTATCCAGAAAAAGGATGATAAGTGCGGTCGAAAGAAAGGCGATTGCAAGACCTAAATAAAAAAGGGAAGACCTCTAAAGCCTCCCCTACTGGATGAAATAGATAATTTAAAACTATCTAGAACCAACTCTTTTTGTTGGAAGCTTAGCTGTCGCACGCTTAACAGACATTTGACGTGGTCTGAAGCTTGTTGACTTAGCTTTTGGCTTCGCTTTAACAGCAGCAGCTTTTTTAGCAGCCGGAGCGGCTTTAGCTTTAGAAGCAGCAGCTGGCTTGCTTTTAGCAGCAGCGACTGATTTCCCAGCTTTTGGAGCTGCTTTCGCAGGCTTCTTTTGGCCTTTGTTTTTCTTTTCTGAAGAAATAGACTCTTTACGGAATAACTTTGCAATCTTTTCTAATTTAACTGTTCCTGTACGAACGCGCTGAGAAGCTGCCTTGTTACCATTTTCAGATTTCTCGAGATCTGTTGTAATATTAGCTAATAGCTCTCTCAATTGTTTAAAAGTGTCTTTTAATGACATGCCTAGAACTCCTCCTATTTAGAGTTATATATTGACGATTAAGTGAATATTAACTTTGGATATATTGTGCAACATTTTTCTTCATGTTTTTGTATTTTTTTTGCACTTTTTTACAAAAACAATCCTTTTGAGACGCTTTTCTCGCCCAATCAATGCTCTTTGAACCCCAACCACAGCCAAGTCCAATCGATCCATTATCCCCGCAATTGGCTACAAATCTGTAACCACTCGTAGATGATGGCAAATTTTCAATTTTGATGAAGGAAATGCTGCTTGCATTCCCGAAGCGAAAGATAATATTCAACTATCGGATGAGCGACTACGAGCGATGTTTTGTCTTTTAATCCATTAAGAAAAAACTAGATTTACGCACAATCACGCATTTAAACTGGAAAGTCAAGGCCCTTCCGCCAACTATTTCTGCTCCGAATAACTCTTAGAAAGCTTTCAACAAAAATGTTAAGTAGGCGTGTCTTCAAATTGCTAAACGCCTAAATTCAAATTCTTTCATCTTTAAATTTCAGCCCGCAAAGTTTTCTGTTAAGGTATTTTTTCAAACATCGAAATTCTAAATTAACTGATATCCAAATAGATGAGACATGATGAAAATTTGTAGTCAATCTGTTAAGCTGATAACCTACTATCGTTTGCCGTGAGGATTTATGAAAAAATGGGCTTTGACTGCTCTTTATTTAACTTGCTATTGGGCTGCTGCTGTGCCAGCTGAAGAAGATGCCCAAAGACTGCAACAAGCCGAAAATTTGAGAGCAGAAGGACTTTATTTAGATGCCTTGAATCACTACCGACAGCTCGCTGAAATGCCTTCATCTCAATTGGCAAATTCGCAAAAGCTCTTGATTCTATCTCAAGCCGCCTGTCATTTAGAGCTCAATGAGCCAGAAGAGGCTTTGAATTTATTAAAGAACAGTCCACTGATATCATCGCATGACACAACCAGCCTTTATCTAGCGAGTTTGGCTTATCGCGACCTGCAACGGCATGAAGAAGCCTTAACAGCCTTAAACTCCATTTCTCCTGAAGAAGAAAAAGAGCTGGCTTGCGTCATCGCGTTAGAAAAAGGGGTTAACAGCTTTTATCTGAATCAGTTCGAACAGGCTCGCCTATACCTAAAGAACGTCTCCTGGAACCAAGCAAATCCGATCCCCTTTTATTTATCCCAACTCTATCTAATAAAACTTTCCCTTGCAGAGCATAACATACCAGCAGCCAAACTCCCTATCGAAAACTTATCCGACAAACTTGAAGATAGTCATCCTCTTGCATACGAAAAAAACTACTTAGAAGGTGTTGTCTTTTTTCATGAAGGATCTACACAGCAGGCCATCGAATGCTTTAAGAAGGCTTGCCCCGTCTATCCTTGTAGCTGGAAAAAAGATATTTTGGCCCATTTAATTAAAAGCTATCTAAAACAGAGCGAGCAGGCATTGGAAGCTGAAAAAGCCTTGTCTTTTTTAGCTCAAGCAGAAGAGACTTTAACGGCCATGCGAGCAGCAGATGAAACATACTACCTGCTCTTAAGCGATTTTTATCTCATAAAAGCGCGCCTCTTAAAAGACAAACAAGCCTATGAACAAGCACAACAGATTTTAAATGACAAAACACATATTAAAACTGAAGAAGGATCGCATCAGGCTAAACTCAAACAAGCCGCTGCCACTCCAACGTATCAAGAACGCTCTAAGCTATATATGCAATTAATCCAAGAAGCCCAGTCGAATAACCTCCTCCAAGCGGATGCTTGGTATTTCAAAGGAATGAACGAATTAGAAGAGGGGCTCTTGATGCAAAAAACGCCTCTATTCCTCCCTTCGGCCTCAAACCTCTTTGAACTATCAGCGCAATCTTTTGCTAATGCTTATCAATTTTATTCTCCCTCCCACACTGCCCAATCGGCGGCTTCTTTAAAATACCAAGCTCTTGCTTATTATCACCAAGCAAGTGACTTAAAAAAGAAACAGGCTCTCGAGCTTCTGCAAAGACTCATAAAAGAACCCGCATTAAAAGAAACGTTTGCAGAACCAACTGAATTATATACCCTTGTCGGCCTCATAGCCACAAATCTAGAAGAGCCCGATGCTACTATTGCTTCGCAAACCATCACTCTATTGGATCAAGCCCTTAATCAATCCCGGAATGAGCAGCTCTTTAAACTCAAGGGAATCCTCTATACTAAAATGGATCGATGGCAAGAAGCGGATGACCATTTTGCTCAATTTCTTCAAGACCATCCAAACTCTGAAGAAAGCGAAGTTCTCTTTTGGCGGGCAGAATGCGCATCTCACTTGAAAAATGAAACGGCAAGAAAGCAATACTTGCAGCAACTGTACCAGCAAAGCCCCGACAGCCCTTATGCCCCTTATGCCTACTTCCGTTACTATACCTATCGTGACTATATGCGCGGCCAACGCAAGGCAATTAAACACCTACAAGCCATGCCACGCTCTTTTCCTGGACATCCCCTTTTGATCAGCGCCTACTACTTGATTGGTTTAGATTATTTAAAAGATCGTTTATCTGAAGAGGGAGAATTAGTGCAGCGCAAGGATAAAATAGCGGCAATCGACTTCCTACACTTGGCAGAAACAACTTTTGATGAATTAGTAAAGCAAGAAAAACTGCCGCCAAAAGAACTTGCCTATTTCATTCAGATACGTTACCAGGCCACTTTGGAAAGAGCCTTGGCTAATTTAGCCATTGCCGATGCTTCTCCACCAGCTAAAAAACATATTTACCTGGAATATACAGAAGACGTATTCAAAGAGTTGGTTCAGACCCTGCGTTCTCCCTCACCTCTCGTAAAAGCGCTTTTAATTCGAGATCAAATCTACCCCAGAATCCTCCAAGAAAGCGAATTTTGGCTTGCTCAAACCTACTGCAAAAAAGGCAAGCAGGAACAAGCCAACCTTTTATACGATCAACTGATTCACGACTCAAAACAAGCAGGAATGGAGCACGGCTACTTGGTATCAAGAGCTTGTTACGAAAAAGGCTGCCTAGCTCAGCAAAGCCAGGATTACACACAAGCCCTATCCTACTTTCTTGCGGCCGAGCAAGCCAACGCAACAAATTTTCTAAGCCCTGATCAAAAACTTGATCTTTGGATTCAACAAAGCCAATGCTATAAAGAACTTAAACAATTTGATGAAGCAATGCTGCTGCTTTCCAAAGTGGTTAATGATGAGGCAATATCCAGCCTGCGCGTTAAAGCCATGTATTTGCGAGCAGATTTATACGCTCTGCAAGGACGCCCTGAGCTCGCTCTCAAACAGCTCGAGGCAACCTCTAGAAAGGGAGGAGAATGGAGCAAAAAAGCAAAAGAAAAATTGGAACAAGATTATGTTTATTAACGATTCAACTTTTCCAGCATATGTAGCCAATCTATTTTTTTATGGCTCTAACTGGAATATCATTCTCTTTATCATCATCGGTTGTTCGATCATCAGCGCAACTATTTTTATTGAGCGGCTCATGCAGCTCCACAAATCTGAAATTGATACCAATCAATTCATCATTGCCATGAGAAAAACCATCAAAGAAGGCAATATTGTCGAAGCCATTCAAATTTGTGAAAAAACAGGCGGTACCATAGCCAATATTATTAAGGCGGGGCTCGTCAAGCATAATCGCAATAAAGAGCAGATTGAATCGGCAATGGAAATTTCAGGACTGGTAGAAATCGCCCGTCTGGAAAAAAATGCTAAGATCTTGTCGATCATTGCCTATATAGCTCCCTTGATCGGTCTGCTAGGAACGGTTCTTGGATTCATTCAGGCCTTTGCAGAAATGCGCTTAAGCGGACTGGTCGACATTTCTGCTACTCGCATTGGCGAAGCCATGGAATACGCGCTTGTTACAACTGCAGCCGGCTTGGTTGTGGCTATTCCTTCTGTCATTGCCTATAATTACCTTGTCAGCCGCGTAGAAGGATTTGTACTAGAAATTCAAACCGCCTCGGCTGAAATTGTCGATCTTCTCTTGGATCGTGAAGAGGAATTTTAATGAAATTTAAAACGCGCCTTAAGACCTCTACCTCCTTAATCGACCTGACTCCCCTCGTCGACGTCATCTTTTTAATGCTCATATTTTTCATCGTAACGTCAGACATTTTGCCCTTGAAATCGCTCAATATAGAAAATCCCACCCTTGACAAAGACTCTGCGCCATTAACGACGCAGCTTCTTTTAGTCATGGACGCTCAGCAAGTGATTTATTTAGGATCAAAAAAAGCCATTGTCGATCTCTCTTCTTTAAAAGCCCATCTGGAGAAAGAAGTGGAAGAATTAAAAAGGCAAAATGAGGGGCATATCCCCACAATCGTTTTAAGCGTCGACCAAAGAGTGGAATATGGATTGTTTTTAAAACTCTTTGCGATTGCTCAAGAGTGCTGCCCTCACTTAAGACTCGTCTACAAACCTTTAGATGGACTACAAAATTCCTTAGAAGAGTTTTAAAGCATGCTAAAATTAGAAAAATGTATCCACAGCTATCGCATTAACGTCTGCATCAGGGAAAAAGATACTTTCTTTACTCCTCTGCTTGTTAAATCCCTGGCTTTTGCCCTGACACTGCACTTGGTTGCCGTCGTCATATTCCACATCCAACCGTTTAAATTAACCACTTCTTTTTTATATCCCCCTGTACAAGTAGAGACCGAAAATAAGCCCTTCTTGGCAATGCCCTTGTTTGTAATGCAAGCTCCTGCAGAGGAAATCTCTTTTTCTCCTCCTCCAAGCTCAATCGAATCATTATATTCCCCCCTTTTACACCCGCCCTCCTCATCTGAGCAGCTACTGGCACTCACACCAATTCCCTCCCCCTCATTCCTCGCCTTAGAGCAGCGCCATTGGCCCATTGCCGCACCCTCTTTAGCACCCGTGATAGAAAGGGCCGCCATCCGCCTCTTTACCTCCGGCGATTTAGCTTCTCACTCACTTATTAGTCAGGATCCAAGACTTGGAAAAAGCGTGTTATTGGCTTACACTCAAGAGCCAGCTTATATCACGTATCAAGTGCGTTTAGACGAATCGGGCACAGTTTTTTGGTACGATAGGATTCAATCCAGTGCGTCGAAAGAAGCCAACAATCTGACGGAGCAAATCCTTTTGGATGCCAAGTTTCTTCCTTCTAAGCCGCCTGCCCATGCATCGGGCTGGCTCCATTTTGTCGTCTATGAACAAACTCACTAAATCTTTCCGAATCTTTCAAGGCATGTTTAGCATTTAAATTAACAGGTAGGCCTATTCATGTGAGTTTTAAGGAACAAGCCAGGCTTTAAGCTGTTTGTTAAAGTTCCAAATTGCTATAAGCATTACTTAATATAACCTCTCCCCCAGTAAAGTTGAGGGTCTATAATAAATAGACGGGTTGCCGCTTTGCGTAAAGAAAGTTCTAAACTGAGGAATCGGATTTATTTTAGGTATTTTTATGAACTGGATATACTTATTGATTGCAGGATTATTTGAAGTAGGCTTTACGACTTTCCTGAAACTATCCGAAAATTTTACACGCTTTTGGCCAACTGTCGGCTTTTTTTTATTAGCTATAATGAGCTTTTTCTCTCTTTCTCTTAGCCTCAAATCTATTCCTATCGGAACGGCCTACGCCATCTGGACAGGGATTGGAGCTTTTGGAACAGCACTGGTTGGCATTCTCTATTTTGGTGAATCGACTGACTTCTGGCGCCTCTTCTTTCTATTCTGCCTGATTTCTTCAATCATTGGACTCAAGCTCGTCTATTCAGGCTAGTGCTAAAGTAAGACCTAAAACTAGAAGAAATGCCAGCGTGACGTTATTATAAGCTGTCGTTATAATAGATATAAAACGACCAATTGGCAGGCAACTGAATGATCGAACTTAGCTTTACAACAGCGTTCATGCTCTACTTAGGCATTACTCTTGCCTTTGTGCTTGGGATTTGGATTTACTCTCATTATCGCACAAGACGTCAAATTATTTTTTCTTGCGAAAAGGCCTTGTTTGTTTGTGAATATTGCCACTTTGCCTATCTGGAAGAAAATATCAAAGAGCTCAATCGTTGCCCGCAATGCGGCCTTTTTAATAAGCAAAATCATTATCGCAAAATTCCCAACAAGCAATAGATTTCTCTCCATTGCCTTGCAAGCCATTCCACTCGTTTCTTAAAAGATTTCTACAACTTTTATATTTGCAGCAAATCAAACTATTTTCTATAAACCTTCTTTTTGCATCACTCTTCTCAAAACCAACGTCCCGCATTCGAGTGACCGCATGCTTTTTTTAACACCCTTTCCCTATATTCAGCACTGTTAGTGGTGAAATGAACGTTCTAAAGAGCATAATGTTGAAACTTACCCAAAATGGCGAATGAATAAGGAGCCGATCATGAAACCCTTTTTGCTTTCCATGTTTTCTGCCTTAACGGCTTTTTTCACCACTGCTTTTCTAGCCCACGCAGCACCCATCTCACTTGAAACAGACGGCCATCCTACAATCGGCTATCCTAAGGCTCCTGTCCAAGTGGTGGCCTTCTTAGAACCCAAATGTCCCGATAGCAAAAAATATAACAATAATGTCTTTCCAAAAATTGAAGAAGAATTCATCAACACCAATAAAATCCGCTACACTGTTATTCCAGTCTCTTTTCTGCCTAATTCCATGACAGCTGCTATCGCACTCTTATGCGTCGATTTTCAAGATGCAAATTATCCCAATCACGATCTATTTTTTAAATACCTCAACTATCTCTACCTCCACCAACCCCCTGAAAAAGACAACTGGGCAACTATTCCAACCTTGCAAGACTTTGCAGCACATACAAGCCGAGCTATCCGCTTAGAACAACTCAAAGAATGCCTTGAAAAAGAGCACTATCGAATACAGATCGAAAAAAATACCGCTTATGGTAATCGCATCATGAGCGGGCATCTTTCTACACCTACCATCTATGTCGATGGAATCAAGGTCGAAAATACAGATGATACGGTCGATTATGACAAACTAAAAAATGCCATTCAGTCTGCATTACAAGCCAAACAAGATCAAAAAAAGTAGTCTACGACAGCTTAAGCCCACCAAGCAGACTTAAGCTGACAAATTTCTTCACAGGCATAAGAGCCAGCCATCTCTTATGCCATCAGATCCCTCTATAAAGCTTCTACGCTTCAATATTCCCAAAGCATCATACATGACAATCCAGCTAATATCCGGACGAACTCTTTGAATACGCCTCTCTTAAGATACGATTAACTAACCCTAATAAAATCCAACAAAAACAATAAACTAATTTATATGAAATACATTATTTTATATAATTATTTAAAACATCAAAATCATAGTTTTACAATGATTCAATCCTTCTCTTTATTATCAATTCGGCAAACGCTGGGAAGTATTTGTTACACGCATACACAAGCAGTCACCCACTTTGCTTTGCTGGCTCCAATTACCATTGAAATTCTATCTTTAGGAATTCGCTACTGGAGCGAAGCTGATAAAACGGCGCTTGCATTGAAGCAATTTTCATTTGATTTAATCACGGCACCCAGGAAAGCGTTACAGGCTTATAGTCACTCGATTCGGAAGGTGGTGGTGATTGGGACTGGGACAGCTGCTTTTGCACTCTCCAGCTTCGCTTTGTATCGTTTGGGAGTGACCGGCTACGTCTCATCAACTTCTATCAATTGGCTCAAGTCGCTATCCATCATTGAACGGCTTGCCGTTTGGTCAAGGACTGTGAATATTTGGAGACTTCCAATTCCTGGCGGAGAGCCTTTTGTTTATATTGGCTATACGGCTTTGGCTGGAGCCAATCTTTATAAAAGCTGGCAGAGGCTAAAGGAGCGATCACCTAAGGCATTGACATCACTAACAGGAGCTCTCATTGCGCTTGGAACGTTAGCGGAGATGGTTTTACTAGGAACCGAAGTGCGCTGGCATCACTCAGGATATGGATTATTAATGATGCTCGCACCCTTTCGATCGGTTGAATTTTTTGGAACTTTAATGACCCTGGATTCTTCCCTCTATTGGTTTACTCATAGACGTTTTGATTACGATTTCGCCAATATTTTTGTAGAAAACTTTTCTCATTTTACCATTCAAATGGTTGCCCTTTCTAGTCTACAGCTTATCTTTAGCAAGAAGCGCTTAGAAGAAGTGGAGCCGAATCGATTAGAAACTATCTGATCGATTCGAGCTATTAGACAACTTCGGCAGGCCCCCTAAAAATAATTCATGTTAAGAACGCTCCCTATTGTCTGCTTGTCATCATCGCTCACTCCCGGCTCCGGCTCTGTTTTTTCTTGTACATGCGCCTCAATGCCAGTGCCCAATTCGTCAAAATATCCCGAAACCAGCATCGACTGAGACAAATTAACCCCTGTTGTCAATTCCAATTGATCTTCTTGCTCTGTTTCCTCCGCATCCACAAGTTCGCACGCATCTACCATTTCTGCATGAGACTCATGATGGCCACCTAAGCCAAAATAGGTGTTTAAAACGAGCGGATTCGCTTTCAGGTAGCTCTTTTGCGATTTCTTTTTTAAAATAGTACGGACGCTTTCTTTTACTTTAAAAATTGTATGGATAGTAGAGCCTGTCATGACCTGAGCACTGTGGGCAATGAAAAACGGGACAATGTGCTTAAAGTAAAGAGCAAAAAGCCGCGTGATTGCAGTCTAAAAGTATCTGCTTCTCTTCCAAAGGACTTAAAGCCTTTTCAAACTTGTAATAGTGCGATAACGCAAAAATGAAGTAGTTTTGAATGTGAATGCTTAAGAGCTCTTCAAGCAATCGAGCCTGGTTTTGGCTAAGCAAAGAAAGGCCGATAAAATCGACTTCTGCTTCTTGAATTTTTTGAATGATAATCGCTGCAAGATCCTGTGCTTTTTTGTCGTTAAGCAAAGACCTGAGCACAAAATCGATCATTAGTTCAATAGGCGTCTTAGCATCGTCATAGACGCCTTTAATCTTGTCCTGAATGGCATCTATTAATTGCTGCCTTTTTCGCGCTTTGCCTTGCGGATCCTCTAAAAAAGCGCGTTCAAATGCATCATGTGCCTTTTGAATACCAGATGCTTTCAAAATTTTTACGTATTCCTCAAAAGAACGCAAAACAAAGGTTGGAGTCGTTTGGGGATTTAACAAACACTCTATTCCATTGCCTATTAAAGCACTCAATAGATTGTGGCAGCTTTCTGCTTTTAGCTCCTCCACTAAATACTTTGAAATTTCTTTCAACGGTGCCATAATCTGATCAGAGATTTTCCGGGCTACATCTACTGATTGGCGGCCGCTGCAGCGCTCCTCAAGAAATTTTGTGAAAAGTCTGGTCAAAAGCGTTTTATCTTTTTCATTTTTTGCAATAGCTTGGAGGATTTCGACACATTGGGGCGAATAATAGGCGCACAATCCAAGCGAGGTAATCAATGTGCCTCTAGCAAGGCCGAAAGGATAGCCTATCCAAGAGGCGGGCGGTGGCGCGAGAATTGCATGCGTAAACTCTGTAGCGCCAATGCATTTTGCCATACTTAAAGCGTATTCTTTTTGAGGCCTTCCCCCGGCAAAAATTTGCCCAATATAGCCTCCTGCAATAGTCCCAACCCATCCTCCAACTGTCCCCCATCCAACGGCCACCAAATTCTGCTCACCTAAAAACTTTTCGGAAGGAGTAAGGACTAAGACGGTCACTGCAACGGCCGATGTGAGCATGACAACCTTTGCCAATCGGTTCGTTTGACGAGTGGTATTATAGTAAATGACTGCACCGCTCGCAATAAGGGTTAAAGGAACAAACAAATGCTGGCAGATGTCTGACATGGCCAGGCTTCCAAGGCGCACTCCTGCCATCTCGCCAAGCGAAATGGTAACGACTTGCCCAAACAAGCTGTTAGAGACTTGACCGATTTTCGAAAGAAGCGCTTTTAGCGAATCGCTAAGGTCTCTAAAAGACCATCTTCCCTTATCTCTTGTTTGTGGCTGTGAAGTACTCTCTATACGCCCTGTCAAATGAGTGAGATCTACGATTTGTACCACGATACATTCCTTTAATCAGTTGAGATGTCTTTAAAATCTCCATTTATTTAGCGAAGTAGAAATGAGAGATCTCATTTCTTTTTCTTAAGAAATAAAATGAAAGGGCTTTGAAAGCAATCTTGAAAGTGTATAGCTGGCGCTATTTACCAATAGCTTTTTAATCAAATGTTTTAAGGGGTGAGCTAGCGATTATTTTTCCAATAATTCATAAAAAGTGAACTCGCGACCGTTGCAGCACTTAAAGTTGCCACAGCAAAGCGGGAGAGAGGCAGCTTCAATCCGCTGGCTAAAGAAAAATTGAGCCCTCCAATCGCCAAGGCGAACACACAGGCCAAGCCACAAAGTTCGAATTGGCTGAGCTCATCTTGAATGAGAGGAACTTGATTGAAGAAATGATAGGTGATCTGACAGACTTTGGAAGCCAATTGCACAAAAAAAATATTTGAAACAATAACGGAACAACAGGCTAAAAAGGGATTTTGGAGAGAGGCTTTTGCATGGCTAAGAACAAGGACACAAAAGCGCCCCAATTTACCTATCTGCTGGATTTTAAGACAACCAGCCATTCTTTCAACAGGATAAAAGCTTGTTTGGATTTGCATATCAAATACGTCTTAAATTTAACCTCACTATAAAGTTAATTAAATAAAATTCAAGCATCTTGTATAGAGCAGCTACTCAGTTACGTTTAACCTTTTAGTGATAAGCAATAGTTCAAAAAGCATAAACAAAAAAGGCCTTAAAACGTTGTTTTAAGGCCTTAAAAAAACTCTAGCTAATTGCAATGACTTATTTAATCTTTTAATCCCCTCTTTTTAGAAGGATTCTGCTTAGCTAATAAAAACAAATAGACGTCACCTTCTCGATCATCGACTAAATCTAACGGATCCTTCAAATCTCGATTGGCCTGCACGCTATTTTGATTCGTAGCCAAAATTTTAACGCAGTTTATATAAGATTTTTGAAGCATATCGAGAATTTCTTCTCCCTCATCCTCTTCATCTCCATCATCAAAAATATTTTCTTTGAGAGCTTGAATTTCCCCTTCAAAGAATTTGATGCATTGATGCAAACACGTGTTTCCTTCAGAATCGACAACTTTATTAAAATCGAGATTCTTTGATTGAGAGATTTCTAAAAACATTTCCAAGTTTGGAAGTAAGACAGAATAAGTATCCATTTTTATACTCAGATCATCGTCATCAAATGCGCAATCTATGTCAGCCCATTTAAAAAATAGAGAGAATATGGCTTCCATTTGAGCAGGAGAACATGAATTTAAGAATAATGGCAAAATATTCCATTCACTTTTAATCAGCATCTTATTTATTAGATTTTCATTCGCACGAATATCTGCACAAAAACCTTGTTTTAAAGCCATTCCAATAATTTTGATCTGTGAATCTGATAAAAGTTCTTCCCTATCTTCTTCCAAGACTTCAATCAATTGTGCCCATCCTTCTGACAGCATTGATACATCTTGCAAATGTTTTAAGAAACAGCTCATTAAATAAGCATTTCCTGCACGCGCCGCTAAAATCAAAGGTGAGTCCCCATTATCTCCTCGCTGAAGAGGTGAACATCCTCTTTTAATAAGTTCATCAGCAATCTCCTGCCATAGAGGAGCCTTCACAGGTGGAATTTGCGTATCCTGGCGAAGACTCAAGTAATGAAGCACTGTCCAATTTTTATCATCTCCTTCCCCTGCTTTTTTTACAGAGCAATCTCTTTCCTGTAATAAAGCACCTATAATGTCTAAGGCTCCGCGATTGGCTGCTTCAAATAAAAGCTCTTTACTTTTCTCTTCGAATAGATGGGGGGAAAGAATTTTCCACATAACAAGCTGAACTTCGGATGCTAGATAATTCCCTTGGACTGTATGTGAAAGACAAGAATCGACAACGCTCTCATCTGGATTAATTAGGGTTCTGAGATCGCAAAGCATGCTAATTTCGGTCACAATATAGCGAGCACATTCTCTAAAACTCGAAGGACGATAAATAGGAGTCGCTTGCTTGAGATGATTGTCAAGCAAAGGCCTAACGCTATTCATTTGAACCAAGGGATTTGAATAGCTATCATAGCAATTGAACGCAGTTTGCCAGCATTTTTTATCACTGTCTGTCAAAGGAAGAGCTTTGAGATTCAAGGGAAAAGCAGTCTGCGCGAATTGAGATAGAGGTCCTTTATTTAGAACCATTCCTCGATGCCTTTCGATCATAAGCGAATTAAAGTAATCATTCGAGGTAATTTTTCTAATTTTTTCAACGTTATTGACAATATTTGGCAACGTATGAAGGGAATTCTGATAAAGCAAGTGCAATTTAACGCATTTATAACGCACCTGAAATGCTTGATAAGCTGTTGGAAAAAACGCTGTTGTAACTAATGGCCCATTCCATATTTTTTCATGCAAGCTTTTCCAAGCGGGATCGATCTCTTCTTTAATGAATTCATTCCACGATCGACTAAGATAGACCATGCGTGTTAAATTCACCTCATCTAAAAACTCACAAACAAATCCATGTATTTCACGAGGATAAACAAAAACAGAGGATAGATTTTGGCTAGTCATATAAATACTCCTTAAAATTAAACATTTATTTATTAAAAACTAAAGTTATCTATCTTTCCTCATGTTCAATAATTACAATACAAAAATTAAACATGAATACCCTCTATTTAATCAAGAATTATTAATAATATATACTAAGAAATAACCATAAAAAAACTAAACTAAACAAAAAGAAATTATTAATTTTATTTAAAATTTAAATTTAAAAGATTAGACTAATCTTGCAGCCTGATCCAACGAGTAGGAATAAAGTTTTTTAAATAGAATGTTATCTTTGGCGGATCGAAGCACAATCTGACCTTAGGTGTAATGCGTCTAGTATATTTTGTCTCGCTAAGCCACTTGTTACATGCTTCATAGAATTAAATATTTAAGACAGCGAACAAGAGTTCAACGCAGAGACGGTAAGGCTGAGAGACGCAGAGTGGATGATAAGCCATGTACTATCCTAATCCACCCAACTGAAGCGCACTATCCAAAATTGATTACAGCTAGCACCATAGTTTTTACTCGGGCGATTACTTTACGATCCGCAAGATAAAGACGCATTGGATTTAACAATCTCTGCGTTGCACCCTTGTTCTATGTCTCATTTTTAATATCTTTGAATACGACAGGCCGACTGAAAACCTCTAGTGAGGACCGAGCGAACGATGAGTAAGGGGAAGATAATGCGGGCGTGGAGGGCGACTAGAAAAAATGGATTATTTGAGGGCAAAAAAAAAGGCCTTAAAACGTTTGTTTTAAGGCCATGAAAAAAAAGCTTGGCGGCGACCTACTCTCCCACACTCTTGTGTGCAGTACCATCGGCGATCAGAGGCTTGACTTCTGAGTTCGGAATGGGATCAGGTATTTCCCTCTCTCTAATGCCACCAAGCGAAAATCATAAAAGTTTAGTCTTGTCGTTTAAATCTGAATCGTAAATTCACTAAACCAAAAACAGTGCTTGAAAATAATCTCACACGCTTGATTTTGTATATTGGACCACACTTTGTGCTGAAGGGAATGGTCTTCGTCCTTCAGTAAAAAAAAGGTGGTCAAGCCGATCGACCGATTAGTATTGGTAAGCTCAACGCATTACTGCGCTTACACACCCAACCTATTAACCACATCGTCTATATGGTGTCTGATAGGGATACCTTATCTTGAGGGAGGCTTGGCGTTTATATGCTTTCAACGCTTATCCGTTCCGAACATAGCTACCCGGCAATGCTCTTGGCAGAACAACCGGCTCACCATTGGTTCGTCCACTTCGGTCCTCTCGTACTAGAAGCAGCTCCTCTCAAGTATCCTACGCCCACAAAAGATAGGGACCAAACTGTCTCACGACGTTTTGAACCCAACTCGCGTACCGCTTTAATTGGCGAACAGCCAAACCCTTGGGACCTTCTTCAGCCCCAGGATGCGATGAGTCGACATCGAGGTGCCAAACCGCCACGTCGATATGAACTCTTGGTGGCGATAAGCCTGTTATCCCCGGAGTACCTTTTATCCGTTGAGCGACGGCGATTCCACATTCCACCGCCGGATCACTAAGCCCGACTTTCGTCTCTGTTCGACTTGCAGGTCTCACAGTTAATTTGCCTTATACCTTTACGCTCTACTCGTGATTGCCAACCACGATGAGGCAAACTTTGGACTCCTCCGTTACTCTTTAGGAGGATACCGCCCCAGCAAAACTGCCCGTCTGACAATGTCCGAATCCCAGCTTCATGGGATTTCGTTAGATTCCCGACTTATCAAGACCAGTATTTCAACGACGACTCCAGCCTACCTGACGGCAGACCTTCTTAGTCTCCTGGTTATTCTACACATGACAAGTCAAGAGCCAATATCAGAGTACAGTAAAGGTTCACGGGGTCTTTCCGTCTTATTGCGGGTAAACAGCATCTTCACTGCTACTACAATTTCACCGAGTCTCTTGTTGAGACAGTGCCCAGATCGTTATACCATTCGTGCAGGTCGGAACTTACCCGACAAGGAATTTCGCTACCTTAGGACCGTTATAGTTACGGCCGCCATTCACCAGGGCTTAAATTCAATGCGTTGCCTTACGGCTAACATCTCCTTTTGACCTTTTGGCATTGGGCAGGCATCACACCATATACTTCGACTTAGACGTCTTTGCATAGTGCTGTGTTTTTGTTAAACAGTCGCCTGGGCCATTTCTCTGCGGCCACATGATGCTCAAGCAGCAAGTGCTGTCACAACTTGTGGCTCCTCTTCTCCCGAAGTTACGAGGATAATTTGCCGAGTTCCTTAACAAGAGTTCTCTCGCGCGCCTTAGAATATTCTTCCCACCCACCTGTGTCGGTTTTGGTACGGTCGCCATCAACGATTAGAGTCTATTTCTTGGAAGCATTGCGCTACACTATCGGTTCCTCCGAAGATTCCCCTTAGTCCCAACCTGGCGTTATGTTGGCGGATTTGCCTACCAACCGGCCTCATTGTTCCACGGACACATCCAATGGTCCGCGTGCTTGACGTACTCCGTCGACCCTTCATCATAGTTTTAGGCGGCGCAGGAATATTTAACCTGCTTTCCATCACCTACGCTTTTCAGCCTCGGCTTAGGGACCGGCTAACCCAGGGAAGACGAGCTTTACCCTGGAAACCTTAGGTTTTCGGCGAGGAGGATTTTCACCTCCTTTATCGTTTACTCATGCCATGCATTATCACTAGTATGCGCTCCAGCGCTCCTTACGGTACGCCTTCGACGCTGCATACTACGCTCTCCTACCGCTTATTCTTATACAGAATAAACCCGCGATTTCGGCTCTATGCTTTAGTCCCGGATATTATCGGCGCAGAGTTTCTCGATTGGTGAGCTGTTACGCACTCTTTAAATGATGGCTGCCTCTAAGCCAACATCCCAACTGTTTTAGAAACTCCACTTCCTTACTCACTTAGCATAGAATTAGGGGCCTTAATCGGCGATCTGGGCTGTTCCCCTTTTGACAACGTAGCTTATCCCACGCTGTCTATCTCCCGGACGACTTTACAGTATTCGGAGTTTGATTTCCTTTGGTAGGTCGGTAGACCCCCGCGTGAATTCAGTGCTCTACCCCTGTAAAGGGCTGTCCGAGGCTAACCCGAAAGTTATTTCGAAGAGAACAAGATATCTCCAAGTTTGATTGGCCTTTCACCCCTATCCACAACTCATCCAAAACTTTTTCAACAGTTACTAGTTCGGTCCTCCACAAGGTGTTACCCTTGCTTCAACCTGGTCATGGATAGATCACTTGGTTTCGTGTCTGCGCCAAATGACTTAACGCCCTTTTAAGACTTGCTTTCGCTTCGGCTTCGGAACGATGTCCCTTAACCTTGCCATTTAACGCAACTCGCTGGCTCATCATGCAAAAGGCACGCCGTCAGCCATTCCCAAAAAATTGGGCATAGGCCTTCGACCGTTTGTAAGCTATTGGTTTCAGGTTCTATTTCACTCCCCTAACAGGGGTTCTTTTCACCTTTCCCTCACGGTACTGGTTCACTATCGGTCATTAACGAGTATTTAGCCTTGGAGGGTGGTCCCTCCGGATTCAGACCGGGTTTCACGTGTCCGGCCCTACTCAGGTGCTCATCTAGCTAGCTTGCTTTTTCGCATACGGGGCTTTCACCCTGTGTCGCCTGACTTTCCAGAAATGTTCTGCTAAAGTTTGCTAGCCATTGTGATGAGTCCTACAACCCCGCTATTAGAAATAGCGGTTTGGGCTCTTCCCAGTTCGCTCGCCGCTACTATGGGAATCTCTGATTTGATTTCTTTTCCTCTGCCTACTTAGATGTTTCAGTTCGGCAGGTGTCGCTTCCTTAACCTATGTATTCAGTTAAGGATAACCAGACATTACTCTGGTTGGGTTTCCCCATTCGGATATCTCCGGGTCAAAGCTTTTATCCAGCTCACCGAAGCTTTTCGCAGGTTTCGCGTCCTTCATCGCCTGTTAATGCCAAGGCATCCACCAATAGCCCTTAATAGCTTGACCAAAAATTAGTCTCAAGCAATTAAGTATGAGTACGACTCACATAAGTATTGCTACTTATGTCACTTAAATTTTGTGTGAAGATTATTCTCAAGCGCTGATTTTGATCAGTGAATTGTTTTAATAAGATGATTTACATCTACTTTACGTATTCACGTTTCATTGTTTGTTACCAAACAATCAACGTTTTTAGATTAAACTTGATTCTTAAACTTTTATGACTTTCAAAATAACGACTGTCTGTGTTTGACAGTATAAGTAAGACAATGTACGAGCTAATAGAGCTTGCCCAACCTGTTTGCTAATTAAAGCAAACTGTCCTTTAAAGGAGGTGATCCAGCCCCACCTTCCGGTAGGGCTACCTTGTTACGACTTCATCCCAGTCATCGGCCTTACCTTACACGCCTCTTTCCTTGCGGTTAAGCCAGCGGATTCGGGTAAAACCAACTCCCATGATGTGACGGGCGGTGTGTACAAGACCCGGGAACGTATTCACGGCGATGTTGCTGACTCGCCATTACTAGCAATTCCGTCTTCATGTAGTCGAGTTGCAGACTACAATCTGAACTGGGGCCGGCTTTCGGGATTTGCTTCACCTCGCGGTTTCGCTGCCTTTTGTACCGACCATTGTAGCACGTGTGTAGCCCCAGACATAAGGGCCATGCGGACTTGACGTCATCCTCACCTTCCTCCTGGTTAACCCAGGCAGTCTCATTAGAGTTCCCACCTTAAATGTTGGCAACTAATGATAAGGGTTGCGCTCGTTGCGGGACTTAACCCAACACCTCACGGCACGAGCTGACGACAGCCATGCAGCACCTGTGCAGCAGTCCCGAAGGAAAGGCCTATTTCTAGACCGGTCTACTGCATGTCAAGTCTGGGTAAGGTTCTTCGCGTTGCATCGAATTAAACCACATGCTCCACTGCTTGTGCGGGTCCCCGTCAATTCTTTTGAGTTTCAGCCTTGCGACTGTACTCCCCAGGCGGTATACTTAACGCGTTAGCTACGGCACAACTAGGGTTGAGTCCAGTTACACCAAGTATACATAGTTTACGGCAAGGACTACCAGGGTATCTAATCCTGTTTGATCCCCTTGCTTTCGCGCTTTAGCGTCAGGAATAAGCTAGAAAACCGCCTTCGCCACCGGTGTTCTTCCACATATCTACGCATTTCACCGCTACTTGTGGAATTCCGTTTTCTCCGCCTACCCTCGAGAGATGTAGTTTCAAATGCTGTTCCGAGGTTGAGCCCCGGGATTTCACGTCTGACTTACATCCCCGCCTACGCGCCCTTTACGCCCAATAAATCCGATTAATGCTTGCACCCTCCGTATTACCGCAGCTGCTGGCACGGAGTTAGCCGGTGCTTCTTTACCTGGTACGTTCAAACTTACTGGATATTAGCCAGTTTATCTTATTCCCAAGCGAAAGAGCTTTACGACCCTAAGGCCTTCTTCGCTCACACGGCGTCGCATCGTCAGGCTTTCGCCCATTGCGAATGATTCTCGACTGCAGCCTCCCGTAGGAGTCTGGGCAGTTCTCAGTCCCAGTGTTGGCGGTCAATCTCTCAATCCGCCTAGACGTCTTAGCCTTGGTGCGCCTTTACCACACCAACTAGCTGATATCGCATGGGCCCCTCTTTAACCGCGAGGTCTTGCGATCCCCCACTTTAATAAGAAAAAGATGTCTTATTCTCACCGTATCTGGTATTAGCGGTCGTTTCCAACCGTTATCCCAGAGTTAAAGGCAGGTTACCCATGTATTACTAACCCTTCCGCCACTGAACCCGAAGGTTCCGTTCGACTTGCATGCCTCATCCACGCCGTCAGCATTCAATCTGAACCAAGATCAAATTCTCACAGAAAAAATAAACTCTTGAAAAATTGAGTTGATTATATTAATCGTATCGCTTCTTGAGCGATACTAATATGTGTGACAGGTAAACTGTCCCACACAAGCTCTATTGTTTATGCTTGCACATTGTCTCTCTTATACTGTCAAAACACTCACGCATAAGCTCATCGGCTTTTGCTATTCTTACGTTTTGTTTCGTTTTTTACGCTCATTTCGTAAGAAGCTACAAACATACAAAATATGGGCTTTTTAGCGCAACATACTTTTTCGCTTTATTTCAATTTCGCTTTCAAGACAACACCAAAACTGGTTTTTCTTTCTCTTTTTTCGCATTCAATTCACAATTGATGCAATTCAAATTCTGAAATTCACCTTAAAAGCACATGCACCCAAAAAATCACCGCCTCTTCTTCAAAGGTCCAAAAACTGAACCGATTCCAAAGAAAAAGATCATATATTTATAAAAAGAGTTGAATGGATAACAGTCCAAGACGACTTGGGCATGAAAGAAGAATCGAAGTTTTCGAAACTTCAACAACTCTTATAAAATTAATTTTGGTTTGACGGGGATTACATTTAACTGGTTTGATACTTTGAAGGGCTGAAGGAGAGATGACCTCTCCTTGCTCTCTATTCTTAATATTATAATATTAATTATTTTTTTGCAACTACATTATTTTAAATCTATTACAAAAAAGCTGAAAGTAATCTTTTAAAGTTAACGACGATACTTGGTTTGATCTTTTATAACTAATTTATTATAATACTTTTAATTAACTACAATCATGGAGAAAAAATGACTGTTTTAACTCTAAACGAAATGCCTTTTGCTCTTAGTTATACTTTAGATAGGTATGTTTTCGGTGCTGATTTTTTAAATCCAGTGAATAGCGGCCAAGGCGTTATTTCTACATTCATTGGCAAGCCAGTCAGGGCAGTTGCTCGATTAGTAAATGAAGCCTCTATGGCTATTTTTGTCGGGTTTATAGGCACCAACTATCATGCTGCGAAAGGGATCATCTATAAGGTAAAAGCGTTGATAAACGGCGATCCTGCTCTTAAAAATAAATATTCTAAGCTTGGCTTGGAACATTTTAAAGCGGCATGGACAGATTTCTCTGCGTTAGCAACCACGAACACGGCTATTATTGGCAATCCGAGCCTCGTGCTTCCTCGATACGCGCCTAAAGCAAAGGTTAAAATAGAGGAAGTCAGACGCGACAATGCTGAATGGATAGGTTATCTTTTTCCCAATACTTCTTCTGAAGAGATTGATGAATTGATTGCTAGGCAGCAAACATTTGACGTCAAAAAATTGGCTCTTGCAGCTACTAGTATAAGAGAAATTGAAACAGCCTATAAAAGAATGCACAATGACAGCAGCCACACACCCCTTCGCCCTCTCAATGATAGAGGAGTTCTACTCATTTCTTTGAGGGGTGATGGATTGGTACAAACCGTGTTTGGCCTCAATCCAGCTAAGATTATTGAGAACTTGAATTCCACTCAATTTTAGCCAAGGATAATCCCGCTTATGTGGGCATTCCTTGTTCAATGTCAAGAAACCAATGAGACCAATCGAAGAATAGTATCAAGTCTAGATCCTTATTAATCGACTTTCTCTAAAAAAATTTCGAATTCAAAGATTTTGAACAAACGCCAGCTGGCTAAACCAGCTGGCGAAACCTGCAGCAGCCTCAATTATTTGGCGAATCAGATCCTTTTACCGCAGATATTTTCATTAAATAGGACAAGGTGATAATGTAAGAAGGCATTAAATTATCCCAAGGCAAGTTAACCCTCGAAATTCTATGCGTTCTAAACGATCTCAATCTTTTCCTCCAGGAACATTTATTCCAACACCGCAGCGCTTGCTAGCTATCATCCAACTGTGCCTTGCCTTCAGCTTTATCTGCTGGTATGCCGTTCAACCCTTTATGGGAGAATATTTTTCCTTGCGCTCCCGTTCTCTGATTTATGAATATGTCATGGGAACATCTGAAATGCTAAAGAAAGATCCTGGGCAAATACCTAAAATGGAAAGGCAGGCCGAGCGATTTGCTTCTTTGCCTGTGTACGATAAACAACTTATTGCAGAGGATTATAAAAATCTGCAAAAGCATACGCAAAGATCTGCCTGGATAAAAATTGCTGATGGATTTCGTGTACTTCTGGTCGGAATCCCCCCTTTCGAACTAGCCTGGCTGCTTTTTTCAGCCCTGATCTCGATCTTAATTCTACTAAAAGTAGAAGGAGCAAAGCAAGCCGCCTGGCTCCTTCCACTCATTGCTTTTGCTTATGCAATCGACAATCGCATGACAGGCCTTACGGCTCAGTCAAACCCAGATTTTGTCTTATTTCCAAGCGAAGAAATAATCGTCAAAGATTACTTGCAACAGCCTCTACATGGCAATCCGGATGAACAGCAAGTTCAATTGAAAAAAGGCTGGGAACACTATTTGATTGCGAATTGGCTGCCGCAAAAAAATCCAGGCCTTAGCTTCGAGCAGCAAGCTGAAGAAGCTGAATTTGCTTTCACGGTTGCACGCCTTCACCACTTGCATGGACAAGCCCGCTCCGCCTGGTTGAACAATTTTCGCGAAAAAGCAAGCCCTATTTTACTGGCCTTTTATGTTCTGTGGAATCTCTTCTTTGCCTGGATGATGAATCGCCCTCCTCTGCCTGAGCAGAGAAAGGCAAATATGAGCAAAGCCGCATCTCAATGAGTGGGGCACAAGTTTTGCCTTAATGATGGCAGCAGTGGGGGCACTCTTGGGACGCTGGTTGGATTGGCTGGGTTTGTGTCTGTGTTCTTTCAATAAAAATGAAACGATTGAGCAAAAAGTTCACTCCTATCGAATAGACAATCCCCATAGCAAGCGTTTTAGCTAAAACAACAGATACATTGGCCAATGTAAAGCCCGTTCCATAGCACAGTGAAATTTTGAAAATTGTTTTAAGCGCCACAATAGTCGCACTCACCAAGCCTGCTGTAGCCAAACCACTAATGCAACGTCCCCTGAATGTTGCAGGAGGATGAATTCCCAAATATCCTCCGATCAATCCGCCAAAGAAACCAGCAGTTGGACAAACTGGACACACCATATTTTTAAACTCCTCGATAATGATAAAACAATTTCATAGTCTCTTATGCAATCCTCTAAGCAGCATGTGCGAAACCAGCACTCTTGTAGATGGGGATCGCCTGCTTTGGGCTATTAGAGACATTCTTTATCCGACTCAGTATTCATCTTTTATCCAATCGACTTTAATCAATGGAAATTTTGTCGGTTGATTGGTATACACAAATAATCAGTACTTGTCGATTCTTGCTTGTATCAAGGTATACAACTGAAGTCCAAATAAGGAAAAGCTTTTCCATTAAGTTTTTTTTGAAACGAGCCTTAAATTCATGAGAGAGCATTTAATCCTGCGTACGACCATTCCAACTCAATGGATGAATCAAAGTTTGAAAATAGGGCTTGTCTTGGCCTTATTGGGAATTTTTCCTCTCGTGTATGCAGGCGCCTTTGCCTCGCCCGCCGTATTAAAAACATGGGGATTGCTTATCTTTTTGGGAGGATTTTTCCTTATCACGGCCGGGCTGCTGCCTTATCGCCGCTTATCACGCCTGCAATTCAAACCAAATGAGCTCCACTGCGTTGGACTTGAGAGGCTCGAGTATTATCAAAATGGTAAACCCGTTTTATCACTGACACTCTCATCTATCGATCATTTTAGTTTTATCGATGAGCCTCGTTTCTTTGGAATAGCCGTCTCTCTTAAACGTCCCCTGCCAGCTAAAATGACTATTTCCTGCTCAACTTTCGACCTACGCTCCTTTGAAAAGCAAGCAGAGAAGGCTCAAGCCGATGCCTTTTTCCCTTATTTTAGCCGCCGCTCATTCGAAGAATTGAATGCATGGATCTTAGATGATGAATAATGATTAAAGGTGTCTATGTACGTACAAGAAGCTAAATCAAAAGTCTTTTCAAACTTTTGGCATCTTTCTTCAAGTGACGTTCTCAATGCACTTCAATCGAATTCGAATAACGGCCTCAGCAATGAAGAAGCAAAGCAGCGATTAAAACAACACGCAGCAAGCATTCTCAAAGTCAAAAAGCATCCAAGCACGCTCAGGCTATTTCTTTCCCAATTCAATAATCCCCTCATTTTTCTTCTTTTGTTTTGTGCCGCACTATCCTTAGTGCTCTATGACAATACGGATGCCCTCATTATCTTTGGCATCATCGTGATAAGCGCCTTGCTAACCTTCTTTCAGGAAAAAAGTGCGCTTGATGCCGTCGACAAGTTATTACAACTGGTTCAGATCAAAGCCACTGTTTTAAGAGATCAAGTAAAAAAAGAGATTCCAGTCGAGGAAGTCATCCCCGGCGACATTATTTATCTCAGTGCTGGCGATGTGATTCCAGGAGATTGCTATATCCTTGAATCTAACAATTTATTCGTCGACGAAGCTACTTTAACCGGAGAAACTTTTTATGCAGAAAAATCCCCCGGAATCACTGCCGAAGACGCACCCATTGCCAAGCGAACAAATACTCTCTTCATGAGCAC
The DNA here is from genome assembly GCF_001499655.1 of Candidatus Protochlamydia naegleriophila. Lineage (NCBI taxonomy): Bacteria > Pseudomonadati > Chlamydiota > Chlamydiia > Parachlamydiales > Parachlamydiaceae > Candidatus Protochlamydia > Candidatus Protochlamydia naegleriophila. The sequence continues at coordinate 2,479,829 of NZ_LN879502.1, forward strand.
TCATGTTGCAAGCGGAATAGCAACGGCTGTTGTAGTTTTAATCGGCAAGGATACCGAATTCGGGAAAATTTCGGGACACCTGACGACCAAGCCGCCACAAACCGAATTTGAAAACGGCATTCGCCATTTCGGCTACTTCTTAATGCAAGTCACCTTCCTTCTCCTCCTGATTATTTTAGGCTTCAATCTCTACTTTGGCCGCCCACTCATCGAATCGCTCCTTTTTTCACTAGCACTGGCGGTCGGACTAACTCCTCAATTGCTGCCTGCGATTGTCAGTATCAATTTGGCGCATGGAGCAAAAAAAATGGCTAATAAGCATGTTATTGTCAAAAAGCTCACTTCGATTGAAAACTTGGGCAGCATGAACGTCCTTTGCTGCGATAAAACAGGAACGTTGACAAGCGGCATCATCCAATTAGAAAATGGGTGTGGATTGGATGGACGCAAAAGTGAGAAAGTTTTGCTATATGCATACCTAAACGCCTCATTTCAAACTGGCTATACGAATCCCATAGATCAGGCTATTTCGCAAGGAGTAGCGGTCGATGCTTCCGGATGGACCAAACTTGATGAAACGCCATATGACTTCAATCGGAAACGCATCTCCATCCTAGCTAAAAAAGAGGATGATTCTTTTGTCATCACCAAAGGCGCCTATCAGCAAGTGATTGACATATGCACCCATGTTGAAGATGCGCTTGGGAATATTGTCGATATCAATACAGTTTCCAGTGCTCTCAAAGAACATTTCATTGCATTCAGCAATCAAGGATTTCGCGTTTTAGGCCTGGCTTATCGCAAAGAGGACCACATTTCTAAGCTCGGGCCGGATGATGAGACTCAGATGATTTTTTTGGGTTTTTTATTGTTTTTGGATTCGCCAAAAAAAGGGATCGATCAAGTCGTGGTCCGACTAGCAGAACTCGGCATCCAGTTGAAGATTATCACTGGCGACAATCAGATGATGGCCATGCATTTAGCCCAGCTTCTCAACATCCCCAAAGACAAAGTCTTAACTGGGCAGGCCATGCAACAAATGAGCGACCAAGCACTTATTAATCAAGTCAATCGCAAAGTCATCTTTGCCGAAATAGAACCCAATCAAAAAGAGCGCCTCATCCTCGCTTTGAGAAAGTCTCGGAATGTCGTAGGATATTTAGGGGATGGTATAAATGATGTAACGGCCTTGCACTCGGCCGATGTGAGCATTTCTGTAGACACGGCCGCCGATGCTGCAAAAGAAGTGGCTGATGTCGTTCTGCTAGAAAATGATTTGTCTGTCCTTCAAGATGGAGTATTAATTGGAAGAATGACATTTGTCAATACGCTTAAATACGTCTTCATGGCAACAAGCGCCAATTTTGGAAATATGTTCAGCATGGCCGGAGCTTCACTCTTTCTCCCCTTTCTTCCTTTGCTGCCCAAACAGGTTCTATTAACTAATGTCATGGAGGATTTCCCCGAAATGACCATTGCAACTGATTATGTTGATGCTGAAAGGGTGCAGAAACCGCTGCGATGGGATATTGGCTTCATCCGCAAATTCATGGTCGTTTTCGGGTGCATCAGCTCAATTTTTGATTTTGCAACGTTTGGAATGCTCCTACTATTGAAAGCGTCTGTGGAAGAATTTAGAACAGGGTGGTTTGTTGAATCAGTTGTATCGGCTGCTTTCATCGTTTTGATTGTGCGAACGTTTAGGCCTTTCTATAAGAGCCGTCCGAGTTGGTATTTACTTGGTAGCGTCTCTCTCATCATTGTATTGACTCTATTGCTTCCCTTTACCCCTATCGCACCACTCCTAGGCTTTACTACTCTGTCGGGCAAATTCTATGTCTTTATTCTTGGTGTGATCGTCTTCTACATGTTATGCGTTGAATGGGCAAAAAGTCTCTTCTTTAAGCAATGGCATACACAATAAGATTCACGAAACTGCCTTCTGCACTAGAAGCAGATACACTTTTATTTGTTTTAAATATTTTTTTGGAAAACGACAAGGAGAAGAGCATTTAAAATCCATGCAATTCCATAGGGCGGTCTTTTCATTTCAAAGAGGTCATTGGATTACTCTCTTCAAAACACAAAATGATTAGTCAAGTTGCTTTAATTGCATAGCCTTGCTTTGCATCTCCGTACGCCTTAATCTTTTGTTATCGCAATTTTAGAGCTAAAGCCTGCCATCAAAAAGAGCATTAGAAACTTTAATATCTGGTATGTGCAAGACAAACAGCGACCTAAAAGCAAAACCTTTGCACATTCAAGAAATGCATGAAGCCATCGCTAAGACTGCGTTAGCGTTGTTTTTCAAAAAGTAGAAATGTTTTTGCTAGCCAATTCTAGGAAAATATTTTCAAAACACACCCGCTCTTGATTCTGTCATTCAATGCGTCTAAAGGCCACTTTGAATGACATCATGCAAGTGAAGAAGGCCAATCACCTGGCCTACGGCATCAATAACTGGAAGGACAGTAATTCTTTTTTGATAATCAGCTTCCATCAATTTCATTGCGTCCCAAGCTAACATATCAGGATCGATCGCACGCGGATGCCGAGTCATAATCTCTTCCATGGAGGAATCAAGAATTTTGCCGCCATATTTCTGCAGCGTGCGGCGCAAATCACCGTCAGTAAAAATACCCATTAACTTTTGATTGCGGTCGGCAACCAAAATGCAGCCGCAACGCTTATTAGAAAGCTCTACCAATGCTGTTGCCAACCGATCATCCGGAAAACACAGGGGGATGCGCTCATCTGTCAGCATGATGTCTTTGACTTTTAGAGTGATGCGTTTGCCGATGCGGCCGGATGGATGATTCAGCGCATACTGATCCAAGCTGAAATTTTTATGACGCATTAACGCTACCGTCAAAAGATCTCCAAAAAGAGTCTGAAATGTCGTAGACATGGTCGGGGCCATATCAAAAGGGCATAGTTCGGACTCAAAAGGAAGAGTGATCTTGTAATGGCATGCAGCAGCCAAACGTGAGCGAGCATTGCAAACAACCCCGATCAGCGTCGCCCCTTTATTGCGAATAGCTGGAATCAAATTCAAGAGTTCGTCACTTTCACCGCTTTTGCTTAACATAACAAAAATATCATCTGCGGTCACCATTCCTATATCGCCATGTACGGCATCTGTAGGAGATAAGTATAAGGCGCGCGTTCCTGTTGAAACCATTGTCAGCGCAATTTTTTTAGCCACTAAACCGCTTTTGCCAACACCCGTAAAAAAAATAGCTCCCGGTACCTTCAAAAGAAGATCGATTAGTTGTTCAACCGGTTTCAAATCCAGCGATTCAAAGTAGTGATCGGTATAGGCACGCTGCTTATCTAGTATTTCTTTTAACATCTGCAATTTGAATCTCAGTATTATAAATTTGAAGACACGCCCTAGATTTTAAACCACAAAGAGATTAGTCTCAAGGTAGATTGTCTAAAAAAAATTTTATAAGGAGCTCTTATGGCCACTCAAACAATACCGATTACTGTAGCAGAAGGGGATGGAATTGGACCAGAAATTATGGAAGCCACACTCCGCATTTTAAAAGCCTCAGGAGCTCCTCTTGAAATTCAGAAAGTCGAAATTGGAGAAAAGGTCTATTTGCGCGGCCAGCCTACAGGAATAGATCCTGCGACATGGGATCTCATTCGACAATCCAAAGCCTTTCTAAAAGCGCCTATTACGACCCCGCAAGGAGGCGGATTTAAGAGTTTAAACGTCACGGTACGTACAACGCTTGGCTTATATGCCAACGTTAGACCCTGCGTCGCCTATTCTCCTTTTGTAGAAACCAAGCATCCAGGTATGAATGTTGTCATCGTAAGGGAAAACGAAGAAGATTTGTATACCGGTATTGAATACCAGCAGACACCTGACGTGTACGAGGCTCTTAAGCTCATTACGCGCCCTGGATGCGAAAAAATTATCCGCTATGCCTTCGAATACGCTCAAACCTACCAGCGTAAAAAAGTTACCTGCTTTACCAAAGACAATATTTTAAAACTCACTGATGGACTATTCCACAAGGTGTTTGAAGAGATTGGAGCCGAGTACCCGAATATCGAAAAAGAACACTGGATAGTCGACATCGGAGCAGCCAAACTGGCTGATACCCCAGCCGCCTTCGACGTGGTCGTGATGCCCAACCTCTATGGAGATATCTTATCAGATGTTGCGGCTCAAATTGCAGGATCGGTCGGACTAGCCGGTTCTGCTAACATTGGAACATCGGGTGCCATGTTCGAAGCCATTCATGGTTCGGCTCCTCGCCGCGCCGGACAGAATTTAGCCAATCCTTCAGGCCTCCTCTTAGCCGCAGTCCAAATGCTCGTCCATGTGGGCTTGTCAGAGCATGCAACTCTCATTCACAATGCCTGGCTTAAAACCCTGGAAGAGGGAATCCATACTTACGACATCTTCAAAGAAAAAACAAGCAAGCAAAAAGTCGGAACGAAAGAATTCGCGGATGCTGTCATTGAACGCTTAGGACAGAAACCAGACACTCTGCCTGCTGCCCACTATACAACAGCCAGGCACATTCATCACGCTCCCCATTCATCGACTGCTAAGCCACAACAAGAATTGAAAGGCATCGACATTTTTATTCGTTGGGATCGCGATGTCGAACTATTAGCTAAACAGCTGCAAGAAGCTTCGACACCTGCTTTGAAATTAAAAATGGTTAGTAACCGCGGAGTCAAAGTTTGGCCCAATAAGATGCCAGAAACAGCCTGCGTCGATAACTGGCGCTGCCGCTTCGTCCCAACCAAGGATGGCATAGCCTCTCCTCAAGAGATCGTTGATTTACTAAGCTCGCTCGTACAAAAAGAATTGGTCGTCACTCAAACGGCCTATCTTTTTGCTTTCGACGGGCAGCCTGGCTATACCTTGGCTCAGGACGAACAATAGAGCCTGAAGCCTCATCCACTCTTGGCCCCTTGCCCCAAACCTATCCGAGTCCTTTAATGATATGCACAAGGTTTTGGGCAATGGGGCCTACGATAAAACAAATTCACCCTAAGAACATGAAAGCCCTTAGCTGGTTATGCTTCTCTCAAAAAGTCTCTAGTTGAAGATCTTGAAGACTCTCACGGATGTGCCGCTTGCCCCAATCGGCAACCCAATGTACGATGACTGCCTGTGGATTTGCTCCTTGCGCCATACGCCAGTTATAAAGCTGAGAAAGCTCGTGAATCACGATCTTTTCCGAGCGGATAATATCAGCCAATAAATCCGAATCGCCAGGGAACAACTGGTTGCGCTCTGCAACACCTTGGGCCCATTTCAAAACAAGGGGTGACTGATAACGATAAACAACAACGCCTGCATTATAAGTTTTTTGGCCAGGCTCAAGCAGCCCTTTCTTGATGTAGTTCTGCAGCGCAAACTCCGGCTGCGGTGCAATGGCAAATCCAATCTTGTTATTGCAAGTTTCAAATAAAGGTTGAATCGACCCTTTAATTTCACAATCTAAATCTGTCCACAACGTCCGCACAAATGGACTTTGCAGCATGGCCAAAGGCTTTTTCAAACACAATGAACGCACTCTCCAAAACTCCTTATTGTGAAAAAGCACCTCCCACTTATCTTTTAAATCGCTTGGAATGTTTTCAGGAAGAACAAGGAAATCCAATGGCTGAGTAAAAGAGGTGTACTCCCCTCTTTCCTTGCACCATTCTACTGCCGCTGGAGACATCCCAAAATCCACAAAAGCTACCGGTAGATCATTGTGCGCCCGATAATGAGCCCACCACCACGGCAATAACCATTCCAACTTTTGATCACTCGCCACCAAAACGCCATTGCTCACCTGAATGGAATCCTCACGGCGCCATTGAATGTCAGATGCATTAAAATCGCTCATCCCTTACTCCGGCCTAATCTCAAACTCAAAAATTATTCATGATAGTCAACTTTTATTTATAAAAAAAGCGCTAATCCCGAGAAACTTACTAAGTAAGTGCAGATAATTTCATTGACAGATTGACAACAAACAATTAAAATTTTTAATTAAAAATGAATTTAAATTATTAAATAATAACAAACTTAGAACTATTAGTTAATTTTATAAACAAGGAAAAATAATGAATGTATCTGCAAGCAGGTTAGACCCTTATGTCATTATGGGATTTGAAAACGACACGCTCGCTCATGAAACTGCGCATATCCTCGGTAAAGAATTGGTTCCAATCAAAAATAGCCAATTTAATGACACCTCTTCCAATGTTCAAATTGAGATGAAAGATAAGCATGGGCTTGAGAATAAAAGAGTTTATCTGATTGCAGGAAATTGCCGAAAAGAATCCAAATCTGTCAACGACACATCCATGGAGATATTCCTTGCGATCGATGCGGCCAAGCAGGCTGGAGCAAAAGAGATTAACCTTTATCTTCCCTACTTAGGCTATGCTCGCCAAGACAAGGTGTCTCAAGCAGGGGAACCCATAGCGGCAAGTGCGATTTTAAGGATGTTTGCCTGTGCTGGTGCAAACAAGATCACCGTACTGGACATCCACAACGATGCCGTTTTTGGCAGTTTAGGAACAACAATTGGAATTAATAAATTCGCGATGGAAGAATTTGCCAAACGATTCAAGCAAAAAAAAGAAAACGGGATTGAGCTAGGCGAATTAATTGTTGTGGCACCAGATAAAGGAGCCATTGATCGCAGCAAGCTCTTCTTAGAAGCCATGAAGATAGCTGGATTTGCCAATACAGCCTTTGCCTATTTTGATAAGAGCCGCGATTATGCGATAAAAGGTCATGTGCAATCAATGGATTTAAGAGAAGTAGAGCTTTCTACTGGGGAAGTGCTCATAGAGGAAAAAGCTAAAGAAGCATTCAAAGGCAAAACAGCCATTGTGGTCGATGATATAGCCGATACCTGCGGTACTATCCTGCGTGCCATCTCCGACAATATCGTCGGTCGCTATGAAGCCAAAAAAGCCTATGCAGTTATCACCCATGGCGTGTTCAGTGGGGACGCTTTAAAAAAGATTGCCGATACCAAAGAACTTGCCGGAATGCTCGTTTCCGATTCGATTCCACTAAGAGAGCAAGTCCCTTCCAACCTCGAAATCGTAAGCTCTGCACCCATCTTTGCAGAAGCCATTCGCCTTTCGATCGAAATGTAATTTATAGATAAAAAAGATGGGTCATTAATGGCCCATCTCTACTACAAAGTTTATATTGGATTAATACTAAAAAAGTTTTATAATAAACCACTTAATATTAATTTCGACTAAATTGGTAAAAAAAATAGATAACAAGTAGACAATCCTGGCCTGGAATTGTAATGGAATGCGTGCGCGATGGAATAACTTTTACTAAGCAATTGCTTGTTTATAATGACAACATTCGCGAGATGAGAAGAGAGTGTCTGAATGTGGGTTTAATTAGTACAGTTGCCCTCTTGGCGATCAGTAGTTTTGTCCCTATACCAGAAACTGCAGCTCAGCTCCTCTTTTCATGTTGCGCCATTCCACTCGTGGGAGCTATCACGGGCGTCCCTCTTTTTGTCTACATTGGAAATGCTCTGACGCCGATCCTCGCCTTTGTATTGACCGCAATTGCCCTTTCGGCCCTTGGAATAAGCACACCCAAGTAATCGAATCTTCAGCCGTGAATACACATCGCTCGACTTTATTCACGGCTCATTAACATAAATAATACCGGCGCACAAGGTTCAGCCGCTTTCCGGTAAAACAATCTAAGCTTAAGGCTTTAAGAAGCTCCTCCTTCAAACTCTACCAATTCAGTATGATAGTATTTGCGCTCGTCTAGTTCCCCCTCCTGCTTCGCTATTAAGACAGTGACAGCAGCATCGCCTAAGATATTTAAGACTGTTGTGACCATTTCTCGCAGGCGATCGATACCGGCCAAAATAGCCAATCCCTCCAAAGGTAGTCCAAGGGATGTTAAAACAGCCGAGAGCATGATAAATCCTCCGCCTGGAACCCCTGCCGTGCCGATAGCAGACATCGTTGCCGTCATCAAAAGCGTGAAATAAGAGGATAGATCTAAAGGGATCCCATATGCCTTAGCCACAAATACGGCACTCATGGCCTGAAAAATGGCCGTTCCATTCATATTCATGGTAATGCCCAAGGGGAGAACGAAGCCGGAAATATTTTTAGATACGCCCAAGTTTTCCTGTACACAATGCATGGCGACAGGAAGCGTGGCTGCACTGCTGCCCGTAGAAAATGCCATCATAATGGCATCGCCCATTCCTTTAAAGAATGGCCAAGGGTGCAATCTTCCAAAACCTTTTAAAAGGATAAAAGCATATACGACCACTAATTGAAGCAGACATGCTGCATAGTAGACGCCTAAAAATTTAAATAAAGGAATTAAGAGAGTCAGACCAAAAGTCCCTGTAACCCAAGCCATGATCCCGAAAACACCCACTGGAGAGAATTCCATGATGAGCGAAGTTAGGCGATACATTACATCGGATAAGGACTCCAAAACGTTATGTAGAGGCCTGCCTCTTTCACCCGAAAAGTTAATGGCTATGCCTAGAAAGACAGAAAATACAATGATTTGCAAAATATTACCATTCACAAGCGCAGCGATCGGATTGCTTGGAATAATGGAAACGATGATTTCGCCAAAAGTTGGAGCTTTAGCCACAGCCGTTTCACTCGCTTGTAAATACAAACCACTGCCTACTTGAAAAAGATTTGCCAATGCAATTCCTGTCAAAATAGAGGCAATGGTTGTGATCAAATAGATACCAATTGTTTTGCCACCTACTCGACCAAGCTTTTGAGGATCGTGAATGCTTGTGATCCCAACTGTCATAGAAGAGAGAATCAACAGAGGAATGATCATGTTGATTAAATTTAAAAAAATGGTCCCTAAAGGTTTCAAATAAACTGCTTTTTCTCCAATCAAGAGGCCCGTTAAGGCTCCAAGAAGCAATCCAATAAAAATCTTAACCCATAGTTTCATACTTGTCGCTCCGCGCGGTTGACTCAGCTGGTCAGCTCCTTTTAAATCCGATTACCCATCAAACTTGATGTTTACATTCGATGATCAGAGAATTTCCCGAGATTTTTAAGAAATTTTGGCTTCGGCCTTCGCTAGAAAGGCTTTCCACTCTTCCTCTCCCTCAATAACAGCCAGCTCGATTTGAATCCAGGCAATAGGCAAACTCAATACCAACTGATCAGGCAGTTTGACTCGATCTTTTTCTGTACAAATGAGCCATTGAGCCCCCAACTGTTTACACTGCTGGGCAAAGTTCTCTAAATCTTTTTCCTTAATCTCATCATGATCAGGCAGGCAGGACTCTGCAACAACGATCACGCCTTCAGACTCTAATGTCCTCTTAAAGTACTCAGGATGGGCAATGGCACAAAACATTCCAACTCGCTGACCTTGCAAGTTTTCAATTTCGCGTCCCTTCAAGTCGCGCCTATGGCAGACAACGCCTTTCACTCCAATCATCGGTGCAGTAGTATAGTGCTTTAATTGATTTTTTACATTCTTAAACTGTTCCGAATCAGTGATATGATTTAAAATGAGTAAATTGGCCCGATTTAGTGAACGAATATCTTCCCGCAGAAAGCCCCTTGGAAGAAAATATCCCTGTCCAAATGGATCCCCTCCATCAATGACAACAATATCAAAATCTCGTGCCAAACGGCGATGCTGCATCGCATCATCTAAAAGAATGATTTGAGCACCGGCTTTTGCAGCCAAAAAAGAGGCCTTCTTGCGATTTCCACCCACGACGACGATGGCTTTAGGAAAGCGTTGTGCATAGATGTAGGGTTCATCACCGCAATAAGAAGCTGGAAAAATGGGGCCCTGCCCTTCGCAAAGGACGATGGGATTGTCTAACTTTTCGGCTTTAGAGCGATACCCTCTAGACAAAATAGCTAAGTCAAAGCGCTCGTAAAACGCATTGGCAATCAATAATGTAACTGGTGTTTTGCCGGTTCCTCCCGCTACAATATTGCCAACGCTCATGACCAGAGAAACGGGCGGCACGTACCGCCTCATCCATCCTTGATCGTATAGCCAATTGCGAACGACCACGATTAAACGGTAAGCCCAGCTTAATGGCAAAAGCATCCACTTAATCAAGGTAGGCACACCTCCCCGCTTCTGTCCTTTGATGACTTCTTTCACATACACTTCAAATTTTTTAACTAACATAAAGAAAAGCCTTCTTTAGCTGCTTGAAAAATAGATGGGAAGATGCAGCGGTTGTTTGAACCGCGCTCGCATGCAGCACATATTGACTATCGCATCATATCTGTTCAATACTTAGAGCCACAAATCCAATCTACACGTTTTTCAGAAGATTTGTGCAATAAAAAAACACTCTGTTGGCATTGGGCTATTCAGCTGCCAATTCAACCGTCATGAACGTTTCGGAAAATAATCGCCACAATAGATTTTAGATAATGGCCGTTTACATCGAAAGATCAAAGAGGCAAAAATCAAGTTTTAGCCCCTTAATGAACTCTAATCTAATGCAACCATTTGCGGACAAGAGGCTTCTGGTTGAGCATCTGTTAAAAACAAATGCGCTTCCACTAATTCAATAATCAAGTGAATGGCTGCCATATGCGCTTCTTGGATGCGGTCAGAAGTTTTAAACCCTTCAATGATGAGTTCGAGATCGGCAACTCCTTTCAATTTTCCCCCACTCTTGCCTAAGAAAGCCACAGTCTGCAAGCCTTGCTGTTTAGCTTGCTCAAAAGCCATGATCATATTGGGCGAATTCCCGCTAGTGGTCAATCCAATAAAGATATCACCCGGTTTTCCATAGGCCTCGATACCTCTTGCGAAAACCCATTCAAATCCCTTGTCATTAGCTGTACAAGTAATGTGTCCAGGCTCTGAAAGAGCAATGGCCGGAAGCGCTCGCCGAGCCCCTCGAAAATAGCCCGTCAGCTCTTCGGCAAAATGAGAAGCATCGCATAAACTTCCCCCATTTCCAGCTATAATAATTTTGCAACCCTTTTGAAAACAAGCGGCTAAAGCAGCAGCAGTCTCTTCCATGAATGCTATGCAACGGGGTTGCTTGAGTTGTTCAACAGCCTGAATACAATCATCAATGGCTTGTAATATTTTTTTTTTCATAAACAAACTTGAACTTAGATGAAATTAATCCTAAATAATGAAATCTATTGTTATCCACATGTCGTTAATTAAGCAAGAAGTCTATTTCCATTTAATCCTATTTTTTTTTACCTCTCCACAAATGATCGAAAAAACTGTTTTTAAATCATTTAAATTTTTATTTTCCAATATGAGTATTCATCTACCCCTCCCCTTGCTGCATAAACTGCTTCGGCATTTAATCGAAAATGGAAAATTTTTAGACGATTGATTATTAAATTTTGAGGCCATAGCATACGGATCTATAGATTCAAGTGTCAAAAAAGGCACAATGAAATGTTAACAAAATTCTATAAGTTGATTTATGCTTGCCATAATAAGGAGTCCCATGACAGATAAAAAAACCTATACACTGCCTTTAGGTTCTACCCCTCCTAACTTTCGCTTAAAAGGGACGGATGGAAAGTATTATTCATTAAGTCATTTTGCCCATGCCAAGGCACTCGTCATTTTTTTTACGTGTAATCACTGTCCTTATGTGATCGGATCGGATGAGATTACGCGTCAAACCGCAGAAAAATACCGTGATCATGGCGCTGTTTTTGTGGGTATCAATTCCAATAGCGCAATCACCTATCCCGAAGATTCTTTTCCTAAAATGATTGAAAGAATGGAAAAGCATCACTTCCCTTGGATCTACCTATGGGATGATACTCAAGAAACAGCCAAAGACTATGGCGCCTTGCGCACACCCCATTTTTTCGTTTTCGACAGTAATCATCGACTCATTTATACGGGAAGAGGGATTGACTCTCCAAAGGATGCCTCAAAAATGACCGTAAACGATTTAGACAATGCCTTAGATGATTATTTTCATCATAAACCCCTTCGAAAACCTCTGACCAATCCAATCGGATGCAATGTTAAGTGGGAGGGCAAGGATAAGCATTGGATGCCTGACGACGCCTGCGATCTTATTTAACCCACTAAAAATCAATCTTTTCTAATTGAGGATTATTAGGCGGATAGCATAAAATGAAGTTGCTTAATTTGAATTAAGTGAGGTGAAAGATGAAAGTATTCAAGTATTCTGTGATAGCTCTATCACTGCTGCTCATAGGAGCATTTAGCCCTGAATTGAGCGCGAAATGCCGTACATCGGTAGGCTTCAGCTTCAATTTTGATAATAGACCTCGCGTCTATCAACCGGCTCCCGTCCCAGTCCCAGCGCCTGTGGCCGTGCCAGTTTATGCTGCACCCGTGGGACCTGTTCCAGTCATGCAGCCCTATCCCTACTATGTTGCACCGCAGCCAGTCTACTATCCTGGCCCACAAAGAGTCTACGTAGAACGTAGCTATTGGAGACGTTAAATACAACTTACGTCCCCTTACGCATGAATAGTGCGGAACTTGGCAAGTGAAAGAATAGACGCCAGGCCAAGTCACGACTTGGCCGAGGTGTTAGCCTTTCAATCGACACGTTCAAGCATTATTCGTGCGTAACACTTTTTAAATTTGCAACGGTTGCAAATCTAAAATAGCTGGTAGGGATCATTAAATAGAATCTTTGACCTTAACTTTAAAACCATTACTGAATTTTTCATTATATTAGTTTATTTGATTTCCGTGCTCATTACCCTCTGTGTTATTGTCGAGGCATATATGATAGCTATTATGAATTCGAGCCCCTTCGGTTATTAAACCATTAGGAGTCCGAGTGATGCCGTTGGATACATAATGGTTACAGAAAATTTCATTCGGCTTTGGTTCTTGTGGGGGTCGGTTGTCAAAAAAATTATTCCTCTCATATTGAGCAAGAACTCCCAAAAAATGAGTTTCTGCCTGGGTTAGTTGACTAATCTCCGCCTGGCGTTGAATCATCCTATTCTGGTATTGAATAGCCTCTGCGCGGCATTGAATAAGCCCAACCGGATGTCGAATAATCTGCAGCCGATCATTTAAACTCAACTCTATTTGATTTTGTAAATCTACTCTATAAGCATAAATGAGTTGAATTTTCTTAATTATTCTATTCTTTCTAGAGCTTAGACTTTCTCCATAATGGCCTATTTCGACTGTTACTCTACTCCTTTCAATAAAAGCGTAGGTTGCACATACTGCTCCTACTAGAATACCCCCTCCAAGGGTTCCTATCACTGCCCCTTGTAGTGCAACAAGAAAGTTTGGATGCCATGTAACCTTCTCTAAAAAAGATCGGTTAACCGTTTGTTGAAGTTGCTCTTCTTGATTATCCATTCCCTGCAAAAATGGGCATAATGGAGTATTTTTCAAAGCTTTTGCGCTTTTCGCATACATTTCATTGTACGGAGGGGGCTGAATGGGGCGAGGATGAATAATCATTAAGTACTCTGTTAAATTATTTTTTGTTAAATTTTCAAAATTTCCAATATTTATAAAATGAAAGTCAAAAATTAAAAATTAAAAGAAAAACAACTTTCTTCTTAGTGTAAAGAGATAAATGTTGTGTACAAACGTTCCTCAATTCTTTGATCTTTGACTTCTCTCCATGGCAGTTTATAGACCATTGTCAGTAGCTATGCAAGGAAAGTGCAGCTATGCAAGGAAAGTGCGCCTTGTCCTATGCCTAATTGTAAACATTGCCATGATTGATACATTGATCACCAAATTTCGCTTATTTATTCGGCACTACAATGTCATAGTTCTACTCAAACCTATTCAAATTTTTAATCAAAAGCCATTATTTTTTTCTTAACTTATATGAAAAATAGTCCAAAATATGCAATAAAAATTAAATTTTAAATTGTTTTTTAAGTGAAATAGCATGGGTTTAATCTCTTATTTATCTTATGGCTGGAATAAACTTTTTTCTAGTCCAACTGTGGCTCCACAACAAGATTCTCAAGACTTAAAAGAATTTAAAATGATGATAAATCTAAGGCTATATGAAATACTGTTAAAATGGGTTCTTCGAAGAGATCGTTATGTGGATATATTCGAGACAAGAACATAGAATTTTCTTTTACCAGGCTGTAATGCAAGCTTAGCCTGTTTATAAGCTTATAGCAGAAGACCCCAAACTGAAAGATTTCGAAAGTTAAATTCAATTATTTCTAAAAAATTTTCACAAAAAAGTCAGTACTCGTTAAAAAAACGTTCTCTTTCATTCACGAATAGAATAGTCGTTTGCCTTTGCGAATAAAATCGCTCTCCTCTAATGTTCAGTCAAATCCTGATAGCTTTAAATGAAAGGACAAGCCATGTTGATTTCGCTTCTCGCATTTCTCTTAGCCTTTTTGACAAAATTTTATTTTATCTCTCTACCCGTCACCGAATCCGCCATTGCCATGATCACGGGAGGAACCGTTGTTTTATTGGCGGCCGCCCTCACTAGCACCCTCACTCTCCTTCCATTGGAAAGATTAGAACAAAATCTAGTCCCCAATCTCATGGAGCTTTTTCGCAAAGACCGTTGGCTGCAACTAGGCCGTTCATGGCTATTTCTGTTTCCTCTTCTTTCCTACGTCGCAGCCGCATTGCTGTATGCCGACCAGTTTGCCTTCAAGCATTGGCTTGTACCTGCCTGGATTTTCGCCTTCGGTATCAGCTTGGATGCCTTAAAAGAAGTGTGGAAAAGTATGCTCCGCTTTTTAAATCCGCTTTACTTGGTTAATTTATTCTCGCACGCTGCCAAAAAAGCCGTGCAAAATGAAAAGGATGAAGCCTTGTGGGGCTCTATCGATAATCTATCTGAGATGAGTTTAAGAGCCATCGATAAAAGTAAAATCGCTCTCAGCACCCAAACTTTGCAAGCCTTCCCTCCCATCATCCGTACCTTTTTCGCCTCATCCAAGAGCATCAGCCGCATCAATATCGACAAAGAAACAGAAAAGGCAACAGGTCGCGACGAAGCAAGCTATACCATCTTTTATTTACTGCAAAGGCTTGAGCTCATTAACGACCGAGCCCTCCAATCGCGCCTAGAAACGGTTTGCCGCCAAATGATCATGGTCCTTGGAAAAATCATCATCGCTAGCGCGAAATACGATCTCTCCATGGTGCCTTTCCCTACCCATTTCCTGACAAAATTCGGACTGAAAGCTTTGCAGCACCACTTTAGTGAAGTTACCGTCTTAACAACCAGCACTCTGCAAGAAATTGCCCGCACCATTTTGACAGAGATCGATATCACTTATTCAGAATTGCAGGAACCTTTTCAAGCGATCATCAATGGCCTAGATGCGATCGCCAAGGCAACATTTAAAAAAGACAAAAGCACAAGCATTAAAGTTCTCGTACAGCCTTTCGTCGATCTCAAAGCGCTTTTTCAGACAGAAAAAATGTCTAAGCATCCCGATACGCCTGTCATCTTAAGTGAAATCGAAAGGGTCATTGAAGAATTTACCGTTTTAGAGCAGGTGATGCGCTCGATTCCCCCTATCCCTGAATTAGGCGAAACGGGATTCTCTTCACAGTCCTCCTCTCCCGATACGATCACTCCTGCAAGCTAAGGCTGATAACGATCTGCGGGCTGAACAAAACTTCACCCGCGATGTCTTGGAAAAATGCCAGGAGTGCTAGGTAAAAAGCGGACTTTCCTAAGCAAATAACAATTAAATGTTTAAAAGCAAAGAGTTAACACAGAGACGGAAGCTGAGAAATGCAGAGGGAATGATAAGCTCCTTGCAGCTTTAAACTCTACACGTTTTATCCCTAGCTTGTGCTAAGGAAAGACAAAAGAAGAGGGTAAAAGAGCTTCAAATGTGCAAAGCTCTTGCGTGATCGGATGAGGAATTTGCAGACATCCGTGGTGCAGGGCAATGGCATGGGGCTCAAAGGCCTGTTGGCTGCCATAACGATGATCGCCTCGAATGGGGCAGCCGATAGTAGCCAGCTGGACCCGAATTTGATGATACCGCCCCGTTTCCAAATCGATTTCGAGCAACGCTCCTGCACCCCTCGATTCAACAAGGCGGTAGCTCAAGCGGGCTAGCTTGCCTTTGGGATGAGAAGAGGAGACAACTTGCGCATGAAAATCGTCATGAATGAGGAAATTTTCAAGCATTCCCGCAAGAGATGGGGGTGGACGATCCACCCATGCATAATAAAACTTCTTGGTCTGTTTGGCTCGTATGGCAGTATTTAGACGGGACAAAGCCTTGCTCGTTTTCCCAAAAACGACCAAACCACTTACTGGCTTGTCTAAACGATGAACGGCTTCCAAAAACACATTGCCAGGTTTTTGATAGGCTTCTTTCAGCCACGCCTTAGCCTGCTGTTCGAGGCTATCCTGCTCTGTGCCGCTTGGCTGCGTCAGCAACCCGGCTGGCTTGTTGAGTACAAACAGATGATTGTCTTCAAAAACGATAGAAAAAGGTGAAGTCATAACCGCCAACCTGGCTAACCTTGCTGCCTTTGGCGCAGTACTTCATAAAGAAGCAACGTCGTTGCCATGGCTACGTTTAAAGAATCGGCGACACCCATCATGGGAATGCGCACTTGCATGGTGGCTTGCTTCATCCAACGCTCAGACAGTCCGAGCTGCTCTGTGCCCACCGCAATCGCGACAGGACGAGTCAAATCCACCTGCGTAAATTCTTTTTCAGCATGCGGGGTAGCGGCCAAGATATCGATTCCCTGCTCGCGTAGCCACTCCAATGTTTCTTCCCCTTTTGATTCAACAGTTGGGACCGTAAACAGGGTACCAACACTTGCACGAACGACGTTAGGATTGTAAATATCTGTGCAGCGATCGCAGACAATCAATCCATCCACACCAACAGCATCGGATGAGCGCAAGATCGTTCCTAAATTACCTGGTTTCTCAATAGCCTCTGCCACGACATAGAGAGGAGCTGCAGGATTTTTAACTGCTTTAGACAGGTCACCTAAGCTCAATCTCCGCTGAGGAGCCACTGCTAACAAGCCATCCGGACGGTCCCGGTAGGAAATTTTTTTAAAAACCTTTTCAGTGCAGTGTAAAAGCTGTGTTCCACGTGACACCAAACGCTGAATAAGGGCAGGTTCATTGGTTCCAAGAAAAAGTTCTGGGCAAACGAATAGCATCTCAACTTTCCAGCCCCCATCGGCGGCGCGCAGCAGTTCGCGGTAGCCTTCGATCAAAAAATGGCCTGTTTGATCTCTTTCATGGCGGTCGCGCAGATGCAAAACTTGTTTGATTTTAGGATTCTGTACACTCGTTAGTTCCAACATCTTCTACCTCTTACCTGTCCATCTCGCATACGTTCCGCTCGGCACCTCTAACGCACCCTGGCCCGCTAAAACCATTTCACCTACATCAATTGTGCCCTCAATTCCTTGCATAGCCTGACTCAAAAGGTGTTGCATCACTAAAGGCGAGAAACCCGGTGTGTGGCAAGAAAAGAGAACAAAGAGAGGATTATCGCTTAGTAAATCGCGGCAATCTTGTAAGAGATTGACAATCTCGTCTTCAATTTTAAACAATTCACCTTTTGATCCCCGTCCAAAGCTTGGGGGATCTAAAATAATCCCTTCATAGCGCGATCCACGCTTGCGTTCGCGGGCCAAAAACTTTTTCACATCTTCGACAATCCAACGCACAGGAGCTTCTTCTAAACCATTCAAAGCAGCATTTTCCCGCGCCCACGCAACCATCCCCTTAGAAGCATCCAAATGGCAAACGGCAGCGCCGGCTTTAGCGGCAGCCAGAGTCGATCCGCCAGAATACGCAAATAAATTTAAGACGCGCGGCTTTGATTTAGCGTGCGGCTTTATAATGGCTTGAATCCATTCCCAAAACGTTTTTTGCTCGGGAAAAATCCCCAAATGCCCGAAATCGGTTGGCGAGATTTTAAAAATGAGGTTGGCGACTTCGATCTGCCATATTTCGGGAAGGGACTGAAGATTGGCCCAATTATTTTCCTGCTCCCTTGAAAAACTTGCATCTGCTTG
Organism: Candidatus Protochlamydia naegleriophila; assembly: GCF_001499655.1. NCBI lineage: Bacteria > Pseudomonadati > Chlamydiota > Chlamydiia > Parachlamydiales > Parachlamydiaceae > Candidatus Protochlamydia > Candidatus Protochlamydia naegleriophila. The sequence goes on from NZ_LN879502.1 coordinate 2,497,824, forward strand.
ATTCCACTTCGCAGCCGGCAACTGAGGCCTCCAAACAGCTTGGGAACAGGGACGAGATAGAACGTATGGGCCGAAACGCTCGAGTTTGCGCCCATCGCCACTATCGATTAATGCATAAGATTTGGAATTAGTCATAAAAGCTCTTATTTCAAATGACAAAAATCATAGCATAGAGCCGAGAAAAGCTACAAACTCAAAGCTTTGGTTCTTGAGATTAAACCCTTTAACCGAGGCGATTCACTGATTTTTTTAGAATGAATGCCAAACGGCGTATTTAGCGAATCAAAATTCTCGAATTGAGAATCCCTCCAATGATACCAACAAAGCCCGAATATTGCTTTAATTCACGGCAAATTTTTAGGGCCTCTTCTTTGGTAAATTCACTTTTAGGCGCAATATTGGCTTTTTGAAGAGTTTGCTTAAGGAGCTGCTGGGCACCTTCTACCCCCATGCTCTCTTTAAAGCAATCAATGAATTCTTTTAATGGAATTTTTACTTCTTCTTTCATGAAGCTGCCTTCTTATTGATCGTTCATTCCGGAAAAAGCATAATTACAGTAGTTGTATTATGGAAGCCGCTATACTGCCCCGCATCCATGGCAATTTCGCCGTAGGTTTCCCCGCCAATAAAAGGCAAATTCCCCAGCACTTTCTGTTTAGCCTTGACTGCTTGAGAAAATTGTTCTTGTAAAATCATCGCTCGGCAAGCGCAATCAAAAATAACCGCTCCAGCCAATTTAACACCCTTAGAAGCATGTAAAGCCATTTCAGCTGCTTGTCTTGCCGAATCAATCTGGTCTTGCTGACTGCTATCCATGATTTTGACGACAGATCCTTCCATCATGGAACAAGTAAAATTGAGTGAGCCATCTGGATTGCACGAGGCCGGGAAGCGAATCTTGTAATCAGAATCCGGCCCTGTCATCAACCCCACTTCGTATTCGAGCAAATAGTTGGAAAGCTCTTTAGAATTAAGCTTATCAACATTGACTCCTCTTCCACTTAAGTGTTTACGGACATGATTCTTCCAAACCTCCAGAGCTGGTTGATGATCGAATTCATAAATCACATTATCTTTTGACTTAGTCACTGTCAAGGGCTGAGAAATGGGCTTATGCCCGTGTTTGCAAGAAATAATTACGGGTAAACGAGAAGCAAGCAGACAGGCGCTCATCGCATTCGTCAGCACATGGCCATTGCCAAAGACGACTGTCTCGCGAAAATTCAGATTGTCCGCTGCTGCCGCTCCTGCAAATTTCACGTCAGGGCCGAGCACGCTCGATGCCGCCAACACGGTCTCCTCCCCCTTTCCAGCCAGTCCGTCGATAAATAAGATTGCAGCCTGATAAGGGTAGCCTTCAACTTCTTTAGGAAAGGCTTTAACCGCGTGTTCAACGGTTTTTAAAGGATCGCTCTTGATGTTTACTCCAACACCCGTAAAAAATCGATAGTCATCAGAAGCTATCATCGCACACGAAAGCCCCCTCTTATAGACCCCTTCATCCGAAAATTGACCGGCAGATGAACAGCCAATGATTGGAACGCTCTCCCCTACAACTTGCTTGACCCCTCTCAAAACGGCTGCATATTCATATTTGTCCGAACAAAATAAGATGACTAACTGAGGAGATCGGGGCAGTTGAATTTTATCGACAGCTAATTGAGCTACTTCTTTGCCAGCCTCAAAGCCATCTTCTACCATAACCAGACTTGTGACAAATTGCGTCTTCATATCTCCTCAGTGGTTGACAACCGGAGTTGTATAGATTAATAGCCTGCAAAATGGCCTTTATACAAAGGCATCATGGCTTATCCCTAATCATAATTTATTAAGTAGCAAGGCAATGATTCTTAAATTTTTAGATACCAATCAAAAAAACTTAATTATTTTGACAAACCGAATGATCGTCCCTACGGCCCATCACCTTACATATATTTTTTAAAGTTTTTAATCAATAAAACCATGCCGAAGTGCGAGGAGCTCGGATCGATGCTAAACAATTAAAAATCTTCATTCTGCGGCAGATATTCCGCCTCTCTTTACGACTTTCCTTTGCTATTTGTAGTTTCTAATCGAAAGCCATAGACGATTTAAAAGAGCCTCTGCCGCTTGAGCAATGATCGCCTCCCTTGAGCCCTCTAATTGAAAAGTCCACACCAAAGGAAGCTCTTGCCGTCTAGCTAAGGCAGCACAGATTGTTCCAATAGGCTTGCTTGCAGTTCCACCTCCCGGCCCAGCGATTCCGGAAACGGCTAAGCTATAATCACTACCAGTCAGCCGCAATACCTCTTGCGCCATTTGACTGGCAATAGGTTCGCTAATGGCGCCATATTCATTCAAGATCGACTCATCGATGCCAAGAAGCTTCACTTTCACCTCATTCGAATAGGCGACGATCGACCCCAAAAAATAATTCGAACATCCTGGCATGGACGTCAGGCGAGCCGCCAAAGCACCGCCCGTACAAGATTCGGCTAAACTTAAGGTCCATCCCTTTTCAATGAATGCGCTTTGAATATTTTTTACCAATGTATCAGACATACAACCTTCAAAATTTTTTAATAATTAAATAGATTAAGATACAATTAGCGTAAATTGATAAAAAAGCCTGCTTATCAGTTGCGACCGATGCAAACGGTGATCGGTCGTTGGCGATTAAATACCTATCCCTTTTCATGCAAATCCTTGCACAATTCGGCATCGGCTCTTCGAGTTTAAGAACCTTAAATCAAGTTTTACATTCGACAGGCAAACATATTTGAGTACAATCATTAACTCTCGTTTAGATGAGAAAATCAAAACGAGAATCTTCAAAAATTTAAATCGGCTTCTCGCAAAAACACAAGAAAAAATTCTCGAGAAATTTTTTACGATTGAACAGATGATACACAACCAGTTAAGCCTGTTTTCACACACCAAAAAAATGTTCGCTTTGCAAACTTTTAGAGAAGATACGTAAATGGCGATTTCTCTCACAGTGAAACAAATGAGCGGGCCTAAAACCTGGCACTAAACTTGCAATGATATCTTCAGCTAGTCGATGGATGCGACAATCCATAGATGGAAAGGAGAGGTCATGAGCCGTTTATTATGGTGGTTAATCGTTGTTTTATTAGTCGCCTTGTTAGCGTGGTTCTGGATACCTAAGCATGCAGTGGAATCGAGGGGTGAGGTGCGTGCCGCGCTAGATATTGGATCGGGTGCGACCAACTTAAAGGTTGCAAGAGTCGATCCACAAACAAACAAGATCATCTCTCAAATCTTTGAACAATCGATTCCCGTTCCCTATCAAAAGCATCTTGAGCAATCCGGGAATAACACGTTCGATAAAGAGGTGATGGATCAAGGCATTCGAGCCATTCGCGCTCTTAAAGAAGTAGCTGACAGCTATCAATCCAAAAAAGTGATTGCCGTCGCAACAGCCGCTTTTAGGCAAGCGACCAATGCTCAGGAATTTGCCAATGAAATCGAAAAGCAAACAGGCGTACAGGTTCGCATTATTAATCAAGATGATGAGGGTGTCTTAGCCTTTAGGGGTGCCCTAGCCTTGTCTTCAGCACAACCTGAAGAAACAGTCGTTTGGGACATTGGTGGAGGCAGTATGCAGCTGACTACCCTGACAGAAGCGGGTACATATTTAGTGGAAAAAGGCAAAACAGCTTCTATTCCCTTTAAAAATGCGATCATTCAGCAAATCCAACAAAAGGATTTAAATGTTGTCCAAACACCTAATCCCATGAGCTTAGCCGATATGGATCAGGCCTTGCAATATGCGGGATCGCTCGCCTTGCAAACGGATCCTTATATCAAAGAGAAAATCCTAGCTCCTACAACTAAAGTATTGGCTGTTGGAAGCTTATTTAACTACGGAATCAGACCTGTAGTAGAGAACAAAAAAGATGTACAGGAAGGTGAGCTTGAAAAGGCTGTGCGGGCCATGGCAGGTAAAACCGATGAACAATTGCCTGGCGGGGCTTTAGCAGAAGTCGCTGTCTCTAATCCCTTATTGGTTCTCGGCTATATGAAAGCCCTTCAGATTCCACATGTTGAAGTGCTCCAAGTAAACAACGCCGATGGAGCGCTCACCTATCCCCCTTACTGGGAATAGTTGAGCCACTTCCATTCTTCTTTCCGGGCTCGCCCGCAACCGGGGCGAGCTTCTGACATTTACGCAAGCGTGAACTAATCTCAAGATTTAAACAGGCTCATCAGGCTTCAAAGACCAGTCCCCAACAATAGGAGGCTTCCCGCCTTTTGATCTCATCAAACGGCACCTCTGTGATGCAATCGTCGTCACATTTTAGCCATTTATCTGTACCAAGAGTAGTTTCGATGCGGCGATAAAGATAGCTATGACGCATTCCTGCAAATGATTCTCGATTGCATTGAATCTGCATTAAGCGTAACGGAGCCCTATCCTCGCCCAATTCAAGACTTTCTTTCAAATCGACAGGATGTTGCTCATAGTTGACGCCTCCATTGTTTCCAACAGTCGTGCGTAAGATGTCAACTTTCCAAAGGGTTGGAAGCGCTTTATTTTGCTCCAGTGATTCTCGCAAGGCCTCATCGCGCGCTACGAGCAGGGTGATGTCTTGCACCTCTCTTAGAGGCAAATTATCCAACGTTAGACGCAGATGACCAATCGGGGGCGCCGTCTCGGGATCAGGCCACATTTGATAAAAGCCGCCACAAGTCTCTGAACCGATCGTAAAGTCCTCTTCTTCCAGCAAGAGCCGCAAAAAATGGTAAAATTCAAGCGAGTCGCAAGGAGGAGCAGAAAAAAGCAAAGGAAAAACACGCTCTAAAATTTTTGCAAAACGGGATGTCTGGTTCCATCCCAAAGCTCCTAACCTATCCTTCAACTCCCGAACTTCCCCAAGGCTTAAATTCACTCCTTGACGCAGCTTCTGAAGCGATTGGCAGAAAGCGTTTTGCAGCAGCTTTCTTTGTTGAAAGTGGCTGAGAGACTCGCCTGCCTGTCTATTCAGTGGTCGATTAAACATTTCATTATAAGCATCAGAGGCGGCTAAATCTTGCAGGACTAATGCCATATAGCACGTATTACCCCCATTGGGGATGCTTCCTGGAGGCTGAAATCGATCAACAGGCAATAGCTCAAAGCCATTCAATAGAACAAAATCCTGCCTTTGAAAAAGCAGGTTTATTCGTTCTCGAAGCGAGTTGCAAGCAGCGGAAAAAACATGATAGCTGTGAATAAAAGGTGAAAGAATAACCTGCATCATGATTCAACTCACAACTTGTTTTTGATTAAATAATAACATAGGCCCACGACTGGAAGTGCGCCTGTAGCCAAACTCAATCCTGTCACAACGGGCGATACATTAAAAGCCGCTGCCAATCCAAATGCCGCAAATACACCCGCCCCAACTATGGCAACCGTCGCCGCAATAGCCAACACAGCCAAGGCCATTATGCCTTTTGCAAGTGTTCCGATTGCGCTCGCAGGCATTCCACTTGCCGCACGATTAGTCGGTAGAACGCAAACAGACTTGCCATTTGCAAAAGTGCCGGCCGGGCTAGACTGAGATACTGTCTGGAAGCTCGGGCTTGATGTTATATTTTGAATAGAAAAGCTCAACTTAACACCTATGTTGTTTAAATAAAAACAAAAATATAAACAAACATTATTAAGAAAATATAAATTATAATTACAATTCAAGCAAATAACAACTTTATATAAAACACTGCAATTAAGGGAAGTCGCTCCTTCGAACATGAGAGCAATTAATAATTTTTTAAAATCGACAGAAGGACAAACCCAACTGAATACCATTTGAAAATTGGGGTACGGCAATCCCAAGCAGCCAACGCTTTAGAGCCAAGCTATTCCATTTCCCTCTGGCGTCTTTCAATTGAGACAGTTGATTGAAAAACATGGCTCGGTGGCCTGTTCAATATCAGAAGAGCTTGGTGAGCACGAAATCGTCATCGATAGAATCAATGATGATTTAGCCTCAATTCGCGATCCCTTTCACGGCTGGCACATTGAAATTCCAACCTCAGAACTATTAAAAAAAGTACCGATTCTCGACTCCACTGTTGTTTAATTTTATGACATTACTTGCAATGACAGCTAGTCAATTATGCAGCAATCCATAGAGGGAAAGGAGAGTTCGTTTAGTAGGGTGGTTAATTACCATTTAGCCGCCTTGCTAGCACGGTTTTTGGATAAGCAACTAATACATTTAGGGAAAGCTTAATCGCCTTATTTGTGATGGAGAACAACAAGCCCTTTGGCTTGCAGTTGAGGATGTTGGTTTATCCAACCAAAGCAAGTCTTCCCGAGCCGAATAGGGACGTTGACGCGGTTGTTTTCGACTAAGAATGGAGTGGCCGTCGTATGATCGCGCACCCATTTTTGCATGCGCTTGAATAGGACCGTATTGGGGAATTCTTCGCTTTCACGCACCTGCTTAACTTGGCAAGCAGCATCTTGAAAAAGCTGAGGATAAGAAAATTGAATTCCCCATTGAATACTATTTTGTCCAAGAACCATGGAGCGAAATTTCCCATCCACTGGAGAATAATCGAAACGGTGAGACTGCAATTGAATCACTGGACGCTCTACTCGGATTAGTTTCTGCTGATTCGGTAAAACGACTTCGTACAATGCATCGGTACTTGTTGTGAACACTGTTGAAAAGTAGGGTCTCGCCCGCTGTTCGTCTGGAAACTCGCCGCGTTTCAGAGCCTCGATATAACGTCCATACTCAGTCAGAAAGGCTGCCTGCGTCATTTCCCCTTCTGCGGAAGGTAAAACGCCGCTGACAGAGAAAATCCAAAAATCTCCCAATGCCCGAAATAAATCCTCCATCTCATCAATATCGAGTAAAACCGGGCACTTCAGCCACTTAGAGGCTTGAAGTGGAGGGGCTGCTTTAAAACGGACTGAGAGAGGAGGATGAACAGACATAAGGAGACTTTAATCTTTAAACCAGGAAATGACAAACAAAAGTCCAATTCCTATTGAAATTGCACTGTCTGCCACATTAAAAATAGGGAAATCATATCCCCAAAAAACAAAATGAAGCATGTCAACGACATGGCCATACAAGAAAAAATCAGCAACATTGCCGACAGCCCCAGCGATGATCAAAATCAAGGGGATTTGCCAGCTAGAATCGCGGTTAAAACAAAAAAGATACACGCACAGCCCAGCAATTAATCCCATCCGCAAAATCACAAGGGGGAGCTGATAATTGCCAAACATTCCCCATGCTGCCCCTTTATTGGTCATGTGATTGATTGAAAATTCAATCCCTCCCACATTTTTAAAGATGCCAATACCACCGTACGGATACCAATACGCAACAGAATCCATTAATGGAATAAACCGATAAACCAAAAATTTTGATAATTGGTCGGCTAGCAAAATAGCCATACCGATCAAAATGGCTTGGTAAACAAGCTTCCTGCGGTTAGATGCCATGATGACAGGAGAATGCTCACACATTACTAGAGCAGGCCTTTTTCAAATTTGTCTTGCGCTTTAACCGTCATCGTCGCATAGGGAACGGCTTCTAAGCGTGCAATTGGAATGTCTTCTCCGGTAATATCGCAGATGCCGTAAGTGTTCTCTTCCATTTTCTCTAAAGCACGGTCAATCTGTCTTAAAATGCCATATTCCTTGCTCGTCACCTCTAAACTAATCGTGCGATCGAAATCGTCCGTTCCCTGATCTGCCTGATGCTGAGAATAACCAGTCGCCTCGTCAGGAGTCTTGACTTCTGCTGTCGATCCCTTTAACGAATGAGTCAACTGCAAGCGCATTTCCTCTAATCGCTTTTTAAACTTTGCAATTTCCGCCTTTTTTAGTGCCATGTTGCGCCTCCTCTTCAGTTGCGGCTTATCAATTAGCTAATATTTGGGGCCTGTCAAAATGTGACGACAGGCTCTAAAACAACGAAGCCTATAACAAACCCTTTAAATCGAGCAAGGATTTGTCTTCATCTTTCCACTGAATTGTTTTGATGGCCTCTTCTAATTCCCCTAAATCTTTGAATCTCTTATACACACATGCAAAACGGATATACGCAATCGGATCTAGGGCTTGCAGGTGTTTCATGACCATCTCTCCTAAGCGTGTCGTGCTGATCTCTTGAACCTGCGCTTGCATTAACTCATTAGTAATATGCGCCGCTAAAACAATCACCTGATCATGACTGATCTTCGTATGCCGACAAGCCGCTGCTAATCCATTGAGTAACTTCTGCTGCTGAAAATCTTCGTACGTTCCATCCCGCTTCTTAACTTGCACGGTCAATTCAATGGTTTCAAACGTCGTAAAACGCTTAAAACAATTCAAACATTCACGCCTTCTCCGAATCGCATTCATTTCAGCTGCATCGCGAGAGTCCGTCACTTTCAGTCCCTCAAAGTGACAAAAGGGACACTTCATCGACCTATCCTCCACCATCCAAAGAATCGTCTATCTAGCCTACTTAAATTAAGTACACTCAAATAAATCGAAAAATCATTTTAATCAAATAAATTTAACAAATTCTTTAATTTATTATATCTAAAAACTAATTATTTTTCTCTCATTTTAGAGATTATCTTCCCATCTCTGAAAAAGAAACCTTTAAGCCCCTTCCTTTACCCCCAGAGTAGGATCGAGTGCTGAAAATATCTAAGCCACACTTTACAGTCTAGCAAAATTTAGACGCTCGCCAAAAACAACCTCAAAAAGAGCGGATCACTCTCATTCTCATCCCAAACAACGACCCGCGCAACTAAAATTCCCTACACCGCAAAGCAAATTTTTAATTAACTTTAAAATAAAATAATTAGATTGATTTCAATCAAGTTATTTTATTTAATCAATTAAATTCAAATTTTCAACCTATTTAATACCATACATTTTTCTTTAAAAGTAAAATCGTCTAAGAGCACAGCTTTCTTTTCCTTTAATAGTTAGTAATGATTGATTAAATTAAAGAGTGTGCAATCATTTGCATCTTAATAATAAAGATAGGAATCCCTATGACTCCCTCTTCTTTTCTTCTTTTTCCAGCCAACTCATCACTTCTTTCTTATCTTGAACAGCTCGCTGCCATTTCCATTCAAACCGCAAGCCACGATTCAAAAGCCCCTCCCTCGTCTGGTAAAGCCCCTTTTCAATTACCTGCTTTTTCGGATGAGGATAACATCTTATTAGAACTTGAAGAAGCAGGCATCTGCGATGAAGGAGGCAATCCGACTCTCTCCTATGAGAGGCTGTTATTTACCCCATTATCTTCTAAAAATGAAGAGGATTTGCCAACCCTGGAGGCGGTCTATCATTTCTTGCATAAACAGCGGGTAGTCCAAAGTCAAATAGGAGATGAACACGATCTCTTTCAAATCCCTTTTTCATTTTTTGAGTTATTGACCCATCTTAGCCATGTCAGTCAACATCCCTCTATGCATCAAAAAACGTACACCTCATTTGCCATTGACGACTTTGAGTTAATTGGACGCTATCTCATCGAAATGTTAGGCGACTATCCCTTTATTAAGAGCTGCAAAGCTCTTTTTCCTACCATCCCTCACCAACGCATTCACCAGTGGTTTTCTTCCTCATTCATCCAAGATTTTTTTACCCAGCAGACAAGTGACATTGATCTAAGAGAAATCAACCAGGGGACGATCGATCATCAGGTGAATTTGAGCCAGAATGCCCAGAATTTTTTTACCGATCGCATGCAAAATTTTCAGGCGGAGACTTATTGCCAGTTTTTAAAGACTTTCAACAAAGGAAAATATGGCTCTTTGCACCCCTCTTCCTACCTAGTGCGGACGCATAGCCTATTAGAATTTGGAGGAGTGACCAAGAGAAAGATTGTCAAGAATGAAGATAATCAATACACCATTTTTGGCCTAAAAACCGACGAGCGCCCTTTCGAGCTCATCTCTGTCGGGAGAGCAGAAAGCAGCAACAATCAAACGGGCTTAAAAAACACCTGTTTATCCAGCTCCAATTGCTGGACAGCATCGCTCATTCCCTTCTTGGATATCGAAGCTGATGAGGTCCAGCTTTCTATACGTACAGGTCCATTTAGAACCGTCCAAGCCTTGATCGGCCTACTCACTAACAGCTCCTTTATTCTAGATCCGTCTGTCGATACATGGCTCCGCTACCTAAGAGACTATTCCCGCTCTCTTCAGTCAGAAGAAATTGAACAGAAGATGGTCTATCAACTCTTTAAAAATAAAATCTCCTACTTCCAGTCGAAATTCGAACACTCAAACAAAATTGAAACGGACACAACCTCTAGCCAAAGTATTCAAAATATCACAGAGTTCTCCGATAGCCACTACCTGGCTTGCTTGCTCGAAGATGAAATAAAAAAAAACCACCTTACAGACGAGGCGATCGATCCAGCTAAAGCCATCAAAATCCTCCTACGTGCTTGTCTTTCAATTCAAAGTACGCATCCCCTTAAAGACGAAGAGATCGCCCTCTTATGGCAATTGCTGGAAGATAAAGAGCTCCTAGAGCTTCAATCCAATTCCAGTCAATCATTTCATCTAGCCCTCAAGCAAGCCATCTTGGATAAAAAAATTCCTTTTAGCATCGTCTCGACTTGGATCGGATTCCTGGCTCACACGTTCGCTCCAACGTCTCTTACCCATCACGGCCGCAAAGACAAAGAACGCAATCCCGTCTTCTGCCTCAAATACCCCTTTTCCATGCGATTACCCGCTACAGTGCAAGCCTATGATGCCCTCATGCTGTATTTAAACAAGAACGGGAGTGACGGCTTAGTGCAATTGTATCGAAGCCTGGAACCTTTTTTTGAGGCACAGCCCTACCCTTCCCCCATCAAAGATTGCCTCCTTCATTTAAAGGGAGATCCCAAGGAGCTCGCTAAATGGGGCGATGTGTGCTTAAACCACTCTGAACCTTTCCTTCAATTTGTTGGCGCACAGCTCTACTTAATGGCCGCCCCCTATCAACTCAATCAAGGCCAAGTATATCGCCTATTCTACGCCCTTCCCTCCCTCTTAGAAACGCAATTGCCATGCACCCAGAATCACTTCCTAAGCCAACTGCACCAATTAGCTTCGGCCTGCAAGATGCCTGCCTATCAGCAAGCCTTAAACGAATTGGATCTGAGGAATCTCTCGCTGTTTAACTGGATGGGAGCTCTAATGGCGACTAAAGATTCGGAGATGATAGAGATGGCTGGTTTTTTATGGAAAAGCCATCCCGCATTCGAAGATACCTCTCTCAAAAAAGAAATGGGATTGGCCCTATTGCAAGCCTTAAGCCTTTCCCTACCCTCAAAAGGATTGATGCATTTAAGCGGCCTTATCGATCTAAACCTGCTCAATGAAGAGGAAGCCTTAAAAGAATTTCTCGGCTTATGCAAGCGCTTTCAAGACTGCAAAATTAAGCTCAGCCACGCAGAGCTTATCGATTTTCAAACACTATTGAAGTATATACTCGCCAATCCACTCACCATTGACGAGTTAGAACGTAAAACAGAATTCACCAAATTTGCGCTTAGGCTCATCTCACTGCTCTATCTCGTTCCAAACCAACAAGCAGCAACCGATGAGTTGCTGCTAAATCTCAGTGAGCAAAGTCTTTGCCATGCCGCTCCTTTAGCAGAAACTTGGCTCACAAGGCTCGAGCAGCAATGCAACGCCCCAGTACCTCCTACCCTTGCCATCTCCGTGCGTTTTTATGAGCTTGAAAGAAAAGAATTCTTGAAAGGAATGGACGCAAAATCCCCCCGTCTTCAGGAATTTAAAATTAAACTCGGAATGCTCTTACTGGAGGAAAACTCCGAGCTAAGCAAAAAAATGCTGGAAGATTTGATTAAAAGCGATCTAGAGGCAAGCACTCTTCCCTCTTTGCATGGATTTTTAACAACATTTCTGACAAATGCATTTACAGATAGCTTGGCGACAGAAAATATTGCGCTATTGAAGCATCTCATCCAGATTACTCCAGCAGACAAACGCCAACAAACATCAAAGCTGCTCCAGATGGTTTGTCTAAAGGCCAGTGCAGTGTCCCCTTCAGAAATTGGTCCCCAACTAGAAGCCTTGGATGCACTTTTAATCGCATCAGACTTATTTAAAGAGGCGAGCGGCTGGCGCAAAACGTTATTAACTTATTTGAAACAAAGCGCCATCCCTTCCTCTTCCACCCGCCTTCCAGCCGCATGGATGATTTGTGAACAGGCTGTAAATCTGCCTGGCAAGGCTTCCGACAACCAGCTGCTGATTCAGACCATCGCCATTTTGTTGGCGCAAGCCGAAGCTTTCAACACATCCCCTTCTGAAGCCATGCAAAGCTGGCTAAAGAAACGGTATGCTGCGGTTGCAAACTACTTGAATGAACAAAATGATTCCTCTAAGGCCTCCATTTTTTTAAAGGCCGTTCATCGCCTAAGGCTAGTCGAAGAACAGTCCATTTTTTACGGGCACATTTGGAAGACTTGCCAAAGCTATCTCTTTGCCACAAATGTGGCCTTACCAGACATTTTGAGCCTGCTTCAACTCGCCTCCTTTGAAAACTTTAGGCAGCAACTGATAGCCAACGATCTCGCACCCCTTCAAATTCTCATCGATCGCTTACTAATAGAGGAAGAGTTACCCTCCACAATGGAAGCCGGCCGCTGGATTGAGGCCTGCTGGCCCCTGATTAGCCAAGAAGTAGATCTCAAAAAAAATGAATACAATCTTCTCCTCTGCCTGAACCGTCTTGTAGAAGGCCAACTGTATCGAGAAGCACTCTCATCCCTGCAGACTTCTCTTCCCTGGATAACTTCTTCGCAAGACTTTCAAAATCTTTGGGTTAAATTAATAGAGAAGCTCCAATGCCAATCCTCTTTGAACATGTTAAATGAACTCTTTTTGAGCCAGGAAGCACAAAACTTATTTAAAGACTCATTATCTCCTTTAAAAGAGTTGGCCAAAAAAGAAGTCGGAAAACGGCTAAGCAGCCCTTCGATGGCTCAAAATCTACAAATCATTTTGCAATTTTTATCACTCTATCAATTTAAAGATGCTAAGCTATGGTTCGAGTTTTCTACTCAGCTGCTCTTATCCCAAGATAAAAAACTCATCGAAGACAGTTTTGAAGCCTTTAAATCAGAGGAAAGCTGTATGCTCCACGACCCTCTTTTAAGAGCAAGCTGCTGGGCCAATTTCTTTAAAAGCCTCTATCCAATCTCTCCTACACGACTTTTAACCTATTTAGATGCCCTTCCAGATTTAATGCCGCTTTTTTCACATTTGCCTGCCAACGAATCATGGGAAGCCTATCGCTTTGTTTTTCTCAGTGCAATAACTTCACTTTCTACCAAGGCGTTTAATCAAGATCTCTTTGCAAAAATCTGTGCTGTTAAAAAAGAGTTCGTTGCTGCATTCAAAACAGAAAAAAGCTCTACATCAGAGATTGAGACAAACCTCCATCTATGGAAATTCGATCTCGATTGCCTCCTGATTCAACAACTCCAAACTTTAAAAGATTCTCAATGTTTGGAAGCACTCTGCGAACTCATTCAGCCTTATCTCTCCCAACTCGATGATAAGCCTGAGGTCTACAGTCGAGTCATTGGGAGTGCGGAAAAGGTCATTAAGTCCTACCTTACTTTAGATCTTCCTACTAACCATTCGTTACATGAACAAATCCATTCCCTTCTGATACAAGCCGAGCATCAAAATACCTTCCCAGCTGCAGCTTGCTCGCGAATTCTGATTGCCATAAAAAAACAGCACGCAAATTGCCTTTGCAATAGCATCAGGCTCATGCGTAAAATTTTAACCCATGGAAGCATTGATCAGAAGCTGCAGCTGAAACAACCTTTGCTGACACTCCTGCCAGCGGCCGCCTCCACTGCCTCAAGAATCGAACTCATAGACATTTCCCAGCTCTTAGAATCGGCCTTTAAAATTATTAAATTCTCATCTACAGAAAAAACTGTTCTCAGCGGACACTGCCTCAACCAATATCTGGACCTTCAATTAGGTAAAACCATCCCTTTGCAAGAACTCGAAGACGTTCTTAAGTTTTATTGTGACTGGGCTCCTCACATATTTGCCGACCCCAAAGCCTTAAAAGAGACAGTCTTAAAAGCAGCCTTGATAGCCCTTCCCTTTGGAGCTGTCGAAGTCGCTGATTTCCAAGACGAAGCGCAATTTTCTCTATTTGTAAAACGTATTTTAAACGTTAAGTATCATCCACACATCAAACGCCAAGAAGCGATTTATCAAGAGAGCTTAAAACACTATGTAACATGGTGCATTCAAGCATGGAAAAAACTGGGAGTGCGTAAAGATTTCCTGGTTGCAGCATTCGATGAATTTATCTATCAGGAAATCATCCGTACATCCAAAAAAGAAGTTTCTCTTGAGGCCTTGTTAGAAGAACTCGATGAGTTTATCTACTTTGGCCCTCCCGAGCCTCCCCATATCATCAGTCCTGCCGATCAAAACAATGTACAAGAAGTCATTTACGAACAACCATTACAAGTAAGAAGCAAAAAACTGGTAAATTTCGCAAACGGGATAAAAGTCCTTGATAAGCGATCCGAAAAGTTCGTCGAATACAGCATCTATTTAAATCTCAATTCATCTTATGAAACGACTGGTAAAGTTGCCTTGCAAATGACTTCTAAGGCCGTTGAAAAACTCCTCGCCTATGGTACCGGCTATAGCATTTTTCTCAGCACGCAAGCATTTTGCGAATTACAGGGTCTTTCGCATGTTTCAGACAGTAAAAGATTATCCGGCTACATCGATCAGATTGGAAAAGCAAGCTGCAAACATCCGTTAACCCTCATCAACAAACATACTTTATTATACCATCTCTACAAAGCCATTCCCCTCTCCTGCCCTCCAGACACTCTTTCATCGGAAGGAAAAACCTATTTTTCTCGCATCTATCTGATGCAGTTCCAGAAAATATGGAGTGTTTATCAAAAGATGGAAAAAACAGCTTCTGTAGACTATCAAGCCTATTACTTGAAACTCTCCTTAGAGACTCTTCATAGTGCTTGTCTTTGTCACGGGGACAATAGGCGCTGGGAAGACTACATCGAACCTTTAACCCTCATGCTACCGGCTATTATCCGTCTGGATGCCATAGAGGTGGATAGAGAAAATGAAAAACTGGAGGCCCCTCAGATCGGCGAACTCACTGATTCTTTCTTAGACTTCCTCAAAATTGCTGTCCACGCATCGGATTCAACCTTAAAATTAAAAGATAAAAAACTCATTTCCTCGCTCTTCATCAAATGGCTAAACGCTTTAATGGAGATCGAGTCTAAAAAAGAAGGGAGACGTGCATGCCGCCTCATGTGCTCAGCCTTTACCGAATGCCTAGATACTCCTATTTTCCACTACACTCAGCCTAAAACCGTTGAATGCTTGAACAAGGTTCTCGACTGGATGCCTAAGTACTTGACATATTATGAAAATCCAAACGTTGAATACTTGCGACTGCGATTCTTTAGCCATGAATTGCTCAACGACTACCCCTCTTATTTACAAGCTGTCGCAAAGCTCTCTACAAAGGTGCTTTCCCAGGAAGTGTTAACCAAAGCTCCAGGATCCATCGGCTTTATTACCTATCTAATCGCGCGCCTGCCAAATACCCCCGTTCAAGAAGTCCTCGAAATGAGGAATTCCGCTCTTATCTCTTTCTTGGACCTGCTTATCTCCGCCCTAAAAGAATTCAAGATCGATTCATTTTCGGAGGCAAGCAATCAAATAGTCTCGCTTCTGGAGCTTGCGATCGATCAACAAATGCTCACAGAACACAATCCTGAAGCAGTCAACGTTTTTGAGGTATGCTGCGAGTGGATCAACCCCAACCTAGAGCATTCATTCGATCCCGATTTAATGCTTATCAGACTAGAGTTTTATCAAAAATCGCGCTGCTCAAACGATTATGCCAATTACTATCAAGAGTTAAGAACGCTCATGAAGCCTTTAAAAGAACGGATCATTCTAGAACAAACGTCCGCCATCTCTGACCGCTTCTTTAAACTCCTTAGCATAATGCCACGTCCCAATGCCTTACCGCCTAAAAACCTTTTAATTGCCCAACCGGGCGATCTTTTGGTCGAGTGGATTACAGTCTTGCGCGAACCCTTTCAGCCTCTTGCCACGTGGCAAGACCTGCGAATTTACACAGTTCGACTTTACGAAAGGGCTTCGCACTGTCCTATTTTTAAAAACCATCTGACCCAGATCCTGTTGATCATCAATCAAACCCAGTTTGTTAATCTCCCCAAAACGGAGCAAAAGAATCTATTACTCAATTAGCTAAAATAGCGACTTAGACATCAACAATGGGCTTTTCTCCAAAGAAAAGCCCATTTTTTAGTTTATTTACGCTTAGCCCTTGATTTTTAACAAAAAATCAGTAAATATTTAATATAAAAAATTAAAAATTAACAGGTTATGAATCAACAAACTGTCGTCATAGGAATGTCTGGAGGAGTCGACTCTTCCGTTTCAGCTCTTCTCCTTAAAGAACAAGGGTATCGCGTCATAGGTCTTTTCATGAAAAACTGGGAAGAAAAGGATGACAATGGAGTCTGCCGCTCGGCTTATGACTATGAAGATGTGCGCCGCGTGTGTGAGCAGATTGACATTCCTTACTATGCCGTTAACTTTGTCGAAGAGTATTGGAAGCAGGTCTTTACGCAATTCATTGCCGATTTTCAAAAAGGCTGGACTCCCAATCCCGATATTTTATGCAATCGAGAAATCAAATTTAAAGTATTTTTAGACAAGGCGATGGAACTCGGCGCCGACTTTTTAGCGACGGGTCATTACTGTCAAAATTTAATCGGCCACGACGGCCATCCAAGCCTAGTCAAGGGGAATGACCCCAACAAAGACCAGACCTATTTCCTCTATACGCTTAATCGCAGCATCTTGTCTCGTGTTCTCTTTCCCATTGGAAGCCTCGAAAAAAGCGAAGTGCGCCGCCTGGCCCGCCAACATCAATTGGCAACATCCGAAAAAAAAGACAGCACAGGTATTTGCTTTATTGGAAAAAGAGATTTCCGCTCATTTTTGAGTCAATATGTAGCGATTCAGCCTGGCAACTTCGAAACGTTGCAAGGCAAATTTGTAGGCAAGCATATGGGAACCGCCTATTACACCCTCGGACAGCGCAAAGGCTTAGGCATCGGCGGTGCGGGCGAGGCATGGTTTGTTGTTGGCAAAGATCTTGAACGCAGCGTGGTTTACGTCGAACAAGGAGCCGACCATCCGGCTTTATATTGCAACGAATTGGTCGCAACCGACCTAAGCTGGGTAGGAGAGCAACCACCCCTTCCTTTTACCTGTCAATCAAAAGTGCGCTACCGGCAAAATGACCAGGTTTGTACGATTCAAAGCATTGAAAACGGGCAAGCCATCGTCACATTTGCTTCGGCGCAAAGGGCCGTCACTCCCGGTCAATCCATCGTCTTCTACGATGGATCCACTTGCCTGGGAGGAGGCGTCATTCAGCAGCCGGGCCCTTCCTATTTCCAACAGAAAAAGGCATTGCCTGCTTAACCGATTAAGGCAATTAGGCGAGGGCGAACGATCGTTCGCCCCTATTGAATTAGCCGCAGTTTTTGCAAGCTGTAAATTTCAATGGATTCTTAAAAAAACCCATCCCATTTTCCATCATAGGCATCCAAAATAGCCCTTGCAAAGCCAAAGCAATAAATAATCCTCTTGAAAACTTAACCATTTCCTTCTCCTAATTAAAAGTTAACTTTTTTCTGCATGGCCTAAAGAATGTCAGCATCGGAAGGTGTGCAATCTAAACACACTCCATGCAGCGTAATATCGCATTTTAACACTTGAAAGCCTTCAGGAATACTAGAGGAGGCAACTGGAATGCTTTCTTGCACATCAAAGACTCGATTGCAAGTATGGCAAAGAAAATGGTGATGATCTTCTAAACCGTTATACTCGTAGCGAGGGGGTTGTCCTGGCAATTGTACAATGACAAGAATTTCTTCCTCTATCAACGTCTTTAAGTTGCGATAGATTGTTGCTAAGTTGATGTTTGGAATGCTCTTAGAAGCGGCTTCCAACAACTCTTGCGCACTTAGAGGACGATTGGCGTCTTTAAAACACTCTAAAATAGTGCTTCTTTGCCGTGTCATTCTTTTCATTCGTATGTACCCTTGTCAAATAAACCGATTTTAATGCGCACTGTTCTAAAAAACTAAAGCTTTTCCACATTTAGAACCTTGCGAGCCAGATGCCAAAAAATGGTTCCGTAGACAATAACCAAATGAGCGATTGTCAAGAAACACTTTCTTTGCAAATGACAGCAAGACGGCTAAATCCGGATAGATAAACCCAAAACTTTAGATTCAAAGAAACTCCCCGTTTGCGTCTCTATTTCTCAAAATTATGCAGCAAATGCTTATTGCAATTAATAATGCATTTGCAATAACCTTACCTCTTTATTTATTTTCTTGGAAGAATTTTACAAAAGGAGCATGCCATGTGTGGTGGTGGTGCGTGTGTTGGACTCGATGCTTTCAAACCTAAAGTCGAGGTTCTGCGAGTAGTCCCAAAAGAGAACGGGGAATTAGAAGGGCGTGCTTATGTCTACTTGAAGCCTCAAGGTTTTTTTGAAAGAGGTCTGTATGCATTTCAAGGCGTCATTCAAGCCGAAAAAATTACTCAAATTGCTAATGAATGCTTTCACCTCTTTCATCGCATAATTAAAGCTCGAGCAAGTGCCGAGATCTATAATTTGTGCAAAAACCTGCATGACGGCGCCCATGCCTTTGATGAAGGCCTGCATGCCGTGACAGTTTTTAGCGGTGTTTTGAGCATGGGAGCTGGCACATTTATCGAACGCAAGCATACGCATGGACCTGGAGCAAAACCGATTGACTATACTCGCACAGCTATTCGCATTTTACATTTTATGGCACATGGGCTCACCACCGTCGCCTTCTTGGGAAAAATGAAAATGATTTCCATTGGCAAATTAGACGAGAGACTGATCATCCTCGGTGCTTCTTTAACGCTTGTTGGCCATACGATTCACATCATTTCCATGGTTTGGCGCCGCTTTCATTCCGATCACCATCACGAGCACAACTTCAAGTCTGATTTCATCATCCAGGGTACTGGAATGCTAGTTCAATCGGTTTTTGTGGTGACTGAATTGAATCTGGTTGCAAAAGCGACAGAATTGGTTTTATCTCAGGCAAGATCGGTAGCCATCATCATTCAAAGCCTTTTCATTCTACACCGTTTATCTCCAGATGAAGCGGCGGTTAAATTTCCGCTTCCACGAGTCGCTGCATAAGGAAATAGTCCAGGGGCGAGCGCGCAATGCCTGGATGTCCAGGCATTGTTTTTAAGCCCGTTGCTGCACCTTGATTGCGGAGTTAAAGAGTTTTTCTTTTGCAAAAGAGAACAATGGGGTAGGGTGGATGCTTTAGCTAGCAGCAGCAATATCAAATTGGAGGGAAAATGGGCAGGACAAAGCGATGGCAAATCAAATGGCTCTTGAGCCTCGTTTGTTTAGCTCTTGCAACAGCCGCCTACTTCTATCAAATCCCCACTTCTGCGACTGAGCATAAAGAAGCGATTCTTGAGGCGGCCCAAAAACTGCCTCAAAGCGGTGTTTTGAAAAAAAATTGGGACGGCTACATTTATCTCAAGGTCGATGACGATTACATTCATCAACTTTTTCCATTGATTCACGAAAATGGCTTTCACAAGCCAAGCTCACTGCATCGTCCAAGCCGCATTGGCGCTCATATCAGTGTTTTCTATAAAGATGAGGCGGCATCGAGAAAGCCCATCACTGAAGTTGGCCAATCCTACTCTTTCCGCGTCAAAAACTTCACCCATGTAAGCACCAAGCAAAAAGACTATGCCATTATCGAAGTGGATTCGCCTGAACTCGAAAAGCTAAGAGAAAAGTACGGGCTCCCTCCGAAGCTATTCAATCACGAATTTCACATTACCATTGGCGATAAGAACAAGCGCTACTATGTTCCCTAAAAACTATTGATGCGGTCGATCAATAAACGCAAAAGGCCAAAATGCCTGTGGTTGTGCTCAAAAGCCAAACGAGGCAATTCCAGGTGATCAGTCTCTTCTTGCAAGGCCGCCGTCTGATACATCGCTCCTTCTTTTAATAGGGGAGAAAATTCTTGGTTAAGGCTTGCAACCTGACTCTCTGTCAGCGCCGTCAGCAAACGGATGACCAGCGTATCTTTGACATAACGGCTTGAATGATAGCGATGATAAAACTGCTGAATGTGGGCAACGGCTGCTTCAATGCTTGGAGCCTGATAAAAGAGGTGCAAATCTTCCGAACTGATCCACCCATTGGAGAGCAAGTTTTGCCGAATATAATCTTGCCATGCATTCCAATACGACCCTTTTTCTCCTTCCAGCAAAACGACAGGAATAATATTGGCCTTACCCGTCTGCATGAGGGTCAACACCTCAAAAAGCTCATCCTGCGTCCCAACTCCTCCTGGAAAAGCAGCAATAGCATCGGAATGGCTTAAAAACATGAGCTTGCGCGTAAAGAAATAGCGGAATGTGATCAGTTTCGGATCGCCTGCTAAAAGAGAATTGGACGGCGCTTCAAATGGAAGTCTAATCGATAAACCAAAACGAGACTCCTTTTCAGAGCCTTCTAAACCTGCTTTCATGATTCCATCAGCTGCTCCAGTAATGCACACCCATCCTAAATGAGCCATGCCAGCACCGAAAGCTTTAGCAGCCTGGTAGTCGGGATGGTTCTCTGGCGTGCGAGCCGAACCAAAGATGCTGATACGCTTAGCCGCGGGATATTTATTGAAAACGCGATACGCATATCGCATTTCTTTGAAGGCACGCGTCATGAGCTTGAGCTGACCTAAATCATATCCTTCCTTTGACATCTTGATGCTCGTTGCAATGATTTGACTAATCAAATCTGACTCAAGCGATTGAGGATTTGCCCCGCTAAAGACGATTAAATCTTGAATTTTCTGCTCAAGCTGTTCGTAAAAAAGATCCCGCGGAGTAGCGTGCTCGGGATCAAATTTCGGCGCCTCATCTCCCACGTTTTCCATACGATGACTCTCTCTTAAAGCGGTTGCATGCGTTTATACAAGGCAATTCAAACTTTGGTTTTTGGCCTCATTGGACTACATAGCATTCATTCTAAGCAATGATAAAAAGACTAGTAAGTCCTCTCTTTATACGTTTTGTTTTGACTATTTTGACTTTAATTCCTTATAACCTGGCTTTGGGTTTATCTACTTGAATGAAGCGCAAATGGCAAGCTAGATGCAAAATGCCTTCGTAGACAATAATGCAAATTAACTAATGTCAAGAAGCAACTTCTTTGCCAATAGCCGCAAGGAGCCTAAATTTCAAGCAGATAAGGCGCTCGGGTTTTATGCAGGAATTGCCTGATAACTCTATAGATCTTGGTTTTTCCATCGCTATTAGCTTTTTGCTATCCACATTCTTATAAAACTCTCTATTGACATGTCCGATTAGATCGAGATGAGTTGATGCACAAGGCAGCCGCAAATAATAAATTATTTTTGAATGCTTCATCAATAAATTAAATCTTTACTCAAACAATGATAAGATTATTAGGAGGTTTTTATGGATCGCAATCCTTTAGTTCGAAGCTCTCTTTTTCGTCTTCCCTCTTCGTTCCCCAATTTATGGGAAGAAATGGAAGATAAAATGAGCCAGTGGATGGGATGGGGTGCAGAATCGGGCGTAAGCGTCTCCGAAGACAATCAAAACGTCTACGTCGAAGCACATCTTCCTGGATTAAAAACTGACGACTTGGATATTTCTTTTCATCAAAATACCGTTTGGATTAAAGGAGAAAGAAAAGAAGAGGAAGAAGATAAAGATAAAAAGTTCTATCGTCGTGCGAAGAGCTCCTATTTTTATCAGGTCGATCTTCCCACACAAGTTGAAGAAAATACCGAACAAGCCGATTATAAGGATGGTATCTTAACAATCACCTTTAAGAAAACACAGCAGTCGCAAACGAGAAAAATTTCGGTTAACGATGGCTCAAAAGGTTCCATTGAAAAGAAAAATGAATCTTAATCTCTCTTAAGGCTTTGAAAAATAAACTCAAAGCCGATTCCTCTACTCAAATTAACTCTTAAGCGAGGATTCTAACTATGAGCTGGGCACTCTCTTCTCTTATCCCTACATTCGTTACAAATTTATTTATCACCTCCCAACAAGACAACTCAGACCAACTGTTCGAACGCTTCTTGTACAAAGAAGGCCTCCAGTACGATCCCATTTATGGAGCTATTGTCTTGGCGCTGCCCTACTTAATGGCTCAACAACACACCAAAGACCGACAATACTACATCAAGAATGGTACGTGGATTAAACTGCGCATTTCCGATAATAGCGACATTTCATTCGATCCCCCAGGTTTTGGGCAAGGGATTGGGCGGACAGTTTCTGGCCATAGCCGTGAGGAGCTTTGTTTGCTTCGCAAACACCTTGTTAAAGCCCTGAAATGGACCTTTAAAAATCAAGATCAGCATGCGGTGGATGCCATTAAAGTCATTTTCTTCTATACAATCAAAGGCCTTAAAGAACTCGAAGCCTCATATGGCCCTGAAACCAATGGAAAGCCTCTCGAAGTTAGCATTGACAATAAGAAAGTCAAATTAACAGGACAAGTTGAAGAACAAAATCAAACCAACCGCTGTTTAGAGCAAGACCGCATTTTAATTGAGTCGGCATTACAAAATCCTGATGAAGCCTTAACCATCATTGATAAGGAAGATGAAAAACTCTTTGAACTGCGCAACCTCACTCAAAAAATTTACACTCAGGAAAAGCAAAACGAGCCTATCGATCAAAAGATCGAGGATCTCTATGCCCAAAAAATTAGAGCCTTATGGCCATCACAAACCCTTGCGGCAATTGCGAACCTGTTCAAAACAAAGCAGTCCTCATTATCCGATCCCCTAACGGCCATTCAGACTCTGATTAAAGGCAATCCTGTTGAATTCATGCAAATTAAAAAGGAGATGCACGAATTAACCGTTAAAGCAATTGCAGACTCTTCAAAGTCCAAACAACAATAAGTTCAGCCAAGCAATTTGCCTGTTTTTGCACAAGCAAATTGCTTGCAAAAAAGCATTATTGAAGGCATATTAAGAAGTAATTTAAACTGCCAATTAACCTATTTTCGTCTCAATTCCTCACCTCATCGTTTTTGTTTTTCTTTTCGCAACTTGCCAGGTTAGTCAACAGGTTAAATATCCCTTTTAATCGCTTTTTGATTATTCAAATTAGGAATTTCTATGCGTTCAATCTTCATGACATTGATGTACTTTACTCTTTTAATAGGTGCTCACAATGTTTATGCTGTTCCAACAGTTTTAGTGAGCGTAGCTCCCCATCAATTTTTTGTAGAAAAGATTGCTGACGACACCGTTAACGTACAACTCATGGTTCCAGCCGGAGCGAGCGCACACACCTATGAACCAAGCCCAAGGCAAATGTTGACAGCCAGCCAGGCCGATATCTGGTTCCGCATAGGAGAACAATTTGAAAACCGTGCCATTCAAGCACTAAAGAGCCACAATCCCAATTTGCAAGTCGTCGATTTACGCCAAGGTTTGGACCTCATTCGTACCGACCCCCATGGCCATAGAGGCTGCTGTCCTGGGTCTGAAGACCTCCATTTTTGGCTAAGTGCCCGCTTGGCGCAAACACAGGCGCGCACAATTGCTGAAGCCTTAAGCCAGGCCTACCCCCAATACTGCGAGCTCTACAACCGCAATTTGAACGAGTTTATAACTGAACTCAAGCAACTCGACGCTGACATTCAGACTGTCTTGGCTCCATTGCAAAATCGCTCCGTTTTAGTCTCCCACCCAGCTTATGGTTATTTCTGCCGCGATTACAATCTACACCAATATTCAATCGAGGTGGAAGGCAAAGATCCAACTCCGCAACAAATGACTAAGCTCTTGAGATTATCGCGTGATCTGAAAATTAAAATGATTTTTATTCAGCCTCAATACAACAATAAGG
This sequence comes from Candidatus Protochlamydia naegleriophila, assembly GCF_001499655.1. Taxonomy (NCBI): domain Bacteria; kingdom Pseudomonadati; phylum Chlamydiota; class Chlamydiia; order Parachlamydiales; family Parachlamydiaceae; genus Candidatus Protochlamydia; species Candidatus Protochlamydia naegleriophila. The sequence goes on from NZ_LN879502.1 coordinate 2,521,866, forward strand.
CTGCTCAACTCGTTGCCCATGATATTGGTGCCAAGATTGTCACACTCGATCCTTACTCCAAATACTATTTTAAAAGCATGCTAGAAATCGCCCATGCATTTGCTGGGGAGTAATTTTTATTTATGACCGCTATTATCGAATTAGACCATCTTTCGTTTTCTTATCACAATACCCCCATTCTTACCGATATTTCTTTCAAGATTCAGCCGGGTGAGTTTATCGGAATCATCGGACCCAACGGGGGAGGAAAAACGACGCTGCTAAGGCTCATCATGGGATTTTTAAAACCAACAAAGGGCAGAATTAAGGTTTTTGACAAGGCTCCTGGGTCCTATGCCAATACTAATGGCCGCCTAGCTTATGTGCCTCAATCTGTACGCCTGGATCGCGAATTTCCTATTTCAGTCTTAGAGGTCGTCCTATCAGGCCTCTTATCGGATCTTCCCTGGTATGGAGTCTTTAAAAGCAAGGATCACCAAGCCGCCATGGAAGCACTCGACACAGTCGGATTGCGCTCTTTTAGCGACTGCCCCTTTGGAACCCTATCTGGTGGGCAAGCACAGCGCGTTCTGATTGCCAGAGCCTTGGTGTCCCAGCCACAACTCTTGTTGCTCGATGAACCGACTGCCAGCGTAGATAGCCGTGCTGAAGCCGATATCTATGCCCTATTAAAAGATTTAAAAGGACACATGACCATCATGATGGTCACGCATGACTTGAGCGCAGCCATTGACCATGTTGAGCGTCTCCTCTGCGTACAAGGGCAGGTTTTTTCCCTGCAACCGGAAGAAGTGTGCGAACACTTCGTAGTCGGCCTCTACCATACCCCTCTTATTCAGCCAAAACAAATCCGTACCCCTTTTTCATCCCCTATATAAGGTGACTATGCCGACTTTTTTTGAAGCCATCACGACTAACTCTTTACTTCTGGCCGCCCTTTTGGCTGGCTTTGCAGCCTCAATTGTCAGTGGTATCATCGGCTCTTATGTCGTCGTTAAACGCATTGTCTTTATTGCGGGCAGCATCTCCCATGCCGTCCTCAGTGGAATTGGACTGTGCATCTGGCTTGAACGAGCAAAAGGGATTTCTTGGGTCTCGCCTTTATTTGGAGCCCTCATCTCGGCTATTTTATCGGCTCTCATTCTGGGATGGATTCACTTGTATTATAGGCAAAGGGAAGATTCGGTGATTGCGGCTCTTTGGTCGATCGGAATGGCCGTCGGCATTTTATTCATTTCACAAACACCTGGATTCAATGTTGAGCTGACAAACTTCTTAATCGGAAATATCTTATGGGTCTCTAAAACAGACCTCTACATTCTTTGGGGATTAGATATTTGCACGATTTTGCTCGTCGTATGCCTGCATAAACGCTTTTTAGCCATCTGTTTCGATGAAGAGCAGGCTCGTTTGCAGGGGTTGCCTGTCAATGCCTTATACATGCTGCTGCTCATCCTCATCGCCGTATCGATTGTCTTGCTCATCCAAGTCGTTGGAATTGTGCTAGTCATGACGATGCTGACTATTCCAGCAGCTATTGCCAATTTATTGACCTCACGCTTGTCTCGCATGATGCTCATCGCCATCTTATTGAGCGGATTATTCTGCCTCGCTGGCAATGCAGTGGCCTACCACCTCGATTGGCCAACAGGCGCAACAATTGCCTTAATTGCAGGCATGGCATATGTCTTGAGCCTCTCTTTCTTCCGCCCTCGCAAATGGACAGCCACGCAAGAAGTCCAACAAACTGGCTAGATCTCAAGGGCTGCACCCCTTTGCTCAATCCATTTCATTTGGCTAGAATCGGATTAGCCGGGCCAGCACGGAAACGGTTTGTCCCCTTCCAACTTCCTGGAAAAATCTGCGCATCCAACCGATTCCCTAAGGCATCATTGATGCCCAAAAGAGTTTATTTTTTGATGAGGATGCTATCTAATTGGTTGCTATCTAAGAGAGTAAAAGGCCTTAATGGCTGAATAAGCTCGAAACACGGGCTGATTGTTCAGCTCAGCTTAAGAGATGGGTTGGCGTCTTCCGCTCTATGAAGAGCCTTCAAATTCCAGTCTTCGCAAAAAAGGAAAGGGCTTTGGACATAAGCCCAAAGCCCTGATGCGGAAAGAGAGGGATTTGAACCCTCGATACCCTTTAGGGGTATGCGTCCTTAGCAGGGACGTGCTTTCGGCCACTCAGCCATCTTTCCAAAACTATTCATCTCGTGATGAAAACGACTATCGTAATAACACGATAGTTTTTATGCAAGCATTGTTTCACATTCTCATGCTTTTTCTTCCTTGAATAGGCCTCCTGCCTTACTTGGAAAATAGCCAACTTTTAAGAAAGAAGTAATAAAAAGCCCGGGAAGAGCTTCTCCCGGGCTAGTGGCCGCGCAAGCCGGAAAAACTTGGCTAGCGATATTGATAATACACGCCGCTGCCCGAATCGTAGTAGTAATTGTAAGGATAGGTATAGTAGTAAGAAGAGGGTGTGGTGTTATAATAATAAGATGTACTAGGATAAGAATAATAAGAAGGATAGCCGTAAGCACCATAATAACCTAAGCCTAAGCCCAATCCGCCTCCATAATATCCATAATTGCCATGCCAGTCGTGGTGATGTCCATGGTGATGTCCTCCATGATGACCGTGTCCTCCATGATGCCCATGATGCCCACCTCCGTGATGCCCTCCATGATGTCCCCCACCGTGATGTCCTCCATGTCCTCCATGTCCTCCATGTCCTCCATGTCCTCCGCCATGTCCACCTTTAGCATAAGCAAAATTCAAAGGAAGAGCAAAAAGGGCCAGAAACATAAGGGCTGCAAAACTCGATTTTAAGGTACGGTACATAGATACCCCCTATTTTTTATTTATTAAGAAACCGACCGCTTAAACATATGCGCTCTCCATGACAGTTGCAAATAATATACCAATTTAAGCCGATCCATTCGACAACTCTTTTCTCAACCTACACTTTTTATTATAAATCTTAAATCAAAGCAGTGTCAAATCAAACTAATTTAAACAAATTAAACTAAAAAGCAATTAACACTCCTTACTAAAAAAAACAATACATCAACGTTGGAAACGGGCAAAAACAAAAGAGGAGTAAAAGGCTTAAACTTATTGGGAGTGAATTGGTTAGAAAAAGGTAGGGTAAAAGAGACCAATGAATTCCCATTTTTCTAGTCGAAATGCCCATTAATCATTTGATTAGTTAAATGTCCTTAGGTAATTTAATTCTCCTTAAAACAAACAGTGGAAGCGCTGAACAGAAATGGGTTGTGGATAAAAAGCGAGGCGATCGATCGATGGCCGTTCCGATCTAGTTTCCTTATTTAGCGTAACCCAAACCAAGGGAATGGAAATGTTGTTAGTTAGAACAGTCGTCAAACCGAGTACGATTGCAGGAATGGGCATTTTTGCTGATGAGGACATTAAAAAAGGCCAGGCCATATGGCGTTATTCGCCCGATACTTGCCAACTTATTACCCAAAAGCAATTTCATGCATTTGTCAATAGCTTTCACAAGACAGAGCAGTTGATCATCCAATACTATTTGACATATGGCTATTATGTGGCTGCAGCGGATGGTGTTTTAATTCTCTTAGACAATGCTCGCTTTTTCAATCACTCCAATGAGCCCAATAGTGGCGGCTGCCCAGAAGCTTCAGGAAGCCTGGGAGACCAATGCTCGGTGGCCCTGCGCGACATCAAAAAGGGAGAGGAATTGACAGAGTCTTATCAAACCTATGACTCTTCGGTTTGGCTGGAAAGCTTATGCCAACGCTATGGCATACACCATACACATGACTAATGACAAGGCCTGCTTAGAGCAGGCCTTAAAACCCAACTTAGGTAACAAGTTGGGTTTTACCCATAAAAGCTACCGTTAAGCTATTAACTCTTTGGCTGTTATCTAACAGATGATTGCTGGCAGATGATTGCTGGGCAATAAATATCTAATCCTTATCAGCTGGGCGTATCATAACACGTCCTTGTCTCCTTCCCGATAAATATAAGAAGATCCACTGGATCATGACCAATAGGCGGCGTCTAAAGCTCACAAGGTAGAGAATGTGGACAAACGACCACACGAGCCACGCCAAAACGCCTGAGAACATCCATTTGCCAACCATTGCAACAGCTTCGCCCCGGCCAATCGTAGCAATGGTCCCTTTATCAAAGTAGGCGAATGGTTTGCGTTCCCCTTCCGGAATACCTTTCTTAATCAGATTGGCCACATATCTTCCCTGTTGGATGGCGACAGGAGCAATGCCAGGCAAGGGCTCTTCTTGCGCATTCAAACAGCAGGCGGCATCACCGATCACGAATACATTAGAAAAGCCGGGAATCGTCAGATCGGGATTGACTAAGACTCTTCCTTGCCGATCTAAGGGTACCTCTAAGGTTGTCAAAAGAGGAGAAGCCTGATTCCCTGCTGCCCAAATAACCGTCGAAGCTGGAAGAAACATTCCTCCCATGTAAACGCCCCGCGGCGTCACATCGGTCACAAAGGCATTTAAAATCACCTCAACTCCCAATTGCTGTAAATCGCTGTACGCTTTTTGAGCCAAAGAAGGGGCAAAGCTTGGCAGAACTTGGGCGCCTCCTTCGATCAAATAAATTTTAGAGTCGCCGGGATTGATATGGCGAAAATTTTTGAACAGGGTCCGATGAGCAAATTCGGCAATCGACCCCGCCATCTCCACTCCCGTCGGGCCTGCACCAATGATGGCAAAACGCAGATAACTCTTTGCCTCTTCTGGATCGCCGCATCGCTCAGCCTTTTCGAACGCCAAGAGTATTTTCTCTCGGATGCGAACGGCATCGGCCACAGTTTTTAAACCAGGAGCATACTCTTCCCAAAGATCGTGGCCAAAATAGGCATGTCTAGCTCCCGGTGCTACAATTAAGTAGTCGTAATCAAACCGCTGGCCATCGGCCGCCTCGATAGACTTGTTTTTAAGATCGATTTTTTCGATTTGTGCCATGATGACAGTCGCATTGGACTGATTTTTTAAAATTTCACGGATCGGAGAGGCAATATTTTCGACTGACAAGGCAGCAGTCGCCACCTGATAAAGAAGAGGTTGAAAGACGTGATGATTCGTCCTGTCGATCACTAAAAGTTCTACATCGCTTCTCTTTAGAGCTTTGGCAGCATTAAGTCCCCCGAATCCCCCTCCAATGATGACCACTTTAACCATGCATTAATCCTTTCTGATGAGATCTTGCCTCTTTAGAGGCAAATACAGTTGACAGTTCTAAACTCTGATTATTTTCCATCAATCGTCTTATTAACTGGTGTTGGTTTTATCTGCTTGAAATTTAGGCATCTTACGCTTATTAGGAAAGTGTTATTTTATTCCAATCCGATGCGATATAGGATCCTTAAATCCCGTAAAACTTTGCCCGGTGTGAATCGATAGCCCTCCCGTGTGCTTCGGATATTAGAATAGACTTTTGCAAGCATATGGTTTATGATTGTTGGACATTTTAGCCACAAGGAACAATGATCATAGAAATGAATCTCCCCATTTTTACTATCATAAAAAATAGAGCTCGGCCATGGTAGAATCAAACGTCAAAGTCAAAGTTGCTCCTCACTCAAAAGAATCGGAAATGATGGTGCTCGGCTGCATGCTGACCAGCGTCAATGGCCTCAATATTGCGGCCGATGGCTTGGATGATTCTGACTTTTATTTTACCGAACATAAAATCATCTTTCAAATCCTTAAGACTTCCTATAAGAAAGATAAGCCGGCCGATATCCATCTCGTTGCCGAAGAACTCAAGCGACAAGACAAGCTGAGCGCAGTAGGTGGCGTAGCTTATCTTGCAACGCTTGCTCAATACGCAGGAACATCAGCCTTCATTGAAGAGTATGTTGAATTGGTGCAGAACAAGTCTGTCTTGCGCAAGATGATACACGCCGCGCAGATGATAGAAAAAACTGCCCTGGAAGAGCCGTTAGATGTTCAAGCTTCCCTTGATGAGGCGCAGCAGCTGCTCTTTAAAATCAGCCAGGCTTCCAGTCCGTCTGCTGGTGTCATTATTCAAGACATTTTCTCTGGCTTGCGTTCTGAATCGGGCGTTCCTTATTTAAAAGAGCTTCAAGAAAAGCAAGAAAAGTATGCATTAAAAGGGCCCGAAGACTCAGGCATTAGCGGACTCCCCTCTCACTTCGTCGATTTTGACAAAATGGTCAATGGATTGAATAACTCGAACCTAATGATTCTAGCTGCCCGTCCTGCAATGGGAAAAACCTCCTTTGCAATCAACATTGCCGAAAATGTCTGCTTCAAGAATAAAATCCCAGTCGGAATATTCTCTCTCGAAATGTCTGCCGAACAGCTTGTGCATCGCATTGTGTGCTCGCAAGCCGAAGTGGAATCCGATAAGATCAAGACAGGCGCTTTAAATGGCATGGAGTATCAACGCATCGTCGGCGCCGTCAACGAAATGCAAAAACATGTCATGATCATCGACGATCAAGCGGGATTAAAGATCACCGACCTTCGCGCAAGAGCCCGCCGCATGAAGGAAAGCTATGGCATAGGCCTCCTGATCATCGATTACCTTCAACTTCTTTCAGGTTCGGGTTCAAATCGCAATTCAGAAAGCCGCCAGAATGAAATTTCTGAAATTTCCCGCATGCTCAAAAACCTAGCGCGCGAGCTCAATATCCCCATCATCTGCCTTTCTCAGCTATCGCGAAAAGTAGAAGAGCGGCCCGGCCATAGACCTATGATGAGTGACTTGCGCGAAAGTGGAAGTATCGAGCAAGACTCCGATATCGTCATGTTCCTTTTGCGAAGAGAATATTACGATCCATTAGACAAACCAGGCATGGCCGAACTCATCGTCGCCAAAAACCGTCACGGAAGCGTGGGCAGTGTCAACCTGACCTTCCGCAAAGAATTTGCCCAGTTTGTCAACTATACCCCTGTCAAATATGACGCCATGGATATGGATCCAGATGCCGAACAGGCCTTCAGTCATTTTTCGCCGCAATAACCGTTTTTTGCTCCTGCTTGCATAAGGTTTATGCTTGCAACATAAATCAGTTTATTTTAAGCTTTTACCTTCTTCTGGAGGAGTGTCCGAGTGGCTTAAGGAGCACGCTTGGAAAGCGTGTGTACGCTAAACACGTACCGTGGGTTCGAATCCCACCTCCTCCGACCTTTGACCTCACACTGCGATAGGTCGACCAGCGGCGCGTGCAGCGTTACAATCCCCTTCACTCTTTCATTTCTAAATTCGCAAAAAACTAAGCAAACCACTCCCATCACCTCTACGATACCATTATTGACCGGTTCCATCGGATCTGATTCTTCCCATCCAAAGGGTCTGCCTAGTGAAGATCGAATACTTTCATGTTGTAACATAAAATAAAAATTTTATAGTGTCGTAAGGGAAAAACAACAAGGACACGGTTTTTATGAAACCTAATTTTTTTTTACTACTATTCTTGCTCGTCTTTTCGAGCGCCTCGATTCAAGCGACATCGGAATGTGAATGCGGTTCTAAGCACGATTGGCACTATCTACAAAAATTGAATCGGAAATTTATTAAGAATCCAAAATACATCAAACAAAGAAAGAAAACTGCAAATGGTCAAAATCCTGCTTTTGTCGTCCTCTCCTGTGCCGATTCAAGAACGCCTCCCGAGCTTATTTTCAATCAAGGGCTGGGTAGCATTTTTTGTCCCCGTGTAGCTGGGAATACGGCTGGCGATCAGGTAGTCGATAGTATTGCCTTCGCAGTTGACACTTGGAACGTCACGACAGTCGTAGTGATGGGTCATGAGAATTGCGGCGCTGTTAGCGGCGCACTCGATCGCTTAAGACTAAACGGCGGTGTGATAGATCCGGAAAATGGCGTCTTGAATGCTGTCCTTATTCCTATCGAAAAAGCCATTGTTGATGCAGGCATTGATATTTACGGTCCAAATGCACTCGAAGAGTCTACAAGAGCCAATATTGCTTATGCAGCAAGGCAATTGATGGAAAAATCGGCTATTATTTCAAATGCAGTACAAAACGGCCAAATCATTATTGTTGGATCGGTTTACAGCCTGAAAACCGGAAAAGCGAAAGAAATCTTCGTCATCGATAATTGCATAGAAGGTTAGGATAGGAAGATCGAATTTATTAGAGTTCGCCGCTAATCCCGGTAGTCCTAAATGCCATGCTGGCTTAGGACTACCCACAATCCTTACAATAGCCTTATATTTCCTTAACAATTTTCGTTTAAATTTTTAAGCGAAATAAAAAAATATTTTTCACTTTAATTATTTCGTGAGCGACCTCGCTTCTCCTTTGCGTTTATGAATCTCTCGGTCGATTTGATGTTAAACATTATAAAAATTAAGGATTTATCATGCTAAATGCCTATGGTATTTGCTCAGTCAACCGCCAGACATTTAATATGCGGCATCATGACAATGTTTACATGCCACGTGCTTTGAGAAACGTCGTCATCACGGCTTTGCGCATTCACAATGGAATTTTGAACGTACTAGGGTACATGCCAGCAATTTCAACTGTATCCGGCTGCGTCCGCATGGCCACGGGCTTGGGTATAATTGCCGCGACGCTAACTGTGGGTCAGCGCAATGTGACCGAAGGCGCTATTATTGGGCACTGGTATAGTGAAGCCCTCATGACAGGCATCGCACAAGTGGCGCGTGGCGCACTGGAAGCCGTTGTTCCTTTTGGATGGATTGCGAATGCGGCTCTGGACGTCGTAGCAACACCTCTTAACCTGATCAAGCAGGTAGAAGGGTCCTTGATGTGTGATGGATGCAGGGAGGGTTTTGAAGATCACGTGACCCCGCATAGGGAGGCAGATTATCCCCTTCCGTTGAAGTTTTTATACTTGGCCTAAGACGCCACTCTGTTTTCATTCGATCACCTGCGTATAATCTCTCAACAAAAAGTATTGTCCAGAAAAGAGTTAAATTCCAAAGAAAGAATCTTTAAATCTCCCACGCTCTTTGCCATCCTCTCTAATAGATCGATGAAATGGCTGGTCTCATTGACCGAAATAAAGTCAGTCTGATTGCTAAAAAACAGATGATTGATGACCTTTTCTAAATCAATCAACTCTTCCCTAATCAATTTTAAATGAGCATCGCTCATTTAAAGAAGTCCCTCATGAGTGATTTCTTCAATATGTACTGTCTTCGGCTCCGGCTCTGACGAGAGGTTTTTTGTCTTTGAACTCAGTTTTGCAGATTCGCGTTTGCAATTGCGCGCGAGCCTATCTCTCATTGAAAATAAAATTTTTTTCTATATTAATAACTATATTTTTTAGAGAGTTAGAATGATACCCTCCTTTCAGATCTCCTCCCCTCAGCTAGGGATGACAATCATAGAACAAACCGCAATAGCGGTTCAAAATCCCCTAGAAGCTTTGAAGCTGCTGAATGGACGCCAAGTCAACATTATCAATCGTACCGATCAATCGATTAAAACAATTGCCTTGTATCTTTACCAAGAATGCCAGCGCAGCCTTGTCTCGCGCAGCCTCAATTACCTATCTCAAATGCGCTTTATTGGAGGAGTAGTAGAAACCTTTGCCCCGGCCTCTAACGTCGATAGCATTTACCAAGAGATTGTTGCCAGGGAAGATAAGAATGAGCGTATTTTAGACAAGACTATCTATTTGGGGGGAAATGATGGCGAATATGTTGAGATTGGCACCGTTTCGCCACGATATTTATACCTCCCCGATTGGCAAGCATCACTGCTGGCTTCAACCCACTGCAATGACCATTCTAATAACAGCGAAGGCTCTCCTCCTCATTCAACCCCCTCTCAAGTTGGACTAAATCATATCCCTCTCATTGATACGGAGACGGAATCGATTGATGTCGACAGTGAATTGGAAGAGATGATGCGCGGTTGCATGCATCTGGATCAACAGCAGGCTGACACAGATTCTTGCTATTCTTTTGAATCTGAAGACTCTTTGGCATCTCTTGAAACACTTGAATCTGATACAGACTTTGATTAACAAAGGCATCTTTTTCCCAGATTCCTTGCACTATAAATCCACGAAGCTCTTTTAAGGTAATTGCCACTTTCGCACACGCCTGATGAGGTTATCTAAACTTTTTGGATGGGTAGCTGAACAGGAAAAGACTTTAATCGTGTCGTAGCTAATGCCTAAATTTTTCCTACCCTCTCTCATCCGCATTTGCACGACCTGTTGGATCTTTGAAAAATTAAGGTTCGGCATCCTTCTCCACATGCCTGTTTCATCTCTATGTAGGCCTGAGTAGTACTTTAGAATCTTGGATTTGTATTCGGCAATGCTTGCTATGATCATAATCGTGTCCAATAAATCAATGAAACGGCGAATAAGAGCAACCGAAATTCCATCGATTCCCTCAAACAAACCCTCGTTTTTTACGATACCCTCCAAAGCCTTTAATGCCTCTCTAATCCTGTTTAAAGCACACATATCCAGTTCTAATAACTTGTTGTAATCTACCCCCATCATAGTGCTCTTTAAATCACCTAGTGTACTTTTAAACCTAAATCCATTGGCTAGATTGATCTGTGAAACTATATGGAAAGTATTTACTGGCTTTCTCTCCCTAAAAACCCGGAGGCAATTCTCCACTTTTCTGGTCTTAAAATGCCGAGATGGATAAGCAGGCAAATGAAAAGCCCCATTCATGTTAACAACTATTTCTTCGCAAGCTAAGCTGACTAAATTAAAAATCTTCTTCAATTCACTTACTTGTTCACATTTTTTTTGCTCATGGATACTCTCTAATACCAATCGCTGCACCTCCTTTGTACAACGACTCAACTGGCACGTCTCAGGAATGGTTAAAAAGCTGATCACATGCTTAAACAAATCCGACACTGCGATTAGCCGGCTCAGCGGATGAGGAGTCATTAAGACCTTTTCCGCTTTAGCGTGAGCATTAAAACGCCTGCAAGCATTCAGGTAAACGCAAAAAAACCCTCCATTTTCCAGAGGAACCTTTAAAATCTGCTGTCCAATCTGATTTAAAAAATGAGCAGTTTGACTGAGCGTGTAAACCTGTTTGCTAGACCCAACTGTCAGTCTAATGACTGTCAAATCAGCTAAAATAGCTTCAAAACACTGCTTAGAATGCCCATTCATTTTAGTAAATATGTAGTGAATGCAAATCGAGCTGTTTTTCAAATTAATCAGGGGCTTGACCGGTCTGCCGTGAAAAATATTGCCTATGTGCATTAAATTCGCTCTAACCTCTTCTTGTGAGCACATTTCAATTTTACGATCGATGTTTACAATAAAGTTAACCATATAAACCTATTATTGATTGAATACACTCATGTGAGGATTGCAGCGGAATGAACAAGAAAATGATTATCTATGAGAAATATGAGAAAATGAAAGGCGCTGTAATTGGAAAATGTGATTCGATTCCCGTGTCAAAAGAGGGTCAGTTGAATCTCTTCGCCAGAGCTCAAACTCATGCCGATTCCAAGCAGGCGAACAGCCGTTTTTTTACGTTCCCATCCCGTCCTGATTAAAGCCTCGTAAGTGCTTATGTCGAACGCTTTATAAAGCGAGCTTTCAACTGTCGTCGTCATAAAGTCAGCAAATTTGATTTTGACAAATGGCTTCTTGCTGTGGTAGTTGCCAGAGATTTTTTCATAGCGGACCATCAATCTTTGATAGAGATCGGGTACTTGTTCTAAACAGTCTTGAGGGGTTTGTAAGTCCTGCATGAATGTTGATTCTACACTCAATGATTTACGAAGGCGGTCGGTCATAACGGAGCGATTATCGATCCCACGACAAAGCTCGTAAAGAGTCCATGCCCGGCTGCCAAAATAATCATGCAGGGTCGTCAACTCTAATTGCTGCAAGTCTTCACAAGTATAGAGATTAAGAGCGTGTAATTTTTTGGCTGTCACATGACCGATGCCAAAAATTTGGTCCACAGGCAGATCTTTCACAAATCCCTCAATCTCCTTTGGCGTAATGACGAAGATTCCATTAGGTTTGTTCCAATCGCTTGCCACCTTAGCCAAAAATTTATTAGGAGCCACCCCTGCGGATGCGGTCAAATGCCGCTCTTCCCAAATGCGCCTGCGAATGTCTTGTGCTATTAAAGTCGCACTGCCTCCTAATGCCTCTACTTCGGTCACATCCAAAAAAGCCTCATCTAAAGAGAGCGGCTCGATGATGTCGGTAAAAGCATGAAAAATTTCATGAATGGCCCGGCTTTCGCGTTTGTATTTATCAAAATTGGTTGGAAGAATGATGAGGTCGGGGCAAAGCTGTTTAGCCTTCCAAGATGGTATGGCAGAGCGGACGCCAAATTTACGCGCTAAATAATTGGCAGTGGAAATGACTCCCCGTCCGTCTGGGCTCCCTCCAACAGCAATCGGCCGCAAAGCAAGCGATGGATCATCGCGCATCTCCACCGATGCATAAAAAGCATCCATGTCAATGTGAATAATTTTTCTTGTCTTCATCGGCTACACGCTGCAAAGGAACTGGCGGCCTATCCTACCACAACTACTTAATATACAAATGTCAAATAAAACTGAATGTTAAATCCAACCTGTTCATTATACCGATAAGAGAGATATTTTAGAATCTGAAAGGCTAGCCTCTTTTCTTCACCCTTAGCACCTTAGGCATAAGTTCATACTTAGGGGTATAACTTCGAAGGGGAAACACCCTAGAAAAGATTTGAACTTGACAACTTTGGCCATTCTCATTAAAAATGGATCCAATTATGAGGTTTTTCTGATTCTAGAAGAACCCGTGAAAAAGTGCCTCTAGCCACGGCTCGAGGAGAATAGGGAAAGGGGTGTAAATCCCCTACGGTGACGCCGCTGTAACGAGTGACGAACGCTCACATTTACCTAAAGGGTAAATGTTCCACCACTGCTTTAGACCATCTAATGGTCGCTAAAGGCGGGAAGGTTGAGCTTGTAGGATGATCTCGAAGCCAGAAGACCTGCTTTTTCATGCTCATCACATCCAACGTTTGGATGAAACTGTCTCGTTAAAGACAGGATGGGGAGAAAAAAGAGTAATCCTAGCATGATTCCTCGTTTGCCACAGTCAGTGCAAACGTCTTTTTCCCTTTCTATAAAAATTACAAGCCGGTCCCTTTGTAAGGAAACATCTTGCCTTGGCGCAAAAAGGCAAAATTTTCTTGTCAATGGGTCTGAACTTATGAATAAAAGTTCCCTCATTTGAAGTATTAAAATGAGCCGGGATTTTTTGTCTTTAACGTCATGTGAATCAAAATGAATGCTTAAGTGCCAGGAGCTCCATGACTCATTTAGAACCCCTTTTACAAGAAAACAAAGATCGATTCGTTTTATTCCCCATTAAACATCATGCGATCTGGAATATGTACAAACAGGCTGAAGCCAGCTTTTGGACGGCCGAAGAGATCGACTTATCGATTGATATTCAAGATTGGGAAAGAAAACTCAACGACGATGAGAAACACTTTATCAAGCATGTATTAGCCTTTTTTGCAGCAAGCGATGGGATTGTCAACGAAAATTTAGCCGTCAATTTCATGAATGAAGTGCAATATCCAGAAGCGCGCTGCTTTTACGGTTTTCAGATCATGATTGAGAATATTCATTCGGAAGCCTATTCCCTCTTGATCGACACCTACATCAAAGATCTCAAAGAGAAAAATTACCTTTTTCATGCTTTGGAGAATGTTCCCTGCGTCTCTAAAAAAGGGCATTGGGCTCTTCGTTGGATTAGCCAAGGCAGCTTTGCTGAAAGGCTCGTTGCCTTTGCAGCAGTGGAAGGAATCTTCTTTTCAGGCAGCTTCTGCTCTATTTTCTGGCTTAAAAAACGAGGATTGATGCCAGGTCTAAGCTTTGCCAATGAACTCATCTCCCGCGATGAAGGACTGCACTGCGATTTTGCCTGCCTACTCTACTCACAGCTTTCCTATCCCCTTCCAGATGAAGTCGTGCAAGCCATCATCGCCAATGCTGTGGCAATCGAAAAAGAATTTGTCGTCGATGCCCTGCCGGTCAAACTCATTGGCATGAATGCCGAAATGATGTGTCAATACATAGAATTTGTGGCCGACAGGCTCTTAGTCGCCCTCGGCTGCGCGAAGATCTACCACGCCACCAATCCATTCGATTTCATGGAATTGATCTCTTTGCAAGGTAAAACCAACTTTTTTGAAAGAAGAGTCTCTGAATATCAAAAGTCTGGCGTCATGGCCCATAAAGAGGCCCATGTCTTTACCTTGTCTGAAGAATTTTAAACTTTATTAAGGATCAAAAAAACTATGTTTGTCATGAAACGAGATGGAAGAAAAGAACCCATCAAATTCGATAAAATTACAGCGCGCATTCAAAAGCTTTGCTATGGACTCGACCCCATTCACGTCAGTCCGATCGTTCTAGCCATGAAGGTCATCGAAGGTATCTACGATGGAGTAACAACAAGTGCGCTAGACAACTTGGCGGCCGAGGTTGCTGCTACGATGACTGCCACGCATCCGGATTACGCCTTGCTGGCCTCCCGCATTGCCATTTCTAATCTTCAAAAAAATACGCATAAGTCTTTTTCGCGCACAATCGACGAGCTTTACCACTACACCGATCCCAAAACCCAAAAGCCAGCTCCTTTGATTGCAGAAGAGGTGCATGCGATCATCCAACAGCATGCAGCATGCCTCGACTCTACTTTAATTTATGACCGTGATTTCGGCTTTGATTACTTTGGATTTAAGACCCTGGAAAAATCCTACCTGCTAAAAATGCATGGCAAGGTGGCCGAGCGTCCCCAACACATGCTCATGAGAGTTGCTATTGGGATTCACAGAGAGGATATTGAATCAGCCATCGAAACCTACCACTTGATGAGCGAAAGATGGTTCATTCATGCGACTCCAACGCTCTTTAATGCAGGAACGCCCAAGCCTCAAATGTCTTCTTGCTTCCTGTTACAGATCAAAGAAGACAGCATAGAAGGCATTTTTGACACGCTGAAACAGTGTGCTAAAATATCCCAATCGGCCGGCGGGATTGGACTTAGTATTCACGATGTACGGGCAACAGGCTCATACATCAGGGGAACAGGCGGAACCTCAAATGGCATCCTTCCTATGCTGCGGGTCTTTAACGATACGGCTCGTTATGTCGATCAAGGCGGTGGAAAGCGCAAAGGATCCTTTGCCATTTATTTAGAGCCATGGCATGCCGACATTTTAGATTTTCTAGACCTACGTAAAAACCATGGCAAAGAAGAAGTGCGTGCACGTGACCTCTTTACGGCCCTTTGGATCCCTGACCTCTTCATGAAGCGCGTCGAAGAAGGAGGCGATTGGTCCTTGTTTTGCCCGAATGAAGCCCCAGGCTTAAATCTTTGCTGGGGAAAAGAATTTGAGTCGCTCTACATCCGCTACGAAAAGGAAGGACGGGCACGTAAAACAATCAAGGCTCAGGAGCTATGGTTTAAGACATTAGAATCTCAAATCGAAACAGGCAACCCATACCTTGTTTACAAAGATGCCTGCAATCGGAAGTCGAATCAACAAAACTTGGGAACCATTCAATCGAGCAATCTATGCGCCGAAATCGTCGAATACACCTCTGCCGACGAAATAGCCGTTTGCAATCTCGCTTCTTTGGCGCTTCCTCGCTTTGTTAAAGAGGGTGTATTTGACCATCAAAAGCTTTATGAAGTGACAAGAGTCGTGACTAAAAATCTCAACCGGATTATTGACTACAATGATTATCCGGTTGAAGGGGCGCGCAACTCCAACCTGCGCCATCGCCCGCTTGGAATAGGTGTACAAGGATTGGCAGACGTTTTCATCTTACTTCGGATGCCTTTTGAATCAAAAGAAGCCCAAGAGCTCAATCAAGCCATTTTTGAAACGATCTACTACGCCGCTTTATCATCCTCCAAAGATTTAGCTAAAAGCGAAGGCCGCTACTCAAGTTATGAGGGATCTCCCATCTCCCAAGGAATATTGCAATACGACATGTGGGGAATAAAGCCGAGCAATCGCTGGGATTGGGAACTCTTGAAACGGGAAATTGCCCAATATGGCGTACGCAATTCCTTGCTTCTGGCTCCCATGCCTACGGCCTCCACCTCACAGATTTTGGGTAATAATGAATGCTTTGAGCCTTACACCTCCAACCTCTATACGCGCCGCGTCTTATCAGGCGAATTCATCGTCGTCAATAAACATTTACTACGCGATTTGGTACGCTTAGGCCTTTGGAGTGATCGGCTAAAAAATCAAATCATTGCTGCCAATGGGTCCATTCAATCCATAGATAGCATTCCTGCATCCATCAAAGCACTTTACAAAACTGTTTGGGAAATTAAGCAAAAAACCTTGATCGACATGGCAGCCGACCGCGGAGCCTTCATCTGCCAGTCCCATTCTCTCAATTTGTTTATTCAAAATCCAACGTTTGCCAAATTGAGCTCCATGCATTTTTATGCTTGGAAAAAAGGACTCAAAACAGGCCAGTACTACTTAAGAACTAAGGCCGCCGCCGATGCTATCAAATTTACCGTTGAACACAAGGCAGACGCTTTAGCATCCTCTCCAGCCTGCTCTTTGACTCCTGAAGAGGGATGTTTAAGCTGTAGCGGATAGGAAACTATAACCGAGGGCGTATGTCTTTAGCTTAGGAAAGATAGAAGTGAGTTAGAGGGCTAAAGGTTTTTCATAGCGCCAACATCCGGTCTTACAAAGATGCTTTAAGAGTTTGTAGGCCAGATTTTAAAACCCATAGTGAGAGGCACTATGGGTATAAAAAATAATGAGATGTAAAAAACGCCGGGGCTTTATCTTTTCTGCTTAACGCCTCGAGTCTTGCCTGCGCCGCTCTGCTTGCTGTTGCTCGTAGCGACGATCGTCAATGCGGCGATCCTGTAGCCTTCTCATCTGAATAGCTTCTTCAATGCGCCGCTCTTGCCTATGGGCCGCATCGATTCGCTCTTGGACTCTCCCCTCTTGGCGATGAGCTGCATCAACCCCCTCTTGCACACGCGCCTCCTGGCGGTGAGCCTCGTCGATGCGCTCTTGTTCCCTTTTCGCAGCATCTTTTTTCTCCTGCTCAATCTTTTGCTGGCGCCACCACTCTTCGCGCCGCTCTTCCCATTGTTTATCATCAATCTTATGCGTTTCTGTCTCCGCCAAAAGAGTAAACGGCAACAAAAAGCCTACACCTAAACTGAAAAGCGAATATCGCAAGAACCGCATATAATTCCTCCTGATGACCATCTAAAATTTTTGTTCATTTATTTTAAATTATACCTATTCCCTTTTATCATACCCTTTTCTAATTCTCAAATGGATTGGAATTGGTTGAATCGTAAGGGGAAATGGGCAGCGATACTTTTTTAGACAAATTAGAATTTTTCATGATTAGAAATCCAGCCACGATGACTAGTAAGACGCCAAGCAAATCTGAAATAGGAGGCACTTGCTTCCAAATCATCCAATCGAGAATCCCGACAAAAACAACCGAAGAATATTGAAAAGTTCCAACTTCAGGTGCAGTCGCATATTCGTAGGCCTTTGCCAAGCTCATTTGTGCATAATAAAAGGCAATTCCAGCAGCTAGTGAAAAGCCAATGGTATGCCAAGAGGGTGGTTGATCGGAAAAAGAAGGGAGAAAAAGAAGCTGGATGCAAGTAGAAAAAAAGAAAAAATAAAAAACAATGCGTTCAATCGAATCGGTTGGCGATAGCATTTTAATAAATACGTAAGCAATGGCCAGTGAAATGCCTGATGCCAAACCAATCACATTGCCAGGATGCTCCACAATCGAAGCAGTTGGTTTAATAATGATCACAATGCCAATGAATCCAACCAAAACAGCCCACCAGGTAAACATAGATACTTTTTGCTTTAGCATAAAAAGAGAAAGAATGGGGATGAAAAGAGGAGCCGCATTGAAAAGGAGCGTCGCATTAACCAGCGGAACTTCCCTTAAAGAAAGGGTATAGAGAAGGCTTGCAGCCAATCCGAATCCCACCCGGCCCAAATGATAGCCAATATGAGAGGTTCTAAAGGCCTCCACCCCCTCTTTATAAACCATGGGGAACATCAAGGCAAGGCCTGTTGCATACGTCAGCAGACTAACCCAATAAATCGACCCTTCAACACTTGCACTTTTCGTCAATACTCCAAATATGGCCATGAGAAAAAAAGCCAGAAGAGCATAAGAGCTGCCTTTAAGGATATTGGGTTGAGGAAGAGTATAGATGACCAATTTATCCGCCCCCTACGACAAATAGGTCGTGTTGGTACTTAGGCAAATGCTCAAAGTAGGAACTCGGAACGTTAAATAGTGAAGCTAGCACTTCATTTGAGTAGGCTCCCAAACACCCCGATAATCCAATATCTGAGGGCGCAGCGTGGTTAAAAAAGATGGCAAAAAGGGCCTTTGAATCGCCTGTATTCGCAATGTGATGCAAATAACCTCGCGGTAAAAAACTCATGTCTCCAGGTACCATGTCAAAGGTATCAACCCCGCCGTTTGGCGAAAGCAAAGTAATGCGCGCTTGTCCGCTGATGAGATAGTTCAATTCATGCGCATTAGGATGCCAGTGGGGCTCTCTTGCACCTTTGGGCTCCAGCATTAGGCTATACATTGCCAGCCTATCTAAGGCAGGCATCAAAAAGTCATTGCTCATCTTCACCGTCCCTCCTTTTGTTTGGACTTGAGGATGAGTCTCTTCCAGATTCATTTTCAAGCGATTTGTCATCCAAGCCATATCAACGAATAATCTTCTTGGCTTTTCTGCGATAAAAATTGGAGAAAGCTGCGCATGTAGGTTTTTAGAAAAAGTCAGGCTTCTGTCTAAATGTTTCTCCCAAAATTTCTGAAGGCATAACTGCCACTGAAGAGCTGAGATTCAAGTCTTCAGGCATTTCATGATCAAAGCAAATGAGCAATTTAACAGGCTCTTCTCCAATATTTTCGATGTGGTGAATCGATCCCATGGGAACAAAAGCCAGGGCTCCAGGCTCGATCACGAAGGTGTCGTGCACAGCTCCTGGACTAAAAACAGTCATCAAGGCACGCCCTTCCAAACAATAGCTAAGCTCATTGGCATTAGGATGCCAGTGAGGCTCTCGAATACCCTTTGGATGAAGGCGTAAAAGCGAGAGCGAAATCCCCTTCAAAACGGCTAACTCTTGTTGGGTAACGTCTGTGCGGCTCCCTCCCGTCGTTTGTTTCTGGGGAGGAGTTGCATCGACTTGAAAGCGGTGAGAAGAAACCATAGATAAGCCTTTATTTGATTCCAAATAAGCTGTGTTCTTGAATTCAGTTTTATCACGTTGTAAAATTAAATAGACATATAAAATATTTGAAATAGTTCCGTCTTTGAGCTCCTCTTATGATGATCATCGAAAACCAAAATACTCAGGTTAATAGAGCAAAGGAGAAACAATGACAATACAACAAAGGCGCCTTGGAGCAAGCCTATTAACCGTCTCTGCCATCGGCTTGGGATGCATGGGAATGTCAGAATTCTACGGACCTGCGGCCGCTGAAGAATCGATTGCCACAATTCACCGTGCACTCGATCTAGGCCTTAACTTTTTAGATACGGCAGATATGTACGGCTCGGGTAAAAATGAAGAGCTCATCGGACAAGCCATTCGTCGCAAGCACGATCAAATCATAGTGGCTACTAAATTTGGAATCCTTCGCTCCCAAGGCCCTAATGCAAATGCCGTTTCTGGGAAGCCTGAATATGTACGAATGGCTTGCGAAGCCAGCTTGAGGCGCTTAAAAGTTGAAGCAATCGATCTTTATTATCAGCATCGGGTTGATCCTCATACCCCTATAGAATACACCGTAGAGGCAATGTCTCAACTCGTCAAGGAAGGAAAAGTGCGCTATTTAGGGCTTTCAGAAGCCTCTTCATCGACTTTGCGTCGGGCTCATCAAGTCCATCCGATCACTGCCTTGCAGACAGAATACTCTCTTTGGAGCCGCGATCCGGAAGAGGATGTTTTTGACACTTGCCGCGAGCTCGGGGTAGGATTTGTTGCTTATAGCCCTTTAGGAAGAGGATTTTTAACTGGTAAAATCAAAAGTGTCAATGAACTTGCAGAAGACGATTACAGGAGGCAAACACCCCGTTTTCAAGGCAATAATTTTCAGCAAAATTTAGCCCTGGTACACGCCATCGAAGCCATGGCTGCAAAAAAGGATTGCACCCCCTCTCAACTAGCTTTAGCATGGGTATTGGCTCAAAAAGACGAGATCATCCCAATTCCTGGAACTAAGCAGGTGCGTTATTTAGAAGAAAATCTTAAGGCTCTATCAATCCACTTGTCCCATAAAGACTTGGAGGATTTGAATCAAATCGCTCCAAAGGGAATTGCGGCCGGCAAGCGGTATTGCGATTCACTCATGCCCAACATGAATGTTTAGCCACAAAAGATTTTAACCTCTCATAACTGCGGATCTCGCATAATAACAGCTTTGTAATAGTCCAAACATCAGAATGGAGACAACCGAAGTGTCTCCATTCTGAGATAGGCTTAAGAAGTCGTGTTATTCAAGACTTGAGCCTCTTCTTCCATTCCCCCCTTCCATTTCATCCAAATGACTCCAGCTCCATATCCACATAGAGAAAAAGAGATGCTCAAAATTTCTTTTGGAAAATCGATTGACAAGGCGCGGAAAAAACAAAAGCCTATTCCTCCACATAGCATGGCTAAAAAGGCCGATACAGTCGAGCCGCGCTTTCTCAACAAGGCTGCTAAGACTGGGACAAACAAGCAACAGACAGATAATTCGTAACTTTGAATCAAGAGATCGACAATTTGTCCAAAAAAAGAAATGACCCAATGAAAGCCGCCGAGCCAACACCGGCTGTCAGCCAGCGGGAAATAGCCACACTATCCAACTTGACAAGGGTTGTAAAGTCAAAGTCCTGGCTGAGATTGGAACTCACAGCATTCAGCAAAGAAATGGCTGTTGAAATAATCGCCATCAAGACCGCACAGCCCAGAAAGGCGGCAAACGTTGGATTAGTCACCGCTTTAACGGCTTCCATGAAAACGCTCGATCCCTCTGGCACAGCAAGATCCATTTGCTTGCCTAAGATCCCAAAAAAGATCGGAATGATGCAAACGGTCAAAGTGCAAACGGCTGCACAAGCTGCAGCTTGTGTCACAACACGGGGCGATTGCGCCGCAAAGCAGCGCTGAGCCATGTCTTGTTCGATAACCATGAAAAGCAATGGCATGAGAAGCCAACCACTCAACTTCGAAACATTATAGTCGAAAGCCCCCCCCCCGAGCCCCCCTTGCCAAGCAAGAGTCCATGCAGAATCTTGAAAGTAGAGGACATAGAAAAAACCTCCGGCAAAAACGGCAATAAAGAAAAGGGCTTGTATAATGTCTATCGAAACAACGGCCTTTAATCCGCCCATCACTGTGTAGACAATGATCAAGGCCCAAAAAGCCATGAAGAGGATAGGTTGATCGACGCCTAAACTAACCATAAACTTCTTAGAGGCAATGACTTGAGCCACCAGAATCATGAAGAGCGACACAATCGATAGCAAAGAAGCTAATTGCTTGAGGAGGCGTGATTGATAGACGACTTCGAATAATTGAGCCACCGTCGAGACTTGAAATTGAGCCATTTTTTTTCCAATGCCGGTAGCCAAGAGGACGAATCCCAAGCAGGCTCCCATAGGATAAAGCATGACGCTCCAACCATAACGATAGGCCTCCTCGGCCGATCCTAGTATAAGACCCCCTCCAATTTGTGTCGCAACAAAAGTCATTAGCAAGGGGAAAAAGCGTACCTCTTTGCCAGCTAAAAAATAATCGCTTTGCGTGTTTAGATTTTTGGTGGCTCTTTTGCCTGCAAAAAAGCACATCAATTGAATGACAACAACGAGAGTAATAAAGATCGAAATATTCATTTTTTATCCCTAATAAGTATTTGAACAATAAAAATCCTTCGTTCCTATCTAAAGGGCTACATCCTGAAATAGTTAAAAGCAGCCTTACTCAAATAAAGAGAGAACTAGATAGTGAGGACAAATCGGTAAACTGTGAAAAAAACTTAAAAAAATGCGCTTAGCAAGAATGGAAAGAATGGAGAGAATGATGATGGATAGAAAGAACAGAAAAGAAACAGTTTTGTTTAGGCTGCGTCCTAAGAGCGGTGAAAATCGCATCGACTAACATAATAAATCCTTCTTTTTAAACGTTCTAAGCCATCTCCCTTTCCATTTAGGGATAGAACTTAAGGAATGTAGACTCAAATATTTTAACAATTTTTAGGCTTTGAGTCAAGATTGCAAAATTCTAAAGGCTTTTTGAGATTCATCAACACTCAAAAAGCCCTATACACAAAGCTCTTGGCCAATCTTCGCGATTTTGCAAAGGCTTAAAATGGTTTAGCCGTGTTGCTCAATAGATGCAAAAGAAGAACGCTTGAGAATGTAACACATGACGCATACTTTTACGATTTCTCCAACTAAGAAAGGATAAACGCCCATCCACAAGACATTATTCCAACCTACATAAGGAGCCAATCCTAACACACCTAAACTCATTTCTAATGTACAAGCGACAAGACCCGCCAAGAAAACGCGCGAAACACTAAATACTTTCATTCTCTCAACCATCCAGCCCATGCAATAAGCTTGTACTAAAAAGCCAAGAACATAGCCCGCTTTGGGTCCTAAAAATACGAGCGGATCAATAGCTGCATTGGATAAAACAGGTAAGCCCATTAAAATTTCAGAAAAATATGCTAAGACCGCCAATGCTCCTTTACGACTGCCTAAGGTAGCCCCAACTAGCAAGATGGCCAACGTTTGCATCGTTATAGGAACAGGCGTAAACGGTAATGTTACTTTTATTTGAGCACATAACGCTATAAGTAAAGAGGCCCCCAGTACTTGAAGAATCGAACTCCAATTCCTAACCAAGGGATTTGGCTCGGCAGCAACCCGACCAAAATCAACAGCAATAACCATTTTAATACCTATCAAATTTAATTTTAAGAAGCATTTTATCAAGATTATTCCATATTATCCAGACTCTTTCATAGTCGTCAATACTTAGTATTGTTTAAAGAACTCTTCTCATTGAGTCATCTAGTTTTAAGTCTTTTTTTTATATTTTTGCTAAAGTTTTTTTTTCACTATTTCATTTAGAATCTATCAAATTAAAAAATTTATTCTTAACAACAGAGAATCAAAATGAACTTAAATGAAAAATAATAGAATCTTTTATGATGGAAACATGTGTCTCAATAGAAAAAGATGAGAGTTCAATCTTTTTCTATTGATGTGAGAGGGCGATGAGGCTGCGATTAATGTTTTCGACCTCAATCATCCATGCCTGGGCTATGAGGGAGGAACGATTTTAAATTGCTCTGAAGCAATGCCATTGTTCTTAAAATGGGCTAACATATCTTGAGGAGCCATTTTCATAAAATCGTAATCAAATACTCCCATTTTTCTCTCCAGCTCTTTGCCGTACTGTTTTTGCATGCTCTTGGCCCAACCCGAGACAAGCTTATCTTTGTTGGCATTATCCTGCCCTTCGACTTGTTTGATAAGTCTTTCCAAATCTTTTTTAATAGCTGGATTTTCGACTATGAGCTCATTCCAGGCTTTTTCGGCTGCTGCCTTTTGAAAAACTTGAGACCCAAATGCAGAGCAAAAAATTCTTCGTCCTTTTTTTCCACCAATTAAAATATTGCCCTGCACAGCCTCTTCAAAAATCCCCTTAAAGACTCTTTTTTGAGCGGATTCAGATAAGCCTTTTCGATTAAACATGGCTTTTAAAGCCATTTTAAAAGAAAATTTATTCATCAAAGGCTTCGTTTTATTCTTGCCCTCGCTTTCAACTTGTCCATCTTTTTTGATCTTTGCCTTATCTTCTTCACTCAATAAATAGCTAGCTTTAGGAGCAAATCGTTCTGCAATCGCTGCAGCCTTGACCGCTGTCATCGCATATTGCTGTTCTGGACGATAAATTTCATATTCATACCCGACGCCCGAATCTAACACACACGACTTATGAGTAAACAAATCCACCGTCCGCAATCCAGATTCTTTCGACGGCATAGCCTCAGAAATGATGACCCTCCCCTTTTCTTTATCTATTCCAACAACGACCGCAATGTGAACAGCTGTCGATTTAGCATTCTTGTCCGAAAACCCAAGCCATTTAGCAATGGTTTGTACAAGACGAATCAAAGGATCGACAAATTCTACTCCTTTATTACCAGTAACATGAGTCGCAATCACATCGCCAACTTTAAATTGATCACAAGCTTTTTGCTTCTCTTCTAAGGAAGTTGGAAATATCAAGCTTGGCAGAGTGTTTTTGGCAGAAGAAAGAGGGCGGCTCTCTGCAACGGACACCGTCGATAACTCAGACCCGGCCGGCTTCATGGCACTTATTTGACTCGCAAGCCCCGCCATTCTTACATCAGAACCTGTAACCGGCTTGCTAACTTCACTTTGAAAAGTATTCTCGCTCTTTAGTGGGTTATGTTTTATTTCCACCTTAAATCCCTTTTTTACATTAATTAAATACTATTAAACGTTTTATTATAATATAAAGATCAATATTTAGAATTGAATGAACGTTTTGTTAATAATAAATTAATTTTCAGAATTAAAGAAATATGAGACGCAAATATTGACTTGGGCAATGATATTTATCATTGGTCTGTATTGAATGAATGGAATGACTTAAGGGGCCTCGCTATGTTTTTTAGCACAAGGACCCTCAGATAGGGTGAATGTCCAGGCTTATTAAACCAAGCGAAACGAGAGATATGATTCGATTCGATTGCACCACCCCTTAATCCAGCGCTGCTCCCGCCTTTCTGCGGGGGAATTCTGGACGCGTACATGCAAAACTTCTTTAGCGGCTTGCGCAAATTCTTGAATGGCCGGGGTACCCGGTGCGACTCCCTCCATGCGTTCAAGGACTTGCAGTAATCCCCATCCTTGCCCATTATAGCATTCTTGAAAGGAGACCCCTTCACCTTTAAAATTAAGGTAATCTAAGAGGACGTACAAGCCATTTGGCGTTTGAGCCAAACGATAGAACTGTGAAGCAACGTGTTCTTTTTTATCGGAATGGGCGTGCTTGAGTAGGGTAGGCAAAGCTCTGTGCAGACGCTCTACCATAAAACAAATTTGCAAATCGATGTGGTCGATGAGAATCTGGCGCAGCTCTTCCATATTTGGATCATTTTGCGCCTGCAAGAATTTCTCACGCGACTGCCAAGGGCAGCCTGCATGCGCATTTAGCCAGGTGGGCAAAGAGACGCCATGTTGCTTTAAAAAAGCCAGCAACGACGGAAACATTTCTTTAAAGGGCCCTTGTTCTCCTTCTGGATACCAAATGAAATGGCCAATGCCCAAAGAAGCAAACTCTTCTCCTTGATTCCAACTGGTCAACCCCTCTCGTTTTCCACCACATTCATTTCTCCAAATCTGCAAGCCCATATGCGTCGCCTCTTTTTGATCGAGCATGAAAGGAGAAGAGGAAAGAGCGGTTCCATTGCCTGGAACACAAAGCAAAAGGAATCCAAGCATCCATGCTCTATTCACCGTCTCCTCCAAACAATTGATTTTTAGCTGCCTGCAGCGAGTAAGCACTCGGACTGAAGGTGCATAAGAGTCGCTCTGAATGAGAGAGAAGCAAGGCATCTTTCGGATCGCGCACGACTAATGCAACTGTCTGAGGACAGTTATTTTGAATGGCATGAAACAAGTCCAACTGCTTGACATAACGCCATCCATTATAAGAAAAAAAGATGCAGATGTCGGCCGTCTCGCATTCGGCAAGAATGTGCTCGGATTCGCTCTCGCTTGGATTCAAGTTTTTAAAAAATAGCGGTTTAACTTGCTTGCCAATCGTCAACCAATCAGTCCGCTCGATTTCCTCTCTCAATACGTCTGGCAAGATTAAAGCAAATGATTGATCTTGATCAGGCAAGGGATAGGAGCCCTGAATCGTTTGAATGGCAATTTGCGCAATTTTCTTTGCCAGCTGTCGGTTTTCTTCTGAGGATAATTCTACGGCCTCTTCTTCCTCCCCGGTCTCAAACAGACGATACGTTTTTTTAAGATTCAAGAGACGCTTGACAGAAGCATCTACACGCTCTTCAGTCAACAACCCCTGCTTGACTGCCTCAACTAAAAAGCGATGGATGCGCAAAATATCTTCGCAATTCAACTCGAATCCTATCTGGTGATTAAAGAGCTGCTTGCCTCCCAATAATAAGAGATCATGCCCAGCCTGCAAACTGCGAAGCGCGGCTTCTTCAATGGAGTCACATTGCTCCAGCAATCCTTGCATGACCAGCGAATCGGTCAAAATCACACCCTCATACCCCATTTGTCCGCGCAGCAAGCCTTCGATAGTGGAGCGCGAAAATGTAGTACAAGCAGTAGGATCCAATGCCGGCACCATGAGGTGAGCCGTCATGATGACAGGCGTTTTAGAGGCAAGCACTTGGAAAGGAAGTAATTCAATTTCCTCAAGTTCCTCAATCGATTTGTAGACCGTTGGCAGAGTTTCATGAGAATCCAATTTGACATCCCCATGTCCTGGAAAATGCTTGAGAGTCGCAACCATATGAGCCCTCTGATATCCCGCTAAGGCCTTAGATCCAAAGCGAGCGACCTCTTTAGGATCGGAGCTAAAAGCTCGAATGCCAATAATCGGATTAAAAGGATTGCTGTGAACATCGACGACTGGAGCCAAATTCATATTAATTCCAATCGTTAACAGTTCGCAAGCCATGGCATAAGCGCTTTCCTCGGCTAACTGAGGCTCGTTTGTTTGCCCTAAAGCAAAGTTTCCCGGAAAAACTGTGACGCCATTTGTGATGCGGTTGACAACACCGCCTTCTTGATCGGTGGCGATTAAAAGTGGAATTGGATGCTCTTTGCTGCTAGCACTTTGCTGCAAATGCGTGCTGAGCGACTTAATCTGCGAAGGAGTACTCAAGTCATTCGCCCACTGATAATAGATGACTCCTCCCACATGAGCCTCATGAATCAGCCGTTCAACCTCTTCACTTAAGTCATGACCTCGAAAATGGACCATTAACAATTGCCCGACCTTCTCTTCCAATGTCAGCTCTTCCACAGCCGGAAGAGGTAAATCACCCCTCAACGTAGCCGCAAGTATTAATAAGAGGCAAGTAGCATACCTCGCCTTCGATAGCAGAGTGGGTTTTACGACTTGAGAAAAGAGGCTGAATAGCATAGAGATCCTGAGGGATTTGAGTTCTGGGTCTATCTTTTAGCCAATAGCAAAATGAACATTCAGCCGAAACCAAACTCAGATTAATAAGTCTAATCTTATAACAAAGAAAAAGAAGCTTGGCTATGCTTTTTACAATTTTAAACAGTGAGACCCTGGCTTTTTTAAAAAATTTTTTAGTATATAATAAAAAAATAAAAGTCTCTAATCCATAAGCCACGATATTAGTCTAAAGCCATATCTATCGAACAGAACAGATACAGCAAGTTAGCCAATCAGGGAGGTCGTATGCTTTCACCCATTCCACTACTGAGTTCAGAAAAAACCCAAGAAATCCTTGCCAAGATTGACCAACTACGTCCTTTTTGGACTAAGCGCCAAAATAGGTTTTATACTTTAGGCACAGCAATCTACTTAGATAAAAATAACGACTCGCCGTTTTATGAAAATAGCGTAGAAGCAAATAATTTTTTTCTGAAGATTCACTTTTCTCACTTATACGCTCTGCTCCTCGAAAGCTTGAAAAAAGAGTTAAATCAAGAAGTTGTTTATGAGCCAGCACGTGCCTTGCCTGGATTTCACATCTTCTTATCCGATCCAGAATTTGTGACTAGGGGAGGTAAAATTCACTTTGACCTTCAATTTCAACAGATCGATTGGAGACACTATAAGAACATTGACTTATCCAATCCTTTGAGCTTCACGCTTGCACTTGCTTTGCCAAAACTTGGAGGAGGATTGTTCTATTGGGATAAGAAATATGAACCAGGCTCAAAAATGATTCCTGAAGAAGCCATCCAGGATTTACCACGCCATTATGTAGAATACGAAACTGGTAAAATGGTCTTACATAATGGATTGCTCATCCATCAAATTGCACCGGCTAAGGAATATCTAGAGGAGGATCGACGAATCACCTTACAGGGGCATGCCCTCTTCTGTGATGGCGCGTGGAGAGTTTATTGGTAAATCCTCCACTACAAGTCATCAATCTAAGGATTAGAAGCCAAAACATGCTGCTGGCTAACCCATTCAGACCAACTGATTTCAAAATTGGGGACTTCGCGGCAATAGGTATAAAAAGTGCGCACAAGCTCGAGACGCTCTTCTGCTGGCTTTTGCTTGAAAGATAGAGGCTTATCCGTTTGAACGAGATCCGCTCCCCCAATCCATTTCTGCCTTTCAATAATATCCGCTAATTCCACATCTTGGGCATTGAACATCATGTCATACAAAGCCATAAAGGTTGTCGTTCTACCCTTCCCCCCCTTGCAATGCACATGCACCCAAGAATCGGAAGGACGGTCTTTAACAAGTCGTACAAATTGGTCAATGGCTTCATTCGATGGACGATTATGGTCTGTAATGGGTAAGCGCACATAAGTATACCCCATCGACTCCACAAACTCCCGCTCAGTCTTAGCCTGCTTGACAACTAAACGCTGCGCATCTTTAGCGGGATTGAGCACCACAATACTGCCTTTTTGCACCGCTCCCACCAAACGGAGATTTTCATCTGCCTCGATTTCCGCTAGCGTTTTGCCCACATTGGCATAATTGGTCTGACCATCCGTCCAACTCACAGCGTCACCATTAATGAGACCATGAGACTCTTCCCTCAAATCAAAAACAATTAAACGCGCCACTGCTAGCTGGCGCACCATATTCGTAAAGTTTTCTTCCGTAAATTGGCCGCTACCCGATATGGCCAACCTATCTAATCCGACTACACTGAACTTATTTTGAGCAACAAGATCGGTCGTATCTTGCTTTGCACTGCGCCACTTCTTTGGTAAAGTATCGGCTTGAGGCGAATCAAAAATGGGAATTAAAGCAAAATAACGAGGAGAATAAATAAAGGATTGCGTAATCAGACTAATAGCTAATAGAAAAGGAATAAAAACTTTTTCATATGAGCCGCCTAAATTAATATAATTATTTTATTTCTTTTAGATAAAATTTATCTTATTTTAAATAACATCTTATTAAAAGAATATAAAAAAACCATTAAGATAGCAACGCAATCAGCACTCTTTTTCTATCTCTCTAGAAATGAATCTGTAGAAGAGCGGAAACGATCAAAGCTTATTAGCGCTCTTTAACACGCACAAGAGCCAGCCCATCCAAGCGACCGTTTTCGCCTACCAGTGTAGGAAGAATGGCTGTTTCAAGCAAGGGATGAACGGCTAAATAATCATTAAAGGCGTAAACGGTTGCGGCTTCTTCATGGCTTGGATAGCCGACCTTATCGCCTTTCGGAATGAGATTATCGATGAGGATTAAGGAACCCGGACGGGAAACGTGTAGAGCCCAATCTAAGTATAAGGCATTATTTTCTTTATCAGCGTCGATAAAAATTAAATCGAAAGGCAAAAAGGACTCTTGCGCAAATTGCGCTAATAAGTCGACTGCATAGCCTTGCCTAATTTCCACGCAATCGGATAAGCCTGCCTGTTGAACATGGTCGCGAGAGACCTTCACATGAAGAGGATTCATCTCCAAACTCAGCAAGCGGCCATGAGCAGGAAGAGCTCGAGCGAGCCAAACAGTGCTGTATCCTCCAAGCGTGCCGATCTCTAAAATCCGCTCTGCGCCTTGAATTTTAGCTAACAAATGGAGCAATTTTCCCACGTGAATGGGGATTTGAATAGGAGGTAAGCCTTTTGCTTGCGAACATTCACGAATAGAGTGCAATAAAGCGTCTTCTTGTCCAAAGCGTCGATCTAAGTAATCTTTAACTTCTTTAGGGGAATGGTAAATGTCGTTCATCAGGGACTCTTCGGCATAAATTTAACTTCAAAAATAAACGGCCACAACTTGCCGGTTATAAAAAACGTATCGGTTTGCTCGCGGTAAGCGATGCCATTTAACACGGCCTCGTCTTCCAGTTGTTGCTTGATGTTTTCCGGTAAAAGGTGGGATGCATCAATGAGAGCTGTTACGGCTCCCGTTTTTTTGTTAATACGGACGATGAAATCGGTTCTCCATACATTAGCATAAATTTCATTTCCCAGACAGACTAAATCATTTAAGCTTTTAACTTTTTTCCCCGCGAGATGGACTTTCAACTTTTTTTCAATGGCAAACGTGTCAGGGTTTCTTTGGAAAAGATGCGAAGATCCATCGCTCATGAAAAGAGTATGCTGGGCAGAATCATAGCAAAGCCCCCATCCTTCTCCTTGATAAGCAAGATGGCGAGTTAAAAGCCACGATTCCATTTGGTAAACAAGAGCGATCCCCTCTTTCCAGGTCAATTGAATGAGTTGACCATTGGCAGCCGCGATACCCTCACCGAACAACTCAAATGGCAGGGAATGCTGGCGAATGACGGCACCTGTTTGCAAATCGATTTGGCGCAAAGAGGATGTTCCGTAACGTCCAGTGCTTTCATATAAGCGATCGTTATCAATCACGAGTCCTTGTGTAAAGGCCTGCGGATCGTGTGGAATCTGCCTAATGACAACGGGCGTTAAAAGCTCAACCCCTGCTAAGAGGGGTAAATGGGCCATCCAAAAAACTGACAGAGCAAACAAAAACCACTTGACTATAAGACGCGTTGATAACGATAAGCGCAGCATTATTCCCCTCCCAAAAGTCGGGGTTCTTCTCTGCAGAAGTAACCACCGAGAAGAATTCCAAGCGCTCATCAGACTTGAAATGAGCGGGTGTTCTTTTTGTTCAATAGACCTAACGATGACCGAACCAATCTCTTCCGTAAAAGACATGATCCTCATCTGCCACGACTGACTTATCAAGTGGGGATCATCCAAATAGATGAGTTTAGCCATAAAAAAATCTCTTTTTATGACTCATTTTAGCTCTTTTTTTCAATTAGACGAAAGATCGATTAGCTACAATATTTTAGGTTAGTAAAGGCGCCGTTCGAGCTGGCGCCACTTGGCAAAGACACCTTCGCATGCTTTAGTAGAGGTAAGGTCGAAGGTTTCACTGAGCTCGCGTCCTTCAGGTGGCAATTGCAATTGTTCATAGAAAAAGGCATCATCGAATCCGTAACGGGCGGCGCACTCTCTGTTGACTCCAATATAAACCTTTTTGATCCGCGCCCAGTAGATAGCAGCCAAACACATGGGGCAAGGCTCGGCTGTCGTATACAGAGTGCAGTCGGAAAGAATATGGGTGCCTAAGCGGCGGCAGGCTTCGCGAATGCAATTTATTTCAGCATGGCAAGTCGGATCGTGATCTTTTAGAACGGTATTATGTGCGACGGCAACGACTTCGCCCTTATCGTCTACGAGGCAAGCTCCAAAAGGGCCTCCTTCGTCTTCTTCAATGCCTTGATAAGCACTATCAACGGCCAATTGCATGTAATCGGACATACTCTCTCCTACTCTTTTATTAGACAACGTGGCTAAACATTTAATGGCAATCAATTTTACCCCTACTCCTCATTCTTCAATGAACTCTTTAAAAATTCAAGAGTCTCATTCTTTTAGAAAAAAAACAGCTTGTGTGTTAGATAGAGTGTCTCGACTTAAAATCGATCGGATTTTGAAGTCCCATAACTCAGGTTAACGCCGCGCCACCCAATAAAAAGGATTGCCATGTCAGCTGCTATCTTAGGCCTTGCAACCGCCGTTCCTCCCCATCACTACTTGCAAAGTGAAGCGGCTGATAAATTTGTGCAAATCCTTGGAATAGACGAAGCGAAGAGCAGCTATATTCGGCAGCTTTATCAAAATTCGGCTATCCACAAGCGACACTCTGTTTTGAACGATTTTAACATGGAAAGAACAGAATGGAATTTTTGGGGCCAGGCATTCCCCCAAGAGATTCCTGGCATGCAAAAGCGCAATGAAGTCTACAAAAAAGAAGCACCGAGGCTTGCCTACGAAGCTGCTCAAAAAGCGATTGAGCGCTGGGGCGGAGACCCCCTCACGCTGACACACATCATTTCCATTTCATGTACGGGCATTGTTGCACCCGGCATTGAATTTACTTTGATGCCTCTTTTGCATTTGAGCCCCTCAATTAATCGTTTCGGAATCAATTTTATGGGGTGCTTTGGAGCCTTTAAAGGACTTTCAGTTGCCCAAGCCTTCGCCAAGGAGCATCCCCGCAACCGAATTTTAGTCGTCTGTACAGAACTTTGCAGCCTGCACTTGCAAGCGAACTTAGACAATGAGACGCTGATTGCCAACTCACTGTTTGCAGATGGAGCCTCAGCCGTAGTCATTGGAACAGATCCTCAACCTTTCGAGAATCCGCTATGGGAAATTGCCAATAGCCACACCATGGGACTCGAAAATTCCTTAGACAAAATGTCCTGGGAAGCCGGCGACCAAGGATTTTTAATGCGTCTCTCTCACACTGTACCCGTTTATTTGGGAAGATCCATCAAGGCTTTTACCGATCACTTGATTCCCTCGTCTCTAAAAACAGATGAATGCGACTGGGCCATTCATCCGGGAGGCAAATCAATTCTGCAAGCCATAGAGAAAACGATGAAGCTTGTCCCCTCTCAAACCGAGGCTGCCTGGAAGACACTCGCCAACTATGGCAATATGTCGAGCGCAACTTTTTTATTCGTTCTAGAAGAGCTCGCCAAACAGGTTAACCAGCAAAAATGGGCGGTAGGATTAGCCTTTGGTCCAGGCCTTTCGATAGAAGGAGTCTTGCTCAAGCGCATGGAGCAAGTAAAAAGATGAAAAACCGCTCCAGTAAACTCGAAAAGATCGATCTTGGCCCCCCTCATTACACGCCTAAACAATATCGCAATTGCCTCTATCAGCTCGATCGGGTAGGCCGTTTTCTCGGAGGCGACCGTGCCTCTTTCTGGGCCTTTAAGCAGCTAAAAAAGCCCCCGGAATCCATCTTAGATGTTGGGTGCGGAGGAGGACTTTTTACGCAGCGGCTTGCAAAACACTATCCAAAAGCCAAAGTAACGGGCATCGATTTGTCTCGGGAAGCCATCGATTTCGCAAAAAGGCATCTTTCACCAAATGATCTCCCCCAAGCTCGGGTGAATTTTTCTGTCTCGGATTCGGCAAGCCTCGACTATCCATCCCATTCTTTCGATGTTGTCACAGCAACTCTTGTATGCCATCACTTGAAAGACTGCGAACTCGTTGAATTTCTTAGGCAGGCTGTACGAGTAGCTAAACAAGCTGTGATTTTAAATGATCTTCATCGCCATTCGCTCGCTTGGCTTGGCTTCGCAGCGATCATGCCTTTCTTCTTCCCCAATCGCCTCGTCTGGCACGATGGCCTTCTTTCGATTCGCCGCTCTTTTACATGCACCGATTGGATCACTCTTTTAAACGAAGCCAATATTCCGCTAAACCGCTGTTCCATCAATTGGCATTGGGCCTTTAGATGGACCGTCACGATCGATACCTCTGAGCCGTTTGATGCAAATCTAATGAGAAGCAATCATGAAACATGAGTTTGCCATTCTAGGTGGAGGCTTAGCAGGCTTATCAGCTGCCATCAGACTGGCAGAGCTTGGGTGCGCCCCCTTGCTGATCGAGGCTGGAAACTACCCTAGCCACAAGGTATGCGGTGAATTTCTCTCTCCTGACAGCCTGCCTCTTCTGCAACGATGGGGAATCAACCCTAAGATAATCCACCAAACCCATGTACATACCCCAACGCGTTCACTCACATTTAATTTCCCTTCTCCAGCAGGAAGCCTCTCTCATTGGCAGCTCGATCCAGCACTTGCCGATCTAGCCGTCAGCAATGGGACAAATCTTCTCACAGGAACGAAAGTAGCTCACTTAACCCCTTCTAAAAGCGTGCATGAATGGCATGAGCTGACTTTATCATCGGGGAAAAAAATAGAGACGCGCCACTTAATCATCGCTACAGGCCGCCTCCCTCAATTTAGTACTCAGCCGCTTGTTCCTCGCTACATCGGCGTCAAAGCTCATTTTAAGGGAATCGATCTGAAAGACAGGCTCGAAATGTTTTCTTTTCCGAAAGCCTATATTGGACTGGCTCCCATTGAGCATGGATGCAATATTGCCTGTCTGGCCGATGTGCATGCATTCCAGCAAGTAGGTTCTGCCAATGCCTTCATCGATTCCCTTTGCCAGCAGCACCCCCTACTCAAGTCCTATCTTGCACAAGGAGAGAATCTTTTTTCCGGTTGGATGCAAGCCCCCCTGCCAGAATTCGGGATCAAAAATACCCCTGCATGGACCAATGCCTATTTTATAGGCGATTCTGCAGGCACCATTCCGCCAGCTTGTGGAAATGGCCTGACAATGGCACTTATTGGAGGACATATGGCGGCCGATTATGCCTTTCAAGGGCAATTTGAAGAGTTCAAAAAGAGGTGGAAGAGACAATTTCACTCGCAAATCCTTGTCGGCAAGCTTCTCCACAGACTCATGTTTAATCCAAGCTATGGCAAGCTCTTCCTGCGCATGAACGATTTTTTTCCGCCTCTCTCATCACTCATTTTTTCGCTGACGCGCTAAAAAACATCTACAGATACTCAAGAAGCAAACCCTCAAAAAAATCGCGTAAAAATATTTTAAATCATATAGCTCTTTCTTTCCATAACTCAGCCTTGTGAGCTTTTCTAGAAGCATTCAAAAATTGGAATTAATAAATGCTAAATTACAACCACTGCATGAACATGATTCTCATATTATTTCATCCTTAAATCGAGTGTGTTTTGGTGCCGATTCAAATCATGATGAAACAACAAACATTCGCCTGAAATACGATCGTTTAAATCAAAAATCAATAAAATTTACTCAAAAGAAGATTGGTTCGAACAAACCTTTATTCAACTGACCTCAGAATGAACTGCCGATAGTGATAGCTGACATATAGACGTGGATGAGAAAAGATTTTTTTCAAAAAGGTTGTTAAAAAATCTCTTACATTCTATAGCTCTTTCTTTTTAAAACTAAACCTTGCAAGGAGGAGCGATGAAACAAGTCATTTTCAGCTTAATGGGATGCATGCTCAGCTTCCAATGCTTTGCCGGCAGCATTCAAGAATTAAATGGAAAGCTCTACGTATCGCCAGGTTCGGTGTACGTCGATTCGCATGCAATTTACGTGAATGTAGATGGAGATTTTATTCCTGTGGAAGGCATTTCTTCAGATGGAGAGGGTATTTATATTAACGACACTCAATCAGAATGATGAAGGATTGATCGCGATCAAGCTACTTGCTTATATGCCCATCAGCAATGAGTTGTTGATGGGCTAAGGTTATCTCCCCGCCTTTCCACATGAATTTAAAACCCTCTCTACAATTGTCTCGATAACGATTCTCTTGTATTGCCTGATGTTCCAACCCTTATGATCTAGATGTTATGCAAAAAAGCACAATGATTCGATCTTTTCCCTTATGCTACTGCTATTGAAATCTGTATCTCTGCATCGCTCCGCCTCCCTCATCTCTGCGTCAATCTTCTGTTCTTTTTTAAATACTTAATTATTATTATCTTATGAATTTAACCTACCCTATGAGGATGTTAGAGGCCTTTAGGCCGACTGATTTTAAAACCCATAGTGGGCGATTAGCGAATTGTGGGTAACAGAATAAAAAACAATAAGAGCTCAAAGAGCGACTGATCGGCAAGATAGCAATCCGTTAATAAGAAAAAGTTTTGATCCTAAAACAGGACAAGATAATCGCCGTTTATAATCTTCGGCCTACGGGCCTCTAAAAGCACTACTAAAGCATTGCTTTCTAATTCACCCGCAGTGTTTTTTAAGTTAGTGATATTTGGCAAAAATTTCTGAGCTATACTTAAAGTCTTTCAGGCGGATTAACTCATTCTCATATCAAATCCACTATACATTCGAATCATCCAATTAATGCTATTTAATAAGTTACTTATCGATTAATCCCGCTCTTTTTTGAAAGCATATAAAAGCTATAAAATAGCAAGAAGATAGCCTAGATGGCTATGCGAGTTACTATAAAAAACCTCAATAGCTTTAAAGTTATACGTTTAAAAGCCCTCATGTATTTTTCTAAGCCATAATCTACCAAATAAACGTATTATCATTTTAAATAAATCCCTACCTATTTTCTTTCAAAAGAACTTCAAAAAGTTTAAATCGTTTATTTTTAATAATTCATTTAAGAATATGCCAGAGCAAGAAATTAAGATTATTTAAAAAAAATTCTTTCCAAAAATTTAAAATGATGTAATACCAATTATCAAATGGAGAGATCCATTTGGTAACATTTTCTACAGACCTGAAGTTCAGGTTATATTTTCCCTAACATTTCGGCTGCAACGGCTAACAACTAAGCGGTACAGTCACGTCCAAGCGAAACCCTTGTTATTAAGGAGATCAAACA
Source organism: Candidatus Protochlamydia naegleriophila (assembly GCF_001499655.1). NCBI lineage: Bacteria > Pseudomonadati > Chlamydiota > Chlamydiia > Parachlamydiales > Parachlamydiaceae > Candidatus Protochlamydia > Candidatus Protochlamydia naegleriophila. The sequence goes on from NZ_LN879502.1 coordinate 2,558,430, forward strand.
TCACTTTTAACTTTTTTTAGGTTTTTAAATCATTAAACCAGGAGAGATAGAATGAAATTGAGACGTTATTTGAAGCAAATCTCAACAAAATGGAATTTAATGAATACCACATTGAGTTCTATGCTGCTAATCTGTGCATCAAGCGATGCTGCAGTTATTCCAATAGGTTCAGGAGGCTATACCACCGACTTGCCTCCAGGAAGAATGGTTCCATCCGATCGCAATAACAATCCAGCCACACCGAGGACGGCTCCGGGTTTTGCCAAAGCTCCTCAAACAAATCAATGGTGGTCATCGCTGATATGGAAATTCAATCCTGAGTCACCCTGGTCGGAAAGCATGTTTGCCCATCCGTTATCATTTAAAGCCCAAACAGGTGGCCTAGAAGTTGGATATCCAACCAGCCATTTTGTCACTCCTTTTAATCCCATTGGGGATGGGACTAAAGCTCAGGAGTACCACTATCCTCATGTAAGAGATCTTTTGCTTGGAATCTCAGGATTGAGTGCACCGGATACAAAGGTTTCTGACTATTCTGATTGGGCGGTTACTGCTTATTGGTCAGCCAATGGAAAAACGCTGCAAACAACATTTGGTAGCGGCCTCCCTTTTGTCTACGTCACTCAAGCAGGTGGAGATGCAATCGTCAATCTTTCAGGTAATCCCACTATCTGGTCTAACAACAATGGAGTAGTCGGCGTCACCGTTAATGGTCATCATTACGGAATTTTTGCCCCAGCAGGCTCAAGCTGGACTCGTAACGGCAACAATTTACAATCCAATTTAAGCGGAAAAAATTACTATTCCGTTGCTCTTTTACCAGATAATCAGGCGTCAACTTTGGAGTTTTTCCGCGCACGCGCCTATGCTTTTGTCACAGATACAAAAGTATCGTGGAAGTACGATCCTGCAACTTCCCTGCTCACCTCGACCTATGCTGTCCAGAGCACTTTAAAAGAGCCTGGACCCAACAATTCGAATATAAACCATCCCGTTTTGGCTCTTAATCGCCATCAGTGGTTAAATTCGAAAGATCCAGTATTAGGCTTTAGCTATTCATCAGCTCACGGCAGCATGAAAGTCGTCGATGCCTCTCAATTTACAACGTCTCTCAAATTTTCAGGCGTCCTCCCTGCCCTGCCAAATTTTGCCAAGGATGGGGTCGATTCCTATAACTCTACCCAACTTTACGGTTATATCGATGGCATCTTCAAGCAATCTCCTGATGCCAGATGGAATATCAATGATGGCACAGATAGCTATTGGATGGGTAAAGCATTGGCAAAAATTGCTCACCTCGTCCCAATCGCCGAACAAGTCAAGCATACGGCTGCCCGCGACCTGTTCTTGGCCGAAATCAAAACACGCCTGCAAAATTGGCTGGATGGAACAGGCAATCAGCTGTTTTACTACAACAACAACTGGCGAACTTTAATTGGCTATCCCGCTAGCTATGGAAGCGATAACAATTTAAATGACCACCACTTCCACTACGGTTACTTTGTGATGGCTGCCGCTTGCGTCGCCCATTACGATCCTTCCTGGGCTCAAAATAGCCAGTGGGGCGGTATGATCAATCTTTTGATTAAAGATTGCACAAACGCCGACCGCAGCGATCAAACCTATCCTTTCCTTCGCATGATGGATGTTTATGCAGGCCATGGATGGGCATCTGGAGCAGCCAACTTTGCTTCAGGCAACAACTTGGAATCTTCTTCGGAAGAAATTGATTACGATTCTGCACTGATCCTTTGGGGATCGCTTACTGGTAATACGGCTTTGCGTGATTTGGGAATCTTTTTGTACGCTACTGCCACATCTGCCATTCCGCAATATTGGTTTGATGTCGACAATCAAGTATTCCCCTCTGATTTCCAGCCTAACACTCTCGGAATGGTTTGGTCGGACGGAGGCGCCTACGCGACTTGGTTTGGTGGTCCTGCCCAGTTTTTCCATGGAATCAATTTCTTGCCCATTAACCCAGGCATGCTTTACCTCGGACGCTATCCAGATTATTTAAAAGCCAATCAAACATTTATGTTGAATAATGGCGGAGCGGCCCATACCGATGTTTGGCGCGACATTCACATGAGCGTCAAGGCTCTATACGATCCCTTGGCAGCCATTACAGAATTCAATCAAAATCAAGGCTATGGCCCAGAAGCTGGCGACAGCAAGGCACATACTTATCATTGGATTCACAATGTGAATCAATTAGGGCGGGTAGATACAAGTATCACTGCCGACACTCCAACGTATGCTGTCTTCAATAAGAATGGCGTACGCAACCACGTGGCTTATAACCCAAATGCAGCCCCTATCGTTGTAACCTTTTCCGATGGCGTCAAATTGACAGTTGCGTCCCATGAAATGGCAACGGATGGCCAAACACCCCAACCGCCTACTCATTCTTTCACAGATGATGCGGCAGATGCGGGCGAAGTGGTCTTCACATTTAAGCCTAATTGGTCGACGCAATACGTTAAGTTTAATTATAAAATCAATGGAGGCGCCCTTCAAACGGTAGCAATGACTAGCCAAAATAGCATGTGGCAATATACAGTCCACGGCCTAAAAAGCGGCGACACTGTCGATTATTACTATACCTATGAAGACAACAACAAGGCGGTCGATAGCAGTCCGAGCCAGCACGTTTATCGCTGCGGAGTAACTCCGCCTGAACCCGGGCCCGGACCTGGGCCCCTGCCGATCTTCATTGATCAAACAGATGACTTTAAGCTTACAGTTCAGCCGACTGCTAATAGTTTGTTGACTGCTTTTACCTCTAGTCTAGCCTTAAACATTGTCGACATTCACTACAAAGTGAATAACGGCAATCAAGTGAATTTGCGCATGCAAAAATCGGGCACGACGTGGACCAACCAAATTGACAATTTAAAAGATAATGACGTCATCACGTTCAACATTACTTATATTAACGATAAGAATGTTGGCCATGATACCAGAACCTACACTTATCAGTTCTTATCTGTGAAAGGACTGATGCCAGTGAGCCATTCAATGGAGCCCTTTTCTTTCAACCATGGAATGGAATTAGAAGATGAGTTCATCAAATTCTGGTTCGCACCCTCGCATGCTAAACGCTTTGTCGATGTGCACTATCAATTGGAAGATGGCTCTTTTGAGCACGATAGGATGAGCCCTCAAGGCGAGCAATGGGAATACAGACGCCCTGCGCTCTCCACTCAACCGATCGTGGACTACTTCTTCTCTTATGAGAATGGGGGATTAATTGAAGATACGGCTGCTGCCGGATCAGCTTCACATTAATCTCTTTCGGGACTCTTTAAGACGTGATTGCGCGCGAATTGGGTGCAATTGCGGGTTTAAAGAGTCCCATCCTTGCTATTGCCCTTGACCTTTCCAGCCATCTCTGCTATTCAGGAATTATAAGTTTTTATTTTAATTCTACTTATCCCTTGTTTAAAAGCTTCAGGTTAAAGGAGTCATATGAGAGCTCTATGGACAGGTGCCTTAAATTTTGGACTCATCAACATTCCCGTCCGCCTCTATAGTGCAACGCAAGATCATGGCCTAAGCTTCGATATGCTTCACAAGAAAGACCTCTCTCCTATTCGCTTTGCTAGGATTTGCAAATCAGACGGCAAAGAGGTCCCTTATAAAGACATTGTCAAAGGATATGAATATCAAAAAGGAGACTACGTCGTCTTAGTCGAAGAAGATTTTAAACAGGCAACTGTCAAAAAGACCAAGACCATCGATATTCTCGATTTCACTTTTGAAAAAGAGATTGATCCTCTTTATTACGAGAAACCCTACTACTTAGAACCCGACAAAGGAGCCAGTAAGGCCTATGTCCTGTTGCGTGAAGCCCTAAAAAAATCCAAAAAGGTTGGTGTGGCCAAATTCGTTTTGCACAATCGAGAACATATTGCCGTGATTAAGCCGCATGATCATCTGATCATTTTAAATCAGCTCCGCTATCAAAACGAAATCAAGAATACATCCAATCTCCACATCCCTGAAAAAGAGGTGGCTTCAAGCAAAGAAATCACCATGGCCATTAAATTAATTGATCAGCTCACCTCCCATTTTCATCTCGAAGATTATCACGATACTTACACAGAAGAACTAAAAGCCATCATAGACGACAAGCTCAAAGGCAACAAGCCAAAACACGCCAAAGCGAAAGAAGCTAAGATTACTCCTGTCAAAGACATCATGGCGATGCTAAAAGAAAGTTTAGAAGAGCATCAACGCAAAAGTGCTTAAGGGTCACCATGACGCTGAAAGATTACCAAAGCAAAAGAGATTTTAAAAAGACCTCTGAACCTAGAGGGAAAATTCGCTCGCCGCGCACTAAAGGCCTGGAATTCGTTGTTCAACTGCATCAGGCCAGCCACCTGCATTACGACTTCCGGCTGGAAGTTGACGGAGTCCTGAAAAGCTGGGCCGTTCCAAAAGGGCCTTCACTCGATCCAGCTGATAAACGCCTTGCCATTCAAGTGGAAGATCACCCCTTCGACTATCGCACCTTCGAAGGAATAATCCCTGAAGGAAGTTATGGAGCAGGCGAGGTCATCGTATGGGATGAGGGCACCTATGATGCTGTGAGAGCCTCTTCGAAAAAGGAGAGCGAGCATTTGATCAAGCAAGGCCTAGAAAAAGGGCGCCTCAGCTTCATCTTACATGGGCACAAGCTGCAAGGAGAGTTTTCTCTGGTTAGATTTGAAAGCCAACCGAAGCAATGGCTGCTCATTAAGAAAAAGGATGAATACGCAAGCATGACTCCTGTCATAGAGCAAAATCAATCTGTTTTATCCAACCGCACCATCCAACCAAAAAAAAAGTAAAAAAAACTAAGGGCGATCGACACCCTATTTTAGTTTCCGACTCTTCGGAAGGCCAAGGCTCGATTAAGCCTAGCTCCATGCCGGAAGCGATTAAACCTATGCTGGCCACCCTAGTCGATGAGCCTTTTGACAATAAAGATTGGATTTTTGAAATTAAATGGGATGGTTATAGGACGCTTGCCTACATTCAAAAGGGAGACGTTTCACTCTTATCGCGCAACAACCAATCCTTTAATACCCGCTTCTCCTCGCTTGTCAAGGCATTAAGAACCATCGAAATGGATGCCGTTCTGGATGGCGAGATCGTCGTATTAAACGAAGATAAAAAGCCAAGCTTTCAGCTCATGCAAAATTACCAGCGCAATCAAAAAGGAATGCTCGTCTATTACGTATTCGATCTCCTCTATCTGCAAGGCTATGACTTGCGAGATATGCCCCTCCTCCAGAGAAAAGAGCTGCTTAAAAAGCTTCTCCCCAAAAATTCTCAGATCCTTTTTTGCGATCATGTCACAGGAAAAGGCAAAGCGTTTTTCCAATCGGTATTGAAGCAAGGCTTTGAAGGCATCATTGCCAAAAATGCGCAAAGTGTTTATGCATCGGGACGCAGCCGCAATTGGCTCAAAATCAAGACACATCAACGCCAAGAAGCTATCATCTGCGGTTTTACGGCCCCAAGAAAGTCGCGCAAGCATTTTGGGTCTCTCATCTTAGGTGTCTATGACGGAGGCAAGCTAACGTACGTTGGCCACACGGGCAGCGGTTTTGGAGAAGAGAAGTTAAAAGAGCTCTATGAACGCCTTCAAAAACTTGCACAAGACAAGTGCCCTTTTGAAAACGTTCCTAAAACGAACATGAATCCAACTTGGGCCAAGCCCAAACTCGTCTGTGAAATAAGCTTTGCCGAATGGACAAACGACAAGATCATGCGTCAAGCTATTTTTATTGGCATTAGAGAAGATAAAAGCCCTACAGAAGTCGCATTCGAAAAGGAAGTCCCGACAAAAGAGGTACTAGCGGAGTCCGAGGACCATCCAAAAGTCCCTTCGTTAAAGAAGAAAAGCAGTCCTAAGCCGCTACTCCATCTCAAATTAACCCACCTCGACAAACTCTATTGGCCTCAAGAGGGATACACCAAGGGAGATTTAATTGAGTATTACCGCGAGGTTTCTTCCCTCATTTTACCTTATCTAAAAGACCGCCCCGAAACCTTGCGGCGCTATCCAAATGGGATCGGAGAAACAAGTTTTTATCAAAAAGAACTGTTCCATGCTCCTTCTTGGATACGAACTGAACCCATTCACCACGAAGAGCGCAAGATCCGCTACCTTGTCATCGATGATGAAGAGAGCCTCTTATACGCGGTCAATTTAGGATGCATTGATTTAAATCCCTTTAATTCTCGCGTACAATCGCTGCATCAACCAGACTACCTGATTATCGATCTGGATCCAGAAGATATTTCTTTCGATCACGTTTTGGAAGTAGCCCAAGGTGTACATCACGTCTTGGAGAGCTGGAATGTTCCCAACCTTTGCAAAACGTCTGGCGCAACGGGCCTTCATATCTACATTCCATTAGGAGCCCGCTATAATTACGACGAAGCGCGCCAATTTGGCAATTTGATTGCTCACGTTGTCCACCAAGCGCTGCCAAAAATCACTTCCATTGAGCGCACTCCGCGCAACAGGCAAAAAAAAGTTTATTTAGACTACTTGCAGAACCGCTTCGGCCAAACAGTTGCCGCTCCTTACTCTGTAAGACCAAAACCCTATGCCCCTGTCTCTACCCCTTTAAAATGGAGCGAAGTCAAAGCCGGTTTACAACCGACAGACTTCACCATCAAAAATGCCGTCGAACGATTCAAGAAGCTGGGTGATTTATTTCAACCGATTCTTGGCAAAGGAATCGATCTTAAAAAGATCCTGGAAAAGGTTGCAACCGGTCTTTAACCTCGTGTGACCCACTCTTCCTTCATGGCGGATTCTAAAGTCACTCGATCTACTAGCCTCTAACAGCATTGTTAAAAAATAATGACCGTTTCGGACGCAATCATAGGAGTCTAACGGATAAGTGAGTCAAAAATTCGGCCTCACAAGGTAAGACCCGAAATTGAAACAAAAAAAATGGGTCCTTACTGGACCCACCGTAGAAGCCATCTTCTATGCTTAAAATGAGAACAGGGAGCCTAAAATGCTTGTCGATTTAGCTTTTGGTTTGGATTTAGTCGTTTTCTTAGCCGCAGTTGTTTTTACGCTCTTCTTTGCCGGTACGGCTTTTGATGTAGGGCTTTTAGCCGCACTCCCCGTTTTTTTGACTGGGACTGCTTTCTTGGCAGACGCTGGACTTGCCGCAGCTTTCTTGGCAGAGGCGGCTTTCTTAGCTACTCCAGCACTACTTTTTTTAGGTTCTGTCTTTTTAGCTATTGAATGGGAAACGACCGCCTTCTTGACAGGCGCACTCTTTTTAGCAGCTACTCCTGTACCAACTTTTTTAATGGGCATACGAACACTTGTTGCCTTCTTGGCAGGAGCAGCCTTCTTCGCAGGGACAACCGCAGCTTTTTTAGCAGGGGGTGCCTTTTTAGCTGGTGTACGAGCTACTGCAGTTTTTTTGGCAGGCGCGCTGGCCGTTTTTTTAGCAGCAACTGGTTTTTTAGCGGCCGTGGTTTTTGAAGGGGCCGCAGACTTTTTAGCCGCAACTCCCCCTTTCTTTGCACCGCCAGTCAATTTATTGACCGTAGCCCAGGCCCGCTTCTCAGACTCTTTTTCATTCAATCCTTGCTTTTCATATCCATCTTCGATGTGCTTAGCTTGCCTTTTTTGTTTATTCGAATAACTTGATTTATCACCCTGAGGCATATCCTTACTCCTTTGTTTGAATACTCAATTTTCATTAAAGTATTTTTTTTAAATTCATGCAATTTATTCTTACTGCAGAAACAAAGAAGAAAAAGGCACTCAACTTTTTTGAGGCCGATTTGCCCTTGCTAAATGCCTTTTCAAATCCGCTAAAATCTCATCTAGAATAGATGTAAATCTGCTTAAACGCTTTAAACCAGCAAGCAATGGATATGCGATGAAGGAGTCCAAGAATTGCTTTAGAAATCGATGACCTGCATGGCCAGCCATCGATTTTGAAGGATGTTTGCAACGCAATCGCCGCTCACTTTAACGAAGGGCAGGAATCAGAATTCCCATGAGAAGAAAGCCAAACAACATAAATCCGGCATGAATGAAGAAACTCTTAAGCGTTTTACGTGCCCATAAAACGGCTGAGAAATGGGTCGTAGCAATGAACCCTAACCAAATCCAAAGCGCAACGACAACACCCTCCAAGATTTCACGGGCTTGGGTGATCTCAATAAAAAGTGCCAAAATATAGGCTAAGACAAAGGAAATAATCAACTCGCCAATGTATGCCAAAATAACAGGAGTTTTTTTGAAATCGTCATCCAATACAGCATCATGCTTCATTGAGCGATGTCCAAAAACGGCAGGAGAATACCAAATCGCACCCAAAATAAAATAAGCCAAAGCAGCCACTATCACGGCAAAGTAGCTGACGGGAACATCTTCCAAGAACATAGACCCTCCTTTATAAATAAATAATTTTAAATATCTTTTTAATCGAACAGAAGCGACGGGGTCAATGACTAAAAATAGATTCAACAAATAAATTTAAAAATCAAAGAGCGATTGCTATTGCTTGCCAATAGCAATAACTTCTGTCGCCTGCCTATGGGGCAAAGCAGCAATTTGCGTTAGAAGAGATAAAGGCTGCTCCTGCACGGTAAATTGCTGAGCAAGCCTATGCAAAAATGTAGTTTGAAAAGTTTGAGGAGAAGGCCAAAGGTCCTTCAGACAGCAGAGAAAATCGGCATGCGACCGTTTTTCCCGGTAGGTTGGCATTTTAGGCGGCATCAAAAGATAGTCCATGTAGGCAGATGAGTAATCCCACAATAAAGAGCTGTGATGAAGCCAGCGATTCTTCACAATCGATTGGGCATTTCCGCCAAACTTTTTATGTCCAATGACGTAGTCATTTTCTCGCAGCTGGAAGGAATGAGGATGAAAAACTGGCTCGTAAAGCTCTTGAGTCCAGCGCATGATTGGAAGAGGATAGGGCGCTATGGGAAGGGTGGCAGCATTGCAAATAAAGGTGATAAAAAGCGTATTTTCATCGACAACCACCGTTCCTCCTCCGCTAAAGCGACGGATCACAGGAAGAGGCGCTTCTTGCAATTTGTCCCGATCAACTAACTCAGCAATTTTGCCTGAAATTCCCATGACAATGGCAGGCGGAGATCCTTGATTGATCAAACACCAGTTTCTGTGATCCGCCCGCAATAATGCCTCTTCCCATTTTAGCTGCTGCAGGATGGGGACGCGATTGAACTGAACAACATTTAAAATTTCCATGTCAGGAATTGCTCATCTTAGCCGCTTCTTATTCCAATTCACAGCAACCAGAAGAAGAAGTCATGCCTCCTTTTTCGGCTGGGCGATGGCGCATAAGAGAGATCATCAAAATTGAAATATCGGCTGGCGAAACACCCGAAATGCGCAATGCCTGTCCTAGATTTTGGGGGCATACTTTGCTAAGCTTTTGCCTCGCTTCATTGCGCAATCCGGACACTGATTGATAATCAAATCCTTCAGGAATCTGAATATTTTCAACATGTGCCAGCTTGGCTACTTCGGTTGTTTGGCGATTGATGTAGCCGGCATATTTCAAGTTAAGCTCAATTTGAAAATTGATGTCCTCGCCAAAATCCTGGATGGCATCTGGATAGTCCTGTAAAAGAGAAGCATAAGAGTTTTCTGGACGACACAGAAGCTGAGCCAGTGTATATCCCTTTCCGTTCATTTGCCTAAAGATTTTTCCAAGTCTTTGGCTCTCTTCTTCCATGATGCGCTGTTTATCGCGCACGCGATTGTAGCGTGTTTGATCGATCAATCCAGCTTCGTATCCATAGTGGCGCAAACGCAAATCGGCGTTATCCTGGCGGAGCAATAAACGGTGCTCAGCCCGGCTTGTAAACATCCGGTAAGGCTCATCCAATCCTTTAGTGACGAGGTCATCGATCATGACACCAATATAGGCTTCCGAACGCTTTAAAATGAGAGGGCTTCTTCCAAGGACCTTGTTAGCCGCGTTGATTCCTGCAATGAGGCCCTGTCCAGCGGCTTCTTCGTAGCCCGAGGTTCCATTGATTTGACCGGCTAAAAAGAGCCCTTCAACGTTTTTGCATTCCAGAGAAAAGTCAATCTGCCCGCTTACAACATAATCGTATTCGATCGCATAAGCTGGTCGCATGATTTCGGCATGCTTTAAGGCCGGGATGCTGCGGATGAAAGCTAATTGGACATCGAAGGGTAATGAAGAGGATACGCCATTGACATAGACTTCCTGAGTCTGTAATCCTTCTGGTTCCAAGAAAATTTGGTGCCGCTCTTTATCTGAAAAGCGGACCACTTTATCTTCGATCGAGGGGCAATAGCGCGGGCCTACGCCTTTGATCTGGCCAGAATACATGGGAGAGCGGTGGATGTTAGCCAGAATGATCTGTTTAGTCTCTTCAGTTGTATAGGTAATGTGGCAAGAGACTTGAGGAAGGCGTGGCAATCCTTCATCGTCATAAGAAAATTTGACACCTGGCTCGCCTGGCTGCTCTTCGGTATGGCTGTAATCAATTGAGCGCTTGTTAACTCGCGGAGGCGTTCCCGTTTTTAGACGCCCAAGTTTCAACCCGTATTTTTCTAAGCTAGCCGACATGCCAACCGATGGCTGATCTCCAGCCCTGCCGCCAGAATAATTTGTCTCTCCAATGTGTAGGAGGCCGCGTAAAAACGTTCCAGATGAAAGAACGATGGCCTGGCAGTCATAGGTAATCCCTTCTTTCGTAATGACACCACATACCCGATCATTCTCAATGACTAAATCTTCGATTGTCCCTTGCTTAATCTCAAGATTTGGCGTCTGCTCCATCCGGTGCTTCATCTCGGTTTGATAAGCCAGCTTATCGGCCTGTGCGCGGGGAGCCCAAACGGCAGGTCCCTTGGTTGCATTCAACATGCGGTATTGGATTCCAGTGACATCGATCACCTTCCCCATTTCCCCTCCAAGGGCGTCAATCTCCCTTACGATATGCCCCTTGGCGATTCCACCGACAGCCGGATTGCAACTCATTTTGGCAATCGTATCTAAATTCATTGTCAACAACAGTGTACGCAAACCCATGCGGGCAGACGCCAACGCTGCTTCACATCCGGCATGACCGCCGCCAATTACAATGACATCATAACGAACAGGAAATTTCCACATATTGATTAGAAACTCTCGTAACAAATTAAATAATTAGGGCAAAGCTAAGAAGAAGAAGTCGGAAAGCTGGAAATATTGAAGGAAATTAGCTCTTTAGGGAATGAGTGCGTTCTGCGATAGAAGGTGATCTTGCGGTCTAAAATGATTTTAGACCGCAAGTGAAGGGAATCGATCTAGCCGTCTAGAGGGCATATCAGAAATTAAATTCTATGATTTAGCTTCTAATACACCCTCTAGATCAACGAGATCTATCTTCCCTTGTGCCGATCACGTCGGCTACGCTTCTTGCGCTTATGCTTCGCAATCTTATACTTGCGCTTCTTTTTAACAGAAGACATATCCTCTCCAGTACTTATTCAGGTTATTTGCTTAACTTTGCAAACATGGAACTATAGTAGAAAAAAAAAGATAAATTGTAAAGACTAAGAATCTTTCCACGAAAAGAGAATAAAGAAAAAACGATGACGTAGTCTAAATTTTAAGTCGGGTCTAAGGATGAGCATCCTGACAATAAATACAAACAAGGATGGAAAAGAAAACACCGCTAAGAGGGACTCGAATTAGCACTATCAACACGTTTTGTAAACGTGGGTCCGTTTCCCAACGTCTTCGCTTTAAATTGACAAGCAATTCAAGCTATCCCGTCAGCGTCCTGGTCCCTTAAAAAAATAAATATCGTTGATTGGCTTTATATCCGAATATCCCAATTAGCAGTGAAAAATAGATCTCTAACTTTAATAATACCCCATTCTTCATTTTTTAAACCATTTAAACTTTTTAGTTTAAAACGTGATTGAAAAAGGTAACCCTCTCAAAAAAGCGCTTGCGCGTCTGGTTTATGGCTATTTATAGATCCTATTTTCAAATCTACAATTCCATTTTAGGCAAGGAAGCTTTTTCTAGGCAATAATCCCATCCCCTCTTTTTTTGATAAATCCATCCAGCTGGATTTAAACTCTAGCTGGATTAAACTCGGCTTTTATTCCATTTTTTCTAGCGGACTTAGAGAATAGCCTGAATTCTGGATCGCCTTCTATTTGAAGAAGATAACATGACGGATTTGAAGGTCCTTGGTTTTTATGATTTTTTCTTCAGTAAGATAGGCGAAACTATATAAAATTTTGTGCTTTTTAGAAGGCTATTTAGCAGGGAATAGCTTTGTACAACTCAAGAAAAGATGTGGGTAATAGAAAGAATCGCTCTTGAAACAGATACATTCCTACGTATCCATGCGTCAAACAAACGTATGGAACTTAGCAAGTCTATTTAGGGCGAGCACGGAATAAGGCTCTGGAGTTTGTTAAAAATGAAAAATCCGCTGCAAAATACGCCGATTGTGTGAGCATGCAAGCTTGGAGCTAAGCCATGCCCTCACATAGCACAATATTACTTAAATCTATATCTAAAGAAGAAAAATCTAGGCTTGAAAAGCAGATTAAAGCATCGGTCAAGAATCTTTACGGTTTTGTCCAGAAAAACGGCGCCGTGCCTCACATTAGACGAGGCTCGACGTACTTGCAATTGGCGCCGATTACAACGAATTCCTAACCCTCATTAAAATCAATGGCATCTGGAAGGCGATCGTCAAGATCTATCATCAATTCGAAGGATAAGCTCATGACTCTTGGACGCGGCAGTTCGGCGTTGCACACTAAGTCAACAGCAGATTTGTGTCATCTTTAATAAAGAGTGGTAGTTGGCAGAGCGCCCTTTTTGCAAATAGAACATTTAAAAATGAATGCCCCTTTTACAGCTCTTTGCTGATCATAAAGAAGAGGTGTTAAGCCTAAGAATTCTACCTTTTCAAAATAGCGTTCCAGTTCATTTTGATAAAAATCCAACTTACCCCTCCACTCCCGCTCGAGATGGGGCTGATTCTCGGTCCAGACAAAATAGCCGGTCTTGCCTTGCTGTTCATCGACCATGCTAGGCCAATAAGAAAATTGATTATGGCGCGCCCCTTGCAAATTGAGAAAGTAAGCGCGCTTCTGCATGGGACCATAAAAGCTCAAGATGCTCGTCGTTTGATACTTATCACTGATTAAAAAATCCGTTTCCGGATTGTAATCGGCACGCTGAAGTGCTTCGTCTAATCGATCCCACCCCATGTTGTGTTTAAATGGATTCATCCGGTGAGAGAGTTGGCGAGGGCGCCACTGATCGGCGGTATAGAGCCAAGGAAGAGTCAATAAACAGCTTGTCAAAACAACCGAAACATAAACACCAACTGTCAGCCATTTCGATAAATTGGGACGCCATTCACTTGCATACCACGCCAGCCAAACAAGCCCCGTAGGATAAGCAAAACTGATCCAATTGCCTTGCACCTTCTGAAAAAGAGACAATCCTGAAGCTCCAGCTAGGCAAATCAGAGAGACACCTCCGCAAAAAAACAGGGCAGGCTGTAAAAAGCGCGGCCTGCGCATGCAGCCAAACCAACTCACGAGCATTAAAACAAATAAGACCGGTGAGAGCAGCAAAGCTTGCGATCCAACAAATTCAAAAAAATTCCCCCCAGGCGACCCATGCCCGCCTTGTAGAGTAGATGAGACATGGCGAAAAGTGGCCCACTCATGAGTCATATTCCACCACACGCTTGGCAAAAGCCCGCATAAAGAAATAGCAGCACCTGCAAAAACGCGTGTGAGAGGCTGCTGAGGAAACCAACGCCAGCGGGCAAGCAAAAAGAAAAGCCAAAATAAATAAACCGGCCACTTGAATAATGCTCCGCCCAGCAAACAAAGCCCCACTAAAAGAGGTGAAGGAGCCTCTTCACGCCTTAAGGCTTGAACCACGACCAAAGAGGCTAACGTCCAGAAAAATAGACAACCCCCATCCGTAATGGCAAGTAAAGCACCGATCAATCCAATCGGTGATAAAGCCATCAAAACGGCGCTCCAAAAAGCAGATCTAGATTGCAGACCAGCCTGAAGGGCAAGTGCAAAGACTAAATAGGCTTGCCCAGTCGCCCACAATAAGGCAAAGAGGCGCACTCCTAGCTCTGTTTGACCAACAAGCTGCGTGCCAAGCCAAATCTGCCAGGCAATTCCGGGAGGCTTGCTATAATAGCCCCAATCGAGTTTCTGACTCCATGTCCAATACTGAGCCTCATCGGGACCCAGGCCAACCCCTCCCCACAAAATCACTCCCAACACTAAAAAAATTTTAGCCGCTAATAAGAAAGACAAACGCTTGAAATAGAAAAGAGTCTGGGATGACATTAATAGGGCCTGCAAAAAAAGATTAATGGAAGGGCAAGTATAACTCAGCGCAGCAAATTACTAAATCCTTTTATTTAGACTTTTTACAAAGTCTCATTCAATTTTTTTCACTATTCATTTCGTTTTTTTTTACTCATCATTTTTCTCTAAATTCATCTCTACAAATTACCATATACCTACTTCTTTTATTAGGATTTATTTTTATTAATTAAATCAAAACGAATAAACATTTAATAACCACTTAACTAAAAAACATTAACATTTAAATATAAAAGCAAATTAACCTAATCAATTATTAAGGAGCTGATTATGATTAATAATTTTGAAAGCTTTTTTTATCAATTCTATTCAACCATAGAAAATGGCAAGAATGCCTTTGATAAAGCGATGCAGGCTGATCAAAATACGATTGAAAAGACACAGCTTCTGCAGCGGCATTTCTTACAAGTTCAAGAGGACTTGAATCAATTATTAGACATTAAGGCTAAAGTTGAGCTGCTATCTATTGACGAGCTTTACAAGCAAGAATGCCCGTTAGACGTACTAGATGAGAGCATGCGTCATATTCAGTACGTGTCATTCGTAGAATTTGCTGAGCAGGAAAAAAATGAGTTGCTGTCCCAGATTCAGTTGGTCTCCCAGCATACTGTTCAGTGGCTCAATGAGTCGCAGACGGCGGCCGGCCTGTCTAATCAAAAGAACAATCCTTCCCTTTCTCATCAAATCGTCAACCTCTTAACCATTCCCATTCACATCTTTCAGCAATCCATCAATTATTTGTGGCCGTTCGGCTCTTCTTCATCTCCTGCGGTTTCCAATGTAGGCATCGACTCGCCAACTTCTCGGATTCCTGTTAGCCCCATTTCGACCAAATCTATCGACTCCGAGACTCAGGCTTCAGTTCAAGAGAAAACAGTTAACCGGGGGAAAAAAACTATAGAGCAGGCAGTTAATCGGGAAGAGCGACTGATTCGCACTCCGCCACCTCTGCCTCCACGCAATTATATGAAGGCAGAGTTAAATTCTGCAGTGAAAAATCGGTTCGCAGAGAAGGCTGTCGATCACTCAAACCTGCAATCTTTGCCGCAAACAGAAGCCATGAATCGAGAAGAAAAAGCCATCGAGCAGACAGTTCACTTATCCCCGTTAACGACCGTTGATATTCTTCAGCGCCCTTCCCTAAAAGATCGATTGACTCATCGCACTCCGCCGCCTCTACCTCCGCGCAGCTATAAGAAAGCTGTTGAGTTAAATCCTATAGTGGACAATCAAGGAAGCCAGGATCTTGTAGAAAGCATTGAGAATCTACAACTTCTAACCATTCAAAATCCTGCTATGAAAGATCTCTCCTTAGAAAAAGGAAGCAACAAGGTTCAAAGCCAGGCATCAAAGGATCTAGAAGTCATGACTTCTTCTTCACGAGAAAGCGAGGCTAAAATGGAGCAATTGGAAGCTGCGCATAAAACAGACTTTGTAGTCAAATCCACAAACGGGTTTATACCAGAACCGCCGCCTTTTAAACTGCTTTCGCAGCCCAATACAACATCTGCCAGTCGCCCTCCCAAACAGGAAAATCATCATTTAGGTGACTTTCTGACAAACAGCTTGATTTTAAGACGCTCACAAATAATCGGTGAAGAACCAGAAAGCCCTTCAACGCCTATGACTCCTATTACCACAAAGTCTTTTAATGACATAACCACGCATTCCTTGAATGCTGGGCATTCGTTTCAAGTAAGCGATCCAGTAAATCTGTTTCAAAAACCCATTGAGCAGGACCGGGGAAGCCTATTGGATTCCATAACCAAATTCAATAAGAACCAGTTAAAGGCCGTGGTAGTAGAAGAGAAAGTGGAAGAAAAATCCACTCTTATCACTAATTTGAAAAAGAGCATGAGCAACTTAGGCTTTTTCAATGTTGACAACCAGGATTCAGATTCAGACTTCGATTCTGATCTAGAAGATTGGTAGAGAAAAAAGGCGGGGCTATTCCAGCTCCGCCTGCTTTAATTCAAATGCAGGTACGTTAACCCTTTGTCCCTGAACAACTCGCCTTTAAAATGAATTTCAGGCGAAAACGGCAGTACAGTCAAAATCTTGGCCTGCTTCTCAGGCACACTTAAGATTGTGCCTTCAGACGAAGCAGCCTAATCTTGCCTGTCAGGAAAACTGAAAAGGTCTTCGATGGCTTGCAGAGTGACATCGCGACTAATGGCTGCAATGGAGTCCGTGAGAGGAATATTTTTGGGGCAGACCCTAACGCAATTTTGATTATTACCACAATTTCCGATTCCTCCTTCTTCCATTAAAGGGTGCAAACGTAGGTCTTTTTGCGTTTTTCCAATCGGGTTGGCATTAAACAAGCGAGCCTGGGAAACGGCTGCCGGACCGATGAAGGGCGAATGGTCGTTGATTTGAGGGCAAGCTTCAGAGCAGCAGCCGCATGTCATGCACGTAGAAAGAGAATACATCACTTTTTGCTTTTCGGGGCTAATTTTAGGCCCAGAGCCCTGCTGATGCGTGCCATCGACGTCGATCCACCCGTGAATTTTTTTTAAGTTATCAAACATGATGCTGCGATCGACAATCAGATCTCGCACGAGAGGAAATTTAGTCAGCGGAGCAAGCGTAATGGTGCGTTTTCCCGTTTCTTTGATAATGGGCTCAATTAGGGCTGTACAAGCCTGCCTCGGATAAGCATTGACAAGCATGGAGCAAGATCCGCAAACCTCTTCCAAACACCCCGACTCCCATACGACCGGAGTGACTTTTTCCCCTTTAATATTGATGGGATTGCGCTGAATGTTCATCAAAGACGAAATGACGTTAGCATAAGGAATGAGCTCTAACTCAAACTCTTCCCAGTATTGATGGCCTGGCTGCCCGCGGTAAATCTTTAAAATATAAGTTTGAGCCATCATATCCCCTTTGACTGTTAAATAGGCAAGACAATGTTGGTTGGAATATTTTCTAATTTAGGCTTCACTTTTTTGGCATGCGTATAATCGCGTAAGATAGGCTTTAGGTGGCGCAAATCAACAGGTTCATAAGTGATGGTAGGCTCGTCCAATGCCAGGCTGTAACTAGCAAGAGTTGTCTTCAGCCAATTTTCATCGTCGCGCTCAGGAAATTCAGGCTTATAATGAGCCCCCCGAAATTCGTCTCTAAGCAGCGCTCCCTTCGTTATGACCATGGCCAATTCCAGCATGGGGCCAAATTGATTGGCAAAAGCATAGGTCTGATTGGCAAATTGACTCTTATCATCCAAAGAAATGTGCTTATAGCGCTCTCTTAGTTCCTTCAACTTGTCCATCGTCTTCTGCAGCCCTTGATTATCGCGTTTAACAGTGACGTTCGCTAACATCCATTCTGACAACTCATCGTGCAGCTGGTGGATATTTTCTGGTCCATTGCGCGAAAGGATATCTTGCTTGATGTCATGCTCTGCCTTTAAGGCCTCTTCAAATACGGCTACAGGCGTATCATGATAACTAGACTTCAAATTGTCCAAGTATCTAGGCACTTCCTGCCCTGCCACCAGGCCACTAAAAATACAGGCTAAAAGAGCGTTGGCTCCCAAACGATTAGCGCCGTGATATTGATAGTCTGATTCACCGATATTGAAGCAGCCTCGCAAATTGGTCATTTGCCGATAGCGCTCAAAGCGGTCTGGATCATCGGCTGCCGGCCAATCGACCCACGCCCCTCCCATCGTGTAGTGCATGGCCGGGAAAATGCGCATGGGAACTTTTTTGGGATCATCACCGGTAAATTTTTGGTAAATTTCTAAAATGGCCTTTAATTTCTCTTTTTTCTCATCTGATAGATGAGAAACATCCAAGTACACTTGCATCTCGCCATTAATGCCAAGCCCCATCTCGCAAATGCGCAACACTTCTCTTGCGCCAATATCGCGAGGCACAAGATTGCCGAAGGCCGGATACAGCTCTTCCAGGAAATACCAAGGCTCGCCTGTCTTTCCACAGGGAACTTCTTTGCCGTCTGGCATCTGAATACGCTTAGTAGAATCCCCGTAAACCCAAATGCGTCCTCCCTCACCACGAGCAGACTCCGACATCAGCCGAAGCTTGTCATGTCCTGGAATGGCAGTTGGGTGAATTTGAATGAATTCTCCGTTGGCATACAACATCCCTTGCTTAAACAGCCTGCCATTAGCCGCTCCCGTACAAAAAGTTGAGTTAGTAGACTTTTTAAAAATCATGCCGATGCCGCCGGTAGCAATGACAACCGCGTCAGCTTTAAGTACCTCAAGCTTCATATTGAAGAGGTCCATGATCACAATGCCCCTCGCAAGGCCTTGCTCATCCATGACCAGACGCATAAATTCATGCGCCTCGAATTTTTTGACCCGTCCCATGACCTCGTACTTTCGTACCTGTTCATCGAGCGCATAAAGAAGCTGCTGGCCGGTTGATGCCCCACAAAAAGCTGTGCGGTTGTAAAGCGTCCCCCCAAAGCGCCTGAAATCCAAATTTCCTTCGGGTGTGCGATTGAAAGGGCATCCAAAGCGAGCCATCATCTGGATGATGGCTGGAGCCGCCAAACACATCTCCAGGACGGGAGGTTGATTGGCCAGAAAGTCCCCCCCTTTAATGGTGTCATAGGCATGAATCAACGGAGAGTCATCCTCTCCTTTTAAATTCATCGCCGCATTGATGCCGCCTTGCGCACAAACTGAGTGAGAGCGCTTTACCTTGGTGACAGACACAATTTTGACGCGGCACCCGTTTTCTGCCAGCTTCATGGCTGCCGACAAGCCCGCTAATCCGCCACCAACAACAATGACTTCTTTATCTTTGCACGCCATCTTTTATCCCTATCAGTATGTCAAATTTAGCCAGTATGTTCCCCAAATCGATGCAAGGCCGAGAAAAGCAATGACGACCATCAAAAAAACCGCAATCTTTCTCATCAAATTTTGCGAAGCAGCCGTAAGAGTGATCCCCCACGCTATCATGAACGTCCAAAGGCCATTAAAGGCATGAAAACAAGTGGCAATGACAAGCCCTGTATAGAGAAAAATCATCATTGGGCTTTTAAATGCATCGCGCACGATCAATAATTCAGCCATGCCAAACGATTTCGAAACGGCAAGCAGATGATTTTCACCTAGTTCCCATTGATCCAAAGCCTTCACCCAAGCAAGCCCTTCTCTATTTTTTTGAGCCTCAATAAGCTGCTTTGGTGTGTCTTCATATGCTTTTACTGGCCCTAAATGCAATAAAGTTTCCAGCTTCATGCTCTGCAATTGTTCTGCATCATATATTTCAAACCCAAGACGCCTGGAAAGCGTATACAAGCCATTATCTTTTTTAAGTGCTGCCAAGAAAACTTGCTGATTATTCAGCTGCGCAGACTGTGGATATTCAATAAAGCGCATGTGAATGACGTGAGCGAGAATGCCAAATAGCAAGATCCACGAGGTGATTCTCTGCCATGTATAGGCTTGATTGCGCGGATATTGTGGAAGGGAAGGAGCCGATCCATCGCTTGGGAAAACATTGTATTGTGCTTGGAATAGGTACTTGACACCCCATATTCCATGAATAAGAAAGGGAATGCCAAGCAGCGTCACTTCAATCACATGCAAATAAGGCAGTTCTTGTATCCAATTGACTGCTCTGACAAAACCGCTTCCATCCTGTCCTATCAAAAGAGCGGCTTGCGAATTTGTCAATAGATGCTCGATCAGAAACAAGACCAGCCAAATTCCTGTTAAGGAATGAGCCCGGCGCCAAATAAAGGCCTTTGGAATGGGAGGAGCCTGATAGGTATCACTCATTGTCTTCTCTTTGCTCGCACAATTATCATCAAGTAGTCTGTGTATAACTATCAGATTTTATTTTGAAAAGGAAAACCTAAAAGCATTTACCCGAATCTTTTGTGAGCATGCGATTGAACACAACAGACTTGATTGTCTCCATTCGAAGAGGAGCAATTGTCTAATCAGCAAAGAAAATTTGGGGGAAGTAGGGTGCAGTAGCATGGGTAAATCGTTTACAAACGCTCAAAGAAAGGTGTATAGAGCTTTGCTCAAGCCGAAAGGCAAAAATAATCGGGAATGAGAGGCTGCCAATCAAGAAAAATGACTGCGCGCTTCATCCAAACTCGAGCAAAAACCAGAAATGGCATGTTTAACAGTTAGACTTGGAAGACGCTCTTCCAAAGATAGGGCTTCCATATCTTCTTCGAGATCTTTTTTCAAAAAAGTGAGCTGTCTATGAATCATGACATACCCAACAGCCTGAACTTCATCATTTCCATCAATGCCATCCACTGCAACATTCAAAACCAAAGGTACTTTGGCATCCACTTTAATTAGTTGATCCTGAACGTCGATTGTGAAACAAAAGCTCTCTGCTTGCATAAAATGCGCCTTACTAAAAGGTGATTCACTCTCATACCATTCTTGAGGCCAATAATTAAGCATCCAAGCGACAACTTGGTCAGCTACAAGTGATTGATGGACAACAGAGCCCAAACGCTCAAAAACCTTCTGCCCCATCCCCTGCACCATAGCCCATGCAATCTCATTGCCTTTAACAGGCTGATCTATTAAATCGTATATCAGCTGATTATTTAAAAATATTTTTCTAAAACGAGTACAATCGACAAAAAACTGCTCAGGCACGTTCAATCGTCCTTCAGTTTTAGGCATGGCAATCTCGACTTTTTTCGTCAGCGAAGGGTCGACCATAAACTCCCTAATTTTTTGCATTAAAGCAGGAGAATTCTCCTCCGAATGAGGATGAATAAACGCATGCAGACGTTGCTCCGCCTTGCCGTATAAGGGATGAGAAGAAGATTTTGCGAAATACCCCCAATTGGACAGAGAATGGCTCAACTGATTAGCCGCCATGCTAGCAAGACCCGGTAAGGAAAGATTGGGAACATAGTGGCTCCATGCATAAGACAGCCAGGCCCCTACCTTCTTTTCTGCTTGAACGGATGTTTCAAACTTTTCTTGCCTTGATTCAATCATCACTAAAGCAGAGTTCAAATCGTTAAGCCCTTGCTCAATCTGGCTGCACAACTGACTATTTTGCCCTTTTACACTGAGAAGTGTTCCCAGGCCTTGAATGGCCTCTACTACTTCTTTTTCACTAATCTGAAAGCTGCTGTCCGACTTGATAAAAGCCACTATCTTCTTTGTCAAAATAGGTAAATGGTCCAAATCGCGGCTCCAACCACACCAAGTAGACATATAATTGTACACTTTTTGCCTTGTCGTTCCCTCCGCAGAAGTCGCAATCGCATGATCCGTCACATACACTTCATCACCTGTACTCGCAACGTGACGCAACTGATATAAATTGTGCAAAGTTTCTCTAACTTGATCGACTTCTAAAGACGCATGTGAAGAAAAAGAAAACATGAAATAAACCTTTAATTCGAATAAATTAAAAGTTAATTATAATGAATAAAGTTCTTCTTTAGATTAAATGAAATTAAAGAACTTATAAAAAGATCCAAGAAACTAATGTGGCAGATTAAATAGTTCGCATGCATTTTGAGCGGTTGCTTGTGCAACCTCTTCGATGGGAATGCCTTTGATGGAGGCAATAAAGGCGGCCGTTTCGGCGACAAAGGCAGGT
Source organism: Candidatus Protochlamydia naegleriophila (assembly GCF_001499655.1). Classification (NCBI taxonomy): domain Bacteria; kingdom Pseudomonadati; phylum Chlamydiota; class Chlamydiia; order Parachlamydiales; family Parachlamydiaceae; genus Candidatus Protochlamydia; species Candidatus Protochlamydia naegleriophila. The sequence continues at coordinate 2,580,426 of NZ_LN879502.1, forward strand.
TCATTAGTTTTACCCCGGTGTTTTTGGGGGGCGAGATAGGGAGTATCAGTTTCGATCAAGAGCTGCGACAAAGGGACTTCTCTTGCCACTTGTTGCAGTTCGATGCTTTTTTTGAAGGTCACGATGCCGCTTAAGGAGAGCATCCATCCTCTTTTTAAAACCTCTTCCGCCTCATGCATGGTGCCGGTAAAGCAGTGCAGCACGCCGGGTGCATGGCGTCCATTGACTTGATAGTCCGCATCGAGAATCTCAAAAAAATCGGCAAAGGCTTCTCGGCAATGAATGACTACAGGAAGCCTGCACTCCAAAGCCAGGTGCAAGTAGCGTCGCAAGAAGGCTTGTTGGACGGACCTTGCAGAATGCTCATAATAATAATCGAGTCCTGTTTCTCCAACTGCTTTTAGCAGTCCTTGGCGTGCGCAAGTGGCGATGCTTTCGAATACCAATTCTCCCTCTGCTTCCACATCATGCGGGGTCGTAGCAGCCGCTTGATAAATCCAAGGATAGCGGCGCGAAAGCTCTAATCCCCTCTCCAAGGTCACAAGATCGGTACAGATATTGACGATGGCACGAACATGTGCCTGCTCCGCCCTTTCGATGAGAGCATCTACCTGGTCAAAAACAGCAGTACTCGTCAAGTGAGCATGAGAATCGATAAAAAAAGGCATTTGACTCATTACTTTAATCCGTGTTGCCCCCTCTCGCTCAAAGCCTGATCTTAAAGCCAGGGATGCTATGTCCGTCATAAGCAAAACTTGAGAGTTTGGCGAGGCAGGAGGTTAGCAAGGTTTTAAATGAAGCTGCGTGCGACTAACTTATAGGGGAATATAACTCTACTAGCTGCGCCAAAATAAATAAAACAGTTTTTAGCAAAAAGCTCGATCCGCTTTTCAGGATCCTTTTATCAGGCTAGCGAAGACAGCTATCAATTTTTCCCTATCAGCCATGTTCGACATGGCCGATAGGAAAATCTATCTTTTGCTAGCCTGTAGCACTTGCCTAAAGATAGAGTGCAATCAGGGGGTTAATGCGACCTCTTCACTATTCATAGCAGAATCGATGTGTTGCGTCACAACGTCGGTCGTCAGGACTTGTGGTAAGATGATTGGAGCTTGCTTTTCATCTTTTCCATAAAGGACGTAGAGCGGCACGCTATTGCGTCCAAACTTACTCAACTCTTCTGTAATGACAGGATCGTTCTTTGTCCAGTCTGCAACCATTTTAACAACGCCTTCATCGGCCAATCTTTTCTCAACATCTTCTGAATCTAAAACCATGTGATTGGCTTGGCAAATCAGACACCACTTTGCTGTGAAGTCGATCAAGACTGGACGTCCTTGCTTGCGCAATTCTGCGACTCGTTCAGGAGAAAACGTCTCCCATCCTTGCCACTCTCCCTTTTGTCCCTTTGCAAGCGAACTATCTTGATACCAAGATGCGCGCGGGAAAATGATGGCTTGAATACCAGCAAACATAAATAAAGCAACAAACGCATAGGCTAGAAGCCTTTTCCTACGGCTCACAAGTGGTGTGCTTCCTTTGCCATACACCCAGGCTCCAATTGAGAAGCACAAGAATCCTGCCAATACGCAGATAAGCGACAATGTATTGGTTTGGGCACTAAAGACCCACAGAAGCCATAGCACTGTTGCGATTAATATAAAGCCCATTAGCTCTTTGAATGTTTCCATCCAAGCCCCAGGCTTTGGCATGAATCGCAAGAATGAAGGAAAGGCCGCCAGCAATAAATAAGGAAAACACATTCCCAATCCCAACACCGTAAAAATCAAGAGCGATTGGAAGACGGGCAAGGTCACAGCAAAGCCAACTGCCGACCCTAAAAATGGACCCGTACAAGGCGTTGCCACAGCTGTTGCCAAAACACCGCTTAAGAATGATCCCGTAAATCCAGCCGACTGCGTTGCTTTTTCAGCTTGAGTCTGGCCTGCCCACGAAGCAAAGAACATTCCCCACTCAAACATCCCAAACAGGCTCAAGGCAAAGATAAATAAGACTGATGCCAAGATGATGACGAAGAGAGGCTCTTGCAACTGGAATCCCCAACCCACGGCTTGTCCATAGGCACGCAACATCAGCATGGCAGAAGCCAAAGCCCAAAAAGAGAGGATCACACCAAGAGAAAACATTAAGCCGTGCTTGATCGTTAAAGAACGGCTCTGGCCCGCCATTTTAATAAAGCTCATGACTTTAAAAGACATCACGGGCAGTACGCAAGGCATCAGATTCAAAATCATTCCCCCAACAAAAGCGAAGACGAGGGCAAGGGCAAGTCCGCCTTCAAAAGTAGCGTGTGTCTGAGAGGCTGTAGCACTCTTGATGCCAATCGAATTTGAACTAAGACTAGAATGATCTAAAACGCTCAAAAGATCGTCATTGGCTTCCTCAATTGGAGTATCGATGTCAAAAGCTTGTACATTTTCTTCGGCACCCTGCTGGGTATGGACAACTAAGACCCCTTTTAAAATCTGACTCTTCGCCCCTATCTCATCGCTGCCTTTTAAATTCACGAAATAGCGATTGTCTGTTTTATGGTTGGCAACAGTTGGATCAACCGAATGGTCGATGACATCTTTTTGCTCAGGGAAGAAATAGACTCCGACAATATTATTAGATTGCGGCTCTTGGTCGGCATTGGGAACTTCAATTTGAACGATGCCCTCTTTGCGAACCGTTTTAAACTCTGCATGCGAAGTAGGCATCTTAGCTCGTGCATTGCTAAATAGAGCAACAGCCTCTTGACTCGTTTGAGGCATCCCGTCTTGGGACGTAACTTTGATCGAAACCGGAGCCGATCCTGGCTGACAAGTTAGGGCAGAGCAAACAAGCCACTTGACTTGCGCATCTAATTGAATAGGCTGATTCGAGGGAAGATCGGCTGGCGGACTCAGCATGCTCAAAAGGACAACTTCGCCCTTATAGCCAAATCCAACCATGTCAGCAACCGTAAATTTTTCCGGAAAAGGCCATTGGAGAGGTCCCGCTTCAAACCCGGGCGGAAGCTTCCATTCTATTTTAAGAGGCATCCCGGCGTCTCCTGGATTCTTCCAATACACATGCCAGTCATCTTCAATATTCAAATGGATGGCAACCCAAAAGGGGCGGCCGGGCTGAATCGTCTCTTCCTCCTGAACTAATTTGACCTGTACATGCGCAGGGCCACCAAATCCCGCAAAGGACTGCAAAGGTAACGCAAGCCCAATTAACAGTAAAAAGAAACGAATATAATAATTCATTAATATCTCCTGACTTTAGACGGCTTAATTTACTTAAGCCTTTTATACACGAAGTACCCGAAAACTTGGTTTCTACTGTGCCAAAGCCTACGGACTCAAGACCAAAGCCCTTATTGAACTCATGATCGCTTGAATGACCGAAACCTTATATTGCCTCAAAAACCAATTTTTCGGGTACTCCGCATATAGATGAAGTTTCACTCACTGGCAAAAGTCATCAACTAAGTTTTTTTATTTCTCCCTATATACTCTATCTCTTGACAAATAGGATCTCAATCAGTTATTCAATGTTAAGTAATAGGATAACTATAATAATAAAATTTAAAATTACAATCAAGCAATTTAAATCAAACTATAAAGGAACTGTAAATGTATGTAAATCATAATATATTAGCTAGTAATCCTTTCTTTGAAGCTTATTCAGAATCTGATTTATTAGGCAAATTAATATTTATTGGGCTTTATGCACTTTCAATTTGCAGTTGGATTGTATTGCTTCATAAGTTGTGGTTGACCCATCAAGCTAAGAAATATGCTTTCAGATTTCATGAAACTTTCCTCATGCAAAAAGCCAATCCTTTAAGCCTTGACTGCGAGACGATCAGCCAGAAAAAGAGCATCAATCCCTTTTTAGACCTCTATCGCGTCTTAAAAAGGCAGTCTCTCGATCTTTTGGCTAAGAATCGCCACTTTGCTCAAACCTCGGAGTCGGCAAACAGTTCCAATACGAGCCTTTCTTTGAGCGACATTGACTTTGTGGCTTCGCACTTATCGACGCAGATGTCTGCGCAAGTCAAGCATCTGGAAAAAAATCTATATATTCTTTCAACGACGGTCAGTCTGGCTCCTTTTTTGGGATTATTGGGCACTGTGTGGGGAATTTTAACGACCTTTGCTGAAATGCAGACGCAGCATTCAGGAGGGGGAACCCATCAAATGGTTTTGAGTGGGCTGTCGCTTGCCCTGGCAACGACCGTTCTTGGGCTGATCGACGCTATTCCGGCTTTAATTGGCTACAATTATTTAAAGAACGAGATTCGCGACTTTACCATGGAGATGGAAGGCTTTTCAAATGACATCTTAGCCGCCGTCGAACTCCAATACCGCAAAGTAGAGGCTTAGCGGCAGACGCTCCAAAAAGGAGCTGGAATCTAGCGTGCAAATCATTCCTTTAGGTGGAGTGCAAAATCGCCCTTTAGTATGGTAGTCGCAAAATGGCAAAAAATATGCTTTTTGTGCAAAAGCTCCTCTTTTGATCAAAGTGAGTGAATCGGCTCCTTTTGGCAAAGCTTCTTTTGATTGCACACAAGACTATCATAAATTTTCATTTCTACAAGAGACGGATGTACGATGACAAGAAGCCGCCTATCCTTTCCTCATTCATCGGCTCATGAAGAGCCAACTGTTAATTTAACCCCTTTGATTGACGTTGTCTTTGTCATATTGATCATGTTTATTGTCATCGCCCCCTTGCTGGAACAGGACCGAGTCGAATTAGCCGACGCTCCCCACCTTCCCCTGCAATCGACTCAATCGGTTCAAGAGAGCAGCCCCATTACGGTTCACGTGCACGCCGATAACACTATTTGGTTTAATCTCCAACCAACGACCCTGTATCAATTGGTCGAGCAGCTTAAAGAAGCCAAAACACACTATCCTACTGTCACCCCTCAAATCTTCCACGACAAGAAAGCCCATTTTGGCACCTATCAATCTGTAAAAAACGCTGCCGAAGAGGCCGGATTTTCAAAGATGGATATTATTTTAAAACCCGCTTAAGTAGTCCAATCGTCCTATGCAAGGCTATTCTTCATCCTTCATTTCCTTCGAAAACCGCCAATCCCAGCAAGCGGCTTGGTGGATCATAAGCTTTGCCGTCGTGGCTAGCCACGTTTTGCTTCTTCTCTTTGGAGCTTTTTGGTCAGCTGCAGCTCCTAAAAAAGAGACCAAGCGGGTCGTTGTCACAACCATCACCTTGAATCCAAAGGTGCAGGAAGTGGCGCAGATCCCACGATCGACCACTCCCCCCAGTACTCTACCCCTTCCCCCCGCTCCTCCCAAAGAAGAACTCATCGCAAAAGCCGAGCCTCTGCCTCCCGCTCCTGCCAAGCCTATTCTTAAAGAAGACATCGCTCCTCCCTTGCCACCAGTACTCACAAAACCCGTGGCTGAGCCTTTGATAGCTCCCGCTTCTGCTCCAGAACCAGCCGAAGTTCCCAAACGCGAGACCAAAGCAGTCAAGCCGGCCGAAAAAAAAATAGAGGCTAAGCCAGAGAAAAAAGCGGCAAAACCAGCGCCCAAGACAGCAACGCCAGAACCTAAGAAAGTAGCCCCGGCTAAAAAAACGACTCCAGCGCCCGCTGCCAAAAAACAGGCGGAACCGATTGTCAAAAAACCAGCCAAGGAAGAAGCCAATAAAAATAGCCTAGCCGAAGCCGAAAAAAAGCGGCAAAAAGAGGCCGCGGCCGCCAAAGAAGCGGCTCTTGCGAAAGAGGCGGCTGCACATAAAGAAGCCGAAAGGCTCCGGCAGCAAGAGATTGCGGCAGCTCAAGAGGTTGCTCGTAAGAAACAACAAGAATTACTTGCCAAAGCCAAAGAAAACCTGACCAAGGCAGGCGAAACACGCAACAAGATGAGCGCCGTTCCCTCTCTTGCCTTAGAAAGCTCCTCCATTCCCCGGCAAATTGAAAGCCTTCAAATCGATGCTTTACCAACTGGATCGACTCCCGCTCAGCTGAATGCTCGGGAAATCAGCTATCGCGATGAGGTCGCTCAGCGCTTGAAGCTCAATCTGCGCTTGCCCGATCATGGATCGGTCAAAGTCAAGTTGACCCTCGATCGCTCAGGCAAGGTCTCTCAGGTTACCATCGTTGCAAGCGAAAGCCAAAAAAACAAGCAGTATATCGAAAAGACATTGCCCACCCTCTTCTTCCCAAGCTTTGGCAATCAATTTGAAGGAGCATCGCAATATACGTTTTTAGTCACCTTAAACAATGATTACTAACCGATTGATTAGAGGGTGTCTGAGTATTCAAACAATTTATTTAAGAGTCTTTATGAATCCATTACGCTACTTTTTTTTATGGCTAAGTGCCATTGCATGCCTGCTTTCCCTCTCAGCTCCTCTTTGTGCAGAAGAGGATGAAGGAGATGCCATTATCGTTCGCTTGGCTACCGAAAGCCCCCTGGTTCCTCTCTATCTAGCCCCTTTAAGCTCTACGCAAACCGATTTTGTAGAGCCATATCTTCGCCAATTAGAATCCATTCTAGCCTTTGACTTAAATCACAATGGATCCACCTTTTTAGTCAAACGCAACCCAGTCAATGATCACTTGGCTACAGGCGGTGAGCCGAATAATCTAGGCCCTGCTCAAGCATGGCAGTCGCAAAACATTTTTTACGTAGTCAAAGCCCAACTGACCGGCAAGTCTTTACAAGTCTTCATGCTAAGCGTAAATACGCAGAACTTGAAGAGTTCCGATCCCATTTCATTGACAGGAGATTTAAGCGAAGACCGCAAGGCTATTCATCGCGTGGCTGATATTATCCACAAGGCCCTCTTTGGAAAAGAAGGCATTGCGTCGACGCGCATCCTCTATACCGTTAAAACTCCCCTCGTCAATAGCAGTCAAAAACTCACCTCAGACGTTTGGGAAGCAGATTACGATGGAGGCAATGCCCGTCAAGTTACACAAGAAAAATCGTTTTGCGTGACGCCTGCCTACCTTCCGCCCAAATCGGGCTATTTGACTGGAGGCTTTTTGTATGTCTCCTACCAGCTTGGCCAGCCTAAAATCTATGTCGCCAATTTAAAGGATGGAACAGGACGCCGCCTGCTCTCTCTCAGAGGAAATCAGCTCATGCCGGCCCTATCCCAGCAAAGAGACAAAGTCGCTTTCATCAGCGATGCCACCGGCAATCCTGATCTCTTTCTCCAGCCCTTTAGCCCAGAAAATGGAGCCATTGGCAAGCCCCAACAAATTTTTTCAGCCAAGCAAGCCACCCAAAGCTCGCCTACCTTCAGTCCAGACGGCAAAAAAATCGCCTTCGTATCAGACAAGGATGGAGCTCCAAAAGTCTACGTCATCACTATTCCAGAGCCTGGCACAAGCTTGAAAAATGTGAAGGCAACGCTCATCACCAAAAGAAACCGGGAAAGCTCGGCGCCTGTCTGGTCGCCAGATGGAACCAAAATAGCCTATTGTTCGCGCACCGACGGCACAAGGCAGATCTGGATTTACGACTTCACAACGAATCAAGAAAGGCAGCTGACTCAAGGTCCTGGCAACAAGGAAAACCCATCCTGGGCTCCCAACAGCCGCCATCTTGTCTTCAACTCCTCCGACTCCCACGATAGCCAACTCTATCTCATCAATCTCAATCAAAGCAGCGCTACCAAAATTACATCCGGACAAGGAGAAAAGCGCTATCCAAGCTGGGAGCCGCGCTTTAAATAGCAAGCTAATGCAAGAATCAGAGATCGAATCTGATTCTTGCAAATCGAAAGCTTTTCCCTTGTTTTATGTTAATCCCTTTACCCGCCACAGGCCAACCGATCTAACTGCATAAAGACCTTTAACTCATGAACAAAAACACTCCTCTAGATTATCTTTCAGAGCTATAAATACAATAATCAACTAATCATCCTCGTCTCAAACAACTGAGAAGCAATAAAGATAAATTTTTTGAAACTTACCCTCATTTAAAACCACTCTGAAAGAACGCCATGACCTTTAAGATACTCCATTGACAACTCCGCAACGCCTTTTGCACCCCACAGAAAAACGTATCCAATTGATATTTAAGCGCTTATTTCAAACATCTAATTTATCGTGATTTTTTTTGCTAATATGGATTGGTTTTGTTAAAATCCATTTCCACAACAAATTTTCTTTTATCTCCTTCTAATTTCTGAGGAAGAAATCTATGAACAGAAAGCGATTTTTACATTTTATTACCCTTATGGGAACTGTTTGCGCACTTCAAAGCTGTGCCAGAACAAGCAATGATGTATGGGAAGATACCAAATCAGCCGGAAGACATGTTAACCGCGGTGTCAGAGCCTTAGGTGGTAAGCATGGTGATTCCAGACAAATTCGCTGCCGCAACGACTTTGAATGCATTGAAGACCAAAATGATTACCCAGAAGGTAGTTTTCAAGACTGCGACTATCAAGACAGCCCATCAAATAGCTGTACATCGAATGCTTATTCTCAAGCCGATTTTATTCCTTTAGAAGACCAAGCCAACGATGAAATTGCAATGGCAGATATCCTAGCGCGTCAACCAAGAGAGGCTCCTGGCGAAGCTGGTAGTTCGATCCCGGGAATTTCTTATTTTAGAGATCCAAGTACAGTTCCACAATTGGCAGGTATTTTTAGAACCGTTTACTTCGACTACGACAGCAGCTTGATTAAAGGACAGGCAAACCTTCAGACAATCCATCAGATTGCTGATTTCATGCGCCGCCACCCCAATTTGTATATCTTCATCGAAGGGCATACAGATGAGAGAGGGCCTCAAGCCTACAACCTAGCTCTAGGAATGCGCCGCAGCAACGCTGTGCGCAATCTTTTGATTAGCGAAGGCGTTAGTCCCGACAATCTCTTTACGATCTCTTACGGAAAAGAGCGCCCAGTCGTCTTAGAAAAGCATGAAGAGGGTTTTTCAAGAAACCGTCGAGCTGAGTTCAAGATTTATGAACGCTAAATCTCTTTGTTTCATGGGAGCGCTTTTAGCGTTCCCTCTTTTTGCTTGTTGGAGCGCTCCCTATCCCGCCTATCAAGGTCGGCCGCTTCCTCAACAACCTCCTCAACAAACAGTGCGCCAACCTGCTATAGACAGCAATGTGGATCCACGCCAGCTTAAAACGGCTGTCGCCGATTTAAAGCACGAATTAAGTAATCACGAAACAGAAATTCGAATCTTTGAAAACAAATTGCACAATCAGGAAAGTGCATTAGACCACATCAGGCAGCAGATTGTAGATGATTTGCAAGGGCAGAAGGACTATACCCGCGCCATGAGCGTCAATTTGGAAGGAAAGATCGATACTCTCGATAATGCCGTTAAAGGGGTCATGGCAGATTTGCGTCAAATCAAAGATCAAGCCAATGACTCGGTAACCATTTTAGGCCAGTATAAGCAGAAGCTTGGGGAACTGGAAAAAATGATTGAGGCTCAAAATCAGCATATGACAAGCTTAGAGAACGCTCTGCATTCCCTGGTAGATGTCTGGCAAGCCAAAGAAACTGCGGCCCAAGAAATTGCTGCCAAACAGGCTCAAGCTGCTGCCGAGACAGCTAAAACGTATAAAGTCCAGGCAGGGGATAATTTAGAGAAAATTGCCAAGGCCCATAAAGTGACAGTGCAGATCTTAAGAGACTACAACAATCTTTCAACAGACCGCATCGTCATCGGCCAAACACTCAAAATTCCCTGAATGACCATGCACGGCTCCCTTTCTACCTACCACATTGGGTTGTTTGACTCGGGCGTGGGAGGTTTGACGGTCATGCAAGAAATTGCCCGTCTGCTTCCCCACGAGAGTCTTCTCTATTTTGGCGACACAGCCAGAGTTCCTTATGGCAATAAAAGCCGAGAAACCATCATCCGCTATAGCATAGAAAATGCCATTTTTTTGCTAGAAAAGCAGATTAAGCTCCTCGTCGTTGCCTGTAATACGGCCTCAGCCTTTGCACTCCCTAAACTGCGCCAGATTTTTAATATCCCAATCGTCGGAGTCATCGAACCTGGCGCGCAAAAAGCTGTTTCCGTCACGCGCAATCAGCGCATTGCCGTATTGGGCACGAAAGGAACCATTCAGTCAGGTGCGTACCAGCTAGAAATTCAACGCCTCTTGCCACAAGCCACCGTCGTTCCAGTTGCCTGCCCCTTGCTTGTCCCTCTTGTCGAAGAGCGCTTTCTCAATCATCCGATCACGCGACTCGCAATCAAAGAATACATGAACCAGCTTGAAAAAGCCGAAGTCGATACAATCCTTCTCGGCTGCACCCATTATCCCCTTCTCAAAGAGTTGATTCAAGAGCAAGCCGGCCCCCATATCTCTTTGGTGGACTCTGCCTCAACCTGCGCCCAAACAGTGGCACATCTCCTGCAAACCCACAAGCTCGAGTCGCCAACCAATCAGGCCACTCACCGCTACTACGTTTCCGACGACCCAGATAAATTCCATGACCTGGGTGAAAAGCTGTTCGGCCAACCCCTTCCCCACATCGAACTACAAAAGCCAGAATAATTTCATTAAATTCACGTTTAATACAAAACAAGCCATCTTAATAATAAATTAACATGCAAATATTATTATAATTCTAATTATCCTTAACAAAATTTACCCTATTACGTTAATAAGAAAAGTACTTTTAAATGGTTAATAGCCAGCTGCCAGAGAATCAGGCAATTGATCAGCAGGGCCTCAATCAGCAAGTTGCCCATTATGGATTCTATCAATATGAGTAGAATGGGCAAAAAGTCGCCGAAATCTTGCTCGCATTTAATGAAGACGAGCATTTGATAGCGCCGATTCGGAGTTGCTGGACAAGCTGATCAACAAATTATCCCAAGTAAATACCAATTGCGTTGCGCAAATCCACACTTGCTCGCAAAATGAGAAGCCTGTTCTCCGCGTCTTCAAAAAAAGGAGAGAGTCCAATCGATATCCAACAGAAGAGATATCCTATGCGCAAAAGCAGTATATCTTTACAGAGGCGATGAATTCATCCCAACGCACAGACATTGCCAATAGGAGTAAATTGATTCAATTGCCACACCAATAACTTAAAAACAGCTTAAAATCAGTTATGGCGATGCATGGCTTAAAAATCTACATTGTCAGAAGACAGCAACGATGATTGAAACAAGATTTAACGAATGGCTGGAAAGCCATCCCCAACTAGAAAGCCATATCATACCAAAGACTCCTCATTGGGGCAGGCTGATTTGCGCGTGGAATGAACAGCAAACACATGCACGTCTACGCCATTTTTACGTCGCTACTATCGATCGAAGAAGCGGCGCTGTTTACTTCGACTGCAGCCCCCTTAAAATTGCCCTCAAATGCTTAGGACTGGCTATCCTTTATCCCATTGAATTGACAATTCGTACGGTCTATCTGATCTGCTTTCCCGTCTCCTTGCCGATCGATATTGGATGCACTATTTATTATGGAATAAAGGAAGAGCTGCCCGCGCGTGAAATTTGCCAAAGGGTTGCTCAAAGAATCTACCGAAATGTAATGGATTGCCTTCGCACCCCTATCTATGCCACTACATTGAGCCTGGTTTGTTTGGCAAGCTGCTTCATCTTGATCAATCCCAATCATGCTTATGATCTGCGCGCCTTGATTGGCAGCATTGAGGCCTCTTACCGATGGGGCGATTTAGAAAAAGTAACTGCGCCTTGCTTCCAGCCGTCGGAATATTTCAATGTAGAAAGTGAGCAAAAAGAATACCCCGATACGGTCTATGATGGGGATGATGCCGTTTCGCAGGCTATGTCAAACTTTGCCAGATCTAAGATAAAATTCTGGCAAAGCAAGCACAATTTATGTGTAAATGGCTGTATTCTGCCTCATCCAGGCAAAGCCTACGTGACTCCGGGCTACGCTTATCTTTTGGGGTGAGTGAAGTCTTAAGACTTCACTCATACACCCCGCTTATTACTGGCAGATACCTTCGAAAATCAAGACCGATTTTGGTTGAATAGAAGGCAACGTGAAATTTGATATGCCCCCTGCAAAAAATATTTTCGGCCGCCCATTAATCAGCCTAATAGACGATAGTGCGGCTGAAGCGCCAAAATTTTCAAAGGCAGCTCCATTGGGATCAAAAATAATTGGATACGGCTTCCAGCTTCCATGGCGGCGATGATAAACAAGAATGCCTCCTTGCTGCTCCCCAGCCGGTCCAGTACGCGAAGAATCTGAAATAATGGCCATATGGCCTTTAATATCTGCCGTGAAATAAGAGGTACGCTTAAAAGGCGTATTGACATCGTCAGAGACAATTTTTTGTGCGCGATGCCACTTATCATTTAGCAGATGAAAGAAATAGGCCGCTCCTTGAAAGCGCTCTTCTAATGAGTCGCTAAAGCTTTCCAAGGGAGCTCCAATGAGAGCCCATTTTCCATCGATGGAAAGAGAACCGCCAAAACTATCCCCGAATTCCACTTGTTGTGCAAGATCCATACTTTCATCGCCTTTTAACTTTTGAAAGTAGTGCCAATGCTGCTTTTTTTCTGATAGATGAAAAACATAAACAGTCCCATTGCGAGAAATGAAGGGACTAATAGCTGGTACTGAACCAACGAGCGAATTTGAAATCAATGCATAGCCATTATTCACGGCCAGATTACCTCCGAACAGCAACAACGAGAGGTTTTCTGGATTTATCAACGTTTGATGCAGCTCCCAAAGACCGCTCAAGCTATTGCGACGAAAAGCATAAACAGCTCCAGCATTGTCGATTGCTTCATGTGTCACAGGATCATTGACGACTTGAAAAGGGGCTGCGACGAGCAACCACCCTTTTTCCAAATCTACCGCGTGCTGCAGTCCAAATAAAGCGCCGCTATTGAGATGTTCGAAGCTAAAAGCAGTCAACCCCTCTAATCCAGGCGTATGGCGATCGATCACTTGCACCAATTCCCAGCGATGAGCCTCTGTGCCAGGTACCTTTTTATGAGAGCGGTGATAGACGAGCAGTGCACCTGTGTAATCTTTAGCAAGGGGATCTTCCTCATTCAGCGGTGTTCCAATGGCTGAAATGAAAAGAAACTTTCCTTCTGACTTGACACTCAAATTCCCTACGTTGTCTTCATTGCCGCCAGTCGTCAAGGCTTGAGTAAATTCCCACTGATTGCTGTCATTGTAATAATAGACATAGACGGCTCCTGAGGACAAGGATGAATCAGAAACAGCGCTCTTATCTGCTATAAATAAGTAGCGCCCATTAAAAGCCACGGAATTGCCATAGTCATTTCCTCCAATAGGATTCAGAAGAAGATTGGGACTCTCAAGAGTGGCTGTTTTGGCATAATCTGGCCTGCAGCGGTGCCGCATGGCAAAAGCTGGATCGCTCTCCACTTCTTCTGAAACTAAAAAAGAATGTCCAAATAAAACTGTAAGTGCCGTCATGCAATATAGAAATAAACGCATTAAACCTCCGGTCTGGTGGATGGTATCTTTTGATATCAAGCTGATGCAAACATCCTTAATTTCTAATAAACAGTCGGATACGTTTAAAGCAGGGCTCTCAAAAAAACCGAAATGAAGAAATTAAGAAAGATAGTTATGAATGATCAATCATTTTTTTGAAAAGCAAAAGATTCCCGAATAGCGAAGCCATCCAAGAAGGGCAAGAATCAAAACGACACCCACAATTGTCCACAAAGGAAAAGGCTTTGAGGAGAGAAGGATCGCTTGTTCCAATACATACAATTGAACCAGCTCTCCCCGGGCATCAAAGAGTGGCTCCCTTTTCAACACGCCCTGAACGGTGACGGCTCGATGCGTCAATGCCTCTTTAGCGATCTCCCCCTTCACAAAAATCTGCTCCGACACTTTGGAAGAGGTCCCAATACAGCAACTCTTTAGGTCAGGCTGTGCAGCCAATACAAGCGATTGGGAAGGAGTTTGATAAAGAAATCCCCTCATATGAATGACTCTTGGAAATTCCTGCTCAAGGCTTGACTGCTCGAGAGAATCAAAGGTTAGAAAGAGCGGTGCATGGGCAGACACTAAAAGCAGCCAGATCCCCACTATCCCGCTTTTTAACCAAGTCGTATTCATTTGTCCTCTAAATAAAATTGTGCAGGTCAATCAAATCAGTCATTTTTCACGGCTCAAAAAGTTTCTTGAAATTAATTGTAAACGAGTCGATGGTGTTTTTTATATTCAAAAAATTATATAGCGAGCTTAAACCATGAGTCATTTTCTTTTCACGTCAGAATCGGTCTCTATCGGTCATCCGGACAAAATTGCCGATCAAATTTCCGATGCCATTTTAGATGCGTGCCTGTCAGGTGATCCCAACTCCCGCGTCGCTTGTGAAACGCTAGTTTCTCGAGGACTTGTCTTGGTTGCAGGGGAGATTACGACCCATGCCGCAATCGACTATCAAGACATTGTCAGAAAAACCATTAAAGAAATTGGATATGATCATCCCGAGCTCGGATTCGACTATCAATCGTGCGGCGTTATTACCTCCATCAACAAACAATCACCAGATATTGCTCAAGGGGTCAATGAAGAGCAAAATCCCTATAAAGAACAGGGAGCTGGCGACCAAGGACTCATGTTTGGCTATGCCTGCGACGATACCCCCCAGTACATGCCTCTCCCCTTGATGTTAGCCCATGCCATTGTGCGGGAACTGCGTCAAAAAAGGCAGCGCAATGTCTTAACCTATCTAAGGCCAGACGCCAAGTCGCAAGTGACCGTCGAATACGATGACAACCATCACCCCGTCCGCGTCCACACAGTCGTCTTATCGACCCAACACAGCGAAGATATCGATCAGGCAGCGCTCGTCAAAGAGATGAAAGAACTGATCCTGCACGTCATTCCAGCCGAGCTCATCGATGAAAACACCCTCTTTTACATCAATCCAACAGGGCGCTTCGTCATTGGTGGCCCGGCAGGTGACTGCGGATTGACTGGACGAAAAATCATTGTGGATACATATGGAGGAATGGGAAGACATGGAGGAGGTGCCTTCTCCGGAAAGGACCCTTCTAAAGTCGATCGCTCGGCCTGCTATGCCGCCCGCTACATCGCCAAAAACATTGTGGCAGCCAAATTAGCCAAGCGCTGTGAAGTGCAGCTGTCATACGCAATCGGAATGCCTCGTCCCATCTCCATCAAGGTGGATACATTCGGAACCGGTACCATCAGCGAAGAGCTGCTCAGCCGCATCATTCCTCTTGTTTTCAATTTGAGTCCCAAGGGAATCATTCAAATGCTCGACCTCAAGCGTCCCATCTACCGTCAAACGGCTTATGAAGGACATTTTGGAAGGGAAGAACCCAATTTTAAATGGGAAAAAACAGACCGCATTCCGGCCCTGCTCAATGCCATCAAGCAAGAGTCTTTCCTCATGCATACCTAAAAGTGCGCCTTTTTCAGCAAACAATGGAGAGGAGGCCTACGCCTCCTCCAATCGTTTTTTAGTAGTCGAGATCAGGCGAGCATGCATTCGGACATTCCCAACCAATCTGTCTCTCCTCTTCCTGTCTTCTAAGCTCTTCAGCTTCTTCTGCTTCCTGAACTTTCCTTACACCATATTCAAACACTTCTCTTTTGGTTGCATTAGGATTGCGGTCCAAGCATTCACTTTCATAATATTCTAGATCTCTTTTCTGTGAACCTCTGAAACATGTATGCATAAACGTTCCAGTTCCAACCGTCCCAAAAGCAAGCCAAGGAAGTATAGAGGGGTTTACTGCTGATAAACCTAAGGTAATTGCGGTTTCTAGTGTCGATCCCCAAAAAATAGGAGATACAAGTACTGATGTCAGTATACTTCCCCCAAGACGATTTAAACCACCATTGATGTATGTATCTCTAAGTTGGTCGACTTTTTTCGCATCCTCTTCGAGTTCTATATTTCTTACACGCTGAGCCAATTGTGCATTTTCAGTCTGCACGTTCACCAGATTTTGGCTTAATTGTTGATTGTGATTTTCTGTTCCTGCGACTCTTTGTTCCAATGTCTCCTTTTCACGTTCGAGTTCACCAACACGGCCATGCAGCTCACCAACACGGCCTTGCAATGCTAGGTTGTCACGCTGTAATCCTTGTATAGCGTGGATTCCTCTAATGGCTATTTCAGTTAATGTACCAACATGTACTGCAAGCTGACGGTTTTGATTGGCCAACTGATCCATTTGCTGTTGCGGATCTGCTGGAACTGGTACGAGTTGTTGCGGATCTGCTGGAACTGGTACGAGCTGCATAATAGTTCTCCTAAAATTGTATAAGTTTTAATGTAAAAACAATTTATCATATGAACTGAAAGAATCTTTGAAAGTAAAGATTTTACTTTCATTTTTGACTGCATATCTTATAAAAAAATTTTGCAATTCGATCAAGTTTAAAATTATTTTTTATTCTACATTAAAATACCCAGTATGATAAATTAGGCCTTCACAAAAGGAACAATTCAATGATTATTGCAACCATTCATTCGGCTTTTCAATCATCAATTCCCTTTGCAGAGCGTCTTTTACCCTCACTAACATCCCGCTAAAAAACAATAGCGGCTATTGCAGCAGCTATTTTTGCCGCTATTGCACTCACCACTTTTGTTTATCGCCTGTTTGTTCCGAAAAATATCAACATTGCCACACAAGATGAAATCCATAGCCGAATACCGACGCCTTACAACCCTCAACCTTCACAGACTCATCCTGTGTCTAGTGAGCAGGTTATTCATAATGAAGAATTAAAGCCGTTGCCCTCTTTGGATATGAGTAGCGAATTTCAGGTAATGGGATTATCGGGATTGCCAATGACCATTCGCAATGATAAAGATGGCCATCCAATCTACGACCAAACTAGGCTCGATTTCACTGATATCGAGTTAAATACCGAGCAGTTATTGGACTATGCTGTCATTAACTATAAAAATACAACCTGCGTAGAAGATGCCAGAATTATTCTCATGGGAGAGCAACATAAAACTCCAAAACATAGAGACTTAGAGGTGGCTATTATCAATCAATTTGGGAAAGATAGAGATGTTTTTTTATTAGAAGGTACGGAATATGAAGAATTTATTCCAGATCCAAACACCAATTATGGTATTTATGGAAACATCTCAAAAAAAATTCACATGCGCGGCTGGGAAGAAAACTTAAGTTTAGGAATAGAATCGCTAAAACTAGTGAAGGGAATAAATACTAAAAAACTTGAGATCATTACAGAAGAAAAACAGAGTTTTGAACGCGGCATTTCACCCAATCAAGAAAAAATGCAAAAAAGCCACGATGAGGCCTTTGAACTCTTTCATCAATTCATGGAAATTCTTCACGAGCGCAATAACTTTTTAATCCGCTCTATTAAACGTGCTTCAATAGAACATCCCCACAGTAAAATCTTTGTATTTACAGGTAGATTGCATATTTTAGAAGTAGGAACATTCAATTTACTGGATCATATGCTTGAAAATGAAAAATGTGCAGCTCTGCTTTTTAAAGAATAAAGAATGTTTATTCAATCATCAATCCGTCGCAAGTTAACTTGTTATTTCTCTGCGACATTTAAAAATACCAAACTCATTATTTTCCAAATCAATCAAAAAATAACAATTAATATTTTATTTCATTTTAAACATACTGATTGGTAAATTGGGCCTTCACAAAAGGAACAATTCAATGACTATTGCAACCATTCATTCGGCTTTTCAATCATCAATTCCCTTTGCAGAGCGTCTTTTACCCTCACTAACATCCCGCCAAAAAACAATAGCGGCTATTGCAACCGCTATTTTTGCTGCTATAGCGCTCACCGCTTTTGTTTATCGCTTGTTTGTTCCGAAAAACATCAACATTGTCGCACATGATGAAATCCATAACCGAATACCAACGCCTGTAGTGCAAAACAATCCCCAACCTATTCCTCAAATTCATCATGAACCTGTCGAGCAGGTTATTCATAATGAAGAACCCAAGCAGTCCTCTTTGGATTTGAGTAGCGAATTTCAGATAGTAGGGTTATCGGAATTGCCAATAACCGTTCGCAATGATAAAGATGGCCATCCAATCTACGACCAAACTAGGCTCGATTTCACTGATATCGAGTTAAATACCGAGCAGTTATTGGACTATGCTGTCATTAACTATAAAAATACAACCTGCGTAGAAGATGCCAGAATTATTCTCATGGGAGAGCAACATAAAACTCCGAAGCACCACGACTTAGAGGTGGCGATTATCAATCAACTTGGAAAAGATGGAGATGTTTTCTTGCTAGAGGGATTAGAGTATGGACAGCAGTTTATGCCAGATCCTAATACCAATTATGGTATTTATGGAAATATCTCAAAAAATATTCACATGACTGGTTGGGAAGAAAGTTCAAATTTAGTAATAGAATCGCTAAAACTAGTGCAGGGAATAAATACTAAAAAACTTGAGATCATTACAGAAGAAAAACAGAGTTTTGAACGCGGCATTTCAACCAATCAAGAAAAAATGCAAAAAAGCCACGATGAGGCCTTTGAACTCTTTCATCAATTCATGGAAATTCTTCACGAGCGCAATAACTTTTTAATTCGATCTATCAAACGTGCTTTAATAGAGCATCCCCACAGTAAAATCTTCGTATTTGCAGGTAGCTTACATATTTTAGAAGTAGGAGTATTTGATTTACTCGATCACATGCCGGAAAATGAAAAATGCGCAGCTCTGATTTTTAAAGACTAGGGATATTTGTTCAGAGCAAAGACTTTCAACAGCCCATCCCTTTTGAATCAAATAGTCAACTTCCAAGGCCCCTTTCTTCTAAATCAGAACACGTGTCTGGATCCATCCATCTAAAATCCCCTGCAATGAGCTTTCAAATCAGAGAGGAGAAAGAGTCCATCTTTCCAAAAGTTTTCTACAAACTTCAAAATAAAGGCATTTAATTAAAATTTTGTTAAAAAGATTGAATTTGATTTTATTAACTGCAATTAATAAAATCTTAAAAAACATCTAATTATCAATAGGATCCCTCAAATGAATGCCCATTCTTTAGCGGCTTATCATGAAGCAAATCACATTCCCGTTCCACTCACGTTTCCACCCATACAGACCGAGTCTCGCGTTAAGTACATTGACTTTTTGGCTCGTTTTATCCGGCAAGTCTTTCATTATGCCCCTTATTTTCCCAATGAGGAAAAACAGTTTATGAGCGCTTTCTCTGGAGAGGGGAATAATTTAAGAGTCGTCAAAACAGGACATCAATTATCCAAGGAACAGGCAAGCTTATTTAAAGCCATGAAGTCCTTATTCGCGTATCACGTCATTCAAAAAGAACAATTAGAGATCTCTTCCTATCTCTCTTTTCCCCTCACTCGCTTAAAGGATTTGAATGAAAAGACGAGCAACGCTAGTAGTGTCGCTTGTCCATTACAGAATAACGTATGCCTGCTTCCCGATGATATCTGGACGCTTATTTTTGGCTACGCCTGTACAAGTTGGCAAGACATTGGTCATCTTAGCCTCACTTGCCGCTCTTTCTATGAGATTGCAGCAAGTGATCGTTTTCTGAAGCTATTTTTTGAAAAGAATCCACAAGCCTTTGATGAGATTAAGCACGCTCCGCTGAGCTTAAAAATCATGGACTCTGCACAGTTTAATCCCTCTCATCTGCTGCCAAGGCAAACGAGTCTAAGCGATCAAGAACTTCTTTTCCTTGCAAGCCATGGAGAAAACCTCGAGACTCTCGCTTTGCAAGGAGGAGGCTTTACAGTGCGAGGGCTCGCCCATCTCTTGCAAAAATGCCCTCTTTTAAAAACACTCGAATTCCATCACCTGGCCTCTTCGCATTTCGATGATTACCTCACGGTCGTTGCCCTGTATGCACCCCAACTCGAACACCTTAAAATCATCGATTGCCCATTGACCGATCACGCTTTAATCGCTTTTTCTATCTGCAAACACCGTTTGCGCTCTTTCGAGTGTTGGGATACTTCCGGAGAAGGGGCCCTTACCGACTGCGGCTTTTCTACTTTTATCAGCGAATCGCAACACTTAGAAGTCGTGAAGCTGACCGGATTCCCTCACGTCTCGCAGTTTCCCCTCCTGCTTCTAGAAGCCTACACAGCGGAGGGTACAAAAAAGAAGAGTGAAGCCATCAAGGAATTGACCTTTGCCTATTGCGGTCTCTGCGATGTGGGCCTGTTTGAAGCCATCGTTGGAAGCTTTCCCAATTTAGAGTCCTTGGAAATTGCCTTGTCACCTGCTAATTACTCAATAGATGACTCAAAAGTGGCGTTCATCGCCATCGCTCAAGCCTGCCTGAATTTGCGCCGTGTTAAACTGAGCGATTGCACCTATTTGGACTCTCTGACAATTGAGAAATTTTTGAGCCATAGACCAACAATTGAACATCTTGAACTGTATCGCAGCAACCCTAGCACACCCTCGTTCTTCTCTGCCGTTGCAAAACTTCCCTCATTAAAGACCTTTCAATTCGAACCGAGTAGGCAATCTAAAAGCCCATTTACATGGCAGCCAGGCACGTTTAAGCATTTAGAAACGCTCGGCTTGAATCTCTGCCAGATCGAAGAACACCATCTTGTGGACGCTTTGAAAACAACCCAACCTAAACTCAAGCACTTGAGGCTATTCAATTGCGGGCAGTACACCAATCAGTTGCTCGAAACGTTGGCTACCCATTGCCCAGAACTCGTTCTCTTGGAGATCGAACAGGCCTCACCCGCAAAACACTCTTCAATGCTCAATGATGCAGGCATTCAGGCCTTAAGCACAGGTTGCCAAAAGCTTGAAACGCTCAACTTGAAATCGCCCTCTCCTTCTTGGCAATTCAGCGATGACTCTTTGGCTGCCTTATCAAACTGTCAAAGGCTTGCTCACTTGACTCTTAGCCATTTCAAAACGAGCCTTTCGGAATGCTCTTTCAATACAATCAATCTATTCAACAAGCGCTGCATCAACATAACCCATTTGGGATTCCCTTTCAGCGACTTAATGGATGAGTCACTTATTCCCCTTTTTACAAAGAATGCGCATCAACTGCAGTCAATCGATCTCAAGCAAGTCACCGGAAAAATCGACCTGCTCAAAGACCTCGTTCTCAACAGCCCGAATCTCCAAGTCTTGGAAATCGATCATGAGCATATGAGAAAAAAATACATCCAAAAACTTAAAACACTTTCTCAATTAACCATCATCTACACGAGGCAGCTTTCCACAAAAACATCCAATCCCTCTTTGCCAAGCTCGCCCACTCTGTTCAGTACTTGGACAAAGGCAGCTCGCAAGTAGGAATGTACCTAAGCACAAGAGACTCTTGCAATCGCAGCAGAAGAGAGTAGATGAGGTTGATGCAAAAAATGGCTTTCTAGCGGATAGTGAATGAACGATAGTTAAAAGCATTGAGTCATTATGAATACAAAAAATTTTAGTGCAGCCCAATTAAAAACCCTTCTGCCGGAATTTGAGAAGCACCTCAAGGGATCAACCTATCTTTCCTGCAATGGAGCCGATCCGCGCCGCTTTGTGCTCTTCTTTGAGAAAAATGGAAAGAAAGAAGCCCTCTTTTTGTGCATGGAAGGGCCAATTCCGCGCTGCCACCTTACCGAAAATCGAACTTTCCATTCATCCTCATCCTCTCATCCTCTCCACTCCATTCTCAAGGGAGCTACTTTGCTTGCCATTGAGCAAATCAATGCTGACCGCATCTTGAAAATGCATTTCCAAAGCCCGCACCACATGTTTTCACTCATTTGCGAATTCTTCACGAGGCATCCCAATTACTATATTACCGATCGCACTGGACAGATTCTTTTTTCCTTATTCCCCCTTCCCCATTCCCATTATCAACCGCCTTCAAAAAATCCCTCTTCGCTCTCCAATTCTTCTGCTTTTACAAGCTCAAAAGAAGTTGAAAAAATCTACGACCAGCTAGAGGGGGAATGGATTCTCCAAAAAGAGAAAAAAGAGATACAGGCTCTTTTCCAAAGAGAATGGAAACGCATGCAAAAGAAGCTGAAAGAATTGGAAAAAGAGCTCGCTGAATGCTCTCAGTGGGAACAGGTGAAGCATGAGGGAGAGCTGCTTAAATCCCAATTTTCCTCCCTTAAAAAGGGAATGCGCGAAATTAACGTATGGGACTGGCTACAAAACAACCCACGCACGCTACAATTGAGTGGTACCCTGACTCCTCAAGAGGAATTAGCCCACCGCTTTAAAAAGGCCAAAAAGCTGCATGGAGCCTTAAGCCATCTTCCAGCCCAAATCGAGCGTATTAATCAAAAAATCAAAGAACTGGAGGATCGCATAAGAGAATTGGAAAGCGCCGAAACGATTGAAGCCTTAAAATCCTTTAAGCCTCAGTTAAAGCCCATTCTTTCCGTTAAGGAGAAAATTGAAAAGAGGCAGCTCCCCTATCACGAATACCGATCATCGACCGGCCTGCTCATGTGGGTTGGAAAAAATGCCAAAGCCAACGACAGCATGACCTTTACGCTAGCCAATGGATCTGACTGGTGGCTGCATGCCCAAGGGATTCCCGGCTCCCATATCGTCATTCGCACCTTAAAAGGGCGAGACCCCGATCCAGAAACCATAGCCGATGCCCTTCAGCTTGCACTTTATTTCAGTAAAGCCAAAGAACAACAAGAAGCGGACATTTGCATTACGCAAAGAAAATACGTCTCTCGTCTTGGGAAAAATCAACCAGGAAAAGTACAAATATCCAAGCACAAGACAGTCTGGATACGCTTTGATCCCCAACGCTTTCAAGCCATCAAGCAAAGGCAGGCTGAAAAAAAGGATTCTTTCGGATAAGCGTTTTAAAAAAGGCCCAGTGGGCCTGAAGGAATCTGACATGCTACTACTAAAAAAGAAGGCTCACGCATGAGCTATAACCATCCATTCTGGTGATACCTATCGAATAGAAACCATGAGAATGGACGGTTATGCCAGCATGAACATTTAACAAGCGGGCCTGATCGGCCTCTAGTCCTCATCTTTGAAGCGATAGCCAACACCCCGAACGGTTTCAATTCCGTCGAAATTGGGGCCTAGCTTCTTGCGCAAGGAAGCGATGTGTACGTCGATGTTGCGGTCAATAATGAAGGCTTCATCATTTTGAACATCATCTAGCAGTTGATTACGAGTCAGAACTTTGCCACGGTTCAGTAATAAACGACGCAAAATGCCAAATTCAGAAAGAGTCAAGGCAATACTCTTGTCCTTCTTGCGCAATAGATATCGATCCACTTCCATCGTGTAATCGCCAAAGGTCAATACCTTTACCTCTTTTTCCGCCTCTTTGCCGCGTCTCAAAACCGCTTTAACTCGAGAAAAAAGCACTTTCAAAGAAAATGGCTTTGCCACGTAATCATCAGCACCTAATTCGAGTCCCAATACAACGTCTAACTCCTCACTCTTGGCTGATATGATGATAATCGGAATATCTTCAAAATCGGGATTACTCTTGATCTTGCGACACACGTCCAATCCGTTCAAGCCAGGCAGCATGATATCCAATACAATAATATCTGGTCTTTCTCTTTCAACGGCTAAATAGCCATTCAGCCCATCCATTTCAACGTGAACCTTATAACCCGCAAGTTCCGCTTGCAGCTTAATAAGCGACGCAATGTCTTCTTCGTCTTCTATGAGCAATATTTTTGTTTTTTGCATCTTAACTCCATCAACTTTAAATATTTTGATAGGTTCTTATAATTTAATTTCCAGTTATACTCAAGCTTGACAGATAAGTAACCCATCGTTTTGTCAAACTAAAACCTGAAATTAGTTCTACTAAAGCATTCCCTTGTATTTTATTATACAATACAATTTTAAATTTAACTAAATTTTTATTTAACATTAATTAAGCAATTGTTAAGTTATATTAAAAAGTTAATATAACAAGAATCACTCATTGATCCATTGATCGAGCTCTTCGAAGACATCTTTAGATTCGGTATATTGTGCCATCCACTGAGGAGGCTCTCTGCTTGCCCCTTCTGTTAGCCACTCTTCCACTTGATAGAGATGAATCTCTCGATAAACTGTTTCTTGAATTTTGGGCTTCAAGTCATCGGGCACAAACTCGAATGCCAATTTATTTGCTTGAACACCGCTCTGCAAAATAGGCAGATCTCTCTCAAGGGAGGACCCCCTATACTTTAGCATCATGCCATTGGATTTGACGAGAGATTCGAACAGATAGCGATTATTCTCGACGAGGTGAGTAAAAGAAAAATTAGAGCGTAAACAGGGGGTCAGTTCGAGTAAGTTTTGAGTCCCTTGATAGCCTTTATCGAAACTTGCGATCATCGTTGCAAATTGTTTTTGCAAACGATCGGTCGGCCTCATGTTCACCGAAAGCGGGAGACAACCGGACCATTCTTTTGTCCGCATCTGTTTAACAGCCGAAAGGAGCTGAATCGGAGGATAGTCGCTCCCCACAGCATAGAATTGTTTGCAAACTGGTAGAAGAGAGGCTGCCGATTGCTCGCATCCCAAAAAATTAAAAATCTCTAATACCAATTCGTTTGGTAGAAACTGCGAAAAATCTGATTGGTCAGTTTTCTTCTTTTTATACGTTCTCCCATACTCTTCTTCTCCTTCGGACAAAACTCCCCAGCTCTTGCTTGTGCAAGAGTGCTCATCTCTCATTACTTTCATAATATTTCAATACCTTTAAATTAATTTAAAAAAAATTATAAAACTAAAATGTTAAGATTTGTTAAGAAATTTATTTTTATTTAAATAATTATTCATTTTTTTCAATTTAGATGAAGGAGTTATGATCAATAAGAGGAGGGATGGTTAGATGTACTTTTTGAGCGCTCGAGGGGTAAGTATTTGAATCTCTCTCTTAATAAATCCGTTCAAACACTCTATTTTTATCTTTATTTTTTTATAGTTTATTCGTAGAATAATTATAAATTTTTCAAACTTCTATTTTTCTAAAGGCCTTATGTTTTACGTGATTCTTCTTTATGCCTTATTTGCTAGCGTCTTTACGATTGCCAAAACAGGATTACAACATGCTCAACCCTTCTTCTTAGTAGGCACACGCATGTTGTTGGCAGGTTGCATCTTACTAGGATATCAGAAGATCGTGAACAAGGTGAGTTTTTCGTTTGATAAGCAAACATGGTGGCGTATTTTTCAATTAGCGGCTTTTAACATTTATTTGACAAATGTTTTTGAATTTTGGGGTTTACAATACTTAACCTCGTTCAAAACCTGTTTTATTTATAGTTTATCCCCTTTCCTTTCGGCTTTATTTTGTTACATGCTTTTCTCTGAAAAGCTGACGCGCAAAAAGTGGATGGGTCTTTTTATAGGCTTTTTAGGATTTTTACCTATTCTACTGAGTCAAACAAGCAATGAAGAACAAACAGGCCATTTACTTTTCTTTTCCTGGGCCGAGTTAGCCGTGATGATGGCAGCCATTTGCAGCGTCTATGGTTGGATTGTTTTGATGCAATTGGTCAACGAGCATAAGCTTGCTCCGATGACAGCCAATGGAACGAGCATGTTCATTGGCGGCGGTTTAGCCCTTGCCCATTCCTTAGCCGTTGAGACCTGGTCTCCGATTCCTGTTACAAACATTCCAATCTTTATAGAATGCACTCTGTTGTTAATTTTAATTTCCAATCTCATCTGCTATAATCTCTACGGAACTCTTCTCAAAAAGTATTCAGCAACATTTATCTCTTTTGCAGGTTTTACGACTCCCCTCTTTACGGCTCTTTTTGGATGGATTTTCCTAGGCGAAGTCGTGACTTGGCCATTCTACGTTTCTTTTGTCATTGTCTTTATAGGATTGCTCCTTTTCGATCAGGACGAGCTCAAAAAAACGTATCGAGACAGTTTGTTGGTGGCTCCCAAACCGACCGAGGCTTAATTATTCAAAAAATGTTTGTTTAAATTTTGTCAACTGATTATACACAAATTATGTGAAAAAGTTAGTATTGACTGCTCAAAGTCCTGGATTTAAGTCTTTGCCATATGGCAATCATTTAAATCCAGTACTTGTGTTTTTACGGATCTTTTTTTCGCACTAAGTTTTTTTGAAACACGGAATAGCTAGAGGGATATGACAACGGCCGAAAAAGAAGTTCTGCTCGAATTTGACAGGGAGTTCTACAAGAATCGCACGCAAGGATTAATAGATCCAGCCATCAACCGATTTCAGCGCATTTTAAAGTCTTATACGATTTTCAACCTCTTCTTTATCACATTGCTGCTGGCAGAGCTTATCTATTTTTTTGTGCACCTCACTTTTTTGGCTCAAACCTTCGTGCTGGCTATTCATTTAGCCCTAATTATCGTCACCATTTTCTCCTATTTCACCATGCGCATGTACTTTCAAACTAGAAAGACAGAGCGTTTAATGGAATTGAGAACAGAGTTTCTACAAGCTTGCGAATCGAGCTTACAAGATCTCGAGGAATCTCCCGAATATCACCTAACCATTTCTTATGCCTGCTGCAAGTTGGCGGCCGACCTGCATGCTAATGAATACACCATCTACCCAGCCCCGTTCCGTCTCGATTTCTTGTCCCCTTCCTTTGAGAAGGTGAGCTGCTGGTTTCACTGGCAAGATGTGCATTTAATGAAAGAGCTTCTTCTTCAAGCCTGCATCGAAGAACACATCAAATTGGTACGATTGGAGCCCACCAACTTAGAAACGCACACGGGCCTTGCAAATGCTTATGTCATGTTATCCGGGCTCTACGTCGATCCAAGAACTGTGGAAGGGCTTGACGATGAGCGCTGGATTCCAGCCAATAAATACAATGAAACCTTTCAGCTAAAATTTCGAAGCATCGCTGAGCGTGCAATTGAAGAATTCAAGATTTTAAGCGATTATGCACCCCACGATCCCTGGGTCCATGCCCAGCTGGCTTATAGCTATCATGACTTGCAAATGCCGACTGAAGAGATTCGGGAATATGAAATTATTCTTCAGCTGTGCCCTGACGACAAGGAAACTTTATTCAAATTAGGCAAGCTGTATTTCGAGCAAGGGCTGAATGCCAAGGGCTTGCACGTGTATGAAACGTTAAAAAAGTCTAACTACAAAAAAGCTGAGAGCCTGATCCATTTTTATGGTGCCTATGCAACCCATGCGAAAAACTAATCGTTCTCAGCCAAAAGCATTCACAAAAGGAAAATGAAGTTATGTTCTGCCCGCAATGCGGCGCGAAAGCGGATGATCAACATAAGTACTGCCCATCGTGCGGGAAGGTGATGAATCCAAATTCGCTAGATACCGCTCCCACAGAGCCTACGCCCCAGATTCGAAAGAAACCCATGCCACTTTGGTTTAAGATCTTGGTCGCCATTGCTGTTACCCTCCTAATTGGTGTAACAGCCGGAATTTTATTTACAGAGCGCCTAGTCGACGTGATAGATAATCAGCTCGAAGCTCTCCGGCAAAACGATGTTACCAAAGCGTATTACGGCTATACGTCGAAAGATTTTCAAGCAGCTACTTCCCAAGAGCAATTTCGTGAATTCATCGAAACATATCCCGTTTTTTTAAACAATCAATCGGCCCACTTTACACAGCGTTCAATCGACAATAACATCAGCACTTTGAAGGGCAATTTAACCTCTCAAGACCATATCAATACGCCCATCGAGTATAAATTGATCAAAGAAGACGATAAGTGGAAAATTCTGAGCATTCGCCTGATAAAGCCAGATCGCATTCCAGGAACAAAACCCTCAGGGAACATTCAAGACCTGATTGGAGTCGTTCAATCTCAACTTCAGGCCATCCAAGACGAAAAACTGGGCGATGCTTATCAGAATTACACTTCTAAAGAATTTCGCGAAGCTACTTCAGAGGCTGCTTTTGAAGAATTCATCAAGCGCTATCCTATCTTTAGCGACTATCAAACTGCCTCTTTTCATAAACGGCGGATCAGCGATGGAGTGGGCACCCTTTCAGTGATCCTCCAGACCGATCATTTGGCTGCTTACGTCAAATACTATCTGATTTATGAAGATCATGCCTGGAAGATTTGGAGTCTGCGCATTCTTTCACCATCGGAAGAAGGCGACCAGGAACAGGGAAAAAATCAGCCAACCGTAAAAAAAGCGGCCCAAAAAGATGAAACGGTAGCTCCAATGAGCTTTGGTTCGATTCAACTTGGATCTTCGGCCAATGAAGAAGGAATCATTCAAAATCCTCAAACGATCTTTCCATCCGATCTGAGGGATCTGTATGTTGATTTGGAAATTAAGAACGGAAGCAAAGGCAGTATCATTTACTTGAGCCTACAACACATTGAAAGCGGCTCTTCTATTCCAGCCAAGGCAACCATCGAAGATGAGGGAGACACGATGCTAATGTCTGTTTTTTCCCCACCCAAAAGTGGTTGGCCAAAAGGGCATTATAAACTAGTTGTCACGACCTCCTCTGGTTTGAACAAAATTGTTGATTTTGACATCGATTAAGTCTAAACCTAGAAAAATCGCCGATGCTACGCCTGCCTTATCGCTTCACAAGGCAGCCGCAGCTTTGGCGCCTCCATTACTCAAACTTTAACTCAAATCATACAGCGACATGTACATCATAGCAGGACAATATCGCCACCAACGCCTAGTAACTCCCAAAGGCATGCAAACCCGCCCAACCGCTAGCCGCTTGCGCGAATCCCTCTTTAATATTTGCCAGGGCTTTATCGAAAATGCGCGCTTTCTCGATTTATTCGCAGGCTCTGGTGCCATTGGCTTCGAGGCACTCAGTCGCGGCGCTCTGGCTGTTACCTTTATCGATGCAAGCAAAGAAGCCGTTCGCTGCCAGCAAACCAATGCCTCCAAGCTAGATGTCCAAACGCAATGCCAGATTCTTCACGGCCAAGTCCTTACCCTTCTTCCCTGGCTTGAAAAACAGCGCAAACAATATGACATCATCTTTGCCGATCCTCCTTACGCGACGACAGACCATCCAGAAGAAAAACAATTCTATAGTGAAAAAATAGTCCGTTTTCTCGACGCTAGCACTTTGCTGGCCGAAAAGGGAGTACTCTTTATAGAAGAAGAGAGCCGCTTTGAACCTCAAATAAACGATTTAAGGAAATTGCAGCTGATCGACAGCAGACGCATGGGACATACGACCCTGCAACGCTACGAATGGAACGTGAGCCAATAGACTTCTTCCGAAATGTCCTGGTTCTCAAAAGCGCCATTTCTGGCGCTTTCAAATAATCCTCATTTTTTCTGCACTCAATCGCTCTCCGAGCTCATTTTATGTTTTGCCTCTTCTTACAGTTCCTTACGAGGCAAGGCAAGACAGCGACTCAAAGCCATGGAAAGATCAAAAAAGGATAAGAACGCATCTGAAACAAATCGCTCCTGGCTAGAAATGTTTCTTCTTTTCCAGAAAATCCTCAACCACAAAAGAATAAATATATTGATTTATTTTAAAGCTCGGCTTAAAAAAAGATGCATTATATTGAAAAGGAGCCGAGACATGTTTAAATCTCTTATTGCCTTTACAGCGAGCTGTTTGACAGCACTATCTTCCTTAAGCTTTGCAACGTGCGAGCAAAGTTTTGAGTTAGGAGTTGGTTGGAGAAGGGATAACTTGGATTGGAAGCTAAGCGATGTAGAATCAAGTTATATTTCAGCCGAAGTAGACTCTCATATCCACTTTAAAGACATCGAAATGTATTCCGCCTACGCAAAAACCAAGTGGGTCGGATCCGAATACTACGTCCGCTTATCGGCCGACTATGCCACATCATTCAAAGGACGCGCAAGAGAGACTTTTAAAATGAATAGCTCGCTCTTTGATAGCAGCGATGTTTTCGCAATAACGAGCGACCCTATCAAACGGCGCAGCGAAGCCTATGATTTTGACATTGCCGTTGGCTATCCCTTCGCCTTTTGCTGCAACCGCTTGAATATCGTTCCCTTAGTAGGCTTTTCCTACCATCGCCAGCGTTTAAAAGTCAAAGGTGGACGCGATTCCTCTCATTGCTCTTCTTCTTCTTACTTTTCACCGCTTTACTCCTCTTCCGACTACGATTCTTCTTACGATAGCTCATATTTCTATAGCCCCTTCAGCTCTTCTATCTCATCAAATCCCTTTGCAGAACCTTCTAGCCGACCTGAAAATGTTGTTATCGCTAATGAACTGGGGCTTAGCACTTCAAGGAGATCATGCAATTACCGCTTTACATGGTATGGTTTCTATGTTGGCACCGACATAGCGTATGCATTAGATCCTTGCTGGACCGTTTATTCAGAAATCGAATGCCACTTTTTAAACAATTGCCACCGCAAACGCAAGTCATGGACAGGAGTTTACTTTGTAGATGGCTACCACCGCGATGATTGGTGCTATGGATTCAATACAAGCTTTGGTACAACATTTTCCATGTCCAACTGCTGGTACGCCACAATATCTGTCGACTATAAGTGGTGGAAATCGCACTCTCATCACGATGAGCTTAAATGGCAATCGGTTGGAGTCAATGCTGCCCTCGCGTACTCTTTCTAAAAGAGCTTCGCTCCATAAATCGAAAAAGCCAGCCCCCTCTCAAGCATGAGAATGGGGCTGGCTTTTTTATACACTAGGCATCTCGAAAAGAGCCTATCGACTCCATAAATAGAGCGATTTTTAGGCCACAGAACCCGCCAGCTCTGGCACCTCTTTGGGAAGACAATAAGTGGCATAAATCTGGATGAGAAACAAAAGACCCAAAACGGCTAATGCCTTTACAGGGGCATAATCATCAAAAAAGGCAGTCATCACCCCAACCCCGCCAGGTCCCAAGGCCTCCGATACACACCATACAAGCCCCATCAAAAAAGCATTGACCGAGCCTGGTCGCGTGGGCTCAAAGCGGGCCCCTAGAGCAATTCCAAGAGGATTTACCAAAGTCAGCGAAGCGCCCAACACAAAAAGAATTGTCAATCCAACCCACATCGAAATCCCTGCTGAAAACAAGATGGAATAAAAAGCTGCGCAGCTCACAATACCAGCAATCAAAATGATCAGGCGAGGCGAATACTTATCAGCCAAATACCCTGCCGGGACCATCATGAAGGCTCCACCTAAAATAAAACACATGTGCCCCCCGCCAAAACAAACCCATTCGGCATGGCCAAGCGTTCTGAGAGCATCAGGCAAAATAAAAATCGTCCCCCATAAGATGGATTGATTGGCCACCTGAGAAAAGTAGAGCATGCGCAAGGGAGAAGATTTGAAAAAAGCCTTAAAATCCTTCAGGATTCCACGTGAAACGTGCGAGGAGGCAGCTGCTGTCGAAGGGAAGCGGTACAAAATGACCATGAGAGCTACAATGGCAACTGGTAGCGCTAAAAGATAGGTCTGGCCATCCAAATTCGTATACGTGTACATAAAAATCAATTGACTGAACGCCAGGCCCAGGCTCCCGCCAGAGGCAAAAATAGCCATTAACAGCCCTCTTCTGGAGGGAACTAAGCTGCTCATCAATCCCCCAGCAGCCGGATGGAAACTGCCAGATCCTATGCATGTCAGCATATAGAGGCAAAATAAGGCTCCATAGTTAGCAAAACTTGCTAAAAACGTGCTCGCAATTGCCAACAGCAGACCCAAAATCATAAAATGCTTGCGATAGCCCCGATCGCTAAATGCCCCAAAAAATAGCTGAGACCCTTCACCAATCAAGGCCCCCGCTGCAACCACAAGCCCTGCCTTAGCAAGATCAAGCTGCGCCAAAGATTTATAGACAGGCCAAATGCCCAACATCGTATCAACAAAAAAATGGGAAAGCCAAGTCAAAACAAGCAATGGAGCCAATGATAAAGAAACGGATTGCTTTACAGGAGTAGACATATCAGCCTTATGGTTAATAACTCTGCATACATACCTCAACGCCTCAAAGACTCTAACTATCAGTAAAATAAAAATTGAAGCGTGTCAAAAGAAAAAACTTCGAGCTGTTAACCATTGCAATGCATGTTTCCAGCCGGAAAAGAACAAAGTTGAATTAAAGAAAATAATGAAAATCTTCAGTTATTATAAATAATATTTAATTATTTTTAAATAAAAAATTTATTATCTAATAAAAATTTTAATTAAGTCTCAAATACCAAATTTTGTTTTTCCCCCTTACTTAGTCCATTTAAATCCTTTTATTTAAGAACAGAAGCTTTTAACAGGAGCAGTGGATATTTAAGCAAGAGATGGGGAGGCGGGCTCTTGTTTGTGATAGACAAAAAATTATTGATGCTTTTATGGTCGGAATAAGATTCAACAAATCAGTTGATAGATGTTGACTCACTCCCTTACATCCTCTTTCCCCTTTTGGAGGCTCTATGGAAAGCAAATGTCTAGCAAAAGCAGCTCTTGCAGCTTTTTTGTTAGCGTCGATTTTGCCAGTTGATGGTCAAGCGGATATTGAGGTCATGGAAGCCCATCAGACCTATTTGGCAAGTGCAGCATGTGGTCATTTATCCGGCTATGATTCCTATCAGCCACAGTCCTATACATCATCTTATGAGGTCCCTGGCGATTATTCTTATGAATACGACAATCGTCATTACCTTTATGAAAAGCGCCCTTATGATACGGGAACCTATTACTATGATCGTTCAGGCAGCAGATACGAGGGCATGAACCGTTATAATGGTTATTACAACACGAGCTACAATGCAGGCAATTATACATCTGGCATCAGCAGTTATCCTGGCACCAGTACAGGACCTGGCATCAGCAATGGTTACCATGCTACGCCGAAGGGTATTTATAGTACAGACAGCCGGTATTATGACCGCAACATAAGACCGAATCCCGACGCTTACTACCAATCAAGAAGATAATCAATTGAGTCTATAAATTTTTTAAACATTTTGGAGGAATCATGGAAAAGAACAAAAAAGAACTTATCAAAGCCGCATTAGCAGCCCTTATACTCTCTACAACCTTGCCAATCGATGGCCATGCAAGCGATAATGCAGGTCAAAAAGAGACATTATTGGCAATGGCTGGTTGCGCAGCTCATGGTTGTGGGGCCTCTCCTTCAAGTTCGGGAACAAATACAAACAATGCAAATAACCCATCAAATGGTTACTATCGCGCTAACAATAACTACGACACAAGTAGCAACAGCTACAACCGCGCAGGCACAAATACGAATACCAACTACACAACAGGTGCAAATGCCAACACCAACTACAATGCCGGCAGCAGCTGGGATGCGGATGATCGTGCAAGCAGCTGGGGAACAACAAACACGGATAATACTAACCGCAATGCAAATGGCAGCCAGTCTAGCTGGGGCACAATGAATACAGATAGACCAAACACTGCAACGACTCGCCCAGGTACAATGACGCCGCAAAATCAGACCAACTCTACGACTCCAAGAAGATAACATTTATTTTATTTAAGGAATCAATATGAAGAATAAAAAAGATTTAAAGAAAGTCGCTTTAGCAGCCCTTCTTTTCTCATCTATCTTACCAATCGATGGACAGGCAGCAGTTGCTGGTACGCATGAAACGTATTTAGCAGTCGCCAAGTGTGGAGCGCACTGCGGTGCTGCACCTCGCAGAGAAATTGCAGACAACTCAATGGACAGCGAAAGCTACAATCCTCGCCATAATAGCTACCAAGTTGGTTCTTACGGAACAGCGAGTAGCAATGAAGCGGGTAATTATTCAAGACCCGGCGTTAGCGGTTACAACGTAAGCTCGGATGCGAGCTATGACAGACCAAGTGGCAATGAAGGCCGCGTATATCGCGACACTCAAGGCCGGCCAGTCACGAATCCTTCTAGTCCAGCTCGTCCTTATAATGATAATGCTCCCAACTACAGCAGCCGCCAAGCCGCTCCGGCTTATGATGAAACATATCGCGTATCAGCTTATGATATCGAAGTGTATCCTGAGTCCAGCATGCAGTCGCGCGCCAATCAAAATGGCTACCGTAACTACAATACGGCTGGCGACTACCGTGGAGATATGGGTCAGGATAGATCGGCTGCCGATCAAGCCCAGAGAAGAGCTTCGGATCCTCGCAGCACGATGAATCGCTAATCGCACACGATTGACTTTAGGTTTATGTGCGCAGCCAATGGCCTGCGCACATTTCTTTGCTAACTTACAACTTATCTTTCCCAAAACATACCTTCTCAGGTGTTCACACACCTCGATAGGATGATTTACCCATCGAACAGCGACAGCGCTTGTCACGATAGATTATACAGATTAAAGTAGATTCTAACGAATCGAGTCGACACATTAAAACAGGTAAGAATTAAATGGCTCCTCAGAACATCCCCAATTTAGGCATTGGTATTGGCTTGCGACCTCCCCACTATGAAGACATTTTTCGTCTGCAACCAGAAATTGGTTGGTTTGAGATCATCAGTGAGAATTTTATGGTAGAAGGGGGCAAGTCGCTTGAATATTTAGATAAGATTTTAGAGCGCTATCCGGTTGTTCAGCATGGCGTTTCTTTGGCAATCGGAAGCCCGGCTCCTTTAGACTTTGATTATTTAAAAAGGCTGAAAGACTTGACGAAGCGAACCAGAACACCTTGGGTATCCGATCATCTCTGCTGGGGTCATCAGCCAGGCGCCCACTACCATGACCTACTACCTTTGCCGTATACCCGGGAAGTCATCGACTACGTATCCGAACGGGCTCGCATCGTACAAGACTATCTAGAGCTGCCGTTTGCCCTCGAAAATCTTTCTTCATATGTGGCATTTAAACAAGATGAAATGCCGGAATGGGAGTTTTACACTGCCGTCGTTGAGAAAGCCGATATTTACATGATGCTCGACGTCAACAATATCTATGTCTCAAGCCGCAATCAGGGCTTTGATCCCAAGCTTTACTATCAAAATATTCCATTAGATCGCGTCATTCAAATCCACTTAGCCGGTCATAGCGACTTTGGAGACTATGTCTTAGACACTCATGACCATCCCGTTCGCAATGAAGTATGGGAGCTCTATGCGGAAATCTATCCTCAAACAGGAGGCGTCTCAACCCTCTTAGAATGGGATGACAACCTCTTATCATTTGAACAAACATGGGCAGAAGCCTTAAAGGCTAAACAATTTCAACAAGGAATTCACAGCAAACATTCCTTGCCATCCATTTCAAAAGAAGGTGTTTATGTCTAAACAAACGCTCGATCAAGAGACAGATGATTCCTCTTGTTCTCTTAAATCCACTCAAGAGTGGTTTGCAAGCATCATTACAAACCCGCTAGCCAAAAATGATGCTATCAATCCAAAGGCGCCAAACGGCATGCTGATCGCCGAAGAAGCTGCCCGCTATATTGTGCCAAGCCCTACCATGCTTCCGCATCAACGCCTCCAAATCTACAATCAGCAATACTGGTGGCGCCTGCTCAATACCCTGCACGCCAATTTTCCTCTTTTAACCAGGCTATTTGGTTATCAAGCCTTTAACGAGAAAATTGGAGTGCCTTATCTTCATCAGTGCCCGCCCAATCACTGGTCTTTGACCTTGCTTGGTGAGCGCCTCCCCTCCTGGATTGCAAACAGCTACAAAAAACCCGATAAACCCCTCATTCTCAATGCAGCCAAGTTGGATTGGGCCTTTACTGCTAGTTTTATTGCTCCGCAGCCTCCTCCACTCGACTTGAACGAGCTTGCACAAGAGAATCCCAGTCTCTTACTAACTAAGCCATTTTACTTACAACCGCATATTCATCTTTTTAAATGGGACTATGACTTGCTTGCTTTTCGAGAACTCTTTCTTCAGCAAGAAGTCGATTATTGGACTGAGCATCGCTTTCCAGCGCTGCCAAAAAGAAAGTCCTCTCATTTTGCTTTATACCGCACCCTTAAAAATGGCCAGGCCTGGAGAGAAATTACAAAAGGTGAGCACTTTCTGCTGCAGCTCTTTCAAAAGGGGTCGAGCGTTGAAGCCGCTTGCGAAGCCATTGAAGAACAGGAATCGGTTCTTTACGAACAGGTAGCATCCAATCTTCAAAAATGGATTCAAGATTGGACAAGGCTTGGCTGGTTGACATTAAAAGAAAGAGTCTAACAAAAGATTTGATAACCTTGATCTTGCACTGCACGAATCATCCCCTTTCTTCAGGAAACCACAAAGCTCGTCTACAAGCTCTGTGGTAATGGATGATTGTATCCTTTTGCTTCTAGAAATAGACTCCAAATCCGCCACCCAGCTTAAATCCGCTGCAATTTATATGACGGTGAAACATATTGCTGTCTCTAGAAACATGGAAACGCTGCTCAAAATAATCGGCAAAAAGGTCGATAAAGGTCGTAGGACCGAGCGTCCATCGCACACCTAACTTTGCAACCCCGCCCCAGCCGCTCTTACGAAGGTGCTTTTTAAAGGGAGAAGAAACGAGAGAAGAATCATAACCGGAGTAATCGCAATCGTTTTTGAGTTTCAGAAAAGAATACGCTCCACCAACACCTACGTAAACGTCTAAGCAACGCAAGAGGGGATAGACAAATTTTAGCCCCACACTGATGGGCAATACGGACAACTTTGTTTTCTCTTTCAAGCCAGCGTAGTAATCTTCAACATGTCCATGCTTATTCATCCAATTGACACCAGCCCACACTTCAACGTAGTCACTCAATTTTCGTGAAGATTCAACCTGAAAATCAACCCACCCCTTCGAGTAGGCATGGCGCACTTCTTTGGAGGAAGGACTAAAATAAGCTGCCCGTACTTCCATCGTCCAATCGGATGCAAATAAGCTGAACGGCAATAAGAAAATAAAGAAAAAAGAGTATTTCATGAATTTGACAACCGGTAAAATTTTAAAGATATGTCTTATAAGCAAGGAAGGATCAGAAGTCAAGCATCATCAGCCTATGGATGAGGAATAAGTCACCTTTTCAAGCCAGGCTGATATTAGGGCGTGTCTACTAGCAAGGGTTTAATCTGAGGGGGCCTAATACCCACTTTTCTCACTCTCTCGACCTTATTACCGCTTTTTTCCCACCCGTCAATCCCCTCTCCATATTGAAAAACATGGCTATAGCCCATCTTCGCGAGTCGAACGGCCATTTTGGCACTGTTGGGGCAATCTACATGCATGCTATAAACAACCACTTTCACCTTTAGATTGGGGATAATCGCCTTTATGACCTTGGCGTCTGTTTCTAAAGGAAGAAACTTCGCATCAGCTATACGTCTGCCATCATCCTCCTCTGCAAGGCGTGCATCAATAATGGCGAAAGGCGAGCGCGATGTGTATATCAGTTGATTCAATTCCAAAGTAGAAATGGCTCGATAGCCGCTCTCACAGCTTTCAAGATTCCCAACTATCTGCCCTTCATTCGCATTTAAAGGCATCATCAATAAAGCCATACCTATAAGGACTTTTTTCATGTGAAACCAGGTTTTAAAATCCGCAAAAAACGCTTACAGTGTACGCGAACTATTTAAAATAAAGGACGAGCTTCATCACAAGTGGATTGACAACAAGCCCTTTGTAAGCTACAAAGGCACATAAACTAACAACCTATTTAATTCCTATGCAGCGATTTAAACAAAACAACATCGAGTGGTTAGAATTTGATTTATTGGCAGACATTCCGCATTTAAAACATGCCGTCTTCTTACGCCATGGCGGACTGAGCCAAGCCCCTTTTAATAGCTTGAATACGAGTCTTAGCGTCGGTGACAATGCTGCAGCTGTTGAAAACAATCGAGCCTTGATCGCCAAGCAATCCAAAGGAGACTCCTTTAACTGGTCCCATATGGTCACAGGACAAGGATGTCATGGCAAATATATCAGCTACGTTGAAAGACATACCCCGCACACAATTCCTCAATGCGACGGGTTACTCTCTTCCACACCCGGCATTACCTTAATGATGACCCATGCAGACTGCCAAATTGGCCTTTTTTACGATCCCCACCATCGTATCATTGCCAATATCCACTCGGGCTGGCGCGGTAGCGTTCAAAACATTTATGCAGAAACCATATCCCAAATGCAAAGGCGTTTTGGATCCAACCCAGCAGATTTATTGGTTTGCATTTCACCAAGCCTTGGACCAGATGAATCAGAATTTATCCACTACAGCTACGAGCTTCCCGAAGAATTTTGGAGCTTTCAAATACGCCCAACCTATTTTGATTTCTGGTCCATTAGCGAATATCAGCTGCAAAACGCAGGCATTCTGCCTCATCACATTGAAATCGCCCGCTTAAGCACATACTCCAATGCTAATGACTACTTTTCCTATCGGCGGGATAAAATTACCGGAAGGCATGCCACTTGCATTACTCTGCTCTAGCCCCTTGAGGTTAAGGCCACAGTGATAGTTTTACAGAACCTCCCAGCGATTGACTACAAATTAGCGCCTTTTTTAATTTTCCCCTTCATTCATTATTAAGCGGTTTCTGCGCATATTCTGTTGGAATTGTTCCTCATAGTACGCAAGAATGTCCTGCGAGACGGGAGGTAAAAAGCGATTAGCCTGCAAGGCAGCATGCGCATCCTCTAATTGTTCAATGACGGCCTCTTGCAAGGCAAGCGGCAAGATTCCAGCCGTTGGATGCTTGCGATAAGCTGCCAACAACCTTCCGTATGCTAAATTCCTGAGCTGATCTTCTTGCCGATAATTATACCAACCTTGCCGCCTCCAATGAGATTGAAGATGCTTCACACACGCCTCACGCATGGCTTTCGCTTCCAAGCACAATGCCTCAGCGCGTTCTAAATAGACCCGATCTTCATAACCTATTGGCTGGCGCTGTCCCAAAAAATTTGTATTCCCTGTCTGTAAAGTGTGTTCAATAGCCTCCCGATAATAGTAAGCAACCGGATGCTCGCTAAGCTTAGAGACATGCATCAAATAAGCCAAAACAGCTGCATTATTTTTAGCTGCCTCATAACACAGCCGCTCCCATGCATGATAGTCATCAGGGCCTTTCTTTAAGAAACGCGATGACCTTAAAACCCCCTCGGAATCGAACAGGAGATGAGCACAAGAAAGATTCTGTGATGAAGCCTTCCACTGGTGCTGGCAATATAAATGATTGGCAAGCACAGAAGCAATTTTTTCATCTTCAATCCCAAGCCTTGCCTCATGGCTACCCCACTCGTGATCTGCCAAGCAGTTCCAAAGCCTTTCAACAATTAGGCACTGGCCATTTACATCCAAACCATGTATGGGATGCGTAGGATCATTACCAATATTCTCGACGATCCTCGCTGGATGGATTCCCCAGTGCGCAGATGCATCTTTAATTTTTTCACCTTCCATCAAGGCCTTCAATCGATTGTTAGCGATTTTAACAACCCAGTTAGGATGCCCTTCGATTGCGAAAATTTTATATTCATCATTAATGGCTTTGAAAGGACTCAACTGTGCACCCAAAACAAAAACTCTTCCATTGCAAGCCAATTGCATTCCAGGCTGCAGCCCCTCTCTCCAATCCATATGCTTGGGATCTTCTTGCTGAACAAGTGCACATCCCAATTGATCTAATGCATGCAGCAGCATGCTTAACGAATAGTTTGCCTGCCCCTGAATGTGCATGCTCTCTATAATCCCTTTTAAAACGCTCTCAAATTGTCCAATGGAGACGGCCGCATGCTGCTCGTTCAATTTTTGAATCCACTGCTTAAGCTCCTCCTTCTCCTGTAAAGTCATGCTATTTGCTCGTTGAATCTTAGAAAGAGCTCCATGAGGAATAGGGTGTTGCAAAATCCCCTCTAAATCAATAGCATGCTGCTCCTTGCGCAAAGATCGGTAAAGTGTCTGATCGCATAGCAAATGAGAAGGGGTTTGCAGAGCCTCTTCTAGGGGAGTACGTAAATGCGAATAGCGCTCTTTCGCAAATAGTTTCCAGAAAAAATGAGTAGCCGAATGGAAGTGCGTGATGAGCTTACGGCAAGTCGCCTGTTCACACTCATTTATCTGAGGCTCTTGCAAAACTTGATGGAAGGTACGGGTAGCATCATTCAAAAGCTCTGGGCCCATCCCTCTCCATTCTTTAGCGATATGAGCTAAATAGCGGCCTAGTTGCCTTTCACGCTCTTCTTGAGAAGGAACGAGCTCTTGAGCTTTTTCAATGCATTTAATTTGACCAAGCAGCCTTTTTTGGCGCGCCTCATAAACTTGGTGGACGGCCTGTTCAAAGACATTGTGGATAATATACTCCACTGTTTGATTGAGGAAGATAGACGGAACCTCAGCAACAAAAGACTTGATTTTGCGCCAAAACTCATGCAGCCACTTTACAATCCTCCCCATCCACGTTCCCACGTAGCATACCTGCGAAGAAGAAAGCGGATACAATTCCAGCTGCTGCGCTTGAGAATAGCCATGCAAGGCCATCGCCATTTCGCTTAGATTAGAACGTAAAGTTGAAAAATTATTTGCCATAAGCAACAAATTTAATCAAATTTTTTAGGTGAAAAAGTGGCCTGCATAATACTCTCCCGAATTTTTTCAAATGGAATCTCTTCCCCAAATGTGTAGCGATAAATCTCTTTTCGAATCGAGCCGTACCGCTCTTGATCGAACGGCAGCTGTGTTTCTAAAATCTGATAAAGCTCACCATACTGCTCGGGAAGGATTTCAAATCCGCAACGATACAAGAAAAGATTGCGATCCTTCTTGGCATCTTTTTTTGTTTGATTTAGAAAAAACATAGGGCGATTAAAACTCAAAAAGTCGTAGCCAATGGAAGACATATCACCAATATAGAGATCTGATTTAGCTAAAAGAGGATAGACTGGGGGAAAATCTTGGATAAAAACAATATTATCTCTTTTCTCATATTTTCCCATCATTCTATAAACAGCCGGACCATCTGTTTCTTCAAGAGCCGGATGAATTTTAACCAATAAGTTGTAGCTAGAGGGCACTTTTTCGAATAGTTGCTCTGCATGCATAAAAGAAGTCGTATGGTCCTGATCGTGGCAGGTAGGAGCATAGAGGATGGTTGGCTGCCTGTTTTTAAAGCGACTCCAAACATGTTCTTCAGCCAATCGATCGAAATGGGACTGATAGTGCTTGTAATAGAGATAGCGATAATTCCCGACTCTTGGCGCTGCATTGAGATGCTCGGCAATCCCTAAGCCCTTAAACAGATCGATCATATTCTCGCCGTAAATTAAAACAATATCCTCCCATACGCACTTTTCAAGCCAAAAAATTTTATCCGAAAAGCCGTGCGGACAGTGGACATTCCGCACCTCTTTCAGGTACGCCTTCTCGAGGCCTCGAAAATTGGCATAAAATTCATGCCGCTTCCAAGGCTCGGACTGAAAGAACACATCATAATGCTCGATTAAAAATTGGGGCGTCACATCTTCCCAATCCATAAGCAAGACCTTAAGATTAGGATAAAGCCTTTGTGCTTCGGCTGCGTGCTTTTCGTCAGTTAAAAGCAAAGGCATGTCCATGATCACGCAAATAGGCGCTAAATGCTCCGTCAGGTGGCTATAGGTATTGGGATTCAAGCCAATGCATGCTTTTTCCTTAAGTGCCATGTGAAGATTCCTTTGTTGTTGCTATCGTTTGAATCTGTTATAAATGGATTCAAATAAAATATACCACAAAAACTCCCGCCCCTTACTAGACTAAATAGCGTTGAAACTAGCGCTCCAAGTCAACTTCTTTAGAGGGCTGGCATAAGAACCAAGGTGTGCGCGTTTGGCACAAGTCATCCCAAATTTTCATTGCCTCATCAGTGAGTAAAGGATTAATGAATGGAAGAAGCCGAAAAAAATCTCCATAACTCAATCCTACATGCTCGGTATCGATAAAAGCTATACAGCCATTTTCCATAAAAGGCAAATTTTGAGGCCAGGCGTCACACCCGCAAAGATCATATAAAGCCCGAACCAGCTCTTGCATAACTTCCCGATTCATCGATGCATATAATTCTTTATTGGGGCCTCCCCAATATCCTCCAGGAATAAGATTAAATTTTTCACAGATTAATACAGATCGATCAATGCTGCCTTCGAGAGAAGGAAGACAATATAACCATTTCTGCGGAACAGCTAAATGCTTGCAGTGCATCAAGCGGATATACTTAGCTATTAATGAGGCTCCCTCAATTCTTGCTCGATAATTTTGCAATTCAATTTGTGGATCAGAGCTGTTGTAATTTTTTTTAAAGACATAATCGGGAATCTGTGGATGAGACAAGACAAGGATAGACCATTCTCTACAGGATTCATCAAAGTTCTCAACAATAAAGCCCCTTTCTAACCAATAGTCCAAGTTTTCTATGCGGCTGGGATCATTAAATAACTGTTGAAGTTTATCGCTAATCGGATGCTCTAACGGCAACAAATAACAATCCAGCTCCGAAGAAAAAAGCAAATGACCTAATAATTGCATGCAAATGAGCAGGAAAAAGCGCATTTTTTTCATATCCATCGTAAATCTCTGTAGTTTTGCACATCCTTAGAAGACATCTAAAATACGATTTGGTGCTTTAAATTCTATTTGAGACTAACGCCCCCATTCGTAAACTGAGTAAATATTCGCACTAAAGATAATAGAGGATACATGAATTTCAAAAAATACTTCTCACCGCTTGCATGATGTTTCATCCCTGCACAAGGCCATGTCACAACTCTTAAATTTACGCCTATATAGGACATAATTGAATGGTATATGGCCTGGATGAAGAACAAGGCCTTATATTAGCCTTAACGAGGTAGATAGCTTTTTTAGACACTTCGAATTTTGCCAAGTAGCTATTAGCAATCCGCTAACCTGTTGGATTGAAAGGCGGATTGCTTGTTTTGTTAACGCAGCTTTAGATATTTTAGTCAGCTTCTTAGATCAGCAATGTGATTCCTTTTAAAGTCTGGTGAATAAATTCAGCCCGTTTATGAGGAAGGTCTTCTTGCGCAATTTTTTGATCCTGGCGGCACAGCAAGTGAGCGCGGCGGACGTTGAAAAACATTTCGTTCAGCGTCTTCTGCATGACTCCACTTAACCATCCAAGCTCAAGACCTAGCTTGACAAGGCTTAGAGCTTGTAAAGCCTCAATTGCCTCAATTTGATAGGAATGCAACAAAATGGCATAAGCCCGGCTGACCTTATCTTTCAAATCGGAAATTTCTGCGTCGTGCTCCTGCTTGAGAAGCGTGCGGACGCTTTGTTCTTCCATCATCAGTTTAGTTGCTAACGTACGCAAAGAAGAAAGAATATTTTCTTCTGTCAAACCCAACGTGTAGCTGTTATGAAAAGCAACAACATCTCCAATAATTTCATTCGGATCACCTTGCAGGCCTGTTTGCTCGATTCCCTCATCTTTATTTTTTTGCAGAATTTCGTCTAAGCGATCAGTGTAAATCAAACCAGGCAGGTGCAGGAAGATGTGGACGATCAATCCCGTTCCGCATTGCGTTGGATCAGATGTCAAGAAACCGAATTTAGAAGAAAAGGCAAAATTGACTGATTTAGTCAGGCTTGTTTCGATCTTAAAAAGGCGCTCCCAAGCCGACTCCAATTCCTCGCGCATATCAATCGATTGAAGCATGAGATGGTCGCGCAGATTCAATACAGCTAAAAATTCGCCCGTTTCATCCAATACAAATGCCTCCCCTGCTTGCGCCTGATGGAAGCTTTCGCTTGTCATGAAGTGTTCGACCAGAAATTCTTTGGCGACTGGCGACATTTCTTCACCCTTAAAGAGCTTGGGACCTTTTAACTGATCGCTCCCCAAAAGATCGCGAGAGATCAAGGCGATAATCTGCTTGCGCTTATCTGTCGCCAACTTACCAGGAAATTTGAATTTCTCTAAATTGCGCAGCAAAGTGACCGAAGAACCAAGCCAAATATTGTTCTCATTACCGTTCCAAGGATTCTGATTGCACAGCAAAGGATAGTGGCTAGGATTTGGGTTGTTCATCCGCTCCCCCATTTTCAGGCTTTAATTGATCATCGTTTTCCGTTAAAGCACGAATTTGATCCCTCAGCCAAGCCGCCTGTTCGTAATCTTCACGCTTAAGAGTCTCTTTTAGCGCTTCATTAAGAGCCAGTAAGCGGGAAGAGGGATTGATGGCCAGGCTTTCGCCTGGTGCGCGCCCAATATGAATGGGGGAAGATTTTTTGATAGAAACCAGGCGGGGTGCAAGGCTGTTGGCAGCCTGAATTTCCATCAACAATATATCTCCGAATATATTATAACATTCAGGGCACCCCAAACGATGGCCTCTTTTAACCTCTTCT
Organism: Candidatus Protochlamydia naegleriophila; assembly: GCF_001499655.1. Lineage (NCBI taxonomy): Bacteria > Pseudomonadati > Chlamydiota > Chlamydiia > Parachlamydiales > Parachlamydiaceae > Candidatus Protochlamydia > Candidatus Protochlamydia naegleriophila. The sequence continues at coordinate 2,624,581 of NZ_LN879502.1, forward strand.
AATGTCGTTCCGCAATTGCCACACTCCAGCCCCGCTCCAACCTGACTTTGTATCTGCTCCTTTGGAACCGTACCGTGCAATCTTCTTTGCAACTCAGGGCAATCGGCACACATACTTGTATGAATCATGCTATCCCCAACAATTTCTGTATAGCGAACGGCGACGGGTTTTTTGCATTCCCCACATTCGAGGGGTCTATCAGGCGAATGCTTATCGGGCTTCTTTTCGACCATGTTGCTGGGCCTCATTGGTAGGCTATGTTTGTCAATTTTTCATCTTTAAGTGAGATGGGCTTTTGCCTACTTTAAAGATAAAAGTTAATATAGAAAATTTTTTTTCTGAATGCAAGCCGGAATTACAGAGGCCTTACCGAGAACCGCGGGCCTTAGAAGGCTTTTTATCAGGTGAAGAGGACAAACGCTGGGAAGTCAGGATGCTGGCCACTACAAAGTCGGTGTGAGGTTCTATTTTGATGTATCGCTTTTATCACAAGAGCATGATTGGAAAGGAAGGCAGGATTGATTTTGAAAAAAAACGGCAAAAAAAAAGCCTACTATTTCTAGTAGGCTTACTCATATGAGTCTTGATGGACTCGAACCATCGACCCCCTCATTAAAAGTGAGGTGCTCTAACCAACTGAGCTAAAGACTCGCATGACCCCAAGGGGATTCGAACCCCTGTTATCGGAATGAAAATCCGGTGTCCTAGACCTGACTAGACGATGGGGCCAGGTCTAACTTGAATGACAATCCTTGCGGATCGCGCTTCAAGTCGCTTCTTTTCAACTTTCGTATCGAAGAGGCTTAATCTTATAAAAAGCGTGATTTTTTCACAAGAACTAAATCGTGGAAATTTCTTTTTCTTTTTTTTCTGCTAGTTCGTCTGCTTCTTTACAAAATTTATCTGTCAATTCTTGGATGCTTTTTTCAAGCTTCTTCATCGCGTCCTCAGCTATGTCTCCATCGGCTTTTTGCTTGCGCGCCAATTCGTTAGAATCGCGGCGAATATTGCGAATGCTGACCTTCGTTTTTTCTTTTTCTTCGTGGCAGATTTTTGCCATTTTCTTACGAATTTCTTCGGTCATTGGTGGAATTTTAATCCGAATTGCATGTCCGTCGACGATTGGCATGAGCCCTAAATTAGCTTTTTCGATCGCTTTTCCAACCGTATTCGCATTCTGCGGGTCAAATGGGGTAATTAAAAGCTGGCGCGCCTCTGGAGCTGAAATAGAAGCGATATCCTTTAATCGCATAGGACTGCCATACACTTCAACCATCACATGCTCTACAATCCCTGGATTGGCACGCCCTGTTCTGATATTCTTCAAATCGTTTTTTAAATGTTCAATGGCTGCAAGCATTTTTGCTCTCGTCTGATCAAGAATACTCATATGATCTCCTTTAAGGGATAATTATTTAACTGATTTAAGTTCCGCTTATTTTGTTCTCGTAATCGTCCACCAGCGTTCCGTGACTGAAGTCTTTTAAAACAGGCTCGAGATCGTTCTCCAATAAACGACGCATATTAAAAACAAAAATTGGAATTTGATTGCTTCTGCACAAGGCAATGGCAGTAGCATCCATGACTTGTAATTTTTCTGCAAGCACCTGGGAATAGGAAATGCGATCATATTTAACAGCATCAGAGTGCTTCAAAGGATCCCGACTGTAAATACCATCCACCTTAGTAGCCTTGAAAAGTATGTCTGCATGAATTTCACTCGCTCGCAAGGCAGCCGCTGTGTCTGTTGTAAAATAGGGATTTCCCGTTCCACCAACAAAAATTAAAATGGTTCCTTCCTCCAAATATTGCAAAGCCTTACCCCAATTATACGACTCAGCAACTTTTGGACACTCCAAGGCACTCATGACGCAAGCCTTAGCTCCTGCGGCCATTAAAGCCTGCTGAAGCGCAATGCCATTCAATAGCGTTGCTAGCATACCCATATGATCGGCAGAAGTGCGAGGCAAACCAGTCGCGCGAAGATTGATCCCTCGAAAAATATTTCCGCCTCCGATCACGACTGCTACTTGTAGGCCCATGCCATGAATCTTATGGAGATAATGCGCAACTTGCTGGCACGCCTCCTGATTAATACCAAAGCCCTGATCCCCCATGAGCGTTTCTCCAGACAACTTCAACAATATGCGCTTAACGGCCACACCCTTATCCATAAAATCCTATCTATCCTTAAATATTGATTGGACAAACTCAATGATGCAAATGATTCAATCGAGGTTTGCGAATACCCTTATAGTCCAAAAAATTCTTATGAATCAAATCCTTTGCAAGCCTTCATTTAATTCCTAGAGTCACTATTGCAAACAAATGAGACGTTGTACCACTTTATCTTGCACTGATCCAAATAATGCTAAGAAAAATAGCGTCTTAGCTTAATTCTGAGAAAGCCTCAAGAATAGTATTTAAAAAAAATGATATAGATATTAATTAACGATTTAATTATACTATATACACAAAATCATAAATTAATTATTTAATACAACTAATAAAGCGAGTCATAAATTATGGTTAATTTTAATTCATCTATTCAATTCATGATGAAATATGATACAACCCTTGTTATACAAGATGAAAAAGGTTTACAGCCATTAGAAATAACAGCGAATTCTGGTTTTTACCCTATTTCTGTTTCAAGACCAGAAGAGCTTAAATATGCGAATGTTTTTATTATAAGCAACTTTTTTAAACATTTAGTAAATTACAATCAACTCAATGCCAAACAAATTGTAGACGTTATTAGCAATTTCCAGGAAATTAAAGCTAAAGAAATTCAGAATCCAAAAATTACAGCTCTAATTAACGATACAATTTTGAATATCAATGCTGCTATTGAAGCTCAAAAGCAAATGGCGAAAGAAGCTTTTCAACATTTTCTATACAATATCAACGAAAGATCCTTATCTTTCCCGAATTCTTATAAGGACATTTTAGGTGCTGGAGCCCAATCTTATCTATCTAATCCCCAAAATTTAAAAGAAGAGCTCTTAAAATTAATCCTGGATGCGCCATTCTGGAAAAACCAGAACTATGTTGGCGCACAATCTAAAGAACCTTACACAAAAATGGCAGAAAAAGATTTTTGCATTTATATGATTATTTTTAGGTTTTTTGAGCTCTTTAAGAATGGAGACAATATTGCTTTTGATATGCTTTTAAATAAATGTTCGGGAACAGAAGGAATCGATTTCAACTCACAATTGCCTTTGGATAATCCAGCACAAGCGAGTATGTTGGCTTATGTTATCTTAGACAAGATGAGCATCATTGACTATCTCTGTGCATGCAATGATTTAACCTATCAAGAATTAGACTTGCTAGTCGAACACATTTTGCAAAGCTCCTCTTTGGATATTTCTCAGTTGATTTCCTCTAAAACATTTATATGGGCTATTGCGTATAGAAATCACAAATTGCTCGATCTCATTGCAGAATATGCCCAAAATTCTGCTCTTCAAAGCCCAGAGGTCATTCAATTTTTAATGAGTTATCAAAATATTGAAGCCACAAGGCTTTTGATGAAACGGGGGCTTTCTTTAGAATTGTCTAGCGAAAGTTTATTAATGGGAATTACAAAAGGCTTCCATGACTGGATTTGCTGGGCTTTAGAGCAGGGACTTAAAGTAGATTCCAATGACCAAGGCAAGCTGATGCAAGAAGCCGTTGCTTATGGCAATTTAAAGATGATTAAAGCGTTGCAGTCTGCTCAATCAAATGCCTCTTTACCTCCTTTTCAAGATCTGGTCAAAGAATTAAACTCTTTAGAAGAAGAACAAAAAAAACTAAAGCTATACCAGCTATGCTTAAATTCTCCTTTAGAAAATGTTTATGAATTGATGGAAGTTTATCCAGAGTTCAAGGCTGACATAAGCGCCATGATGCCAAACCTTCCCTATGCCGTGCGATTTCCCGTCTTAAGTTTTAAATCTATTGTTTCCACGGACCATCAAACATATACCAAGCAAACAGAAGCCTACGCTAAAGAGAATGCTGCATTCGTGCAGACCTATTTACCCCAGTTTGCCAAACAAACTTGGCATCAAACTCTAGCAGCTATTATGGCAAACCGCATAGAAAGAAATCCGAAGTTGCCAATAGGCTATACAGAATTAAGAGTTGCTAAAGCTTCACAACCTCCAATTGATATAGGTAGTTATTCCATAATAAAAAATAACGCTTTTCCTCCCCTCATTTGGTCACACCAGAGTATTACGCCTATCGTTACGCATCTTTCTTCCCCCGATCCAAGGCTTGCTTACCTTACGAGTAGGTATACGCCAGCTTATTATTTTTTAATGAAAGAGCGTGAAAGTGGGCAGCTAATGGAATCGGAAAATATTTCTACGACAAGATTTCGAACAGGAAAAGGGCACCACTTCCAATTTTATTACACTTTACCCAATCAAGAACGAGTTCTAACGACTCGTGTTCTTATTCAAGCTTCGTCCGATGGTTTACCCACTGAAATGAATGTGTTTTCTTTTACCGGTTGGTTCCATACCCCTCCAGAATCTCTTTTAAAACTTGAAGAACATATGGAAGAGCTTCATCAAGAGATCATCCATTTTAAACTCGATTCTGGCGACCCGGCAAGTAAAAAAGCTCTAATGGAAAAGATTGCAAGAGGTTATTGGCTTGTGTCTACTATGTGTGAAACAGAGAGGGGGACTCCCCATAATGCCATGATGTGGCTTAACCTTGTCTATTCTCATCATGGCCTTCCTCCTCCTATTCCTAAGCAGGAGTTTTACTTCTTAGATAACATCATGCTGATGATGCCTATCGACAAGGCCATTAAAGAATGGGAAAATTTCTTCGAGCCGCTTCCTAAAGTTTAGAGATAGGATATTCAGCAGGTCTCTTAAGTGAAAGTTTAACTTTCAAATAGCGCTTGTACTCAAATAAAGGGAAAGCGCTAAAATAATTCATAGCATTATTATTCAATTTAAAATAAAATGTTTAATTTAGTTAAACAATTAGCGCCATAATATTATAATTAGAGTCTTATCATGACACCTTTTGTTTATGTTCAATCGCGACCCGATTTCTTTAGACCTTTACAAAAAGATGAGTATGAGCAACAAGTTGCAAGGCTTCTTACGCTCCCCGCACAGGCATGTATTGGTTTTTCAGAGAAAGAGGGTTTTATCCATTTATCTCTCGTCGATAAAGTGATTGAGATTGTGAAGGGATTACTCGGTTTTGAGGACAAGGGGCATAGCAAGCGAGTCGATGCAGAATGGTTAAAGTTTCTTTATTATAGTGAAGCGCATGGTTTTCTAACTGAGACTCATCTAGACTCTTTACGCAACCGCTTTTCTTTTGGCGATCAAACAGCCTCCCCAGCGATCAGAAGGGCCTTCGAAGAGATGGCACGCACCCGCCATGGCAACAATCAAGACCGCCTCTCAAGGCTCCGGGTTATCCTCATCGATTTTCATGCCCAGCAGGCCCACTATTTACAACCTAATCTATGGAAACGCCTGCTTCAAAAGCCTGATTTAGATACAAGGCAGCTCATTCATTTTGGAGATACTTCCCTTGTTCTGGCTCAACAAGCTTTGCTGCTCCCCCAGCCCAATGTCCAGCTAGCATTAAAGCACTTGTTAGAAGCACAGAAGGTCAAAAATCTCAATCCCGAATTCCAGCGCACGCTTGCTTTGCAATTTAAACAACTTGTCGAAACGCATCGAAATGACAATGCAATCAGCGGCTATCGAATCGCAATTCAACAAGCGTGGATTGAATTCGCAAGGGTAGCCTATGCCAATAATCGGCAGATCGAAGCCCATGAATATGCAGCCTATGTTTTAGAATCCAATCCAAGCGAAGAGATTCAAAATTTACTCGGAGGGCTCTTTTTATCGGTCAGTGACTTTGGCAAGCTCGAACCCTTCTTACCGGCTCTTCAACAAGCATATGCGCAGCATGCCAACCTCCAAGTTAAAATTGGAAAGGCTTACTGGCACTATCAGCGCTTCGCAGAAGGGGTGGTGGCCTATCAAACTGCCATTCGTGTATTAGAGCAGCAAGACCTGTCCATTTTGACGGAGGCGGATGCTTCCTCGTTACAGGCAGATCTACACACAGAAATTGGCAAGGCCTATGTGCAAAGACTCGAAGGATTAAATAACAATGACAGCCCTTCTAAAGCAATCAGCCACCTCAGCCAAGCCAACCAACTGAAAAGAGATCAAGCAAGCGTTCAAAGTTTCTTATTAGATGCCTATCATCAACAATGGCAAGCCCATCCTGAAACTTTTACAGCGCGCTATAGAGAAGAATGGCTTCAAACTTTACAGACATCTTCCCCCGAGCTCATTCATGAAAAGCGTGAAAGCATCATCGGCATGCTATTGGCCTGCAGCGAACAAGCTTTTGCACGGCACGACAACCACATCGCTAATGAATATCTAGAGACAGGATCCGAGTTATTAGAAGACTCCTCTTTTGTCCTACAGACCTTAGAACTCACTCTCAAATACAACGATTTTGAGGCTGTCAACGATTTAATAGAGATATGGGAAGAAACGCACTATTCCAATCCCTTTATTCAAGAAAGAATTGGCGATGTCTACTCCATAATCAATCGCAATCAAGCCATCTCCTTTTATCAAAAGGCCATTGATTTATTTGAAGGTAAGCTTCAACGCATCAATGATGTTCAAGAAGAGGCTAATTGTAAAAATTATTTGGCTGGTTTACAAGCTAAAATCGGTCGAATTCAATTGGAGACTATACCTGGCTTCTTCACGCAAGTGCCCTACGATAACGCCATCACACGCCTTGAAACGGCTGTCTCTTTTAACGCCTCTGGCCATACCCAAACATTATTCGAAACCTATTTAGCTGCAGCCAGAGCCGAACAAGAAAAGAGCTTCCTTTCTTACGACCGCGCAAAAGCTGCCAATTACTATGCTAGGGCCTTCCGCCTCACTCAGCAGAATGGACCTTACCTCAATGAATTGATGGCACTTTACCTCTCTCATCGATCCGACTACGTGCAAGCTGCCGTTCTTTTTTCAGACATCCAAAAACTGCCTTGGGCAAATGAATTTCAATTGAGCGATGTTCAATTGCATCAATTGGCACACCAATTTATTGCCAGCAATCAGGATGAGATGGCGCTTGTCTGCCTCGAAAAGGCTCATACAAAACAACCTCTGGACGTTTATAAAAGAGATCTCTATCAACTCATCCATAAACAAGCCAAAGAGCTACAAGAAAAAGCTGCTATCTCCCCAACCTCAGCAGAAAAAATCCAGCTACTAAGAACGGCTATAAATATGCTCAAAAAGCAATTTGACGATGGTTTCACGCAAATCGAAACTCTTGAAACCAACTACCGCAAAGCTTTGAGCAGTGCTTTTCGCCAGATGGCTCACGCCTTTATGGAAATGTTCGCACTTGATGAACCAGAAAAAATACTCAGCCGTAAAAGTCTTCTAAAGCCGCACCTGGGCAAGTTCCAGGAAGAGATTAAGAATGCTATTAACAGTTACACATCAGCTCTTCAATATACGCCGGAAGACCCCTCTCTATATTTTGAAAGAGGCATGATTTATGATCTCACTCTCGATCTCGATGAGGCTCTACAAGACTATCGATGTGCCGTTCAATATAATCGCCACAACCCCTTCTATCGCAAACGGCTTGCTTTCATTTATGGAGTGCTGGCCAAAACAGATAAAATGGAAGAGCATAACAAAAAAGTGAAAGCCCCTACAGCTTTTGATCATACGTATCAATGCTGGTTCGACGATTACTTTGTAAAAAATAAGAGCCAGCAGATCAATCCTCATACCCTATGACTTGATTGAGTCCTAAGCCACAGATATCTCAGCTAGGATATTCTCTCCCACAAGCACGGACTTCCTGAATCCCCCTGGCCATCCAATCGGATGGCCATCATATGCTATATTTCTGCAATCTTTACTTTCCATAATCCAATGTAGGTTTCATCTATTAATAAAATTTAAACTAAGTCTATAAAAGCACTCTCTTTACTTAACCAGATAAACAACTTGCATTTGACTACCTTTGAACAAAGGATTCATCACCTCCTCGCTTTTCCACAAGAACAAGCAATCCACTAATTGCACATACCCAGCGAGCCCCCGATCCAATCAGGATTGCCTATCTCGCATATATGACAATCGAATCAGTAAACCTCTTTTCTAAAACTTGTATTCACTTGCAGGAAGCAACAAAGGTGATCTTAACGAAGCGGCAGAAATTCTCAACATGATTCCCAAACAGCGTAGAATCGGAAATCAAAGAACGAGCTGAAAAACTAAATGCCCGCTATGCTTTGAAAGAAAATCTCTAAGAGCCCATCTACTGGTCTGACTATAAAAAGCATGTGGCTAGAATAGCGCATGAATAGCAAAAAAAAAGCACTTGGTTAGAAACTCTAACCAAGTGCTGAACGGATAGACTTCAAGAATAACTATTGGCCAACATTCCAACGAATGAAATGAGTCACTGTCAATTCTTTACCAGCTTGCTTGCTGCGCTGATTGACGAGGTCTGTAATGCTCAAGCTATCATCTCTGATATACTTTTGGCAGACCAAGCAATTTGCATCGTAGAACGCATTAATCTTGCCTTCGACAATCTTTTCAACAATATTAGCAGGCTTGCCTTGAATTTGACCTTTTGCAATGTCTCTTTCATTGGCAATAATTTCTTGAGGTACTTTTTCTGGCGACAAATACTCAGGCGCTGCAGCAGCTGTATGCATCGCGATGTCTTTCGCTAACGCTCCTTCCTGATTGCTGCCTGTGATTTCCACCACTGTTACAATCTTACCACCGAGGTGCGAGTAGATACCAAAAGAGCGCTCTGGAGTCTTTTGCAGAGTCAAAATGCGCTTAATCTGGATGTTCTCTCCAATTGCCTGGACAACTGTCGCACGGTATTGATCAACAGTTAAAGAAGGCTCTTTAGAGTATTTTTGCTGCAAGAAAGCATCGAGAGACGGAGGATTCGTTGTCGCAACTTCTTGAGCAATATTCTCTAAAAATTCTTTAAAGCGATCGTTCTTCACAACGAAGTCTGTCTCAGCGTTAACTTCGACAACGGCGACTGTATTGCCGCTTTCGGCTGATCCAATCATTCCTTCCTTGGTTTCACGACCTTCTTTCTTCACAGCAGACGCCATCCCTGCTTTGCGCAAGTTAGCAATGGCCAATTCCATATCGCCATTAGCTTCGTCTAAGGCCTCTTTACATTTTGCCATTCCTACGCCAGTACGCTCGCGTAGTTCTTTAATCATTGCAGGAGTAATAGCTGCCATATTATTCCCCCTTACTGTTTTTTGCTTCTTGGAAATCTTCTGCACGATATTTAGAAGATGTTTCTTCTTCTTCGTCGCCAGCTAGATCTTCCTTGCTTGCATAAACTTTAATGTCATTTTTCTTATCAATGATTGCTTTAGCTAGCGTTTCAAGGATAAGTTTAATGCTCTTCAAGGCGTCGTCGTTACAAGCAATAACGTGCTCGATTGGATCTGGATTGCAGTTTGTATCGACTAAGCCCATCACAGGAATGCCCAATTTGTTGGCTTCTGCAACAGCTAAGTGCTCTTTGCTTGGATCGACAACAATGACCAATCCAGGAGGCTTACGCATACCGCGGACACCAGACAAGTTTTTGTCTAATTTAATTTGATCTTTAGATAACAAAGACACTTCTTTCTTTGTTAGACCTTCGCCACCAGTCGAAATACGCTTTTCGATGCGTTCTAGTTTTTTAATAGACTGACGAATCGTTGATAAGTTAGTCAGCATACCACCCAACCAGCGCTCGCATACATAAAATTCTCCGCACATCTCGGCTAATTCACGCAAAACAGCTTTCGCTTGTTTTTTTGTTCCGACGAAGAGAATAGATTTATGTTTAGCAACAACGTCTCTAACAACATCCACAGCATTGCGGATTTGTTGTAGAGTTTTCGCGAGGTCAATAATGTAAAGACCATTACGTTCTTCGAAAATGAAACGCTTCATTTTCGGATTCCAACGGCTAGTTTGGTGACCAAAATGTGCACCGGCTTCTAGCAAATCTTTAATAGTAATTGGAAGAGGTTTATTCTGCGCCAAGCCTTGTCCCTTTATGTTGACGACGGCATCCTGCCACAATGGCAAGATTTCGGTCTTGGTTAAACATGTTTATTGTGAATATAAGATAGATATGAAAAAAGATATCTATAGCGCCTGATCAGAATCGAACTGACACTCGTAGCTTGGAAGGCTACTGTTCTACCATTGAACTACAGGCGCATGGAATGAGCAATATTATCTATATTCCATATTTTTTATGCAATAGCTAAAGATCTTTTTTTTCTCGAAAACGTCATCCCCCTCATAAAATCGGTCATAGAACCCATTTCAGTGCTTGTTGTTCTATTAGTACTTCTTTCAAAAGAAGCCTATTGACTAATTCGAATCATTTAAATAGAAAGGTTTAATACATTAATTGACGACTCATTTTTGATGATTGTTTGAGTTCATCAAGAATTGAAACATACCATCACATTTTTCTGATCGTTCTCACTTAAGGCACTTTTATGAGCATTCAAAAAGCTTCACGCTGGTTTATTGCACTCTATTTGATCATTTTCAGCTTCACAGAAGTCCAAGCTCTTGCACAGCCTAAACAGCAAGAGATAACTCCTCCTTCCGCCTACGCAAACTTTGGCACCTCAAGGCAAAGGGTACCTTTCCACTATCAATGGGACTTGGCAGCTTGTTTGATTTTTCAAAATGAGGCTGACTATTTGAAGGAGTGGATTGAATTCCACAAATTATTGGGAGTGCAGCACTTCTATTTGCTCAACCATCTGAGTACCGATCACTACCTCTCTGTATTAACCCCCTATATTGATGCAGGCATAGTTGAGCTGATAGACTGGCCCTATGCACCCAAAACCCTACAAGAATGGGATGCCATTCAATGCCATGCCTATACACATGTCATTCAATTAGCTAAATCAAAAGTCAAATGGCTGGCCATCTTGGACTCGGATGAATTCTTATTCCCTACTCAAGGCGACAGCCTAATTGATTACTTGTCTGCTTACGAAGAATTTGACAAAGTAGGTGGAGTGAAGGTGAATTGGGTCGTTTTTGGAACCTCCTGGGTCAAGAAAATCCCAAATGATAAACTCCTTATCGAGACGCTAGTCCTTTCTTCTGGCGCCGCTGCAGAACATGTCAAAAGCATTGTCAGACCAGAGCGCGTAGCCTACTGTGTGAGCCCACACTATGTGCACTATCACTCTCCTTTTCATCATGTAAACGCATCGTCAAAAATGCTTTCCATCGATGTCGATCAAATCCGCATTAATCATTATTGGTCGCGCGACGAATATTTTCTCTACCAGCATAAAATTCCAAGACGCATTCAATGGGGCACTCCCAAAGAAGTATGCGAATTATGGGGCCAAGCAGCCAATAATATCTATGACCCATCCATTTTACGTTTTGTACCAAATCTAAGACAGAGAATGGGACTCGATCCTTAATCTAATCAGGCCAAGACTTTAGAAACGCCTCTGCATACATTGCATGCAGAGGCCGTTATAATAAGGCTCAAGAGCTCTTCTGATATTTCTGCTTAAGCTCTCGCCACTTTTTGATCATCTGGGCAGCCAAGGGAGCGGCCTCCTTTCCATAACCCCCATAGCGCAAATAAACGACAATGACCAGTTCGGGCTGCCCAAATTCGTCCTTAAAGATGAAAACGTTTTTATTTTTATCGTCTTTTCCCTGATTGCAAGCAATACTGCCAAACCAAACGTGTGTATAGATATTTGTCCCCTCATCCAAATCTAAATCTATATTCTCTACCGACTCAGATGTGCTTGTTTTACCCAACAACTGATCCTTCATTTCTGTGAACTGGCGAATGGCTTCCGGGTGCTGCTTATAAAGTCTGGTTAAACTGGAAAGATTTTCCTGATATGTTTTGTGTGCCGACGCGCGCAATCCCTTTAATAGCATTTGACGAACCATCTCTGGCATGTAGATTTCTTTTCTCGTTTCTGTTGGCATTGTCTTGACTAAGCTTTCCTGGCTTTGGCTGGAAATGGCAGTGAAAATAGGAAAATCCAGTCCAACTAAAGACAAGCTATTTTGATAGGCAAAAATCGGAGGACAGGGAATTTGATCATCGCCTCGCAATGGCTGCCTGCCAGCTGTTAGATTGACGATCTTGGGCTTCAAAATCTTGCCGCCGTTGGCGATCGCCGATAGCATAACTGCCGTTTGTAAAGGAGTGACGATAAGCGTGTGCTGTCCGATTGCCATGGCATAAAGCCCTGTTCGGTTAGTCTCCAAATCGCTTGGTACCTTACCCGCAATTTCAGCCGGCAAGTCAATTCCTGTCCGATTCCCAAACGAAAACATTCGTGCAGCATCGGCCAGGTCGTCTGGATGCCCTAAATGCTCACCCGCCAGCAATGAAAAGTAAGGGTTGCTCGACACCTCCAAGGCACGAATTAGATCAACTTTTCCGCTATTGCGGTGTGCCAAGCTGCGCGGCAGACGCCCTCCCTTATAGAGCTGAGGAATAGGCTTGCCATCTTCAGTGTAGCCGACATAGCGGGTGTTCCCGATGTGGAAAATCTCGTCGACTATCGTCAGCGGATTGAGATCGCTGAAGGTGGCCACTTTCCGATCGAGCTTTTGCAAGCGCTGAATCATGGCTGCGTAAGCAGTAACTAGCTTAAATAAAGAACCTTGAATTGTCGCCTGCCGATAGCCGTGGGAGCGGGCATAGCCAAATCCGTAGGCCGGATAAAAAGCCACAGCCAAATCTTTTTCCAAAGCTTTCTGATGATTCCTCAAATAGCGGTAATGCCCAAAAAGAGGGCGATTAAGCTCTTGATAAGGCCTTAGAGTCTTTAAATAGTCAACTAGCAAATGAGAAGGCAGCCGTTCAATGGTCTTTTGGAAAGCGTCGAAATTAGCTCTCCAATCTAACGCCTGATGAGCTCCTTCTTTCAATTCCTCATGCCAACGGCTAAAGTATTCGAAATAAGGAACGAGCCGCTCATCTTCTTTATTCAAATTCTCCGCTTTTCCTGTTAAAAAAGCCTCCAGAAAGTCCCATCGATGCCGTTCCCAAAACGCCTGGAACAGCTTACTCTCATGCTGATCGAAATAATCCAAGTAGGGTTTTGGATAAGTCTTCGCCGCTTTTTCCTCCAAACGCTTCTGCTTTAAGAATGCTTTTTCTTCTTCCTGGCGCCATCGCTTAAAATCAATGTCGTGAAAAAGCTCTTTCGTCATTTCTTTGACAGTCGCAGTCAATTTAACAATGCCACCAGTCAAGTCACGATAATCATCGATCTGATAGGAAGCAACCTCTTGCAATAACTCGTCATTAAAGCGTTCACCATCGACTGCAACGCGGCATAAATCGACGAGCAGGACTTTATCGTAGTTATGTGGGAGAGTTTCAAAATAAGGATCCATCTCCTCTTTAATGGCTTCTACTTCATCTTGATGAACAAGAAAAGCGGCCAGCATTTTTTGCCTTTCTGCTGCCTTTGTGATGGGCTTAAAGGGCTCATGTTCTTCGCCTGCATAGATAAAATTAAACAGATGATAGAGATTCCAATCCGGATAGAGCAAGCGAAGAGCTTCAACAGAGCGCTGTAAGGCAACCATCCGCCCCAAGGTATTGATACGGCCCATCGTTATTCGAAGGGCACTTTCCTTCGGAAGGATAAAGTCAAGATAGGCTTGCCAAGTCAGGGGGCGCTTCTCATCGTAAAAACTTTGGGTCAGGTGGTCGTAGCGCTCTCTTTCTAAAGGCTGCTGTTGGTTCCACACATCTGCCAAATAGACCTCATTTTCAAACCATCGGTTGATGCGCCCCTTTTTTTGCTTTTGTTCTTCTGGCTGTCCCGAACTGATAAAATCATTGGGATCAAAACGGGGATACGAAGCCAGGGCTAAAATATCGCCCGAATAGGGATTCATGGCAATGATCGATCCACCCTTGATCCAAGGCTGCTTCTGAGCCAAAATGGTCTTTTTGACGGCTCCAAGTCCCGATTTGCGCACAACGCGCAAATCTTCGTTTTGAGCGAGTAATTGTTCAGCATATTCTTGCAATTCGGCTGAAATAGTCAGGAGAATGCGGTGGCCAGATAGTGGTGCGCGCGATCCAGGCAACTCCCAAAGGAAATTCCCTCTTGAATCCGAGTAAAAATTTTTCTTGCCGTAAAATCCGCGTAATTGCTCCTCATAGACCCCTTCGACACCAGTTTTACCGATATAATCATGAATGGTATACGCTTTTTCTTCCAGGTCCTTGAGCCTTTTACGCGCCTGAGCAGTACTTTGCATGCCGGGTGGAAATTCGCTGTCTATGCCCTCTTCTCGCTCGCGAATAAATACCTCGAGCGCTTTGATCTCATGCAAAATTTTTTCGTATTCTTGCCTATTAATGGCTCCCATATAGCCAATGATGTCAGCAGCTGTTCTGCCTCTTGGATAGTAGCGCTTCGGCAAGATACGGGTATGAATGCCCGGCCAGTCTTTCTCTAGCATCTTGAGGCGATAAAATTCAGCCTCGGTAATTTCATCCTTGATGACAAAAGGGACCTGCGCATAGTAGGAGGCCTTGGCATAAATGAGGTCTTCTATGCGCTCGGCATCTAAATTCAATTCTTTTGCTAATAGCTGCGATAGATCATGAATATAGGTCTTGCGCTTAAAAATTTTAACGCGCTGCCCGTCGGCATTCTTTTTCCATTCAATCGAGGGGATATCTTTCAACTGGGAATAAAGAATCGTAGCCTGATAATGCATGCGATTAATCGCAAGAGGCAGGTTAAAACGATCACGAATGGTTGCACGGGTCGCTGGTTCAATGACAGCTTTGCGCTGCGGGCGGCGAGATTCTTCAACCTTTTGATCATACTGAATGACAGCCAGATTCCACACCCGAATGATGATGAGAATCATAGCAACAAGAATGCAATGAAGAATGCGATTCGCCTTTGTCGGGATGTCGTGGTGTTGAAAGTCGATCCGTTTACGGCGCGAACGTGACATCTCCTCTTAAATCCTCAAACAAGTTGGGTTAAATCAATTGCCACTGTTCAAGCAATTGGTTTGCACGCACTAAATCTTCTGGAAAATCAATCTCTGCGCATTCTTTTGCATCGATCAGAGAAGTCCAGACGATCTGGCCTTGTTGAATGCCTTGCTCGATTCCTTTTTCAAAGTAATCTTTGGGCTGGCATCGCTCAAGGTTTTCTTTCAACAAAGACAAATCTTCTTTTTTGAAAAAATTAATTCCCAAAGCTTCGCCTTCTCCCAGCTTAACTTGCTTAGAAACTTCTAAGATCCTTTCTTTACCATCTGTTCGGTACTTTACCTCTTCTTCGCCAACACCCGTGCGATTGACAATCATAGCCGTTCGATCAGCATCTAGCAATGGCTTTAAAATCGAGGGGTGAAAAACAACATCGCCATTAAGCCATAAAACATCTTCTTCAATTTTTTTAAACGCTCTCAAAAGACTTTTAGCCGTATTTTCCTGTGCATAGAGGGGATTGAATACATACATGAGATCGGGAAAGGCCGCCATGATCTGTTCTTTGTGATAGCCAACGACCACGATGACCTGATTTAATGAAAGATGGCAGGCTAAGGCATCGAGTTGATACTGCAAAATGGACTTATGATTGGCCAAGCGTGTCAAAGCTTTTGGAATATGATCATGAGAGCCGTCAAGACGGCTTCCAATACCCGCAGCTAAAATGACGACCTTCATAAAGACTTCCCCACGGTAGGAGATTCTAGACTTAACCATTCCTGTCCCTTTCGAACAATGGGAAGGACAAGCTTTGAAGGATATCTCTCTCCCATATAGATGGTATTTTTAGCCACCTTAAACTTGCCTGAAAGGCCGCCTTTTAAGCCTACATTCATATTTTTTTCGTAGCGCGGATAATTCGAACTGCTGACTGAAACGCGAATAGAATGCCCCTTAGCAAATACAATGCTCGTTGACCACAAATTGATATCCACTTCAATGGGCTCATTGGGCTGAAATTCTGCCTGTGCGTCGCTTTGATAGCACATCACTCCCAAGCGATAGCCGCCCTCAGAAATGAGGATGCTGCGCCCATCAGGATAGACATCGCACAAACGGACTACAATATCCGAATCTTTTTGGTCTGAAGCAAAAAATAGCTTAGCAGACAAATGCCCCGTTACTTCGATATCTTCTTGCAAAGGATCTGTTGTGAAAACAAGGATATCCTCCCCTTTTTCAATGCTCTGCTGATCCATCGGACCCGATCCTAAAAAGAGATTGCGGCCACCCATCGTTGTAATGGGCGTACGCGGATCATAATGATAGGATAAAAGTCCCGTAAAAGGAACTTTTGATTGCAAACTTTTATGCGGCGTCAAATAAAATGGAGTCGAAACAGAAGGTACAGGCCAAACATCAGCAGTGCGCCACACATTACCACTAGAGGAAGAACCATCAAAAGGTCCCATAACGTAATAAAGAACGGCAGGAAGCTGCTCAGCTCCATTGCCTTCTCCTTTTAAGAAATAGTCGAACCAACGCTTTGGTGAAATGTCGATAGGAGGATTCTCGCCAGCCACAGGCATTTCAAAGTCGCCAAATTGTTTAGAAACCGGCCAAAAGTGAGTCCAAGGACCAACTACCAGTTTTTGACGTCCTCTAGCCCCTTCACCCCCCTCTTCTTGCCGCGCCATGAAAGCATCTAAAGTTCCCTGCAAAAATGTGTCATACCAGCCCCCAACGTGCATAGCAGGAACAGCCACGCGGTCGGCCACTTCCAAAGAATTGAGTTGCTTCCAAAAATCATTGTAAAAAGGGCGCTGACATACATAATTGAGCACTCCCGTATCGCGGGCATAATAACCAAGCCAGCTTTCAGCTTGATGCTTTAATAAGACTCCACCTGGGAAAATGCCATGATGATAAAGGCTGCCCGCCGCCACAATGATGTATTGGCAAACTAAATGAGGAGGACGGGAAGGCGCCATCAATAATTGAGTAATGCCTAAGGCTGAAGAGCCCCACGTCCCAATCTTGCCATTCGTATAAGGACTGCTTGCAAGCCACTCGACCGTATCATAACCGTCCTGCAATTTCCCCCAGCCATCACTCAAAAAGGGAAACGTTTTCCCTTCCGGGTCCAATACATTGCGCGCATCCTGAACGGCAACGACATACCCCTCTTTGGCCATCTCAGCAAAAGTCTTCCATGCCGCATCGCGACCGGCAGGGCTGCGCAGCAGGATGCATGGCAAACCACGCGATTCAGGAGTTGGTAAATACAGGTCGGTCGGAAGGACAACCCCATCGCGCATGGGAACCATGACGGTTAGATCTGGTTTCAACTCATCGGCCAACAAAGCTTGGAAGATGAGTAAGAAAAAACAGGTATAAAAGCGAATCTTATTCATGTAACTTAAGGGTAGATTTCTTTCATTTACACAAAAACCACAGGCCTAGTCAACAAGAAAGGATTCATCCAAAAAGAATTTGGGATTTCTTGCAAAAAAACTAACATCCATCTAAAGATGGAGGATAGTCACTTGGTCTGTGGTTTTATACTAGCTAATACTAAGCTTTGGCAACAGAGCGTGCAACTAAACGAGACTTTGTACGGCTCACTTTATTCAATTTGAAAATGCCTTTCTTCGCGCACTTATCTAAAATGCTGTACACTTCGTTTAATTTTGCATCAGATGCCGCTGCATCACCTTTACCTAAAGATTCCTCGAACGCACGAACGGCTGTTCTAACTTTAGACTTGTAGATTTTATTGTTGAGGCGTCTTTTTTTGTTTTGGAGATCGCGCTTTAGAGCTGTTGGACGCTTCACTTTTTTCTTAGGAGCTTCTTGTTTTGCCATTTTTCCTCTAAGGGGTTTAAAATAAACTTTGTCGGTAAATAAAGAAAAATCATCACAGAACGCATTTACCGTGCTAGTCGTCCGCGCGAACAAGCGTTTGGTATGATCATCCTACCTTACCTTTTCATAAGGAGGACCCAATTATAGGGAATGGAGCTTAATTCGTCAAAGATTACTTGCATATAAATTGTCTTGGAAAAAACTTTCATTAATAGCAAGATAATTGTCAAAACATATAAACGGACATTTAAACCTAAAGATTTTATGAAATATATTACTCCAGCCCCTCTTCCTCTTTTAGAAGCCTTAGCTCAACTATCCCCCCAAAGCTCAAAAAACACTTTGCGTTCTTGGATTAAGGAAGGCCGTGTTTCGATCGAGGGTGTCTTAGTTAAAAATGCCAACGTTCAACTGTTAGAAGGGCAGGAAGTGAGCGTCGCCCAAAGAAAAAAAATTGTCGGAAACGGTATCGAAATTTTATACGAAGATTCTGATCTCGTTTTAATCAACAAGCCTTCCGGCCTCCTTAGTGTTTCTACGGCCTTTGAAAAAGGAGAAACGGCTCATGCCCTCTTGAAGGCGCATTATCGTCCCCGCAAAGTCTTTGTCGTTCATCGTCTCGATCAAGATACATCTGGCGTCATGGTTTTTGCTTTTAACCAAAAAACCCATGAAGGATTGAAAGAGTTATTTGAAGCTCACGATATTAAACGTTCCTATACGGCGCTTGTCGAAGGGCAAATGCTGTCGCCTGCCGGCACCTGGCAAAGCCATCTCTATGAAGACAGCCAGTATTTTGTTCACGAAACGCAAGATGAAACCTTTGGCCGCCTCGCAATCACCCATTACCGCACTCTGCAAACTCTTAAGCGCTATTCATTATTAGAACTGACATTGGAAACGGGGCGCAAAAATCAAATCCGCGTTCATTGCCAAACGGCTGGCCATCCAGTTGTTGGGGATAAAAAATATGGAGCGCACGCCAATCCATTAAAAAGACTGTGCCTCCACGCCCATCTTCTCTCTTTCAAACACCCCATTAGCAGAAAAGAAATCAGGGTTGAATCACCGGTCCCAGAAGAATTTTACCGCCTCGTCCCCAAATCTTGAATCAACCCTTTTAATTCAGCTTCATGCCAAATTCTGCCTTTAAGCGGCAGTTATTTGGCCTGCAAGCCAAAAACGCTACGAGATGAGTATGCTTATTTTACACCGAAATCCGCTCTGGATGTTTTTTCTCGGCTTAGTTACTCTCTGCGCCTTAGCCTATACGGGCTATGCATTTTTTCAACTCTACAGTTACCAAAGACTCAGCCACACCGCTGTACCGCAAAAGATCGATTGGTCGGTTTTAGCCATGGATGAAGACCACTTTATCCCTCAAGCCCATTATCAATTCACCTTTCAAGGCAAAGCCTTTAACGGGCATACTCTTTTAAAAGAGCACTATCTCAATGCCTGGGCTGCTCGCGAAGCCATTGACCGATTGCAGAGCAAGCCCCTTCTTGTTTGGTTTAATTCGAATTCACCAGCAATGTCGACAATAGAGAAAAACTTTCCTCTCAAAATATGCCTTTACACCGCCCTTTTATGGGGATTGCTCCTCTATTTAGCCTGGTTAAACCAGCAAGTCATGCACTATAAAAATTAAATTTTTCTTTGTAAAAAAGAATCATTTTATTCATGTTGGATCTGCAAAGCTCAATCAACAAGAGATGGCATGAAGACAATCGTATTAGAAAATCAAACGACTGAAGGCGAAACTCTGCAGGCAACCTTTGCTCCAGAAAAGGGGCTCAATCTGATCAGCTTTAAAAAAGGTTCCACAGAAGTCATTGAACAGTCGACTTGGAATCTTTTTGACGAGCGTTATGCGGGCCTTGGAGCATTAATCGGACCCCATTTCCATCGACGGCGTCAAGAAAGCATTCCAAAAATCCAAGACGAAGCCCTTTTCCCTCACATTGCAAGAGTCAGATCTAAAGGAGTTCAAGATCCTTTTTCTCACGGCATTGCACGTTACGCCCCTTGGAAAGTTGAGGCAACTCCAACATCGCTAAAAGGGGTGCTCACTGGCAAAGACACCTGGAATGATCTCCCTTTATCTACCTTAGAAGGGCAAAATTTCAAAATGGAATTCAAAGCCGATTTACAGCCATCCGGCCTGTTGCTCAATCTCTCCATCGTCAGCGATACTGATTCCTTAGTCGGCATTCATTACTATTACGCCCTGCCGGGAAGTCGCGGCCGTCTGATTACATACGTGCAGAATCAAGTCCGCATTCAGGGCCAGCTGCAGCCGGTTCCCCCTGAGTGGTCCTTAGATAGCCAACACAAGTTAATTTTCGACTTAAGCCAAGAAGCAGATTTTACCTTCAGACCATACCCAAACCCTCTCCAAGGCGATATTTTACTAGAGACGGATAGCTATGCTCTACGTACTCGCTATGCCTGCGTATGCGAAGAGAACTGCTGGCAGCTTTATCATCCAGCAGATGCATCTTTTGTTTGCATCGAGCCCATCAGCTCGCAAGATCCCCGCCACCCAAACTTATCCATTAGCGAACTTCAAATTCATTTGGAAATTTTAAACCCGCCCTAAGGAATTTCTAAATGAGCAGGCAAAGAGTACATTCCACATCATGAGACTTCCAGGTAAACATGAGCGACACTGATCAAAAGCCAAGCCCTTCCTCATCCCACTCTTCTCTCGATCTATCGCGCAAGAAGAAGCGCAACCGAATTCTCCTGAAAATTATTTTAATAATCCTTCTGGCTTCTCTTACAGCCACAATCTATTGGTACCTTTTTATCCGCCTGCATGAATCTACAGACGATGCCTACATCGCTGGTAATACTGTCAATCTCATGTCTCCACAAAATGGCACAGTCACTGGCATCTATGTCGACAATACCGACTTTGTCAAACAAGGGCAGCTTCTATTGGAACTTGACCCAACACTTTATCAACTCATCTTTGATAAAGCGCAAGTGGAACTAGCCTTAGCCACGAGGCAAGTCAAGCAGCTCTTTGAGGCAGTCAAACAAAGAACAGCCGACGTAACCTTAAAAGAAGCCGACTTAAAGCGGGCTCAGCAAGATTTTGATAGTCGCAATGCACTTCGCAATACTCAAGCCATTTCAACCGAAGACCTTAATCACGCCCAAGCCAATTTAAACGTTGCTCAAGCATCGCTCAATCTAACGAAGCATGAATTAAATTCAGCCATCGCTGCGCTTGGCGTCATGCCGATAGAGGAACACCCACGCATCGAAAATGCCAAAATAGCGCTTAAAGAAGCCTATGTGAACTTAAAAAGATGTAAAATTCTAGCCCCAGTCAGTGGCTATATTGCTCAAAGGCGCATTCAAGTCGGTGAATGGATTACCCCTACGAGAGCCCTTCTGAGCGTCATTCCATTGGAACAAATCTGGGTCGATGCCAACTTTAAAGAAACCGAATTGAGTGATATTCGCATTGGACAGCCCGCCACCATTGAAAGCGACATGTATGGCTCTTCACTACTATTTCACGGAAAAGTGCTGGGCATTACAGCTGGGACTGGGAGCGTATTCTCTCTTATCCCTCCACAGAATGCGACGGGAAATTGGATCAAAATTGTGCAACGCGTGCCTGTCAGAATCGCGCTCGATCTCGATGAAGTGAAAAAAAATCCCCTCGTATTAGGCCTTTCTGCTTACGTCGTCGTCGACACTTCCAACCAGACTGGAAAGCGTTTAGCCACTCGCCCCTTTCCAGAACAGAAATTTACAACGCCTGTTTATCAAGTTCCCATGGAACCGGTAGAAGAGTTAATCCAAACTATTATCCGTTCTAATTTATCTGCGAATGAGTGATTTCCATGCCAGTCAAGCCCATGACTCCCATTTCCTTAATTTTCTTGACGATCGCATTGGGTTTGGGCACATTTATTCAAGTCTTGGACAGCTCGATTGCAAACGTTTCCATATCCCACATTGCAGGGGATTTGGCAGTCAGCCCCAATCAAGGCACCTGGGTCATTACCTCCTTTGCTATCAGTAATGGTATTGTTCTTGCTCTAACGGGTTGGTTGGCCGCACGGATTGGGCGAGTTCGATTATTTGTTTGGTCTACGATTCTTTTTTCCGTTACTTCATGGCTTTGCGGCTTAGCCTGGAACCTAAGCATCTTAGTCCTCTTCCGTACGTTGCAAGGAGCCTCGGCAGGCGCCCTCATTCCTTTATCGCAAGCTCTCTTGCTCACTAACTACCCTGAAGATAAAAAAGGGGTAGCACTTGGATTTTGGTCCATGATTGTCATTGTAGCTCCTATTCTGGGACCTATTGTAGGAGGATATATTACAGACAACTACGGATGGCCTTGGATTTTTTATATTAACATCCCCATAGGTTTTCTATCTGCCTGGATGACGTGGTTATTGATTGAAGATCCCAAACATGAAGAGCTATCTAGACAACCCATCGACGTCATCGGTTTACTCCTCTTGACAATCGGCATTAGCTCATTGCAAGTGTTTCTCGATAAAGGACAAGAACTGGACTGGTGGAATTCTCTGACCATTCGTACGCTTGCCATCACCTCGGCGATTGCTTTTATGTTCTTTATTCCTTGGAACCTATATGCCAAGCATCCTGTCATGAATTTCTCCTACTTCAATCATCGCAATTTCACACTAGGGACTCTGTTGGGATCGATCGGTTTTCTCATGTTTTTTGGAAGCGCCGTGCTTTTGCCTCTATGGCTGGAAACGCAAATGAATTACACAGCTTTTTGGGCAGGGGTCGCAGTCATGCCAGTCGGCATCATTCCCTTATTTCTCTCCTCGTTTGTAGGCAAAAATGTGACTCGCATCGACCCAAGACTCATGACCACGTTTAGTTTTGCCTGCTTTGCCCTTACTTTTTTTTGGTTTAGCATGCTAACTCCCACTATCAGCCTCTATAAACTCATGCTTCCACGCTTTTTTCAGGGATTGGGGCTCAGCTTTTTTTTTATTCCGCTCGTCACGATCGCCCTCTCTCCCATTCCCAACCACGAATTAGCAGGCGCATCTGGTGTTTTCAACTTCATCCGCCTCGTCGCAGGGGGAGGTTTCGGGACAGCTTTATACGTTACCCTTTGGGACAGGCGCGAAATCTTTCATCATAGCCGTCTGACAGAATCTCCTACGCTTTATAATCCTCTTACAACAGAATTTTACGACCATCTCAACCAGACTCTAGATCTAACCACAGCGCAGAGCACTTCAATTTTAGAAGATCTCCTCACTAGTCAAGCCTATTTACTAGCAGTCAATGATGTCTTTTGGCTCACAGGCTGGGTATTCCTCGTTTGCATTCCCCTCATTTGGTTTTGCAAAAAAGGTTCGACGCAAAAACTTCAGGTTGCCATCGATTAGGGTGTGCCGTTAAATTCACAATGCATGCATTCAACGACACACCCTTGCGAAGACAGCCACTAGAGACTTTTGCAAAAGGTTAAAATTAATTCCCAAAATGATATGAAAGGAAGAAACGATAGACAGGCTCTATGCAAGAAACAAAAAGGCTTTTTTTTGGATTAGATTTATCCGCTCCTTGGCCCGCCCAGCTCCCACATGGAAGAGTTTTGAATGAGGAAGATCGCCACCTCACTCTTGCCTTCCTTGGAAATGCCTCCGTTTCTAAACTCATGGAAATTCTCCCAAGCATGCCTTTACCTCCGTGCCGCATTGGTTTTGGCGGCTTGTTCGATCAGTGCTTGTTTCTGCCAAAAAGATGCCCGCATGTGGTTGCCTGGCACATTCAATGGCTAAAAGAGAGGCCTTCACTCTCCCTTTATCAGCAACAATTGGCAGAGTGGCTCAAAAACAATGACTTTTCGGTCTCTGAAAAAGAGTCTTTTCTTCCTCACGTCACTCTTTGCCGGGAACCGTTCCATATCAGCCACTGGAAAGAGGCGTTTTCACCCCTACCCCTCTATACGCGTAGCCTTCATCTCTACGAAAGCCTTGGCCATTCACGCTATCGCTCATGCTGGCATCTTCCTTTTAAGCCTCCCTTCGAGGAAAAAGAACATACTGCCGACATCGCTTTTACAATCCTAGGCCAAGACCTCGAACAGCTCTATCTGCATGCTTATCTCGCCATGGCTTTCAAATTTCCGCCTTTGCTTGACTATTTCAATTCTGAAAGCGTACTCTCCAATTTAGATGACGTTGTCATTGAATTAAACCACGTCATAACCCGTGTCGATATGGATATTGGCTGTCCTTTCAAAGCCATTAGCTTTCACGGAGTAATTCAACAAGATGAAGAAGGCGATTTAAAATGGGAGATGATCGTCGATGTCTGATTTAGAGCGCATACAACCAGGTATCTACCTAATTCCTCAAACTGGCGGAATGAAGGTTCCAGGCCTCATCGTTGCCACTCCTGAGCTTTTAGAGGAAATGGACATCGACAAGCCTCTTGAACAGGTCCGCAACGTCGCACACCTACCAGGTATTGTTGGCTATAGCATCGCCATGCCCGACATCCATTGGGGATATGGCTTTCCAATCGGCGGTGTTGCCGCAACCGATGAAGAGACGGGAGTGATCAGCCCGGGAGGAGTCGGATATGACATTAATTGCGGTATTCGCTTAGCCATGGTCCCAGGTCTATTCAAAGATCTTTCAGAAACAACCAAAAGAGACCTCATTAAAACCATTTTCAAACTCGTTCCTTCCGGCGTTGGCCATGAGCACAAGGGAGCCGGACTCAGCGATACAGATTACCGCCGTCTGATTGAAAAGGGAGCTCAATGGTCTATCGAGCAAGGTTTTGGATTTGAAGCGGATATCGATCATATGGAGAGTCACGGCTATATTAAAGGTGGAAGTTTAGACGCTGTCTCTTCGCATGCCAAAGAAAGAGGGCAAAAGCAGCTCGGCTCCATTGGTTCTGGCAATCACTTCGTTGAAATTGGAGAGGTCAGCCATATCTATCTGCCTGCAATTGCAGAAGCCTGGGGCATCGCAAAAGGGCAAACCTACATCCTCATTCATTCAGGATCGAGAGGGTTCGGCCATCAGATCTGTCAAGATACCTTGAATGCGTTCATCAAGCAAGGCTATGCCGAAAACTTGCCAGACAGGCAACTCGTCGCAGCTCCAATCAAAAGCCAGGCTGGGGAAGGCTATTTTAGAGCCATGGCAGCGGCAGCCAATTTTGCCTTTAACAACAGACAGCAAATTCTACACTGGATTCGCCAAAGCTTTAAGCAAATTTGCAATATCGCTCCTGAAGAAATTCGGCTGATTTACGATGTCTGCCACAACATCGCCAAATTTGAAGAATATGAAATAAATGGTATCAAAAAAAGGCTCTGCGTACACCGTAAAGGAGCTACACGAGCCTTTGGTCCAGAAGCCAAAGAACTCTCCCCTTTATTCAGACAGACAGGGCAGCCTGTTTTGGTTCCAGGCGACATGGGACGAGCCAGCCACGTCATGGTCGGTCTAGGCAACATCCTAACCTGGTGCAGTGCTTGCCATGGTGCAGGGAGAGCGCGGAGCCGCATTCAATCCCTCAAGTCTTGGCAAGGGCGCGATCCCATCGAACATATGCGTCAGCAAGGCATACGCGTCATGGCCTCTTCGCACCGAACCATTGCCGAAGAAATGCCTGATGCCTACAAGGACGTCGATGCTGTTGTCGCAGCTGTGCAGGAAGCTAAACTTGCCAACATGGTAGCCAAGCTTTCTCCCCATCTCGTCATCAAAGGCTAGTCTTTTGTTCGATGGCTCACCGACCCACAAGAGACGAGTGTTCGCATGAAAGCCAGGTAATGGCTGATTCCTTTCTTCCACATCAAAGCAAAAAATATTTCAATTATAGTTTCTTATTTTTACACTTTGCCATTTATCCAAAATCGATACAGAAGGAGTCGTCATGTACCGCGTCTTATTTGATCAGCTAAAAAAAACTCAAACCTTTAGCCTTTCTAATCGTCTTAAGCCTATTCTCTACACCCTTTCAACTAAAGGCACAATCTCACTGTTATCAATCCTATGAAGAGGTCGATTGCTGTCAAGACAGTTGCAACTTCCAAAATCCTGCCTTAATAGTTGGCGGAGCCGCCATCGTTGGAGGAGTCATCGGTGCTGTAATCAGCAATTCTAATCATCATCACCACTCTAGCGGAAGTCGTGGACCTTCAGGCAGTTCAGGAGAACCTGGTCCAGCTGGACCAATCGGCCCTCCTGGCCCTGGCTTTACTAATGATCCCGGCCAATCTTTAACTTTCAATTTGTCCCTCGATATATTCGGTCTTCCCCAGATAATAGACGATGGACAGCATTTTTCAGGCTCCCTGCTCGCATTCGTCACTGGATCCGATGGAAACACGTTTGGAGGGTCTCCCATAGTTCTTACAGATGTTCCGCTCTATCACGAAGAATTCTTTGCCCCAATCGTTATCGAGAATCCAGTTTTCGGCCAGTATCAGGTAGGCGTTCAAATAATCGGTTATAATAGTAACTCCTTCGATGCAACCTTGCGAGGAGATGTTGACGTTTCAAGAGATGGCTCCCATGTATTTCTACAGGATATGCGCCTTAACACTCCTCCTTCCGGCCTAGAGTTACAAACGGTCTTGCTCTTTAGCTACGATCAACGAAATATTCCTTAATGCAATAATGCCTATCGAGCGCCCGCACTCGATAGGCATTATTGTTCAGACAAGTCTACTGAAGAACCTTCTCCAATCGAAATGCTGGAAAGTATCCACACTGTTCTTCGATTTCAAAACAATCGAACGCATCATGCAAATCATGTCCAGCAAGGACTTTACCTCCGCCTCTCTTTCTAATTAGCCGTTAAAAAGCACGCCTACACGGCAAAAACTGTTTATTTTTATTAAAGTATTTTTTTATAATTTAAAAAATTTGTCCCTATAAATTGCCACTAAGGAGCGTGAACATGTACCGATTTGTTGTTACTCATTTGAGCAAGCTTAATCCTTTTGCCTTACTGCTCATCCTCAGCTTATTGAGCACCCCATTTCAATTGCCTGCGCAATGCTGTTATCAACCTGAAGAAGAGGCTGATTGCTGCGAAGACAACAGCAACTTTCAAAACCGAGCCTTAATCATTGGCGGAGCAGCCATAGCTGGAGGAGTCATCGGTGCTGTAATCGGCAATTCCAATCATCACCACCCCAGCAGCGGAAGCCGGGGACCTTCAGGAAGCTCCGGTGAGCCAGGTCCTGTCGGTCCTGTTGGCCCTGTTGGCCCTGTTGGCCCAGGATTTGCTAACGATCCAGGTCAAACCTTAACTTTCAATTTGTCTGTCGAAATATTGGGCGATGAACATATTTTCTCTGCTATTCTGACTCCATTCGTTACAGGACCCGATGGAAGCACGGTGGAAGGGACGCCTGTCCTTCTTACAAATGTTATCATCACTGACTTAGAGGTGCCTTTTGCTCCAATCTCCATCGATAACCCAGTATTTGGGCAGTATCAGACAGGTATTCAAATTGCCGGCAACAATTTTGTTCCTTTACCAGCCACTTTGCGCGGAAATGTTATCGCTACAAGAGATGGTTCAACGACAAATTTGGCAGAGATTTCCTTTGAAACGCCTACTTTTGTCCAACAGCTACAGGGGGCCATGCTCTTTAGCTACGGGCAAAACAATATTCCATAATGAAAAAGGCCTATCGCATGCATTACATGCGATAGGCCTGACTGTTCAGACATGTTTTGCACTTTTTAACACCCAACAAACAATCTAGAAAATGCTAAATTTTATCTAATCTCTAAATAAAGAGTCGATTCAAAGGAGTTTTAGAAGAGCTATGTCAAAAATATGCAAGGGATTGCATTGCCTTTATCATTCTTTAAGTCTAAATTTACATTGCTCGATAACAAATAAAAGGTCGTTAAGCGATTCAATCTTCTTTTGCGTAGAGGCAAACTTTTTCCAAAGCTTTTCATTTATAGCATTAAATGATTCTGCATTACCATTCGAATAGCTATTGCAGTTTTGTAATTTTTAATTTAATTTGTTCTAATTTCTCTTCTAATTGTTTTATTTTTAATCGAATGGATCCGGAAACATATTCAATGTTTGCCTCAATCATACTCTTTCTTAATTCTGATTCTTCTTGATTATCAATCTTATCTAACTTGCTGATTTCATATTTCAATAAGCCTACTTGACTGTCAAAACTTGAGCATAAGGCATTATTTGTCCACCCTAATACTAAAAGACAAGTTAATAATAACATTATTCTTTTCATTTAAAAAACCTTTATTTTTCAACGATTAAACAATTATTAACACAATAAATATTTAACGCAATATGAAAAAAATAATAAACAATTCACTGCTCAATAGTAAGCTTAATAATCAAATCGCTATACTTTAGTGATTCACTCAGAATTGTTAATAGAAATTAAAAGAGAGAACTGGTAAGAGGGCTTGATGTGCAAGGCAAAGAATCCGGCCAGCTATGATATGCCTATCGACTATTTCATTGCCATAAGGGAGTCAGGCCTATCACATGCATTGCACGCGGATAGGCCTTACTGTTCAGACGTGCTTTGCGCTTTTAACGCCCAGCATAATTGAGTTCCATCCATTGACGGTATGAACCCGTCTGGATATTCTTCACCCATTCTTGATTATCCATGTACCAGGTGATAGTCTTCTTAAGACCCTCTTCAAAACGATGTGCAGGGGACCATCCGAGTTCTTCCTTGATCTTAGAGCAGTCAATCGCATAACGCAAATCGTGCCCTGGACGATCTTTAACATACGTGATCAAGTTTTCAAGCTCTTTTTTATCGTTGCCTTGGATCTCTGCAATCAGGCGAATGATTTCATGGACGAGATCCACGTTGCGCCACTCAGCCTCACCGCCAATGTTATAGGTCTCACCTTTACGCCCCTGTTTTAGTAGTGTGTAAAGCGCTTTAGCATGATCTTCGACATAGAGCCAATCGCGCACATTAACTCCCTGCCCGTAAATGGGAAGAGGCTTGCGCTCTAAACAGTTGAGGATCATGACAGGGATTAATTTCTCCGGGAAGTGATAAGGCCCATAATTATTGCTGCAATTGGAGACACATGTCGATAAGTGATACGTATGATGGTAAGCTCTTACAAGATGATCTGAAGAGGCTTTAGAGGCTGAATAGGGGGAGTTTGGCTGATAGGCAGTCTCTTCCGTAAAATAGCCTTCCGACCCAAGCGACCCATATACCTCATCGGTTGAAACGTGATGGAAATGAATATGGGGATTTTTACGTACAGCTTCCAATAACTGGAAGGTTCCTAAAATATTAGTTTCGACAAAGGCCTTGGGGCCCAAGATACTGCGATCCACATGGCTTTCGGCGGCAAAGTGGATGATAGTATCAATAGCATGTTCTTGGCAGACATGTTCAAGAAGCGCCCCATTGCAAATATCGCCTTTTTCGAAAATATAGCGGCTGTCTTGCGAGACAGAAGCTAGATTTTCTAAATTTCCCGCATAGGTCAATGCATCAAAATTGACACATGTACCCTTAAAAGCCGTTTCAGGAGAAAGTAAATAGCGGATAAAAGCCGATCCAATAAAGCCGGCACCGCCAGTCACCAAAATATTTTGAACTTTTCTTTCTTGCATGCTTAGCCCGACTGTTGAGTTTCTTGATACTTTTTATAGCTCACTAAATAGTCAGCTAACGCCTCTTGCCATGGACGAGGTGTTCGACCCAATTGCGATTCAATTTTCTTTGTACTCAAAGTGGAATAGGCCGGCCTTTGAGCTGGAGTTGGATATTCATGCGAGGCGATTGGCTCCAAGTGGCAATCTTTGCGAATCAAGCGCATCTCTTGCCCTTGCCTGTAAATTTCTTTAGCAAATTGATACCAACTTGTTTCAAAAGCATTGGCAAAATGGTAGATTCCCTCTTCATCTAGCAGATTTAAGGCAGCCTCGGCTAAATCCTGACAGTAAGTTGGCCTGCCAATCTGATCAGAAACAATGCGCAGCTGCTCTTTTTCATTCATGAGCCTCAACATTGTCTCAACAAAATTCTTCCCGGGCAATCCGAAGAGCCAAGAAGTACGGATAATGCAAGAGTATTCATGCTCATCGAGCAGCTTCATTTCTCCCGCTAACTTACTCATTCCATAAGCCCCCATCGGAGTGCAACTATGATCTTCAGTATAGGGGCTTCGTCCTTTGCCATCGAATACATAATCGGTCGAAAAGTGAATCACCCGTGCACCATGCCTGCGTCCCGCAATTCCTAAGTGGTGGGGCCCGACCGCATTGACTAAATACGCTTGCTTCATCTCTGCCTCAGCCTTGTCAACCTGAGTATAAGCTGCACAATTGATAATATGAGAGATCTTCTGAACCCTCACAAAGTCTGACACTTGATCCAATTGGGTGATATCGATATCTCTATAGTCATTGCCGATAAAGGGGATCTGTCGATCGGTTAGCAGACGTTTAAAATGCGAGCCCAACATACCAGAGGCTCCGCAAATCCAAATTTTTTTCATTAGCTTACTCCTTGCAGCTGAAGCATGCTTTCATGAAACGAAAGAGCCTCAAGATCTCTTTCAGAAACGATCGGTTGGTCGGTTGGCCATTGAATTTTAACCTGAGGATCATTCCAACGAAATCCTTTTTCATGTTGCGGATCATAAGGCGTACTCACCTTATACATCACATGCGCCTCATCGCTTAAGACGCAAAAACCATGTGCAAAACCAACGGGAATAAAAAGTTGGTGGTGTTCCTGATCATCTAAAATGACCCCTTCCCATTGCCCATATGTGAGAGAATCTGGCCGAATGTCGACCGCTACATCGTAGATCTTTCCAACAGCCACGCGAACAAGCTTCGCTTGACCCGGAATCGATTGAAAGTGCATTCCGCGAATGCATCCTTTTTGTGAAAAAGAATGATTATCCTGCAAGAAAGACTCTGGGATACCCATTTTCTGATAAAGAGGCTGCTTGAAACTTTCTAGAAAAAAACCGCGACTATCTTTAAATACCCTCGGTTTGACAAGCTTTAAGCCATTTAGACGTAAATCAATGATTTCCATGATGAGGCCCTTTTTCTGCCAGTTCCATTAAATAGCGTCCATACAAACTCTTACCAAGCTTTTCGCCCAAGAGCTTGAGTTGATTCCTCGAAATAAAATTTTGATTATAAGCAATCTCTTCGAGAGCTGCAATGCAATGGCCTTGCCTTTCTTCAATAACCTGCACAAATTGGCTCGCTTGCATAAGGCTCTCATAAGTACCCGCATCTAGCCAGGTAAAGCCTCTTCCCATTACATGCACAGAAGCTTGGCCCCGATTTAAATATTCCTGATTGACATCCGTAATTTCTAACTCACCTCGAGCCGATGGCTTCAATCCATGCGCTATATCAACCACCTGATTGTCATAAAAATAAAGACCCGTTACGGCAATCGAAGACTTTGGTTTTTTAGGCTTTTCCTCTATCGATAAAATCTTACCCTGGGAATCAAATTCGACAACACCATACCTTTCTGGATCCTTCACGTCATAGCCAAATAAAGTGGCTCCCTCTTTTTTCTCACGCGCACTTTTTAAAAGTTCACTCAAATGACTGCCATAAAAAATGTTATCTCCCAAAACCAGGCAAACAGACTCTTTACCGATGAACTCTTTTCCAATAATAAACGCCTCTGCCAAACCATTCGGCTTTTCCTGCACAGCGTAACTAAAGCTCACTCCTAATTGCGATCCATCACCCAATAAACGCTTAAACAACGGCATGTCTTCTGGAGTCGAAATAATCAGAATATCTTTAATATGCGCCAACATCAGCACAGATAAAGGATAATAGATCATTGGTTTATTGTAGACCGGCAACAGTTGCTTTGTTACCCCTAATGTTAATGGATGAAGGCGGGTTCCACTTCCTCCAGCCAAAATAATCCCTTTCATAATCCATCCCCTTTGAAGTGTATTTTTAGGAGTGGCATATTAAAACGGAGCTTGGATTTTGTCAATCTGACAACCTCAAAATTCTTTTTAGCAAGCTTTAATTGCATAATTAAAAGATTACAAAACCAATAAAAAACACTCTGTATTAACAATTAAATTCTACTATTTCTATTTTTATCAATAAGCATCCAAAAGATTAGCAAACTACTTTTTAATTAGATTTTTTTAACGAGAGCTTTTAGGCTCTTAGCATTCTAAAAGAATTTGATTCACTTAAGAGAATGTTTACAAAATCCGAATTGGCTGTTTTGCTATAAAGACACCGATCAGATAAACACTCTAAATTTTTCTCATCATTTTATTTGTGTAAAAAAATTTTTTTAATTAGATTCGAATTTTACCTTTTATATTGAGGTTTTAATCCCTCCTAGGGGTATTTATGAAGCCACATCAATCAAAATAAAGCGCTATAATAGAATCGGAAGAGCACTACTCAAAGCCTCAGAAAGACAGCTCAAAATCGGTAATTGAGGATGATTTAGGTAAGTTTTCTTTTCACTTTCACAATAAACAAGGGAGGCCATGTGGCAAGCGTTTCTTATACTAAAATAATGTCGCGCAGTTTTGCATCATTGCTTTGTACACTATCACTTTGGAGTACACCAGCAAAGGTTGAAGCAAGTTGCTGTGAAGATGACTGCTGTGACGGTGGTTGGTGGAGCGGCGGAGCTGGGCGTACAGCCTTAATCATTGGTGGTGCAGCAGTTGTTGGTGGTATCGCAGGCGCCATCGCCGGAAATGCAAGCAGCGGACACAGCCATCATGGAAGACGGGGTCCAACAGGTGCGACTGGTGCAACAGGTGCTGTAGGACCTGCTGGTCCAGCTGGACCTAGTGTATTTGTTACCGACGTCGGTCAAAGCTTAACCTTCTCATATGGATTAACAGCCGCTGCAATCCTGCTAGGTGATGCGGTCGTCATTCCATTTGTTGAAAGACCAGATGGCATTGTTGTAGAAGGCCCGCCTGTTACGATTAGTATTCTTGGCATTCCAACTATTGCCCCTATTACAATTGTTGATCCAGTATTTGGAACCTACCATGCAGGCCTCCAAATCACCTCAGGAGGACTTGCAACAGTCGGTTTGAGCTTGACAATTGCTGTAGGAGCGAGCAGAGATGGTTCATTGACAAATGTTGGAACAGATGGAATCGATCCAACCGCTCTATTTTCAATTGGTGCCACAGAAGCTCAAACAACCACAGAGTTTACCTACGGCCCAGCTAATATTCCTTAATTGGCCAGTCTCAAAAAGGCTCTTTCGGGAGCCTTTTCTTTTTTACCATTCAAAGCTTAAGCCAAATTCAGCCCTCTACTAGTCGTGGCGCAACGCCTTAATGGGATCCATATTCGCGGCCTTAAAAGCAGGATAGAGCCCTGAGCAAAGGCCAACGCCAGATGACATGGTCAGTGATAAGACGATTGACCAAACAGTCACGATCGTTTTCCAGTCTGCTATGTAGCCGATCAGAAAAGAAAATCCTATCCCGATTAAAATGCCGAGTATGGCCCCCGTTAATGTTAAAAGCAGCGTTTCAAGCAAAAATTGCATCATGATGTGCTTTTTATTGGCTCCTACAGCACGTCGAATACCGATTTCCCGGGTTCTTTCTGAAACTGTTGCCAGCATGATATTCATAATGCCGATCCCCCCCACCAATAAGGAAATCGCCGCAATGCTGCCCAATACCCAATTAAATGTTTGCTGCGTGCGCTGGGCTTGATTGAGGAGCTCTTGCGGAATAATAATTTGGTAATCTTCATATCCCCCGTGCAAACGATCTAAAATCGTTTTGACGAGTTGGGAAATCATGCTCATTTGTTGAGGCTGATTGACCTGCAAAATAATTTCTGAAAGCGTCTCTTTTTTGGCAAGGCCTACACGAGGCAAGGCTTTTTCAGATCCTAATGGAATAAAAATAATCTTGTCCAAATTGCGCGTCGTGATTGAGCTATTCTTGCTAGCCTTCCAATGGGTGGGTTTTAAAACTCCCACGACCTGATACTGAATATTTTCTATTCTAATGGAACGTCCCACCTGCCCCTGTTTGCCGAGGCTTTTAGCAGCTTCATAGCCTAGGACACAGACCATCTGCCTACGCTGATGATCGAGATCACAAATAAATCTGCCCTCCGCGAGCCTTAAAGCCTTCATATCGGCAAAAGAACGTGTGACGGCTAAAATTTCAGGAGAAGTGGAGGCTAGCATGCCAGTAATTGAGGCTTCAATTGTCTTAATAGGGGCTTGATAGGTAATATGAGGTATGTTTTTCTCTAGAGCTTCTGCGTCCTGCCAGGTCAGCCCCCTAGAGCGTTTTTCCATGGCTTTATGCTGCTGGTCCTCCGATAAGGCATTTTGCCGGATGATGATGCTATTCATCCCTAGCTGTTCAATCTGCTCAAGCGTTTCTTGCTTAGCGCCTTCACCAATTGAAAGCATAGCTACAACCGCTACAACGCCAAAGAGTACTCCTAAAGTACTTAAAACAGTCCTCAGTCTATGCATCAACAACGACCGGAAACATTTTTGAATTTCGTTATAACTGATCATAGTCGTCATGTTTAATTTAATTGATCTGCTATCACTTTACCATCACGCATGCGAATCAAACGCGGACAATGGGCCCCCACGAGCTCATCATGGGTGATGGTGACAAGTGTGACTCCTTGCTCATTGAGATTGCGGAACAAATTGAGAATCGTCCGCCCAGTCTCTGTATCTAAATTGCCCGTCGGCTCATCAGCTAAAATGATTAACGGATTAATGGCCAGCGCCCGCGCAATGGCAACGCGCTGTGTTTCCCCCCCCGATAGCTGAGAGGGAACATGGTAGCGGCGATGGCTGAGCCCTACACGATCAATAGACTCTAAAATTCTTTTTTTAACAATTTCGGCATCCAAAAAGGTCTGCTGATATAAAAAAGGGATTTCAACGTTTTCATAAACGTTCAATTGCGGGATCAAATTGAAAGACTGGAAAACAAAGCCGATTTTTGAAGCCCTAATAAGCGCCAGTTCCTGATCGCTCAATTTGGAGACGTCTTGTCCGTCAAGCCAATAATGACCAAGCGTTGGTTTGTCTAAACACCCTAATAAGTGCAAAAGAGTCGATTTTCCCGATCCCGACGGCCCCATGATCGCTAACGACTCTCCTTGAAAAACCGTTAAATTAACCTCTTGCAGGGCTTGCACGAGTCCATGGCCCATTTGATAAGACTTGCTTAGGTTCTCAACCTTGACCAATGCTTTTTTCATGAGTCGTCCCTAGCAAATGGATTGAGCAGGCAGACACACTCGCCTTCTTCAACTCCATCTGTAATTTGCATCAACTGCTCATTGCTAATCCCTGTTGCCACCTGTCTTTTCTCATAACCAGAGCCGCAATTGACATAGCAATAATTTTGCTTGTACTCGCCAAAGACAGCATGCAAAGGAACTGTTAACACATTGTCAGCCTGCTGAGCATGAATGGTCACTCTTGTCGTCATGCCAGGCCGCAAGCGCGCGTCTGAGCTATCGAGTGCAATGCGCACTTCAAAGTATTTCTCTTCACTGATGCGTCCAAGATCTGACAATGCCAATACGCCTATCGAAGAGACTGTTCCATTAAAGGAAAGATGGGGATAGGCATCGACCTCAATCGTTGCTTTTTTACCCACTCCCACTTTAAATAAATCGACCTCTCTAACGCGCGTCTTAACAACCATTGAGCTCAAATCAGGCAAATCCATCAAAGGCTGATTTTTGACCAAGATATCTCCAACGCGCGGCTTTCTTTTTTGGCCTGAGCGGTATTCTTCGCGATGCACAACCATGCCGGGAGCCGGTGCTAAGATGAGCGTCTGATCCAATTCCTTTTCATCGTGATGAAGTTGAACATTGTAGTCTTGCAGCAATTGCGTCGCTTGCTGGAGCAGGGCCCGCGCCTTAGCCACTTTGTAAACCCCTGTTTTAGCCGACTCTTCCTGTTTAATTCTGGCTCGCTTTAAACTCGTTTCCGCTTTTTTAATCTGCATGGGATAGACGTGGTTGACGTAGCTTTCATATTGAAGCTTGCTGACTTCGTAAGACTCTTCCTCTTCGGCTAATTTTTTTTGCGCCTGCTTGAGCTCAGCCGGATTTAAAAAACCCTGTTCTTGCAAAGCGATTAAATCATTGGAATACATGTTGAGTTCATCGTACTTTAACCACGCCTTTTGCATCGCTCCCTTCAAACGAGAAATTTCCTGGGGGCCATCTCCATGGATAATTTTTTCAATTTCCAACTCTGCCATCTCTACTTCGTATGCTGCCGTTTTGCTCTCATGCTGGGCCTGATTCTCCTCCCATTCTAGAGTTTGCTTAAGCGTGATCAAATAGACGTCTTGCTCTTTAATTTGCAATCTCAACTTTTCGAGTTTTTCCTCGAAAGGGGTAGGATCCATTTTTACTAAAACCTGCCCTGGAGCCACGGTTATGCCATCTGGAATGATATCGATGATTTTCCCTAAGTCTCCTTTAATAGAAGAAGCGATAATGGTAGAGCGGGCAGCCTCCAATTCTCCTACTGTCTTAACTTCAACAGTCAGATTCCGTTTTTCGGCCTGAACAATAGGAACTAAGATAGGACTGGACAATGAGCGCGTTTGCCAAAAAGCTGCACCCACTAACAAGACACTCAAACCGGTTCCCACTATAAATTTCGTGATCTTTTTCATTTGACTACATGCACGGTTTATCTGTTAAAAGGCCTATTGCCGCTAAAAGCTGATACTGCCCGACGATATGTTCAATCAAAGCTCCCCAATAATTTTGCTCAGCCGAACGAAGTGATTTCTCAGCCTGGATGACATCAAAATTGTTCGCCATCCCTCGATCAAATTTCAGCTGAGATAAATGCAACTCTCCTCGCGCAGTATGAATCTGTTCTTCTTGGACTTTGATGCGCTTGTGGGCTTTTTGCAGCTGCCTAATTGCTTTTTTGACTTCCAGCACCAAGTTGGCTTCGGTTTGCTCCACACCGCGGGCCGCACTATCAATGGCAAGCAAACTCTGCTCGTAAGCTATCAAATCGCCTTGAGGATCAAAATCAGTCGCTGTGGAAAAACCTACACCCCATGTACTTTCACGATGCCTCGAACAAGAACGCGTGAAATACTGATCTCTTCCACAATTAGAGTAATTCAATACTAAATTGAGTTCTGGATACAGATTTTTTTTAGCTATAACGGACAGACGGTAATTCTCACGCCACTGATCTTCAGCCTGATCCATTTCTATGCGGTTCTTCAATGCCAATTTGACTGCCTCGTCCAATTCAAAAGGACTTGGGCTATAAGCAAGCGGCACCTCTACCTGAATTTCCATGTTTAGTGGCAGCGCAAGAATATCACGCACAGCATCTTCAGCATCTTGAAGCCTATCTTGGGCACTTGTCAAAGCATCTTCGGCATGATGCAGCTCAATCTCTGCTCGATAAACATCCAAAGCTTCCGACAAACCAATTTTTTCCTTCAGTTTGGCAGCCTGATAAAATTTACTTATCCGCTGATAAGACTCTTCGCTGATTGCTAACGATTTTTGCGACTTAATCACTTCATATAAAGACGTAATCGTGCGAATAACCAGCTGAATCTGAGCTAAATAAAGACTGCGGGTAGCAGTTCTCAATTTATATTGGGCACCTTTTACACCAGATAATTGATAGTCTCTGCCGAAGCCGCGTAAAAGCGGCTGAGAAATCAGCGCTCGCAAATCGGTATGATAGTGCTCGCGTGTTTTTAAAATTGAAGGTCCGAGCGAAACGAGTGTTCCATTGGTAAATCTTTTACTAAAATCGATCCCACCCCCCACCGAAAAGCCTGTTCCAGCAGACCCACCTCCAACGTAGCCAGCTCGGCTATTGGGCAAAATTTGTATGTCAAACTCGCTCCATGCCAATTCAATGGAATACCGGGCTTGCGTGACGCTATCATTGGTATTGATGAGCTGACGATTATATTGGAGGGCTCGTGTTAAGGCTGTCTCCAAAGTCAGAAGATAGGCTTCCTCACTCTCTTTTACAGAGTCTTCAGCATTGCTATTATCTTCTGGCTGCGCGCTGCCAGTGCAAGGCATAAAAATCAATAATAAAAAACACAGTCCTAACAGCCGGCTGCACCGCACGCGGCTAGTCTTTCTTGCCTTCATGCCTAAATTCTCAGCTTCTATCATAATTCAATGCACAATTGTTGGTTGGTTTTAAGTAGCCTAAATAGCGATTGTCCAAAAGAAGATAAGACTTGTCTTCATACTCAGTATTTCTGAGAAGAAGACCAGTTTTAGAATTTAAAACTTATGGAGTATAAATAAAAGATAGATTTCAAAAAAAAGCATCTCACAATCTTCACCCTGCTAACCACAAAATAAAATTTAATGTATACAAACTGGTTAGGCCTTTAAACCAAAACTTTCTTCTTATAAGTAGCGAGTTGAATTTAAACCGGCCCTAGCCTTAACATTTTTTTACATTAAATTGCCATGTTAGATACACCCGAACATCTCCGTCTCATCGAACACCACCGCAAGCAAGCCAATTGGCGCCAATGGGGGCCTTATTTAAGCGAGCGGGCCTGGGGTACGGTAAGGGAAGATTATAGTCAGGATGGAGAGGCGTGGGACTATTTTCCACACGATCACGCTCGCAGCCGGGCTTATCGCTGGAATGAGGATGGATTGGGAGGAATTTCAGACCGCTATCAATATCTTTGCTTTGCCCTTAGCTTATGGAATGAAAAAGATCCCATTTTAAAGGAGCGCTTTTTTGGCTTAAATCCTAAAGAAGGGAACCATGGCGAAGACGTAAAAGAGTATTATTTTTATTTAGACAATACCCCTACCCACAGCTACATGAAGATGCTTTATAAGTATCCTCAAAAAGCTTTTCCCTATCTGCAGTTGATTCAAGAGAACCAAAGGCGCAGCTCTAAAGAGCCAGAGTACGAGTTGCTTGACACGGGTATTTTTGGAGAAAATCTTTATTTCGACATTGAAATCGAATATGCCAAAGCCAGTGCCGATGATATCCTCATTCGACTGTCAGCCACCAATCGAGGCTCGCGCCCGGCCCCTCTCCATCTCTTGCCCACCCTATGGTTTCGCAATACTTGGAGCTGGGGTTATGAGAATGGACCAATGGATGATGTCCCCTCCAAGCCTCTTTTATTTGAAAAAAATGAATGGGGGCAAACGTTTATACAGGCCGACCATCCGTCTAACAAGACTTATTACTTACACGCAGAGGATGCACCTCAATGGATTTTCACAGAAAATGAAACAAACATGGAACGCCTGTATGGACTTTCCAATCCAACCCCTTACGTAAAAGATGCCTTCAATCGCTTCATCGTCGACAAAGACGCCCTTTCAGTCAATCCAGACCTCTATGGAACAAAAGCGGCTGCTCCTTACTACTTCTCAATTCCCCCGCTCCAGACCCAAACAATTCGCCTAAGGCTCGCCCCAGACAAATTCAAAGATCCTTTTCGAGATTTCAACGACATTTTTAAAGCCAAACAAGAAGAAGCCAATCAGTTTTATGAGGTCGTCCAAAATAAGATCTTAGATGAAGATGAAAAGCGAGTACAAAGACAAGCCTTTGCAGGCCTGTTATGGTCGAAACAGCTCTACTATTACGACATTGAACAATGGCTTAAGGGCGATAAAAATAGGCCTCCAATCGATCGCAAAATCGAGCGCAATAAGGATTGGATCCACCTCGTCAACTTCGATGTCATTTCCATGCCCGATAAGTGGGAATATCCATGGTACGCAAGCTGGGACCTTGCCTTCCACTGCCTGCCTCTTGTCTTGA
The DNA here is from genome assembly GCF_001499655.1 of Candidatus Protochlamydia naegleriophila. Lineage (NCBI taxonomy): Bacteria > Pseudomonadati > Chlamydiota > Chlamydiia > Parachlamydiales > Parachlamydiaceae > Candidatus Protochlamydia > Candidatus Protochlamydia naegleriophila. The sequence continues at coordinate 2,664,365 of NZ_LN879502.1, forward strand.
TCGATCCTGACTTTGCCAAAAGACAGCTCATTCTAATGACACGCGAATGGTATACCCACCCCAATGGGCAGCTGCCTGCCTATGAATGGAATTTTAGCGACGTCAATCCTCCTGTCTTAGCCTGGGCTGCTTGGCGCGTTTACAAAATAGACTCCAAAAAAACAGGAGAGCCCGATCGCAATTTTTTAGAAGCCATTTTTCACAAACTTCTGCTCAATTTTACATGGTGGGTCAACCAAAAAGATGAAAAGGGCAATAATGTCTTCCAAGGGGGATTTCTAGGCTTAGATAACATCAGCATCTTTGATCGCAGCCTACCGCTAGACAATGCCCGGATCGATCAATCGGATGGAACAGCATGGATGAGTTTTTATTGCATCCTCATGATGAAAATTTCCATCGAGCTGGCCCGAACCAATCCTGTCTATCAGGACTGCGCCACGAAATTTTTTGAGCACTTCTTGCGCATCGCTAGCGCGATGATTAAACCTGAGCGAAAAGGATATTCCCTTTGGTGCGACTACGATGGATTTTTTTATGATGCCCTGCACACAAATGGCGATGTCATACCCTTACGCATTCGCTCATTAGTCGGACTCCTGCCTCTCTTAGCCGTCGAAACGATTGACAATCGCATTTTAAATGCCCTTCCAATCTTTAAACAACGCATGGAATGGTTCTTAAGCGAACGCCCCGACTATACCTCCACAATGGCCTGCATCGAAGATACCGGCAAAGGAGCCAGACACCTATTGTCAATCTTGGATAAAGAACGCCTTACTCAGACGCTGAGCTACCTATTGGATGAAAATGAATTCTTAGCTGAGTATGGCATTCGCTCTCTTTCTAAATACCACAAGGATCATCCCTATATCCTCAAAATTTGGGGAGAGCAGCACTGCATCGGCTACCATCCGGGAGATGCCGAATACCGGCTCATCGCCGGAGGCAACTCCAATTGGCGCGGACCCATTTGGTTTCCGCTCAATTTTTTAATCATCGAGTCTCTGCAGAAATTCTATCACTACTATGGCGATTCTGTAAAAGTCGAATTTCCCACACGGTCAGGCAACTGGCTAAATCTATGGGATGTCTCAACCGAACTCTCAAAAAGACTCATGTCCCTCTTTTTAAAACAAGGTGATGGCACTCGTCCCATCTTTCCAAAAAATAGCCCCTTCAACAAAGACCCCAACTGGCAAAATCTCCTCTTATTCCATGAATTTTTCCACGGTGATACAGGAGAAGGTTTAGGAGCTAATCACCAAACAGGCTGGACCGCCTTAGTAGCTAAACTGCTGCAGCAATCAGGTGGAGAAAACTAAAGCATTAACAAAAAAGTGGTAGAAAGCGATCTGCCAATCATTCAGATTGCTATTTTTATGAAATGTTTAAAGCCAATGGTTGATCTAACTTATACAAATACTAGAGAAAATTAAAGGTCAAATTCAGAAGAAGCTTAAATTCTTTATTTAGAGCTTACCTGGAAAGAGATGCTCTGTTCTATCTAAAAACTGCGATAAAAAGGATAATCGGCCAGCGCTAGTAGCTCTTGATCTCCACGGCTATCGCCATAGGCATATAGTTGATAAGACTCTCTTGGACCCAAGTAGTCTTCTATGCGCTTGACCTTTTCGGCTCCCCAACAGTTATTCCCTTTCAAAAGTCCCGTCACACGCTCTTGTTTATCCAAAGCCAGCGTGGATGCCAGGGTCTTTTCAAATCCATGCCGTTCGGCCCAAGGACATAAATAAAGATCGATCGACGCACTAACTAGAATGCAGCGGTGCCCTTGCTGCTGATGCCATTTTAAACGCTCGACTGCCTGAGGATTCAAATAACTATCTAATTGATTAGCTGCATAACGCTTGGCAGACATCTGCAAATCGCAAAAAGAAACACCTTTAAAAAATTTTGTTAAAATTTTTTCTTTAGTCGCTTGCCTAGACAAATAACCGCATTGGAATTGTAAAAAGTCAGGAATCAACGCGGCTAGATAGTAGCTGGCCTTCAAAAAACCTGCCTGTTCAAAAAGAAAGGGAACTAAAGAGTCTCTGACCGTTAAGGTGTTATCGAAATCGAAAGCAGCTACGATAGAAGTCATGAAAATTAAAAGGGATTGTACAAATTATTTGATTGTTTAACTCGCAATCATGTTAATCTTAAGGATTTATTAATCCAAGCAAATTTAATGGAGATCTTGTACTCAAGAAAAATGCTAAAAAAATCACTCCTAATCAAAAAGTGCTAGACTCAGGCAATCAGACAACCCTATATATACTCATTCCAGAGATGTAACGCTTTCCAGGAATCTAAATTCAATAGCCAAAGGAATCGTAAGGCCAATGGATCGCAAACAGAGTCTTTACCTTTATGACTAGCTTTCCCTTTACCATTGACTACGTCGCCTTTTGGATCTTAAGCGCCCTCTTATTGGCAGCTTTCCTTGTCAAAGGCCTCTTCACCTATTCCATCCCAACCCTTAACTTTTCTGATTTATCAAATTTAAAGCTCCTCTCCAAACGCCTGCGATTTAGCAGACTACCTCACCATCTCTACCTGACAGCCCTGCTTTTTTTAGGAACCGCTTTTTTAGATCCACATTTTTTATATCCCAAAGGTTATCCGCTGCCTCATTCCAAACAGCCTATTCCCTTACCAACCGAAGGAATTGCCATTTACCTTGTCGTTGACCAATCAGGCTCTATGGGTGAAAAAATTGCCTCGGAAGGTTTTTTTGGAAGGAGGCAGGCTCAAACAAAAATGGATTTGCTTAAAGCAATGAGTGAACAGTTTGTCTCTCAAAGGCCCTCCGATCTAATCGGGCTCATCGCCTTTGCGCGCATCCCAAGAATCCTCTCTCCCTTGACGCTAGATCATGAAGCAGTTTTAAAACAGTTGAAAGAAATCCAGCTAATCGACGATCCAGAAGAAAATGGTACTGCGATTGGCTATGCCATTTATAAAACGGCCCATCTCATTGCAGCGACGCGGCACTTCGCTGAGGACTTGCAAGACCAAGGCAAGCCGGCTTATCAAATCAAAAATTCGATCATGGTTGTCCTGACAGATGGTTTTCAGGATCCAAGCCGCTTAGATTACGGGAATCGCTTACGCACAATCGAACTAGACGAGGCGGCAACTTATGCTAAGAGCCAAGGCATTCACCTCTATATCATCAATATCGACCCCAAATTCTCATCTCCTGCATTTGCCCCTCATCGCAGGCAAATGCAGGCCATGGCTGAACTAACAGGAGGAGAGCTTTATCTTGCCACGCGTGAACAAGATTTACAGCACGTCTTTAGTACCATTGATCGGCTCGAAAAAAGCTCAATCCCTGGCAATTTAGGTACGCTCGATACGCAAGAAAACAGACCCCGCTTTTCGCTTTATCCTTACTTCATAGCTATCGGATTAGCTTGTTTTCTTGCCGCTCTTTTTTTAGAGACCACCTTATTGAGGAAATTTCCATGAACAAATCCTATAGCTGAGCCATTATGTCACTGGGCGATATCATCTTCGGCTTTCCACAAGCCGCCTATCTACTCATCCTACTGGTCCCAGCGCTTGCCTTACAGCTGTCCCTATTTTTTTATCGGCGCAGACAACTCGCTTCTTTTGCATCTGAATCGATTTTGCCGCAGCTGCTCGTGCCCCGTTCGCACCTCTTCGCGATATTTAAGACGGCAGCCTCGATTCTCATCCTATTGCTGATATGCCTCTCCTTAATGGATCCAAAAGGAAATCTGCACTATTTACCCACCTCTAAACCTACTGCAGAACCTCAACCCTTAAACTTTGCCAAGCGCTACCGTCCTCACGAAGTTATCTTTCTCATCGATACATCGGCATCCATGAGCGTCACAGATACACCACAAAGGCAAACAAGACTCGATCAGGCTAAAGACATCATGGACGGAGTGGTAGCAAATTTAAGTGGGCAAACCGTGTCGCTATATGCTTTTACCTCCGTTTTGACTCCGCTCGTTCCCCAAACCAACGACTACTTATTCACTCGCCTCATGATCAAAGGACTGACAATCAATCAAGGAGATATAGGAGGAACAAACTTTGCAAAGTCGCTTACCCAATTAAAGGAGAAAATTTTTGCCAATCCCGAGCAGAAACTCTATACGCTCATTTTGTTAAGCGATGGAGGAGATCAGGAAGTCGATTCGGCGCAAGGCATAGCCAAAGAAAAGGCTATTGCCAATATTTTAAGCATTCTTCCCAACCCCAATGATTCCCATTTTCGACTGTATGCCGTAGGTGTTGGATCTGAACAACCCTCTGTGGTTCCACATGTTACTAATGAAGGCAAGCCCGTTTATTCAAAACTCGAACCTCTGTTATTAGAACAATTAGCCAAACGCAACAACGGCATTTACTATTCTGCCCATTCATGGACTGCATGGAGTCTGGCTCAAGAACTAAAAAAACAAATTATCGACATGACCTTGGCTCAACAAACAGAACCTGTCGAGTCTTTAGAAAGAAAGGTCAGTACTGCTAAACGGGAAGATATGTTATTTGATTTGTATTATCAAATTCCCTTAGGTTTAGCCATGGTTTTGCTGTTAACCTATCTGATTTTACCCGATGTGCGTCGCTCATGAAAAGCAGGCTTCCTCTCTTTCTACTCTACCTTTTCTTCCATTTACACGCCTCTGCCGAAGAGAGTACGGCTCAAATTGGAGATCAAGCCAAAGCGTTTGCCGAGACGCTCGATTTTACTCAAGCCAGCTTGCTTTATGAAGAGTTATCCAAGCGCCAGCTGCCAGACTGGCAACAAGCATTGGTACTTTACAATTGGGGAACCGTTAAATTGCTGCAGCAAGAATGGCTGCAAGCATTGCACCTATTTCACAGCATTCCCTCCTCATCCATTTCCTCCCCCCTCCTTTTACGCTCCCTAGCACTAAATAAAGCAGCGGCTCATCTTGGCCAAGCTCAATTGCTTGCAACCCTTACAACTCAAGAAACCCTCGATGAACAACTCTACCTTGCTTGGCAAGGAATCAAAGAACTAAAAGAAGCGACCGCTATCGATTGCCGTATGCAAAGAATGGAGCAAGACTCCTCAACTTGTGTGCCAACCAAGGATTTAACTACCCTGTTAAAAAAAGCTCTACTGACGCTCGATCAAATCAAGCAAAAGCTGCGCTCTCAGTATATTTCATCGGCCGGCTCTAATTCCTTATGGATTATTTTAAAAACTGCTTTAGATAACCTCTCAAAACAACTGTCGGCATTGGAACACATCCCCGCATCACAAAAAGAGCCTTACTCCAAAGTCTTTTTGACGCAATCCCAAACATTATTTCCTATATGGGATCAGCTAAAATCAAACATATCTGAAGCCGATTCTAACATTGAAGAAGCCTTAAAGCACTATTCAGAAGCTATTATTTACTTAGAAGAACAACAACTCGGACAGGCTCAAAAGAGCCTCCAAAGCTCGTTGCAAATCATAGAAAAAATGGCTGCTTCAAATCCGCTAGACACTCTCTTGCTCAACTACCGCATCACTTTATTACAAGACATCAATGAGTCAGCTATTCAATCCCTAATCAATGAACAAATGGAATTAGTCGTGGATAACGCCCAAAAGGCGAACTTGGAAACGGCCACCAAATTTTTAAATGAAAGCCTGCATGCAGCCCAAGAAGGACAGCTTTTCAAAGCCCGCTTCTATATTATCTATAGTCAAAGCATCCTTGAAAACTTAGCATTAGAAACTGAAGAAGAGAAGGCTCCTATTAACGTACTCAAACATGCTCTCCAAACGGCACAGGCTGCTCAACAACTGACCCAATTGGCACATTTAGCAGAAAGTTCGCCAAATTCATCGAATGCAGACCTTTTGTCAATCATCAGGAAGCAACAAGACGACACGCTCAAGCAAGCCGCACCCTTCATTCCATCCCTCTTAGATGCTCAAAAAAGCGCTTTTAACAATCAGAAAGGTTCGCACTGCCAAAGCCATCCCTGGAATCAGGTCATTCCCTTATTTGAAAAAGGCTACCTGGCTGCCAAGCAAGCTAAAGTATGGATGGCTCTGCAGCCGTTCCAAGCCTTAGCCCTATTCGATCAACAAAAACAAACGGTAAAAAATTGGCAGCAAGCATTGAAGATTCTCGAACAAGCTGCCTCTTCTGCCGAGCCGGAATCTAATCAAAATCAACCTCCACAAAGCCAAAAAAGTTCTGCAAAAGAAGATTCCAATGAAACCCTGCAAATGATTCAAGAAATGCAGTCGCAAGACCAGCCGCAAAAAAAAGGGCAGGCGCAGCAGGAGGGGCACTCATGGTAACTCGCCTGCTTTACGCTGTTCTATGGATGCTTTTGGCGCTCACTTCCTCTCATGCCGCCGCCGCTCAAGTGGAAGCTGCCATCGAACAGGCAAGCAGCCTTGAAAATCAACCCATTGAGGGAACGCTCACCATCACACACGATTCCCAAGAAGCGGTCGATCCTTCAGCCTTTTTCATGGACGGACAGCCTTTAACGGCTTCATTACTGCAAAGCAGCACGATGCCTTCAGGTCTGCAAAAAACAGCGGTTTCTATTTATCGCTTTACCTTGCCGGCTCAACCCAAAGGGTTGTATGTCCTGCCCTCTATTACCGTTAAAGTTGGTAATCAAACTCTTCAAAGTACCCCAAGCGCCTATGAAGTACACAGCACGCCTGCTGCCAATCCAAAATCCAGCCCGGCCGTTACCCCTTCAGCTCAAGCAGTTTCAACTACTCCCAAACGTGCCCCCCCCCTTATCTTCCGCTTAGAATCAAAAGTCGAGGGTCCTAGCACGCTTTATCCCGGCCAGCGAACAGAACTCTTTTACCGCATCTCTTATAATCGAAGCGTAGACTTGACTGAATCGACTCTTCCTTTTATTCATGCAACGCCATTTAAAAAAGTTGGAGATGCGCGCATTAAGGACTATCAAAATGGGGACGTGACCGTTCAAGAAATCGTACAAGAGATAGAAGCCTCACAAACAGGAAGTTTTACGCTTGGTCCTTCTAAGATTGCAGGTTATGCCTATCAGATAAATATGTTTGGCAAAAAAGCCTACCAAGAGCCTCTCCTGCAAGCCGATTCACCAGCCGTTCAAGTAGAAGTCAAACCTTTTCCGGCAGAGGGACGTCCCGGATCCTTCAATGGCGCTCTTGGACAAATCAGAGTGGCTTTAAAGATGCTTACACCATCCAAATTGCGCCTGGGAGATAAAGTTGAACTGGAAATGAGCATAAGCGGAGTGAGTAACTTAGCCGAACTGCGCCTACCCGATTTTCATTGTCAGCCTGGATTTAGCGGCTTCTTTCAATTTAGCGATCTTCCACCGACTGGAGAGCTAAAAAATGACGTTAAGCTATTTCGCATCGAATTGAATCCGATTTCTACATTTGTCCAAGCAGTCCCCTCCTTTGAGCTCGCATCCTTCGATCCGGCTACTGTCCGTTATGTCGCTCAAAAAACTCCCCTCATCCCGCTCAGCCTGCAAAGTCCCCCTTTGAACGATTCTCCTCCACAAGACTTGGCTCTGCCTGTAGAAGATCTCAATGAAAAGCTGTTATGGAATCCAGCAGATTGGCCGCTGCCCCCCTTAGAGATCAAAGGAGTTCCTCCTTTAGGAGCTCATTTAACCCAAAGCCTGCTCCAAACTCCCTGGGTCTTGCTCATCCTGCCCTTTGGATGCGGATGGCTATGGCTGCAATGGCATTTGAAACGGAAGTTCAGTAAACGGCCACGCCTTTTAAAAAAGCAAAGCGACAGTTTATTGGAAAAGGCTATAAAAGACAAAAAACTGCCTGCTCAACAAGTCGTACAACTGATCGAAAAGGCCTCCTGGTGGAAGATTTGGGAAGAAGGGATTTTGCCTCTAAAGCAGATATCATTAGAGCATCTGCCTAAGCAAGGGCCTTTAGGAGATCTGAGAGCCTTTATTGTCTATCTACAATCACTTCAGTATAGCCCCCATCAGGACTTTGCAGTGCCAGATCTTTTGCATCGCGCTCAACAACTATTTTCCACTAACTTTAATAGATCGGAGCCCTAAAACATGAATGACAGTGATTCCTTTCCCCCTTCGTTGGAAAATGAACGCAATTTGCTTGCGCAGGAGCGGACCCGCTTAGCCTCTGAAAGAACCTTCCTTTCATGGATCAGAACCGGCCTTACAGGCATCGGTATAGGAATTGCCATTGCACGCCTCGTTACCTTTCAAACATACTCCCATCAAAAAATGGCGCATTGGATTGGCCAATTTTTAATTTTATGGGGAATCGGCATCTTCCTTTTTGCCTTAATTAGTTACCGCCGCAGCGTCAAAAAAATAGAGATGACTTCATTCACCGCTTATCATGCGACCTTTTGGGGATTGAGTTTCATTACAATCGCCCTCATCATTTTCACCTTTGTTCTATTGTGGATTGTAGTCGAATAGTAACCGCATTTTGGGTTGATCTGATGAATTTAATAGCCGAATTAGATGCAAAAAATGAAAATTTCAAGCCGATAAACCAAACCTTCAGGTTACTATGAAAACCTTTTTAACCTCCTTCTTCCTGCTTCCCTGGCTCCTCTTCGCCAATTCTTCGATGGATGCTTTGATTCAAGAAGCTAGCGCAAGCTATCGAGCCGCTGAAGAAGCCTCTACTTTTCAAGAGCGGAAAAATGGCTTCAATCGCGCCTTAACTCTTTATCAGTACATTGAAAGTCAGCCAGGAGTCGCCTCAGCGGATCTTGATCAAGCCTTAGCAAACAGCTATTTTCAACTCGGGGAATATGCGTGGTCGATTCTCTACAATGAGCGAGCTCTGCAACTCGATCCGTACAATCCAACCATCATCGAGCATCTAGTTCATGCTCAAAAGAAACTCGGGCTCCCCCCTTCCTCCCTTTCCCCTTCCTGGGTCGATACCCTTCTACTCCGCTCAGCTCTTTCGCTCCCTGCCCGCTTTCAGCTATTCTTCTACACGGCCCTAGCAGCCATTCTTCTCGCAACGGTTCTCATTTGGATCCCCTCATCCTATATAAAAAAACTCGTCTATCTAACCGGCCTACTGACTTTGGCATTAGCCATCAACTTAATGATCTCCTTTTATTTTACCCCTCTGTATGGCATTTTCATCTCATCGACTGCACTCTACCGCGCCCCAAGCTTTCAAGAAACCCAACTAACCAACCTTCCCTTTGCCGTCGGATCAAAGGTGAGAATCATTCAAAGCGAGGAACAGGGTTTTTGGCTGAAGGTCATGGACCAAAATGGGCTAGTAGGCTATGTTCCTGCCTCAGATATTCGCTTGATTTAATGCCGGGAGGCTCTTTGCAAACGACTGTTTTTTCGCAGGTGGCCATAAGATGCCTGACTGTCAAACAGATAAATCCAGAACTCTGATTGCTAGCCACTTCGTTTCAAATCTCCCCTATACTCTCAAGGCTAATTGCATCCTTCGATCAACAAATAGTTCAGATTTTAATAGAAAGATGCTATACTTGTAGAATAGAGATTTAAAAGAATCGATTAATTGACAATTGCAATTTTGAAGGCAAAAGTGACATATCCCTTCTACAAAAACAATACACGCTAAACTGATAACCGCATACATTTCACTCCTTCTCAACATTTAGGGCTTTCCCCTGAATGAGAGATAAGCTTTTTGAAAATCCAGTTGTGAAAAATATTTAATTTTGATCACCCAATTCGAGAAGCATGGCTTGGAGGAATTGGACTCTAAACTTTGGCTTATCAATAATTTAAGTAAAAATGATCGACCATCCTAATAAACCAAAATTCAACGATATGAATGCAATAGAAAAACGCGCCTTATATAACTTGTTACGCATGAATTGGCTCAATGATCCGCACATGAAAGTCAATCCATGGCAAGTTGAAGACTACCGCATTCTCTCTTTTCCAGTGCTTTTTGAACGCTTGAAACGATTAGATGTGCAACTTGATCGTGCCAGCTTCATCGCCTATGCCGATGAATGCGACTCTCCCGAAGATTTAACCGAACAACTAGTAGGCGACCGCGAACTTAAAGCCGACCAAGAAGATCAAATCTATTTGCTTGTTTTTGAATTATGGCGCAGATTACTTACTGAAAAGCCCTCTTTATCGATTTTATGCAATGAGCTCGACCATCAAATCTTCCTTTACGATAGCGGCGAACTATCCGATCCGAGCCAGTTGCATGACGCCTTAGCTAGTTTTATTGTGATTTTAGATGAGAATGTCGATGAAGGGGTGCCTTCTAAAGAGGCCCTGCAACTGATTTCTACCCATTGCGCCAATGACATCGAAACATTCCTCTACGATTTCATTTCAGAGCAGATCGATGAAGAAAATGAATCATATGCCCATGATTTATTAGATGATTTTTCCGCCTATCTGGAAGGCAATAAATGGTTTGACTTGCTCCGCGCACGGCTCATGGGGCAATCTAACCGCAAATCGGCAAACAAACAGCTCACACAACTGCTAGAAGAACACCTAGAAGAAAAAGATCTGGAATTCAACCTCGAACTCCTCTCTTTTATGACCGAAATCGGGGATTTCCAAACTTTCAAAATGCTTTTAAAACGCACTGTTTCCCTGATTCAAACCGAAGAAGATTTTCACGATCTTCTCCATATCTGCGCAGATTACTGCCACCGGCTCGATAAAGAAAATCAGGAAACACTCATTCAAAGCCTTTTACAAAAGCGACCCGTTGCGCTTAACCAAGCATTCAATCAAAAAGATCCAGATTTAAAAACATTGCTGACCATTTTCGATAGCTAAAGACCCATCGAAAATCTCATCACCTTTAGATTACCGACACCTTCATTTTTAGGTGTTTGCAAAAACCAAGCAACATTCTTTATTCGTTGAACTGGTTCAAAATCAACATCTTAAAAATTGCCCCAGAAAGGTTCCTGAAGATGCTCAAATAAATTCTGCATCTTGACTTTAATGGTAAAAAAAATAGATAACAAAGGCAATTCACTACAACCTATTGTAATCCTACGAACCACCAACTACAAGATATTGTATTTGCACTAAAATTAATACCTTAAGAGGAGAGCGTATACCATGACCAGACCAACTGCCAGAGCGATGGCCACCGCTTTGCGAACTTATCACCGGCCTGTTAGAGAAGGGGATACTCAGTTAGAGACTTGGGATCAAGTTGTCGACCGTGTGATTTCCCATCAACGTTGGTTATGGGAACGCGCATTAGGCCGCTCTCTCAATGAAGTGCAAGAAGATGAATTGGAAGAAGTTCGCTCGCTCATTCTAAGCCGTCAAATCGCTCCAGCTGGCCGAACCCTTTGGTTGGGCGGTACAGAGCTAAGCCGTACGCGTGAATCGAGCATGTTTAACTGCTCTTATACGCATGTTGAGACAGTATATGACGTTGTTGACGTCTTATGGCTGCTCCTGCAAGGATGTGGAGTTGGATTTAGACCAATTACAGGAACCTTAAATGGCTTCCGCCGCCCCTTACAAGACATTAAGGTCGTCCGCTCAAACAAAACCGACAAGGGTGGCGTTCAAAATAACGTTGAAACATACGATCTGGAAACCCAGACATGGACCATTAAGGTCGGCGATTCGGCCATTGCTTGGGCAAAGGCTGTTGGTAAGTTAGTGGCTGGAAAGTTTCCTGCTAAGACCCTTGTTCTCGATTTTTCCGAAATCCGTCCAGCGGGAACGCGTTTAAAGGGCTATGGCTGGATTTCTTCGGGCGATGAGCAGATTGCAAAAGCATTTAAATCCATTGCCAAGATCTTATCCGACCGTGCCGATCAACTATTGACGCGTATGGACATTTTAGACATCGTGAACTGGCTTGGTACAATCCTCTCTAGCCGCAGATCTGCACAGATTGCCTTGTTTGAATATGGCCAGCCAGAATGGGATGATTTTGCCATTGCTAAAAAAGAGTGGTGGATAACAGGCAATGCCCACCGTCAACAGTCAAATAACAGCCTATTATTCCGTGCAAAACCTTCAAGGCAAGAGTTGGAAAAAGTTTTCCAACTAATGCTAGAGTCGGGTGGGTCAGAGCCTGGCATTATCAATGCTGCCGAAGCAGAAAGACGCGCTCCTTGGTTTAAGGGATGCAATCCTTGCGTAGAAATCCTGCTCGGTAACAAAAGCTTCTGCAACTTGACAGAGGTCAATGTGCTGGCATTTAAAGGAGATAAAGTAGGCCTCGAAAGAGCCTTATATCTCGCAGGACGCATGAACTATCGTCAAACAATGGTTAACTTGCGCGACGAAATTCTGCAAGAAGCTTGGCATCTCAACAATGACTTCTTGCACCTTTGTGGAGTTGGCTTAACAGGCGTGAGAGCGCGCCCTGACTTGACAGCCTATGACTTTAAGCGCATGCGCAATATCACCGTCAGCGCGGCTTATAGCATGGCAAATGAGCTCAATTCACCTCTGCCCAAAAACGTCACTTGCATTAAGCCAAGCGGAACGATAAGTAAAATTATGGGAACTGAGGAATGGGGTGAAGTACCAGAAGGCATTCACATGCCTCTCGGCAAGTATATTTTCAATAATATCACCTATTCCAAACACGATCCGCTCGTAGATAAGTTCCGTGCATCTGGCTATACCGTTGTTGAAAAGCCATATGAACCTGAATCAGTACTGGTTAAATTCCCAGTAAAATTCGAAAACGTTCCATTCACGCGCACAAATGTAACCAGAAAGAATGGAAAAGTGGAAGAAGTGGAAGTCAATACCGATTCGGCTGTTTCTCAGCTCGAGTGGTACAGCCTCCTTCAAACAACTTGGTGCGAGCAGAACGTTTCGAACACGGTCTCTTATGACCCATCGGAAGTTCCTGCCATTATCGACTGGCTCATGAAGAATTGGGATTGCTATGTTGGCGTTTCCTTCCTATTCCGCAATGACCCAACCAAGAATGCTGAAGATTTAGGATATGCCTACTTGCCGCAAGAAGTCATCACCAAAGAGGCTTACGAAGCATACGTTGCCAATTTGAAAGAGATCGACTACTCAGGCATCCACATTCGCGATGATGATTTAGCAGAAGCTTGCGCCACAGGTGCATGCCCGATTCGCTAAGTATTCCCCATTGATTGAAGCCAACAGAAAGCAGCCGCTTTTTGTTGGCTTTTTTCTTGAACTTAACAAAAAAACTTTCTATATCTTGATCTCTTTAGCCATCTTTTTCGAGGGTCAAATGTTTAAAAACATTCGCTTATACACCACCGCTGTTTATTTAGGGGCCTGTCTTTGCCTATTTGGCTCTTTACAAGCCGAAGAGCCCTTCTCTTACCAGCCAGCTTTGGACCCTCAAACAGAACTCTTTTTAAAAGACTTTAATCGCATCCAACAGCAGCCTTTCGATAAACTCGACGTCTCTACAATGAGGCAAACCCTACCGCCTAGCAGCACCACTATTCCTGTCAAAAAGACTCAGGATCTTAACATTAAAGGCCCTCTAGGATTAATCCCTATTCGTATCTATACCCCTGAAGGGAAAGGCCCATTTCCTGTCTATATTTCCTTTGAAGGAGGCGGATGGGTAGCTGGCAACTTAGATAGCAACGATGCGATTTGCCGCGAGATTTGCAAACGGTCTGGATGTTTAGTCGTTTCAGTCGAATACCGCAAGGCTCCTGAAAATCCCTTTCCCAAGCCATTAGAAGATTGTTATGCTGCCACAGCTTGGATAGCTGACCATATCCAGGAATTTAACGGCAATCCTAAGCTGCTAGCCGTTGGCGGCGACAGTGCAGGCGGAAATTTAGCCGCGGCCGTCACACTGTTAGCTCGTGCTAAAGGCCCTTTCCTGCGCTGCCAAGTTCTCATGTATCCTGTCACCAATTTCGATTTCGACACCCTCTCATACTATGAAAATGCTGAAGGCTACTTGCTAACTCGCGATATCATGAAACGTTTTTGGTCGCTTTACTTGAATGGAGCCGACGGCAAAAATTCGCTCGCCTCACCTCTGCAAGCCAACCTTTACAAGCTTCCTCCAGCCATGGTCATCGTCGCTTATTTTGATCCCTTACGCGATGAAGGGCTCGCCTATGCCTATCAATTAAAAAAATTCGGTGTGCCGGTAGTCTTAAGGAATTACCCAACCATTCATGGCTTCATTAGCTTTGGCAATCAATTGAAATTAAGCCATCAGGCGCTCGCTGAAATTTCCCAATTTCTCAAACAGCAGATGCGCTAGACACGATAAAACGGAATAGAGTGCAGCCAGACTCATTGCGCAGGAAAGCCCTTAAACACAACGCTTGCCTGCAGCTTCTTAAGCTGGATTATCAGCAATTTTGATTGGCTTGAAGGAATTAAGATAGTCGCACGCCGTTAGCTGATAGCTAATACCATTGCGCACGCCGAATAGTGTCAGATGGGGTTTGACATTGTGAAGATGGCCGAAAACGCAAATCTGCACCCCGTACTTTTCTAACAGACGGCTCACGTCAGTCTCCTGCAAGTTTGGCCCAACTGGCGGATAGTGGGTCATGGCAATGCGCAGCTTAGCCTTAGTATCCATGGCCTTTAGACTGCTTTCTAGACGAACAAGTTCTCTCTCATAAATTTTTCGACTCTCATCCGATTCATCCGTCTCGGTTAATTTCTTCACACAAGCAAAGTCTTTAAAATCGATGATTTCATTAAAACTCAATCCTGGGACATCCCATAGACGGGCTCCTGCAATGCTCGCCCCATTCCAGTTAAAGCTGTTATTTTGAATCAGATGGCAGGAAGGTGGCAAAATAGTCTTGATCTTTGACAAAGAACTCCACCAATAATCATGATTGCCCTTCAACAACACCTTCGTTCCAGGTAATTGGCCTATCCAATCCAGATCAAGGCGTGCTTCTTCCAAGCGCATGGCCCAAGAAATATCGCCCGGAATTAACACAAGATCATCGTCAGAAACAGCTGAGCGCCAAGCCTGCTCAATTTTATCGGTATAGTTTTCCCATTGCTCACCAAAGACACGCATGTGCTTGCTGGGAACGCCAAAAGAAAGGTGGAGATCGGCAATAGCCCAAATTGTCATGACTAACTCGAAATATTTGAAGGCTTAAGACCCATAAAAATGGGTCGAGAATGACTTGTTATAAAATAAACCCGTCTGGAAGCGAAGCCCCTCTTGGAACAATGATGATACCATCGCGTATAAACACCTGATCACCGTCATAATGAGTCATTTTTTGCTTATTGATGAGCTGCACGCCCTTGCCAAGGTGGACGTTTTTATCGATAATGGCTCGCTTAATAATGCAATTTTCCCCTATCTGAGGAAAGGGTGGCAAACGGGTATGATCGCTAACAGGAGAGATATAGTAATCATTTCCCATCAAATAAGAATCGCGAATGATGGACCCTTTATGGATAACTGTACGCGGACCCAATACGCTATGGGTCACTTCATCTGCTTCCAGAATCGAGCCTTCGCAAAGAATACTTTGTTTAACCTGGCAATTGAGAAATTTTGCCGGAGGCAAGTCGTAGCGATGGGTATAAATCGGGCGCGTCTCATTGTGGAAATCAAAAACCGGATGAGCCTCCGTCAAAGCCATATTAGCCTGATAAAACGTCTCAATCGTCCCAATGTCTTCCCAGTATCCTGTATAGAGATAGGCAGCCACACGCCCTGTTGCCACCTTAGTAGGAATCAAGTGCTTGCCAAAGTCCTCGCGAGTATCACTGAAAAGCAAATCAACTAAGGCTTTGCGTTTAAACAAGTAAATGCCCATCGATCCCAAATAATTGCGCTTACTAATCGCTTGTACGCCAGCCCGCTGCAAAATATCCGGAGAAGCCTTAAGGCTCTGCAAAATGGCTTTATCTTGCGGTTTTTCGTAAAAATCGGTAATAAAATCGCGCTCATCTACCTTTAAAATGCCCATTCGAGTAGCATCCTGCGCATTAACCGGCAAAGCCGCAATCACGACATCTGCATCAGTTTTTTTGGCAAAATGAACCATTTCACGAAAATTGATATTGTAAAGCTGGTCTCCTGATAAGATCAGAAAATACTCGACCGGGCTTTCCAATAAATAGTCAATATTTTGACGCACAGCATCTGCTGTTCCCAAAAACCAGTTTTTCTGCCCCGGCTTTTGCTCAGCCGTTAAAATCTCAATCGATCCCCCTGTCCGCCCTTGCATATAGGTTTGAAAGATGTGATGATGCAAGGAAGACGATAAAAATTGAGTCAAAACAAAAATTTTGTGGCATTCAGCATGAATAGAATTAGAGATGGGGACGTCGATGAGTCGATATTTTCCACCAAAATTAATTGCCGGCTTACAGCGCGAGAGGGTCAGAGGATAAAGGCGCGTTCCTTCTCCACCACTTAGGATTAGACTCGCTACTTGTCGCATATCGACTGACGCAGGAATTGAGTCTGTAACGCGGGATGTTCGAGAAGTGAGATTCTTTAGTAAAGTTAGAGTAGTCATTGTCACACGATATCTCTACTATGATTCATGAATTGTTACCGTAGCATAACGCCTCATTAAAACGAAAGGGTTATTCTCTGAGCTTTGGCAAGGAGCCATTTTTCAAGATCAGAACTTTTAAGGCTAAATCACTTAAAAACCAGATTATTCCACTGAAGCGCACTAATGTCTATTCCCTTAAAGAGACGTAATATCTGCTGCGGACGCTTACGCATTCAACGGATTTTCCATTTACTTGTAATCATATGAATCCATCTTAGGGCTGTCACTCATATTTCAGCCGGAGTCATTTGATCGTTGTATCACCCTTTAACTCGATAGCTGGAAAAAAATCGCCACAGATGGTGTAAAGGCCAATCATTTTGAAGTGCATAATATCCTCCAAAAAAATATTACATAAAAGTGTCTCACTGAAGAAGCGGGCACTTCCCAAATTCGGCCCCAGTTCATGCTTAATTTAAGGCATGAAGCTAGGTTTAAACTTTCAATGTCTCGCATCACCACCCGATTTTCCAAAGCCGTTTAAATTACCAATACACTCTATAGGGAAAAATTAGCGAATCGATTATGATGATGGTTTTACTGAGGAGTTAAGGAACGAAACATGATCAATTTTTCTGCTCTGCTGGAACGGGGACGTCAATTTTTTGCTTCACCCAAAAGGCGCAATGGATTATTCCTAGCTCTCTTTTGCCTTATCCTTATCCTAATTATCCGAGGATGCTCTTCTTCGCCCTTTCACAATAATGTCTATACAATTGGTCAAGACGTTCAATGGTCGAGCCTGAATGTCATGAATAAAGAGCGGGAACTCTCAGCACTTAACCTGGATCTGCTTTCAGCAATTGCTAAACAAGAAAACGTTAAATTCAGCTTGTTCCCAATTGCCAGCAACTCCCTGATAAGACTACTTGAGACGAAAGAATTGGATGGAATCATCAGCGCCCTACCACCTACCCCCATCAATCAGTCCATCTACACATTCTCTGAGCCCTTCTTTCCGCTCGGCCCCGTGCTTATCATCTCTGCCAGAAGCCCCTTAAAGGGATGGAATGAAATGGCTGTTAAAATTATTGGCGTCCAATCCAATGTACAAATGCTTTTAAATCTCGAAAAAAATCCTTCCATTCAACTTCGCTTGTATGACAACATATTGAGCGCCCTTGCCGATTTAGACGATCACCGCATCGATGGCGTCATTTTTCCTGCCTTGCCCGCCTACATCTACACCAATACTTTCTACGAAGGAAAATTAAAAATAGCCACCGCCCCTTTAACCGATGAAAGCCTCCGGCTCGTTGCCCTAAAGAATGAACGGGGACAACAGCTCATCAACACCTTCAACCAGGGCTTAAAAGAACTGCAAACCAATGGCACCTATCATCAATTGCTTAGCCGCTGGGGATTTATGGACTTCGAAAAAATCGAAGAAAATTAACCATCTCATGGCTCCCAAAGCCATGTAGCCAATTATTTAGAATAGTTTAAAAAACTAACTAATTTATTACCTCCTTTTTATTAAATCGAAAAATTCCTTTCTTTTTAAACACTACTGCCAAAATACACAAACAACTGGCAAGCAAAAACTTAAGATGTTTAAATAAAGCTCTTTTTTATTAAAATCGATTGATATAAATATAAAGATTGAATAAATTAAGTTTTTTTGTGTTTTATAAACTTATAGTCAACAGAATAAACTTAAGTATAAATTTTTTTTCAAATTTTAGTTTTAGCAGGTTAATATGAATCCTACTGAACTCGTTGGTAGTCAGCCTGAACTCATTGGCAGTCAGCAAAAGCCCCTTCACAATGGAGAGGTTCTTACTCCACAAAAAAAAACAAATGTTAGCAATCCATTTGGATTTTCACTTCCCAAACAACAAGGAAGTTCACCGCGGATACGCAGTACCTCTCAATCGATTCTTCCCTCATCAAGCGAGCCTTCCCCTTCCTCTTCCAAATCTTTAGAGGAGATCAAAAAGAAGTTCGAGTCGAAAGGTGAAGAGGAAAAGCCTTCGAGATCTCGTTCCGGATCCAAAGAGGTACCACAAACGTCTTCTCCTCAAACGACAGTGAGTAGTTTGGCAAGAAGTTCGGGACTTTTCTCTCCTCGCAAGAACTCGACGCCTTCTCCTCACCAGTCTCCCTCCTCTACTTATACTTCTCCACAAAAGATTTCCCCTTCAGAGTCCACTCTTCAACCATCCATGTCCGATCTTTGCCAAAGGGTCATGCAATTTGCGTTAAAGCTGGAGCAAGCGAGGGTGGAAGCCGAAAATGAGATGGTTATTTTGAATGAACAAGAAGGGAATACTGGCTATGAAACGCTTTTTAAGCAGATGATTCATGATCAGGTGGGAGAAGAATGGAACTCATTAGGCCCTCTGCTCACAGAGGCCTTTAAAAAAGGAAAGCAGCGCCCTCGCAGCTTTAATGGAAGAAATGTGGGTGCCTTGCTTGACAACTACTTTTCGCAAACAGAAAGCTCACCCCAACTATCTCAAAGCGAATTGATCGCACAGGCCATGAAAAAGGGCGGCGACGATCTAACGTGTTTTAAGATCAGCCTTGGCTTCTATCAAGATTTGCTTCTCGATGTCTCCAAAGATTTTATCCAAGATCCAAGCAATGCCAAAAAGATTCGGCAATTTTCTAATGGCCGGCAAGGCAAGCCTCTCCTACATTTTTTTGACGACCTGAAAGAGATGGCAAAAATCTTTAAAAATATGCGAGCCACCAATCTCCTGCATAAAAAATACCTGAAAACTGTAATAGACAAATTTATTTATTCTTTCATTAAGAGCATTCAACGCGCCAAAGAGATCAAAGATCTGAAAGAAACAGCTGCCATAAACCAAACGACAGCCAAGCACTGCAACAACTTTGGCCTCATGATCGATGATTGCGTCCTACAATTGAGTAAAAAATTTGCCACAAAGTATCAGGCCACGTCCGATGAAATTGTCCAGAATGTGCAGCATTGCTTGACGACAAAAGAATTCGGCACATTTAAAGCGGATTTTAGACGGGCCATTCTTGGCAACTTTTTTAGCATTCACACCCATTCAGGACCTGCACTTGAACTGTATTTCCCTGAGTTAAACTGGGCTCAAGAAATTGACGAAACATCTTCTACAGCCACCTTCGACACTCTTCCACAAGAGATGCAGCATTGGCTGGCTCAGTACCGTTCAGACATTCAATGGGGCCAGTTAAAGGCTGGAGAATTGCATACCCATCTCCAAACAATCAATCAAAACTCAACT
Source organism: Candidatus Protochlamydia naegleriophila (assembly GCF_001499655.1). NCBI lineage: Bacteria > Pseudomonadati > Chlamydiota > Chlamydiia > Parachlamydiales > Parachlamydiaceae > Candidatus Protochlamydia > Candidatus Protochlamydia naegleriophila. The sequence continues at coordinate 2,684,100 of NZ_LN879502.1, forward strand.
ATAGAACTGCATAAACGCCTCAAATCACTGCTCATATTCTTCATGGAACAAGTCCAGCTAGATCTTAATGGCGAGGAGTGTCAAAAGCTTTTAGCCATTATGGACAACAACGAAGAAGATTCGAAGGCTGCTAACGTAACGCAGATGTTTGATCGCTTCGAAAGAGTTTTCCTGGAAGTCAAAGAAGCAATATCTAAGCCTCTGCTCCAAAAAGGAATAGACAACTTAGGGGTCTCGGAAAGCGAGCTTTTCCAATCACTAGAGTTGGAAGGAATCATGAAACTCGCTCCTCTTTTGAGAGCCTTTTATCAAGGAATTCTACTGGAAATCCACGCCCGAACCTTTACACTGCATCGCAATTTAATTAACGACCCCACTGTCAAGAATGAGCGAACACCCAAAATCATCACAGAATTCGGATCAGAAAATGTGACTGACAAGGTACCAGATAATGTCACCAAAACCATGCGTATGACCTTTGACAAAGGCCAAATCCAAATCGAGATTAATCGTTTGGGGCATATGCAAGGACATCGCGGCTGTTTGATACAATCTTGCATGCTACTCACAGCCTCTTTGAAAGATCTCAAAAAATGGAACGTCACTCCGAGTATGATCATTTCCCTCCCATCCGTCCAATCAGAGGATTTGGATGAGAAGTATATGGAACTCATGAAAACACTTGAAATCATGGGCATTCCCTTTAAGTTAGGTCAACTGAGTACCAACTAAAATTAAGCTGATTGCTTGATAGTAATGAGGCCTCATAAGCATTTATGAGGCCTTTATTTTCTCCAGCCCACATTATTTCACCACCTCTTGCCACACGATAGAGGCTTATTTGCTTATGTTTACAACAAATTAACAGCTACTCTATCCACCGTAAACCAACGACTAATCGCAAGGAAAGACAATTGAAACCATCCCTCTCAGACTAATCAAAACACTCTATCTGGAATCTTATTATGGGTCATTTTTATTTTAGCATGCATGGCAGCACACCACATCTAACTCTATATCCGCCAATTTCCAATTCCAATCCTGTTGAGAGACAGGCAACCGACTGCACCTCAAGACATCTCCAGCAAACCACCCAACCTCCTGCACCTCTGAATGGCATAAGGTGCAATTGGCTGCTCTTTCTCTCGAATTTAAAGGTCGACGAATGGTGGAAAATAGGCGTTGCCTTGGCTTATCAATCCCATTTTTCTGAAGAAGACTTGCGATTGATTTTTAGCCGCGAAGCACAAGTGAGGCTGGCTGTGGAGCAGGCGCAACAAGTGCCCTACTTTCAAACCCATCCATCCATAGTGAATCTGTATCGGCAAGTTCTAAAACCGCTAGCCAATCAAGCGAAATCTTTCTTAATTAATCGCACAGCCTATACAACCATTATCGCGGCTACAGAAAAGGGACTAGCCCTCCAAACAGGCATTCAGGCAATCAAACAGGCGACGCTGATCAATGCTGATCTGTCCCCTGAACTATCAAGCCAAGAAGTCTATCTATTGCCGCCCTTCAGCGTGATTAAAAAATGCAATGAAAGGGCAGAAGAAGAAGAGTCCTTGATGGAGGGGCTCTTTGCATTCCAAATAAAACGCGGCCTTCTTTCCTCGGCTAAAATTGAGCGTCCTATACTGAAACGATGGGGAATTTCTCTTGCAACCACCCAAGATATAAGCAGGGGCTATTATTATTCGGCACTCGAACAAGATGAAATTTTAAAAGCATCCATTTTTAAACGCCTTCATCAACACTCTCAAGAGCTTTATGAGGCATGGATTGAAGACATTCCGCTCGAGTCTGACAATTTAGACGTCATTCGAAACCGCGTCTGGACTTATCAACAGGATCAGTTAGAAGAAAGCTTGACTATGCATCAATTATGGGAAAAGCATCAGGCCAACTTGCTTAATATGGATGCCCTCATCCTGCCGTTCAACCAAACAGTTGCCACGCTTTTTTCAAAATATTGGCTATTTAGAGACGCCTTAATGAGTCGCATGCCCCCTGCCAATCATTCCTTTACTTTTACCTATCAGCAACCGGCTGAAAATGCCAGGCTATCTTTTCGAGAACTGCAAGGAAGATATCTAAGAGGCAGGCTCAACCCAGAAGCAACCATTCAAGAACTCGGTCAAACGATTCAAGATTTGATCCTGAACGGTTCAGATCTGGGCAAGGCGTTGACCAAGGATGCGCCTGTCTTGGATGAGCCGCTATTGACCCCTGCATTTCCAAATTTAAGCATCCAACAAGCCTTTGAGGCGTGCGAAAAGAAAAAATGGATTTACCGGGTGGATGAAACAGCTCATTGCACTTCTTTTAAAGAACTGTTTCGCCAATTCCTGCTAGGTAATCGAATTTCTAATCTAAAAGCCCATTCCTCAAACTCTTGGCAAGATGAGATCAAACAGGCTCTCTATCAGACCAGATGGAAACTGATCATGCCGGAGCTTTATTTTTATCGGCGAGCAGCAGCTAGCGAATGCGAAGCAGAAGAAGAACTCGAACTCGATCTTATATTGAACCCAGCGGATTCGCTGTACGTCAAACCTTTTCTAAATGAAATGATCCTCTTAGAAGATTTGATAGAGAATCCCCCTCTTTTTGAAGCCATCCAAAAAAGGATCGATGAACGCTCTCAATATAAAGTTTTTCTAACAAGCCTGTTTCAATGCCTGGATTTGTACCACAAAAATATTGGCGTAGCCCCTTGTTCTAATCTGCAAGCAGAGAAGTTTAAAAATACAACATTCACTATTTATGATTATTCAAACGAAGATATGAAGGAGAGTCAGATGCCAGATGGAGAGCAGCGATCCTTTGATGAACTTCGTAAAGATTACCTGCTTGAAAGGATTTTTCCAGAGACTTGGATTGCTTATCATGATGAAAATGAGCACTTGGTGGTAGCTCAACTGGCGCACCTCACTCTTCTTTCTCAAGCCTTGAATAGCCAATGGGAATGGGTATTTTTTGATTTCGATCTTTGCTTAGGCGAAAGCAATACATTTCAAAAAGTGAAATGGAAAACCATGAGCAAAACTTTAATTCCTCTTCGTAGCGCATTCCTTAGCCTAGCCTATAAGCATGAACCCCTCAATGCTTTTACTCTGGCTCAGATTGAAAATGGCGATGAAAGAAATGCTCAAATGGATGCTTGGATTAAACGCCTCGATGCACCTATCCGCAAACGGTTGTCTAAAAATGTGCAAAAACAGATCGATACCCTATTGGCTATTCTATTGCAGCGTCCCACCTATTCGATCAGCCAAACTCGGGAAGATGACGAAGAAGGATGCCTAAAAACCATACAAGCGCGCTTTGCCGTTGACTTAGCAGAGATGCAAGATAGTCATCAACAAATGATCTGGGAGCTATTGGAACAAGAGCTTAGCCATGCGAGCATCTACAAAAATGAGACGTATGAAAGCCTCGCAAAGCGTCATAAACAAGATGTGGAGCAGTTGCGCGTGTTAAATCAAAATCAAGCACTGATTCCCGGGTGCCAAGCAAAGATCTCCTATTCGTTGACAAAAGAAGAAGATAAAAAAAGGAGATTCAAAATCGGCTGTCAGCTCTTTCCAAGGCTCACATGGAAACAACAGAAAGCCCTTTCAGACAGGCAAGCTGCCACTAAGAATTACTTGCAAAATTTTCGCCGCTTACAAGAGTTTATGGGAACTCCACAAGAGACTTTAGAACTCTTAAAAAAATTCATTCATTCTCCTCTCTACGCCAAGAATGAAGCTCATGCAATGGCACATGAAATCCAAACCAAATACCTGCAATTCTTGCAAAATCCTTTTCTATTAAAGCGGTTAAAGAGCCTGATAGAAAGGCAGTGCCAGCCAAGTTTATTTAACCTAATGGCCGTCATGTATCCCCATCTGAAAGACAGTTATGCCCTCACTACTGCATGGATAAGCATTAGCCATGCAACCGGAAAACCTGGAAACTTTATAGGGGATTATAACTATCCGCTCGAAAGGCTCATTGAAGACGTTCAAGCCAAATATCCACCGAGTAGCGATGCTTACAAAATCAGCCAAGCTCTCGAACAAGCTATTCAAAATGAAAAAGATCCTTACCTCTTTTTTGTATTCTAGCAGCAAATTCAAAGCCTACTGTCTTTAACTCGTGAACTTCTTGCACATAGAGGCCGCTCTAGCGGCCTCTAGCCAACATGACCGTCTTTAAGACTTGTCTATTTCAAAAGCCATTATTCTTATCCACATCGATTGTGAGCCGCATAGTCATAGCGCACGCGGTCCAGCAACTCCTGATCAATCGGACAGGGTTCAATCCCCCAAATTAAATGGGCGTAATTGTGAATGGAAAAATCAGTCGAAAACTTACCCATTCCCGCAATATTGTTCAGTGCATACTCAGCCCATTTTCTCGGCTTTTTATACAGTTCTTCAACTTTAAGCTGGGTATCGTAATAGCTCTGCAGATCTTTTAACATGAAATAGCGATCTGGTTCGCCTCCATAATGCATCTCAATCAGTTTGTGATACAAATCACTAAAGACCAGATGTTCTTCTTCCGTATGGGCGAACGTTCTGTCTCTTAAGGCATCGACGGCCTTTCTGATTTTTGGATTAGATTCATAGATATCCCTAGAATGATACGAATGCGTCGACTTCAATTGCGCAATCTGATCAGCCGTACATCCAAAAGCAAAGGGCCACCATTGAGGAGTGATCTCCTCCTCCATTTCAATATTAGCTCCATCCCGGGTTCCAATCGTGAGAGCCCCATTGATAGCCATCTTCATGTTGCCGGTTCCCGAAGCCTCGGTGCCAGCAGTTGAGATTTGCTCGGACAGATCGCTCGCCGGAATGACTATCTCGGCCTTTGTCACGTTGTAGTTCTCGAGATAGACAACTTTTAAAAAGCCTGCAACGGCCGGATCATGATTGACCTTTCTTGCAATGCAATATATCAATCTAATGATGTCTTTAGCCGTTTCATAGCCGGCCGCGGCCTTGCCTCCGATGATGGCTGTCCGTTTAATGCGCTCATGATTTGGATTCTGGATAAGCTCTTGGTACAGCATAATTAAATGCAGCGCATTCATGAGCTGTCTCTTGTATTCGTGAATGCGCTTCACCTGCACGTCGAATAGCGAATCGACATCGATTAACGGGGGCGGCAAGACCCGCGCCCCTGTCGCATCGCGTAGACGGTTATCTCGATTCAGATAGTCTATAAAAGCCAGTTTATTCTTTTTCTTGATCGCCAAAAATTCATCTTGGGAGTCAGGATCATTGGCAAAATAGGCCAATTCTTTAATCGTCAAGAAATCAGTGATCCATTTATCTCCAATGCGATGGGTGATAAATTTAGCAAGCTCTGGATTGCATTCCAACAACCAACGTCTTTGCGTAACCCCATTAGTAATATTAACGAATTTATCCGGAAAAAATTCGTAGAAATCTTTAAAAACAGAATTTTTTAAAATTTCGGTATGCAATTTGGCCACACCATTGACCTTGTGCGATCCAACAATCGCCAAGTTAGCCATGCGGACCTTTCCATTCTCTATGATCGATAGGCGGCGGATGCGCTCTTCATCTTCCGGATAACGCGCTCTCACTGCATTGCAGAAATCTTGATTGAGCCTTTCAATGATCCTGTACTGGCGCGGCAATAAATAATAGAAAAGAGTGCGGTCCCATTGCTCCAACGCTTCGCTCAAGATTGTATGATTGGTATACCCGGTACAGGCTTGCGTGATCTCTACCGCCATCTTCCATGGCAAATCATGATCTTTTGTTAGAATGCGTATGAGCTCGGCAATGACTAAAGAGGGATGAGTATCATTAATTTGAATACGTACCTTATCGGCAAACTGGCGGAAATTCTCATAATGCACAAGGTGGTGCCGCACAATGTCTTGGATAGAGGCCGATACCAGCAGAAACTCTTGCTTCAAGCGGATACGCTTACCAATATCGGTATTGTCGCTCGGATATAACACATCGGTTAACGTTGTATTTTCAGCCGCCTGATCCAAACGTCCCGCATTATAGCGCTGCAGTAAAAAGTTGCGCGGCGAGTCCTTGGTCGACCAGAGGCGCAAAGTCACGACTGAGAAGTCGGAATTTTTACTATAACCGACAATGGGGATATCGTAAGGCAACGCCCCTACTTCCTCAGAGTCTTTTAATTCCAAAATTTCATCGCCATGGATGTTGTAAGAGGTTTGAGGCGTCCCGCAAAACTTGACGTGCACACGTCTTTGATCGCGCCGAAATTCCCAAGGATCTTCGTTCAAAAGCCAGCAATCAGGCGCCTCGACTTGAACTCCATCCCACAACTGCTGCTCAAAAATCCCATACTGGTAACGCAGACCGTAGGCCTGGGCCGGATAGTGGTGCGTCGCTAATGAGTCGAGAAGGCAAGAAGCCAAGCGCCCCAAGCCTCCGTTGCCGAGACCTGGATCGTCTTCTTGTTCAACAATATCGCGCACACTGCGATTCATCTTCTGCAAAACAAGTTTGACCACGTCTTTCGAACAGAGATTGGTGACGTTGTTGACAAAGAGACGCCCCGGCAAATATTCCATAGATAAATAATAGATTTGACGAGCATTTTTTTTAGCAATCGTGCGGGCAGTCGCCTGCCAGTTAATCATCGTTTCTTCACGGATTGCATAGCACAAGGCTCGGTAAAACTCGTTGGAATTTGCCTCTTCCGCCGTCCTGCCGATCGTGCTGATTAAATAGGATTTGACTTTTCGGATTAACTCCTCGGCTAATAAATCGATATTAACTGTACTCATGAATGACCTCGTTACAATCGGCTGTGAACTTTCTACTACCCAAAATTTTAATTTACCATATAATGCATTTTTTTTATGTATATCATCGAGTATGAAGGTAAGAAGATGCAGCATCATTATTGGTTCATTTGTCACGGAATATTGGCCTTATTTACCGGACTCATGCTATATGTGACCTATGTGGCCTTTTCACGCCACTCGGGCTCAACTGGCTTGGATATGGCTCACATTCAAAAAGTTCGCTATGAGGCTCAACAAGCACGCCAAACCCCACCTCGATCCTTCCCTACAACGACTTCGTCACTATGACTTTATTTTTCACGCTGTTACCCCTCTATCTCTTTGGGAATATTCATTGCCTGGGGATGTGCGGTCCGCTTGTCATGATGCTTGGTAAACATCGCTACCGCTTTCTCTATTTTGGGGGACGCATTCTTTCGTTTAGCCTTGCAGGTTTACTGGCAGGAGAAGCTGGCGCCGTGGTGCAGGTCTTTCTCAAAGAGTATCATCTTGCCGAAATCATCAGCCTCATTTGTGGTCTGTTGATCATCTATTGGGGATTCAGCCTATTATTTCATTGGAAGTTTTTTAAAGGAATGGCACAGTGGAAATCATTGGCAGGCTTAAATAAAACCTTATCCTCACTGCTTTTAAAGGATACGAGCGGATCAACTTTTTTGTTTGGTTTTTTGACCGTTTTACTACCCTGCGGCCAGACACTCGTCGTCTTTTCTGCATGTGCCCTGGTAGGAGATGGCGCCATCGGCCTGTTCAATGGCTTTGCGTTTGCCCTGTTGACAACCCCTTCACTGATCCTGGCCATGCATGCTTATACATTTTTCGGCAAACTTAAACGCCATGCGAATACAGTTTTAGGAATCAGTTCGATCGCGGTCGGCATTTTGGCCTGCTGCCGAGGTTTAGCCGAAATGGGATGGATTTCCCACCTGATTCTGAACCCAGATTCTCCAACCCTTTATCATATAGTGATTTTCTAATGAATAAAGAGCCTATTAGTTTATACATTTTCCGCTTTGTCTTAGGGCTTGGCCTATTTGCCTTCATGGCTATGCTCTATTGGTCTTCGGCCTTGATCGAAGACCAACTGAAATTTTTGCGATCGGACCTCCTCCAAGTCAAAAATGATATCTTTTTACTCCGGACAGAAACAGAAAAAATCAGAACCGATGTCTTAAAGAGTCTGCTCGAACAGCGCCCCGCTACTATCTATTCCCCTTTGCAGCCCACTGCCCAGCCACTGGCGAAATCTACTGAGACAGGCCTTTCAACAAACCTTCTCAAACCCGATTTCTTTTACGAAAACACTCTTCCTAAGCTATTGGGAGCAGATTTCATTCCCCATGGAGTGCGCAAAGAAGGCTCTTTAGGCAAGCCTGAACACCTTCTTCCTTTCGGCAAATGGGTTCAAGTCGCCAATTGGAATGGTTTATGCACGACAGGCTTAGCTTCACAAGAGGTTGGCAAATACGAAACCCTAACCCCAGATATGGCAGAGAAGATGGAACTGCGTCAAAATGCAAAAGGAGAGCCTGAATATTGGCTATTCTTACGCAAGGATGTTTTCTGGGCTCCTCTTCAACAAAATCACTTTGCCGATAGCGTTGTCCTCGCCCCTCATTTTTTGCATCGTCATCCAGTAACGGCCCATGATTTTAAGTTTTTCTTCGATGCGGTCATGAACCCAAGCATTGAAGAGGCGCAGGCTATTTCCCTAAGAACCTATTTTAGCGACATCGAAGAGGTTCGCGTCATTGATGATTACACATTAGTTGTCCGTTGGAAAACAGAAATGATTGCCAATGAAAAAGGGGAAAGCGAGCCTAAAATGAAATATTTGTCCAAATCGCTGACCGGCTCTTTGCGTCCGCTTGCCTCCTTTGTCTACAAATACTTTGCCGATGGCACCAAAATCATTGAAGATGACTCCAATCCAGAAACCTACCGCATCAATTCCATCTGGGCCCAAAACTTTTCCCACCATTGGGCCAAAAATGTGATCGTTAGCTGCGGTGCCTGGCTCTTCGATGGAATAACGGACAGAGAAATTCGCTTCAAACGCAATAACGACTATTTTGACCCCCATGCAGCTTTAACGGAAGCTTATGAAATCAAGCTCAAAGACTCATTCGATGGAATCTGGGAAGAATTCAAAGCAGGATCACTGGATCTTTACGAAGTTCCTCCCAATCAGCAGTCTGAGCTGGATCGCTTTTTACAAAGTATGCCTTATGCCGCGCAAAAGCAGAAAGGGCTCGGAATTAAACTTCTGGAGTTCATTGGCCGCAGCTATACGTATATAGGCTGGAATCAGGCAAACCCCCTTTTCAAAAGCAAAAAAGTGCGCCAAGCACTTACCATGGCCATAGACCGGGACAGAATCATCCGGCAAAACCTGAATGGAATGGGCGTGCAGACAACAGGCACTTTTTTCCGCTTTTCTCCCTCTTACGACGAAAGCATCCAACCTTATCCCTTTAATCCACAAAAAGCTTTGCAGCTGCTGCATGAAGAAGGTTGGTACGATAGCACGGGAACGGGGGTATTGGATAAGGTCATCAATGGCCAAAGAGTTCCCTTTCAATTTACACTTACCTACTTCGTCAAAAACCAAACCACGAAATCGATTTGCGAATATATAACGACCGCTTTAAAAGAGATCGGAATCAGCTGTAAAATGGATGGAGTAGACCTTGCCGACTTATCAGCGGCAACCGATGATAAGAGCTTCGATGCCCTTTACCTTGCTTGGTCGCTTGGCACTCCTCCCGAGGACCCAAGGCAGCTTTGGTACTCGACAGGAGCCAAAGAGAAAGGATCTTCTAATTTTGTCGGCTTTGCCAATAAAGAAGTCGACCAAATCATCGATCAACTGACCTATGAATATGATTCCAAAAAGCGCATCGAGCTTTACCATCGCTTCAACCGCATTATCTACGATGAAGCCCCCTATACCTTTCTCTATACGCCAAAAACGCTGTTGGCTTATCGCGATTACATGCAAAACGTCTTCATTCCAGCCGACAGGCAGGATTTAATTCCTGAAGCCAATGTCGGAGAACCCATTTCCAGCCTCTTTTGGATCGATGATAAACGAGGCCTCGAGAATCAAAAGAAGTAAACAGGGATAAACGATGTGGAACTATGTCATAAGACGCCTGATTCTTCTTCCCTTTACTCTCTTTTGCATTGTACTCGTCAACTTTGCCATCATCAATTTAGCGCCAGGCGATCCCGTTTCGTTCACTGAAGTGTCTTCAGAAGGCCAGGCAAGCAAAAGGGAAGACCGCTCAGTCGCCTTTAGCGGCGATGAGCGCTATTTGCAATTCCGCGAATTTTATGGATTAACCCTACCCATTCTCTATAATGACTGGTCCTCCCTGTCAATGTCATATGTTGAAACAACTCTTTGGCAGCTAGTCAATAAACGGGAAACGGCGGAAAGTAAAGAAGAAATGCCCGTTAAAGAATATGATGCTTTACGCGTCGCATTTGGGGATCAGTCTCGCTTCATCATGCCTCATTTAGTGACCATCATCGAAGACCCTAAAACTCCAGCTGCCATTAGGCAGCTCGCAGCCCATTTTTTTGTAAGAGGCGGATCAAGGCAGGGCTTCATTGGATCAAACTTGACGCCTGAACAAAAGGCGTGGAACAAACGAGTAGCAGAAGACAACTTATTGTTGCGCTCCCTTCCCTGGCGCTCAACCGCATCAAAAGAAGAAATCGACGAAAAAGTGCAGAAAATTCAAAGGTGGTATGCAGCTAATAAGGCCTTTTATCACCTGGATCCATCAGGCAAAGAAAAAACAGCCATTTTTTTCTTCGAGACGCGCTTTACAAAATACATGAACCGCATTCTTCACCTCGACTTTGGAACGCTTCGCAACGATTCGAGCAAAACGGTTCTAAGCGAAGTTGTCAAACGGTTCAAATACTCTTTGACGCTTGCCATTATCCCCATGTTCATTACTTTCATACTCTGCCAGTTTTTTGGATTTTTAATGGCTTATAAACAACGGCAATGGCCAGACTATACCCTTAATCTATTTTTCCTCGTCCTCTACGCCATTCCGGTCTTTGTCGTCGCTCCCTTCCTCATTGAAAAAGTCGCTCTCCACAATACCTTTCCCTTTACCAATATCCCCATCCCCATCAGCGGCTTTACCAATCCCGACCGCATCTACAACCAAGAAACCTCTTATCAAAGGCTATTTGACATTTTGCAGCACATTGCCTTACCCATCCTCGCCATCATGTACGGAAGCTTAGCCGCCCAATCTAGGCTTTCACGCACAGCCGTATTAGAGGTTTTAAGGCAAGATTACATCCGCACCGCAAGAGCCAAGGGAGTGGCCCCTTCCCTTATCTTATTTAAACACGTCGGACGCAACGCCGCCATTACCATCGTTACCTCCTTAGCAGGATCGCTTGGAGTCATCCTTGGCGGCTCTTTGATAGTGGAGACATTGTTTGACATCAACGGATTCGGTAAGTTTTTTTATGACGCCATCCTAAACCGCGACTACAACGTGATCATGTTTTCCGCTCTTGCAGGCTCTTTCCTGACTCTTTTAGGATACTTGGTTGCCGATTTAGCCTACATGTGGCTTGACCCACGCATTACTTTGGATTAAAAATGAAGCATAAACACTCTTCTTCAACCTACTGGCAAATTGTCTGGAAACAATTTAGCCGCAGTCGATTGGCACTCTTTGCCCTAGCTATTGTTTGTTTATTCTGCCTGGTTGGCATCTACGCCCCTTTCTTAGCATCCAGTAAGCCTTTGATGGTCCGCTTTGATGGACAATGGTATTTCCCTCTTTTCCGCTATTTGTTTTTTCCTGGATTTTTCACAAAGCCTCTCGATCTTTTTTACAATCTGCTCATTTTCACCTTTCCCCTCTTCCTCCTGGCTTTGATCACCCTCAAAAATCACCCTCGAAGCTGCTTTTGGACCTTAGTGGCTCTTTTAAGCATTCAAGGACTTTTATTTGGAATGATTCTTTCCAGGACGCCTCAAGATCCAGCCGCTAGTCCGGAGCTCAATTATGCCAAACAAATGCAGATTCAAAGGCGGCTTGCAGCGGAAAGGCAAAGCCCCCTCCTAACTCATCCTCTTTTGCCTAGCTGGGAGCGAGAACTCTCCTACATGACACCTTATGCCAAACTCAATTTGATTTTGCGCTACCAACAAAGAGAGGCTCAAGATAGACGTCTACAGCGCTTTGAAGCATCCTATGTCAAAGAGGCACAAAATAGGGGAAAAACGACCAGCTTGCCAACTCTTTGGCGGCAAGACTTGCTCCATGCAGAAGCCGATGAAGCTCGCCAAAAAGCTGTTATCGAGCAAAATCAAGCCTCTTATGCTAAAGCTAAAGCCCTATACGCTCTCTTTGCAGATCAGTGTCACAAAAGTGCACCCTCTGACAAGTATCAGCCGCTGGTAAAGTGCGATTATTTAATGAAGCTCTCTCAACAAGACAACGAGAGCTTTTTAGAAGCAAAGCGTACCGTCGATGCTTTTGAAAAAGCACAAGCACAGCTTGCCTACTTACACGATCGCAGCTCGTGGCTCAAACAACAAGCCTCCCAACTCCAATTTAAAGTCATGCCTCTTTTGCGCCCCTTTCATTGGGAAGACGATGCAGGAGGCGAACAGGCGCTCAATCGTCACATCAGCTGGTGGGAGCTTACGCGCGTCAATCGCAAAGATATGGTGGCAGCCTTGATTTTTGGCGTGCGAGTCTCGCTATCGGTTGGACTGCTCTCAATTGGATTAGCTTTATTGATTGGCATTCCAATCGGAGCTATGGCCGGATTCTACGGCGGCAAGGTAGACATGGTCACCTATCGCCTCATTGAAATTTGGGAATCGATGCCTACTTTCTTTATGCTGCTTATGATCGTTGCCTTTTTGCAAAGCAAGTCCATTTTTTTAGTCATCATCGTGATTGGTCTGTTCGGATGGACAAGTTTTAGTCGCTTCATCAGAGGAGAATTTTTCAGACAAAAACAATTGCCCTATGTCGAAGCTTGCCATGCTCAGGGCTTCAGCAATCGCTACATCATGTTTTCTCATCTCTTACCCAACGCCATTCCGCCACTGCTCACCTTAGTCCCTTTTGCAGTCATGGGAGCCATAACAAGTGAGGCGGGACTGTCATTTTTGGGGCTAGGAGAAGAGGGATCAAGTTCATGGGGCGTTTTAATGGATGAAGGCAGAAACGCCTTTCCCGCTGAAAGCTATCTCCTGTGGCCACCCGCCATCTTGCTCACCATCTTGCTCGTTTCGATCGCGCTCGTGGGTGATGCCTTAAGAGATGCTTTAGATCCAAAGCTGCATTAGTTTAACGCTTTGGATCAAGCATCTCTTAAGGCATCACCCAAAACGAGCAGGATGGTTGAATGAAATCCTAATCTTTAAACATAAGGCTCTATGAAAAAAGTTATTTTCCCCGGCTCTTTCGATCCTCCGACTCTCGGCCATCTGGATATTGCCTTAAGAGCAGCCAATATCTTTGACTACGTGTACATAGCAATCGGCCAAAACCCACGCAAGAAACATAGGGCCTTTAGCCCTGAGGAAAGAATGGAGCTGCTCAGCACCGTGCTTCATCAGGTTCCAAATGTTGAGATTGTTACGTTCAATGGATTGCTGGCCGATTTTGCAAACACACTCGGAGTCAAAACGATTTTAAGAGCTATTCGCAATGCGTCGGATTTTGACTATGAAAATCTGCAAGCTCAAATGAACCGCAGGCTTGGCAATGTAGAAACTCTTTACATGGTCGCTGACGAGAAATTTCGGCTCATAAGCTCGGCTCTGATCCATGAAATTGCAGGCTACGGACGAAGATTGCACGGCTTCGTTCCAGAAGAGATCGAAAAACTGGTCTTTGAGCGGTTGTCGCAGCTTGACACAATGAATGAACTCTTAGATTAAAGGTATGTGCGAGCTTAAGAGAAGAGCCAGCAAGGCTCTTCTCTCATTCCTACACTCAATGAGCAGTGCCAGATTCCATAGGGATCTGTATTGGAATTTCTTTGCGAATTCCTGGATAGTAATAGGCAGAAAACGTAACGGCCAAAGAACCTATGACCAGCTCTTCCTTGCCAAAAACAGCCACAGCTTGATATTCCCGCATCGACCAATCATCACGCACAAAATCGGCTAAGGCTGGCCATGCGTGAGGAGTTGTAAATGCCAATGCAACGCTCTTGCCTGGTTCAATGGAGGGTAAAGGAAGTTTTTCCGTTTGAAAAATCACACTGTCTTTTTCTTTTTCCAAAGGCTTTGCAAAGGCATAGCGCAAGTAGATTTCTGCATTTGGGCTGGCTTGAGTGCCCTTATTCTCCACTACAACAGATAATTTAGCAGGAGTGCCTGGTTGAACCTTATGAGCAGCATCTTTCTCAATAGGCTGAACAGCCTCTGCATGAATTAAGCCTTGTAGAATGGCCTGTGAATTTGGCACTTGGCTTTGCCCATAGCCTATGCGCGCCAACAAAAGCAAACCGGCGATAAGACCAATCCCAAATTTGAATAACCACGACTTAGAGGATTGAGAATTTTCCAACATTACTATTCTCCGTCACTTGTTACATATAAAAAAATTAAGCTCTTGCAAGCTGGAACACCATCTTTTATCCGAATACCGCGCGAATGGGATAAAATAAGGCAACGGCTAAAAGAGCGCCGATCGGTACGGTGACAACCCAAGAAATGAGAATATCGCGCGTTGTTGTTAAATTGACGGCTTCAAGGCCTCTTGCAAAACCGACACCTAAAACGGCTCCGACTAGTGTATGAGTCGTTGAAATGGGAAGTCCAAGTCTAGAGGCCAGTACAATCGTCGTCGCTGCACCAAATTCGGCTGCAAAGCCTCGGCTTGGAGTCAGCTCTGTAATTTTTTTCCCAATAGTTTCAATGACGCGCCAGCCCCACGTTGCCAAGCCAACGACAATGCCGCTCCCACCAAGTGCGAGTGCCCAAGTGGGAACCGGAGCTTCAACCGCAAAAAGTCCAGTAGTCAAAATAGTCACAGCAGCTGACAAGGGGCCGATCGCATTAGCGACGTCATTGGCGCCGTGGGCAAAAGCCATCATGCAAGCTGTCATAATTTGAAGATAAGCAAAAACTGTTTCGACTCGATTATACTCTTCATGAGTATGATCGAGCTCCATTCGAGGTTTAAGTGACTTGGAAAGGGTATTGACCTCTTCCATCAACAAACCCGCGGTATATTGGGCCTCCCCATTAGACTTAGAATGAAAGCGCTGCAAATGCTTTTGAACTTTCTCCAACGACTGCATAGCCTCTGGATCGTACTCATTGTGCGGCTTCCCGTGTTGTGTAATGGGAATGCGGCGCATGACGAGATGGCTAATAAACGCTCCCAAAAGCCCCGCCCCAACTGTAATGGCTATTTTGGTCAACAGGGTAAGTTCAAGATTTAAATTGTGCAACCCTTCAAAAACTAAGACCAGGGCAAGGATGCTTACCACAATAAATACCAATAAAGGGGTAAGTTTGCGCGTGGCTTCCAAAGGATTTAAAGCGTAGAAAATTTTTTTTCTCAGAAGAGTAAAAATATAATAAGCAAGGACTCCGCCTAAAACAGGAGACAAAATCCAGCTACAGATAATATAACCGACATCTTTCCAGTAAACAGCTTCGAGCCCTCCGACAACGGCTCCAAATCCCACAATAGCTCCGACAATTGAGTGAGTCGTTGAAACCGGCCAGCCAAAATAGGAGGCTAATTGCAACCACATCCCAACAGAAGCCAAAGAGGCTAACATGCCGTAAACGAGGATTCTAGGGTCATGGACAAAAACATCTGGATTAATAATGCCACTTTGCATGGTCTTAGAGACGTGGGAGCCAAAGAAAAAAGCACCACAAAACTCTAAAATAGCTGCAATGATAACAGCTTGACGTAGGGTCAAAGAACCGGAACCTACAGATGTTCCCATGGCATTGGCAACATCATTAGCCCCGATATTCCAGGCCATGTAAAAGCCTGTTACCAAAATTAAAATCAGCAGAGCAGTATCCATAACTCCTTATTTTAATTCTAAAGTCATTCGTACTCGATAGGCCAAGTTTTCAGCAAAATTTGAAATAGAAGCTAAATTTTCAATTAAACGTTGCCATTGGTTAAATGTGATGTAGGTCAGCTGTTCTTCGGCTTTAAATAAGTTTTTTAATAGCCGCCGCTGTATGAGATCAACTTCATGCTCTCGATACGCCACATCATCTACCATGGAACGAACTTTTTCGGCTTCAATACCTCCAAAAGATGATTCAACTAACTCATGCAATTCATTAATGATGAGTTTTGCTCCATCGAATGTCTCAATATTTTTAAGTAGGAATAGTTTAAACTCATCCTTAAAAATTGGCAACATTTCTAATGGTTTAAGTGTCGCAATTACCGCAACATCTTCGACCTTATCAGCAATACTATCTTGAATTGTCAAGATTTCCAGTAAATTTCCGCGATCGATTGGCAAAAATAAGCTTTTTGGCAAATGATTGCGAATATCATTCTTAATCACGTCTGCCTGATGCTCAATTGCTGAAATTTCATCGTAAATTCGCTCAATCTGCGCTTGGTCTTGCCTTTCAATAGCTTCACAAAGGGCTGGCAAAAAATGCACGCAACGTCCGACACTTTCCATATGTGATTGGAGAGGAGCAAAAGGAGAACGGCCAAATAAACTCAAAATTGTCAACATAACAAACGGCTCCTCAATAAGAAAATACTCACAATTTTTCGAATAGGATGTTCGACCCTTAAAGGATATTTACAAAGCATTACCAATGGTTCATAGGTGCCCTTTAAATATCTCTGAACCCTTTTATGCTCTACAAAAAGGACAAATTAATTCAAAATTTAGGTTACTATACTTGGAATTCCTAATCGAGGAATTTATAGGCTTATGGTATATACAAAATGGATGAAAAATGAATAGCGATGATACTTAAAAGCCCAAAGCTCCGGGTATAAATCCTAAATTGTTGCCAATGAATTAATTATTTTAATTAGAGACCTTATGCTCCCGTCTTCTCCTCTTTTACAAGTCCGCGACCTCACCGTCCGCCTGCAAATCGGAAATGATCGTTGGACAGTAGTTGATCAACTCGGCTTCAATCTTTATGCCGGCCAGACTCTGGCTTTAGTCGGGGAATCTGGCTGCGGAAAATCGATGACAGCACTCTCTCTCCTGCGCATTCTACCCACCCCTCCCGCACTTCCTCCTGAAGGAGAGGTCATTTATCGTGGACAAAACCTGCTTGCCTTAAGCGAAAAAGAAATGCGCCAGATGCGAGGGTCGCGCTTGGCCATGATTTTTCAAGATCCTATGAGCGCCTTAAATCCTGTTTATACAATTGGCAATCAGTTAATCGAAGTGGCAGAGCTGCATCTACACCTTGATAGGGATGAAGCCCTTGAACGCGCAAAAAAGGCTCTAGAAAGCGTAGGAATTGCTGATGCTACAAGGCGTTTGAATGATTACCCCCACCAGCTGTCTGGAGGGTTAAAGCAGCGCGTCATGATCGCTATGGCTTTGATGTGCGAACCCGATATCCTCATTGCTGACGAACCAACAACAGCCCTCGATGTCACCATCCAATCCCAGGTTCTTGCACTCATTCGCTCGCTCCAAGAGAAAAAGGGGATGGCCTTGTTGCTCATTACCCATGATATGGGCGTTGTTGCCGAAATGGCAGATGAAGTCATTGTGATGTACACAGCCCAAGGCATTGAAAAAGGACATGTTGAAGACATTTTTTATCATCGAGCACACCCCTATACGCTTGGGCTCTTCCAGTCGCGCCCTTCTGTACAACAAAAAGAAAGGCTCACTCCCATTCCTGGGCAAGTTCCCTCTTTTCGCCACATCCCCAAAGGATGCCGTTTCCATCCGCGCTGCCCTTTTGTGATGGACAAATGCCGCACAGGCCCTGTTCCCGATTTTACTCTTCCACACAACCACATCACAAAATGTTGGCTTTACGATCAGAGTGCAGAAAGCCAAGCTAAACTCAAAGATTCTCAGTTGGAGCAGCTATGAGCCAGTCTTTATTAACTGTCAAAGGTCTGAAAAAGTATTTTCCCATCGTTGCCGGCCTCTTCCGCAAAGAAGTTGGATGCATTAAAGCAGTCGATGGAATCGACTTTACCATTAAAGAAGGCGAAGTGCTGGGCATGGTTGGAGAATCAGGAAGCGGTAAGAGTACTGCCGCCAGAGCGGCTATACGCCTCATTGAGCCAACTGCCGGCGAAATCACCTTCCTAGGGAAGGAGCTCATGAACCTGAATGCTTCTCAGCTAAAAATGATCCGCACAGACATTCAAATGGTTTTTCAAGATCCTTACGCCTCCCTCAATCCTCGCAAAACCATTAAAGAAAGCATTGGGGAAGCTCTGTTTTACCACCATTTAGTTGCTACGAAAGAAGAGCAAACGGATCGCGTTGCAACGGTTCTTCAACAAATTGGCCTTTCACCAGATGTCATGGAACGTTATCCTCATGAATTTTCAGGGGGGCAGCAGCAGAGGATTTGTATCGGACGCGCGCTCGCGCTCAATCCCAAACTCATTGTCTGTGATGAGGCCGTTTCTGCTTTAGATGTGTCGATTCAAGCGCAAATTCTTAATTTATTGATCGAGCTCAAGGAAACGTTCCGCCTAAGCTATCTCTTTATCTCGCATGATCTATCTGTCATCAGGCACATTGCTGATCACACAGTCGTTCTCTATAAGGGTAAAATGGTGGAAAGCGGTCCAACTGAACAGCTATTTTTGCAGCCTGAGCATAGCTATACCAAAGAACTCCTAGCAGCAATTCCCAAGATGCATCCAAGAAAACGTCCGCTCATGGCTTAAGACCTGATTGAAATAGTTCCCACGAGGCCAAAATAATGAGCTTAATTTGTCACAAATCAACAATTGATTTCTGTTAAAGACATCATTAGGATAATTAGATTTTGAAGTGAAATTAACGATTCTCTTGTTAACACCTCATCAACATTCAATATTCAGGAAGTAATAATGTTTTAATTAGTTGGAATAAAATTAATTACAATTTAGCTTACTTGGTCTTCAATAGACGACAAAGAGATTTCTACTTGATATGTAGTTGAGCAGTGAACGATAAATATTTTAAAAGAAGATAGCTTTAGTTAGATGAAGGCGAAGCGTTGCAGCTCCATCTACAGAACCACGAGCTACATGCTCGTGCTTGGTTTTGATCGCATTCTTTTATTTTTTGAGAAAGTGTTCTCTCCTGTACTAAGCGACAAAGCCATTTGCTTCAAAAGTTTATGTAGAAAAGAATTGCTTCAAGATCGCCTTTGCCCGCATAAGATTTATTTGAGGATGCATGACCCTCTCGAATCGATGCTGCAGGTTTAGTTTCCTTATGCAAATTCAACACTAACCATTCTCTAATGAAATTTCTTGCGTTGCTGGGTATTGCCGATCTGAAGAGCCATGCGATACTTAGCAACCGTACGCCTTGCACAAATAATCCCTTTTTGCTTGAGCAAATGAGAAATTTTTTCATCGGAAAGAGGATGACATTTATCTTCGCCGTTGACCAGTTCCAAAATGGCATCTTTCACTGTTTTTGACGAAAGGTCATCTCCTTCTTCCGAAATATACTTCGTTGTAAAAAAGGTTCGCAACGAAAAGACACCCCTCGGACTGTCGATATACTTATTGGCCACCGTTCTGGCAATCGTCGATTCATGGAGCTCAAGCTCTTCGGCCAACACCTTCATGGTCAAAGGCTTCAATTGTCCATCGGGTTGCATAAAAAATTCATACTGCTTTTCAGCCAGCGATTGCGCAATCCGCTCTATTGTGGAATAGCGCTGCTGAAGATTCCGGACAAGCCAACGTGCTGAAAAAAGATGCCTCTTGATGAATTGCTTGGTTTCCAGTGGAACCGACTCATCGTTTAGCAAGTTCAAATAATTGCGATTTACTTTTAAAGTGGGCGCCCGATCCCGATCGACTTCAACAATTAACTGCTCCCCCTCTTGACGCAAAGTGACATCGGGAATAATCGGCTGTACAGTCAGCAAAGAGAATTGCGTACCCGGGTGCAGGTCTAATTTGGCAATATCCTTTTCAATTGCAGCTTGAATCTCCTCAAAAGAGCACTTTAATTCCTTTTGAATCAATGGAATGTGATTGTGAAGCAGCTCTTCATAATATTCCTCGACAAGGCGATAAGCAAGCGTGCCTGCCTTTCCTAAGCAGCTCAATTGAATGAGCAGAGAGTCTTGAATGGATGAAGCGCCAATTCCATATGGCTCAAACGTTTGAATAGTTGCTAAGACTGCTTTGACAGCATCTTCTTGAAGATTGTGCCACATGCAAATTTCAGAAAGCGGTGTTTTCAAAAAGCCATTTGAATCGATATAACCAATTAGAATCTCTGCAATGGCTCGTTCTTCTTTGCTGTCAAATGTATCATGCGCCTCCTGCTGTAAATGTGCATAAAGGCTTGTTTCAGCACAGATGGAATTTTCTAAATAGGCCTTTAAACGGTCCTCATCAGAGGTTCTCTTGATAGGCATATCTTCTGTAGCAGAAAAATGATCCCTTAAATCTTCATCGAGCCTGGTTAAAATGGCGAGATCGCGATCGTCAATGGTTACCTCTTGCTCCTCTCTCTCTCCGATCGGCCCCTCTCCTTCCCTTTCCGTAGAAGCCTCTTCTCCCGCCTCCTCAGACACCACATCGAGGAGAGGGTTGGAATTCACTTGTTCTTCAATGAAAGGTTCGAGCTCTAAAAGAGGTAATTGAAGCAGATGGATGGCTTGCTGCATATGAGCAGACATGATTAAACGCTGCGTCAAGTTTATTGACTGCTGCATTTGCAAGGTAGAAGAAGGGGTATCAGTCGAGCTCATAATTGCCTTTTTATTTTGACGATACACCTAGTTTTACCTGACTCATGTCAGACTTGACAATAAAAATTTTTTATTGATCCTTGAACTTGATCATCGATAAAAAATGTAGTCATGCCATGCCATTTTTCGCGTCACAATAAACGTATTAGGCAATGGCTTTGATAAATCGTTTGAGAGTTCCTGCTTTAAGACTGAAATTTTCGACCGGTTAGAATAGGCCAGAAAGGCCTACAGAGGATGCCAATCAAGCGTGAGCGTGTATGCTTCATGCAAACCTTAGAGGATATTTTGTGAGGTTAATAGGAAATTTAAATGACTAACCAAACACTATCCCATTCTGATTTTTTGCAGCTCCTTCACGATAAATTATTGAATCATCATCCTTTATTAAATTCCCCCTCATTTTCAGCCGCAGCCCTGCAAATACATCCCAATCAAAACATCTTCTTTGACATCATTGAACCGGCCCATGATTTAATCGATATCCTGGTAGTGCATATTCCCCTCGAAGATCCTTATGCTTTAATCGTTGGTGCTGCCCTTAAATTTGCCATCCGGCGCTTTGCGCTTCCAATTGAGCGTGGCTACTATTTCGATAAATCCCGCCTATGGGAAAAAAATCTCTTAACTCCTCAAGAGATTATTCAAAACGTTCAGAAAGAATTTGCCTATGCTTTGCAAGAGTGCAATTTAACCATTTCTATTTTTTACGGGCGATTCAACCTCCCCTATCGAACGTTCACCTATCTCAATTGTGGGCTGGGTGCACTCATGCAGATCAATCAAGAGCAAAAACTGACCCAGCTCTCGCAAAAATGGACCTCTTTAGGCACAACAAGCCAGCCACTGGCATCTGCTAACACCCTAGTCAAACCAGGAGACTGGTTTGTTTATTACCATTTTGAAAACGGGGAAAATGAGTTAAGGGAAAGCCGTTATAGCCATCTCTTGCTAGAGAGCCTAAAAACTCAGCTCCATCTTGATGCCTCAAGCTTTATCAACTTTCTTGAACACCATCTTCCTTTCAGCGAGCAATCCAATCTAAAGAATAGCTGCTTTGTTTTAGCGTTAAAAGTAAATGAAAACCTCACACATGTTTCGCCTCGCAAAGATAGGACTGCCATGTTTTCAAGCGATGTTTCCCAACTATCCGCCTTGCGTTTATTCGTGCGAGAAATCTGCCAGCAGGCCCCGAGTGCCTGTGAAAGCTTTGGCTTGCAAGTATTGCTTGCAGTCAACGAACTGTTCTGCAATATCGTTAAATACGCTTACCACAACCAGCCTAAAGGAGAAATCCTGATTGAAAGTCAGTACGTAGACGATGGCATTTGCTTCACTTTATCAGACAGAGGAACGGCCTTCAATCCCCTCAAAATCAATCACCCAAATTTGGCTGGAGAACAAGAAAGCGGCTTTGGATTTTTTATTGTTCAACAAATTGCCGATCACATTTCGTATATTCCTAAAAAGACAGATACAGACTGGAACCATATACGTATTTTTAAACGCTATTTTTCGGAAGAGGATCACATGGAACTTGTGCATCATATTCAAGATCATTTGCTTATCATCGCCCCTAAAGGGGACAATTTGGATGCAAAAAATGCCTCTTCATTTAAAGAAGACGTACTCAAACTCATTCGTCAAGCAGAATTTTCCAACGTCATCTTAAACTTAACCCATCTTCAATTTATCGATAGTTCAGGATTGGGCGTCCTGCTTTCTCTTCAAAGAACCCTACACGCTCAGGGTGGATCACTTAAACTCGTCCATCTCAGCAAATCCATTCGAACCATGTTCGAAATTGTCTCTATGCACCGCATCTTTGACATTTTCAATACAGTCGATGAAGCCGTTCAATCTTTTAAATGAAGGCTTCTTCAATTGTGCGTTTCTTAACCCGTAGTTGTTTGGAGGTTTTATGCTAACAACTTATCTATCTAAACGTGCTTTTTGTACCGCATTCAATTTCGCTTTAGTCGCCTTTACCTCTCTGTATGCTGCTCCTGCTACCAACCAACAGCCTCGAGCCGCTTCCCCCAATCAGCCAACCAACCAAAACTACTACCCTGCACCTAATCAAAGCGCAAAGCCACACGATGTAAGCCGCTACGAAGGAAAGGAAGAAATAGCCTATGTTGATCGCAATGAAGACAGAACTTTGTATGAGCGCAATTTGCGTCTAGGGGATTGGGACTACAAAGAAAACTGGCGCTATGACAAACGAGCTTTCTACAGTGGCGAAACACAAAGCCAAGCATATGACGAAGAACATCCGGGCACGCGCGGAATTGGCTATGATGCAGACCCAAGACCCTCTCACAATTATGCAAACTATCGCTACGGTGACCGCTATAACTATCGCAGCTACCCTCAAGATCAAGTCTATTATTACAACAATTATCCTTACAGCTCATATAACTCGGCTGGCAACTCTTATCCATATAGCTCCTACAATACATCGGGATATCGCTCCTACAATACTTCAGGCTATCCCTATTCAGGATCCTACCCCTACAATACGACTCAAACATTTGATTCGGGCGTGCGATCAACCTATACTAACCCAGAAAGCAACGTCTATCCACAATATTATAGTAGATAGGCGATCTTATGCTCCTTGCCGCTTTTAAAGCGGGAAGGAGCCTTTGATTATCTTTTCTTGTGATTAAAAACAGAGACTGTTGGGGTGGAGCGTTAAACTCCTTTAATAGATTAGCCTTCTATACGCGGCTCAAAACCGCATATTTGGCAACCAAGGTTTTTAAGCTATTGTCCTTGGTGAAGAAAATTTTGTAGGTCAATCCCATCGAGCCCTGATAAGCCTCTTTCACCTGACCTATGCCGAAGTCTTTATGAAAAATCGTAGCTCCAGGCTCAAACTCCTCAACATTTTGCGGAACAGGCTTTTGCACATAGGTCACATTCTCCCGTTGAGGATGCTCTGGTAAAGCATACTTGGACACAATTTGGGCTTGCCTACACTTTTCTATATACTCCGATGGCAGCTCTTTTAAGAACCGGCTAGGCTTTTGGAAACGGAGATTACCCCATAAATATCTCGTATGGCAAAAGCTTAAATAGAGGTATTCCTTAGCTCTTGTAATCCCCACATAGCAAAGCCTGCGCTCTTCTTCGACATCTTCACGGTTATTTTTAGAATTCACGTGAGGAAAAAGATCCTCTTCCAATCCGACTAAGAACGTGGTTTTAAACTCTAATCCCTTCCCATTATGAATTGTCATGAGGCTTAAACGATCCTGGGATTGGTCTGCCTCATCCAGGCTAGACTTTAGGGAAAGCTCTTCTAAAAAAGCTTCTAAAGATGGGTCTGGAGCAGATATTTCCCACTCGACTGCCTTCGTGATCAATTCATCCAGGTTTTCTCTTCGCTCTTCATAAGTTTCTTTATCTTCCATGAGGTAGCTTAAGTAACCAGTCTGCTCAATGGCTCCCAAAACAAGCTCGCGGATCGATCCCTTCTTGCTCAATACACGCAGATCGTGAATGACTTGAATATAGGCTGCGAGCCCCTCTTTTTGCTTAGCCGTTAAGCGCACAATGGCGCGCATGGGGGTTTCCTTCAAGAGAGCTTCGCAAAAGGCTAAAATCGTCATTCCTTCTTCATTGGCGCCTTGCCTGATCTTTTCAATCGTTGCATCGCCAAGTCCCCGCTTAGGCAAATTAATGGTACGGGCAAATGCAATGTAATCGGCTCCCGACTGCGAAAAGCGCAAATAGGCTAAAATATCTTTGATTTCACGCCTTTGATAGAAAGAAATACCACCCACAATTACATAAGGAATGCCTCGATAAAGGAGATAATCTTCAAAAACCCGTGACTGCGCATTAGTGCGATAGAAGATGACCATGTCATTCAAGGCGATCTTGTGCTGAGCCTTATGGTAAGTTACTTGCGATGCCACAAATTCGGCTTCCGCACGCTCGTCTTCTCCAATATAGAGCTTAATTTTCTCTCCATCGCCCAGCTCGCTCCACAATTCCTTTTCAATGCGATTGGTATTGTGGCTGATCAAAGCATTCGCAGTGTTCAAAATATTCATGCGGCTGCGGTAATTTTGCTCCAAGCGGATGACTTTGGCTCCTGGGTAGTCCCGCTCAAAGTTCAAAATATTTTGAACATTGGCTCCTCTCCATGAATAAATGGATTGGTCGGGATCGCCCACAACGAATAGATTGCGTCTTTTTTCGACTAGGAGCTGAGTCATGGTGTACTGAGCCGCATTCGTGTCTTGATATTCATCGATCAAGACAAAAGGCCATTTATCTTGATAGCGCATCAAAAGTCCAGGATGTTCGCGCCAGATTCTAACCGTTAAAAAAAGAAGATCGTCAAAATCCACCGCCTGATACTCTTGCAGCTTTCTTTGATACAACGCATAGACGCTCGGAAAGGCTTGTTCGATATCACTTGACTGGTCAAAATGCAAAAGTTGATCTGGCTGTTGCAGAGCATTTTTTGCCTGCGAAATCATTTGTCGAAAAGGCTTTGCATCCATTTTTTTATCTTTCAAATTCAGCTCGACCAAACAAGCTTTGACGAGCTTTTCTACATCTTCTTCGTCATAGATTGTAAAATCGCGCTGGTAGCCCAGCGCGTGAATGCATTCGCGCAATACTCTTGCCCCCAGACTGTGAAAGGTGCAAATCAGCACTTGATGCTGCGTCAGTTTGCAAATTCTCTCACGCATCTCTTGCGCCGCTTTATTCGTGAATGTCACCCCTAAAATATTGGAAGGAGAAATGCCATTTTCAATCAAATGAACAATTCTCGATGTGACCACGCGCGTTTTCCCGGAACCGGCTCCGGCCAAAACTAAAACAGGTCCTTCTAGAGTTTCAACAGCATCTTGCTGCTCTGGGTTGAGACTAAATACTTTATCCATGACACACACATGCTCCACACGGCGAAGACTGCTCCCCTTCACATCCTGGCAAGGGGTGCCGCTTCTCTTTTTCCCTATCACCTAAATTTCCATAGCGATGATAATCGCGACTGATACTCACCTCTCTTAAGAGGTGTAATAACTCTAATCTTCCATTGGCTAATACTGCGCCTGCATTGATATGGCAAGCTGCATGCGCCAAGGCTTCTTGCAACTGCGCTGAAACTGGTCCTAGTAGGCGCACACGCTTGATTTCACCTTTTTTCACTCTCTGCATTAAAGCAAGCTCTGATTCATGCCTAACCTTAATAGAGCCTGAAAGATTAAGCTTCCTGATCTGATTATATAGGCTCTCATCTTCAAGGCTAACATCAAGCGGCGTTGAGCACACTATGGCAGCTGCCGTAACTCTTAAAAGATCAAGCAAGGAATCATCCGTTCTGCCTCTCAGCAAAATGGTTTCATGCGGCTTATAGCACTGCAAATTATCTTGCCCCATCACGAGGCTTGGATCGTGCTTCTTCGAAAAATAATGATTCCAATAAAATGCATAGCTCTTCACACTGCTGTTCCAAATGGCTTTTTCTTGCGGGCTTGTTAGGAGCTCCTGATTAGCTACCGCTTTGAAAAAGTCCAAGATCGCACCGCTTAGCTCCTCTTCCTCTGCTGGTAAAGCAAACTGCTCGGCCTGCATAAACTGGACAAGGTAGTTCGGCCCGCCTGCTTTCGACCCTTTGCCAAAGCTGCTGTCTTTGCATCCTCCAAAAGGCTGGCGTTCGACTACGGCGCCCGTCACGGTACGATTGATATAACAATTGCCCGCTTCGATTTGCTTTAACCACTTTTCTTGTTCCCGTTCATCCAAGGAATGAATGCCCGCCGTTAACCCATAAGCCGTTTGATTCATCATAGTTAAAGCATCTTCAAACGTCGCTGCTCGCACCAGCCCCAAAACTGGACCGAAGAGCTCGGTTTCAAAGGTGAAGCTTTTGGGTTTGACGCCTAGTTTGATGCCAGGACTCCACAGATGAGGATTGACTGGATCCTGCTTGGGTTCTAATAGCCACTCTTCCCCTTCTTCCAGGGTTGTCAAGCCTCGCAGCAGTGCAGGATGAGCCGCTCTGATGAGTGGATTCATCTTGGTTTTTAAACTCCAAGGGGAACCAACGATCATGCTAGCTGCAGCATCGCGCAGTTGCTTGCGGAAATGGGGATCATCGTATACCTCAGCCTCTAAAATTGCCAAACTGCAAGCACTGCACTTTTGCCCTGCATGTCCAAAAGCTGAATGGATCAAATCTTTGATGGCAAGATCTCTATCGCAAATAGCCGTGATCACCATCGTATTTTTTCCACCCGTTTCGGCCATCAAATCTAAATTCGGTCTTAAGCGCAAAAAGAGTTTAGCTGTTTCGGTTGCACCAGTCAACACCACCAACGCAACGCGTGGATCTTGAATGAGTTGGCTGCCAACCGGATCATCTTCGCACGTGATGAATTGCAAAACTTGTTGAGTGATGCCCGCTTCCCAAAAAATTTGAGCCAAATACCAGTCGACTAAAACGGCTTCTGCTGCTGGCTTAAAGATCACCGTATTGCCGGTTGCCAAGGCTGCCAGAATACCTCCCGCAGCAATTGAGCAAGGAAAGTTCCAAGGAGGCGCCACAAGCACGACTCCTTTCGACTTCCACTTTATATCTGGCAACTGCGCCCATTCTAAGAGGCTCAAGCGATAGTAGTTGGCGAAATCGATTGCCTCTGACACTTCAATGTCGGCTTCCTGAATTGTTTTGCCCGTATCGGCAATCATAGCCCCAATCAATTTTCCCCGATGCTTTTCCATCCCCTGGGCAATCTTGGCAAGCACATGCGCCCTTTCTTCAACAGAGGTCTCAGACCAGTTTTTTTGAGCTTCTTGAGCCGTTTGCAGGGCTTGATCGACGTGTTGCTTAGTTGCTAAAGCATAGTTGTAAAGCGTTTGGCCTGGATAAGATGGATCTTCTCCAATTCCCTTGACACCTTCCGGAACATAATAATGTCCATTGATGACTAAAGGAACCGGCTTATGCTTCTTGTGCTTCCACTCTTCAATAATTTTTTGAGCCCACTTGCGGTTAGCTGGCAAAGACCAATCGGTATCAGCTACGTTTTGAAAGCAATACCCTTCTTTTAAGGCGGATTCTTCAGACAGACGGTTTTGATGCCTTCTAGGCTTATAAGAGACCTGCTTATAGTTTTGGCATGCTTGGGAGAATAAGTTAACCTGTTGCTGCCATTGTTCGGTACCAGGCTTGAGATCGAAGACATGACGCAAGAAATTCTCCGGTGCCGTATTTTCGTCCAGGCGGCGCACTAAATAGGCCACCGCGTTTTGAAATTCAGCTTTAGTAGCGGCAGGACAATAAAGGAGCATGTCTCCAGACAATTTTTGTACAACACGGCGGATGTTATCGGCCATTCCCTCCAACATCTCAAAGCACACCTCTTTTTCAACCCCATTTTCGGCTCTTAGAAGCATTGCATAAGCTATGTCAAATAAATTATGGCTCGCAATTCCCAAGTGAGCCGCCTGTGCATGTTCTTTTTCACAGCCATAAGTAACCATCCGCTTATAATTGGCATCCACATCGGCCTTCGTATTGTAAGGAGCCTGCGGCCATAAGCGAAGAGCGGCTTCAAACTGCTCCATAGCCAGATTGGCACCTTTTACAATGCGAATCTTTATCGGCCCCCCCCCTTGTACCAATCGCTGCATGGCCCACACAGTCAGCTCTTGTTGAATGAGAAACGAGTCTGGTAAATAACTTTGCAGGACAATTCCAGCCTCATGCTGATAGAATTCGGGTTCGTTCAACACTTTGCGGAAAAGAGCCACGGTCAAATGCAGGTCGCGATATTCTTCCATGTCTAAATTGACAAACTTAGGAACCGACCGGCCATCTGCCCGCACATACCGATTCTTCATGGCAGCCCTATATAATTGGCGCAAACGATCGGCCAATATCTCTAACGTCTCATCCCAAGCCAGTAAATTGATTTGGCTATAGATCGTTGAAATCTTGATGGAGATATATTCGACAGAAGGCTTGATCAAATCATTTAAATAAATTTGCAGGCGATGATGTGCCTCCTCTTCCCCTAAAATAGCTTCTCCTAAGTGGTTCAAATTGATTCGAACCCCTTCCTGCCTCCTTTTTTGCATGTGCTTGGCAAGAGCCTTTTCTTCACCAGGCAAAATGACGTTATTAGTCTCTTTGCGAATAAGCTGAATAGTCAAAGGAACAATTGCTGGAGATAAAAATTTGCCAACCAACGTAAAGGCTTGCAAAGCCAATCGCTTATCGGCCGATAAATACTTGGGAACACCATACTTTTTGATAACATGGACTAATTGATCTGCCACTCGACTAGAACGCTGGCTACGGAAACATTGATCGGTAATAGCAGTGGTAAAAATCTTGCCAATCGGGTCGTTCATCATCCCCGCAAGCTCGGCCTGTTGCCGTTTCTCTGCCGCCGTTTGTATCTGCTGAGCCTCCTCTAACATCGTCGCTGCTAAAGTCACCGAAGCTTCACACCTTTCTTGAGAAGAAAGCGTTTTGCCTTTAACTGATTGGATTTGAGCATTAGCCTTTGCTATGAGGGAGGACTCTTCCATATTCTACCTTGTATTAAAGGGTTCTAAACAAAAGGGCACCTTTTTGGACTCTCTTAAAAATAGCGATTAAATATTAGGAATGGTCAAGGAGGCTTAAGTCGTGTGATTTTTTTGGGTTAAGCTGATAGCCTTTCGCAAGGAAATGAAGCAAGGCTCACGATATCTACAATTCACTAATCAGGGCTTGCAAACACACTTTCCCTGTAACCCAAGGAGGAACCATGCCAAAATAAGCGCTCTTTTATAACAGACACCCCGCTTTAAAAAAAGCTTTTCCTGAGCGCCTTCCCCCACTTCTCAGAAACCAACAATAAATGACTCAAAATAAACAACAACCATTTAATTATAAATTATGTTTTAGATTATAATTATATGTGATTAACAATTAAGATGTTTATTTATTAGCAGACTCGAATCAGAGTTTGAGGAGGTTTAAATGAGATTTTTACTTTTGCTCGCCTTGCAGGCACTGATTGAGCGTACGCTCTCTTCATCTAAGAGGCTTTCTAAATACAGCGACTTAGTCAACAAGACGGAGTTGGCGGCCTTGCTCTTACTGTTGCTTTCCAGATGGAAATATTTCCCCAAAGGATGGAAAAATTAAGAGATGAAAGCCTAAAAGTCGGTCGAACAACTCAATTTACTAGATAAGTTAAAAAGAAATTGATACAACGCTTTTCACTTATAGAATTTTACCCCTCTTAGTATAAATAGATGTCAGAAAAAAACCGTTGGATCTGCTTGCTCTGTTGCCTGTTCATGCAAGCAACGCTGTGTGCTCAAGTTAAAGTGGGCGTTGATCGCCTTTTCACTTCTGAATATGTACATGTCGTGCGCAACAAACGGGTGGGGCTCGTCACCAATCATACGGCCATAAATGCTCAAGGGCAATCGACCATTGATTGCTTTAAAAAACAAGCCTCTACTTATAATTTTAAACTCAGCGCTCTCTTTGCTCCAGAACACGGCCTCAACGGCGCCCAATATGCCGATGAGAAAGTCCCTGACGCGCAAGAGGATGGGATTCCCGTTTACAGCCTCCATGGCTCCACTCGACGTCCCTCGGCTCAAATGCTTAGAAATCTCGATCTGATTGTTTTCGACATTCAAGACATCGGATCTCGCTCCTACACCTACATTTCCACCCTGTTTTACGTCATGGAAGAAGCGGCCAAGCACAAGCTTCCCGTTATCGTCCTAGACCGGCCCAATCCGCTCAATGGCCATACGATCGACGGCCCTCTCATGGAAGAGCGATGGCGCTCGTTCGTCGGCTACATCAATGTTCCCTATTGCCATGGAATGACAGTGGGAGAACTCGCAGCCTACTTTAACGGCGAATACCGCATTGGATGCCTCCTTACAGTCATTCCCATGCAAGGGTGGCAGCGCCACATGACATTTGCCGATACAGGACTGACCTGGATTCCAACCAGCCCTCATATCCCAGAATCTCAAACAGCTTTTTACTACCCTACCACCGGTTTGCTCGGCGAACTTCAGCTGGTCAACATCGGAATCGGTTATACGCTTCCCTTTAAGGTCGTGGGCGCTCCTTGGATCGACGCCAAACTATTCGCCAATAAACTCAATGAACAAAATTTCCCAGGCGTCAACTTCCACCCCTTTTACTACCGCCCTTTTTTCGGCCGCTTTGCCCATCAGGATTGCCAAGGGGTCCTCATTGTCATCACAAATTCCAAATCTTACCTTCCCGTGACAACCCAATACCTGCTGATCGGCATGCTCAAGACTTTGTACCCAAAAGAATTTCAAGAGGCCTTTGCCCAAGCCTCCCACCGCCAAGACATGTTTAATAAGGTCAACGGCACCGCCGAAGTCTACCGTATCTTGAAGGATGAAAAATATGTTACTTGGAAACTCGGCGCACTCCACAAACAAGAACGGGCCGCTTACTGCACAAAGCGCCGCGCCTATCTCATCACCACCTATGGATCATCTGATCCTTGAAAAACAATAACTTATAAAAATTGGCACTTCAATTGCTTAGTTGCTAAAAAGTATCCCTATCGCACTTGACATAAATCGCCATCGTTTTTAAAATGCCTTGTAAAGTTGGCAGCGGATTGATTTCAAAACCTAAGTTTTGGACAAGGCAAAAGTTTTCAGGGGCTAATATTGAGTCGTTTAAGAGATTCGATGTTGGGGATTACAGTTGAAAATTCAAGTTTTGAAATCAATTTGATTAAATAAGCATTCAAAACAGGAGAATAGAGATGACAGCTAAGACGAAAATCAGACCTTTAGGAGATCGAGTTGTAGTTCAAAGAGCAAAAGCGGCAACCTCAAAAGGAGGCATTCTCCTTCCTGATTCGGCACAAGAAAAACCAAGAGAAGGACATGTCATTGCAGCAGGCCCTGGTAAATTGAGCGAGAATGGGCAGTTAGAACCTATTTCTGTCAAGATTGGTGATCGCATTCTTTTCGGCGCCTATGCTGGAACAGAAGTAAAAGACAATGAAGAAGATTATTTAATCTTGTCCGAGAGCGATATTCTGGGAATTTTATCATAACCCTTTTTAGAACAAGGACGGACCTATGGCAAAGATGCTACAATTCAACGAAGAAGCGTTAAAGTCTATTTTAAAAGGGGTTAAAACGCTTGCGAAAGCTGTTAAGGTGACATTGGGACCCAAAGGGCGCAATGTTGTCATAAACAAGGGTTTTGGCTCTCCTCTTTCTACAAAAGACGGTGTAACCGTTGCTAAGGAAGTGGTTCTTAAAGATAAATTTGAGAATATGGGCGCCCAGCTCGTCAATCAAGTGGCCGCCAAGACATCCGATTCGGCAGGCGATGGCACCACGACGGCGATTGTATTGGCAGAGGCCATCTATTCAGCCGGCGTAAAAAATGTCACGGCCGGAGCCAATCCGATGAGCTTAAAGCGGGGCATCGATCAGGCTGTCGATGCTATGACGCACGCCTTAGATCAGATTTCCACTCCGATCAATACGGCGCAAGAAGTACAGCAGATTGCCACCATTTCAGCCAACAACGATTACGACATTGGTCGCATCATTGGAGAGGCGATGGAAAGAGTCGGCAAAGATGGTATCATCTCTGTCGCCGAAGCGAAAGGCATTGAAACGCACGTCGACTACGTAGAAGGGATGCAGTTTGACAAAGGCTACGTCTCGCCTTACTTCATCACGAATGCCGAGCACATGTCTGTCGAACTCTCAAATGCAGCCATATTGATTACCGACAAAAAGTTGTCAACAGCCAAAGACATTATCCCCATCTTAGAAAAAGTCATGGCGAAAGGTGCGCGTCCTCTGCTCATCATTGCTGAAGACATTGATGGTGAAGCCTTGGCAACATTGGTTGTCAATAAGCTTAAAGCGGGAATGGCTGTTTGTGCGGTTAAAGCTCCAGGATTTGGCGATCGCCGCAAGGCTATGCTGCAAGACATCGCTATTTTAACCGGCGGTAAAGTTGTGTCGGAAGAAGTCGGCTTGCAGTTAGACGAAGTGGGTCCCGAGGTCCTCGGTCGCGCTAAGACAATCAAGGTTTCTAAAGAAGAAACAACACTCATCGACGGTGCCGGTCATCCCAATGAAGTCAAAGAGCGCATCGCTCAAATCAAAGCTGAGCTCAACAACTCTAGTACGTCAAAGTACGATAGAGAAAAACTAGAAGAGCGTTTGGCTAAGATGGTTGGCGGAGTGGCTGTTGTCAATGTTGGCGCTGCAACCGAAACTGAATTAAAAGAAAAGAAGGCGCGTGTTGAAGACGCTCTGCATGCAACAAGAGCAGCTGTAGCTCAAGGAATCGTTCCTGGAGGCGGCGTAGCCCTGCTTCGTGCTGTCAAGACACTCGAAAACTTAAAGTTAAGTGGCGATGAAGCCATCGGAGCCTCTATTATTAAGCAAGCCGCTTTTGCACCTGCAACAGCCATTGCTAATAACTGTGGCAAGCAAGGCAACTTGATTGCAGAAAAGATTTACGAAGCGACCGGAGCTTATGGCTACGATGGCTTGACAGACGAATTCAAAGACCTGCTTCAAGCAGGGGTAATTGATCCTGTCTTGGTCACTAAAAGCGCACTCATCAATGCAGCTTCGATTGCTGGTCTCCTGCTCACGACTGCAGCCATGATCACCGATAAGCCTCAGCCAAAATCTCAACAACCTGCTGGTATGCCTGGAATGGATGGCATGGGTGGCATGGGTGGAATGGGAATGGGCGGCATGGGCATGGGTGGAATGGGAATGATGTAACCTTTAAGTCCAAGCTTTAAACCTTCAAGTCTGTAAAGCTAGTTAGCTAGCTTTACAGATAGCAAAACAGGAGTGTATTCAATGCCCCATTACGATTATTCATGTGCTAGCTGTGGCCACGAAGAAGAAATTTTCCAAAAAATGAGCGAACAGCCTTTAGTAGATTGCCCAGCATGTCATCAGGCAGAGTTCAAGCGCAAGCCTGGCGGTGGGTCGGGACTGCAC
Organism: Candidatus Protochlamydia naegleriophila; assembly: GCF_001499655.1. Classification (NCBI taxonomy): domain Bacteria; kingdom Pseudomonadati; phylum Chlamydiota; class Chlamydiia; order Parachlamydiales; family Parachlamydiaceae; genus Candidatus Protochlamydia; species Candidatus Protochlamydia naegleriophila. Next base: position 2,717,879 of record NZ_LN879502.1, read on the forward strand.
TTTAAGGGGTCAGGATTCTATATTACCGACTACAACAACACCCCTTCAAAACCATCTTCAGGCGGCTGCTGCCCTTGCGGAAGCCCTTCTTCTTGCTCATCAAATGGTTAATGCTGAATTGAGATCTTTTGATCTCAATTCACTCCCATTTAAAACCGATGGCGCCAATCCCCTTCTTCCCCTCTACTTAGTGCCTGAGTCGATCACCAAGACGGCCGACCCAGAGAACCTCCCTTCTTTTAAATCGCTTAATGCTTGATTAGCCTCCTCCAAAAGATAGGCTGTCACGCTCGTCTGAATGGGATAGCGGGCAATCAACTCAAAAAATTCCAGTCCATCCCGTCTTGTCAAATTGGTGACAGAGCGCAAAATACGCTCCCCATACAAAAGAGAATAGGGAAAAGAGGGAATGTCTGTCATATAAATGCCAGCAGACACGACACTTCCTCCTTTACGCACCGCCCTAAGAGCCAAAGGCACGATCGATCCAATCGGCGCAAAGATTAAAGCCGCATCGAGAGGAACGGGTGGCAGCTGGCTCGATTCACCCGTCCAAGTCGCTCCTAGCTTTCTAGCAAAAGCTTGGGAATGATTATCTCCCTCCCTTGAAAAGGTATAGACCTCTCTTCCTTGCTGAACGGCCAATTGAATGAGAATATGGGCCGATGCGCCGAATCCATAAAACCCCAGTCGCTTACCATCACCCGCCAGTTTAAGCGTGCGATAGCCGATTAAACCGGCACAAAGCAATGGGGCCGCATGTAAAGAGGAATATTCTTCAGGAATGGGAAAAATAAACTCTTCATCGGCAAGGCAATACTCGGCAAAGCCGCCATTAAACTGATAGCCGCGGTAAAGGGCGTTTTCACATAGATTTTCTGCACCGCTTAAGCAAAAAGAGCACTGTTCGCAGCTTGTGCCAAGCCAGGGAGCTCCAACCCGTTGGCCGATTGCAAAACGTCCGCTCTCGGCTCCTTGCTTGGCAATTGTACCAACAACCTGGTGTCCCAACACTAAAGGCAAGTGAGGCTTTTCTAATTCGCCGGACGAGACATGCAAATCTGTGCGACAGACGCCACAGGCGATGACCTTAATAAGCACTTGCTTCTTTCCAGGCTCTGGAATGGGCAAATCTATGAGTTTCAATGGAGTATTCGGCTGCTTTAAAACCATGGCGCGCATGCTTGGATCCTCCTCTGCCATTAAAACTCGACTTGTCGCTTTATTCAAATTATTATATACACATATTCAGTAAAAATAACACCTAGCAAATGGGAGTAGTCATGGGTTTAGGAAGAATGGCCCTTATTTGGATCCTGGGTGTCCCACTAGGCGTGATCATCGTGCTTAAAATCTTAGGATTAATCTAGGGCGCGTGTAGCCGTTGGTAAGAGCCTCACAGAACAAAAAAAAGCCAATCGTTGGCTGATTGGCTTGAATACTTAATAGTCCTGGGATTCGAAATAAGCGGGCAAGTTCAAGCTACAATGCTAAATCCTACCCTCTTCCTGGAGTCACAGGAGGAAGAAATCCAGCGCGGTTTTGCTCGCGGTTGCCATTGCGGGGAGTGCGCAGTAGAGTGATCAGCATAATGGCAATTAAAGACATAAAACCGATCATTCCAATCGATTTCACGCTACCCCCTGATTGAGTGCTTTCGCTATTGTAATTACTAAAGAAGTTGTAAATCTGCCTGAAGATAGACAGCGCAACCTCTTTAACCCTGCGCACGTGTTCAGATGATAAAAAATCGGAGACCGATTGAGGCACTTGAGGGAGTGCTTGTAAACAAGCATTAAAACTCGGAAAATTAACTCTCATATTCATGTAATCACCTAATGATTAGGAATAACCGTAGCACGTTAGCTGATTTTGCACAACTACTTAGCTCCTTGGATTGTAAGCTTCAAGAGCTTTCATTCCTGGAAAGACACGCCATCAAGAGGCTGAGGTAAAACAAAATCCGAGCCAGCCATCCTGTTCGATTTCTTCCTTCAACGTCCATCCCCAACTTTTTACTTGGTTCATATAAGCCTCTCTTTCTTCTTGTCTAATGCCGGATACCAATCTAAGACCTGGCAAAGCATGGAGAATAGGCAAAGATTCCCATGCGACTTGCTGTTCGGAAGAAATCATATTCATCACAATCAAGGGCGCGTCTAAAGAATTGAATTGAAAATCACCCGGCAAGCAAAAATGGCAAGAGGCATCCATTTGATTGAATGCCGCATTTTGAACAGCATGTTCAATCGCCGCCGGATCGATATCAATTCCATAAGCAAAGGAGGCACCCATGGCAATGGCAGCCAAAGATAAGACCCCACTTCCAGAACCGATATCGACGATAGATTGTCCATTGATGAAACGGGCCATCAAGCGCAAGACCAAATGAGTCGTGGGATGAGATAGATCGCCAAATCCAGGCCCTGGTTTAAGCATGATGGACTTAGCTTCTTTACCATAAGCTTCGAATGAAACGTGCACGGCACCATCGTGAAAGTCTAAGCCATGCGAAGCCCATTGTGCCTCCCAATCGATGGGAGAAAGAGTGGTCTTTTCGTAGGTGTCTATCCAAGAATAGGAACAGATCTCTTCGGACGAATTGAGATAAAGGTAGAGAATCACCTTGTCATCTTCTTCCTCACCATAAGCCAATTCAAGGCCTGCCATTTCTAATTCTTGCCAAGCCTCTTCTAAAGAAAGCTTATTTTGAAAACTCAAACGATAGAATTCTTTCATACTAGCTATAGGGGTAAGTGAATGATCGACAAGTCTAAAGGAAAAAAGAGATGCAATGCAAGCCTATTGAACAAGGCGATGTTTTAGCTTGCAATCAGCAACGAAGCATTAAGGCTAATGATCCTTCCAAAAAGCAGGCACCAGTAATACGAGCACAGCATAAAATTCGAGACGCCCTAAAATCATGACAAAGCTTGAAAGCAGCGTCGAGAAGGGAGAGAGAAAAGCCATTGTGCTCATAGGGCCTGCAGCCCGAAAAGCTCCCCCCGTATTGTTGATCATACACGCCGTCAATCCCAAAGCGGTTTCTGGATCGATCTGGTCGGCAACGTAACAAAGCGTTGCTAAAACAGAGAAGACCATGACCAGAATAAAAAAGCAAAGAACCGACACGGCGGCAGATTGGTCGATTTCCCTTTGCCCAAGACGGATGATGCGGATCGTTTTGGGCCTAAAAATCGATTCGACCTTGCTCAAGATGATTTGAAATAGCATGTAGAAGCGAACAATTTTAATCCCGCCCGCTGTCGAACCCGCCATTCCACCTAAATACATGGCAATCAGGATGATAGCTTGAACAATGGCCGGCCAATGATCATAATCCGCCAAGAAAAAACCAGTCGATGTTTGAGCAGAGATCAATTGAAAGAAGCCCATATGCAGCGCCTCCTTCCATGAATACATCCCTTCAGACTCACCTGTCAAAGATATTCTTTCGACGCCAATTAGATTCCATGCAATAAAACCACCCAAAACCAATAACAGGGCCATGTAAAGGGCAAATTCCGGCTCAAATAAGCGATAAATCTTACCCTTGATAATGTAATAGTAAAAAGAAAAGTTAATACTACCCAAAATCATAAAAACTAGGACAATCCATTCCGTGTTAAAATTCTGGTAATATCCAAGACTCTGATTGTGAACGCTAAATCCTCCTGTTGAGACGGTAGCAAGTGTGATGGTCACAGCATCAAACAAAGGCATTTGCCGATTAGTTGCCAGCAAAAGGATAATTTCGGCAATCGTCAATCCAACGTAAATTTGCCAAAGTTGCAAAGCCGTTTCGGTGATGCGGGGCGTTAAGGCCTCTTTGATGGGTCCTGGAGACTCTGTTTGAAAAAGAAATTTGCCTTTAACCCCAAGTTCGGGCAAAAAAGCGACAAATAAGACCAATATTCCCATGCCTCCCAGCCACTGCATAAGGCTACGCCAAAAAAGAAGGGCATGACTGACAGCTTCGATTCCCTCAAACTGCTTACCAAGCGCATTGGTAACAGGAGCAACCGTGCCGTAGAATTCATAAGTGGTCTGCTGCATGCCGCAATAGGTGCGGCGGATTGGAATTTCCTTCCCTGTTTCGGGGTCGTATTTTTTTGCTTCCAAAACAGTCGCACCTGTTGTTGTAAAGCCAGATGCTGCTTCAAAATAAGCTTGGTCAATTCTTTGAAGAGTTCCAGAAAAAACAAAGGGGAGGCAGCCAATGGCTGGCGTCAAAAACCAAATGATGACTGCTGTCGCAAGAGACTCGCGCCGATAAAGCGCAGCTTTGGCTTGGCGCATACCTTGTTTAAAAAAAAAGGCCAATCCTAAACAAATGGCAATCGTATAGGCAAAGGCAAGAGTCGAAGCGGGTTGAGGATGCCTCACCGGATCGGCCACAAACTGATAATAGGCTGCCAATGCAAATGGAACGCTTAAAATGGCCGCATAGAGAAAGAGATAGGAGCTTAAGATCCTCAAAATTTCGCGGTAAAACACAATCCTCTTTCCTTAAAAAATTTTTTCCAAATCTTGAAAATATTTTGGATTGGACACGACGATGACCGTATCCCCGGGACAAATGATGCTGTCACCTTTAGCAATGGTGATTCGGCCGCGATTTTGTATCATCGCAATCAAAAAGTCTTTTGGTAATTGCGGCCCTATCTCAGAAAGCGGAATGCCAATTATTTTTGAATTTAATGAGACGGTAATCTCTAAAATTTCGGCTTCGTTTTCATACAGAGAAACTAAAGAGGTGACTGCCTTAGAGGCTGCCAACGAAATCACGCGATTAGCTACGGCAAGTTTAGGGGAAACAACATGAACGACGCCCAGGCGGTTCACCAAAGACATAAAGCGATTATTTGAAAGAATAATGGCTACCTTTTCGCAGCCAGCCTCCTTGGCCACTAGGCCACCAAGCACGTTGACTTCTTCATTGCCCGTACACATGACAAAATAATCTGCATGGCTCATCTTCTCCGACAGAAGGAAGTCCAAATCGGTTCCATCATGATGGATAATATGGCAATCGGGAAATTCCTCAGCCAGTTCCAAACAGCGTCGATGATTGCGATCGATGAGGCGTACCTGGATTCTATGTTCTTGCAAAATTTTGGCTAGATTAACCCCCACAAGGGATCCTCCAACGATGACTACATTGTCGACTTTTTCGATGGACAAACCGAAAAAATGGTGGATCTCAGCCATTTGATCCCGCTCGCCAATTAGAGTGACTTCGTCGCCCGGGAAGATGCGATCGGTCCCGTGCGGAAAAATCAGCTCAGCTTCTTGCCCCGGTTGATCGTCTTGGAAACGGTAAATCAAAGCGATCATGATCCCCTTTGGCAGGCGCAACTCGGCCAACTTCAGGTGATAATAACTCCAGCTAGCAGGAACACGCAAAGTGCGCATTTGCACTTCGCCATGAGCAAAATTTTCAAAGGCCAAAAATCCAGGGCTCGTAATGTTTTTATAAATATCATACGCCACGAGCAACTCGGGGCTAATAAAATAATCGACGTTGAAAAGTCTTGCAAAATCTAAGCGAATGCGATTAAGAAAGCGATTGTCCTTGACGCGCGCAATGGTACGCGGATAACCTAAATTCTTAGCAATCGAACAAGAGACCAGATTAACCTCATCATTATTCGTCAATGCTAAGAATAAGTCGGGCCTGATCTCCAATAAGTCACCGATCAATTGCCAATCTGTTCCTGAGCCTTCACGTATAGCCACATCCATTTGCCAAGCCAGCTCCTCTAGCTTAGCACCGTTCTTATCAATTAGAATCACGTTATGCTTTTGTTTGGACAACAAACTCGCCATGTAAAGACCGACATCACCGGCGCCAACAATCACAATATTCATACAAACACGAGCCCTTTCAAGTAAGCAGATGACGCCAGTATGCCTTTATTCTCTATATGAATCAATCAAGCTCCAAATATTGCATAACTATCAAACATTAGCACCTGGTGGACTGAACTCCTCGCTTTCTCTCCCATCATTCATTTCAAAATCACCAGTCGTTTCTCCGGAAATCATGAATGCATACTCTAAAAACTCTAAGTGCCACGATTTTTCAAACCATTTTCCATCCGACTCAACCGGATGCCTGATCGGAGCTCTTGAAATCGGGCATATAGCCTGTAAGGAATCGGTAGGCTCGAGCTGCTGCGATTCTTTTTGGCTATCCTGGCGAATCTTCTTAATACGCCAAAGTAAAAAACCGTTTAGCATTTCTAAAAATTGAGATTGACTCCATTTCAGTTTATGAGAAGTCAAGAGCGCCAAGGGCAGAAACATCATTGAAGCTAGCAGTCTCATACTAACAATACTCTCTTCTTGATAAACCCTATGCATGCTTAACGGATAAGTCAATACCAAAAGCCCGCTAGCCAAGAGATGGACAAATTGAATGGTATTCAATAGTTTTGATGGCACAAGATCGTGAGCGCCAAGAACACTCGCCCCTGCCAGCCCTAAAGCTGCTTGCCCCATTAGAAATGGAATGCCAAAGACCGCCCATTTTTTTTCACTCAATATATAAGAACAAAAAGAGCGCTTGCCAGTCACCCAATTGATTTTAGAGGCGAGCTGCCCCAGATAATTGGGCGATGTTAAATCGTAGCAATCTAAGGCTAACGTTTCATCCACCCGCTGCATGGGTTCTCTAGAACCCAGCACGTAACATTTTTTATCTGCAATGACAACAAAAGGTACAAAATTGAAGCGATAGCCGCAGGCAAACCAAGTGGCTTCTATTCGGTTTTTGTTAAAAAACGTCAAGGCGTACATGGGTAAAACATTGGGATCGCGTACTTCCGTAACTGCAATTTTTCTTTCTAGTGAGAGATGAACGATTTTTTTAATATTTTTTATTGTGGTGGCTTGTAAACAATCTACACGATCTTCAAGCCAGTCTTGTCGATCTATTTCATAAAATGCCTTACCTGAATAAAGAAAGAGTGTCTTGCTGGCTGCATTCATCCCAACTGTTAATAAAGGGAGAGGGGTCTTGTGTTTTTTAAGCTCTTTTAGATAAGGAGTTTCCCCCGATTGTAAACGATAATAGGCCATGAAGCGCTCTCCATTTTCGCGCCGCATGACAAATAGCTCGTCATCATTTAAACAAAAAGAAGACACGTGCGCAAGGGAGTCTAAAACCTGCCCTCCTCTATCAAAAATGAATAAGCGATTGCCATACACGTGAACGGCAACAATCGTCTGTGTCCCCCTCTTATCTTCAAAAGCATGAATCTTAATTGATTTTACCGTATGGTCGAATTCAACCGTCTTATCTGGCGTCAGCGTCTCCAAATGCCAAAATTGCAATGTTCCTTTAACTGCAGATGGATTGACCAACCGTTTGAAGTATTGCTCTTCGCTCTTCAAATATTTTTCATCAACGGTAGCAAGCGCTAAACAACCCGCAAGAGCATCCAAGCATTGAATCGCATGCCCCGCTTGAATACGCGTCGAACTTAGCAACTTAGTTTTTTGAGTATCAAGGACAGAAATAAATCCCCGATTCGATCCTAAAATCAGCCGATCGGCTAAAGTCGCCATCGTCGTAATAAAACCGCCAAACGGAGAAACGATTCTTTTAGAAGTGAATTCTTCATTCTCGCATCGCCACCCCATCGCAAGCCAGTCTAAATAAGTCTGACAATAATCGCGCTCCGCCTGCTGGGCGACAAAATGATTAGGTAAAAATTTATTCCAAACTAAAAATGAATATGATGAGAGGTGCCGCCACTGTTTGCAAACAAGTCCAATCGCATGAATTAAGTGCGGCGGTGCCAGAAAATCAAAGACATTAATAGAAATGTCATCCCCATCCCACACAACTCTCCGCTGCACAGAACCCACTGGTCGATTCACCTCTGGTAGTAAAGGAAGTCCTTCCTCTACATCCGTTGCTTCCTTTTTCAAAGAAGAATTGCCATAAAAAATATTATAAAGAGTTTTCATACAACAATTATTAATCCTTTAAATTTGCACCCTTAATGCATGATTTCAAAAAACGAATGGTTGCAAGACAAATTAAACCTTTTTATAATCTCGATCTCATATTAATGATTAACCCACTTAATAAATAAACCATGTATAAAAAAGCTTTCCGATTCATTCTATTCGTTGCATGCCTGCTAACCCACTTCTTAGCCGCAGATTCGCCATCCGTGACAGCTCCCACTCCCTTCGTCAATTCCATTAATGTGATGACGGGAAAAGGGGAGGGAATCGAACCTGTCGGTATTCAATCGGAGTACTATATACAAGGGACTAATTTGGTAGGGAGTCGGAAGATTCAACTGGCCAAAGGAGACTTTCGGATTGGAAGAATCAAGTCTCAAACGGTGGTCGATTCGAAACAGGAGCCTATTTATTTTTTCTATGAACCTGGAATGACGGAAATTATCGATCACCCTCAACGCAAGAGCGTGTATCGCTATTCTCCTAAACACTTACTTGAATCGGTCGAACAGTACGAAAAACAAGAGGGCCATTATGCTCTCTATCGCAGCGAGCGTTTTTTTTGGAGGACCGATTTAAAAGCGCCTTTAATGACGAGTCGTGTCTTAGAAGATGGAAAGAGGCAGGCCATTCACTGCACACAATTTAGCTATGACGACCAGGGGCAGTTAATCAGAGAAACACTGTATGGAAATTTGTCGGGATCCTGCCCATTTCCCTTGATAATCGAATCTGACGGTACTCCTGAATTTAATGGGATCGAAAATTATGCGACGGCCTACCGCTATCACCCAACCGAGCCCGATCTCCTCCTTAGCATTAGAGAAGACAATGGAATCACCACTACCTATCAATACGAGCCTAAGACTAAGCGTTGCCTAGCCAAATTAAAAGGATACGCCAACGGCCTCTTATCAAGAGCTTTTTACCATTACGATGAGAAGGGGCTCCTCTGCCGCACCGTCTTCGACGATGGGCAAGGATCAACAGAAGATGACCTTACAGGTTTAACTAATCGTCAAATTATACACATTCAATCTTGCCATACAGGAGCGGCCTTTTCACAACCTCTCGTCACAGAAAGCCTTTATTTGGATTTAGATTCTTCTCAAGAGGTCTTACTGGACCGTACCGTTTATGCCTATTCAGATGAAGGAGCGCCACTTAAAAAAGATTTTTACGACGCGGATGAAAACTTACGCTACTCTATTCACTTCAATTACAATGATCAAGGCCAACTCGTCTCAACGGTTGACAGCCGCGGAGAAGAGGTTAGCGCTCCCGAGACAGCCTTCGAGGACCGCTTTAATGATGAAGGGTTGCGCATTGCATCGCTTGATGCCTATGGCAATGAAACGACTTACGAATACGATTTATTTGGCCGTTTGATTGAAACCAAACTGCCGGCAGTTCTGGACGAAAATGACAATCCCATTCAGCTAACATTGCACCAATCCTACAATATATGCGATCAAGTCGTCGAAGTAGAGGATACACAAGGCGGAATCACACGCACACGCCATAACAGTCGCTCTAAGCCCGTCTACATTCAGCATCCCGATGGCTCAAGCGAAACCCTGACCTATTATCTAGATGGTGAGTTAAAGGAAAAAATCGACCGTAAAGGAGTACGTACAACCATCTCACGCGATAAAACCGGCCGGACAACTCGCGTTGAAGAGCATGCAGCCTCCGGCGAGCTGCTAAGAGCATTAAACTATACCTATCGCGGCAGTGCTGTTTCCAGCCTGAGTAACGGAGCGCAGTTTACGATCGATTTCGAATACGACGGAGCCGGACGGCAGATACGCTCTTTCCACAAGACAGCAGATGGAATTAAGCGTGTCGAATGGTCCTACGACGCCTGTGGAGAGCGCATTCAAACAAGTGAATGGTTCAGTCCTCAAAGCGATGGCTTTGTGGCGAAAATCGAAGAAAAAGATGCTTGGCAGCAAACGACAGCTACTCGTCTAGAAGATGCCTATGGGAATATTCAGCGCAGAGTAGAAAATACTCAAAAGCCAGAGGCGTTGTTTACGCAAGAATTGTCTACGCGTAATTCTCTGGGACAGTATGTCAAGCTATGTGAAACAGTAAATGAAAAAGGTATTAAGGAATTAAATACCTACGATGTGCTAGGACGCCTAGATTCTTCTGTTCAGCTGAATTCTCTCGGAGAGAAGATGCGCGAACATCACATTCGCTACAACAAAAGTGGTCAAAAAGTTTTAGAGAAGCATCTCATTTTAGCAAATGGGCAGGAAGCGGGCAGTTATTTGATTCGTTGGAGCTACGATAGTAGCGGCCGACTCCTAGCCCTCTACGAAGCAGCTGGCTCCTCTCATCAAAAGGTCACCTATTATCAATACGACGAAAGTGGGCGTTTAATCGCTCTAATCAAGCCTGATGGCATTGCCCTCAATTATACCTATAATAGCAAGAACCTTTTAGCTTCTTTTAAAGCGAGTGATAGCTCATTCGCGTACGCCTATCACTATGATGGCCAACAACGCTTGGTCGCAGTGCACGACCTCATCCACGACATCGTTCAAACCAAACGTTATAATGCTTTCGACGAAGTCGTTGAAGAAAACTTGGGAACGGAGCACACGACGCTTCGCTATAACTATGACCTAGCTGGACGCAAAACTGAGATTGAATTGCCCGATGCATCACGCATTCTCTACCACTATGAGGGCTCTTATTTAAAATCGGTTGAACGCACTGATGCCGACCAAAACTCCGTTTACATCCATCACTACAACTACAGTCATCCTGCTGGAGCCATCAATAGCTGCGATTTAATTGCCGGTGTGGGATCGCTAAGTTACCGTCACGATGCACAAGGGCAATTGATCGCCATTGAATCTCCTTGGTGGTCGGAAACGATCACCGAATCCGATAGAGCAAATCGCTTAACAGCTCTCTCAATCGAAGATCCGCTGGGCTCTATCAATCACTCTTACGTCTATGCTGATGATAACCAGCTTCTTGAAGAGCAAGGAGAGGTCAATCACAGCTATCACTATGACTCTCTTTACAACCGCATAGCCCAAAATGGCCAAGCTTGGAAGGTTAATCCCCTCAACCAGTTAGTTGAAACTCCTTCCCATCAATTCCTCTACGACTCTAATGGCAATCTAGTTGGTAAGCACGGCTCGGGAAGGCCTTATGAATATACTTACGATGCCTTAAATCGCCTCACCTCCATCACCTGTCCGACTCAATTTTCCGTCCATTACCTCTACGATGCCTTCGACCGCTGTTTGAGTCAGGAAATTTACCTTTGGAATAGCCAAGAGGCAACCTGGAAAAAGGACCATGCGAGCTTTTTCATCTACGACGGTCATAAGGAAATCGGCAAACTCAACCATGCATATCAACTAACAGAGTTGCGCGTCCTTGGGCTCGGTAAAGGAGCCGAAATCAGCGCCGCCATCGCCATTGAAATCGGCGAAAGAGTCTTTGCCCCGATTCACGATCATCAAGGCTCGGTACGTTGCTTAGTTGATACCGCCACGGGAGCTGTAGCAGAATTTTACCGCTATTCTGCCTTTGGCATTGAAACCATCTTCGATTCTCTAGGAGAACGGTTAGAAGGCTCCGAGGTGGGCAATCCCTGGCGTTTTTCTAGTAAACGCATGGAAGAGCAAACGGGCCTCGTCTCTTTCGGCAAACGCTACTACGACCCGCAAATGGGAAGATGGCTCTCTCCAGATCCTCTCTTTTTCTACGATACGCCCAACCTCTATGCCTTCGTCAGGAACAACAGCATCAACCACTACGATCTCTATGGACTCTTTTCAATCGGTAACGTTTGGGATACAGCCATTAACTTTTTCTTCGATAGTTTCCATCATTTGCAAACCTCTGCTCATCACTTCAAAACCAGGCTCAATTCTGAACTTAAGCTGCCCGAACCTCTGGGTGCTGCTTTTGAAAGAATTGGCAGGCGTTTATTCGGCAGCACAACCTATGCTTTGATGGGCAATGATTATGAACGCACCGAAGTAGGCACTTACGGCAAAAAAGAGATGGGCGATAAAATCCGGGTGAGTTTCATCAACGGAATTTTAACCAGCCACAAAGACATGCTAGAAAATCTCGAGATTATTTCTGAGTCACACGGCGGCGTCAAGGTCCACTACATCTTCCGTCCAACCGAAGGGTGGACATGGGATATCAGCCGCGCCATGATAATTAAAATGGCTTTTGGTTTAGGTTTTAGATCGATTCACGCTCATCTTTTAGCAGCGCAGTGGCGCTCCCTCATTCATGAGATGGGAGGCATAGAAGGAGGCGGAACGATCATACACTATGCTCACAGTCTCGGAGGAACGGAAACAGATCGTGCTCGCGCATTATTGAGTCCCGAAGAGCAACGAATGATTCGCGTCGTCACCTTTGGATCGGCAACCATGGTCTGCAATCAAGGCTTCGAAAATGTCGTCAACTATGTAAGTGTCCATGATGGAGTTTGTAAGCTCGATCTATTTGGCAATATCCGCAACCTATTTGATCCCAGCAGCAATATTCGCTTCCAAGGAGACTTCTTATCCTGGCATTTATGCTCAACTCTCGGCATCAAAGATCACTTTCTCAGCGGTCCCACCTATGCCCCAATTATTCGACAGCTTGGAGAACAATTCTTAAGAGAATTTAGCCCATAGCCCTAATCCATCACAGGCAACTGTTTTGGAGTCAATCTCTACCCAGGCAAAATGCCTGGGTGAGCCTTGTTCTAAAAGCGACATTCATTCACTCTAACAGTTTAAATCCATTCTTCAATCTCTCATTACTTTTCGAACTCTTACTCACAATCTCACACTAGTCGCTCATCGCAATAGGTTATAGTTTCTAAACAGGTAATGCTCGATCAGGCGCCCTAACGACCTCTGACAATCCTTAATTGGAAGCTTGCAGCAACTAGCCAAAGATGCTTGTTGGGAATCAAAATCTTTACTCGAATGGATAGACACATATAAATCCTTCACTTGAATCAATATCGAAAAGAAGCCACTTTTGCATGCAAAATGCGCACAAAAAATGGCTTCCCTTAGCTAGGGAAACACCCCTTTTCCCTCGGGGAAATAGAGAATTTTACTTTTTTACGAATAAAGCCCTTGCAAAAAAAGGGCATATCCAATTACAATCTCATCTTCCTTTGCACTGGTAGCTCAATTGGATAGAGTACCCGGCTACGAACCGGGCGGTTAGAGGTTCGAATCCTCTCCGGTGCAATGTTTATTCAAGCTTTTCCATCAGGTCCATTTTCTACCAACGCTTATGTAGTTGCTTGTCCGATTACCAAGGAAGCAATCATAGTTGATCCTGCGCCAGAATCGGCCCAACCAATACAAAACTCCATTCACCACCACCACCTTACTTGCAAGGCAATTTTATTGACCCATTCTCATTGGGATCACATTGCTGACGTCCACTCTCTTAAAGAGTTTTACTCCATCCCCGTTTACATTCATCCCCTAGATGCTCCCAATTTAGAAAAGCCAGGTAGCGACGGACTTCCCTACTGGATTTCAATCAGAGGAGTAACACCTGATGTCTTCATCCAAGAGGAAACTCCCATCTCTGTCGGGGATTTAACTTTTCAAGTCATTCATACACCCGGGCATTCTCCTGGAAGCGTCTGCTTCTATGAAGCCAAAACAGCCACATTAATCGCTGGCGATACGTTATTCAAGGGAACCATCGGCAATCTCTCTTTTCCAACGAGCCAACCCCCTCTCATGTGGTCATCGCTCGATAAGCTAGCCAAACTCCCCCCAGAAACAAAGGTCTATCCTGGCCATGGACCAAGCACGACCATCGGAGCCGAATCGTGGTTGCCGAACGCCAAGCAATTATTTGAATAATAGACTTCTTTCGAAAGCTTTTGCTATGATAAACCTCTTATAATCTTTATAACCTAACATCTTGGATTTTCTTGGCTTTTAAACGCCATCGATCCAACACTTCACCTGAAAGGAGAATTCTCATGGGAGTTTTAGTAGGTAAGCCAGCACCTGATTTTAAAGCCAAAGCCGTTGTCAATGGACAAATCGTAAGCGATTTCTCTCTCTTGCACTTTAAAGGGCAGAATATTGTTCTTTTCTTTTATCCTTTAGACTTTACTTTTGTATGCCCAACAGAACTCCACGCCTTCCAAGAGAGGCTCGAAGAGTTTGAAAAAAGAAACGCCCAAGTCATCGGCTGCTCAATCGACAGCTGCTATACTCACTTAGCGTGGCTCAATACCCCTAAAAATAAAGGTGGTATCGAAGGAGTCGACTATCCGCTCATTTCCGATATCAACAAAACGATTGCCAAAGACTACGACGTCTTAATGCATCAAGAAGGCATAGCCTATCGCGGCCTCTTTTTAATCGACAAAGAAGGAATCGTACGCCATCAGGTCGTCAACGATCTCCCACTCGGTCGCTCGGTCGACGAAGCGATCCGCATTTTGGATGCTCTTCTTTACTTTGAAAATCATGGAGAGGTATGCCCCGCCAACTGGCAACAGGGTCAAAAAGCCTTTAAGCCTTCTTATGAAGGACTCGAAGACTATTTTGCAACCGTACCTGTTCAGCGCAGCCACCAATAAGAATCTTTTGTAGGCATGAATCAAGATTTACTTGATTCATGCCTCATCAATTTAACCGGGAGAATGTGCTGCCAAAGTAGCAACTCCCATCTGCTGCCCCATCAGACAACGCATTTCCAAACCGGCCTCCGTCGCCTCTAAAAGGTCTTGATCGAATTGAATCGCGCCTTTTGCAAACAGGAGAATCAAAGAAGAGCCCCCAAATTCAAAATAGCCTTTTTCAGCCCCTTTTGCCTGCTCTTTAAAGGGCTCATATGTTTGCCGAATACTTCCCACATTTGTGGCTCCAATCTCCAAATACAATACCTTGCCAAAGTGACTGGTTTGCAATTCACAGAGCGTACGCTTATTTTGCGTAAAGATATCGAGGTTATTTTTTATGGCCAGAGGATTGACCGAATAAAGCCATCCATTGATTAAATGGGATTGACCTGGAATGCAATCACATGGGAAGTGAAAGCGGTGATAATCAGACGGGCACAGGCGAACGATCGTCATGCCCCCCCCTTCATATTCTTTAGCCAGATTCTTATCCCCAAGCAAGGCGCCCAAGCAGAATTTTTTTCCTTTGACGATGAATCCATCAACCGCATCGATATCTTGATAGAAATAATAACGTCCATCGGCCGGCATCACGGCTACAGATGCTCCTGGAGTGATCGGCCTCGCCTCTGGCTTGAGCCGACGAATAAAAAAATCGTTAAAGGATTGAAAGTGGGAAATTGGCAAGAGAAACTCAGCCGTGTCAATATCGAAAGCTTTCACAAAAGGAGCGATTTTTTTGGCGCTGGACCGCCTTTTTTGTAAGGCCCCATAAAGAGAAGAAAACCAAGGCCACTTAGCTAGGAGAGGCAGCAGGGAAGGACGCAGCAGATGACTAATCCAACGATTTCCGTACAAGAGGCGAATAGCCTTCCCTTTATACACCTTTTCTACCTGTTTTTGACCGGTTAAACGATCAATATAAACAATGTCTGCCATATCACATCCATGGGTTAAGTCTAAAATCCCTTCTTGATTATCAAATACTCGCTTAAGCCTTTCCCA
Source organism: Candidatus Protochlamydia naegleriophila (assembly GCF_001499655.1). Lineage (NCBI taxonomy): Bacteria > Pseudomonadati > Chlamydiota > Chlamydiia > Parachlamydiales > Parachlamydiaceae > Candidatus Protochlamydia > Candidatus Protochlamydia naegleriophila. The sequence goes on from NZ_LN879502.1 coordinate 2,733,510, forward strand.
TTGAGTTGATAATCAAATGGATGCATCAAAAGCGGATTTAGTATAACATAGGAGCTCCAGTTCTTTCAAGAACCCGATCCATTTTATTTTTTTTGATCATACTAATTTTTAAAGGCCGCATTATCGACATGGAATTCATTCACCAACCTTACTTTCCAGGAGAAACCATCGCCGCCATTGCTACCCCTCCGGGAGAGGGAGGAGTCGCGATCATACGCATCTCGGGTGACGATGCACTAGCAGTAGCTGCCCGCATTTTCTCTGGCCCTATTCTCACCTACCGCTCCCATACAGCGCATTTCGGACACATCTACAATGCGCAAGGGGAACATGTAGATGATGTATTGGTCTTGGTAATGCTTGGCAAACGCTCGTATACGGGTGAAAATACGGTCGAAATTCACTGCCACGGCGGCGGCCTCATTACGAGGCGAGTGCTGGAAGTCGTTCTGAACGCCGGTGCACGCGCCGCACTTCCTGGAGAATTTACCTTCAAGGCCTTCATGAACGGTAAAATGGACTTGGCTCAAGCGGAAGCTGTGCAAGAGTTGATCTGCGCCAAAAATGAAAAAGCTCTAGATGCAGCTGAAGGGCAATTAAAAGGTTCTTTATCGACGCGCGTGCTTGCCTTCCAGCACACCCTCACCCAAATTGCTGCCATCCTGGAGGCCTGGGTCGACTTTCCGGAAGAGGGGCTCGAATTTGCGACAATGGAAGAGTTGAATGAAGACCTAGAGCAGGTTGCAACCTCCATGGAAAAGCTCGTCAAGACCTTCCATGATGGGAAAATTTTACATGATGGTTTATCGCTTTGCCTGGTTGGCTGCCCAAACGTTGGTAAATCATCCTTGATGAATGCCTTGCTGGACAAAGACCGTGCCATCGTCTCCCCCATTCCAGGAACGACGCGCGACGTCTTAGAGGATCATCTGCGCTTGAATGGCCTGCACATCAAATTGAGCGATACGGCAGGCATCCGCGAAGCACACGAAAGCATTGAACAAGAGGGAATCAGGCGGTCCAAGCAGGCCATGCAACAGGCAGACTTGATCCTCCTCGTCTTGGATGCTCATAAAGGCTTAGAAGAAGAAGATCTACAGCTTCTAGCGCAAGTTCCTCAAAAGAAAACAATTGTCGTCTGGAATAAGATGGATCTCTCTCACCCAGCACTTCCCAAGCTAGATGTTCCTTATCTCGTTCACTTATCAGCCAAAGAGAGGGAAGGATTAGATCAGCTCCATGCGGCTATCGATACCATTATTTGGAGTAATGGCCCTCCATCTAAAGAGGAGATTTTAATCACCAATATCCGGCATAAAGAGGCCTTAGTAGAATCGATCGAAGCCATCAGACGCGTGCAAGAAGGCTTGCGCCTGGACGTATCGCCAGAATTTTTAACACTGGATATGCGCCAATCTTTAGGCGAGCTAGGCAAGATCATTGGAACGAATATTTCTGAAGATATTTTATCAGCCATCTTTTCTAAATTTTGTATCGGCAAATGACAAAGCAAGCAACCGCCAAGAAAATTCAAAAAATCTTGAATGAGATTTACCCCGAGCCTCCCATTCCCTTGCAGCATCGCGATAGCTATACGCTTCTGATAGCCGTCCTTCTATCTGCCCATTGCACAGATGCGCGCGTGAATAAGGTGACGCCAGTCCTCTTTGCCAAGGCCTCCACTCCCGAGGAAATGGTCAAATTGTCAGTCGAGGAAATTGAAAATATTATCCGCACCTGCGGACTCGGGCCTCGCAAGTCCAAAGCCATTTGGGAGCTCTCTCACATCCTCATCAATGAGCATCAGGGAAAGGTACCGGATAGTTTTGAAGCCTTAGAAGCACTTCCAGGAGTTGGGCATAAAACGGCATCGGTCGTTATGTCGCATGCGTTTAACAAGGCCGCCTTTCCAGTCGACACCCACATTCACAGATGCGCTAAAAGATGGGGATTGAGCAATGGCAAGAACGTAAAACAGACGGAAAAGGATCTCAAAGAGCTTTTCCCTAAAAAGGATTGGAATCGACTCCACCTCCAAATCATCTATTTTGGGCGTGAATACTGCCAAGCACGCAATCACACCCCCTCTCTCTGTCCCATTTGCTCGTGGGCTTCGAACAGTTAGACGTGCTTTAAAGCCACAGTAATCAAAGTTGCAAGGTCTATTTCGCCAGGCATTTCCTTGATCCCTTGCTTAATGGCTTTTTGCGCGGTCGTTTGATTGTAGCCTAAATTGATGAGGGCCATCATGGCATCTTGTACAGACTGAGATTTAGGGTCTGATGTCCATGCTGCCGCTTGATCGGCAACGTCCATCGAAACGATAGAAGGCAGCTTGTCTTTTAATTCGACGATGAGGCGCTCAGCCGTCTTTTTGCCGACACCTGGTACACGGCACAGTGTAGGAAGATCCTGACGCATGACGGCCAGCTGCAATTCAGAAAAAGCCAGATGGCCAATCAGGCTCAAAGCCATTTTAGGCCCAATCCCTGTCACATTCATCAAAACTTCGAAAATATCGCGCTCCTGGGTACTCAAAAATCCATAAAGCGCTTGTGAAAACTCCCGCACAACAAAAGAAGTATAAAATTGAACCGGCTCGCCACTCTGCGGCAGCTGTCCAAGCAAGCGACAAGGAATGAAAAGAAGATATCCGACACCCTGAACATCCACAACAGCCTGGGAAGGATTAGCAGAAACTAGAATTCCTTTGAGATAAGCAAACATAAACTAAATGATAACTCCGTTAGAGACTTGTAGCAAAGATCATAATAACGCGAAGATTATTTTGTAAACACCCTCTTAAATCTCATTTTCGATTAACTTAAAAGCAGGCACCTGGGCATGACAAATAGCTAAAGCCAAAGCATCGGCCGCATCTTCTGGCTCTGGAGGTTGCGACAAATTAAGCAAGCGTTGAACCATCCCCTGAACCTGATATTTGCTCGCCCGTCCAGTACCGACGACGGCCAATTTAGCCTGCGTCGGGGCATACTCAAAAACGGGAATACCGCGCTTTTTTCCAGCAATGATGGCCACTCCCCTTGCCATTCCAAGCTTGATCGCACTCTGGACATTTTTTTGCACAAACTGGGTCTCAATGACTAAAGCCGTTGGCTGATGGAGCTCAACCAGCTGCTCGATCCCCTCAAAAATGACTAAGTAACGATCTGATAACTTGTAATTGGCAGGAGGGCGAATGCAGCCATAATCGACAGGGAGGTAATGATGCCCTTCAATCCGAATCACCCCATAGCCAGTAACTCTCGTTCCGGGGTCGATCCCTAAAATAACCGGTGTTGATCGATGGCTCATGAAAATAGGTTGGGCTTAAATTTCTCTAATTTCATTCCAAATAAATCACACTTCTCATCGAGCGTTTTACTCTCGCCTAATGGAACATTTTCTGCCGCTTCAAAAACAGGAGAGCGGTTGACAGTTGATTTATCGACAAGCTCTTGCATCGATTGGAAAAGGCCATTTTGGGCCGAAGAAGAAGTCCCCATAAAGCTGCCCAAATTCGCAAGCAAACTCTGCATCTGATGATGCTTTTCTTCGAACTTTTTAAGTTCGCGGATGCGGTTTTCACTTTCTTGCCATTTGTCATACATGCGAAAGTATTTCTCTTCCCATTTCGTCACTTGGCTCTCTGTCCCCTTTAAAGCCTCATGCAGCTGATCTTGCAGCCTTTTCTCTTGCTTTTGGTAAATATCCATATTGGCTTGCAGCTGATTGATTTGACTCTTCAAGGCCTCAGAACTTTGAAGCGCATCATCCAAGCCAGCCTGCTGAGATTCCACTTTTTCGGTCAAAATGGCCGCTTCTTTGACTTTTTTAGCCAAATGCTGCTGAGCCACTTTCAGACGCGACTCACTCTCATCGAGCAGGCCACGCAACTCTTGAATATGAGCTTCTGCCACAGCCTTTTCTTGCATCAAAATCAGACATTGATCCCCTTTTTCCGCCATTTGTTGATCTTGCTCTTTTATAATCCCATCGAGCTGAATGACCTGCTGCTCGGCTTGAATGCGAATATCGATGGCCTCATCTAAATTCTCGGTTAGCCGGCACCATTCTTCTTTCAGCTGTTCGTAGCTATCCTGGATCTGCTGCTTTTCCTGATAGGCTTCTTCCAAATAAAGAGCCCTCTCTTTTAAGTCGCCATAGTGCTTTTCGCTCTCAATTAGCTGATTATCTTTGACCTGCAGTGCAGCTTCAATCTCTTTTTTGAGTCGTTCCAATTCGTGAATTTGCTCTTGGTAGGCAGCTAAATTAAACGCTTGATGCTCCGATTGAATGTGTAATTGCTTGAATTGGTACTCTAGATTAACCTTCTCGTTCAAGATCTCAATATAGCGCGCCTCTAAAGCCTTCGTTTCTTGATTGTCTTGGATGAGAGTACGCTTAATCTCTTCAAGCTCTTGGCGCAGTTGATAAGACGACGTATTGGAGGCAATCAGCTCGGTTTGATGCTCGGCCAGCTCTTGCTGACTAATCATTTGCTTGAGCTGTTCAATTTCTTTGTGGGCCTCTTGTTTGTCGCGCAAAGCAGAGTCTTCCGTATCTTTTACTTTTTGACGCGATCTTTCCAATTCTTCTCGTAGCTGCTCGGTTTCTAGATTCGCCTCTTCGGTTCTTTCGCGCAAATAGGGAATGACTCTCTCCAGCTGCTCAACGCGCTGGCGATCGGCGCCAATATCGGAATTGATTGGTTGATCGCCTTGCAACTTCAGCTCTTCTTGCGTTTGTTGCACCAGATTGCGCAATGTAATTTGCTGCTCTCTTAAAGCGCTGAGCTCTTCATTGTGATCTTGCTGCAGCTCTTGAATGTATCGAGTAGCGCGATCCAATTCTTGTTGAATAGTTTGTTTTTGAGCCTGCTCGGCAACTAACTGATCCCGCAGTGCTTGTAACCCTTTCTCGTATTGTTGTTTAAGCGTGACTAATAATCGCTTAAGATGCAAAATTTGTCCTGCTGCACTGGAAGCATCGACTGCCTCAGAATGAAGAATGGCTGATGAACTTTCTTCTTTGATATGAGTGAGTCTGGTCAATTCAACTCTCCGCTAATAAATTAGATGATTCTGGCTGCCAACATAAGAGTTTAGCCTTAGAAGATCAATGGTTTTCATACCAGCCAGATGAGGAATAAAAAAAATGGGTTCTAAGCCACCTTTATCGATTCACCCCCGCAATATTTTGGTCCGCATGCCTAACTGGCTGGGTGACTTCGTCATGGCAACACCTATTTTAACCGATTTGCGCCATCATTGGCCAGAAGCAAAAATTACTGCGATGTGTCAAGGGGCCTTAGGCAGCGTCATTCAAGAAGACCCACACATCGACTCAGTACTTAACTTTAAGAAAACCAAAAACTTACTAAACAATCGAGTCAGCGATGAAATCGTTTCCCTTCAAACAGAACACTACGACCTTGGCATTTTACTGACCAATTCTTTTTCATCGGCTTGGTGGCTTTGGAAAGGAAATGTCCAAAATAGACTCGGCTTTGCCTCCCACTGGCGCAGTTGGCTACTAAACTATCCCGTTCCCTTCCCTGCCGAACGCAGCAAACAACATCTTGTCACAACCTATAAACAATTGCTCCACCCCCTTGGCATTCCCCTCTCTTCAACCGATCCAAAATTGTATATCGCCAAGCAGGAACAAAACGCCATCCAGGAGTGGCTCTTCAAAGAGGGCATTCATAAAGAAGACCTCATCATCGGGATTAATCCAGGCGCTGCCTATGGATCGGCTAAATGCTGGCTACCAGATCGTTTTACAATCTTAGCTGCAAAACTGCTAGAAAACCCGCGCATTAAAATAGTATTTTTTGGTGATAAGGCAGGTGCTCCCCTCGTTGAAGATATCTGCACCAAACTACCTAAACGAGTCGTCAACTTGGCTGGAAAAACCTCACTAAGAGAATTGATGGCCTTCATTCAAGCCTGCGACATCTTTTTAACTAATGACAGCGGACCCATGCACGTGGCCTCAGCCCTCAGCACCCCTTTGATCGCTCTATTTGGATCCACAAGCGATGTTGCAACCGGCCCCTATAAAGGGGGAAAGGTCATCCACAAGCATGTTCCCTGCTCGCCCTGCTACCGCAGAGAATGTCCCATCGATTTTCGCTGTATGAAACAGATCGAAGTCGATGAGGTGTATCGCGAATTGCAAGAGCTCGTGAACGAAGCCAGTCAAACTTCAGCTGTTCGCTCTTCGTAATGATGAGTGACTGACTTTAAATAACCACTACCATCCTTTGTACCGTTATGCAAAAAAATATTTACAAAAAACAGTTTCATTCATTACCTTTATTGCTAATACTATAAAAAACAAATAGGTAATTAAATGAACTCAACTCAAACTAAATTAAATCACTATTTTGATGGTATCTCCCAACATACTGCATGGGTCTATACTAACGTCATAAGTAACACCAAAATGATCGCTACTCAGAGCGTTGCAAGTAAAAATGGCGAATCAGAAGCCTCTTCTTTAATGGGTAGAGCAATCTGCGCCATCCACGTTGCAGCAACTCCTTTGAAAGCTTTGGCTGGAATTGGACTGCTTGCAACGCGAGTTATGGTAATAGCACTCGCTGCATTCAGCATTCTAATGCTCAACAGAAATCCTAAGGATGTAAAAGTGATTGTCCATATGATCATTGATGTTGTGGCTGGAACTGTTTTACTGCCTATTGCCTTGCTAGCAAACATCATTCGAGGAACAGCTGGAGCTATTTTCCATCCAGGCGCACTCATTCGTGACGTTCGAGGTATGGACTACAATGACTTCGCTGCAACGCATAACATTTTGCAAGGGACATTAGTACACTATCCGGTGTAACTCTTTCTTAAAAGGAGCCAATAATTGGCTTGTTTTAATTTGTTTAAAGGGGAGTACAGGAGGCTGGAAAGAAGTCTTTTTTTAAATAATCGCGACCCACACAATCAATGTGCATGCAATTGGACGGTTGATGGCCATCGAATCTCATTATCACTCCCTTCTTTCACGCGAACAGAATGAACACGTGTTGCGATTTTGTCCTTCTCTGACGGAAAAAGAGCGGCAAGCCCTCATCCAGCAAATTCAGCACATTGACTTTACCCTTCTCGAGCAACAGCGCCGGCTCATTAGAAATCCACCGCCAACGCTGTCCTCCATCGAACCCTTTACAGATTTTACCTTCATCGGCCAAGGTGGCGACTTCTCAAAGGGTAAGGGACTCCTGCGCGAAGGAAAAATGGGATGTTTGATCTTGGCGGGTGGGCAAGGCACGCGCCTGCGCCTCGACGGTCCAAAGGGACGCTTTCCCGTTTCACTCATCAAACACAAATCGCTTTTCCAACTGTTAGCAGAAAAAACTCTGGCGGCTGGCAAACAGGCCGGCACTACCCTATCATTGGCGATTATGACCTCGCCAGAAAATGATGAAATCACCAAGCGTTTTTTTGCTGAGCATCATTATTGGGGGCTCAATCCCGAGCAAGTCTCCTTCTTCTGCCAAGGGACTCTTCCTCTTTTGGATAGTCAAGGACAACTCTTTCTTGAATCACGCTACCATATAGCAGAAGGACCCAACGGAAATGGGCAATGCCTGCATGATTTTTATAAATCGGGAATTTGGAAAAAGTGGTCTGAGCAAGGCATTCAATATCTCAACGTCGTCTTAATCGATAATCCTCTAGCCGATCCTTTCGATGCCGAACTGCTTGGCTTTCATGCTCGCCAACAGGCAGACATTACGATCAAATGCACCGAAAAGGTCAAACCCCAGGAAAAAGTAGGCGTCATTGTCAAAGAGAATGGCCGCGTCGGTGTCATTGAATACTCTGAACTACCTGACAGCGATAAGGCTGCCACAAGGCCCGACGGAAGGCTAAACTACTGCTGTGCCAATTTAAGCCTCTTCTGCTTTTCCATGAATTTTATTCAAAGCACAGTAGCTAAGACCGCCTCTCTCCCTCTCCATAAAGCCTGGAAAGCGGCAAAATTTGTCAACGAAGCTGGAATGACCCAACTATCGGCTACTCCGATTGCTTGGAAATTTGAAACCTTCATTTTCGACTGGCTTGGCTACGCCGACCACGTTTTCGCTCTTCTCTATCCTCGCGAGCAATGCTTCGCTCCTCTTAAAAATTATACGGGTGAAGACTCTTTAGAAACGGTTCAACAAGCCATTCAGAAAAGAGAAAGACAGCTCTTACAGGATGTAACGGGAGTAGAACCCCCAAGCCTGCCCTTTGAGCTAGCTGCCGAATTCTATTACCCAACCCCCGAGCTTAAAGCTAAATGGCATAAGAAAGTTCCCAAAACATCTTATGTTGAGCCTTAACCCAAGCCGTAAGATTCTAGTCCAGGCGCATATGAGGGCTAATTCAATCGCTCCTTAATTAGCAAGCTCTCCCCAAATAAAAATCCTTTTCATCGGGAATAAGAAAGGGCTTTTATCTCCAATCGCATCCAAAAGTCTTTTTTTGTACTCTTGTAAGAACTGTTCGTACAAGAAAGGGCTCAAATGACTACGATAATAGGTCAACAAGCTTCCCTTCACCCATTCAAGCACACTCAGCGTAGATTCTAGACGGTGAAGATACACTTGTAAACGAATGAGGGGTGATTTAAATCCCAAAGAATCTAAAAGCTGAGCATATTCTTCCAAGCTTAAAAGATTCTGAAAAGGATTTGAGATGCCTGACAAACTCTCGTTAAAAGGAGGCTCTTCTGCTAATTCACGTGCAATCACATGAGTGACAAAGTCGCGATTAGCCGGCATCTGAATGGCTAGCTGCCCTCTCGGTTTAAGCATCTTAGCCAAACGCCCAAGCAAGCTCACGTGCCCATAAACCCATTGAAGAGCCGCATTTGAAAGAACTAAATCAAACTGCCGCTCTAATCCTAAATCCTCGATGTCTGCTAATTGAAACTCTACTGCTGGTAAATATACTTCCTGAGCTTTCAACAGCATAGCTGGAGATGAATCAACGCCTAATATGTAATCGGCTTGTAATCGATCATGGAGTAGCTTAGTCAATATGCCATCTCCGCACCCCAAATCGACAACACGCATGTGCGGATAAGGCTTAATTAAAGCCATTAAATCAAAAAAAGGTTGCTGACGCTCCTTTTCGAATTTGGCATATTGAACGGGATCCCATTGCTCTTTCATACATTCCTCGTATAGGCCGATCGACCATGTCAAGCTTTCATACTTTACCAAAGGCAACTCTCGATCCATCCTCTATGAACTCTGGATTAATTGCAGCCCAAACCTCAATCCCCCTTAAAAATTGACATAAAAATCCAATTAAGACTAAAATGTCTTAAACATTCAAGATGGAAGGTTCTGATGTCGCTGTCTCATTTTTTTCCCGTCGCCCAGGCCATCGAAGCGTTGCTTCATCCGTGGGCCGAGGTGGTCATTCATGATTTGTCCACTCAAACCATCGCCGCTCTTTTTAACAACTTTTCTAAAAGAAAAGTAGGTGAAGATTCGCTTTTAGAAGCCGACTGGAAAATTGAGATTGAGACGACCCATTTTGCGCCTTATGACAAAATCAATTGGGATGGAAAGCGGCTCAAATCGACGACAGCTGTCTTACGCGATGAAAAAGGCTCTCCCATTGGACTCTTATGCATCAATCTGGACATTTCAAAAATGGAAGACTTGCATCACCTTTTAACGGGTTTTATTAAACCCTTAAAGACTAGTTTGCCAAAAGAGCTTTTCCACGAAGATTGGCGCGAAAAAATCAGCGCATTTGTTCACACACATCTGCAACAGCATCACCTGACTTTAGATCATTTAACGAAACAGCAAAAAAAAGAACTAGTCAATCTCTTGCTCCAAGAAGGTGCTTTTAGAGCCAAGCATGCCGCTACCTACGTTGGCAGCGTGCTGAACATTTCCCGCGCAACGGTGTACAAATATTTAAGCGAGCTGCAACTAGACTCTTTAGGAGAGCCCAAATGAAACTACCCATCTTTCAACTAGAAGACTATTTAGCTAAATGGGAATTTAAGGCCCCTTACTTGCTTTGCAGCTCGGATGCCGAGAGCATGGAGATGAAAGAGTTAATACAATCGGCTGACGGTGAGTCTTTACACTTATGGAATAATCTGCGCTTAAGCTACACAGAAACAGCTGGCCTACCTCTACTTAGAACTGAAATTAGCCATCTCTACCCCTCCTTGTCCGCCGACCATATCTATTGCCTGGCTGGGGCCGAAGAAGGGATTTTTTGTGCCATGAATGTGCTCATACAGCCTAATGACCATGTCATCGTCATCACACCTTGCTATCAATCGCTCGAGGATCTCCCCAAAAGTTTACAAGCGCATGTCACAGCCATTCCGTTAGATCCCTTTGACTGGAGCCTCGATTTAGATCGAGTCAAGCAAGCCTTAAGGCCTTCCACGCGACTGATTGCGATTAACTTTCCCCACAATCCAACCGGAGCCCTATTAGATGCTCCTAAGCTGAATGGCTTAGTCACACTTGCCAGGTCTCAAGGAGCCTATTTATTCTCAGATGAAGTGTATCGCTATCTCGAGTCCGATGAATCCAAGCGCCCTCCTGCCATAGCCGATTTATATGAAAAAGGAATCAGCTTAGGAGTCATGTCGAAAGCCTTTGGACTGGCTGGCTTGCGAATAGGCTGGCTTGCGAATAGGCTGGCTTGCAAGCCAGGATAAAAAATTTTTGAAAAAAGCGGCTGATTTTAAACATTATCTATCTATTTGCAACAGCGCTCCAAGCGAACTTTTAACCCTCATGGCTTTAAGGTCAAAAGAAGCAATCTTAAAACGCAATCGCTCGATTATGCTTTCAAATCTTGCTTTACTAGATCAATTTTTTGAGCAGTATGCCTCTCTCTTTTCCTGGGTACGGCCGCAAGGAGGCTGCGTGGGATTTCCAAAACTTTTGACTGGGGAATTGATTGATGATTTTACCAAAGAGTTGGTTCACGAAGAAGGGGTACTTCTCATGCCAGGCTCTATCTATAAGAATACAAACAATCATTTTCGCATTGGATTCGGACGCAAAAATATGCCCGAAGCTCTAAAACGGCTCGAGCGTTTTATGAAGCGGAAGCACGGCTGATATCCATGGTAAGACATGCACCGAACATATGGACTCGCAGCCAAATAGAGGCCGCTATAGACCTTCCCTTTTGCCTCCAAAAAACAGCAGAAGGGTTTATAGCCTATTCGAATGGACAAGCGGTTGTGCCCTCCATTGGCCACCTAGACTTTAAAGAACCGCCAGGAGAGATGCACATCAAGTATGGCTATCTACTGGACCAGCCCTATTACGTCATCAAAATTGCTTCAGGCTTTTATCAAAACCCGGCAATCGGTTTAGCATCAAGCAATGGTCTTTTCTTAGTTTTCCACAAGCAAACAGGAGAGCTGGCGGCTCTATTATTGGACGAAGGATTGCTAACCGATATACGTACAGCCTTAGCCGGCGCCCTGTGCGCGAAATACCTAGCTCCCCCTCTCGTACACACCATCGGCATCATCGGCACGGGGACGCAAGCCTTGCGACAACTGCAAGGCTTGCGACTTGTCACCCCTTGCCGCCAAGTCAAAATATGGGGGCGCAGCTATGAGAAGGCCTGCCATTTCGCTCAAGATCCACGCCTCGCTGATTATCAAATCGATCCTGTAAAGGCAATCGAAGAAGTCACGCAAGCTTGCCAGCTCATCGTCACGACAACACCATCTAAAAAACCGCTCCTATTCGCCCATCATCTACAACCTGGAACTCATGTGACAGCACTCGGCGCCGACAGCCCTGGTAAACAAGAGTTAGATGAATCGGTCCTTTTAAAAGCAGACCTTTTAGTCGTCGATAGCTTAGCCCAATGCCAGCAATATGGAGATCTCGCCCACGTCAAACACTCCTCCTCTCTTAAGAGGGTCGTTGAACTGGGGAAAGGGCTTCAAGATCCAAGCTTGCTCATAAGGGACCAAAAGGGAATCACTGTGGCAGACTTGACAGGCGTTGCCGTGCAAGACATTCAAATTGCACAAGCCGTTTTAAGCTGCCTTCATCCATTACTCTAATGACTCATAGACGCACTTTGAATAGGTTTGATAAAAAATACGCTGAACGGCCTCATCCGTTGGCGCCCCATATCCATGCAAAGAAATGGCACATGTACGACCCTGGTCGCGGCTGACGAGGCGGTGTAAAAAGGAATCTTTCCGATCGTCGATGACAGTCGCAAAAGGATTCAAGGTGATAGTCTTGACTCTTTGAGCCAAGCGGCGCCGAGAATCCTTAATCGGCAGGTACTCTTCTTGATCAATCGTTCCCCTCAAAACGGTTAGAGAACAGGGGATAGGATGGCTGTGTACGCTCGTTGCATGGTTAGTTGGATTGAAAACCTTAGACTTAGCCAGCAATTCGGGCGGCCAGACGTAAATGAAAAAGGTGAGCGGAATAGAGGGCTTTGCCTCCCTTCCTCCTTCCCAGAGCGGAATCATGCCAAATGATAACTGCCCTTGCTGGGTCCGACACGAATAGATGGACAAATCCACCCCTCCTTGCAGGAGTTGCTGGGCCAAAGTACCAATCGAGCGATTTAATTCATCAGCCTGCTGCCTAGCTGTCAAATCTCTCTGAAAAGTCAGCAGCTTTTTCCCAATCAATTGCGCAGCTAAGCGCTGATTCTGGCGGTGAATGTCTTGATTAGAAACATGGCACCGCTCTGAATGATCTTCTCCTTGCGCCGCTAAATTTGAGATGCAGATCTTCATTATAAAGATCAATAAAACTATATTAATTTTAAACATAGGAAGGCTTATTCTTTTATTCACAAATTATAAATATGAAAAAGAATAAACACTAGAAGTCTGAAACAAAAACGCAATTATTCCCGCAAATCATAAATTCACTGCATTAGCGAATGGAACGTTGCGTGCCCCATTTTTCATGCATGAAGTGCTCCAGTGGTGAAAAGACGACTTTATCGACCAATAATCCAACGGCGATGATAACAAACATCACTCCAATAACAGCATCCATGGCATGCAATTCGCGTCCATAGTGGAGGAGATTGCCCAGACCGAATCCAGTGAGAATGGTAATATAAATTTCAGCAGCCATCAGTGAACGCCAAGCAAATGCCCATCCTTGCTTCATGCCGCTGATGATAAAAGGCAGCGCAGCTGGTACGATGACTTGAAACCAGGTGTGGAAGCCCCTGGAACCTAGCGTGCGGGCAGCCCGAATATAAACGGGAGAGACATTTCTTACCCCTGAATCGGTTGCCAAAGCAATCGACCAAATCGATCCCATGACTACAATAAAAAACATGGCTTTCTCAGTCTGTCCAAACCACAGAATCGCCAATGGGGCCCAGCAAACGCTTGGAAGCGTTTGTAACCCAAGGGCCAAGACGCCGATCGTATCTTCGAATAGTTGAAAGCGAGCATTGAGCAATCCCAAAGGAACGCCAACGAGCATTCCTACAGCATAGCCTTGCACCAAACGCTTAATGGTGACATAGCTCGCCGACAAAAGCGTGCCATCCTCGATAGCCGAAATTAAATAGCGTCCAACTTGAAGAGGAGAAGGAATTAAAACAGAGGACCAAATCTCTGCCCAAACAAGAAACTGCCAAATGAGTAAGAGGAGTAAAAAGAAGAGGCTGGCGTTCAATATTCGCATGTCAAAATCTCACTCGCTCTGGGAAAGTTGATTTTTCAAAATATGGGTAATTTCGCTCGAAAAATGAGCCACTTCAACGCTTCGAATGTCGCGTGGACGAGAAATGGTGATGATGAATTCTTGGCGAATGCGGCCGGGATTAGGCGAAAATAAAAACACACGATCTCCAAGACAAACGGCTTCCGAGACGTTGTGAGTCACAAAAACAATTGTCTTTTTTTGTTGCTGCCAAATGTTTTGAATATCATCGTAGAGTTGTTCGCGCGTCAAGGCATCGAGGGCCGCAAAAGGCTCATCCATGAGAAGAATATGGGGATTGGGGGCAAGCGAGCGTGCTAATGCCACTCGTTGCTTCATTCCTCCCGATAGTTCATGAGTATGGGAATGGGCAAATTTCTCCAGGCCCACTAAGCGCAAATAGTAATGAGCCAATTCGAGCCTCTCTGCCTGCTTAAGCTCTGGCTTTAACTTCAATCCAAACAAGACATTATCCAAAACATCTAGCCAGGGGAAAAGAGCCGACTCCTGAAACATGACCAAGCGATCGCTGCCAGGACCCGTAATCGGCTTTCCCTCGGCATGAATCGAGCCTGCATCGGGAAATTCCAACCCTGCGATTAAATTCAATAAGGTACTTTTACCGCACCCGGAAGGCCCAACTAAACAGACAAACTCTCCTTCGTTAATTTTCAGCGATACGTGATCAAGAGCGTGAACATCGCGCGACTTGGTGCGAAAAGTTTTGCAAACTTGCTCAACCACAATTTCAGGTTCGGAAGGTGGTTCATTGTCAAGATTCATGAGAAAACCTTGCGGGTAATTGATCGATTTCATCCAATACTTCCCCAAGAAGGCGAAGATCGTAAATTCCTTTTAACTGAGGTTTTTGCTTGAAAAAGCCAATCTGATAAGCCCAATCAGCATAGCGAAAAAGAGAGGCTTGAATAGGAACATAAGTCAATTCAATCTGCTCCCAGGCTCTATCGATGATCTCTTTCGACAAATTGCGGAAGACTTCTTTTTTTAACTCTGCGTTGAAAAAGAGCTTGGCTTTTTCCTCATTTTCCTGAATCCATTCTGTCAATTTTATATGGGCCAGAATCCATTTTTTGACTAAATCTGGGCGCCCTTTTAAGAAGTTCTCTGTGCTGACTAAATGTGCAGTCACATACTTGCCTCCAGTTTCTGTCCATAGGGCACTTTCATCTAAAAAGACTTTTCCTTTGGCCTCCAGGACAAGACGGCTCACCCACGGCTCAACAGTCCAAGCAGCATCCAAGTCTCCTTGCTGAAAAAGAGTAAATTGGTCGACATTTTCCATTGGAATGACAGTCACATCGCCTCCAAATAGATTAAAATTAAATCCTTTGGAATAGAGCCAAGCCCGAGCCGCAATATCCTGCGTATTGCCGAGCTGCGGCGTTGCCACCTTCCTTCCCAAAAAGTCAGCTGCTTTTTTAATCCGCTCAGGCTGCACCACCAATGAGGCACCACCGCTGCAAGAGCCGCAAACGATGCGAATCGTTTTTCCTTTTGCCTTCAAATAGGCATTGATGGTGGGACTCGGCCCAACATACGTTAAATCCAGAGAATCGGCAAAAAGGGCTTCCATGGCGCTTGGACCGGCTTGATAAACGTACCACTGAACTTCAACGTCGGGACCTAAAAAGCGCTCAAACCATCCTTTTTGTTCTCTTGTCAAGCCATGGGCTATGACAGCCTGAGCATGGGTGATTGTCGCAAAATGACCGACTCTTACAATCGTCTTTTCCCGCTTTATCTCTTCTGCAAAAAGACAGGACCAGCCAATCAGTAAAGGTAAGAGCAGTGATTTTACATCCATCAATGAGCGCCTATTTTTCTCGTCAGATTCGAAAGCTCTGAATTTTAATCAAAATAAAATTGATAACTGCTTTGCTCTTTTTTCGGTAGTGCTAAGAGAGAAAGGGCGCATCTTAAAGCCACGTTCTCTCATTTATTTTATTGTCAGTAAATGATATAAGGCCGATAACGAGATGCGCTCATCTTGTTTAAGTCAAAATTTCCAGCTAAAACTTACATCGCCACAGGTGAAAAAACGTTATGTCGGGACTCATACAAGTCAAACCTGAAGAGATCGGATTATCCTCCGCACGCCTTACCCATGTCAGCCGTTTAATCAGTCGCCGAATCCAGTCCCAGGAGCTAACAGGAGCCGTTGCCATCGTCGCACGGCATGGAAAAATCGCGCATATTAGTGCACATGGCAAAATGGACATCGAACAGGACAAACTCATGCGCGAAGAGGCCTTATTCCGCCTCTATAGCATGACCCAGCCTATACTAGCTGCAGCTCTTTTAATTCTTTACGAGCAAGGATACTTTCAATTATCAGATCCCGTTTCACTCTATATTCCATCCTTTAAGGAGCTAAGAGTCTCTGATCAAAATAAAGAAAAAGGCGCAAGTATGCGTCAAGTGACCATCCAAGATCTATTGACTCACACTTCTGGACTGATATTTAATCCCACGGCGCCTTCTGCATCACTCGATAGCTCACATTTAACCGAATTGAGAACAACCGGAGGCCTCGCGACCTTTATTCAAACTTTGAGTACAAGCCCTTTGGCTTTTCAACCAGGTCATTATTGGCATAGAGGCCTGGGCTACGAAGTAGTGGGCTATCTAATTGAACTTTTTTCAGAAATGCGCCTTGATGAATTTATTCAGAAAAAGGTGACCGCCCCCATGAATATGTTGGATACGGGATTTTTCATTCCCAAACATAAGCAAGGGCGCCTTGTCAATGTGTATACAAAG
Source organism: Candidatus Protochlamydia naegleriophila (assembly GCF_001499655.1). Lineage (NCBI taxonomy): Bacteria > Pseudomonadati > Chlamydiota > Chlamydiia > Parachlamydiales > Parachlamydiaceae > Candidatus Protochlamydia > Candidatus Protochlamydia naegleriophila. The sequence goes on from NZ_LN879502.1 coordinate 2,749,999, forward strand.
TCATTCAATGGAAATGGTTCCAATACCTTCTCCCTTCTGACTCATGAAGCGCTGACAGATCACTTCCTCACCCTTCCCACATATTTGTCAGGAGGGCAAGGCTTGCTGTCTTCCGGGCCCGACTATCTACGCTTTTGTCAAATGCTTCTCAATAAAGGAGAATTGGATGGCAATCGGCTATTGAGCCGCAAAACAGTTGAACTCATGACTTCAAACCACCTTGTCAAAGATATTGTTCAATCCGAATGGACTCCCTCTCAAAGGCCTTTAAAAGGATTTGGATTTGGTTTAGGAGTAACAGTCATGCTGGATCCCGCCCAAGCAGCTGTTTTGGGAACACCGGGCGATTTCTCGAGAAATGGACAGGCTGGAACAAGTTTTTTCGTCGACCCTAAAGAAGAATTAATTGGAATCTTCCTGACACAGCTTCTTTCGCCTACGCCAGCCAATTTTCAAAGAGATTTGCGAGTCGCCGTTTATCAATCGCTCTTAAAATAGGTTTAATTCTCTTAAAAAAATCCCGTTAAGGCAAGGCCCACTCGTTGGCATTTCTCATTGCGCCCAAATAAAATATAGCGATAATCAATGCCAATTTCTATTGCCTTACGAAAGCGATATTTGACACCCATAATGCCTTGAAAAGCCACTTCCCTTTTTTTAAATGTGGTATGCTGATCTAGGCCACTATGAGATCCTGACCACTTACCATCGTTCCTCGCATAGCCGCACCCACTTCCGAAATAAGGAACAAAGGGAAGCGAAAAGTCGAAATTTGTCAAAAGATTGATCATATACAGGCACGTCTTTAAATGCCCCCGTGCATAATACAGGTGTGCATCAGGCTCCCCATCTTTAATAAACCGAATGTTAGCACGTTGATAAGAAAGCTCTCCTTCTAATTTAAATCGATTCGAGAACTTATACCCAACAACGCCACCTGCATAATAGCCTGGATAAAATTGAGCGCCTACCTGTTTTTTATTGGCATGGCTGGCTCCTCCAATCGCTTCTATGTAAATTCCTTTAGCTTTTGATAATTCGATGCAGGAAAAGCTTTCGTCCAACGATTCACAAAACACCTGATTGGAAAAAAAAAGAAGGGTCAAGATTAATGTTCTTGGATTCATGAATAGCCCTTAAAGATTGCAGACAATCATATTTTTTTGAAGAAAAGGCTAGTCAATTTAACTGTTTTGCAGATTTAAGGATACCCTTAATCGCTTTAAAAAATAATGAGACAGCAAACAAGAGTTTAGACGATCCACAAACATATTAAGACGCATTTAGTCACGTAGTTTACAATTTTTATATGTTACTGCGATTGAAATCTGAATCTCCCTGCCTCCCCGTCTCTGCGTTCAACTCTTGTTGGCTGTCTCAATGACATGAATGCTAAGTGTCTTCAGCCGCTTCTTCAAATGGGCAAAATCAGCGAAAACTCCGTCCCCCCTTCTTCGCGTCGCTGCACTTGAATACTTCCATGATGAATGCCTACGACGGCTCTGACAATGGCGAGCCCAATTCCCAATCCCTGAGATGAATTCGGCGAATGATAAAATTTTTCAAAAACAAGCGGCAGAAGAGACTCTGGCACCCCAGCTCCTTCGTCAATGACGGACAGCCTGAATTCATTGGCTAAGACCTCGGCCTCTATTAAAATCGGTGTATTTGGGGGAGAGTAATCATAAGCATTGACAATTAAATTCTTCAAAGCAGCTTTCAGCAATCCAAAGTCCAAAGGCAGTAGATGCGGCTCTGGAGGAAGATCGATATCGATAAGGCGTCCATTTAAGAGGGTTTTGAGATCATTGACAGCAGTGTCGATCAGCTTTGAAAGAGAATACTGTTGGCGATTGAAGGGAAGAAAGCCTGACTCGAGTTCCGAAATGGTAATGATGTTGTCGACCGTAAATTTAATCTTCGCAATGAACTGTTCCAGTTGATTGATTAAGCTTAACAAATGAGGGTCCGTATTCTGCTTATTGAGACGATCAATTGTTTGAGAAATATTGTCTAAGGGAGCATAAAAGCTGCGATTTAAGGAATGGAAAATGGATTTATGCATCCTTTCAATCTGGCTCGTATAGCTTTGTCTACTGATTCGTTCTTCAAAGACGTAGCGTTCGATGTAAATGCCCAGTTGCTGGGCAACTGTTTGAATAAAGTTACTCTCCTCCATCGAAAGGGAAAGCTCTCTCTTGGGAAAATAGGCTAAGACACCGACAACAGATTTAGAGAATTTGATGGGAAAATAAAGCCCTTGAGATGCAGGTAAGGTATCAGTCGACCAACCGGCGATTTTACCATTTTTAAAAACCCAATTGGCAACAATTTGTTCTTTTTCAAACTGAAGCAATGGGAGCTGGCTATCTAAGATGAGCTCATTGTCTAAACTTTTAGTCAAAATATCAAACCTTCCTGCAAACATATGCTCAAGCCTGGAACAAACATTTAAGCGTAGGTATTGCAAATTGGTTGCATTGGCAATGTCCCGTTCAATTTCATACAGCCTCTCCGCCTTTTCTTCACGCCTATGCAAAAACTGCTCTTGCTCGCGCATCCTGCTCGTCAGAACACCTAAAATAGCAGCCACGAAGAAGTAGACAATCACAAGCGTGATATCCTCCGTATCGGAAATCGTTGACGTTAAAACAGGAGGAATAAAAAGGAAATTCCAGCAAATAGCACTTAAAATAGCCGACAAAAAAATGGGCCCACGCCCAACGAAAAAGCTTAAAATCAAAATACCAAGCAAAAAAAAGAATCCCACCGATTTATAGCCAATCCACGGACTAATTAAAAACCCGATTCCTGTAATGACAACTCCGAAGGCCAAAGCCAAGGCATAAGCACTCCATGGACTTGCAAATTCAAAGCTTGAAATGGACCGCTGATAAATATTTGTCAGCGCTTCTTGTCTCATGATGACAATATCGATATGCTTATTCTCATTTTCGAGTCGATCGATTAAGCTTCCTTGAAATACGTTCCAAAAGCTGAATGGCCGTTTAGGAGGACGCCCGATAACGAGCCGTGAGACATCTTTTTGAGTGGCAATTCTTTGCAAGGCAGTGGCAATATCCACCTCATGCGTTGTCAAGACTTCGGCTCCAAGCTCCCGTGCCAAATTAAAGTAGCGATTGAGTCTCGCTTGATCTTGATCGCCCAAGGGAGCCCCTGTATCGACATAAACGACAATCCAGGGAGCATCGAGTTCAAAAGCTAACCGCCTAGCTGCCCGTATTAACTGTTCAGAAGAAGGGCTGGGATTAATCGCCACCATCAACCTTTCACGCGTCTTCCATCCCTTGCCGTGCAGCATTCCATGTAAGTCATGATCGACCTTTTCGGCGGTAAAGCGCAGTGCGATTTCCCGCAACGCCATTAAGTTTTCTTCCTGAAAGAAATTTTCTGCTGCCAATCGTGACTGATTCCCCAGATACACCTTGCCCTCTTTCAGCCTCCTCAAAAGCTCACGAGGGGGAATATCGATCAATTCAATCGATGAAGCTCTTTCTAAGACAAGATCGGGCACGGTTTCGCGCACTTGAATGCCTGTTAAACTTTCAACAACGTCCTTACGGCTCTCTAAATGCTGGACATTCAAAGTGGTATAGACGTCAATACCTGCATCTAAGATTTCAATCACATCCTGCCAGCGTTTGAGATGCTTGGATCCAGGCACGTTCGTATGGGCAAGTTCATCAATAATGACTAGCTCGGGCTTTGTCATTAAAATGGTTTCTAAGTCGAGCTCTTCAAAAACAGTTTCTTTGTAGTTGACCCATTTTTCGGGAATGATGGGCAGATTTTGCAGCATGGCTTCTGTCTCTTTTCGACCATGGGTATTGACAGTTCCAATGACGACCTTAATGCCTTCCTTAAGCTTTTGTTGCGCCTCTTCGAGCATGGCATAGGTTTTGCCAACACCAGCCGCCATTCCGAAAAAGATTTTAAGCTGGCCAAGTTCTTTTTCTTTCTCTTGCTTCAAAATTGCTTTTAAAAGCTCATCTGGATCTGGCTTATTCTCTTCGTTCATGACGTTCATCCAATGCTCGATTGAGTAGTAAAACATTCACATAGCGGGGGCCTAAAAACCCCAGCTGCTGCCCTTCTATATGTGAATCAATCAAAGTTCTTAACTCTTCTTCACTATGCACCCCCTGTTTTGCAATCTTAGCCGCCTGGAAATAAGCCGCATCTAGGCTGATATGAGGATCGAGCCCGCTACCAGATGCATAGAGCAAATCAACCGGAGCCTGATCACCAAGCATTTTTTTTCTCCCCTCGACCTCTTCCCTTAATTTCTGGCTCGTTGGTCCCAAACTGCTGCCTCCTGAGGGCTTTATAGGATCATAGCCTATCGCTGAAGGACGAGGCCAAAAATAACCTTCCTTGACCGGCTTCTGAGCTATCAAACTTGAACCAACCACTTGATCTGTCTGCTTAATTAAACTACCCGAAGCAAGTTGAGGCATGGCCAATTGGGCTATCAAAGTCACAACAACCGGATAAATGAGCCCCGTCAAAAGAGTCATCAAGAGGAATATTTTACAGGCAACTTTGAAATGAGTCATGATACTAATCCCAATGCGTTGATCAAAAGATCGATCAGTTTAATGCCAATGAAAGGGGCTATGATTCCCCCTAGTCCATAAACGAATAAATGGTGGCGCAAAATGCTACCTGCTGGCTGTGGTTTATAAGGAATGCCCTTCAATGCCAAAGGAATCAATGCAACGATAATGAGAGCATTAAAAATAACGGCGCTTAAAATGGCACTTTGGGGCGACTGGAGATGCATGATATTCAAGTAATTTAAGGGTCCTTCTTGACCAGAAAGAGCATAAAGCGAACCGAAAACGGCCGGGATGATGGCAAAATACTTGGCAACATCATTGGCTATACTAAAAGTTGTCAAAGCTCCTCTTGTCATGAGCAGCTGTTTGCCAATCTCGACAATATCGAGCAATTTGGTTGGATTGCTATCTAAGTCAACCATGTTACCAGCTTCACGCGATGCTTGCGTTCCCGTATTCATGGCAACACCCACATCGGCTTGAGCTAGCGCTGGGGCATCATTGGTTCCATCCCCTGTCATTGCGATGAGATGCCCCTTTTTCTGCTCTTCTCTGATGCGTGCAAGCTTCATTTCTGGTGTCGCTTGTGCAACAAAGTCGTCGACTCCAGCTTCGGCCGCAATGGCCCCAGCCGTCAAGGGATTATCCCCTGTGACCATGAGGGTTTTAATTCCGATCTTACGCATTTCGGCAAAGCGCTCCTTAATGCCCCCTTTGATGATATCTTTGAGGTGTACAACGCCTACAATTTGGTTGCCATCAGAAACTAAAAGAGGCGTTCCACCCTTATTGGAAATGGATTCGATGATAGTCTTCAATTGTATGGGAAAGACCCCTCCAACTATCTCTATATGCTTTTGAATGGCATCCACAGCCCCTTTACGTATCATGCGAACGACATTCCCATTCATATCTGTAAAATCGATGCCGCTCATGCGACTCTGAGCAGAAAAAGGAACAAAAAGCGACGAATTAGAATGCAAAGCCTCAGCGCGCAAATTAAATCTATTTTTAGCCAGCACGACAATCGAGCGTCCCTCTGGGGTTTCATCTGAAAGAGAGGCCAATTGTGAAATTTTGGCAAATTCTTTTTCATCGATACCGGGAGCCGGCAAAAACTCGGTTGCCATGCGATTGCCCAAGGTAATCGTTCCCGTCTTATCCAAAATCAGGAGATCGATATCGCCCGCCGCTTCGACGGCTCGTCCACTCTTAGCAATCACATTGCGTTGGATGAGACGATCCATGCCGGCAATGCCGATCGCACTCAACAAAGCGCTGATGGTGGTTGGAATCAGACACACAAGCAAGGCAATGAGGACCGGCAGAGTCACCAAATCAGACAAATCTTGATGGGCAGCAATGCTGCTGTAATTGGCAAAAGATTTCAGCGACATCACAGTAAGCAAGAAAATAATGGTCAAAGCCGAAAGAACGATGCTAAGAGCAATTTCATTGGGCGTTTTTTGCCGCTTAGCTCCTTCAATCAAGCCAATCATGCGGTCTAAAAAACTATGCCCTTTCTCGGACGTCACCTCAATCTCGATCTGGTCGCTGACTATGCGCGTGCCTGCGGTGACAGCGCTGCGATCTCCTCCACTTTCTCGAATGACTGGAGCCGATTCTCCTGTAATTGCCGATTCATCGACCGTCGCAATGCCTTCGACCACCTCGCCATCGGCCGGGATGATATCGCCCACTTCACAAATGATCCGATCCCCTTTTCTTAAATCGAGAGCAGAAACAGTCACTTCCTTTCCATCTACCAGTTTTCTAGCCATATTTTCAGTCTGGGTCTTGCGTAATGAAGCGGCTTGAGCCTTGCCTCGGCTTTCAGCAATGGAACTGGCAAAGTTAGCAAATAAGACCGTAAACCAAAGCCAAAGAGCGAGCTGGACATTAAAAAAAGAGGGTGTATAAAACGTTAAAATCGTTGTAAATATGGCCCCTAAATACGTCACAAACAGGACAGGATTCCGAAATTGAGCCTGTGGGACAAGCTTGGCAAAAGAGGCCTTCAAAGCCTCTACCATAAGGTCTGCGCTTAAAATGCTCTTTCTTTTGGTAGACATAGGGCTCCTCATTAATTAAAACGCCTGACCGCGCAACATTAAAATCTGCTCAACAATTGGTCCTAAAGCCAAGGCTGGAAAAAATGTCAAGCCAGCCACAATGAGTATGACGCTTAAGAGTAAGATGCCAAAAAGGGGTTTATCAGTAGAAAATGTTCCAAGCGAGGGAGGAAGCGCCTGCTTCTGAGCTAAAGCACCTGCAATGGCCAAACTGGGCATGAGGATCGCCAAACGGGCTAATAACATCACCATTCCCAACGCAATATTATAAAAGTAAGTATTAGCATTGAGCCCTGCGAAGGCACTGCCATTGTTACCAGCCGCAGATGAAAAGGCGTATAGTATTTCAGAAAGACCATGAGGTCCCGTATGAGAAAGACTCTCTAAAGCCGTAGGCAAGATACTGGCAATACCTGCCCCCAAAAGAACCAAAGCACATGGGGTCAAAATGGCGAGCATGACCCACTGCATTTCTTCTTTCTCAATCTTTTTACCCAAGTATTCAGGTGTTCTTCCTACCATCAGACCGGCCAAAAAGACCGTTAAAATGGCAAACATGAGCATGCCGCAGAGCCCGACACCAACCCCTCCAAAAATGACCTCTCCCAGCATCATGTTGAACATGGCGACACCTCCAGCCAGAGGAGAGAGGCTTGCCTGCATATTGTTAACCGATCCATTTGAGGTAGCAGTCGTTGTTACACTCCATAGAAGACTATTGCCAATACCAAAGCGTGTTTCTTTGCCTTCCAAAACCGGATTGACACTCAAGACGGGATTTACCATTGACTCTGATAGAAGAGCGATGCTTAAGCTTCCCACCCATAAGGCAAACATCACTGCCGCAATGACCCCTCCCTGTCTCTTGGCATTTAAAAGTCTCCCATACATGACAATGGTGGCTGCCGGAATACAGATGATGGCCAAGGTCTCCAAAAAATTGGCTAAGGGAGTCGGATTCTCAAAGGGATGAGCGCTATTGGCATTAAAAAATCCTCCCCCATTCGTTCCTAACTGCTTGATCGCAATTTGCGAAGCAGCAGGCCCCATGGGAATGACTTGATGACCATCAGGGGTTGACACTTCAACGTAGGAATGAAAGTTTTGAATCACTCCTTGTCCGACTAAAAAGAGCGCCAAAACAAAACAACAAGGCAGTAAGAGATAGACAACCGTACGAGTCAAATCTTTCCAAAAATTACCGAGCGTTGAAACCGATGTGCGATGCAAGCCACGAATGAAGGCCAGCAATACCGCATTACCAGTGGCGGCACTGACAAAATTTTGGACTGTCAATCCCATCATCTGCGTCAAATAACTCAGCGTATTTTCGCCACCGTAAGCTTGCCAATTGGTATTAGTCACAAAGCTTGCAGCAGTGTTAAAGGCCAAGGCCGGTTCGACCCCTGAAAAGCCTTGAGGGTTTAGCGGTAACCACCCTTGCAAGAGCTGCAACAAAAAAAGAAAGAGCAGGCCGATCAGGTTAAAGCTCAAGAGAGCCTTAGCATAGCTCTTCCACTCCATTTCTTGATTTGGGTCGATTTGGCAAAAACGATAAATGAAGCGTTCTAAAGAGCTCAATCCAGGCAGACAGAGAGGAGACTGATCTCTAAAAATGGCCGCCATATAATAGCCCAAAAGAAGCGCGACAAGAATGAGGGCTGCGATAAAGGCGCCAAGCTGAATTCCATCTTCCATAAGTGCCCCTCACTAGCTTAAAATTTTTCAGGGTGTAGAATCGCATAAGTCAGATAAGCGAGTAAAAATAGACAGAGGCTGAAAGCCCAAATAAATTCACCTTCCATGATCTTCTTCCCTGCTGAAGTTCTGATTCATGTAAATGGATTTAAAAAATAAATTCCATACAAACCGCACGCGAACGGAATAATCTTTTTTGCAAATTGAAGTGACCAAAGAAAAAGTAAGGCTGCCGAGGCCAGCACAATGGGATCTTGGATTATCGCTTGCAGCTATTAGAATGTTATTTTCTCTAGCAACGTGGGGATTCAAATTCTGAGTGGTGTTTCCAGACTAAAATGAAGTGTAATCATAGAGCACCTACTTTTTTTCAAGAGCTTCTTTAAGGCGATTATTTTCCTGCATGAGCACGCGGATCTGATTTTGAAGTATCTCTTGATTATCTTTCAAAGTACCATTCTCCTCTTTCAAACTCTTATTATCTTGTTTTAACTTATCAATAGCGCTATCAACAATTTTTAGCTTATTGTCAAGAACATCGATCGTTCTGTTTTGAAGATGTAGTTCAGTCTCTAAAGCCAGACAGCGTTCACGTGCCCTTTCTATTACCTCATTGCCATCATTTCTTTTAAAGCCGCTGAATAGCCAATTGACTGCGGAAAAGAGCTTGCTTGATTCGGCTTCAACTTCTTCCATTTCCGGATCAACAATCTCAAATCCTTCCTCACTTTGAGAGCTTTTTAAAACAACTCGTTCGGCCAAAACTAGACATTCTTTCGTTTCGGCTCGTGCTGGATTAATGATCCGTTCAACTTGTTCATTTACCCTCGCTTCTTGCTCATCTTCTCTTGTAGCTTTGGATTCATCAATCGACTTTTCGCCTTTCTCATTTAAATAACTGGCATTGAAACCCGTTAAAAATGTTTGATCGCCCGACCCTATCATTTTAATTCACCTTTTAGATAAAGATTAATGCTCATTCTAAGCATCGAATTAATAAAATTAATAAGAATATTTTACGAAAGCGATCAATTACTTGATAGAAATTAATTTATTGCAATACATGCCAAAAATGCAATCGAAGCTGTGATGGCTTGAGGAGTTAATTCTAGAAGCCCAGCTTTCCTGGTAAGTGACAAAGGAGCCGCTAGCTTAATTGCTTAGTGACCAACAGAGTTTAAAGAAAAAATCGAGAAATTTCGTCCTTTCGCAACAGCGTACTCTTTGCAGTCCATAATACTAAGTCAATTCCCATAACACTGTCTTCACAAATAATCTTGTTAATATAATTTAAACCATTTAATTCTAAAATATTTTCGCTTCAATTCAATTGATTTTAAAAAATTAACAATTAGTTATTTGCAAGCAAATAAAACAATTCACTCAAAGCCTGTAGCTGGTTAAATTATAAATATTTCATTTATTAATTAATAATATAACCTATAATTAAATATTGAACTATCAAATTGAACTATCAATAGGTGTTCTATGAATGAAATAACCCCCCTTCATGAATTGAGAACATTAACCCAAGAATTGCAATCATTGACTTTGGCTGTAAAAAGTGGAACCTTTAACGGTCGGGAATACGAAGTGATTACTAGTAAAGTTGGTGAACATCGCGAGAAAATAGAGGCGATTTGCGCAAAATGTATCGGCCGTCCTCAACTATCTTCGGATTTAAGAGCTTACTCAACTGAGCTTCATACTGTTAAAACACTTTTACCTCCACTGAAAGTAACGAGTGATAAGGTAACAAATGCCATTCACATGAAAATTTTTGCGATTTCATCCAAATTAAGCGAGGCTCAAATCATCAATAAAATGTCTTTAGCCTTTGAATTAAGTGAAGCAGAGATTCGAGAGCTATTACCTGAAGACTCATCAAAAGGTTTCTTTGTCGATATAGCGCAAGTTTGCGTTGATTTAGCCAGCAAAAGACTTGCCCAGTCTAAGCCTTTAGATTTCAAAGAAGTCTCAGCTATTCATGACGCATTATTTGACCCGACTATTAAAAAATTCAGTGATAAAGGAATTGAGTTAAATCACCATGTCCAACCTCATCCGGCCTATGTTTTTGCTAGTTTACATGCGCTACTAACATCCGTGGAGGATTTTGATTCATGCGATCAAATTCAAGAGCAGGTGAATAAATATTTACAAGAAAAGCCTCCTGTCGGCACTTTAGACAGGTTTTTTGCACAGACAAAACCTACTCAAGCACGACTAATAGGAATACTCAAGGGCAAAGCAAGTGAAGGAGATGAACCAAGTATTGCTTTTCTGAAAGATCTTGATGAATATCAGGCCAAATTAAAGATCTTTAAAGACGGGTTAAAAGGATTGCCCCTTGTCAATGCTAGAACCATGCAGGAAGACTCTGTCAATATCAACCAGACATTTTTTTTAAATGTAAAAGGGGACAGTCATTGGGTTTTCAAACCAGCTTCGGAAAATGAGAAGGGAGGAGAAATCATGCAAGCCGAATGCACGGCTTCCAAACTTAATTATCATGGTCAATTTCCCATTCCATTAACGGTTGCACTTGTAATCAAAGACTGGGTGGGATCGGCTCAGATGTTTGTACAAGATTCTCAAAAAATTGCACAGATAGAAACGGCGAACATTCCTGTCGAGAGCGATCAACTTCATAAACTTGCCATTTTTGACTTGCTCTTCACTAATAGTGATCGCAATAGTGCAAATTTTCTTTTCCAAACTTCAAGCCATTCGGCTAGCGTAGTAGGTATTGACCATGATAGCTGTCTTATGTTTAAAGAGATTAAGGCTCTAAAATTGGAATATTTACAAATACCAGCCTTGAAACAGCCTCTCAAGCCTGAAATGGCAGTTTTATTTTCGAAAGAAGCGATCGCTACTTATAAACAGATTATGGCAGAGAACGATGTACCAGATCTTCAATTAGAGTGGTTAGATACTGTAGCGGAAGAATTAAACGCGGCTTTGGTCGCGAAAACACCTTTACGCGATGTTATTATAAGTCTCCAATCTCAGTATGAGGAGCGTTTCTTAAATTAATGTGATTAGAAAAAAATAGAGGTAGAAAATGATTAAATGCCTTATCCATCCTGTTACCTATGCAACTGTAGCTGAATTGGCTCCTGAAAAGGAAGTGACCATTCTCGATAAGAACATGCTAGAGAGTTTGACCATGAATGGCATCACTGTTTCATCGGAATTTAAAGAAGCAAATCGCGTGGGTTGGAAAGTTTACCCTAAAGATGATAAGAAGGTATTCGCAAAAGCCTTTGAGCAATTTTATTTTATTCACGGGTTGCAGCAGCAGGGATATACTTGGGAAAACAAAAATGACTCAGAGGCGCCTTTAACAGAAAAAATGAAAGATATACTCTCCAACTATTAGATTTTTGATCAGTTATCTTATCAATCAGTCCTACCGGGCTCCACTCTTCTTTTTGCCATTACCCACCGCTTTCACGGTGGGCTTTAAAATCAGTCGGCCTAAAGGCCTCTAACGTATTAAGTTTATTTGACAGACGTTAACAAAAAGAGCCATGTGCTTGGATAGAATATTACCTACGTGATCGTATTGAATCAGCGTTGTGAGAGGCCGGTAGGCCGACTGAAAACCCCTAGTGACGAGCGTCTAGCGAGCAACGATGAATAACGGGAAGATAATGCGAGCGTGGAGAACGACTAGAAAAAAATGGATTATTTGAGAGCAAAAAAAAAGGCCTTAAAACGTTTGTTTTAAGGCCATGAAAAAAAAGCTTGGCGGCGACCTACTCTCCCACACTCTTGTGTGCAGTACCATCGGCGATCAGAGGCTTGACTTCTGAGTTCGGAATGGGATCAGGTATTTCCCTCTCTCTAATGCCACCAAGCGAAAATCATAAAAGTTTAGTCTTGTCGTTTAAATCTGAATCGTAAATTCACTAAACCAAAAACAGTGCTTGAAAATAATCTCACACGCTTGATTTTGTATATTGGACCACACTTTGTGCTGAAGGGAATGGTCTTCATCCTTCAGTAAAAAAAAGGTGGTCAAGCCGATCGACCGATTAGTATTGGTAAGCTCAACGCATTACTGCGCTTACACACCCAACCTATTAACCACATCGTCTATATGGTGTCTGATAGGGATACCTTATCTTGAGGGAGGCTTGGCGTTTATATGCTTTCAACGCTTATCCGTTCCGAACATAGCTACCCGGCAATGCTCTTGGCAGAACAACCGGCTCACCATTGGTTCGTCCACTTCGGTCCTCTCGTACTAGAAGCAGCTCCTCTCAAGTATCCTACGCCCACAAAAGATAGGGACCAAACTGTCTCACGACGTTTTGAACCCAACTCGCGTACCGCTTTAATTGGCGAACAGCCAAACCCTTGGGACCTTCTTCAGCCCCAGGATGCGATGAGTCGACATCGAGGTGCCAAACCGCCACGTCGATATGAACTCTTGGTGGCGATAAGCCTGTTATCCCCGGAGTACCTTTTATCCGTTGAGCGACGGCGATTCCACATTCCACCGCCGGATCACTAAGCCCGACTTTCGTCTCTGTTCGACTTGCAGGTCTCACAGTTAATTTGCCTTATACCTTTACGCTCTACTCGTGATTGCCAACCACGATGAGGCAAACTTTGGACTCCTCCGTTACTCTTTAGGAGGATACCGCCCCAGCAAAACTGCCCGTCTGACAATGTCCGAATCCCAGCTTCATGGGATTTCGTTAGATTCCCGACTTATCAAGACCAGTATTTCAACGACGACTCCAGCCTACCTGACGGCAGACCTTCTTAGTCTCCTGGTTATTCTACACATGACAAGTCAAGAGCCAATATCAGAGTACAGTAAAGGTTCACGGGGTCTTTCCGTCTTATTGCGGGTAAACAGCATCTTCACTGCTACTACAATTTCACCGAGTCTCTTGTTGAGACAGTGCCCAGATCGTTATACCATTCGTGCAGGTCGGAACTTACCCGACAAGGAATTTCGCTACCTTAGGACCGTTATAGTTACGGCCGCCATTCACCAGGGCTTAAATTCAATGCGTTGCCTTACGGCTAACATCTCCTTTTGACCTTTTGGCATTGGGCAGGCATCACACCATATACTTCGACTTAGACGTCTTTGCATAGTGCTGTGTTTTTGTTAAACAGTCGCCTGGGCCATTTCTCTGCGGCCACATGATGCTCAAGCAGCAAGTGCTGTCACAACTTGTGGCTCCTCTTCTCCCGAAGTTACGAGGATAATTTGCCGAGTTCCTTAACAAGAGTTCTCTCGCGCGCCTTAGAATATTCTTCCCACCCACCTGTGTCGGTTTTGGTACGGTCGCCATCAACGATTAGAGTCTATTTCTTGGAAGCATTGCGCTACACTATCGGTTCCTCCGAAGATTCCCCTTAGTCCCAACCTGGCGTTATGTTGGCGGATTTGCCTACCAACCGGCCTCATTGTTCCACGGACACATCCAATGGTCCGCGTGCTTGACGTACTCCGTCGACCCTTCATCATAGTTTTAGGCGGCGCAGGAATATTTAACCTGCTTTCCATCACCTACGCTTTTCAGCCTCGGCTTAGGGACCGGCTAACCCAGGGAAGACGAGCTTTACCCTGGAAACCTTAGGTTTTCGGCGAGGAGGATTTTCACCTCCTTTATCGTTTACTCATGCCATGCATTATCACTAGTATGCGCTCCAGCGCTCCTTACGGTACGCCTTCGACGCTGCATACTACGCTCTCCTACCGCTTATTCTTATACAGAATAAACCCGCGATTTCGGCTCTATGCTTTAGTCCCGGATATTATCGGCGCAGAGTTTCTCGATTGGTGAGCTGTTACGCACTCTTTAAATGATGGCTGCCTCTAAGCCAACATCCCAACTGTTTTAGAAACTCCACTTCCTTACTCACTTAGCATAGAATTAGGGGCCTTAATCGGCGATCTGGGCTGTTCCCCTTTTGACAACGTAGCTTATCCCACGCTGTCTATCTCCCGGACGACTTTACAGTATTCGGAGTTTGATTTCCTTTGGTAGGTCGGTAGACCCCCGCGTGAATTCAGTGCTCTACCCCTGTAAAGGGCTGTCCGAGGCTAACCCGAAAGTTATTTCGAAGAGAACAAGATATCTCCAAGTTTGATTGGCCTTTCACCCCTATCCACAACTCATCCAAAACTTTTTCAACAGTTACTAGTTCGGTCCTCCACAAGGTGTTACCCTTGCTTCAACCTGGTCATGGATAGATCACTTGGTTTCGTGTCTGCGCCAAATGACTTAACGCCCTTTTAAGACTTGCTTTCGCTTCGGCTTCGGAACGATGTCCCTTAACCTTGCCATTTAACGCAACTCGCTGGCTCATCATGCAAAAGGCACGCCGTCAGCCATTCCCAAAAAATTGGGCATAGGCCTTCGACCGTTTGTAAGCTATTGGTTTCAGGTTCTATTTCACTCCCCTAACAGGGGTTCTTTTCACCTTTCCCTCACGGTACTGGTTCACTATCGGTCATTAACGAGTATTTAGCCTTGGAGGGTGGTCCCTCCGGATTCAGACCGGGTTTCACGTGTCCGGCCCTACTCAGGTGCTCATCTAGCTAGCTTGCTTTTTCGCATACGGGGCTTTCACCCTGTGTCGCCTGACTTTCCAGAAATGTTCTGCTAAAGTTTGCTAGCCATTGTGATGAGTCCTACAACCCCGCTATTAGAAATAGCGGTTTGGGCTCTTCCCAGTTCGCTCGCCGCTACTATGGGAATCTCTGATTTGATTTCTTTTCCTCTGCCTACTTAGATGTTTCAGTTCGGCAGGTGTCGCTTCCTTAACCTATGTATTCAGTTAAGGATAACCAGACATTACTCTGGTTGGGTTTCCCCATTCGGATATCTCCGGGTCAAAGCTTTTATCCAGCTCACCGAAGCTTTTCGCAGGTTTCGCGTCCTTCATCGCCTGTTAATGCCAAGGCATCCACCAATAGCCCTTAATAGCTTGACCAAAAATTAGTCTCAAGCAATTAAGTATGAGTACGACTCACATAAGTATTGCTACTTATGTCACTTAAATTTTGTGTGAAGATTATTCTCAAGCGCTGATTTTGATCAGTGAATTGTTTTAATAAGATGATTTACATCTACTTTACGTATTCACGTTTCATTGTTTGTTACCAAACAATCAACGTTTTTAGATTAAACTTGATTCTTAAACTTTTATGACTTTCAAAATAACGACTGTCTGTGTTTGACAGTATAAGTAAGACAATGTACGAGCTAATAGAGCTTGCCCAACCTGTTTGCTAATTAAAGCAAACTGTCCTTTAAAGGAGGTGATCCAGCCCCACCTTCCGGTAGGGCTACCTTGTTACGACTTCATCCCAGTCATCGGCCTTACCTTACACGCTTCTTTCCTTGCGGTTAAGCCAGCGGATTCGGGTAAAACCAACTCCCATGATGTGACGGGCGGTGTGTACAAGACCCGGGAACGTATTCACGGCGATGTTGCTGACTCGCCATTACTAGCAATTCCGTCTTCATGTAGTCGAGTTGCAGACTACAATCTGAACTGGGGCCGGCTTTCGGGATTTGCTTCACCTCGCGGTTTCGCTGCCTTTTGTACCGACCATTGTAGCACGTGTGTAGCCCCAGACATAAGGGCCATGCGGACTTGACGTCATCCTCACCTTCCTCCTGGTTAACCCAGGCAGTCTCATTAGAGTTCCCACCTTAAATGTTGGCAACTAATGATAAGGGTTGCGCTCGTTGCGGGACTTAACCCAACACCTCACGGCACGAGCTGACGACAGCCATGCAGCACCTGTGCAGCAGTCCCGAAGGAAAGGCCTATTTCTAGACCGGTCTACTGCATGTCAAGTCTGGGTAAGGTTCTTCGCGTTGCATCGAATTAAACCACATGCTCCACTGCTTGTGCGGGTCCCCGTCAATTCTTTTGAGTTTCAGCCTTGCGACTGTACTCCCCAGGCGGTATACTTAACGCGTTAGCTACGGCACAACTAGGGTTGAGTCCAGTTACACCAAGTATACATAGTTTACGGCAAGGACTACCAGGGTATCTAATCCTGTTTGATCCCCTTGCTTTCGCGCTTTAGCGTCAGGAATAAACTAGAAAACCGCCTTCGCCACCGGTGTTCTTCCACATATCTACGCATTTCACCGCTACTTGTGGAATTCCGTTTTCTCCGCCTACCCTCGAGAGATGTAGTTTCAAATGCTGTTCCGAGGTTGAGCCCCGGGATTTCACGTCTGACTTACATCCCCGCCTACGCGCCCTTTACGCCCAATAAATCCGATTAATGCTTGCACCCTCCGTATTACCGCAGCTGCTGGCACGGAGTTAGCCGGTGCTTCTTTACCTGGTACGTTCAAACTTACTGGATATTAGCCAGTTTATCTTATTCCCAAGCGAAAGAGCTTTACGACCCTAAGGCCTTCTTCGCTCACACGGCGTCGCATCGTCAGGCTTTCGCCCATTGCGAATGATTCTCGACTGCAGCCTCCCGTAGGAGTCTGGGCAGTTCTCAGTCCCAGTGTTGGCGGTCAATCTCTCAATCCGCCTAGACGTCTTAGCCTTGGTGCGCCTTTACCACACCAACTAGCTGATATCGCATGGGCCCCTCTTTAACCGCGAGGTCTTGCGATCCCCCACTTTAATAAGAAAAAGATGTCTTATTCTCACCGTATCTGGTATTAGCGGTCGTTTCCAACCGTTATCCCAGAGTTAAAGGCAGGTTACCCATGTATTACTAACCCTTCCGCCACTGAACCCGAAGGTTCCGTTCGACTTGCATGCCTCATCCACGCCGTCAGCATTCAATCTGAACCAAGATCAAATTCTCACAGAAAAAATAAACTCTTGAAAAATTGAGTTGATTATATTAATCGTATCGCTTCTTGAGCGATACTAATATGTGTGACAGGTAAACTGTCCCACACAAGCTCTATTGTTTATGCTTGCACATTGTCTCTCTTATACTGTCAAAACACTTATGCAGAGCTCGTTGGCATCTGCTATTTACGATTTATTCATCGTTGAAGTACCAAAAGATTAGCGAAACGGAGAATTAACTGCAACACTTAAACAAAAGAAAAGAAGACAAATCATCTTAATCCCCTCATTATCAAAGCGTATTGTGTAAATTTCACTCTAACAAAGAGGAGCGACTAGAGAGTAACATGCAGTCAATTGCGCCGATTCCTGGGTCAAATGATGGCAAACCAATGAACCTGACAAGCGACCAAATGGGAGTAGATGCGGATGTTATTTCTCTATTTACACTAAATAAAATTATATTTATAGAATTTTACGCGTATTGAACGCTTTTCTCTTCATTAAGAGGGACAGTCTCCACCATGCTTTTTTATTCTTTATTTGCCCATATTCCGCTTTGGGGAATCTTTTTATTCACGATTGGTCTGACTTGGCTAGCCTTTGAAATCGGATTTCGCTTAGGGCTATATAAGAAAAGACGATCCCCCAATCTGAAAGAGGCACCATTAAACTCGGCCGTAGCTGCAACCCTCGGTTTGTTCGCCTTTATTTTGGCTTTTACATTCAATATGGCAGCTAATCGCTTCGATGAGAGAAGGAATTTAGTTTTAGAGGAATCGAATGCGATTGGAACAACCTATTTACGAACAGGCTATCTGCCCGAGCCTCAAGCAGAAAAAATCAGACAGCTATTAAGGGAATATGTGAGCATTCGATTAGAGGCTGTTCTCAGCGGATCGTCCCTCGCAGGGATTGAGACATCTGAGCATCTGCAAGATGCGATGTGGGATCAGGCTGAGCAAATCGCTCGCGACTCCCCCGACTCAATCATAGCCGGCCTATTCATCCAATCATTAAATGAGGTCATCGACATCCATTCCAAACGCGTGATGAAAGGATTGCGCAGCCACATTCCTGAAGTCATTTGGGATGCGATCTATTGTGTCGCTTTTTTAGCTATGGCAGCGATGGGATACCAGTCAGGATTGTCGGGCCAGCACCTGATTACTCTACACAGCACGCTCATCCTAACTTTTTCGATCGTCATGGCTTTAATTGGAGACCTAGATCGTCCCCAAGAAGGGCTTCTCAGAGTAAGCCAGCAATCGATGATCGATCTCTACAAAAAAATCAAAAGAGAAAAGGCTACTTAAATTTTCTATAATAACTCTCCCACCTCTCTGCATGCCCTCTATTGAATCCCAGCAAACAGCTAATAAGTAAAAAGACAACTCTCATAGATAAATCTTAATATATAGATGTCTGAACCCACACGCACGACTATATGCGATGAATGATATGGCATTTATAATTATAAATATCTACTCCAGTGCAAATCATATCCAATGCTCCCATACCACTGGGCCACTTATTATTTTTTATAAATACATAACAATCTATCTTTCAGTAAAAAACGAACAAACAATTTAATGGATTATTAAAAAACAATAAGTTTCATTATTAACATTTAAACATTTAGTGTTATAATATAACTAACAATTAAATGAGGTTTATCATGCAAGTTGATCCATCTCATATAGCCCATAGTTCTCTTAGTTCTACTCAACCAGAATTATTGCCTGATTCTCCTCAACTAAAGCCGGTTACTCTCAAAAATGGCCAGCTCGTTTTGCCAAATGGGCTGAACTACGTCGTGAGTACGCTCAAAATTGGCGGTAAGGAAGTCGATGTGAGCAGGCCCTTGAAACATGAACAGTTAGAAGCAATCCAGTTCTTTGCCAATGACTTTTTTAGTCGGCTATCTCAGGTTGATTTAGTGAAGGAAAATTTGCAGTCGATTGCCATCAAGACGACTCCTCAAAAGGCAATCGTCACGGCCAATTTCCAAGGAGAAGCCGAACAGAGTGAGCAGCTTGAAACCCAAGAGTTGGCGACTCAAGCATTTCAGAAGGCATTCCCCACAACAAGAAATCCAGAAACTACTGTGCCCGTAAGGCAGCAGCGCGTCAGCCCCCCTTCCAATCAACCTAACCCCACGCCGACCGACAATGAATTGCATCTAGTCCAGTCAATTGCACAAGAACGCCTTCCAACAGTCACTAAATCCTATGAAGAGGATGACGAATTGACAGGCATCCGAGGGGAGGAAGAGCCTTTGACTCATTCTCGCAGTCGCTTACTAGGCCCTAATGCCACACAAAGTGATCCTACAATCTCTCATAGCTATATAATCGACGGAGAAGAGATGGGAAGACAGGAAATCGAGCGGATTTCAACAGTGTCTCAAGCGATTGACTTCGCCAAAGAAATGTTAGTCCATCTTAAAATGAAGCTATCCCAGGCGGCACCGCAAGAGCGTGCCTTAATCGAATCCGATATTCTTTACTATGAGCAGGCCTTGCAAAATGGAGAAGCCTATCTTGCCAAGAATGATTGGGTTTCCTCAAATTATTTTAGAGACCAAATAAAAGCTTCGGGCAGCTTTGATCGAGCCATTAGAAATTATGTATCCGCCCCCGTTAACATGCGCTATCAATCCCTTGAAATAGAGGGTGAACGAGCCGTTGGTTTTGTGCGGGTGGGAATCATGTCAGACATGCGAAATGGCTGGTATAGCCTGACCGATTTAAAAGCCATGCGAAGCGATCCAAGTTTAATCAAACAAAAATTGCAAGCTCTTGAAAAGCAGTTGCCAAATCTTCAAGGAAAGCAATTAGAATCAGCACTCTATGCCGTGAATCAGTTGAAGCTAATGAAAAACGATCTCACCTATCTCGACCATGTCGTGCACGACCGCAAACGGGTTCTTCAGCAGCAAATGATCCAACTCGTAAGCGAGCAGGTCGCTCGCAATCCTGAAAAAGTCAAAGAAGCCCTTCTATCCAATGGAAGCTTTGACATGGTTCACGTCGCCTTGTTGAATCAAAAAAGCAATACTCAAGACAGCACAGGCTGGGTGCATGATGAACGTGTTGAGATGGAAGACATGCAAGAAATTTTCCATGAATTTCAGGACAAAAAACTTGTGTTTGATGGTAGAGGCCCCTTAATTGATGAAGACACGATCTACTTGCCTCATTTCTTTGATGGCGGCGGAAACAAGGAAATCACGTTAAGCACCTACTTCTTCAACACTTCCGTTCAGGGGAATACAACAAATGATGAAACCCAGCTTCGCATCAACCAAGAAGAGATGTCTTATCTACTCAACGCTCATCCTGATCTTTTCAACGATTTCCCAGAGGTCAAAGCCTCCATTTTGGAAGGCAAACAAACGAGCTATGCAGTAGCAGAAGATTTTATTAAGGCACTCTTAGATTCTAACCAACTCTGCCTATCTCTTGGTTGTCTCAGTGCCAAAGACCGTACAGGATTTGTTGCCGAACGATTAATGTTAGAATACCTACGCCCTCATTTACCTCCTCAAAAGGCGCATCAATTTGATAAACAAATCTTCGACGCAGAGGGACCAGCCGTTAAAGTCGTGACTGAAAATACGCCTAGCTTTAAAGTTTTAAAAGTGAATCCTTTAGCTACCTTGCCAGGCTTCAATTTCCTAGACAAGATCAAAATTGTAGCCAATTTAGCTTTTGCTACATTAAAAGCAAAATTCACAAAACCTATCCCTGCATCTGCTTAAAGAAGCTTTATAAATACATATGGATAGATCATAGTGACAGTTTTAGAAACTCTTCAAACAGTAAGCACTTCTCCCATCTAAAGCATCATGTGGCAAGCCTTTCTTATATAGGCGCTCTTCGGGAGCATTTTCAGCATTGGACTGACTATCCCCCAACCCCACTTTTAACAGTCGCACGCATGTTCCTAGCTGGAGGTTTACTGCTTGCCTATTCTTATTTCCGCAACCCTATCCAGCAATTCACATTTTCCAAACAAGAGTGATCGCTACTTTTCTTAGCAGCATTCTTAACGTCTTTATTACCAATGCTTTTGATTTTTGAGCTTGCAATTCGTGAGTGCAGAAAACGTGTTTGATCTATAGCTTCTCTCCTTTTGCAGCGGCTTTCATTGTAATTTTAACGGGACTTTATCTCTTTCACCGGGCAGAAGGATCCCGATTAAAACCAAGCTAGCTACCTCTGAAGGGGACAATATTTTCTAGGGCGCGTCAAATTGCTAATCGCCTAAAATTTGACACGCCCTAATATGGCATCCTAATTTTTACGAACGAAGCCTTACTCCTCCCAGCCATTCTTATCGAGAAACTCTTCATAAGTTCCCAAAAACAGCTCTTGCCTTCCTTCGTGGCACACGACAATTTTATCTAAGCCCATTCTTTTCAAGATCAATTCGCTGTGCGTCACGATAATAACGGCTCCCTCAAAATCCTCAATCGCATCAATCAGGGCTTCGATTGATTCCATGTCAAGGTGGTGAGTCGGTTCATCCAATAACAATAAATTGCACGGTGTGGCAATTATTTTGCCGATCAAAACGCGGCTCTTTTCTCCCCCTGATAAGACTCCATTGCGCTTGCAAGACTTGTCCCCGCTGAACATCATCAAACCGCAAATTTTCTTGACTTGAGTAAAATTGAGCTTTGAATTAGCCGAAGAAATTTCTTCTTCGATGGTATGCTTGGGATGTAAGCGGTCTATATTAGTCTGGCCAAAATAACCAATGGCTAGGTTATCGGAACGCTTGGCTTCCCCTTTTAAGGGGTTGAGCTCACCCGCCAATAGACGCAGGATCGTCGACTTGCCTCGTCCATTTTTTCCAATGATAGCAACTCGCTCTCCTTTTTCGATCAAAAGCGACAAATGATCGATCAAAGGTTTTTCTGCTGTCGGATCGTAGGCAAACGCAATATCTTCTACTTCCAACATTTTTTTGCCGGGAAAAGGAGCTCCATTAAACTGGAAATCGAGTTGGTAGAGATTCTTTAGATTTTCCATGACCGGAATGCGGCTGAGTTGCTTTTGCTTAGATGCTGCCTGAGTAGCCTTGGAAGCCTTGGCTCCAAAACGATCGATAAATCCTTGCAGATGCTCCTTCTTCTTCTCCAGATTCAAACGCGTCTTCTCATAAATCTCTTCTTTCTGCATAATTTGTTCGAAGAAATCGATCGTACTACCTTTAAATTTGCTCACTTTCTGGCGATGAATCCCCATGGTATGGGTAGAGACGCTATCTAAAAATTCCCTATCGTGAGAAATCAAAATGAATTCTCCTTTCCACTCCTGAAGGAATTTAGTAAACCAGCGAATCGACACAATGTCTAAGTAGTTTGTCGGTTCATCCAAAAGCAAACAATCGGGCTCGCCCACCAAAACCTTGGCCAAATGGAGCCTCAACTGATAACCGCCAGAAAATTCTTGAGGTGAACGATCCAAGTCCTCTTCCGTAAATCCCAAACCGAAAAGAATTGTCTCGGCCTTATAAATGCAATCCTCTTCCTCTGGTCGCAATCCCAAAGCAGCCTCTTCGATTAATGTCGGCTTAGTAAAAACGATATGCTGATTCAAGGTTCCAATGATGTAATTTTTGCGCTTGGCGATCGTTCCCTTATCTGGAGTTTCTTGTCCTGTCAATAGGCGAAATAAAGAAGATTTACCGGCACCATTGCGGCCAACTAACGAGCAACGCTCTCCCGGTTGTATACTAAAAGAGGCATCCTCAAATAAGGCTTCGCCATGATAGGCCAAAGATAATCCATCTACTTGAATCATAAGTTCAACTCACTTAATAAATTAAAAAACAATCAGTTTAACAGATGAAAGGTCTAAGTGAAAGTAAAAAATTGGAAGTAGGAAGATAAAAAAGAAAGAAAAAATGAATAACTGCCCTATAATATCAGCCTAAGCTAATATTGGAGCAGTCTTTGTCTAAATTAGCGGGTTAAATACACTTCTTCAACCTGCTGTAAACTCGAGATGCAACAATTGAGGTCGCGCAGCTTGCCCGTTTCAAGCTCATAAACCCAACCATGTAGGCAAAGAGGCTGTTTGCGCGCCCAAGCATTTTGCACAATGGTCGTATGGCAAACATTATTGACTTGCTGCAAGACATTCAACTCAACTAGGCGATTATTGCGCAGCACAGGATCTTCCATTGCATCCAGTTCAAATTGAGAATTGGCGTAGATATCCCGGATATTTCGTAGCCAATTGTCCATGATACCCAACTGCTGATCTTTCATGGCTGCAGCCACTCCACCACAGCCATAATGGCCACAGACAATGATGTGCTCAATTTCTAGAACGTCAACGGCATATTGCAGCACGGAAAGGCAATTGAGATCAGTGTGAACAAAGAGATTGGCAACGTTGCGGTGAACAAAAAGCTCCCCCGGCTCCAACCCCACCACCTCATTGGCTGGAATGCGGCTATCTGAACAGCCTATCCATAAATAACGGGGCTGCTGCCCCTTAGACATGCGCAAAAAGTATTCAGGATCATTGCCTATATGCTTCTCAACCCATTGTTTGTTGTTGTCAAAAAGGATTTTTAAGTCTCTCATCTTAAATCACCTCTAGTTATATTTTCTTTAGTTTTAATGCGTCTTAAACGGTACCGTATGCAATTGTAAATCCGCTTTACCACCGCTTTCCGAATAGTTTTTACGAGCATGAATCAATGCCAGATCAATAGCGGGGAAAAAGTGTTCAAGACCAATAATTTTTTCCAATTGGATGGACTTTATCGAAGCGATGACTGCCGGCCTTGCGCCCGAAATTAAAAATAAAATGCCTTGGGTTTTACACTTGATTGCAAACTGCTTTAAAGCATGTAATCCGGTTGTATCAATCATGGGAACATGCCGCATCCTTAAAATAAATACGCGCGGCTTCTCATTCATGCGTCGCAGGGTTTCGTTTAAAAGATCAGCTACGCCAAAGAAAAATGGACCTTTCATTTCGAAAACGATGACATCAGAAGGTACATCTTCTCTTAAAAGAATCTCAGCCTCTGGTTCTTGCGGAGCTTGCTTGCTTTCTTCTAAAACTAAAATGCGGCAGGCTTCAATGGTTGTAGAATCGCTCATTTTCTTCAAAAACAGAATGGCCGATAAAATGACCCCCACCTGCACAGCCACAGTCAAATCGATTAAGACGGTGAGAAGGAAGGTAATGACTAAAACGGCTGCATCGCTTAAATCGCTGCGCAAAATTTCGACAAAGTGGGGCAGTTCGCTCATGTTCCACGCTACAAAAATTAGCACGGCCGAAAGGGCTGCTAATGGAATCTTAGAAGCAAAAGGGCTCAAAAAAAGCATCAGCAAAAGCAGCGTTCCAGCATGAATCATGCCGGCTATTGGAGTTTTAGCCCCCATTTTTATATTAGCAGAGGTGCGGGCAATGGCTCCAGTCGCCGGTATTCCGCCAAATAGAACCGAACCAATATTGGCGATCCCTTGGGCGACTAATTCCGAATTAGAGCGGTGGCGGTGCCCTGTCATTCCATCGGCTACCATCGCCGAAAGAAGAGATTCAATGCCTCCAAGCAGAGCGATCGTAATGGCCGCTGGAAAGACTTCCTGAATCTTTTCGAAACTCAAAGCCGGAATGCTAGGAGCTGGGAGCATATTGGGAATGCCCCCAAACTTGGTTTCAATGGTCTCAATAGGAAGCTGCAAAGCGTAAGCAATCAATCCCGCCAAAATAACAGCCAAAATGGTACCTGGAAAGCGCGGGTAAAAATAACGTAAAGTAAAGATGAGTGTCAAGGTTCCGCCAGCAAGCAGCACAGCGCACAGGCTGCACGTATGAATTTGAGAGGCATAGGCTGACCATTTGTCAATAAATTCTGCCGGAACCTGCTCCATGCGCAGCCCAAAAAAATCTTTAATCTGCGAAGAGAAAATCGTCACAGCTATCCCAGTCGTAAATCCAGTCGTCACCGGATAAGGAATAAAGCGCAGCAAGACCCCGCACCTAGCAAGCCCCATTAAAATGATAAGCAAGCCTCCAATCAAGGTTGCTGCAGCAAGCCCATCGTAGCCATATTTCTGCACGATACCATAGACGATCACAACAAAGGCACCGGTCGGCCCGCCGATCTGTACACGGCTGCCGCCTAAAAAAGAAATGAGAAAGCCTGCGATGATCGCCGTGAACAGCCCTCTTTCTGGAGGGACACCCGATCCAATGGCAAAGGCCATTGCAAGAGGTAAAGCAATGACCCCGACGGTGATACCAGCAAAAAGATCATTCAGGAAGAGAGAAAAAGAATAGCCTTCTCTCAGGCAAATAAAAGTCTTGGGAACATAGTCTTGAGAATAAAGCTTCAGATTAGAGAAAAAATTTTTCATCGTACCTTATTACTCCTTTAGCTTTCGATCACTTCATCGAAAATTACGAAGCTTAGAGGGTGTTCACAAAGTCCGACCGGTTAATTTGTGAACACCCTCTTAAATGATGGAATTTTACCTCAAAAACTTCAACACTTAGAGAACAGATGAAATAGATTGTCGGAAGATTTAAGTAATCCCGATCGTCCATAAAACATAAAAAAAGTAAACAAGCGTGCAAAGCAACACGATCAGTCCAAAAATGCCGGCATTCTTGGTCTTCTTAGTCGGATGCTTATCTAAAAAAATAGCCCATATCATCAAAGAAAATCCGTAGATATACATCGCAATATAGACTATAAGTGTGGTAATATCCATTGGTATGAAAAACGGTTGAGTGTAGCGCTTAGACAAATTGAACTGATCAGTCCCATTTCCAGTAGTACCACACCTTCCCCATATTTAAAAACATAATAATTACCCTAACGGTCAAGTATGAATCATTTGGCCAAGGTTCTAATGATGTTGCTCCCTTCTTTAAGTCAAGCCTTTGAAATCCAAGGACATCGAGGCGCAAGAGGACTGCTGCCAGAGAATACGCTACCAAGCTTCAGCGCTGCTGTCGAAGCGGGAGTACATGGCATTGAAGTAGATCTTTTGATGACCAAAGACGGAGAAATCGTCATCCACCATGACTTTTTTTTAAATCCAAGACTTTGCCAATATCGGGATGGCTCACCCATACAAAACATTGCTTTGATCAAAGAATCCACTCTCTCCGAGCTCAAAGAATTAGATTGTGGCTGTCGGCTGCATCCCAAATTTCCAAAGCAGCACCTAATCCCTGGAACGCCCATTCCGACTTTACAAGAGCTCTTGAATGCCCTTTCTTCAGAGAGCCATCCCAACGCTAAAATGATCCGACTCAACCTTGAGATCAAAGCAGATCCAGCCACTCCCCACTATATTCCGGAACCGGCATTGATTGTCAAAAAAATTGCCGACATCGTCTGCGAAAAAGGCTTTGCAAACAGGGTCTACTATTCATCTTTCGACCTTGCCTTACTGGCAGAGATGCGCCGCAGAGATATAGACTGCATACTTGGCTTGATTCTAGATGAAGAAAGTTTGATCGCGCAAGGGATCGATCCACTTGACTGGCTTCCCACTGTCATTTCAATTGCCCATTCAATGCAAGCCACCATCATTTCTCCTCATTACGACTTAATGACAAAAGAGGTTGTAGAAAGGCTTCATCAAGCAGGCTTACGCGCCATCCCTTGGACCATCAATCAACAATCTATCTGCCAGCACTTAATCGAGATGGGAGCCGATGGGGTCATTACTGACTACCCCATCGATATGCTTGCGTTTGTGAATCGATCATAAGACAATAGGACTGGTATTAAATACCATGCACACTCTCCTAAATCAATCCAAGCCACTCGGCAACCTCTCACAAAATAAAGACGCATGCAGCAAGTTTTAGAAAGCATGGGTAACAATCAGCGCCTTAGAATACATAAATGATGTTCGAATTAATAAACACCCCATAGGTATTCTTAAAGGTTCCTGATACATGTCCAGCGACTGGTTTATTGACATCGCATTTCAAGTTTCCTTGCCACATGAGTGCGGAAGAAAAGTCGAGTGCCAAGCAGTCCGAGATTTGCCAACGAGCCCCAGTCCCGAAACGCCATTGCTTGCCGACCGGAAAGTCCAGCTGACGCTGTGAGTCGGTGACGGCCGAAGAGTCATAAGCGATCCCTCCCGAAAAGGTTAGGCTAGGCGAGTAATACCACTCAAGGCCGATTGCTGCGTGCCAAGTATCTTGATACTTATTCTTAGAGCTCAGCGTCCGATTGTTTAAATCGTTGAAGCTCACCGTCACCCTTTGAAAGCGAGACCATTGCTGCCAGCCCACATTGCACAAGAATGCCCAACAGGGATTGAATGCATGATAAGCGCTCAGCATCACGCTTTGAGGGACTTTAACGTGCAGCTTAAGAGAGCTTCCAATGATGCCAACATCTCGCAAAAAAGCATCCAAGACAGGACCTATATTGTGAAACTTGGGCGTGGCTCGAAAATCCAGATTGACGGGAGTCAAATACTGTAAGCCAAAGCGGGTGTTACAAGAGTATTCATAAAGTACGCCAACGACTCCCCCATAGCCAAAACGGTAATCGTGAAAGTTGAAGTATCCATCCCCACGAATATCAAGAATGTTGTGGACGGCTGCCCGTTGTTTCAAAAATCCATACATGATATTAGCCCCAGCGCCTATCGACCACTGCTCATTGATCTTATAAGCAGCTGCCGGGACTATCGAGAGACCTTCGCACAATATTTTTTGAACGTAGTAGCGCCCCACCCAGTTATGCTCATAGACCAAATCAGACCCAAAGTAGCCCAGGCTCCCCAAGCCAAACGTCAGGTTTTCATTGTAGGGATGAACGGCAAAAAAACTACCTGAAGGTAACCAGATGTTCCCAGCACCGTCTTCTCCCTTTATAGAAGTATCTGAATCGGGATCAAAGTGAACGTGCCCAAAAATTGCTTGAGCTCCCATCTCAACCTGCTTTCCACAAAGTCGTGTCATTCCAGCTGGATTTGTGAATACCGTAGAGGGATCATCGGCCCGCGCACTCCAGCCTGCCGAGGCAAGCCTCGTATCGGCTGACGAAATTTCATAAAGGCATACCCCTCCAGCCTCAATCTGCAGAGGGAGATAAAAGATTAATGTAGCCAATAAACGACTTAACCATTTCTTAAACACGTTTTCCTCGCCTTAATATTGTAGTGCGTTATCATTGATTAACATTTCTTTGCCCGGGAAAAATCACTTTCCAATCATTTTTCATACTGACGATGAGCCATCCTTGCCTATCAGCCTCCTGCTTTAAGTCTTTAGAGAAGGTACCAATCTTAGATTCGGCTCCATAGGCATATTCCCGGACTTCATCGTCGTGGTAAACGAGAAGCTCAAGATTCTTTCTCATGCTCGCTTGAGTCCACTCAAGCATTTGTTGATCACCTGTCGAATTGCCAAACGCCGCAACAGGACGCTTGCCTATAATTAAATTGATTCCCTCAGGTTTCCCAGCATGATCATTGATAAACAATAATTCGGGATGCTTAAGCAAGACAGGATGCCCTTGTTGATACTCATACTTGACTTTGCCTGCTGTTCCAATGACATGGCTTGGAGGAATGCCGTAAACTCTGTCTGCAAAAGCCCTTATGAACTCTTGACCACCCCCAGAAACGATGTAAATGTCAAATTGATTAGTACGCAAAAATTGAATAAGTTCAAGCATAGGTTGATAGACAAGCTCTGTAAATGGCCTCTTGAATCTAGGATGAACAGCCTTGTCTAGCCAATTCGCCACTTCTTGATGAAAAGCCTCAACCGTCATACCGGCATGGGTAATGGCCAAAATCTGTTCGATATCTTTCAATTCGAGATTGCGTAAGGTTTTTTGATCTCCTGCCAAAATCGATTTAAACGGCTCCTGACTTTTCCATTCTGGATGCCGATCTGCCTGTAATCTGATGGCATCGAGGGCAAAAAAAAGTTGCGCATACAAAGGCTGCTCAACCCAAAGGGTTCCATCTTCATCAAATGCTGCAATGCGGTCTGCTGGCGGAATAAAGCTTGCACTCCTCTCGTCTGTCACTGCTTTGACAAACTGAATGATGCTGTTTTTGGCTGCCCCTTGATTCCAGGAAGGCAAGCTATCGGACCAAGCCTTTCCAACTAATAAAAAGATGAAAAGCGAAGAGTAAATGAAGCTGCGTGAAGTTCTGCAAAGATGAATCATCGTAGTGAGCCTTTTTGTTGAAAAGTAGCAACCTCTAAAGGCTGCTACTTTTCATACCTTACTTTTGCAATTGTGAAGAAGGTTCTAAGAGCAACATAAGCCGTCTCAAGGCTGCCGGATTATTAGCAGCATCGATGAGTTGATTGGCAGATCCACCAGTTGGCAGAGTCGGCCTGTTGGGATATTCAACCAACTCAGAAAAGTACTGAGTCATGACCGGCTGAGCCAGCACAATAATCCAGCCATGATCGGATCCAGAGAATCTTCCTGGAGACGTTTTCAAATCTCCGCGCGTTGGAGCAGCTCCATTAAAGGCTGCATCGTAGGCCTCGCCTGGATCCCACCATAAATTATAAACAGCAGGGAATGCCAAATTCAACTCAGGCCCCAGCCACGTATCTTTGGCCGTGTACAAAAGCTTAAAGTTGTTGATGCGTAGGCCACCAAAGGACAAATCATTGATATAGATAAACGATTTGCGTTTAGATGGCCCCTTGCCTAGAATGTAATCGCTATTATCGATTCCATCGAAGATTATCCCCTTTCCATTATTGTCTTTCCAGATGCGTGAAGGAGGAGTGCCCCCTGCTAATTTCACAAATGTTGGCCACCAATCCATATGAGACATCATTTGATTGGCTACACTGCCAGCCTTGATGTGTCCAGGCCACCAGACGATGGCAGGGCAACGGAATCCCCCTTCGAAGCTCGTTCCTTTCATTCCGCGGAATGGCGTATAACCCGCATCGGGCCAAGCATCCACCCAAGCGCCGTTGTCGGTCGTCCAGACAACAATCGTATTTTCATCGATGCCCGCATCGCGTATAGCTTGGATGACTTGGCCAGAATTGTCATCCAATTCCATGAGCGAATCGAGATAATTGCCACCACCCGCTGATTTGCCTTTAAAGCGAGGAGAAGGATTATTGGGATTGTGAACCTTCATGAAACAGACATACAGAAAGAATGGATTCTCATCCTTAGCATGCTTCTTTATGTAACCGACAACATCTTCACGAATGATGTCATCGGCAGTAGCGAGGTCTTCATAGGTAAATTTCTTCTTCATCTTAACTGGTGCTTGGCCAGCCTTTCCCTCCCACTGGCTAAGATCGATCTGATTCCAAAGCTTCATGAAGTCTTCATCATGCACCGGAAAATCGGGCTGCAATGGAAGATAGTCATAGGCATAGACTCCGGCATAATAGGGAAGCATGTATTTCATTTCATCAAAGCCATGTGCCGTTGGGAAATTCTCTGGACGATCTCCTAAATGCCACTTGCCCCATTGCATTGTTTGATAGCCAAGCGTCTTCAAAGCTTCGGCAATCGTGGGATCTTCTTTCTCGAGCCCATTCAAATCGCCTGGCGCCAAGACAGTCGAAAGCGCTGTACGCAATGGAATGCGCCCCGTAATGAAGGAAGCCCTCCCAGCCGTACAGCTGGCCTGACCATAATAGTTGGTAAAACGCATTCCTTCAGCGGCAAGTCGATCCAAATGCGGTGTCAAACAGCCCCTATTTTCCCCACCACCGTAGCAGCCAAGATCCCCCCAACCCACATCGTCGGTCATGATGAAAACAATATTGGGCTTCTTATTCCCATTTTTGCTGCCATTCTCCGTTTTCCCACTTTCTTCGGCTATCAATAAAGCATTGAAAAAAAAGATCGTCAATAGCCAAAAGACAGGAGTCAAACCTCTAACAGAGAGACCTGTAGGAGGTTTTTTTGTGAAAAAATTCATAATTTATCCTTTCTGTAAAAGCCTTAATAAAGGGCCCTCTACATTGAAATGGTAGTAAAGTTGATCATGAAATCTCAATTACCTTGTATCATAGTCATCTCTTTATTAAAATAAAGATTTAACATTTTAATTAAGGCTTCGCTTTTCATGAATTCAAAGAAAAAATATTGCACCGATCTCCGGCCCCATGTTATCTAGCCTTCTTAATCGAAAACGATTTATATGATGAGGCTTATGTTAACAATGACTCGGCACTGGAAAACTGTTTATTCCTCTCTCTTTTTACTTTTTTTGAGCTTTGCAAACCAAGCCACTGGCTCATGCTGCAGCTCCACACTTCCTAGCCGTTTTGATCTGCCTAAAACTCCCGAGGGAATGCGTTGGATCCCTGGCGGCACCTTCACAATGGGATCAGATAATAAGGACTCTAAAAGTGACGAAAAGCCGCTGCATAAAGTATTCGTCGATGGATTTTGGATGGATGTAACGCCCGTGACCAACAGAGAATTTAAGGCATTCGTCGATGCAACTGGCT
This sequence comes from Candidatus Protochlamydia naegleriophila, assembly GCF_001499655.1. Taxonomy (NCBI): domain Bacteria; kingdom Pseudomonadati; phylum Chlamydiota; class Chlamydiia; order Parachlamydiales; family Parachlamydiaceae; genus Candidatus Protochlamydia; species Candidatus Protochlamydia naegleriophila. The sequence continues at coordinate 2,781,640 of NZ_LN879502.1, forward strand.
ATGTTACAACAGCCGAAAAAGCACCGACTCTCGAAGAGATCATGAGTCAAGTTCCCCCCGGCACCCCTGCTCCCGCACCTGAGCTGCTTGTCGCCTCCTCCTTAGTTTTTAAACCATCGAACGGCCCTGTCTCCTTGCGCAGTAATCGGGCCTGGTGGGAATGGAAAGCAGGAGCCGATTGGAAACATCCACTCGGTCCAGAAAGTTCGATCGATGGCAAAGAAGACCATCCCGTCGTGCAAGTCTCTTGGTTTGATGCAGTAGAATACGCCAAATGGGCAGGCAAGCGCCTTCCAACCGAAGCCGAATGGGAGTTTGCAGCGCGCGGCGGCCAAGAAGGGAATCTCTATGTTTGGGGAAACGAACCTTTTTCAGAAGAGAATCCGCAAGCGAACATTTGGCAAGGAGCATTTCCATACAAAAGCACGAAGCCCGATGAGGCTATGGGGACGACTCCCGTCAAAGCCTTTTCTCCCAACGCTTATGGCCTCTATGATATGTCTGGTAATGTATGGCAATGGTGCTCAGATTTTTACCACGCTTCTCACTACAAGGAAGAAGCTAAAAAAGAACTTTCTTCCAATCCCATAGGACCCAAAACGAGTTTCGATCCAGAAGAGCCCTATGCCGTCAAACACGTTCATCGGGGAGGATCTTTTCTCTGTCATGACAGTTACTGCAAGGGTTACCGCATCGCCGCCAGAATGAAAACATGTCCTGATACAAGCTTAAACCACTTAGGCTTTCGCTGCGTGACGACGCCTGAGATGAGAAAAAACAATCAAGTGCAAAAAGAATCCTGAGACCCAATTGCTTTTAGTCTTTATTTTGATTCGGGTGCATAAGATGAGGCGCAAGAAAGACTTGCACGGTCTTTTAAAGATAAATTTTTTTATATAGATTTTTAAGTAATCAACAACCCAAAAGAAGGGCTAGGAAGCATTTTCCTAGATTGGCAGATAGCTCGATGACTAAGGCAATCATCAAGGCTTAAAATGGCATCTCTCAGGAAACAATTCAGCTTCTGGCTGGCGGCTCTATCGCTACTTCCTTGCCATGCGGCTTTTCCAGCCAACTGGGATATCGAATATTGGCAAAGCTTGCGCTGGACTCATTGGACATGCGCCCACACAACACTCTATACAACGGGCGAGGTGCGCTTGAATCGCGGCTGCTCCAGCCCCTGCTATTACCGTCTCACAGGCAACCTTGCCCGCAGAATCAGGCCCTTTCTGGATGCGGAAGCTCACTTTAGCTTCATCTACAATAAGTCGCGCGGCTCTCCCCATTTCACGAATACGCAGCGGCTTGAGTTAGAAATCAATCCCAAAATAAGTTTTAACAGTGGAATCAATCTCAAATGCCGCAATCGGCTCGAACTCATCAAGAAACAACAGAGTGTGCAAATACAGACAGTTTTAAGACATAAAATCTCCCTTACTTTCCCAATCCAAGGATGCGGCCGCTTAAATACACTCACTTGTTCAGAAGAATTTTATTACGATTTAAACACTCATCTATTCACGCAAAGTCGGTTTTTTCCTTTAGAGTTGAATTATGCCGTCACACCCAATACCTCTCTCAATGTTTACTGCATGATCAGACACTTCCTCAGCAATGATAAATGGTATCGCAGTCTGGTACTGGGAACAGAATTTAACTTTTAATCTTGTACCCTGAGCTGAAACACTTGTGAGAAGATCCTTATACTAAAAAATTAGATGGAAAATTACCCCCTTCTCTAATAATCTTAGGGCCAATAGCAACAAAGATCTTTACCATCCATGACATCCCATATCAACGAGACCTATAAATCAAACGACTTTTCTAAACAAACAATGAGCGAACAGTCGTTCATGGCCTGTGAATTTCACAATTGCAACTTCACGGAAAGCACCCTATGGAATGCCAAATTTGTGAACTGTGTCTTTAAAGGATGCAATATCAGTCTCGTAAAAATGGATGGTTGCCACTTTCAGGACGTTCGGTTCATCGATTGCAAGCTTGTGGGAGCCGATTTTTTTAAATGCGACAAGCCCTTTTTTTCTGTGCAATTCACCCATTCTATCCTCCACTACTGCAATTTTTCAGATCTCAACTTGAAAGGGATCTCCTTTGCAGAATGCAAGCTTAAAGAGTGCCATTTTACAAATAGTGGTTTAGTGGGAGCGAACTTTAAAGATAGCGATCTTTTAGGCACCATTTTTCACAACTCCGACCTTTCTAAAGCCGATTTTTCTAGCGCGATAAATTACGATATCGATCCCCGGACCAATAAAATTAAAAAAGCCAAATTTTCACTTCCGGAAGCAGCTGCTCTTTTGCGCGGGTTTGACATTCACCTAGTTTAGCGAATCTTAACCCAAAGCCTGTTGAATTACTCATCCTTTCACATTTCCTCTCTCATCATCGATAAAAATAGCCTCCTTGTCTCTTTTGAGAAGGCTGGAAAAAAATGATAGTACCAATTACAAAAGATAGGTATGAATAGGATTTAATGCATTTGCTTGCTTTTAGAGTGTACATTTGAAATACAGAATCAATAAATCACTTAATCCCCATTTCACAAGGAAGGCTATCATGCAAAGGGTGCGGACCATCGAATACGAAATCGATCAAGTGTCATTTTCTATCGACAAACCTCAAACCATTTCCATTCAAATCAGCTCGGAAGAATCTTATCTCCCCCAATTTATTCACATCGAATTAGAAGATGAAGATTTACAGCTTAGCAAAGCATTCTGCGAAGTCCTCAAGAAGCGACTATTGCAAAATTTGCACTAAGAGTTCTCGTCCTCAAGAAAATGGCATAGGACTTTCACGACCAATAGACCTGCCATCATTTTTTCTTGCGGCTCAATAATGGCTTTCCTTAATGGCTCTTGAAAAAGAGCTACTTTTGTGCTACAATAAGAAGTAATCATCCTTAAAGGAGCGGCATCCAGTGAAAATCTAAGTTTGAATCCAAATCAGAAATCAAATCTAACCAGGATCAAACTTATGACGCGTCTCCTTATCCAATTTTCCCATTTTTTTAAATCGTTTGCTTCACACTCTCTTTTTGAAGATATTTCCTTGTCAATCAATCGAGGGGATCTTTTGGCCATCGTCGGAGAAAATGGAGCGGGAAAAACGACCCTCTTGCAATTGCTGGCTGGAAACCTCAAGCCCGATTCCGGGCATTTTAGCAAGGCAGCCGATCTCTCGATCGGATTTTTGCCTCAGGAAATTGTCATCGCAGATCCCTCTATCAGCGTACGCGCCTATATCGAATCTGCGGACCTTACCGATCTAGAAAAACAAATGACGCTCTATTTGGAGAGCGATCAATTAATCAAATGGGCTGAACTGCATGCCAACTATGAAGCGCTTGGAGGCTATCGAAGAGCTCCTGTAGAGAAAGTCTTAGAGGGCTTGAAGCTCGATAGCAGCCTCTTAGAGCTCCCCATGGCCAATTTAAGCAGCGGGCAGAAAGTCAGGACCGCATTGGCAAAAGCACTGATCGACAATCCTGCTCTTTTATTGCTTGACGAGCCAACTAATCATCTAGACCAAGAGATGGTGCAGTGGCTTAAAGCAATCTTGCATCAAAGAGAAGGTGCGAGTGTGATTGTTTCCCACGACCGAGCATTTCTCAATTCGACCTGCAACCGACTAGTCGAGATTAAAAATGGCAGGTTAATCTCATATGGAGGCAACTATGATTTTTATCTCAATGAACAAGAACGCCTCTTAGAGAGGCAGCTAAAAGCCTACGAAAGCCAAGAAGAGGAACGATCTCTTTTAAAACAGAAGATCAAATCCCTAACATTTTCTAAAAAGAAAGCTAATCCTGCAAAAGACCGCAACATCATGTGCTATGACGCACGAGGAGAGTATCATCAGAAATCGCTGCAACACAATCTCGACGGCTTAAAGGCTCGTCTTGCAAAAATTGAAGCCAACCTTCTGCCCCATCCTATACCTAAAGGAATCAAAGGCCTTCGATTCAATCCCGCACAACTCTCTGTGTCTGTTGTAATCGAGCTCGATAAAGCCACTAAATCTTACGGCAATAAGGTGTTATTCTCTGGCTTCAGCAAAATCATATCTAATGGAGACCGAATCATCGTCAACGGAGCTAATGGGGCTGGAAAAACAACTCTTCTTCGATGCATCGCAGGCCTAACGGCTCTAGATGGAGGGAAAATCAAATGGGCTCAGAATGCCAAAGTTGCCTATCTCGATCAAGAAGGGGAACTCTTGCCAATGGACAAAACGGCTCTTGAATACTTTGAAGAACAGTTCAATTTAAACGAAGAAGAAGTCAGGCGGGAGCTGCATAAAGCAGCTCTTGGAGGAGCTGATCTTTTAAGGCGCCCGCTTTCCACGCTAAGTGCCGGGCAGAGGAAGCGCCTGTCGCTCCTTTCTTTGATCCTGGCTAGGCCCAATGTTCTTTTGCTGGATGAGCCAACAAACCACCTGGACTTAAAGACTTTGGAAGCATTTGAAAGGGCTCTCCTTGACTTTGAAGGCGCTATTTTAGCTGTGTCCCACGATGCAACTTTTATCGATAAAATCGCGACAGAAACATGGGAACTTTGAAACATCTTTTGATGAGATTGATTGAAGAAAACCGAATCCCTCTTATACAATGCCATCAAAAAATAGTGGAGCAACAAAATTAATGCCGCTCATGACTCTCTTAGCATTTATATTTTTGAGCGGTTCTTTTTTAAGTTTATGGGTTCGCCGCGAACCTAAAATCTGGGAAACGCTGATTTGCCTCAGTTTGCTAGCTGGGCTAGTTGCTGGCCATATCACTTGGGTTGGCTTAGCATTCATTGCATGCCTTTCAATGCTGTGGCTGTTGTATGATCGCAAACCAAATGCATGGTTTTTTATCATTCTCGTTTGTTTTAGCATGAGTTTCAAGTTGAGATTAATACCTGGGTACTATCCTTTTTTGATTACGTCCAAATTTGCTGTCGGATTGGAAAATCCATTGATTGGACTCTTCCCTTTGGCTCTCTTAGTTCCACTTGCTAAAGATATGCAAGACTGGAAAGGAGTCTTAAAAGGGTTGGCATGCGGACTTTTAGGAATTGGCCTGCTAGCTTTTCTTGCCGCAATTAGCGGCGCGGCGCGATGGGATTTTACGCTACCTTCTTATATGGCCCTCCGCACATTAAGCAACCTGATTTTAACCTCCATTCCCGAAGAGGGATTTTATCGGGGATTTGTTCAAAAAACTCTTTGCGAATACTTCAAGAATTACAGATGCGGATCACTCATCGCATTGATTCTCACATCGGCACTCTTCTCCTTCGCTCATATTTTTTGGAGCCCCAATGTAGCCATTTTAGGCTTTACATTTCTTGCGAGTCTTCTATATGGAAGCGTCTATTTATATTCAGGAAAAATTGAAAGTGCGATTCTTTGCCACTTCTTGTTGAATGTCATCCACATGACATTTTTTTCCTATCATGCTGCCTAAAAGATTTAGCCAAGTTTCTTTGGGCCTATCGATTGTTTGTTACTCAGAGGCTGCTTATTCATCCCATCGGAACTTCTCGTAAGCAATAGGTTGTCGGGTTTTTTAAATTTTTATTATATTTTTCTGTTTATCTATTTGAAGCCGTTGGTTATGAAGAAACTCAGATGCGAGAGTGAAAGGACGCTGAATGAAAAGGAGAAATAATGGAAAAACGCAAGCTTGGAAATAGCAGTCTGGAAGTATCGGCCCTTGGACTTGGCTGCATGGGGATGAGCTGGTCATACGGTCCGCCTAAAGATAAGCAGGAAATGATCGCCCTGCTTCATGCCGCCATTGAGCGAGGCATTACCTTCTTCGACACTGCCGAAGTCTATGGCCCCTACACCAATGAAGAACTGTTGGGCGAAGCTCTCTCCCCATTCCAAAGGAAAATCGTCATTGCAACCAAATTTGGCTTTAAACCGGAAAAAGAAGGTGAAATGCGCTGGAGCCTATTGGATAGCCGTCCAGAGCATATCAAGCAAGTTGCCGAGGGATCGCTCAAGCGGCTGAAGATCGATGCCATTGACCTGTTTTATCTGCATCGGGTCGATCCGAATGTACCCATTGAAGATGTAGCAGGTGCCGTCAAGGATTTGATCGAGGAAGGCAAGGTCAAGCATTTCGGCCTCTCAGAAGCTGGTGTAAAAACCATCAGGCGTGCCCATGCCGTGCAACCCGTGACCGCCTTGCAAAGCGAGTATTCGCTTTGGTGGAGGAAGCCCGAAGAGGAAGTGCTGCCAACGCTCGAGGAGTTGGGCATCGGATTTGTTCCCTTCAGTCCGCTTGGCAAAGGGTTTCTCACGGGTAAAATTAACGCAAATACGGAATTTGACAGCACAGATTTTCGCAACAGTGTTCCCCGCTTCAATATGGAGAATCGCCAAGCGAACCAGGCATTGGTTGATTTGCTTCGTTCATTCGCAAAACAAAAGAAGGCGACTCCCGCTCAAATTGCCCTTGCCTGGCTGCTTGCAAAAAAGCCTTGGATCGTTCCGATTCCTGGCACGACGAAGCTTGATCGCCTTGAAGAAAACATTGGAGCAGTGGATGTCAAACTTACGGCTGACGATCTGCGCGCCATTGAAAACGCTTCTTCAAAAATCAAGATCGAAGGGAATCGCTATCCGGACGCTCTTGAACAGATGACTGGCCGGTAAGCACGGTCCATCAATTGGCAGCCTTTCCTTTTTACTATCTAGCTTTGGAAAAAAGTATTTTGTTCCATTCATCAACGGCGACATTCTCGATCGATCCATATACCATTATTCACGAGAACATTTAATCGCCCTTCATTATCAATGATTTTTTTATGGCCAAATCAATACTTTGTTCATCTATTACATCAAGCTGAACAATATTATTTTTTTTGCTGTGTTATTAATCCTAACGCCTGCATATACACTATACCCTTCATTAGAATAAGTTATGCAGTAACATAGCCAACTCCATGAGAGGTTCCAGTAATAAACATAACTTGATTAGATTGAACCTACTTGAATAATAAGCAAAAGATTGAAACGAAAATAAACACATTGTAGCGTGATCGCATCAGTTGATTTGTTCCCTTAGTAGATTAATGAATCATGTAGCATAGCGCTCCCTTCTTGCCGATATGAAGCATTATTACTTAAACGAGATTCAATCACTGTAACCCTTATTCGAGTAAAACCAATCTACATAATCTTTCGGGGCCTGAGAAATTTTATCAAATTCATCACAGAAAATTGTAGTGGTGTCGAGAGTTTCAAATAGCTTTTTAATCAAAGTAGATTTCCTGCCTAGGATGACAGCTTTTCTCTGTTGCATTACCAGATTCTTGGTTCTTTAATATACCTTGGGTTTGGACTTCATCGTTGAAAAACTTCACAAAAAAGGTTTTTGTTAACTTTGGATTTTTTATATTTTCTCTAACAAATTCAGCCTGAAAACCACATTTTTCATAAAAGCCCGGAGCTTGAAAAGCACTCGTCACTAAATTGATATTATTGAATCCTTTTCCTTGAAAGTGATTTTCGAGTTCTTTTAGTAATTTCTTTCCGAAACCTTTACCGCGATGAGGTGTGTCAATCCAAATATCATCAATATAAATTTCAGCAAAGGCTGTAAATGCGTTCAATATCCCCAACACACTTCCTTTGTCATCTTTTAGAACTATTGAAAACTTTTTATAATTTACATCAATTCCGTGAGCACTTTCGTAGGCGACCAAATCTTTGGTCATTTTGTCTTCTTCAACATCAGAAATTTTATCTACAAAAGATATGCTATAATTCATTTTGACTTAACTCTTTATTCTTAAAAGATACTGTGCCCGTAAGCATACAACTGACAGCCCAAATATCGCTTTTGAAATCGAGAGCTTTGGGCATCGCCAATAAAACGAGTGCTATTGATTGAAAACCCAAAAGCTTCAACTCAGACCCCACCTGTAACTGTCCTTTTAGATATCTTTTAAGTCTAAAAGGCCAACTACCAAAAGAGTTCCAAACGCGATATGCCAAACTGCGAATATGCACCCTCATAAATTTAATTTTCTAATACCCATATTAAAACAGCATTTCCAAGATCATGTGGACGATTTATTTTTTGTGGCTTACATTCTATCCCATTCAGAACATATTTTAAAGATCATTTCAGCATTCGAAAGTGACCTAAAACAACTCATAAAAATAAAATTTAAAAGAGGGGATGAAAATTTTAATAAATTAAAACAAATTCTTGTTTGAAATATTTTAAAATTGATAATTCCAGCGTCTGACTTCTCAAGAAGGGGCAACCTGACTGTTTATAAATACGTTCCCCGCCTGTTGGAGTAATTCCACTACCAATTTTGACTGTTTTATCCCCAAGTTTGGCTTGATGCCAATCTTCTGGAATCAATCCAAACTCCGTCATTTTATAACCCATTGAAGTCTTTGGATTTGCGACATCGGTGATTTCGCTTAGTTGAGCTTCTGTAGCTAATACCATATCCACCTCAAACGACTTAATATTAACAAATTAAATAACACAAGGAGTTGTTTTTTTAGGCATGACAGGTAAGATATACACAAAAAACGGGCAAAATGTATGCATGAAACATAAAACATGCACAAAAAATAGCGGTTTCGTGTGTATGATGGTTTTAAATATATACCTTTAGGTCTTAAAATGGTCATATTTCCCTATCTCCTTGAGAAGGTCGGCCGGCTTTGGCTAAAAGATCAAATAGAGCCGAATTGAGATAAAAATTTTCTTTGCCAAGCTTATGCTTCGTGAGCAATCCAATCCGAACCAATTCCTCTAGATATTTAACTGCCGTATTGCGATGGATTTGTAACTCTTGCATGACCAAATCGATTTTAGTGTAGGGATGTCTAAAAAGATTATTTAATAGATCCTGGCTATAAATCTTAGGGAGTTCACTGCGAAGCTTATGCTTTTGATGGAGCATTAAATCTCTCATTCCGAGAATAAGACTTACCGTTTGGCGGGAGGTTAGCTCTATGCCTTCTAACATGTATAAAATCCAGGGCTCCCAAGAACCGGTATCGCGTACTGTCTGTAGCAATCGGTAATATTCATTCTTATTTTGATTGATGTAGCGCGAGAGATAGAGAACGGGTGTGTCTAACAAACCTTGCTTTACCAGATAAAGAATATTGATGATACGGCCTGTTCGTCCATTGCCGTCGTAAAATGGGTGAATACTTTCAAATTGGTGGTGAATAATTGCCATTTTAATGAGAGGGTCGGCACACTCAAGTGAATCATCATTAATGAACTGTTCTAAATTATTCATTAAGGTGCGAATTTGGCCTTCATCTTGAGGTGGAGTATAGACAACTTCACCGGTCTGGTCATTTTTTAGCATCGTTCCGGGGGTCTTGCGAAAACCAGCACCGTTTTCTACAAGAGTCTGCTGAATTTCCAAGATGTGATTATTTACAAGAAGTCCAGTTTTTTTAACCTGCTGATATCCATTTTGAAGGGCAGCCGCATAACTATACACTTCCTTGGCTGCAAAATTCGCAAATTGTTTTGTTGTAGCATCGCTCTTATACAACTCATCATGGAATGTGCTTGCAAGTAGGGAGGAAGCTTGCCCGCCCGAAGTTTGTTTTTCAAAAATTTGTTGCCATTGATCAAAAAGTAGTTGAGCATCGGGAGTGAATAATAAAATGATAGGATTTTTATCTTGGACAAAATCTAATCGATCTAAATGATCGAAAATTTTCTGAACGGGCTTTTCCAGTTCAGAAATGGCGATTCCTTCAACAAGTTCTCAAGTGGTTTTAGGTTCAGGCCACACCATCATTTGGAATCTTTGAATAAATCCATTATCGCCCGACCCTCCTTGAACAGCATCGCGATATAGCAAGAAACCTTGAGAATTCTCCACTAGAAGTTCACTTAACTTTTCAATAGTTACATCCTGTGTTTTATACCTTCTTCTCTTGGGTTCCTATGGAGGTGCTTTTTGATTGAAAAGGATTTGACCATGATCTCCCTGACTTTTGAGACTTTTTTTTAAATTCCTTTTTGTATTTCTCTTCACAGGTATTTTTTCGAATTTGCCAGATTTCATGCTCCTTTTGATACTTCCCTATGATTTGTTCAAAATGTGCTTTGGCTCTATTGGCAAAAACAATCAAAAAAATGAAAAGCGGCATTCATTCCTGGAGTCTTCATTGTAGAGAGTCGTCCAATCGCCATTCCCGATAGGTTTGCAAATATCTATCCAATTGCTACCGTTTCTTAATTCTAAGCCGCTTTTTCTCCCGATTAAGCTTCCTAAAGCCACTAAAAAAGGTGCGATAATATAGTCTTCTGAAATTTGCATTTGCATCGCGATTCCTTGTATCCATTAAACAATCGGATCAGGAAGTGTATCTAATGGATAAGGCAAGGTTTTAAAGGTTATTTTTTCAAGTGGCTGTGGTTTAATTCGAAAATAGGGCGTGCAACTTCATCTGAGAAATAGAACCATAGCCGAGGGATTTTTTAAGAGGGAGAATTAAAAGATGTTTAAAACTTTTAGGAAAGTTCTAATGATGTTAATATTCGGAAAAATGGCTTTCTGGCAATGTCTGGCCTCCATCTATGATGAGATTTTGACCTGTAATATAGCCAGCTTCTTTTGATGAAAGAAAAAGAATAGCATGAGCGACATCTTCGGGAGTTCCCAGTCGACCCAAAGGTATGGCGCGAATCATATTGTTAATGTGCTCTGAACCTGTTGCATCGAGGCCTTCAGTCGTAATATTACCAGGCTCAACAGCATTTACGTTAATTTTATATTTTGCCAACTCAACGGCTGCAGTTCGAATAAATCCAGCTATTCCACCTTTAGAGGCAGTATAATGAGAATATCCAGGTAGGGCTGTTTGGGGACCTGAAATAGATGATGTAATAACAATTTTTCCATGCCCTTGAGCCTTCATTGCTGGTATACAAGCTTTAACTGCTAAAAAAGTCCCAGTTAGGTTTACATCAATTACTGTTTGCCATTCTTCAAGTGTCATGTTTTCAAGCCTGGCATGTGGATAAATTCCTGCATTATGGCAAAGGACATCTATCTTGCCATATTGACTTAACGCCTCATTGACCATTCTCTCCATGTCTTTCGGATTGCTAACATCAGCTTTTACAAAAAATGCATTACCATTGTCGTCTTGAATGATTGTTTTTACTGCTTTGAGTTGAGCTTCATCTCGTCCCACTAAAACAACATTTGCTCCTTCTTCAGCGAAAAGACGAGCTATTCCTCGACCAATTCCTCTTGAAGCACCTGTTACAATGACCACTTGATTGCTAAATCGTTTAATGCTTTTTGATTCATTGAATGTGCGTCCGGCAGTGTCTTCTGCATGAATTGGTGTAGAATTGAGCATACTTATTCCTAATAGGAGTGTGAATATGAATTTTAACATAATATTAAAAAAATTATAATCCTTTTAAGTGCTAAATCAGGTTCCACATTGAACCCGAAAATCCTAAAATTTATCGTTTTTTAAAGTAAAAAACAATGAGGAACAAAATATCCCTTTACCAAAGCTTGAAGAGTTAGATAATTTTTTTCGTGTTACTCTTTATCCCAAATCAACAAAAATCATCCCCTCAGGTTCTTAGCAAATACCAATTTTTGACTATCTTAAAAAGCATGAGAACCTCAACGCAAAATCAGCCCAAGAAATCTAGCAAGTTACTCGTCGTACGACAACAACTCGACTTAAAGAAATGTGTAATCAGGGATTGCTTGTAGACATATCGATAAGTTCAAAAGACCATCAAAAAGTGTTTATTCTTGCGAAACATAGAAAATGACATAGAAACAAAATTGGAAACATTGTTTCTATGTTAAATACATTAGTCATTGGAGAAGATAATGATAAAGAAAATTTATTAGATATAGCTGAAGAAGTAGTTGTTGGTGGTAGTACGCTTGCAATTAACGCGCTCGGATGGAAGTGGATTCATATAAAAGATTAAAAAAAGCAAATGATGGAAGCAATGGCTGGAATCCAGTGCTTGCGATTATCTTAAAGAAATCCAATGGGTTACCAAAAGAAAAAACCGGAAACGCTTTCATTTCTGAAAATGTTTCCGGGGATGTGCCTAAAACAGGAGTCGAACCCGCGACCTTCGCATTACGAATCCTGCGTCTCCAAGGTTAATTCCAATTCAATATGCTTGAATGAGATTGATCCAGAATAGCTTAAGGAAAATAAGTAAGCTCATTCGTTCTGAATTAAACTGATTCTAACATCTTTGCACTTTGACAAAATTCCTGACATTTCTTGTCTTCTAATATTCCTTCTTTTGCTTTCACAATTAGCTATCAAAGCCATTTTAAACAATGACTATGGATAGGGAGAATTTTGCAGAAAAACTAACAGTTCAAAAAATTGATTAACATGCAAAACCTGTTTAATAATGGTTTGTAACAAAAGGAAAAGTCCTTTTGCACACACATTAAAACAATAAAAAGTGAAACAAATTGAATGAGGTTATCTATGAAAGAATCACGAAAGGAACTCATTGTAGTTCCTTTAACCAAGTGGAAAGATCATTTTGATTATCCAACACAAGGAACTATGCGAAATGTCGTGGCTAGGCGCAAAGAAAACGGAGCTGAGGCTTTCCTTTCAATGGTAAACGGCCGCTTTTACATTCATATCGAAAAATTCCACAAATGGATGGAGGGACAGAATGGATAAAGAAGAAGGAATTGGACGAGGCCCCGAAGCCTCGACCAAAAAAATTAACGCTAAAACCATTGTACAAAAAGATCTAATTTCTTGCGAGAGCGCAAATAAATTTTTAACTCTTTTAGACGAAAATGCAGAATCTTTCACATTTCAAACTTTTGCGGATAAAAAACTTGAAGGTAGCTATGACTCTCTGGCTAAAATTTTTCATGGAAGTCTAGAAGACAATTTTGACAAGCTCGTTGACCTACAGCTTCAAGGAGCAGGAGTTTTTGTTACTATCAATCAAACAAATGGCAAAGGCCGAACGAGTGATCACATTAATAAAGTAAGAGCTTGTTTCGTAGATCTTGATGGCTCGCCTTTAGATCCCATTTTAAGGGCTCCCGTTGACCCACATATCATTATCGAGTCAAGTCCTGGACGATTTCATGCTTATTGGTTAATTGAAGACTTAGCACTAGAAAATTTCAGATTCATACAAGAGTGTTTAGCAAAACAGTATAACGGAGATAAAGCTGTCATAGACCTTCCTCGCGTTATGAGACTGCCAGGATTTTTTCATCAGAAAAAAGATCCTTTTCTCACTAAAATCTTCCAAGAAAGTGGCGCCTTACCTATTTCTGGATCTTTATTTTTAGATAAAATGGGCATTGATTTATCACATCGAAAACAAAGGGAACATAAGTCACAAGTTCAATTTGAAAACAATCTGGTTCTACAGGCTCTTAATGATCGTAAAATGATAAAGGAGCAAAAATCAAACCCTCAGGGATGTTACATTATTACTTGTCCCTGGGAAAATCAGCATACGTCTATTGATAAAGGAACTTGCTATTATGAACCTGGCTCAAATGGCTTTTTTTCGCACGGCTTTAAGTGTTTTCATAGTCATTGCAAAAATCAAACCACACTAGACTTGTTAAAGTATCTTGAAATATCTAATTCTCCAGAAATCGAACCTATCCCCTTAAATAGACATTTAGCATCTTTTCAACCCTTTCCTGTAGATGCTCTGGGGGCAACTCTTGAAGAAGCTGTGAAAGTTGCTATGAAAATCATTCAAGCTCCCGACGCTATTTGTGCTCAAAGCTTTCTAAGTGCAGCAAATTTAGCGGTTATGCCTCATCGCGATGTTTTAATTGACGGTCGCATAATTCCCTTATCAGAATTTTTTGTGACAATAGCTGAAACGGGTGACCGCAAAACTGGTATCGATAGAGTAGCTTTAAAACCTATAGTTGAATGGGAAAAAATGCATTATGCTTCCTTCAGAGCAGAATGTATACAATATGAAAATGAAATGAAAATTTGGGAAAAGCAAAGAAAAGACAAAATTGAAAAAATAAATGATTCAAGTTGTCTTCAAGATGAACTCAGAAAGTTAGGTATTCCTAAACAGCCCCCGCTTGAACCAGTTTTTCTTTGTGGTGAACCTACCTTAGAAGGGATTACAAAACTTTTCCAAAAGGGACAACCCGCCTTAGGTTTATTCTCAGATGAAGGCGGTAAGTTTCTTGGCGGATTTTCAATGGGGAAAGAGAATATTTTAAAGACAGCTGCTGGTCTTTCCTCGCTTTGGGATGGATCATCAATAGATCGTGTTCGTTCTGGAGATGGATCTTCAAAGTTGTTTGGAAGACGTCTTGCCTTACATCTGATGATACAACCAGTGCTTTTACCTACTTTAATTAATTCAGATCTTCTGCTAGGCCAAGGCCTTATATCAAGATTATTAATTAGTTTTCCAGAAACTCTGGCAGGAACTCGTCTGTATAGAGAAGAAAATATCTACGAACAACCTGAAATCATTAAATTCTATGATAAAATGAATAGCATTTTAGATAGAAAACTACCTGTAGGCGAGCCTCCTTATCCACAAAATGAACTTAATCCGCCTTTATTAAGACTAACACTTGAAGCAAAACATGCTTGGATTGATTTTCACAATTCAGTCGAATCCAAATTAGGGAAAGGACAGGATTATCGTTTTATTAAAGGATTTGCCTGTAAAGCAGCAGAACATGCTCTCAGGTTGGGAGCTACATTACAGTTATTAGAAGATATAGAGAGTCAATATTTAACTGAAAGCTATCTAAAGAAAGGCATTCGTTTAACTGAATTTTACTTAAACGAAGCGCTTAGAATTTGTGGCTATGCTTATGATAATCCTGAATTGAGACAGGCCCATGAATTGCTAGAATGGCTTTTAAACAAATTAGCAGAGGGACATGAAAGACATGTACCTTTGTCTTTTGTCGTTCAATATGGTCCACCAGCTCTAAGAAATGCAGAAAAAGCACGTCAGTTTATGCGGATTTTGGAAAAACATCGGTATCTCTTCTTTACTCCTAATACATTAATAAATGGAAAGATGTGTCGAGAGGTATGGTGGGTGAGGCCCATAGATCCCGAAATTAAATGATAAACTCCATGTATGCGCTAATCCTGCTAATCGCGCTAATTTTACTGAAAATTCCTTGATTAAATTAGCAACTTTAGCAGGTTTAGCAAAAAGAATAGACCAAATCTTATTTAATGGATTTTCGATAATTTTAAAAAACAGGAGAAATAGTTTATGGTAGCACCTAAAAATCATGCACCTTATCCAGGTTGTGAACTTGGTGGTAGACCTCAAAAATACAATCAAGAAGACATTGAAAATTTAGCTAATGAATTTCTTATATGGTTAAAGAAGCCAGAAAATCTTTGGTTCAAAGACTTCTGTTTAGAAAAGGATATTGATCCAGATCTATTGTCAGAATGGGCTAAAAAAAATCAAAAGTTTAACGGAGTGTATAAGTTAGCTAAGCATCAACAAGAGGCTCGCTTAATCAAGGGAGGACTCATGAATTTGTATAATGCTTCTATCGTTAAGCTTGTCCTTGCAAATGCACATGGGTGGAATACAGATAGACAACAAACTCAAGTTAGCGGAGATGCTACCAATCCCCTTTCCTTTCTTTTAAAAAAAGCTGATGGAGAGTCGAAAGACTTAGTTAACTATGAACAATAATTTAGGTTTGGCAGAGAAGCGTATACTTGACCCTCACTGGCGTCTTAGCAATCTTTATTGGATTATCGATAAAGAAAGTAATAAAATTCTATTTAAAATGAATTGGGCACAAGAAGAGCTTTATCGTAACCTTTGGTATTGCAGTATCATTTTAAAGGCTAGACAACTTGGAATTAGCACATTTGTGAGCTTGCTCTTTCTTGATCGTTGTCTCTTTAATTCTAACTGCTCAGCTGGGATCATTGCCCATACTAAGGAAGATGCTGAAATGCTTTTTCGTCGAGTAAAACTTGCCTATGAAAATTTGCCAGAAGAGTTAAAAGCTTTAAGAACAGTTAACATGGATAATGCAAGAGAACTTCAATTTAACAACGGCTCACTTTTACGGGTAGGTACAAGCATGCGAGGAAGCACACTTCAGTATTTGCATATCAGTGAATTCGGCAAGATTTGTGCGAAATATCCAGACAAAGCGAGAGAGATTATAACAGGTTCTTTAAATGCATTAGCTCCTGGTCAATACATTATCATTGAAAGTACCGCAGAAGGAAGAGATGGATATTTTTATGAAATGTGCAAACAAGCTCAAGCTTTGAAAGATAGCGAGCATCCTCTATCTAAGTTAGATTATCGTTTTTTCTTTTTTCCTTGGTGGAAGCATCCCGACTATGAGATTCATCCTGAAACCATACCTATTGTACAAGATTTACAGGAGTATTTCAGGCATCTACAAGATAATGAAAAAATCACTCTTAGTCTACATCAAAAAGCTTGGTATGCAAAAAAGCATGTCACACAAGGACTTGACATGCGTCGTGAATATCCAAGTACGCCTGATGAAAGTTTTGCTGTATCCAATGAAGGGCTTTACTATGGCTCACTAATAACTAAAGTAAGACTAGAAAAGCGAATCCGTAAAATTTATTACGATGAGAATGTACCTGTTAATACAGCATGGGATTTAGGTTATGGAGATTCAACAGTTATTTGGTTTTTTCAAGTGTGTGGCCAAGAAATCCACTTACTTGATTACTACGAAAACAGTGGTGAAGCATTGACGCATTACCTTAAATATATCAAAAATAAACCCTATTCATATTTAAAACATTTTGTGCCACATGATGCAGGTGCGCATGAATATAGCACAGGAATGACCCGCATTGAGGTTGCTCGTAATCATGGAATCGAATTTATTTTAGCACCTAAAGTCAGCGTAGCTGAAGGCATTGATGCTGTCCGCAACATTCTTAATCGCTGTTGGTTTGACGAGGAAAAATGTGCCAAAGGGATTAAAATGCTTGAAAGCTATAAACGGGAATGGGATGACCGCAATGGATGTTGGAAAGAAAATCCTCTTCATAATTTTGCTAGCCATGGTGCGGATGCATTTAGGATTTTGGCATTAAGTTTGGGATTAGCTAAACAAGGGATGACTGCTGAGGATGTAAGAGAGCTAAGAGAGCGTGCACTTACAGGTTCTCATCGCTATTCACCTACAAGTTCCTTACCGCCTTTAAATCCATTCGGTAATCTCAGAAGCTTTTAATTTTTCTTTATCATACATACAAGCTACCCTTGCTTAATCCTAATACTGAGCACTTAAAAACTATAAACAATTATGAATTAAATTTTTCTAAATAAATTTACGTAAAAATTATTTGAGTAGATAGTGAACTTAAAAACTCGTCTAAACCTAAGGGCATTATGCAAAGTGAATTTATCTTGGCAGGAGTGATCTGTGTGTTTTTACTTATCTACTTGACATACACTATATTACACCCTGAAAAATTTTAAATTTGATAGGACAATAAGCTATGGAAATAGGCGTTTTCATTCTTCTGCTTTTGATAGTTGTTCCTCTCCTAGGACGCTACATGGCAGAAATTTTCGAAGATCATCCAAAGAGGTCTATCCCTTTATTAAGTTACCTAGAAAATCTAACCTATCGCATTTGTCAAATCGATCCTAATCAAGAAATGACATGGAAAAGCTATGCCAAATCCATGCTTTATTTTAATGCGATTGGATTTGGTTTTCTATTTTTATTGCAGCTTTTGCAGGGTTGGCTTCCTTTAAACCCTCAAAGCTTTTCAGGCGTTGAGCCTGCTTTGGCATTTAATACGGCTGCGAGTTTTACGACTAATACAAATTGGCAAGCTTACGGTGGAGAAAACACCTTAAGCTATTTGACACAAATGCTTGGGCTTACAGTGCAAAACTTTGTCAGTGCAGCGACAGGTAGTGCCGTTCTCTTGGCCTTAATTCGAGGCATTCGTAGAAAGTCTTCACAAACAATTGGCAACTTTTGGGTCGATTTAACGCGTACGGTCGTTTATTTGTTTCTTCCCTTCTGCTTAATATTTGCTCTTATTCTGATCAGTCAAGGAGTGATTCAAAACCTACATGGTTATGTGGTTGCTAGTACCTTAGCAGGAGATAATCAAACAATTCCTATGGGTCCTGTTGCCTCCCAAATAGCCATTAAACAGTTTGGGACAAATGGCGGTGGCTTCTTTAATGCTAATAGTGCTCATCCGTTCGAGAATCCAACCCCTTTATCTAATTTCTTAGAGACATTTGCCATTCTTGTGATTCCAGCTGCTGCAACTTATATGTATGGTCTCATGATTAAATCGAGACGGCAAGGGTGGGTGATTTTTTCCGTCATGTTTATTTTATGGCTAGGAGGCTTAACGATAGCATTAGCATCAGAATACACAGCAAATCCAGTTTTGGCAGTCAATCCCGTTTTAGAGGGAAAAGAAACTCGATTTGGCACGTCTAATAGCATCTTATGGGCTATTTCAACGACAGGAACATCGAATGGCTCTGTCAATAGCATGCATTCAAGCCTCTCTCCTTTGGCTGGTGGTATGGCTATGTTCAATATCATGATTGGTGAAGTCGTCTTTGGAGGAGTGGGAGTTGGACTATGCGGCATGTTGATGTTCGTTCTATTAACTGTTTTCTTGGCTGGTTTAATGGTTGGGAGGACCCCAGAATATCTAGGCAAGAAAATTGAAAAATCAGAGATGCAATGGATCATGCTCGCGATTTTGGCTCCCTGTGCCCTTATTCTTTTAGGAGCAGGCATCGCAAGCGTCTTACCTAATGCTTTGGAAAGTTTATCTAATGCTGGACCGCACGGTCTTTCTGAAATTCTTTATGCTTTTTCATCAGCAGCGGGCAATAACGGAAGTGCCTTTGCAGGTCTTAATGCCAACACCTATTTTTATAATATTGTGCTTGGATTTGTGATGATCTTAGCCCGCTTGGCTATCTTAGTGCCGAGCTTAGCAGTGGCTGGAAGTCTTGCTCAAAAACATACCATTGCTCCTTCATTGGGGACATTTGCAACTGATAGACTTCTTTTTGGCGTCTTACTGCTAAGCGTTATTTTTATTGTCGCAGCATTGACGTTTTTTCCAGCCCTTTCTTTGGGTCCTATCATCGAACAAATCTTAATGCTACGCGGCCAAGCGTTTTAATGGAAGGAACCCTATGCAACATAAAAGAAAAAGTATCTTAAGCACGGACTTAGTATTAGAGGCGCTACAAGATTCCTTGGCTAAGCTTAATCCTCAAACTCAATTTCGCAATCCTGTCATGTTTGTGACCTATCTTGGCGCGATTTTTACAACCATTCTTACATTCTTCAATCCCTCTGCTTTTAATATTCAAATTTCTCTTTGGCTGTGGTTCACAGTTCTATTTGCTAATTTTGCCAGCGCCATTGCCGAAAGCCGAGGAAAAGCCCAAGCGGCCTCCCTAAGAAAAACGCAGGCCGAGAGCTTTGCTAAAAAATTGGTTAATGGGAAAGAAGTTAGAGTTTCAGCTTTAGATTTAAGAAAAGGGGATAAAATCGTTTGCGAAGTAGGAGATATTATCCCAGCTGATGGCGAAGTGATTGATGGAATTGCCACTGTCGATGAGTCAGCTATTACGGGAGAATCGGCGCCTGTCGTTCGCGAAAGTGGAGGAGATCGAAGTGCTGTGACGGCAGGAACCCGCGTTGTAAGCGATCGCATTGTGATTGAGGTGACATCAGAACGAGGCCATAGCTTTTTGGATCGCATGATTAGCTTGATTGAGGGAGCAAAAAGGCAAAAAACGCCTAATGAAATTGCCTTAAATATTGTTCTTTCATCTCTAACGATTATCTTTTTACTGACCGTCATGTCGGTCAAGTGTTTTGCCGATTACAGCGGTAAAGCGGCGGGACAAGACCTTTCTCACTTAGTGACTCTTCCAGTCTTAATTGCCTTGCTCGTCTGTCTTATTCCCACTACGATTAGTGCCTTGCTTAGCGCCATTGGAATTGCAGGCATGGATCGCTTGATTCAGCGCAATGTCATTGCAAAGAGCGGCCGATCAGTAGAAGCTGCAGGTGACATTGACCTTCTCATTTTAGATAAGACAGGAACAATTACTCTTGGCAACCGCATGGCAACCGAGTTCTTGCCAGTCCCTGATGTGAATGAGAAAGACTTTGCTCAAATTGCCCAACTTGCTTCTCTTTCAGATGAAACGCCAGAGGGACGCTCAATTGTTGTACTGGCTAAGAATAAATTTAATTTAAGAGCTGAGGTTCTTCATCATAAAAACACCCATTTTGTTCCTTTTTCGGCTCAAACAAAAATGAGCGGAATTGACTTTCTCGATGAGAATGGACAGACGATTCGAGTTCTTCGTAAAGGCGCCGCTGATGCGATTCAAAAACACGTCGAAAGCTTGGGTGGAACATTTCCTCAGCAGTTATATGCTGCAATTGAGCCGATCTCCAAGAAAGGAGGAACGCCTCTTCTTGTTTCCGAAGGCAATCGCGTGATGGGTGTTGTTCATCTAAAGGACGTCATTAAAGGGGGCATTAAAGAGCGTTTTGCCGAAATGCGAAAAGTCGGAATCAAAACACTCATGGTTACAGGCGACAATCCTTTGACTGCTGGTGCGATTGCAGCGGAAGCGGGAGTCGATGACTACGTCGCACAAGCCACCCCTGAAATGAAGCTTGCTCGTATTCGAGAAGAGCAAAACAAAGGGCATCTCATTGCGATGACGGGAGATGGAACAAATGACGCCCCAGCGTTGGCCCAAGCAGACGTTGGAGTTGCCATGAATACGGGAACACAAGCCTCTAGAGAGGCAGGTAATATGGTAGACCTCGATAGCAATCCCACTAAACTCCTTGATATTGTCGAAATTGGCAAACAATTACTTATGACCAGAGGGGCTTTGACGACTTTTAGCATTGCCAATGATGTTGCCAAATACTTTGCCATCATTCCCGCAATTTTTGGATCACTTTACGCCTTATCTGGTCAAAAAGGTCCCTTAAATCTTTTGAATATCATGGGACTGCATTCACCAGAGCGCGCGATTTTAAGCGCTGTGATCTTTAATGCCCTAATTATCGTGGCTTTAATTCCCCTTAGCTTAAGAGGCATTCCTTATAGACCACAACCTGCTGCTCAAACTTTGCGGCATAATCTGCTCGTTTACGGTCTTGGCGGAATTATCGCTCCTTTTATCGGCATTAAACTCATTGATTTACTCATTACAGCGATAGGATTGGTATCATGAACGCATTTAAAACAGCTGTTAAAGTTTTTCTTTTTATGACGGTTTTGACAGGACTTATCTATCCGCTCGTCATTACAGGCGTCGCCCAATTAACCATGGCAAGGCTTGCCAATGGAAGTTTAATCCAGAAAGGAAACCAAACGCTAGGATCGGCTCTTATTGCGCAAAATACAACAGAAGATCGCTATTTTTGGCCCCGTCCTTCTGCTGTTGATTATGACCCAATGAAGCCATCTGGTGGAAGCAATTTAGGACCGACAAGTCAAAAGCTTAAAGAAGCAATCCAAGAGAGAAAACAAAAAGTTGGAGACCAGGCATCACCCGAGCTTCTTTACGCCTCAGGAAGCGGGCTTGATCCGCACATCAATTTAGAGACTGCCTATTTTCAAATTCCAAGGGTCGCAAAGGCGCGTTCAATGAATGAAGGTGACTTAAAAAATTTGATTGACCATTTAAGCGAAGGGAAGCAACTCGGTTTTTTGGGAGAGCGATATGTCAATGTATTAAATTTGAATCAAGCATTAGATGAGCATAAATGATAGACGAAGATGACCGCCTAAGCCCTGATGAAATCTTGAAGGCCATTCAAAAACAAGAAAGCCAAAAGGAGCTAGGTAAACTTAAAATTTTTTTTGGAATGTCGGCGGGTGTTGGCAAAACTTACTCCATGCTACAAGAGGCCCAGCAAAGGCTAAAAGAAGGCGTCAACGTCGTCATTGGAACGATCAATACACATGGTAGAAAAGAAACGGAAGCTCTGCTTGAAGGTCTTCCCATTATTCCTGAGAAATGGGTCAAATACAAAGATACCGTCTTTGAAGAGCTTGATTTAGAGACGATCATTGATACAAAACCTGAACTTGTCTTAGTTGATGAGCTGGCGCATACAAATATGCCAGGCTCTAAACATCCAAAACGCTGGCAAGATGTCATTGAGATTTTAGATGCTGGCATTGATGTCTATACTACTTTAAATGTCCAACATATCGAAAGCCGCAAAGATATCGTTGAAAGCTTAACTGGTATTCAGATTCGTGAAACGGTACCTGATCTCATTTTGGAAAGAGCAACGAGTATTGAGCTGATCGACATTCCTCCACCTGAGCTTTTGCGGCGCCTTCAAGAAGGAAAAGTCTATTTAGGCGAGCAATCTAGGGTTGCAGCTGAAAATTTCTTCCAAGAAGAAAATTTGATGGCTCTTCGCGAAATTGCTCTTCGCTTTACAGCTGAAAAAGTCGATCACGATTTGCATGGCATGCTGCATGGAAAAGGATGGAAAACACGCGAAAGGCTCATGGTGGCAATTAGCGCTTCTCCATCCTCCGAGCAGCTTATTCGAGCAGCTAGGCGTTTGAGCTTTGAATTAGACGCGCCTTGGATAGCCGTTCATATCGACACAGGCGTACGTTTAAACGATCAAGACCAGGCAAGATTAAATCGTCACTTCAATTTAGCGCGGGAACTTGGAGCGGAAGTCATTACAACGCATGATTTGGACATTGCAGCTGCTCTGCAAAGAATTGCAAGACAAAGAGATATCACGCGAATTGTGATTGGTCGTCCACCTAAAAAAAAATTCAACCCTTGGACTTTATTTCAAGGAAGCTTCATTGATCGCTTAGAGAATGAAAACAAACATATTGATATTGTCATCTTAAGACAAGAGAAGCTGACAAACATTTATCAGCGCGCAGTATCCACTTACCAGATGACCAGTCCTTGGAGCGCTTATGGTTTAGCTATTGCATTTGGTATTGTCATTACAGCCGTCGGTCTGGCCGTCAGTCCGTTGATCGGTTACAAATCTGTTGGCTTTATTTTTTTGCTAGGTATCTTAATCTTAAGCTTCTTTGTCGGCAGAGGCCCTATCTTCTTAGCTGCTGTTCTTAGTGCAGTTTGTTGGGATTTGCTTTTCATCCCACCTCTTTTTACACAAACAATTTCTGATCCAGAGGATATTACATTAGTCATCATTTATTTTTTTGTTGCTGCCATCATGGGAACAATGACGAGTCGGATGCGCGAGCAAGATCAATTTTTGCATAAACGAGAAGAAAATACTGAGCGTCTTTATGAGATCGAGCGAGATATTGCCAATGCAACTAATCTGCAATACTTGCGTCTCAATGTCTGCTCTCGACTAGAGAATATGTTTTCTGGAAAGTTTGATATCTTAACCAAGAGTCCAGACAATCAACTCATCATAGATGGCCAGCTTCCTCTTCTAAAAGAAGAAAAAGAGCGAGTCGCGGCTGATTGGGTCTTTCAAAATGGAAAAGTGGGAGGCTGGTCCACAGATACTTTGCCATCCGCTGAAGGAATTTACTTTCCTATTAAATTCTCCAAATCAACCGTTGGAGTGCTTGTCTATTTTCCCAAGAGAGGTCGCTCGCTTTCAATGGAAGAAATGAGCTTTATTCAAACCGTTGCTCAGCAGCTTGGCATTTACCTTGAGCGTTATATTTTTGAAGAAAGGGTAAGTCGGCAAGATTATACAAGACAGATTGAGAGAATGCATCAATCTATTTTTCACTCTCTTAATCGCAGTTTTTATACTCCCCTAAAAGAGATATCCAAAATCAATCATCAAATCCAACAAGCAGAACTCTCTCCTCATATTCGCTCACTTGTCAGTAAAATGGAGCAGTTTATTTCCAATATTAAGTTTACAGTAGATAATATCATTGCCATGTCTGAGCTTGAGTCTGGATTTGTCCATTTTGATCGCAAAAAACATGCGATTAAGGAACTAATCGAGCATAGCCTTAATGAAACTAAACCTTTCGTTAACGGACATCCAATTAAGCTCAAACTTCCCTCTCAACCCATGTTTCTTCCTTTTGATTTCAATCTTTTGAAACTTGCTTTGAATAACCTTCTTTTAAACGCTATCGAATACTCCCCTTCTTCTTCGCCTATTTTCATCAAAGTCCAAGTTTTAGAAAATGAGTTTTGGTTGTCTGTCATTGACGAAGGGCCAGGAATCCCAGAGGACGTTTCGCCACTCATATTCGATAAGTTTTACCATGTCTCTAGTGAGTCAAAAGGACTGGGATTGGGTTTGGCAATTGTAAAGTCCGTTGTTGATATCCACCAACGTAAAATTGAAGTGAAAAACCGAGAAGAGAAAGGAACAGAATTTTCTCTGATCTTGCCTATTTAATTGGAGGAACAAATGAAAAAATACGTGGTACTCATTCTTGTTATGCTAATGGGCTTCGCTCATTCTCAAGAATATGACCATTATAATAATAATTATCAAAGCTACTATTACCCAAATCAAAACAGTACAAGCAATCAAGATAAGAAATCGACACCTGCTAAAGATGCTGTAGAAGAAAAAAATGGCAAGCAGGCAGAAGAGAAAAAAGAGGGAGAGAAGAAAGACGAATCTGACAAGAAAGAAGAAAAGAAAGAGGAGGAAAAGCCTAAATCTCCTCACACTTTTACAGGCAACGTCAGTCTAGTTTCTGATTATCGTTTTCGAGGGATTTCTCAAACGATGAGACGCCCTGCCATTCAAGGTGGTTTTGACTATTCTCATACAAGCGGCGTCTACTTGGGAACATGGGCTTCTAACGTCGACGGAACTACCCATTTTTATAACAATACAAGTATGGAATGGGATTTTTATGGCGGTTATAAGGGTAAATTTTTCCCTTGTTCTGCTCCTGATTTTACCTATAACTTTGGAGCTATCTATTATTACTATCCAGGCGGAAAAACACATGCCAAAGAGAATGTGCCTTACAACACGGCTGAATTTTACATTGAGCTCTCTTACAAATGGTTAAGCGTCAAGTACTGGCAAACTTTAACAAATTATTTTGGCATTTGTTCAGATAACCCACCCTTTAATTGGGAAAAAAACCGTGCGGACAGACCAAATGGTAGTTCCAAGGGATCAAATTATATTGAAGCTAATGCCACTTTTGATCTTTATAAAAAGGTATGCTGGCCTAGGTTTTGTCTAAAGGGTGGTAAGCTTTCATTGCTTTTGCATGTGGGACATCAAACTGTTAGAAATTATGAGCATTTAAGTTATACAGATTGGCGAGCCACGTTAACTCAAGAGTTTGATTGGTTCAACGCCTTTATATCCTATGTAGGAACAAATGCCAGACATGCTTATTTTGATGTTCCAGATAATGCTTATGATCCAGACATTCGCCATTTAGGTGCTCAAAGTGTTGTCATTGGGATCATTCGGACGTTCTAAAATGGAGAAGATATTTTATCCATCTATTAATAGTCTCATTAGAGAAGGGGATATCGAAGCATTAACGGAAGCGCTTAATGCTCTTTCCCCTTTTGAACTTACCGACCTCACTGTCAAGAAATCAGATAGAAATTAACGTTTAGGTAGTTGTTCAGGTGAAAATGCATAAAATAAGCATATAGCCTGCAACCCCTTTTTGATATAAGTTGGTGTGATAACTTTCTTTAAACCGCATAAATTTGATAAATTTAAAATCGATTTATATAATTGCTTCTCATTTTTTGTCATTAAAGTATCTGAAGGCGCTTTTACAGAGCGTGCTAGTTCAATAAAAGATTCAGGGAAATTAAAATGCATTTCTTTAAAGATCAATGAATTACTCTCAATATTTTCTATTTTAATTCTGTGTAGTTCCTGACAAGAAAGAGGAGCATAAAACATAAACCTGGTTTCTACTAAATCGACAAGGTGTTTTTTATTATTCGATTTTAAATGAATGAGCATGGTAGCAAACCAGTTCAATTTATACAATGATTCGCATATATAATCCGATTCTCTACAGACTAGTTATGCTTTCTAAAACATGTTATGGATCATTTATAAGTAATCATAAAAATAAAATGTCATGGTATTTGTCATTAATAAAATAAAAATTACTGCAAAAATAGAGCTCTTAATCCCATAATTTTTTTAAAAATGAGGCATAGAAAAAGTTCTTGACAAGCACCTATATGATCGGTTATATAACCGATTAAATAGGTTTAACTATGCTTGAGTATCTCTTTGCTAATAAAAATGTGGAAAAAATTCTCATGTATCTTTTTTTACATGGAAAAGCCAATGCCACTGAACTCAGCCGTGCCTTTGAAACTTCTCTCGATCCTATTCAGAAGACATTGCGAAAACTAGAAGAAGGGGGTCTTCTTGTCAGCTTTTTAGAAGGACGGACACGCGTGTTTCAGTGGAATCCCCGTTATCCCTTTCTACCAGAAATTCAGGCTCTGGCAAAGAAAACATACGAATTTCTTCCTTCGCATATTCAAGAAAATTGCTATCAAATCACAAAAAGAAAACGACCTCGCAAAACTGGAAAACCTTTATAAACATATGGAATTTGCTAATACCAACATCAAAGACTTGGCTTGCTTCATCTATGAGATTTTGAAAAATAATGGGATTGATGCCGTTTTAGTTGGCGGCGCTTGCGTCTCTATTTATAGCCAAAATCGCTATCAATCCTATGATTTAGATTTTGTCACCTATGAAGAATTAAAACAGATTGAAAAGGCGCTCGCTAAACTCGGTTTTAAAAGAACAGGACGATGCTTTGCTCATGAGGATTGTCCTTATCTTATCGATTTTGTAAATCCACCTATAGCAATTGGCAATGAACCCATTCGACGCTTCGAAACTTTAAAAACACCTGCAGGGTCTTTACAACTACTTACACCAACCGATTGTGTTAAGGACCGCCTTTCTTCTTTCTTTCATTGGAACGACGAGCAGGCTCTTCAGCAAGCTCTTTTAGTAGCCAATGATCATCCCATTGATCTTAGTGACATCAAACGTTGGGCAAAAGCAGAAGGTCACGAAGAGAAAATGAAGGCTTTTTTGGAAAAATTGCAAAAAGGCCGTATTTAAACTTCATGCTAATCTAAAAAAGGAGTGAAATCCTGACAAACTTCTGACATAATACCGCACCGATTGCTGGTACGAAACAAAGAAGCTGTTTAGAAATAGACGTGGAAAGGAAAAAGAATTGCCTAAAACAGGAGTCGAACCCGCGACCTTCGCATTACGAATGCGCTGCTCTACCAACTGAGCTATTTAGGCATGGAGGAATAAAAATAGTATGGCAGTTTTACTATTTTTACGACAACTACGACATAATGATCCTTCCAATCAATCGCCAGAAGCCTTTAGACCGACAGATTGTTTAACCCACAGCAACTTTTAGAAACTGTGGGAAAAGGCAAACTTACGACCCTAAGCTTACTGAATAGAACAACAGCCTTGTTGTGGCAGGCTTATTAAAGAAGCGGACAGATGATTACAGCCCCCTTCCACTTTTTGATTCAAATGAAGCCAAGTCTGGTTAGAAATTGCCACTATTCTAAATTCTACGCGACTCTCACTGCTCATTCGCTGAGATGCACGCTCTCGCTTGATTCCCGCCAGTTTAGAATCAACCTCAACAATGTGTGCGGCTATGATTCGATTGAAAGAATCTTTGCATAGGTCATCATCCACAACAGCACAATGCGGCGATATGCTAATAAACTCCTTTAGCGATGCCAATTTACCTTGAGAGGGTTTATAAGACTGATAAAGAACGCTCAATTCCCTATTTCTATGTACTGTACGCATTGAAATAGGCTCCAACGCATGCTTTGTAATCCATTGATCCACAGCCTCGAATTCATCTTTGAAAAAGCTTTCCAAATACCTTGCTTCTTCTTGCGAAAGACTCGTGAAACAACGCCTGGCTTCTATTCCGACCATGACTGCAATTAAATTGATCTGATCATCTAAATAGATCGCACTTTCAGAATATCCTGTCGTACTTCCCTGTCTATGTATGGGCATTGTCTCTGTCCACATGATATGATTTCCTTTATCGATTGTAATAATCCGAACTTCAGGTTAATAACGCTTATTAACCCACAGTGCAATTACGAGTAGATTTCTCTACAAGTGAGCATGCAAATCACATCTATTTATATTTTTAATTTCACATAAATTACCTATCGTTGGGCTTAACGATGACCGTTACACTCACCGTGGCCTAAGTGAAGGCAGAATAGTAAAGGCGAGAGAATAAACATCCTGTCCGATTCTTATTCTAAGTGTGCTTTGAATGGCTATTGCTGTTCAAGTCGCTTTTTATGCGATGATGCAACAGCGACCTTCAGTCATTAAAGGACGCCTCTTGGACTCTTCCAACCAGTTATTCAAAAGGTTCCAAGACTTTTCCGAAATAGCCATAATCGTGACCGATTTACTAGACTGTATAGATGCTAAAAAGAAAAACCTCTCTTGAGTTATCCCAACCGTCTTTTTTAGTGTTGGGGTAATTGTCATGAGATGTGCGGGTCTTATTCCACCTGAGACATCCTTACAAAAATTATCGGGGAAAATTCCACAAATTTGCGACGTTTGAATAAACGCTTTTAAGGCCTCTCCTTTCTCTAAAGTAAGGTTGTAGCAGGGATATAATTGGATCCATTCCTTTCTTTTAGACTCGGAATCTTTTTTTTTATAGTTTTGAAGCGGATATCTGCTATTCCACTGCTGTAAGGCATCCCATTCGTCCACTAAAAAGGCTTTTAATAACAGCTGCTCCTGCTCTGAAAAATCATTGAAGAAATTCTGAGCATACCCTCCAACTATCATAGCAATAAAATGTACTGCATGATCTGAAGCAACTCTAATTCCAAAATAGCCTAAATCATCTTGTACAGCAGCTGTTTCTTGAGAAGATAGCGATGGAATAATCATCTGTTTCCTAACCATTAAGTTGTGATATCGGAAAGGGGTGATGGATGCTAGGTACGCACAAAGCTGAGCCATCTTTTCTTTCGCTGAGTATAGTCCCAGCCATTTTATGCCATGGACAAGGTATTATGAAATAATACAATTTCCCTGTTTTTTTAAAATTTTTTTTTCATCTCCTGGCAGTGTCTATTGGCTACCAGCCAGCTATTCAAAAAGTTCCATGAATCTTGTGAAAGAACCATAACCATGACAGACTCGGATTGCTGCATGCCAGCTAACTCATTAAACATTGACTCACTGATTTGTAGATTACTTTTTTGGCTCGAAGTGACTGTAAATAGATAAAGAGGCCTCATAGACCACACACCCATGTCGACAATGCTACAACCAGATAATTGCTGGATAAGCTCTTTTAAAACACTCACCTTCTTTAGTGTTAAGTTAGGAAGGATGGATTCCACGTTCATTTCTCTTAAGTCACCCCATTCATCAAAACAACTCATCACCTTTTGTTGCTCTGGAAGGGGTAATCTATGAAAGAAGGCTTGTGCATACAGAGCAACCCCTTTGGCAATCAGCGGTATTTGATTGTCTAAAGGCGGTATCTTTGTAGATAATAGTAGCTCGAAATCGCGATTCAATTGCTTGTGCGTGTCGATGGGCGAAACATTCATATTTTTCCTACTTTGATTATAATCGTTAAAAAAAAACGATCGCAACGTACTTAGTTATATTTTTAGGCGGAAAAACTCGTTACAGTTTTTTTAAATCTTTGCTGTCGCCAGCCGCTGTTCTACGCCCGAAAGGCGCGAGCCTTGTAAAGAAATGGTTTTCTGAATGATGAGATCTGTCCCATAGACTTCAATGTGCTTGCGCGCGCGCGTCACAGCCGTGTAAAAAACCTCTCTGCCAAATAGCTCCGACCCTTCAGGTAATACTAAGATGACCCGATCGAACTCGCTACCCTGACTTTTATGCACAGACAGGCAATAAGCAAATTCATACCTTGGCAGCAAAAGCGCCGGCAAACGGCGCACTGTTTCTCCTGCGTTGCGGGAAGGAAAAAGGGCGTAATCTTCTGTGCTCACTGTTTTCAAAGGAAGCTTGCGCATCAAAACGCCCGTTTCACCATTGAAAAGGTCTTGCCGGTAATCATTTGTCACAACCATGATGGGAATGGCAAGCCATCCATTTGGATGACGCATTTGGCTCACATGCTGCCATAAAAGCTGGTTGATAGACTCCACTCCAAAAGAGCCTTTACGCATGGGTGATAAAATGCGGATGGCATTGAACAAATTCAGCAGCTGTTCTGGGTCTTGATGCGATCTAATAAGGGAGGGAAAATAGTTCATGACATGGCTCAAAAATAGCTTTTGAGACTCTTTCCTCTCAGCTGGCAAATGGAGACGGGAAATGCCTGGGATATCAGCCTGATTGAGCAAGTCAATGGCTTGGAGCGCCTTACCCTGGTTGATCGTTTGCGCAAAAGACACGATAGAGCCCAGCTCGGCCCTCAAACAGACTTTCAAATTGGTGCAAGGAATGGCAAGGGCTGGCTGCGCTTGATGCAATTTAATCAGGTCTACAAATAAACTGCCTGCTTCTACAGATGGCAATTGATGCTGATCTCCTAATAAAATGATCCTCGATCCTTTTTTAAGAGACTCAAACAAAGTAGCCATCATCTTTACATCGATCATCGAACTCTCATCAACGACGATCAGATCGGCCGTTAAGCGGATAGCCGACTCCTTTGCAAAAGAGGATGAACTTCTCATGTTCAATAAAGAGTGAAGCGTTTTAGCCTGCAATGGAGGACAGTCCTTGAGCTCATTCGCCACTTTGCTCAAGCTTTTTTGCAAGTTCGCCGCTGCTTTGCCAGTGGGAGCTGCCAACGCAATTTGACACTCTTTCCTTTGTTCCTCATTTAAACTATTCCAAAAAAGCTGGATGAGGCGTCCCGCCGTATACGTTTTACCCGTTCCAGGTCCGCCCGTAATCAAGGTCAAAGGAGATAAGCATCCAGTCAAAATAGCCTCCGCCTGCTCTTCCAGTAAGGCACCGCTCTTTCGAAGATGCGTAAGCTCTTTTTCTAAATACTCTCGACTAACCTCCAAAACAGGCATGCCATCCAAATGCCTCAAGAGATGCTTCAAAAAAAGCGTTTCAAAAATCCAGTGCCGCTGCAGATAAAAGCTGTTCTGAAAAACGCACAAGGGTGTCTGGGGCGGCTCATGATCCTCTCCTTCCTGCATGACAGTCATGAGTTCAAGAGGGACTTCCTTAGAACCCTTTAAAATCAAATCAGTTAAAAACTGACTCTCTTCGGATGACAAGTGATCATCCCCCTCTTGCGACCATAATTGATAAACGGCTGGAAACAAGTGCCCATTTTCGATGCGGACACATAAATGCCCCTCTTGGGCAGCAATCAAGAGATGGCAGATGAATAAGGCCACTTCCTGACCAACGAGCTGATCGCGCAATAAACGATGAGTCAGCACATAGTCCAAATAGGTGAGCCGCTGCTTCGCTAAAAGAGAATCCATAGTAGGCCAAACAGGTCTCTTCTCCTTGCCCACCTCCAACCACGGGGAACGGTTATAAGACTCAGAAAAACGGGCTTTAGCAAGGCCTGATTGCATGGTGCATGCTCTTTGTGTTCACTATCGATTGATCTGACATTGACCGAGATTTCGAAAACTACCAAAATAACAAAAAAGTTTATTTTATCCCAATCGTTTTTGATTTGACATAAGTTATTCATCAAACACAATACATTAAAAATCACTACAAATAAATCTATTTATTTAATTAATCTTATTCGAGTCGGCGTAACTAAAGAGTCAAAATTCTGCAAATGTTTGCCATAACCGGCAAGTGTACGCAAGTGAATCTGTCGATTCTCATTTTCCCGTTCTTCAATCAAGGAGCTTTCACATTCTTTTCATTTAGTTTATCGATCAAGTGACCATAAAGGAGATTTAATAACCCTTCCATGAGAGGTGCACAGTCTAGTTTCGCTTTAAAGGAAGAAGCAGAAGTTGGTATAAAAGCGCTTTCTTCTACGCTTGTATGTGTCGATTGGTGCACCTCTGTAGCGGCTCTCTCGCAAAGAATGGCCCTATCCTCATGTTTTGTAAATAGGATGGCTTTAATGAGAGCGCTAATTTTTTGAATCAATGCAACCATCAACTGCAAGAAGCTGGGCAGCCAAGCATGCATCCTTGAGGCTGACAAACTCAAAAAGGATAGGGAGGATGGATGGGGTGCTATTGAACAAAGATTTAACATAGCTTCTCTTCGATTGCTGATTTAATCAAATATTCAGGGCGCTATGGTATAGATCCCCGTTTGTTTTCCGGCCTGCATCCCCCTTAGAAATAGATATAGAGTTCCTCCAAAACAAGCCTCAAAAGGGCGTGGTTCGACGAGGCTTAAGTAGCGCTTGAGAGCTTCAGTGTAAATTTTCGCTTGAATCAAATAGCCATGCTCTACCATGGCTTCATGCAGATGCGATTGATGGTAGTCTTCTGGTGAGTTTCCAAGCCAGTTACTTTTCCAATCAATGATGTAATACCGTTTTTGATGGACAAAAATGAGATCAACAATTCCCTTGATCAATCCGTCGACCTCCATTAAACCTTCCAAGGCCAACGAAGATTCATAAGGAAAAAGAAAAGACATCTCACGATAGTGTTGCCAAGGCTCCAATTCGGCTAAACAAAAAGGAGTCGTATGGATCCCCAAATCGGCATGCATGACATTAAACGCCAGATCTGCCAAGACGCTTTCCCAGTCTTTAAATGCGGCTCTTTGGATCAAGGGGCGGACAAGCGGTAGAGCCTCTTGGCTATTTTTTAGAGAGTAAAAGTCGCCAAAAGAGAGTTTTTCTAATAACTGATGAATAAACACACCGGTGTCACTGCTAGCAGGCAATGTATGCACATCTTTAATGGGGTGATTAAAGTCATGAGGAGGGGCTTTTAATAGACGCTTTGTAGTTATAGAGGGATGATTTAGACTCGAAAAAGAAGCCATGATAAGCTCTGGAGCCACAACCTCTACAGGGCTCGGCTGCTTTAAATCTATGCACGTATTAGCCTGCTTGGGAATGGCGGCTAGAGAGATTTCTTCATGAATAGAATAGCTGATGTGGTGCTTGGAGCCAACTTCCTGAATAAATTCCAGGAAAATTTTACCGTTAAACTGTTTGATGCGTTCATAGAGCTCACCATAAGAACAAGCTGGCTGCCAAAGCCTGCCCAAGAAAAGGTCTATGGGAGATGCATCTCCAAATGCCAGGCGATCTGTTGGAAAGTGAAGGCTGATTGGAATATAGAGTTGGTATTTCGCTCTTGTCATGGCAACATAGAGCTGGCGCATTTTTTCTGCGTCCGTTTCTTCGCAAAAGCGATGATGCTCTTCGCATTCCTCTACCAAAGGAGTTAGGAGCAATTGCCCCTCTTTTTCGATAGGAATCAACTCGTTCCGCATTCCGCTTCGTTGGGCAAGTCCAAGGGCAAATACGATGTCAAACTCCAATCCTTTGCTAAAGTGCAGCGTTAAAATTTTTACCCCGTCCTTAGAGGGGTCTTGGAAACGCTTCACGCGTTCATCATCATTTTCTTGCCATAGTTGAAACTTATCTAAAAAAGGAATCAACCCCTCCGGTCCATTCCATTCGCGGTAGCGGTGATCGATGGCGATATCGGCGATCTGCTGCAGATCATGATAAAATTCGAGTCCACCTTCTTTTGATAATAAATGCTCGAGTACGCTAATCCCATCCATTCTCCAGCTGCTCTGCAAAAATTCCTGAAAGAAAAACGCAAATCCTTTTTCGGCAAGGCTTTGACGCAGACGCTGAATGACTGCCAGAATAGGTTCCAGATAGTCATCCGTTTTTAGTTCTGCATGATTCCATCCAAGCAACGGCGTCCCTAAAGCCGTACGAATGGCACCTCGATCGTGGGGATGAAGAATAGCTCGAATGAGATCGATCAACGAGGTAAGGGCTGTAGATTCGGCAAGGCTCGTTCCGCGTTGATTCAAATAAGGAACTTGTTGTGCATCGAAGTACTCAGCCAGGCGGAGCGCCTGGTGCCTGTCTCTAACTAAGACAGCAAATTGGCGAAAGGCGAATCCCTTTTGCTCTTGCAGCCTCCTGATCTCTTGCACGATAAAAGGGAAAAAGACTTTATCTTCTAAATCTTGCCATTTTGGTCTCTTGAAGGCGCTTCCATCACCAATAAAAAAATGGACTGCTCCCTTTTCATCTTGAAAATGGCGATCCTGGTTAGACGGCGATGTAAACACTGGCTGATAAGGCAAATAGAAATCTTTTTTAGGCAAGGGGATCAAGCGGGGCGTATTTTCGGAAGAAAACAACGCATTGAGGGCATTGACTAAATGAGGTTGCGAGCGGTAATTGACATCGAGTGAATAGCAGTGATGCTCGCCCAAGGCCTGAGCCGCGGCTAAATAAGTATAAATATCGGCTTGCCTGAAGGAATAAATCGACTGCTTGGGATCACCCACAAGGTATAAATAACCTGTCCAGACACGTTCGTCTGGAATAAATAGCCTTCTAAAAATTTGCCATTGAATCGGATCGGTATCTTGAAATTCGTCGATGATGGCAGCTTGGTAAGTCAATTGAATCTGCTCTAAAAAATGGGCTTGATCCAAAGCCCAATCCATTTTACGCAACAGATCGTCAGGCGACAGCTTCTCCTCTTCTCTTTGATAGCGACGCAAAAGCTTTTGACAATCACGCGCCAGACGTGTCAATAAAACCGGAAAACTGCCTGCCTGCAAAACGAGGGGTTCTAAACGCTGCTTCAGTTCTTGAGTAAGGGTCGGATAGTGCAAGGCATCGCTAGCCACCTTGCGGCTTTTCAAAAGCTTGGGATCGAGAGCCATAGTCCACACTAGGTCATCTTGAATGAGCTTATCAAAATCTTCCGTTGTCCACTCTTCCTGATCGAATAAAGCCGCAAAGCGAGCAACCTTGGCTAATGTTTCGGCCTTTGTTTCGCCGCTCTTGTAATTGCGATAGGATGCTGATTGGGCTTGAAAGTCTGCAAGCATTTCAAGCGATTGGAGAGGATAGATCTGCTTTAACTCGTACATGATCGCAACAAATTGCAAATAGAGCTGCCTAAAAGTTGGCAGTTCTTCAAAGTCGTAACCGCTCTTGATAGTCCTTAGCAATTTCTTTTGATCGGGATCTTCTTTTAAGACAATGTCCAGCTGCGCCGGACTATAGCTTTCCAATCTCACTTCTGTGCGGAAAAAATCGCGAATGACCGCTAGAATTTCAGACTGCGGCAATGTTTCCTCTCCATACATCGCATGGAACCCCATATCGCTTTCCATTGCATACTGCTTGAGCATTCTAGAACAGAAAGAATGGATGGTAAAGATCTGGGCTTGGTCAAATCCAAAAAGAGCCTGCTGCAGCCTTTTCTTAGCTTTTTGGACGCACTCCTCTCCGTCTTCCATGAAGGCTTTCAAATAGTCGGGTGTTGTACCCGCAATCGTTTTGCTGTTTATCCATTCATTCAAAGAATGCAGGGCTTGCTCGATATTGGAGCGAATGCGCAGCCTTAAATCTCTCGTTGCGGCGCGAGTAAAGGTCACGACTAGAATCTTATTCAAAGGAAGGGGTTCGGCTCCATGCTGGCTTTCGATCAAGAGGCGTACCACGATATTTTGAATGGAAAAGGTTTTTCCCGTCCCAGCCGAAGCTTCCAGCAAGTAGTGTTGATGAAGGATCATCTGCCGATCAAGCACATTAAATTTTTTCATCATTCTGCTACCCCGCTCACCTGTTTAGAAGGATACCAAAAGCGCATTAAATCGCCCGCCAAGAGTTCAGTTAGCTCTTTCCATTGTTGTAAAAGCGCCTCGGCATTGGGAAGATTGTCTTTATTGAGAATCCAGCGCACGTCCGGGCTTTGATAACTGCCAAATGAATCTGAAAAAAGCTGTCTCATTTTATCTTGAAGCCCGCAAGCATTCCCTTCTATGATCAATGGAATCCAGTCTGGAATTAATGGTGAAAAGTTTTTCAAGCATAGTGCGTAGTAGCTGACAAATTGTTTTAAATAAGGCGTGCTATCTTCAAAAAAGGCCTTTTTAGGCTGCGTTGCATGGGTAAAAATGAGCTGTCTTTGTAGTTTTTCAGGATAAAGCCTAGCCGCGCAGTCATAAAGAAGAAACTGCGGCCATGCTTTCCAAGCATCTGCCAACGTGCCTTTACCTGTAACAACCAAGCCCTGCGAAGAGACATGAGCAAGCTTGCCAACAATAACCAGTTCATAACTATCTGGATAAACCAGTTTGACTGCTGGAAGCAGCCACTGGTCTTCTTGAATCTGGCATGGTTCTGTACAGCTAGTACAAAACTCAACTTGGAAAATGGTCTTTGGATCGATCCGATGCTTGTGCAAGCGCTCATGCAAGTCATCCGTTTCTTCTTTGAGTCGCTTGGTAGCCACCGTTTTAAAAAGCCCGAACGGAAGCTTTCCTTCTTTTTCAGCTATCTGCACGACCCGTTCAAACGGCTCTTTCAAAGCCACCTGTTTGAGCTGATACCTATCAAGTGAAGAAAGCAGCAGCTCTTCCTCGTCTTTAATTTTGCGGTCTTCTTCGCCTTGCAAATAGATTTCCAATCCCTTGTTCAAGTAGAACTTGATAGGATAGCGAGCAACGCTGTTGAGCGCTTTGAGATTGATGACGCTGTGAGAGGGAATTAAATCAGCTTGAGGATGGCTAACGAAAGTAAATTCATTTAAAAAACTATGGGGAGGATGCTTGTCTTTTTGATAGTAGCACTTAGCCGAATGATAGTCAGTGCGTGAATAGTTAGGCAAAGACGTCTGTGCCTGAAAATAGCGGCTATCGAATGAATCGAATGGATGCTTGAAATGACACACTTCTACAATGCTCTTGCCTTGAATGGTATAGTGGCGGTTCAAGTAAGAAAAAAGCTCTTCTATGACAAGGCTCGGCTGCAGCTCCTTGGACTCTTGCTGGCTATAGCCTTGATGGCTAATCAGCAAACAATCGCTAGCCGACTGCAAAGCCTCTAAGAATAAATAACGATCGTAATCGGTTGGATTGGGACTGTAGTCGACCTGATCGTGCCCTGCCATCAAATTGAGAGAGGAGTGATAACTAACGCGCGGAAAAACACCTTCCTGCATTCCCATAAGGGCAATGACTTTGGCAGGGATTGATCGCAAAGGCATCAAAGAGCAAAAGCGGATCGATTGCAAGTGATTTTCGCGGTAAGTAATACCCCGCTGTTGCAGCAAATGATTTAAATGAATTTTAACTGATTGAAACGAAAAGTGGGACTGTTTAAAGCTGCGGGCAGACGAGCGCAGGATCTCGAACTGTGCTTTCAGCTCTTCATAATCTTCAACCGACTGCGAATCTTCAAAATCAGGTTTAAAGTAGTTGTCAAGGAGGCATAATAAATAATTCGACCAGTCGTCCATTGTCATTTGAGTCCGATCTTGCAAAGGAGACAAATCATCGCGCAAGGAGTGCAAGAGCCGAATCCATTTCCCCATTAAATCGGTTTGCGAAAAGTCGACACCTTCACATGGAAGCATGTCGAGGGAAAGAGCAGCAGGTGATTTTAAAACTAATCCCAAAAGCAGACGGGTCAAACCAAAGTCCCATGTGCCAACTGCAGTTTCATCAACCATGCCTTGCTGGCAATGCCGCCGCTGCAATAACTCGTTGCGGTGCAGCCAGTCCTCACCCCAGCGAATGCCAGCCTGCTCTATCCATTCTCGAATGAGGTAGTAATCGCTTTGCGCGAGCTGATGGCACCGTTGAAACGAGCGATGCTCAAATAACTGCAGAAGCTGGCTGACTTCCCAGCGACTTTCACTTAAATTCAGAAGCTGCAAAAACCCCTGCACAATTTCACTTTGAGTCTGCATCCCAAGATCCAAAATTTGAAAGTCGAGCTGGCTGTCGACTGCTCCAAAAATGCTTTGAATGTAGGGTACATACTCTGTAATTTGCGGTGCCATGACAATGATGTCGCTTGGAGAAATCGAAGAATTTTTTTCGATGATAGACAAAAGATTATGGTAGAGAATTTGCACTTCGCGCCGCATCGTGGGAGCAGTATGCATTTGGATCGAGCTATCTTTTTGCTCTAGATTAAAAGGAGGCTCCCCTTGAGGATTGCGCATAACGAGCATATCGGCTTGAATCGCATGCAAGAGCGTCAAAGGCTTTTCTGTGGCATCGAACTGCAAATCTTCATGCAGAAAAAGCTCTTCGCCCAGTACATTGACGTGATCGGGAAGGAGATAGCGTGCATACGTTTGCGCTTGGCTTTCCTCTATTTGGTGGGCCATCTCACGGCCAAGCCTTCCAAAATTCGCTAGAAGAGGATTGCGGTCGCGCAAGAGCTCTTCTAATTTTAAAACATGTGGAGAAAACGTGCCCAGTTTTTGCTGCCAGAAGCTCTGCAAATAGGCTGTTTCTTTGTCAGAGCGAATATCGCTCCAAAAAACAGCACAAGGAGATAACAAATAGTAATATATTTGCGTATAGGGAGTCAGTCTGCACAAAAAGTCGAATTCCGATCGCGATGCAAAGCTGATTGAAAAAAAATGCACCTCGCAATTCGAGCATGGATGCAAAGGCTGCTGAAAGGAACGGCTTGGATAGCTCCAGTTGGTGTCGCAAAACAGCGTTTTCCATAAACGCCCTTGCCATCCCCCTTGCTCTCCCTTTTCCCATTTAGAAACAAGCGGATAAGCATACCGTCCGTAATCTTGAAAAATGCGAGCCAAATGTTGACTCAAGCCGACTAACCGCTTTTCCATCTTACGGGTCAACTTAAGCGAAGAGCCTATTTGAGAGGGGTCGAGTTTTAAGTAATAGACCAAGGGCAGCCAATCTTGCTGCTCAGCCGTAGTTAGGTAATGGAATCTCTTCAGACTTGCAACAAGCTCTTTTTCAATCGCCAAAGAGAGCTCTAATGAAGAGGGAATGTAGGAGTTTGGAGATTGGAATAGGCGAAGCAGCTGATCGAATGCTTGATTGAGATAAACAAATTCGATGCCTGCAGCAACACCTAAATCCGGATCTTGCGCCATCTGCAGAGTCAACCACGCTTTCATAGCCGGTCCATAGACAACGACCAATCTGCGCTTAAAAGGAGTTGTAGAAACCCCAAACAGGATGTGCTTGAGCTGTTGATAAAGCATCGACAATCGATTGCTAAAAAAAACATCTAAGTCATGTACCATTCCAATTCCTTATCTCATTTCAACCAAAGCAATCTAGCAAAGAAGTCGAGATTGCTAAAGGAAAGCATTTTAACAAGATTGATCGAAAGCAACAAGTGTAACTTATAGCTCCCCAACTAAAGAAAAATCTGAAATTAAACACCTTGGAAAATTGAAGATAAGCTGACAAGAGGTGCTCGAAATTGATTTCTTCATTTATTTTTTTAACTCCTATTCCCTCCAAGTGGTAGATGCTCTATTTTTTGTGAAAGAGCGGCTAATTTAACCTGCAGCGCCATCATATCGGCAGCCAACGTAAACACGACATCTGATTGACCGGCAATAATCGATTGTTGCAGTTCTAAGAACAAATCAGACATGTTATGGTGCATGGCTTCATAAGCGATTAATATTTTTTTTACATCTCCAGTAGCGTCAGAATATCTAGGACTAAAAGACCTCTGCGTGGCTCTTACTTCTTGCAGCGACTTAAAAGCCTCTGCCACCACTTTGATCGTCGCTCTAACTGTTTTGGCAGGAGACAAGAGAATCTGCGTCACAATCTCTTCTTCATTGAGCGCCAAGGTAATGACATTATCTTCAAAATCATCGGGCAAGTGTAATTCAGTTTTGGCTGCGTCTATAAACCGCTTTAACGCGGCACGATGCGTCATGCTGCGCTGTTCGCCATCAACAAGATAAACACCTGAAGCTAAAGGATTTTGCAGGTCGGCTAATTGAATTGAAAATTTGAGATTAGCATTCAGGGGTAAGTCTTTAAAATACGCCGATCCAGCTTTATTCAAATAAATATTCCCTCTTAACAAGTCGATCCCAAGAATTGGAGAGTTATGGCCTGTTCCTTTGCCTTTAAGGAGCATTTTGGTTTTCCCTGCCATCTGCATTTTCAAGAGGTGGTTAAGATTCTCAATGGCTTCCAAATGATCAGTGGCAAACCAATCGCAGGTTCCCCCCTCCAACACAGTTTCGATATCAGACGTTTTGAAGTGCAGATGAGGATCCACAAATATAGGGTCTATACACGCCACCATTTTTTTTCCGTCTTCGTTGTTGTATTTAACGACAACTCCGCAGTGATGTATTCCCTCACTTGCCCGATCATATTCCGCCCAATATCCCAGCTTTTCGCCCTCAGGAATGGGAAGAGTAGACCAGATATTCGCCATGCGGCATCCCACCACAGCCGATTCTATTCCCATGGCTCGCAAGACAGTTTGCGTTTTGCTTGCAATGACGACGCAGTCACCTGATTGATATTTATCAAAAATCTCGCTTGGAACAGGGTCAAATGCTTCAAAAGCCTGAAAAAGAGTGAGAGCCGGATTGGACTGTCTAGCTTCCCTAAAAAATTTCATCAGCTCAAGCATTGGACTCACATTATTATAAACTGTCCGATCATAGACTTGTAAAAAGACCTCCTCTAACTGTCTGATCTTAGTTGGCATGTTTTCGTTAGCTTGGAGCAGCTTGAGCGGCCTTCCCATTTTTTTTGCGGGAGAAGCTAGCCTGAGCAGGCCCTCGCGCGTATAAAAAATGCGGCGCCCGCCAACTTCAAGAGCCAGGGTCCCTGCTAAACGGCTATTTGAGGGAGAAGCTGTGTTGTAAACATCGACGAAGCGAACCAGCTCCTTTTCAGAGACTTCTCCATTCTTAAACAGTTTGAATTGTTTAACCTTAAGCGCTATCGAATCGGGGAAAAGAGACTCATCATAAACCAGCAATAATTTAGCCAAAGCCCTGTGCAACCGTTCATCTAAATTGAGAGAAATCGCTTCTTGCATGAGGTAGCGAGCCTCATCAATTTTCCCTTTAAGCTTGAGCATATTCTTGCGAACAGAGTCGATTTTTCCTTTCAATCCGCCTGCAGACAGGCGATGCTTTAAATCCAATTTTTTCTTTACTAATATAGTAAGAACTGTTCGTTCATTATTTGAAAGAACGCTTCCTTGTAAAAGATTGGCAGTTAGCAGCTTGATGTCGAGTTCAAGAGAAGCGCCGCTACTAACAGACTCAACCCTCTGTTCTCTTTCAACTATACTGTAAGCCGATCTCGAAGCTTCAAGGGTGCCACAATCATTCGTCATCTACCGCCGCGTAATTTTAAATACTTAACGAACCTTCATCGTCGCTTAAAGCCGAATCTTCGAATTCATACAAAGTAACAGAATCCCCTGATGTTTTTGAGTGTTCGCAAGACTCTTTGCCTTTACTTGTCTTAGCCATTTGAATGGTGATCATTTCTTTCAATTCATCGGCCTGTTTTTTTATTCGGGCAATTTCTAGAGCTGTACTACGAACCTCATCAGGCGCATTGGCAATAATGGCATCTTGCAATTCATCAAACTCAAAAAGCAGCTGTTGATATTTCTGGCGATAGCAACGCATTAAATAGTTCTCTTGACCCTTTTCTCTAGTGAGCGCATATTCATTCTGTTGAATATTTACTTCTCTCACTATCTCAAGAGCTGATTTTGTTTCATGGTATGTCTCTTTAGCCGTTTGAGCAGGAGAAAGCAAGATCTTCTTGATAATCCCTCGTTCATTTTCTGCTAAGGTTACAATATTTTCAGCAAAGTCATCAGGCAGCTGAAAGCGCTCTTTTGCAATAGCAGAAAATAATTCTAAAGCATCCTGTGCAGCAAGCAATTGCTCTTGCCCATCAATGAAATACAGTCTTGCCACGTTATTTCTTAGCTCTTCCAGTTGAACCGAAAAATAACCGTCAACGTTTAAAGGAAGCCCTTGCAAACCCTTCATACCTGTCCGATTCACGTAGATATTTCCCCGCAAAAAATCGACGCCAAAAATGGGCTCCAAACCATTAAAATCCGGTCCAAGCAATTGCATACTTGTTTTTCCGCTCATTTGCTTTTTTAATATATGACCGAGATTGATAATTCCCTCAAATTTATCCGTTCTGAGATGCTGCACTTTTTTGTTAAAAGGAAATAAACTAAAATCTTTTCGTCGCATCAGAGGTTCTTGATAGGCAAAGGTTGGATTCATGTAAGCAACCCCTTTGTCACCTTGAGAATCAGAAAAAACTGCCACGACTTGGCAATGAAAAATGCTTTCCGTTGCTCTTTTGTATTCCTTCCACACCCCAAAATGGCTAGGCTTTGGAATAGGGGGAGAGGTCCACATATTACGCGTCGGAGTGCCCAGAACAGCCGAAGGGAATCCTCTTTGCTTTAAAGCTGCCTGTATCTTTGCCGATACAGTCACACAATCCCCGGAGTTATACTTATTAAACATATCGACAGGATCGGGGTCGAAAGCTAGATAAGCCTGGTGCAGGGTCAACGCTGGATTCTCTGCCTTAAGCTCCCTAAAATATTTCATAAACTCGAGCATTGGGCTGAGGTTATTGTAAGGAGCCGCACAGTAAATTTGAAAAAAGGCTTCCGCTATCTCATCAAGTTGTTGACCATTCCAATTTTGTTCTTCCTTTGAAATGGCAATGGGAACAGTCCATTTTTTATCAAGCAGCACAGCTCCCAAAGTTCCCTCTCTAGTAAAGAAAACCCGATAATCTTCCGCTGCAAAGGCTAGATTGCCAGCTAAGCGCCTGCTTGCAGGGCATGAGCGATTGTAAGCATGGATAAAAGTATAGAGCCTGTCTGCGCTATTTTCCTCTAAAGAATTTAACCTTTCTTCAACTCTTGCCTGCACAAATGCAGGCTGCAAGGCCTCATCATAAATCAGCAATAACTTTGCTAAAGCGCGCAAAGAATGGGGAGTTAGGCTCAAAGAAGCTATCTTCTGAATCAAAA
Organism: Candidatus Protochlamydia naegleriophila; assembly: GCF_001499655.1. Classification (NCBI taxonomy): domain Bacteria; kingdom Pseudomonadati; phylum Chlamydiota; class Chlamydiia; order Parachlamydiales; family Parachlamydiaceae; genus Candidatus Protochlamydia; species Candidatus Protochlamydia naegleriophila. Next base: position 2,824,723 of record NZ_LN879502.1, read on the forward strand.
GTTGAGCCTTTGCAATATCTCCCTTAACTTTCAGAATATTTTTTCGGACATCGTTTAGCTTTTTTTTATAGGAACCCACTGGAAAACTGACATACCAAGATAATTTTTGACTGATACATCTGCTCAAATCTGCTTTTTCGGCATCTAATAAGGGATTCCCATTAAGGAGGTTGAACGCAAGCATCTTAATATCAAGGGTTAGCAACGAGACAGTCTCTGCCGGTTCTTCCATAAACGCTGACATCATCCTATCTGAAGTACTAGGAAAAACGATCATTTCATTCATATTAAACACCAATAATTAAATGCAAATCCAGAATATTAAAATCTCAAAACATTAATAAATACATTAAAAAAAAACAAACTAATAGCACCTTGACAATTCACTTCAAAGCAAATAGTTATTGGGTAAATAAAAAAGACAATCGGAGGAACCATTGAATCGGGAAAGATAGCTTGCGGCAAAAAGACAGCATGAGAATAAGATCGGCAATGCCGATTCTTATTCTCAAATAATCTGATAAAAATTAGATGGGAGAGTCAAAATCTTCTAATAAGAGGCTTAAAGGCACCGCCACAGAATTTGCAGCAGACTGCATCGCGCTTTGATAATCGATTTCGGCCTGCTCAAACAAAGAGCGAGCCTCATCGACTTCATTTTGATGCATAGCCTCTAAGGCCTTAAGATAAGTTTCTTCTGCTTGGCCAAGCTTATTTGTATTGTCGCCACGGTCAGCATTTTGCTTCGAGTCTATAAAATAAGCTTTTTCCCTTGCAAGTATGGTAGAAGTGTAGAGTGGCCATAGTTTGAACAAGCAAAAAGCTGGCGCTATCATGATGGATTTAACATAGTGTTCGCGATTGTTCAAAAGAAATAAGATGTTATCTTTAAAATCGGAGGGCTGATTGAACTCTTTCTGGATTTGAGCCAAGAATGGCTCTATTTCCTTATTTTCAAGAGAAAAGAGAAGCTTGCCTGTTTGGTTTAAAAACGTTGAAAAATGGCTCGGATTCTTGGAAATTACAGCGACTGTTCCCTCTAACAAATTCAGTTTGAATACATCTCTTGTATTGTGCTGTAAAATTTGCAGAATAAAGCTGGTTTGAATAGCCCCCTTGATGAAGGGAGTCATCGATTCGATGGGAGTGCAAGGCTTCATGTTCAGCTTTTTGAATTTTTCTTCAAAAGCTTGTATTGAGTCGAAATGGGTAGCCAATTCTTTCTGAGGGATGAAAGCTTGCTGTAAAACGATGACCTGCTCTTGATTTGCCTCTCCTACATATTTGACCAGGTTAAAAAAAAGCGTATATCCTTGTCCCAGCTCTTTGGCCGCTTCCCATAAAGACGGTAGCTGCTTAGATGCTTGAAAAGGCTGAGGAAAATTAAAATTGTGGGTTGGGCGCGACTCTGCCCCTATTTCTATTTTGAGGTTGTGCTTAGCTAGTTCTTGCTGAGCCACTGTAGCGATCATAGCAGTGGTTCCTCCATGATAGGTGCTCAAGATTTTTTCGCTCAAGGGTTGATAATGAGCGAAGAACTCTTCCCAAGAAGTATGAGATGATTGCAGCTTGAGTTCCCCAATCAAGTCCAGAACAACACCTAATGAATTATAGTCTAAATCGTGGGTCAATTCTTGATAAGCTTGAATGATTCGATTGATATCCTGAGAAAAAAGCGAAGGTGCAATCATGGAAATCGGAGTTGGCGAATGAGGTGTGATGAAATTCATTCTATTCCCCCTTAAAGGCTTTTTGTATCATACGTTTATGCTCTTTCCATACATCATTAATGACTTTGCTATTTAAAGGAATATTATGCCCTTCGGGCCTATTTCCGTTCAATTCGGAATAAAATGGGGGTAATTTAATCACAGGTATTTGTTCCTCAAGTTCTTTTTCAGAAAGACCATAAGCCCGCCTTAACCCCGCATAAAAAGACGCTTTTTTAAAGTCGATCACTTCATCGGTGGGAGAGACGATGACCCACTTATAACCTTGAATCTTTTCCCAGTCTTCCAGAGGTTGTATATTCCACCCCATTGCCTGCAAGTAAAGATTGAAAAGGGAGCCAGAAATTTTTCCACTTAAACAGACCTCCACGGCTCCCCAAGACGAAAGAGATCGCTCATTGCAAATGGGTCCATCTTCATGAAGTGCCCTTAAAGCCACTCCAACTGCTCCGCCTAAAGAGCGGGCGTGAATCAGGATTCGATTGCTAGCGACCCCATGGCGTTCCAAATGCTGGAAGACAGCATCAGCATCGATGACGAGATCCTTAAAGCAATTGGGATAGCCGCTACTTTCGCCTACGCCGCGGTAATTGAAAGAGATTAGATTGCAACCTGTTTCCTTGGCATACCAATTCAGAAAGGCAAGATTATCTTCGTACGTTTCACCATTTCCATTTAAGTAGAGAATCCAGTTTTGCTTGGTATAATTCTCTTCTTTGCCATCTGCAGGCAAGGCCCAGACAATCACTCCATCAATTTGCTCATCATCAGCCGTTAAAAACTGCATTCTCTGCGCACGATCTGCGTATCTTTGCATGCTTTGGCGCTCATTTGCCAAATCAAGCTTTGAAATATTCAAAGAGGGAAGTATTTCCAGCGCAGCTCTATGATGCAAGTAAGAAGCAAAATTTTTAAATAGTTTAGTATCCAAAGAGGAAGGAGGATTCCACCCATTAGGCCATGCAGCAGGTGTTGGGTCTGATTGGATGGGAAGCATGCAATATTCCTTGAAAAATTATGTAATGGTAATATCTTGATCGTTCGACTGGTTTTCAATAACCAGACAGAGAGCCACCAACTCCCCTTTCAGTTTACCAATTTCTGTCGCCAGCATGCGCACATCGTCTGGCTTATCTTGAACAATAGCTTTTTGTAGCTTAGAAAATTCGGCATTCATTTTAGTAAATTTTGCCTGATACTCTTTCGCCATTTTTTTAATATCTTCAGGAGTATCATTTCGGGATGCCAGGCGCGCGTATTCGTAGCTTTTAGGCTCGACACTTTTTAAAGCTGCGAAAGCACCGTTTGCCTCTTTCAATGTATCCTTAGCAGTCTGAGCGGGCGGCAACAAAACAGTTTTTACAATCTCCTCCGCATTCTCTGCCAAAACGATCATATTACCTACAAAATCATCGGGAAGTTGAAAACGGTCTTTAGCAACCTCTGCAAACTTTTCCAAAGCTTCCCGATGAGACATTTGCACAGCTTCTCCCTCTACTATTATATAGTTTCCCGTTGCTTGAGGATCCTTCAAATCTTCTAACTTAATCGAAAAACGGCCATTAGCTCCAAGCGGCAACCCTTTCAACCCCTTTGCCCCCTCCCCATTCAAATAAATATTGCCATTCAAGAGATCGATGCCGCAAATTTGAGACATTCCCGCCTTGCCCATCAGATTCATTTTGGTTTTTCCCGCCATCTGCATTTTCAGAATATGGCCAACATTGGTGATGTTTTCAGAAGTATCTCTCGAATCAATCGCAATCAATGTCTTCATTCCATGATTGCGATCATCGTAAGAATCTACCTCCTTGATCTCTTCGCCAGACCCAAACAAAGGATCCATATACAACCCTTTTTCCTCTCCGCTTCGGCTTGTATACTTGAGAGCAATCGCGCAATGGTGGACATTTTCTGTCACTTTATCGTAGTGGGGCCAAGCCGGCCCTTCACGATTATTAGGTATAGGTGGATCGGCCCAAGGAGGACGCGTGAATTGACCGACAACTCCGGCCTCAACCCCCATGTGTTGAAAGGCTGCCTGAACTTTACCTGCTACTATGACGCAATCACCCGATTGGTATTTGTCAAAGAGCTCCTCAGGCGACGGGTTGAAAGCTAAATAGGCTTGATGAAGAGTCAAATTGGGATTGGACTCTTTGGCTTCTTTAAAAAATTTAACAAATTCTAGCATGGGGCTCATATTATTATAAGGAGTTCCCTCATAAACATCCTTAAAGACGTCCTTGAGCTGCTCAACTTGAGGTTGATCTAGGTTCAGATTTCCCTTGGCCATTCCGATGGGAATTGTCGTTTTCTTGTGAGGTGGGGCTAATTCAAGCAAGCCCTTCTTTGTATAAAAAACTTGACGATCGCCTATACCGAGTGCCAATGTCCCGGCCAAACGGATGTTAGGAGGCGCCACTTTATTATGAGCCTGAATACATTCCCTTAATGTATTCTCACTCACCTCTTGGCCTTTATCTAATAATTTTTGCGCTTTACCAAATGAAGGAGCTTGCTGTAGAGATTGATCATAGGCGATTAATAATTTGGCCATTGCCCTTCGCGAACCAACGGTCAGCATGCCAAAAGACTCGAGTTTTTGCATGGCTTTGTGAGTATTGGCAATTTTTCCCTTCTTATTAAGAAGGTCATTGCGGACTCTGTCAATCTTAACTTTAAACAAACCACTACCAAGGCGTTGAAAAAAGCCCAACTTCTTTTCAGTCAGAGACTTTAAAGACTGCAATTCTGATTGAGATAGCCTATCCCCTTTAAAAAGCTTATTAGCCAGCTGCTTGATCTCTTGATCAGTTATTTTTGCAGGAGGTCCAAGTGCAACTTTTCCTTGATTGCCACTTACAATCGGATCTGAAACGTGAACTTGAGAGGGTTGAGATGGTATCGATGAATCGCCTAAACTGTTCATAAAACAATCTCATGAAAATTAAATGACATTTTTAACTAATTCGCTTTTTTATTATAACAATAATATCAATTTTAATTAAAAACAAAACAACGATAATCGAATTAATTAGAATCAAATCAAAGGATGGGATAACTAAAAAAGCTTGAGGCTAAAGGTTTAACCGTTCATACTCTCCATTATAAAGAATGAATACTCTTTAGAGGTAAATGATCGAAGGCTGGAAAAAATCCTTTAAAATTAGCGGGGATGGCGATTTCTGATTGTTCTTCAAAGAGTGCAATAAATAGCCCGATTTGCAAAAATCTTTATCCTCAAAAATGGCGGGATAAAAAGCCTATAGACAAAGCGCCTGGAAATTTATTTTGAGTATTACGCATGTGGCGTCCAGAGTCAATTTTTGTGGTTATTTTGTGTATAACATCAACTTTATAGATTAAGTAATTTATGATTTCTTCTTTTTTACAGCGTTTTTCATCGTTTACCTATCTCAATGTGACTCAATTTCTTGGAGCGTTAAACGACAACATCTACAAACTCTTAATTGTTTATTTCTTCATTCAATTAGAGGGAATTGAATATAGCCACCAAATTCTAGCTTCTACGGGAGCGACTTTCGTCATTCCTTTTCTGCTTTTTTCTGCCATTTCAGGCACCTTGGCTGATCGTTTCAGCAAAAGGGACATCATTGTTACGACGAAAATTCTAGAGTTAGTAATCATGGGGCTTGGTGTGTGCGCCTTTGCCTTTCAGAGTAAATGGGGATCGTATGCCATTCTCTTTTTACTCGCCACTCAAAGTGCCATATTCGGCCCATCCAAGTACGGAATTGTTCCTGAGTTGGTTGCAAGAGAAAAAATTTCTAAGGCTAATGGATTGATGACCTCCTTCACCTTTTTAGCCATCATCCTTGGAACGTTTCTCTCTTCTTTTCTGATTCAGATCACAGGTCGCAATTTTATTATTTCTTCGATTTTTTGCACGTTTATTGCCTTGATTGGTCTGGTTACGAGTTTTTGTATTGAACCAACTCCCCCTTCGGGATCGGAAAAGAAGATTCAATTCTTTTTTTTAAAGGAAATTTTCCAAACTTTGAAGCTTGCCAGCCAAGAAGTCTCACTATTGCCAGCTATTTTTGGTTCGGCTTACTTTCTCTTCGTGGGAGCGTTTACACAATTAAACATTATTCCTTTTGCCGTCCAGTCGCTCCATTTGTCTGACATTGAAGGCGGCTACCTCTTCTTCTTAACGGCTTTGGGAATTGGGACGGGTTCTTTGATTGCGGGTAAAATTTCGGGACGGATTGTAGAATTGGGCTTAGTTCCAATTGGTGCTTTGGGCATCTCTATCTGCTCATTTTTCCTAGATATTTTCTCTGACAACATATGGGCTATTATTCCAACCGTGACGTGTTTGGGCGTCTTCGGGGGAATTTTTGAAATCCCTCTCGATTCTTACATTCAGGTCGCAAGCCCCAAACAATCACGCGGACAAATGGTTGCAGCCACCAACTTTTTTAGTTTTGTCGGGGTGCTCTTAGCTTCAGCCTTGATTTATCTCAATTCAGAAATCTTAGGAATTGCAGCCGACAAAGGTTTTTCGTTAATGGGTTTTCTGGCCATTGGTGTGACTATTGCCTTCTCTTTCCAATTCTTTGATTATTTAGCCCGTTTTATTGCCTCTATCCTATCCAAACTTCACTTCAGAACGGTCTTTAAAGGCAAAGAAAATATTCCCGATTGCCCGGCTCTCTATGTTTGTACCCATACGGCTTGGAACGACACTCTGCTCTTACTCGGATCGCAAAGACGCAGAATGCGTTTTTTCATTGAACAGGAGCAAGATCATTCGCGTTGGATGCGGCGCCTATACCGCCTCTTGCGAGTCGTCTTCATCCCGGATATTGAGCCTCTCGAGAAAAATCAGGAATGCTTAATGGCTATCCAAAATACCCTCAAAAAAGGGATTTCGGTTTGCATTTTTATTCAAAGCTGGGACATTTATTCTGAAGTCGAGAAGCTCAACCATTCGGCTCCCTTCAATCACATCATTGAAGCAGCCAATTATCCCATTATTCCTGTCCGCATTGAAAAAGGGATTAAGCATCCCCGCTTTCAATTCCTGAAGAGACTCCTTAATAAGTATCGAGTTCCCGCCTCGGTCGCTTTTGGCAGTTTAATTTACACCGGACACCAATCGCTTCTCGAATCCAAGCACGAGCATGAACTCTGCTTTGAAGACTAAAGACTCACCTCTTGGTAGATGGCTCTAGAGCCATCTACCCTCTGTCCTAACAGGCAAGCTCTCGCCTGATCGATTAAATAGATTGCTCATAATATTTTTATTCATAAAATTGCATTTTTACTTTTGCAATGTACTTATGAAAAACGCATACACTCTCTGTTTGTTGACGACATGCCTATTGAGCCTAAACGGATGGCTAGTGGCACAAGATGAATTGGATCCGCCTTCTCTCGAACAACAAGTACAAGACACTTCTCAAAAAACATCAAGCGTTGATGAATACTTGGCTCCTTTTGCGGCCATTTCGCAAGAAACAGAAACAGCTGAGCGCTCCGAAAGCGTTTCAAGTCAAGCCGATCCCTCAACCCATGCGCTAAAAATTCCCATCGACATCTATTATGAGCGGGGTTTTTGGATGAAGGGGGGCGGCAACACGTTGCGTATTGGAGGCGACATTCAAGTCGATACCCGCTCCTATTTGCAGCATTCGAACCAACCATCCAATTTCCGCATCAGGCGTGCACGTATCATCCTAGAGGGAACGATACAAGATTACTTTGGATTTTTATTCGTACCCTACTTTTTCACCCATGCCGAAACAACGTTTCAATATGCCTACATCGAAACGCTTAAGCCCTCTTATGCACGGCTCAGATTCGGCTTATTTAAAGAGCCCATCACACAGCAAGCGCTCAGATCCGATCTCTTAATCGAATTCAATGAACGCAGTTTGGGAGTCATCAACTTTATTCAAGGCGAAGACATTGGCGTCATGTTGTTTGGTGCGTTGTGGGATGAACAGCTAGAATATGGAATCGGTGTTTTCAACGGAAAGGGCAGAGAGCTCGAGAACAATTCCAAAAAAGAATACGTGGGCCGCTTAGTGCTCGCCCCTTTTCTGAATACTCAAAGTCCATTTAAGGCATTCTATCTCGGAATTTCAGGATCAACTTCTCATCAATTTCAAGATCTCTCAGGACACACGTTCCGAACGGGCACAGACACCATTTTTTGGGAATGGGAAGAAGGAGTCCGATGGGATGATATACGCAATCGATGGGGAGCAGATTTCGAATGGCTCTACGGCTCTTTTTCTCTAAGGGGTGAATATTTATCAGTTGACTGGGGAAGAGTCACAAGAGGGCCCAGCCAGGAGGCTCATTTTAAGGCCAATAGCGCTTATATAGAGGCCTGTTACATTTTGACAGGTGAGAAAAAGGAACGCTTTAAATCGGTGATCCCCTTTTCCAATTTCCCCAACGGCTCAGGAGCCTGGGAACTGGCTGGTCGCTACGAATATTTAAATTTGGACGACAGTAGCTTAAAAAGAGGCCTCGCCAAAGGAACACGGCGCGTGCACGGCTTTGTGGTTGGCGTCAATCTCTATCCCAATGCATTCATGGCCTTTAAAGTCGATTGGGAAAGGTACTTCTTCGACAATCGAGTTCATCTAGGCAAACACAAAATAGACGGAGAATCAGTCATTATAACTCGTCTGCAAGCAATTTTTTAACCACTATAGAATTTAAGCTGGCCGAGGTCAAATGCCTGGCCGAATCAGTGATTCGAATTGCAGTTAGAATCTAATAGGTCAGCTGGCTACAAGGTCATCTTTTCCTGTTTTAGGACCAGAGCCTTCTCCTCCCTACCCTACCCAATTATTTTTTTAAGATCCATTTGAATTAATCTTTAAAAAGTTTATTTTAAAGTCATCTTTTACTGACGCCTCTCCTTTTAGAGATTAGTCTTAAAACCTACAATCAAAGATTCGGAAAGGCTTTCTGAGTAATTTATGAGGACCATTCATCATTTGACATGAGGATAGTTTATGTTGACAAAATTAGAACTTGAGCCCTACACAGAAGACGCTTTGACAGATGAATTATTGCATAAGATGAATGCTTACTGGCGGGCGGCAAACTACTTGTCGGTCGGACAAATTTATCTCATGGACAATCCTCTTTTACGCAGACCTTTAAAAAAAGAAGACATTAAGCCCCGCCTGCTAGGGCATTGGGGAACGACTCCAGGTTTAAATTTCATCTATGTCCACTTCAACCGCATCATAAAAAAGTTTGACTTGGATATGATTTACATCATTGGTCCAGGTCACGGAGGTCCCGGCATCGTCGCCAATACCTATTTAGAAGGCACCTATAGCGAATATTACCCCAATGTATCCCAAGATGAAGAAGGCATGCGGCGCTTATTCAAGCAATTTTCTTTTCCCGGGGGAATTCCAAGCCACGTCGCTCCCGAAATTCCGGGGTCGATTCACGAAGGAGGAGAGCTCGGCTATTCCCTCTCTCACGCTTTTGGCGCCGCCTTTGACAATCCAGGCCTAATCGTGGGCTGTATCGTTGGAGATGGAGAAGCCGAAACAGGCCCCCTTGCAACCTCGTGGCACTCAAATAAATTCCTCAATCCAGCCACTGATGGAGCTGTCCTACCTATTTTGCACCTCAACGGCTACAAAATTGCCAATCCTAGTATCTTGGCTCGTATCAGCCAAGAAGAGCTTGAAAGCCTATTTATTGGCTATGGCTATAAGCCCTATTATCTTGAAGGCTCGGATCCAGAAAGCATGCACCGCCTGATGGCAGAAACTCTCGACACCGTCATTCGCGAGATCAAGGATATTCAAAGAGAAGCACGGGAGAATGGTGTACACGAGCGCCCTCTCTGGCCCATGATCATTTTGCGCACTCCAAAAGGATGGACAGGGCCTAAAGAAGTGGATGGCAAGAAAACCGAAGATTTTTGGCGCTCCCATCAAGTCCCTTTTTCCGATATGCAATCTGATCACATCTTGCTGCTCGAGGAATGGCTAAAAAGCTACGGCCCTGACGAGTTATTTGATAAAGAAGGCAGATTTGTTTCCGATCTAGCTAAGTTAGCGCCAAAAGGGAAGAGGCGGATGGGAGATAATCCGCATGCTAACGGAGGCCTTCTAAGACGCAACTTGCGCATGCCTGACTTTCGCAATTATGCCTTTGATGTCAAGACACCGGGTACAGCCGAAGCAGAAGCCACTCGAGTCATGGGAACATTTTTGCGCGATGTTATGAAATACAACCCCCGCAATTTCCTCATCATGGGACCCGATGAAACAGCTTCTAATCGTCTCGGCAACCTGTTTGAAGTCACGCAAAGACGTTGGCTCGGTGACTACCTTCCAGAAGACAGTGATGGAGGCAATTTAGGAGTCGATGGGCGTGTGATGGAGATTTTAAGTGAGCACACGTGCCTAGGCTGGCTGGAAGGCTACGTATTAACCGGAAGGCATGGATTCTTCTCGACTTATGAAGCCTTTGCCCACATCATCGATTCAATGTTCAACCAGCATGCCAAGTGGCTGCAAACAACGGCGCACATTCCTTGGCGCGCTCCGATTGCATCAATCAACATTTTGCTCAGCTCTCACGTTTGGCGCCAAGACCACAACGGATTCTCGCACCAAGATCCTGGATTTATCGATCATGTGATCAATAAGAAAGCCTCAGTCGTGCGCGTCTACCTTCCGCCAGATGCCAATACCCTGCTTTCTGTCACCAATCACTGCCTCAAAAGCTTAAACTATATCAACGTCATCGTAGCCGGCAAGCAGCCTGCTCTGCAATACTTAAGCATGGACGCTGCTATCAAACACTGCACGGCAGGAATTGGCATTTGGGAATGGGCCAGCAATGACAAAGGAACCGAGCCGGATGTAGTCATGGCCTGTGCAGGCGATATTCCGACCCTTGAAACCTTGGCAGCAGTCGACATCTTGCGGCGCAATATTCCCGATTTAAAAATCCGGGTAATCAATGTCGTCGATTTGATGACTCTACAACCAAAAGAGGAGCATCCGCACGGCCTTTCTAATGCCGATTTTGACGAAATGTTTACAACTGACAAGCCAATCATCTTTGCCTATCATGGCTATCCTTGGCTCATCCACCGCTTGACTTATAGACGTACAAATCATGATAACATTCATGTAAGGGGGTATAAAGAAGAGGGGACAACGACAACACCATTCGACATGGTCGTGCTGAATGAAATCGATCGGTTCCATCTCGTAGGCGATGTCATCGATCGCGTCCCACGTTTGGGCTACTTAGCAGCTTACACCAAACAAGAAATGCGCCATAAGTTAATCGAGCACAACGAGTATATCACAAAAGTTGGCGAAGATATGCCGGAGGTCAGAAATTGGAAGTGGCCTTATAAAACAGGCTCTTAAATACGGAAGAGGGGATCCCTGGGATCCCTGGGATCCCTGGGATCCCCTCTCATGCGATAGCTTTTTGAAAAAAGGCTATCCAAGATTAGAATGCATAGATTGCTTCGATTTCGAAATCGTTGTAGCGATGACGTCCACCGATTCTTTTATCTTCTTCTTTGCTGAATTCGAAGATCGTATCGATTGAGAAGTTGTCAGTGATCGCATACAAGAATTCGAATCTCCAACCTTTGAAGTTCGCATTACCGCGGCGTGGGTAGTACCCAATCATACCACTGCTGCTTCCACTGCTGAAGTCTGAGAAACCAACGATGTCCACCATGTTGTCATCTAAAATGTTACCACGGCCAATGCTTCCAACGTCAAAGTCAGAAACAGCTTGTGCTTGAACATAGATATACTCGATATCGAACGACCAGTCGCCTTCTTTCTTCACTTCACCGACGTAAACACCTGCGTAGGCACCCAAGTTTTTCTTCTTGTTGTTGGTGAATCTGTTAGCTTTAGCTGCATGGTTAACCAAGAAACCGCTATAGAATTCAACCGGTACAGTCTTGCAGAAAAGCTCTGGTGTAATTGTATAGGTCAAAGTAATTTGCGAGTTTCTAAATTCCGTGCCATATGGGTTGCGTTTATGGCAGCGGTTTCTACCAACTTTTTGCCAGTCGATAAACGAGTAACGAATGTCTAAACCTGTATCGAAAAGATTCAGTACACCGATTTCAGTTACCCAGCCAAAGTGGTTGACACGCTCGTCAATGACGAACATAGCACCTTCCCAGTACCAGTCTGTGACATCATCAATCGCACTTGCAAACTTCAACAATACCCCGTCAAAGCGGCTAGAGAATTGAATTTCAGAATCAAAAACGTCATCGAGCTTGCGACGACCAATTTCAATGTCAAAGCGGTGCTTACCATCGGCCCATACATTGTAACCCATGTAAGCGCGCTTCAAGTTGATTGCATTAGCTTCGCCGCTTCCCTTGCCACAACGCTTCATGTTGCGTGGACGAAGAGATTCGACTTCACTTCCATCGGCATTGAATACAGGATAAACACCGAAACAATCGTTGCGGCCTCGAATACCTGCTGGATTGTCAAATTGGAGGTGAGCAGCTGCCCATGCACGTCCAAATGAATACTTAAGTTTAAAGTTGAACTCAACGTCGAAGTCGTTAGTAGAAATTGGCAAGCCTCTAGCATCAACGTGATTGCCGCCGCGCAAGTTTCTATAATCTTTTCCAACAGGGATCAAATCGCCATCTTTACCAAGAAGGAAAAAGTGCGTTTTAGAATTATAATAAGCAGAACTGTCGCTTGAAGAGCTGCTTGAAGTAGAAGAGCTAGATGATCCGCTAGAGCAAGAAGAGCCTGAACAATCTTCCTCTGCAAATAATACAACACCTTTTTCTCTGATCGAACGCCACTCGAAGCGAATATCTCCGCTGATGTCTAGGTTGTTCGCTTTCTTTTTAACGTCAATATTTTCTTTAGATTGAACAAACTCTCTTAGAGGCTGATCATCACGTTCATTAAGTTGGCGCTCAAATGCGGTTTCTTGTTGCTGCGCAAAAACAGTAACAGATGTAAATCCTGCTGCCACTAATAAAGGCATCAGATACTTTACAAGTTTCATGTCGACTCCATTTGTTGTAGAATAGAAATTAATTGAAGTATTCAATTATCTTTTTGATTTCAGAAAATTTATGAAAAAGAACAGGTAGGCTTTAATAAGTAAGAAAATTCACTTTTTGATGTTAATTCACAAATTTTGCTAATGGTTTTAATCGCTTTAAACGTTAAAGTCAACAGTAAGTTAGTAAAAAAGTGTCTTACAAATAGGTTTAAAAAGGTAAGAATCTATATATAAGCGATTTACAAAACACTAACTGGCTTATTTGAAGAAAAGCCTTTCTAATTGACAAGGCCTTGTGAAGCATAGTTAATTGATGAAAAACGAAATACTTTATATTTTATTTCAATATTTGTCATCTTTTATTTTTAAAATATTTTTTTATAATAAAAAGACAGAGTTAGGCAACTCTTTTAGACTTGGCCATATTCGGGCGGTTTGACATAGATTCCCCATTTTAGGTCTGTCCGCGAACCGTCAACCCATTCTTTCCAGCTGGACATGGGGTATCCAGTGGATCCAGTATAATCTAAGCGCCACAGCTCGAGCCGCCCAGTTCCAGGATTAATCACAAAGCCAAACTCATCTTTGACCCAATTGGTATCAGCAAAAATGATGGGAGTGGGCATGGCAAATCCAAGTTTTTGGCAAGCCGAGCTGACATGGAGATGATAGTCAAATGGCATGGTTGTTTTCACTTCACTCAAACAAAGTAGGGCTTTGCAAGCATCCTGCAACTGGTTAGCGCTAGCAATGTGCTGACTGCGGGACAAAGGAATGCGATCAAAGAGAGCGAGGATTTCATCGGCTTTCGCAGCACTTAATCCTGGCAATAAAATCAGAATTTTATGCAGCCGATCCTTCAATTCGTGGATGGGAAAGAGAGGGAGCCTGGAATAGAGCAGGCTGTCGATTTCATCAGTTGCCAAAACAGGCCTTGAACCATAGCGCAGGCCTCTATCTTGCTGCATCGTATCTACCAGTACATCTCTAAAGTAGACTGGGTTTAAAGGCCCCGAAAGAGCATTAAAAAGGGCTCTAAATCTAGGCTGAAAATTCTCTGGAACTTTTTCGGCGAGCTCTTGAACCAGAAATTGAATCATCTCGGTGTCTAGGTAAATATTGTCGACAAACATTTCAGATGGCTTCACAAACAGATCTCTGATCGATGTATAGGTAAATTCTTCGCCCATCCATGCTTCTTTGAAAGGGCTTGCACAAGGTTTTAACAAAAAAGCATGTGTAGGCGACTGCATGAGCATCAAGCTGCGCTGGCCTTCAAGATAGGGATTCATTAAGGTTCGCGGAATGTGCTTTAAGGTATCTGCTAAAAAAACAAGCAACTCCACTTCGCTTTCGACCCATTTAGCCGCCTCTTTGGGTTTGTCTTCGATGCGATAATAACAGCTAACCAATGTATTCATCGTTCCGCCCGAGGTGTAAACCCAAGGCTTTTTCTCTACCTGATCTAGGTGATGGAGAGGATCTTTGACAATGGGAACATTGTGGGCAGCAGCCATGCGAAAAAAGGCCGTCTCTAAAAATTCCTTTGTTTTGACGTGATTGATGATAGCGGTGACCACGTCTGCAAGATCTTTCTCAACCCCCTGCTTTTCTAGGGCTGAGGCGATTTGCGGCTCAGTTGCCACAAAGAATGAGGCTAACGAATCGATAAAATCGGTTTGATTTTTAATACGCGTCCACTGCGACGTATTGCTACGTCCATGCTTATAAAGGAGTCTGAAGCCGGCTGGACTGTCATCAAAGGGACCCGTTGAGACTTCTTGCATATCGGCATCATAGACTTCTTGAAAGTACTCTTTGAATAACTCTAAATAAATTTGATAAAGGGAATCATATAGGTCTACAAGGGCAGATGCACGGCTTTGAGCATCGTCTCGCTGCTCTTGAATGAAGTAGAATTCATTGGTTCTCGTCTGATACTCCATTTTCAGCCATTGCACCTCTTTTTCCGAAGAGTGCCTCATACGCGATTCCAGCGTCTTAACCTGGGTATAAATCATCTCATAGTCATACTGCAAATCTTGGGCAAGCTTGTTGACTTGGTCAAGCTTTTGCTGAATATTTTGCTGAATGCATTGTCCGATGCCGCCCGGCTCATTAGTTCCCATTCCCAGGCTTGCATATAAGTTCCAACGTGTAAATTCGAGCTTGGTTTCTGAGAAAGAGGCGAGGGTGAATTCCCATGTTTTTAATAAAGCATTATCAGAAAGCGACTTGAAGGCATTTTTTGCTGCCTCGAATTGATAAAGAAAATTGGCACACCTCTCCCCAATCCCTCCTGAGTGCTTTCCAATGAGAGGCGTTTGCATGAGAAGGCTGCTTTGAATCATGGCGCGCGGCCTGTTTTCATACTCTATTATCTGGTGCTCAGTGAGTCCAAAGGCTTGCAGCAAGACAATGCGTAGAATCTCTTCGGTCGTAATGATGCAAAAAGAGGCGTGGCTCGCGTGCTGCAAAATGATGGGGCTGAGCCAATCTTGAATCTGTTTGGCTTTTTGTTTGGTCGTACTTTCTTTGTTGATTAAACCAACCACCTCGAAAGCCATCATCAAACCAGGAGAATACCAAATTTCTGGCATCATTCCCTTGGTTGAAAGTTGCATGAAAATAGGCTTCTTAAGATCGCCACTTCCCCAACTGGCGCTGATGGGAGCTGAGTATTCAATCCCTCCAAACGTTCGCTTCAATCGACCCGTTGCGATTAAATCAGAGAGATCTTGCAAAAAAAGTTCTGGTTGTTCGCTTTGAACGATTTCGGCGGGAGCCGTGGCAAAGCAGGATCCCACATTTTGCCTCAAATAGCACAGCCAAGCTGCTAATACAGCTCGTCGCGTATGGGCATCAGAAATGACCGTTTGAGCAGGAAGCTGCAATGTCTCCCTAATCACATCTTCAGCCAACTTGTTGGAGAGTGGGCGGCTTATTTTTTTGAGCATCCGCACTAAATCTTTGTTTAGCAACAAGAGCTGCAAAACCTTTAAGATGTGCTCTTGCCGCTTTGAATCGTATTGTCGATAAGGTCCGAGTGAATAGAGATGCCTCTTTAGCTGCTGGATCAAAGTGGGAAGGATGGCAAGATTTATTTCGCCTTTGTCATCGACCAGGCATTTCACCAAGTGGGTCGTGCGCAATATATTGCGGACAGAGCACCCCTCTTGAATCTGAGAACGATCCAAGCGCCTTGAAAGTTCTTCATACTCTTCCACAACCATTTGAGAAAGCTTATCTGAAGCTGTCCTCTCCTGCTTTCTTTCTTTGACAGTCAAAGCAAATACGCGAGGATAGAAGAGAGGGTGATTCAGTGGAGCTTTAACAGAAGCTAAAATGCGCTCGATTTTTTCTTGTTTCACAATAAACTCGTTAAAGCCACTTATGGTTTTCTAATTCTCTTATCTCAAATCCCTTCATAAGGATCCAACTTAAAAATCTACTCTTGAATGACTTCTAATTTGAAACCTGGCAAGTCTTGCTTACATAGCCGCTATAGGCTGATTAAGCACTGCATGCTCTATTTAAATAAGTTAAAATCAATTGGTGCGGTAAATGTTTGAGAATATACCGCTTTAGAAAGTAAAAAGCCAGTTGAGAAAATTGGGGTTTTTTACAAAAAAAGATACCCTAAATAGATAATCCCGAACTTGAATCCGCACTAGCCTCCTCTTCAAGCAATAAATTTTTATAAAAGATAAATAAACTGCACTCATTTAGATTAAATGCGCTTACACCAACTAATATTCTTTACTTATTAGAAGATCTTAACCTAAAGCAATTAAAACCAATTATTTTAATCGTATATTTTGAAGAATTTGACAATCCTCTAACTTCTTTTTTTTTCGCACTTTGTGTAAACTGGTATCCTTAAGTCAACAGATAAGGAAGTACAATTCATGCTTATTACATTGAAAGATCAATCCTCTTTAGAGCTCCCACCGGGAAGCACCGCAAAAGATTTGGCAGACAAATTGAATTTAAAAGGACCGCACGAAGCATTAGGCGCGTCTATTAATGGAAAGACGGTCGATCTTTCTCATCCTCTTAGTGACGGCGACAATGTGGTTTTGTGGAGCTTCGACGATCCCGAAGGGAAAGAAATTTTCTGGCACACCTCTGCTCACGTCTTAGCTCAAGCTATTTTGCGTTTGTGGCCTGATGCCCAGCCGACCATTGGCCCTCCAATCGATGCAGGCTTTTACTATGATTTTGCCAACTTAAATATTTCGGATGCTGATTTTGAGCGCATTGAAAAGGAAATGCAGGCCATTGTCTCTGCCAATTATGTCTCTCAACGCGAAATGCTGTCGTCGAAAGAAGAAGCTTTACGTCTCTTTGCCAGCAATCCTTATAAGTGTGAGCTGATTAATAGTTTTGAAGAAGGAAGTCCTTTGACAGCTTACCGTCAAGGAGAATTTTTTGATTTATGCCGCGGCCCTCATCTCTTTAACTTAGGCAAGATTAAAGCATTAAAGGTGATGAAAACAGCGGGTGCCTATTGGAGAGGCGATTCTAACAATGAAATGCTAACTCGCATTTACGCCATTACTTTTCCAGACCGCAAGCTATTAAAAGAGCACTTGCATCAGCTCGAAGAAGCCAAAAAACGAGATCATAAAATCCTTGGTCCAAAGCTTGATCTTTTCTCCTTAAAGGAAGAGGGTCCTGGTATGCCCTTTATTCATCCTAAAGGGCTCATAGTCTGGAATCAGCTGGTTGCCTATATTAGAGAATGCCTGAGCCGCCATGACTACATCGAGATTAAAACGCCAACTATGATGACCCGCGAGCTTTGGGAAACATCGGGCCACTGGAGCAATTACCGCCAAAACATGTTTACCTCTCAAATCGAAGATCGCGATTTTGCCATTAAGCCCATGAACTGTCCAGGCTGTATGCTTTACTATCGCGGCCAAACACATAGCTATCGTGAGCTTCCTTTAAGAGTGGCAGAAATCGGCAATGTGCACCGCTACGAACCCTCAGGTTCTTTGTCAGGTCTATTTAGAGTACGCAGCTTCCACCAGGACGATGCGCACATTTTTATGAAGCCTACAGACATCCAGCAAGAAATCTTGGCTGTCCTGGCACTGGCTGACGAAATTTACTCAACTTTTGGTCTTAAGTACCGGCTCGAACTCTCGACCCGCCCGGAAAAGAATACTATCGGAACAGACGAAGAGTGGGACATTGCAACGGCTGGTTTGAAAGGGGCGTTGGATGAGATGGGACGCGAATACCGCATCAACGAAGGAGATGGAGCATTTTACGGTCCAAAGATCGACTTTCACATTCGCGATGCCATCAACCGAAGCTGGCAGTGTGGAACAATCCAGCTGGATATGGCCTTGCCAGAAAAATTCGAGCTGGAATATACAGCTCCCGACGGAACCCGTAAGCGTCCTGTGATGATTCACCGCGCCATTTTTGGATCGATCGAACGCTTCTTTGGCATTTTGATCGAGCATTACGTCGGCAAATTCCCGCTATGGCTCAGCCCTTCTCAGATTCGTATTTTAACCGTCGCCGATCGCCACGAACCATACGCCCGCCAGCTAGCGAAGCGGTTCAAAGACGCTGGTTTTCACGTCGACGTTGATAGTGCTCAAGAATCGGTTAGCAAAAAAGTTCGCAATGCCCAGCTTGCCCAATACAACTATATCTTGACAATTGGCGATCAAGAGATGGAACATCAGACGGCTAATTTACGTACGCGCGATAACGTCGTTCACGGCGAAATTCAAATCGATGGCTTTATTCAAAAAATTGATATTGAAAGGCAACAACGGCAGCCGCTGTCTCCTTATGCTTCTCAATCCACAACAGAAGGGGCTTAAAACCATGCAAACGATTGCTATTAGCAGCTTCAAAGGGGGAACGGCCAAAACGTCTACAGCCCTACACGTAGGGGCTGCTTTGGCAAAGTTTCATAAAAAAAAGGTTTTATTGATCGATTTTGATGCGCAAGCCAATTTGACAACGGGGCTAGGATTCGACCCCGATGAAAACGACAGCTTAGCTCCCGTTCTGCAAGGCAATAAAACTGTGGATGATGTCATTAAGAAGACGAACCTTCCCTCCCTCGACCTGATTCCGGCCGACACATGGCTGGAGCGGGTTGAGGTGACGGGGCAATTAGCGGCAGACCGCTATTCGCATGAAAAACTGCGCGATTTGATTAATCCTCTCAAATACGACTTTATTATTATCGATACCCCCCCTTCCCTCTGTTGGCTAACCGAGTCGGCTTTGATTGCGGCGCAACACACCCTCGTCTGCGTAACTCCCGAATTTTACAGTGTCAAGGGGCTCGAACGCCTAAGTCAGTTTATGGAAAGCATTGGGCAGCGTCATCCTTTGAATGTCTTAGGAGTCATTCTATCTTTTTGGAATGCACGCGGCAAAAGTAATCAAGCCTTTTTAGATGTCATCGAACGCACCTTTCCAGCCAAGATTCTACAAAGCAAAATTAGGCGCGACATTTCCGTTTCCGAAGCCTCTATCTTTGGCAAACCCGTTTTTGAAACCGATCCTGAAAGTCGGGCTGCCGAAGATTACATAGCGGTCGCCAAAGAGCTTTTAAAGCGGCTCAAGTAGATTCGGCCGATAATCTAAATTTGATGTAAGGCAGCTGTAAAGCGAATTTGACAGCTGCCCTATCCGTGCAAACCCACTTTACTTTTTAACAATTCATCCCCATAATTAGGCTTCCCATTAAGCAAGAAGTCCATAGATTTCGAACATAAGGATGCGGCAAATGGCTAATGTCAACTCAATCCTCACGCAAAGGGTAAAAAATTCCCCCCATACCTCTAAGATGGCGGCCATGGCCAAGCAATCGGCTACAGGCAATCTCACCAGTTTTTCGGGTGTCTTTAGCGTTGCAGAATTGAGCGATAAGGAAAAAGGCTCCCTCGAAAATCTCTTAAAGGAATATGAGCAAGAAAGCCGAGATATTCAAGCTGACTTACAGCTGTTAATTTCTTTGACCTCAGAGGTCAAGGCCATTAACAACCAAGCAGCCATCTTGCACGGCGAACGGATCAAAAAAGCCCACCAGGTCCTGATACGTTATCGCGATGGAGCCTTCACAGCTTGGCTCATGGCTGCTTATGGTAACCGGCAGACTCCTTATAATCTCATGCAATACTATGAATTTTATGAGACGATGCCCAAAAATTTAAGGCCACAGATCGAATGGATGCCGCGCCAAGCCGTTTATGTTTTAGCCAGCCGAAATGGTAGCATTGAAAAAAAGCAAAGCATTGTCGAAAATTACCAAGGCGAGACAAAGGCTGAAGTGCTGACTTTGATCAGGCAGACTTTTCCCTTGGATTACAAAGACAAGCGTCAGCAAAAAGTTGGAAAAGGATTCATTCAGAATCTCGAGCGCCTTTACACCCAAATCAAGCAAGCTCCGGGCGAATTAAATGCTTCTCAAAGAGAGCAAGTTCAAACGCTGCTTCAGCAAATTCAACAACTCATAGGATAGTTACGTGCAGCCTTCTAGTTTTACCCCTTTTGTCTTAGAACCGAGCTGGCAAAGAGTTATGCAGGAAGAGCTCAAGCAGCCTTACATGATCGAACTAGCAGCCTTCGTCGAAAAAGAGTATGCCACCTCTCCCAAACCGGTTTACCCTCCGCGCGACCTCATCTTCAATGCCTTCACGCATACACCTTATGACAAGGTCCAGGTAGTCATCATGGGGCAGGATCCCTATCATGGTCCGGGTCAGGCTCATGGCTTAAGCTTTAGCGTTCCGAAGGGAATAAAGCCCCCTCCTTCCTTGCAAAATATTTTTAAGGAACTCCATAGCGATATCCAACTGCCGACACCTTCGCACGGCTGCCTCTTGTCTTGGGCCAACCAAGGCGTTTTGCTGCTTAATGCCACTCTCACAGTTAAACAAAGCGAGCCCCTTTCACATCATGGAAGAGGTTGGGAACGCTTTACAGACGCTGTCATTCGTTCTCTGCAAAAAAGGACAGATCCAGTCATTTTTGTTCTTTGGGGTAAATCGGCCCAAGACAAATGCCGCTTCTTAAAAGACAACAGCATGGCGAACCGCCACCACATTTTGACTGCAGCCCACCCATCTCCTTTTTCAGCCGCAAATGGTTTCTTTGGGTGTCGCCACTTTTCAAAGATCAATTCCCTTCTGCAGCAGCAAGGCAAGAGTCCTATCCAATGGGGATTGGATTACTAAGATGGATTTCCATTTTAATCCGTGAAAGAGCATTGGGTAAACGCAAGAGCCTTTCCCCTATTTACAGATTGTCTTAACATTCAGTCTATTCTTTTATTGTTTGATCCTTTATCCACATCAAAGGTCATTCTCATTTATTCTCTTGCCTTAAAAAATAGCCCCAGTCCAGGCAAAAATGCTCTTGATAGAAATAGAAATAGGGAATAAAAAGGAAGATAGATGGCGAAGAGGATTTGAAAATGGTTTATTCAGAATTTTGTCGAGAAAAGCTTTTTCAATATAAAATCAATGGACAATCTCGTCCCTTTGTCGATCAAAACCTGCAAATCCAAATTCCAGGTATTGATTCCCATGCCGAAATAGGCAAGAGTCAAAGCTACAGTCCCATTTATGCCTATTATTCGCAAAAACTTCCCAAAATCGCCCATCTCCCCACATTAACCAAGGAAGCAGAGCTCGATCGAGTTATGACTGATGCCGAGCGATCCTACCTGGCTTGGAAAAAGATGCGTAAGCAGCTTTTAAAGGCTGCCAAGCGCTATTTTTCGAAGCATTCATCTTAAATTATGGTTGCGTACAAATACTGGCTTAAAACCCAAACAATTGCCTTTAATAAAAACCATCCTTACCTCTGATTCCATACATCATTCTGGCTCCTAGACATTCTAAAAAAGCACTCAACCTCATCAAGCTTCTTTCGAGAGGAGTCTATGACTAATCGCGAGTGTAATTTTTGAATGCCCTTACAATGGCATATAGAATCAGATTTCAGAAAATATGTTATTTTTTTTTACTTTAAAATAAAATATTGTTAATTTTCACCTTTACCTTTTAAATCTGAGGCTTACCATTATGCATAGCGACTTTGATATGACCCGTACCCTATCTCTTTTGCGTCGATCCTGGATGCAGTGTTTATTCATCTTGATTTTTGTTAGTCAAACGCTTTTTTGCCACTCCCAAGAATGCGTATGCGAAGAAGAACCCCAAACATGTTTTTCTAATACTCGCGCTCTTTTGATAGGGGGTGCAGCAGCAATAGGAGTTGTTGCGGGAACAGCCCTATCCAATTCACATTCTAGCAGCAGTGACAGCGGACCTCGTGGGTCACGCGGCTCTCCTGGAATCAACGGACCCGCGGGGCCTAATGGAATAGCCGGATTGACTGGCCTGCCAGGAACAGCTGGGCCAAATGGCCCCGCATTTCCTTTTCCTGTTGAACCAGGGGCTTCTCTACTCATCACTTTTTCAACTGCTGAACAAGACCTTCCAGCCACAGCAACTTTTCGTGGTGGCGTCATCAGCCCCAGTCAACAAACAACTTTGACAAGTTCTTTTGGAATCAATGCACCTTTTCCAACAGAGGCTTCTATTGCCGTTGATCCAGCCGAAGTCGGAGATTATAAACTGGTTATTTTGGTTGATTCGGTTTTTGCACTAGCTGATGAAAACATCATCAACATTCATGTCCAACAATTTTTAGACGGTGTTGAAGTATTGTCTACCGATTTTACGGTCTATTCCCTAGACCTCACGACGGCTGGCCAGCAAGTCACCTTCGATTTTATCGTTTTTACTCATGAACCCATATAACTGTTTAAATTTTTAGGATTAACTATGCTGAAGCTACCAAAAATCAAAAACTGGGTGATGCGCTTCTCTTACTTTTGCTTGAGCTTGCTAATTTCTTTTCAGCAACTGAGTGCCAATGAATGTGAAAATTGCCATCCTGCAGAAGAGTGTTGTGAACGTTTTTCTCAAGCCTATTGGATAGGAGGTGCCCTTTTAGCTGGTACCGCAGCAGGGCTCTTAATCGGCAAGCCACATAAGCATAGCCATAGTGGACCCTCTGGTTTTTCAGGCTCCTCGGGAGTACCTGGCAATCCGGGGCAGCCTGGACCAAATGGTCCTATTGGTCCTACGGGCCCAGCCGGTATCCCAGGAGACCCAGGAACCTTGCCTATCGTTACAGGACCAGACACCCTTAGCTTTACTTTCACTAATTTAGATACTACCTTTTTTAGAGTTGCTTTTAAAGGAGCTGTGACAACTCCGGATCAACAAGTCCAAGTTACACAAGAGCTTAGTATCTTTAATATTTTGACCCAAATGCTGACTTACGATCCTCCACTAGTTGCTGGAACCTATGTCGTTTCATTCGTAGATATTGCTGCAGATGGAGGAGGCGAGGGACGCGTAGAAATCTTTAAAAATGGTGTCTTAGTCGAAACGTATGAAGCTCCCTTATTTCAACCGAACGGACAAGTTTCATTTTTTTACAACTACGTTCCTTAATTTAAGACCTAATGAAAACATAACACGCATTCACTAAGAAAGGACCTCTCTTATGTTTAGCTGGCATCTCCACAAAGCCAATCTCTTTTCAAAAGCCGTGAGTTGGTTAACCATCGGTTTATGCTCATTGACCCCTCTCAATGCACAGCCGTTTGCAGAACATTATCCTGATAGCTGTTGCGAACAGGAAGAAAAAACCTGCACCTCTTCAAATGCAGCCAAATGGTTCGCAGGTGCAGCCATCGTCGGCATCGGAGCTGGAGTGATCATTGAGCGCTCTTGCTCCTCAAGACACAGCAGTTCTGGAGATCGAGGACCGAAGGGATTTTCGGGAACGCCCGGAGCCAACGGCGTCGATGGACAAGCAGGAGCGCCAGGAGCCACAGGACCTGCGGGGCCTAATGGCTTGCCAGGAATCACTTTTCCACAAGGAACAGCTACGCTAACATTTACCTTTGAGAATACCCCCCCTTTTAGTTCTCCTTTTATAGCTTCTGTGGTTTTGCCCGACCAAACCATTTTAGAATCACCTGCCAGCCCTATCCCACCCGGCGGAAGTGATACTATCGTGATTAACAATGCAGAATTTGGCACCTATCGTGCCTTTATAACAGCCACTGCTCCAGATGTGTTGCAAGGCCTTCTTGTTATCACTCAATCTGACCTTCCAACAACTGCCGAATACCCTTTTGATAGCGGCGCTGATACTGGAACTCAGCTCACCTTCCAATACACCTATTTCGAATAATCCTCTAAAACTCCTTCGCTTTTTACCAAAGCAAGGAGTTTTTTTATTCCCTTTATTTTCACATATTACTGTAATATAAAAAAATTATTAATTATTTCAACAAGTTTTATTCATATTTAATTTCATTGGTTATATAATAATAATTAAGAGGAATGATATTATTTCTCTTAATCATCTTAATCGCAAATTAGGGTGGGAAATATGTTAATTGAAAAAGATATTAAAAAAATATTGAATCAATTGGCAGGGGGAGATGCGATCGATGTACCTTTTGAAGGATCAGATATTAGGGTACGTTTCCTAGATGATGCTTCTAAGTTATCATTGACAACATCTATCTATTATGGGGGCAATTACATTCCTTCTAGTGTAAGACGTTGCCTGTCCCATAAATCCCCATTTTCTCACCCATCTATTCGCACCTATTTATCCATCGATGAGCAGCAGTATCAAATCTATCTCAATTATTTGGGCCATCCAGATGTTCTTAACCAACGACAGCTCAAAGATTTGATTGAAGAATTTGCTCAGCTCGCCGAACAGTGGCGCTTGTACTTAGACGAACATGACAAAAACGATCTCGTCCATGTTAGGGTAAAATAGCGTGCTTCAGCCGAGCTTGCCATTTCCCGTAGAGGATGGCAAGTTCATACAGGCTGATCAAGGGAATCGCCATCATGAACTGCGTCGGAATATCAGGGGGCGTCAATAAAGCTCCGATGATAAAGGCGCACACGATCATGTGCCTTCTTTTGGAAATGAGCCAGTCTGCCGATATCCACTGATAATGGACGAGGCAGAGTAAAAGCAGCCCCATTTCAAAGGCTAGGGCGTGTCCCAAAAACAGCATTAGCGTATAGTCGATATAGTGGGTCAAGGTCCACGCGTTTTGGCCAATCGGAGCATTGAACGCCTCCAAATAACTATTTGCCAAAGGAATGGTGACGAAATAGGCGAGGGCAAAGCCGGCTCCCATCCAAAGGCCCGACCAAGCAAAAAACGGGATTAGGAGGGCTTTTTCTCCGCTTCTGAGTCCTGGCAAAAAAAATTGAAGAAAGAAGTAGCCCCAAATGGGTGCAGTTAGGGCAAGGCTGCACCAAAAGCAAACCTTAAAAGTCAGAACCATTCCTTCTAGAGGACCCAAGATGAGTAAGCGATTGGGCAAAGGATATTCATAGCTTAGAAGCTGTTTCGGTGCGAGGCGAAGACTTTGGGCATCGATCCATTCAAAGCTCTCTTTTTGAGCGACGTTAGCCCCTCGGGGAAGCACATAGGTAATGGAATCTGAAGTGGTATTGACCACCCGCTCGCGTTGCATGATTTCTTTGGTGACAGAAGAGAAATGGGTCCGCTCCCAATTTGCCGTCAGTGTGTGGAAAATCGGTTGATAAAAGCTGAAAACGATCAAAAAACCGATCCCTATTGCCGTAAAAGAGCGAATTAACGTTGAACGCAAATCGGCAAGATGTCCCCACAGACTTTTCCAAACTTCATTTTCAAGCATCATTCACTATCTTTAGAGTTTTTTGAAGATACCGATTCTTTTTCGACTTTTGTGGGAACTGAAATCGTCTCTTCATCCTCGCCGTTACAAGCTTTTTTAAATTCTCGAATCCCTTTACCCAAACTTTGGGCAAATTCAGGCAATTTCTTTCCGCCAAACAAAATTAAAATAACGACCATGATGACTAAGATTTCGCCGGTACCCATCATATGAACACTCCTGGTGCGCAATTGTTTATGACTTAAAGGATCATTGTGCGGACAAGCTGGATAAAGGGCAAAACTTTTTTGTAGGCATTTCAACAGCAACTGAAGAAGAAGAGAAAGATATATATGTTTATCTTCCTCTTCAGTTGTTGTGGATTTGTTGATAACTCTGCAATAGACACACTTTCCACAAAAATTCTATGAAGGCAGATTTCAAGAAAAAGTACTCTACAGGTATTTGTATTAGACCTTTTAAAATAACAATAGAAAGAGAGGAAAGCAGCGGATAAATTGTTGATAACTCGTTTATAACTTGTCCATAAGTAGGCAGTTATTGATAATATCGACAGCTTTAAACGACTTATCTTCTACTTATTGGATGCTTATCTGCAAGTTATCCACAATCATGGGTTGGAAGGGGTAGCTTGCGGGAAAAAAATTTTCAATTTATAATAAGGCCCTTTTACTTGATTTGAGATGATTACATGTTAGTCAAAAAATGGATGCTTTCATTAGGCCTATGTTTGAGTGCCTGGATGCCTATAGCCGGAGCGGTAGAATACTCCCATTACCGGATTGATAAGAGCGACTACACTTTCTCGACAGTCTTCGACATTACGCACGATAAACAACCGATGGGGAGCGTCGTCAAAAGCGTTTTCCACGTGGCAACGCAATATGATTTATACAATCGCTTTGGATTATTCGAAGGGCATGGCGCCTGCCACATTTTTTGCCTCGGCTTCCTGTACGCTTGGGGAGCTAAGATCGATGTATTCAACATCGACGGGGATAAGGTCGGCTTAATTGATGGGCAATTCTTCACCAAGGAGCCGGCCAAATTTAATTTCTACAACGAAGAGGACACATGCATTGCCATGGCCTTTTTGAGTTCAAATTGCATGGAATTTTGCGTCGTAGATCCCGATAATTCAGCCCTTGTCCTTGCACGCCTTTCGCGCAACTTTGTGGAGGATGCTGTCGATAACTGGGATATGGTCGTTTATCATCCCGAGAGGATCCCGCTTTCGATGTTGAAGATCTTTTCAGCTTTTGCTTGCGACACACAAGACCAGTTTAATGCCGAACCTCCCAAATAAAACCGCCTGTCGCATCCTTTAAGAGTCAATTTTTCCGATGTTTGGCGCATAAATATTGACGAGAAACACCATTCATTTTATGATATGGACCTTTTACAGGTTAGATTCGCCATGGATATTGCTGAAAATAATGTTGTTCGTTTTATTAGTGTCACAAAGAAAAAAGACGGCATGTTTGCCAATTTTCGCGTAAAGGGCATGAAGGGTGGAGCAACGTTTAGTTCTTCTATTAGCGTTGATATTAGCCAGGCTAATGTGCATGCGGGCGATACCTTGGAAAAAATCATTGAAGAATGTGGACGCATAGCGGTCCGCATGTTTGAAATCAAGCTCCAATTTGAGGGGCTTCTCAGCGTCTAATTTCATATCTGGGTGTAGCGCAGCTTGGCTAGCGCACTTGCATGGGGTGCAAGGGGTCGGAAGTTCAAATCTTCTCACCCAGATTCTTTTCTCTCAAGGACTTACAACAAAACCTAAACTTCAAAAACACCACAATTTTATGCTAGGTGGTGGATAGGTGGTGAACAATGTCACGACAGCAAAGCCCGATTCTGACAGAGCCAAAGAAAAACTCTATAGATGCGCCGACTACAAGTATTCCGAGCAACTGGTATGAAGATCCAAACGAACAACAGGTGCTGTTAAATCTTTTAAATCGAGAAGGCTTTGCGCTGGAAGATGCGGTCTACGAGGCTTTGTCCACATACCGGTATGATATAAAGCTGCATCGAGGCGATGTATTTGAAGGCGTACCGCATAGAGACAATGATCGGATAGAGATTGATTTGTGGGCGCAAAGCGGCAACTTTGTATTTTTGATCGAATCTAAAAAATCTGAATATGACTGGATTTTTCTTCAGAACCAAGATTCGACAAAAGACGTTCACATCATCAGCGGCCCGGAAAAAACTGTATCCGCACGCAATAGGATATTGAATTGCGTCGATTGCGTCAGCAAGCAGGTTATGGAGGTTCTGACTACCGATGATAAAACATCCTTGTACCGGCAACCACAAAACCAGAAAACAAAAAATATCATGCTGCCCTTGCGTAGCACTAGAGAAGATCTGGCACGTTCCGCTATCAGACAGGCGCTTTTCAACTTGGAAATCCTGATGCATGACCAACTCCTCAATGATGAGACCTGGAGAGGCCAAAGCCATCGGATTTTTATTCCAGTTGTCGTTACTAATGCACAGCTCTTCTGTTGTACATATGAAGCCTCGGACATCAACTCCAATGCAGATTTAACCAAGATTGTTCTCAAACCAATTACTGCAGCAGCTTTCAATCATTCTGAGATTCTTAGATGGGGCCATCATTATGAAAACAATCTCTGCCACATAGGAAATCCCGCTCATATCTCAGAAATTCGCAACAACGATGAACGCTTCAAAGACACCCACAATAAAACAGTCTTTGTAGTATCGAAAAATTATTTAGTCGCCTTCATCGATAAGATCAAGACTATGTCATAAAGGAACGAAAAAAAACTAGGTCGTTTCGATGAGGTGCAAGGTGGTAGCTTAATAGCGGTCTGCTGTTTGCTCAGACAGCCATTGCGTAGCGGATAGATGATTTTTGTAAATAGAAATAGCAGCTCCCCTACTTAAGCACCTTTGCTTGATTTTATGATGGGATAAGAATCGGCAGACATTGTTTTTTTACATATTTCCTGTAAAGACTCGAAATACCCACTATCATCAATAAGATTGACCAGTTAAATATTGTTTCCGAAGAGGTTAGCTCTGGAAGGAAAGCTGGAATCAACGGAATTAAAGCCAATCCGGCACCACATGCAGCAATACACTCTACATTGATGTAGTATTTCCAAAACTTCTGTCTAGTGTGAATCTGTTTTTCATTAAGCATGCTTTCCTTTTTCCAAAGAGGAACAGTCCATTGCAAAAAAAGACGGCAGACAATTAGGCAAATAGCCAAGAGGATACACATAATAGCACCGATCACAATCATCATTGCTTGAGATTCAAAGCTTGAAATCAAGCTTCCTAAAAAAACCATCATAGACACTTTAGGAAGAGTGAATCCTGCTAGCCATAGAAATATCCCGATTTTCTTCTGTTTTTGTGCAACAAAATATGCCCCCATAACAATGCCTATAGCACCTAGAAAATATTGAGCTGCATCAAATGCTTCCAAACTTTCGGCAGTTAAAAAATTGTAGGTTGCATGCAAAAAGACTAATGCAGTTGCAATCCAAATCTTAACCGTGCTCGATTTACTCATAAAAATTCCTTCATGTTTTTAATTCCTATGAAACCCTTCGAATTCAAGATATCTATTTAAATCCTGCTGGCTTAAAGATGGTTTGAACCTCGAAGCTTCTTCCACAAGAAGGTCCATTGAAATAAGGGTATTATCTTGCAAAGCCTTCAAAGCAGCGTTGTTTGCGATCAATTTTAAATCTGATGAGATAAGCCCTTCGGTCATTCCCGCAAGCGTTTCAATATCAATATCGCTGCTGACCGGCCTATCTTCTAAAAGAAGATAGAATAGTTCACGCCTTGCTTCCTTATCAGGAGGGGATATAAAGATTCTTTTATCCATCCTTCCCGATCTAAGGATTGCAGGGTCTATTCTTTCAGGAAAATTTGTAGCGCCGATAACTAGGACTTTTTTCTTAACGCTTCCTTCCATGTGCATGAGAAACTCGCTGATTTCCGCTTCACGGTATTGCTCGCATGAAGAAAGGCTGTCTCTGCGGGGCATGAGGCCGGAAATTTCATCTACGAAGAGGATGCATGGAGCGATTTGCTCTGCCTTGCGAAATGCCTGCACGATGTTGTTCGATGTCGCATGTATGTAAGGGCTTCCTATTGTTCCTTCGCTCATTTCAATGAGCTCCGCTCTTAGAGCTTCAGCTAATTTTTTTGCTATAAATGTCTTCCCGCACCCGGGAGGGCCGAAAAACAGAATTCCATTGGAAGGTGTAACCCCGTATTTTTCATAGGCTTCCCAGTTCAAAAATGGCTGGATTACATCACGGATAAGTGTCTTTTTCAGCTCCGCCATGCCAGCAATAGCATCCAAACCTCTTCTTTGAATCAAGTTTTTCAGCCTTTCTGGAATGTCGCCTTCTTTGTGGTCGGGATATCTTTTCCCCTTGATTTCCAAACCCCCGGCAAACAGCACTTCATGGGAGATGTCTCGGTTTTTCAGCTTCTTCGCTATTTCTTCGTCATGGAATAGATAAAGATATTCTCCGCTGTCTAAAAGAAATGCTTCGACGAACTGTTGTTTATCGACTCGTTTTAAAATCCTAGCCCCTCCGGGAAGTACCCATCCTGGAGGAAACGATGGTTTAGAAATCTGTGTCATTCTTCGTCCTCCGCGTGATCTATCACATATCTGGCTATTTGCTTATCAGAATAACCGGCTTTACGTGCATTCTTGAGCGCTTCAAAGTCATTCTTTTGCAAATATTCGATAACATACTTTTCTTCTTTAGTTAGCTGTTGTGTCGAAGACCTAGAACTATAGGAAGGCTTTGTTTGATATGTACTATTCCTGTAAGATGAGTTTGAAGCTGGTTTATCATTATTGATAATAGTGCAGAAATAAAATAAAATGGCAGCTGTCCAACCAATCCATTTCCACATCTTACCTTGCATAATTCCACGAACTCTGTAATACAAGCTGCCAAAGCAAGATGCGATTCCCATCAATGAAATCAACTCTTTTGTTTGAAAATCGGTCTGTGATTCGGATTGTTCTGTGAATTTCGAAATACAATATTCATGGTGATTGATTAGATTAGACTTCTCACAAATGAGCAAAGAGTGCGAAAGCTCCTTTACCAACCTTAAAAGTTCGCTTGCATCATTCGTCTGATCATCAAAGCGAATTAATTGAATATTATTTTTTAATAATTCAATAGCTTGATCAAATAATTTGATTGCTATCTTCTGACTCTTTCTGTTTAGCAGAAATTGAAGAGCAAGTACCTTTACTCCAAATCGTTTATGCTCGAAAAGTTCATGTCCTTTCTGTATTATTAAGGAACAGTAATTTATCAAAAGTTGAAGGCGTACTTCCACGCTAGTTTCAGCATCTTCTTCAATAAATATTTTATCTAAGGCTAAATATGAATCCTTAGCTTCTTGAAAATTTTGATTAGCTATAAGCAATTCGATTTTTTCGAATTTATCTGTAACTCGTTTCCAGGCATCATTTTTGGCGAGTTGTATTTTGTCCGCTTCAATCTTATTAAGGACGGCTTCCGAAACAGCCAACTTGGAACTCTGGTTTAGAAGAAGCCGGGCAGTCTCGGTATCAGCATTTTCATTGTAAATATCTACCGCTTTGGATCTTAATTTTTCTGCGGTATCGTTCTTCAAGACAATAAGGGGGCTGTATTCCGCGAGTTCGAATTTGTCCAACTCTGAAAAGCATTTATGGATTTTCTTGAGAATTTTCTTAATGACGGAGGCATCTGAAACGTCGTCTCTCGTTTTTTCCAGCTCTTCCATCTCCTTTTTGACTCGCAGAATGATAGGCTGTAGAACTTCCGAATCGGCCGTCTTTCCAATCCTTCCGAATGCTGAATAGCAGACGCCGACTGCCTCGGGGTTTTTAGTCTGTTGATAGAATGAAACTGCATTCGCTGAAAGTGTTTCAAAAAGAGAGCTTCTGAATTCTTCGAAAAGAGAGGAGGATGTGCCGAGTTCATCATGGAGCAGATAGTGTTTTTCGTAGAATTTCCAGAAATCGTCTGAATCGGAAATCAGCTTCCAGGCATCCAGAGACTGGCAGAAGCTGTCCATGCTGGAAGATGAAAAAGCGTGGAACATCAAAGCTAATGCAAGATTCTTCTTATCGAGCCAGTCGGAGCCTGCTGTTTTAAAAATGGCAATGGCTTTCTGATAGCTTCCATTAGAGATAAGCTCGAGCGCTTTGCGGCTTTCCAATCTGTGGT
The DNA here is from genome assembly GCF_001499655.1 of Candidatus Protochlamydia naegleriophila. NCBI lineage: Bacteria > Pseudomonadati > Chlamydiota > Chlamydiia > Parachlamydiales > Parachlamydiaceae > Candidatus Protochlamydia > Candidatus Protochlamydia naegleriophila. The sequence continues at coordinate 2,856,501 of NZ_LN879502.1, forward strand.
CTTCAAACCAGAAAAAAATCTCCTTTAAACGGTCCTGGATTCCAGAAACTCTTTCCAAAGCAAGGCGTATATCGCCTTCATTTCTGAATTCTTTTACATGGCCGATATCAATGGCGAATTCCTGCACTTCTTCGATTTTTGCAAGCTGAAGAAGCTGCTGCGATCTCTTTCGAATTTCTTTCAAAGCCGATGAAGAGGATAAGCCCAGGATATTGAATGAATTTCTGATCAGGATTTGTGGAAGCTGCGTTGCTGCTGTCATAACATAATCCCGGATTTCACAAATTTAACTTGAGTCTTTCCATGCCAGATAAAGGGGCGGATTGCCCAAAAGACTTCTTGCATTTCCTTTATGTCCGACTTGGCTAGCGCATCCTGTGCTCTGCTGATCAAAGCTGGAAGCGATGGATGAGGATTCTGCTTCTCTTGTGCCTGCTGGAGTATGTACTGCATCCAAGATGCTAAAATGCGCGGGTCGGAGAATTGGCATCTGAAATGGAGTTCGTCCAGTTTCTTGGCAATGTGCTCAATCCATACGGCGTCCTGTTTAGCAATAGCGGAAAGGCCCTCTTTGCGCAGGGTATTGTAAGTAGTCTCATATTCCGTTCGTTTTTCTGGCGGATTGCAGTCCTGCAGGTATTCTGAGATCTCATCGCACTCCCGCCAGAAGGCTGCAACGTTGGCGTTGTATTTCGTTTTCGCTTCCATCTGGTCCAAGGCCATCATGAGATCTTTCACCTGCTTCTCAGCTTTTCTCTGTTGATCGGAATCCGATCCAGACCTGTCGATCGTAGCCTGGATATCTTTGATCATGTTCTTGATAATCCCAACTTCCTTCGAATTCTCTTCAGTTCCGATGACAGCTTCCGATCTGGATATTTGCTCGGAAAAGTCCTTTTTTACCTCGTCGATTTTAGCGGCATCGAAATAGAGAGTTTGCCGGGCATTTATAGTGATATCGGATTCAGGAAGATACGCTGTTACCGATAATTCTCTGGATTCATTGATTTGGATAGTGATGTCCACAGGAGAACCGCGCTTCAAATCTTTAGCAATTGATTTTCCTGTGATTGCCAGATGGCACACGAGGGTGTTGCGGTTGGTAATCAAGGACTCTCCTTCATAAATACAGATAGGGAGACCGTTGTCTGAAGATCCCGCTTTCAGGTCTGCGACTGTATGGAACCGTTTCTTCTCTTTGAGGGGGAGAATGCTGTTTTTAGAGAAAAAGAATTCCATCGTTTCGGAAGCATCGGCATAACCCTGAAGAGCGGAAAGCGATAGAATGGAAACGCCGATCGAGTAGGGAAGCGGTGCGCCCATGATAGAAACCCCTCGGGCGATATGGATGCTGTCCGGAGAAGAGGCTATAAGCTTCCCGCTGCTGTCTTTGATATAAATCCAATATTGCGTTCCCTTGGCTCCTGTAGGAAGCGTCAATATAAACTTGCCGTTTTTAATCAGAATTTCTTCGGAAGAAAATGAATCATCGGATCCGGCGAATTGTATTGAATAAGGCTGGGAACTTTCCTGGCACACAGCGATCTTGCCGGTAATCGTTTGTTCGTCGTCCGATGTTACGGGGTTGTAGTTTACTTCAAGCTGGCAGTCTGCATTCTGCCGTCCGGTCTTGTTTTCCTGAACGGAAACCGCAGTCTGGTTCCCGAACATGGCAGCGCCTTTTGCAACTACAGTAAGGGGGTCTAAGCTTCCATCCACTTTAATTTGAAGAGCGTCTCTTAAAAATTCCCTTAGAATCGGCATCTGGGTCGGCCCTCCGACAAGAACGATCTTCTGAACGGTTGAAGGCTCTACTTTTGAGTCGTCGATCGTTTTCTTGCAGAGATCCGCCGTTTTACCAAGGAGATCTTTGCAGCTTTCAAGAAGATCCAGCCTTGATATTTCGATGGAGTGCTGAATCTGGATTTGATCTGTCTGAATATCAATATCGATCGTTGTTTTTTCGCTGATGGTGAGTTCTATTTTTGCTGTTTCAGCCAGTTCCTTCAAATAACTGAAAATCTGGGAGTGGATTACTGGATCCAGCAAGATTCCTTCAGCGACAAGAGAGGGTTGGATGAGATTCTGGATGATGGCTGCGTCGAAATCTTTCCCGCCAAGGAAGTTGTCGCCCGCATGGGCGAGCACAGTAAGCGAACCGTCTCTGAGAGCTACCAGCGCGACATCGAACGTTCCTCCGCCTAAATCATAGACAAGCCAGTTTTCATTCTTCTGGTTAAGGAATCCGTAGGCGATCGCTGCGGCAATGGGCTCTTGCAGAAGCACTACCTGCTTGAATCCTGCCAAATTTCCAGCCCTTTTCGTAGCCTCCGATTGGACTGTAGAAAAATAAGCCGGAACAGTAATAACAGCTGCATCCAGAGCCATTTCAGGATGTTTGCGCTGCACATCGCCTCTCAAAGCTTTCAATATTTCAGCTGAGACTTCTTCCGGAAGAAGAGCTTTTTTTAAGTTGGGGAAAAAGATGGATTCCCCTGTGCCCATTAAGCGTTTGACTTCGGCCTTGCTGTTCTGCAGGTTTTCTTTCGAATTGTTCATCACGCGCCTGGCTTTCGAACCTATGACGATATTCCCATTGCGGTCGGCATAAACAACAGACGGAGTGCTCTCTTCCCCTAGCGCATTTTTAAGAATCTGCGTTTCATTATTTTGGATGACGGCCACGGAAGAATTCGTGGTTCCCAGATCAATCCCGATTTCAATAGTAGACAAAATGCTCCTCCTGCAGTCCTTGTTTGCTTTGGAGCAAACTTTGAAAATAAATGTTTCTAAGCCAAAAATTTAAAGGCAGTATACAATTATGACTTCATAACGTCAAGTCATTATGACATTTGCAAAAAAGTGAAAGAACGAGGGAAGCTATCGCTTAGTAATAATTAAAATATTAATTGTAGTTTTTGAATTGTGAATAGAATTATTGATTTATAGACTGCAAAAAGATATCTGCATCTTTTTGATTTTTGAAAATAACAAAGTCAGTTCGCGGGTACTTCTTCCTGAGCTCTTCGATTCTGGTTCTTTTTTTCCTTATCGAAATTCCAAGTGTATTTCAAAATTTCCCAGGTAACCGCCCTTAAGCCTCCAAAGTCTTTTTTATAATTAAAGAGCCTTTTGAAAAGCCTCAAAAAACAGACTAGGCGGGGGAGTTGGAAATAGATCAAAACATCCGCTTTGGCGAATCTCATTTCGAAGGTCGAAAAAGAGCATCCCTCGATCACCCAGGCTTCTTCGCTGAGCATAGCCTTTTGAATTTCAATAAATTCCTGCTTATCTCTTTTCTTTCCTCCAACCTCGAACATATGCCTGTCCAAGTGGTGGACTGGAATGCCTAAAATTCGGCCAAGCTTGGCAGCGAATGTGGACTTCCCACTTCCTGGGAGTCCGATCAGCGCGAATTTCTTAAAAAGACGTTTTTGCATAGAATTTAGAGAAGAAATCGTTAGAGCTATCGGCTGCCGGAAGGCTTTGAATCGGCTTCAGCCATTTCCATCTGATATAAAAGCCGGATTCCTTCGCAGAGCAAAGCGGATTTATCTGTCTTCCTTTTATCTCTCAGTCGTTTTATGAAGATTTCATTCAGCATGTTTTCATCTTCTTCGGACATATAAATAGTTGTCTTCGCTTTTTTAGAGAGAGGTGGTGGTTCTTGCACTGTCATAAAATCTGTCCCTGGCAATAATAATTGCTCTAGAAACTACCAAAATGAAGGTAAGCCGTCAAGTCATTAATTATCCCGCAAAGAGAAAATGATCCCAAAAATTATTTTTGTAGTGATAAAACTCATGAGATTCAATTTTGGGAGATCTTGTGACCCAAAAGGAAATTTTTTCCTCTGCAGTTTAAATTACATTGAGATTATTGAGGGAACGTTAGGAAATCCCGCTTTTGAAAGCATTATAGCTTTGACTAAGGCTCTTGATATTTCTCCGAAAAATTTAATGTCTGAATAGCTCAGATTGGAAGTTTTTATCCTCGCTAAAACACACAAAACCTACCCACTTGACAAATTTGGGTTGATTTTGTAGAATTTAGATATGACCCATTCAAAATATGAAAAACAGTTAGAGCCCTTTCGGCAGGTTCCCTTCTTCACGGTCGAGCAAGCTGAAAATCTAAACGTACCTAGGCACGCAATCGCCTATCTAGTCAAAAAGGGCATTTTAGAAAGGATTTACCCTGGAACATATCGTTTTGCTGAATATGAACCTGAAGTTGATTTTCAATGGGAGAACTTGGGTCTAGCTGCTGCAAGTATTCCCAATGGGGTGATCTGTTTGATTTCCGCCCTCTGCTATTACGAGCTAACGGATCAAGTGATGAGAGAAATTTGGATTGCCGTTCCCCACGAATCTTACGCCCCTAAAAGACCGAATACAAAAATCATTAGGATGCGTAACATCTCTCTAGGAAAAACCGAAATTCTTTTAGGAGAGTATAAGGTTAAAATTTTTGATCAAGAACGCTGCATTGTCGATGCTTTTCGCTATCTTAGCAAAGAAATTGCCATCAAGGCTCTTCAAAGATATTTTAAAAACACTACTATTAGGGTGGATCTAAAAAAATTAGGCGCCTACGCAAAAAAATTACGAGTAGATATCACTCCTTACATCTTATCTTATACAACATGACAGCAGACTTAGAAAAATCATTTAAAGCTAAGCTTAGAGCTATTGCAAAAGAAAAAAAACGTGATCCTGCAGATCTTTGGCAAACTCTCACATTAGAGCGTTTCCTTGTCCGCTTAGCTCGGTCTAAATATCGAGATCAACTTGTATTGAAAGGAGGCATTCTCCTCTCTAGATACCTAGAGATTGGAAGAGAGACAACCGATTTAGATTTTTTAGCTAAAAAAATCAGTAATCAAGTCTCGTCTTTGCAAACTGTTTTTGAAGAAATAGCGGAGATTGATCTCAATGATGGATTCATCTTTAAAGAAGTTAAGGCTAGCGAATTGACTCATCCTCACATGGGCTATCCTGGCGTAGAAATTTCTATGATGGCTTATTTTGGGCGTACTCGATTTAAGGTGGCGATAGATATCGGTTTTGGAGATATTGTTGAGGCTATTTCGTATAAAATTAAACTCACAAACTATTCAAAAGGTGATCTTTTTGAAGAAAGTGTTGAGCTGGCTTGCTATCCGAAAGAATTCATCTTTGCTGAAAAGTTAGAGACCATCATTCATCGAGGGTCTTTCAATAGCCGTATGAAGGATTTTCATGACATCTTTTCTATGATATCGTCATCTACTCTTCCTTCGTTTAAAAGCTTAGAAAGCATCGTTAGGGTTGTGTTCGAACATCGAGAAACAAAGTTACTTTTGCCAATTTCTTTTCAAGAAGATGAACTCGTCCGCATGCAAAATTTTTGGGGAGAGTATTTGAAGAATTTACGTACAGAAAACATTGAAGCTCTTCCGCTCTCATTTTCCGACCTCTTAACGAAAATAAATCATTGGCTTGAAGTGAATATCAAGTAAAGCACGGCACCAAACAAATCTACAAAATCTACCCAAATTTTATATTTGGGTAGATTTTTTCTAAATTAACAACTTAAGAATATCGTATCAAATATCCTTCAGGTGGTAGTGGCTTATCTCTTGGTGATCTACGACCATTGTCCGGCAAACATAAAATTACATCTGCATCGATATGAGGGAGATTGGCTTGAGGACAAATATCAGCATTATAAATCACAGTCGCAATTCGGCGCTTGCTTTGTTTGACTTTCAGTATGGTCTCAAGGTTTTTAACCCTCCTTTCAATCGATTTCGTCATTTCTTTACCTCTTGCTCTAATTTGAGAACCCGTTTTTCAACATCATAAGCTTGAATAGCCTTCACAAAGGCGTCAACGACTCTAGACATCGCTTCCCCTTCGCTTGGTGAGATGCTTCCACAACTTACAGATTCAATAATCAACGACATTGCGTTCACCGCATCATCCACTGTTTGCAGCTTTGGAAGTCTAACATCAATGTCTCGATCTCTTTTCGCCGGTAACACCCGATCTAAAACCAACTTGATTGCCTGTACATTACCAGTTAAAGCCTCGTCAATTAATTTGCGACATATGTTATCTAAGTCACCGTTTAAGAGCCGTTCAGCTGCAAGAGTAGCCCGATTTTTTGTACCTTTGGCTTTGCCTTGTGGGTTGCCGGACTGCCCTTTTCGGAATTTTCCTGGTACCTGCATTTGTCCTGCATTTTCAGGCATATGAACCACCTTTTATTAACTTGAATGGTTTTTCGGTTTTCCACAGGCACTTATAAAAAACCAAAAAACCGCCATGACCTTTCTCATTTCTTTGGTTTTTCGGTTTCTTGATCCTTATATGATGGAAAACCGAAAAACGGCTTATAAATTGACGCATTACTGTCCCCTTTCTCTTTGTTCCAATGAGTAGTCAACCCTTGACCTAATAGCTCTTGAGCCTTTTTATTGGATATATCAGTTAATCCGCCTTTGATCTTTATGATCAAATCCCCTTGCTTAATTCCTGTTTCGGGAATTAGGGTTCTAATTTTTTCAAGATTGGCATCATTTACGCAAGATGCCGGTTGAAGAACTGCGCTATGAATATTTTTGCCCTTGTGGTCTAAAATGCCAATGCTGACGGGGGACAAACGAAACGAAATTGTTGGAGGAAGCTCTGAATCCTTCATTTTGGTAGCGGTCATTGAAATCAACTCATTCTTTTTTCTAATACAATACTCCGCATCCAAAGCACCTTTTAAAGCCATTGCACCCCTTGCACGATCCTTATCATTATGGCCTGTGTGATGGACAATCAACACGCAGCACGAAAAAGGCATTCTAATATGCACATCTATCGAAAAAATAAATTTATTCATGTCTTGAGTTTTATTTTCATCTCCCCCGCCGAAATTTCGCGCTAGGGTATCTATGACAATAAGCACGGGCTTACCATGTGCTATTGATAAGTTTCGGATTGCCTCGGCAACAGTCCTTGCGTGATTTTCATCCATAAATTGGGCGGGTTGTTTGCTAATGTATAAATCTTCTACAACTAATTCATGATATTCGCTCCAAGCCTTTAGTCGACGTGACAAACCGTTATGCCCTTCTCCGGCTATATAAAAGACAACTCCCTTTTTTACTTCTTTTCCCATCCATGATTTTCCCGTAGCAATCGATGCCGCCAAGTCCAATGCAATAAAAGTTTTGCCGGAGGCCGGATCTCCAAAAATCTGCGCTAAACTATTTTCTTCAAAATAATCTTCAATGATCCATTTTGGAGGCGATATTTCAAGATCGCTAGCTTTCACAAATGTGAACTCTTTTGAACTATCCTTTATTCCCTCTAATCTTCCTTTTATTTGAAGGTCTACATCTTCTTGCAAGTGTAAATCTAAAGAACGTTGAAGGTTTTTCCGCTCCTTTTCAAGATTCTTTCTTTTTACGGCAGAATCATACAGGCAGTTTTCTATACGGAATCTAAGGTCATCTTTTGGCTTGTCAGGTTCATATGGACTAGGTTCAACTTCAAAGTCATGGTATGGACGTGTATGGTCATAATGATGAGCTTGAACAATAAATTCTTTAAATAAAGTGTATATTTCTTCATCAAGAATACTTAAGCGCGTTTGCAATCCATCCACTTTTTGGCCTTTTTCAAGGTCGGCGAAAATGTCTATCAACTTAACTTCAATGCCTGACTTGTCCAAAAAAGATTGAACTTCACCCTTCTTTGCAATGGGGCCAATAAACAGCCTATAGCAATCACTAAAACGACATCCAAATTCTTGTTTTAGGGTATTTTTTACAGATTGAGTAAAAATAACACCTTTTCCTTTCACGATTTTGAAAGCATTGTGTTGTTTCTTAGGGCTATCTTGGATATACTTTGTGTCGATTGAATCAGGATTCTGATTTATAAGATTGCCGTCCACTGCCCGGACGGCATCTTTTTTTTCGGTAGGATTTGATTTTGACATCATTTATCCTCCCGAGAAAACCGTGAGCTTTCCCATTGTTCTAGCTCAACAATACGCCATCGTGTTGACCTAATCCCAAGCTTACATGGCTTAGGTAATTTTCCTTCCTTGACCCATCGCCAAATTGTAGACCTGTCAACAGAATAACGGTTGGCAACTTGCGTATCCTTTAAATATGGTGTAGGTTGCGTTTCCACATAGTCTCCTTTGTTGTTACTATGTGTTACAGCGTCTCACACCGAATTCTATTTAGCGGCGCTAGCTGGAATTTTTTTTGGTATTTTTCTTTTAATTTTTTTGGATTCGTGCATAAAAAGCTTTCTTACCAAAGTGTGTGCAACCGCATTCTTCATGAGTTATTTTACCAAATTCTATCAAGACGTCGCTCCCATTTCTTCCTTTGGGAATAAGCTTCCATAATTCTGCCGGCCCTTTTTTGGGATTTTTTTGCACTAACTCCTCAAGGTATTCATTAACTTCCTCACAACCACGAGGCTCGCTAGCTGATTTGGAATTTCGAATGCTGGTTTCTTTTTCTTTTTGCAATTTGACTTCCAGTTCCTTACAAGTCTGTCTCAGTTTTTTTTCTTGCTGGCTTATTTGAGTTTTTTTGGTCTCTAATTCTAAATGAGTTTTTTCTAACTCATCATGAGCTGCTCTAATATCATCGTTTTTTTGAACGATTACTCCTTCCTGGTTTTTCAATATTTTAGTTGTTTCATTCAATTTTCTTTGACCATCTTCAATCGAAAGATTTTTCTCAAAACCTGTTATGTCTTGGGCTACAGCATGTATTAAGTTATCAATATGCTCATTTGTCTCTGTTTCCGAATAAAGCCATGCATACTTCAAAAAAAGGATGACGTCAGGTTGATTATAAGTAAGTTTAACATCATAACAGTCTAGCGACCAACCTGTAGGGTTTGACAATGTCGGCAAATTCAGGCTGAATCGGGTAAGCATTTTATACACGCTAAAGCCTGTAACCTCTATAAGGGCTTTCCCTACTCGGCTATCTTCTAGCATTTTTAAAAAATTCGCCGAAATAACCGGTTTGAAAGTTTTAACCATTTCCCACTCCAAAATCTACTGTTATTCCCATTAGCGTCTCAAGATGTTTCCCCAATTTTTCCCAAGCCATTTTCATTTCAGATTCATAGGTATGACGCTGGTAAATTCGCTTCACACGGTTTTCTTCAGTATGGTTAAGGCAACGCTCAGCAACTTCAGGGAGAACTCCAAGCGCAGTCATCATTGTAGCGCCCGTTCTGCGTAAATCATGCGGTTTCCAAAGGCCTCGGGAAAGCACAAGGGCCGCATTATTTTTTGTCCGGTTCTTGAGATTAGGTAAAGAGCGTTGACGGTCTGTAATTTGCTTGGTAATAGTTTTAGGGCAAACATGATGATTATCAAGACGACTGGCAGGAAAACACCATTCTCCTTCACCTGTGATTGCGTGGAGTTGAGTGAAGAGACCAAAAGTAAAAGGAGAAAGGAAAACAATGTGTTCACGGTCATTTTTGCTATTTTCATGAGGAATCCGCCACAGCTTACGGTTATGGTCAAAATGGCTCCAACGTGCTTTCAAGAGTTCCCCTATGCGGCAACACGTGCCAAGCACAAGCCAAATTGCTATGGTTGCTGTATTTGCCAAACCGGCAGATGAAAGTTTTACTGCAAGCTCTTGGATTTCATCCTCACTTAATACGCGATCGCGTTCAACATTGGCCCCTCCAATTGTCGTTTTGCTAATGGCGGCTGTAGGATCAAATTCAAGAAGGTCTCGTGTGACGGCAAATCGAAACATCTGCCTGATGAGGCTAAAAACAACTTTTGCCATTCGGTTGACGCCTCTTTGTAAAAGTTGATCCGTGATTTCAGTAATATGACCCTTTCTGACTTCTTTAATGTTGAGTTCTCCTATAGAGGGAATAACGTCCTTTAGCATCATTCGACGCGCTTCAGCCCCCTTATCTTTGCGGTTCACTAGGTCAGTGTTGGCCCAACGTTCAAATAAATCTTTTACCAATACCCGACTCGCTTGTTCGCGAATAACCTCGGCTGCCCGCTTTCGCTTATCTTCTACCGGATCTGCTCCATGATGCCTTACTTCATGCTTCATCCTTTCGGCTTCTGTCCGCGCTGTTTTGACGCTGACTCCTGCAACACCAGTGCGCCCACCCTTAAAACATCCAAGTCCTTTTTTCCGTTCACGCCATTTACGCTTGTGGCATGGAACCGTATAACAAAAAATCCATGACTTAGACCCGGTTGGTTTGACTCGTAAGACAAGACCTTTAACCTGTGAATCGCGTACGTAATAGGGCTTTTCTTTAGGCTGAAGCTTTTGGCAGTAGTCATCGGCGTTTGTTTTCGGAATAATCTCTTTCATAATCAATCTCATGTCTTGGGTGGTGGACAGGTGGTGGATAAGACCACTTAATAAAGGATCGCACATTATGCAACAAAATCTTGATGTAAATCAAGACAAGAGATAGCTTTAAGGTCTATTTTTGAGTGGGAGATGAGATTGAATGCAATTGGAAAATACAGGAAAATACTTGCATGGGGTGCAAGGGGTCGGAATTTCAAATCTTCTCACCCAGATTCTTTTCTTACAAAAGCTTGACCGCTTTTCTTAAGTTCTTCTTTTTCTCCGAATGGTGGATGATACACAGTATCATAGGTGCGCAAACAATATAGAGGAAGCAGATGAATAGTAATCTTTTCCCCATTAGCAGTTCTTCATATATAAGTCGTTTCTTACTTTTTGCTACTTCTCACCTTTATTCTAGCAAAACAAAAATCACTGCAGGAATAGCATTTGGAGCTTTTTTGTTGCTGGCTGCAACTTACCATTTTGCTAGACGAAAAAAATATGCGACTTCAATAGTGAATGTGGACGAATGCATCAAACAAATGTTGCCCCGAGGTGAAAGCATTCAAAAAATTGAAAAAGTAGAAGGGGGCTTCTCTAACAATCTTTGGCGAATTGATACAGAGACAAGGTCCTATATACTTCGCTCACCAAAACAGAAAAACAAACCATCTGATTTCATACAAATTCTTGAAACATCCAAAAAGGCATTTACATGCAGCATATCTCCACAGATTTTAGGCGAAGACAGAAATAATCAGCATATGCTTTTAGAATATATTGAACACGTGCCCTGGCCCGCTTACGAAGAGAATTTCCAACCTTATAAAGCAACAATGAAAGCATTGAAATGCTTTCACGAGAATATGCAACCCTATCTTTCCACAGATAAAAAAATTCCTTATGCACCTTTTACGCTTATTTTTAATGAAAGCGAAGACCTTGAAAAATCATCAGACATGCCTATGCATTTTTCGATAGCATTAAAAAAAGTAAAAATTATCTATGAGCGATTAAAGCCATGGTTAAAGAATCATGCAACTCTTTGCCATGGTGATTTTCACAAAGGAAATGTCCTTCTATCCAAAGAAAGAAGGTTAACACCCTTTCTAATAGATTTTGACTCCATGTCAATTGGTGACCCTCTTTTTGATGTTGTTAAATTCTCCGTAGCGTTGCCTCAAAAATGCCGCATGGATATGCTATCTGAGTATGTTGGAGAGCGTCTTCCAACAAGACAAGAGCAGGCGCATTTTGAATTAATGGATCTTGCACTTCTTATGGTTATAGTAATCGTTCGCTTTAAATCAGCTCAATATACTCAGGGTCTTTCTCAAGAACGTCTAACTAAAGAAGAAATGGAAAAAATGTTGGATTCTAAAGAGGCCCTTCCTTCTTTTCTCATAATGCCTTTTGGTGATACTTCTCCCAAAGCAAGGCAAAAAGGTGCAGTTTATGCATTAGGGGAACTTTTAAAAAGATGCGAAGCATTGTCTTTTAACGAGGCGCTTGATAGCTTTAATGTTTGAAAAAAATAATTAATAGAAACTATCCAAATCGCACTGTAAGCTCTTCAAAAGGCAAGCGTAGCTCGATTCATTGTGCCTTTTGCTTTACCTGACTGTTCTGGAATTGTCCTAATATCTGCAATTCTCCTGCATTTTCAGGAGATTTCTTATTGAGAAGAATATTGATAATAGCCATCCCAGCTACTCTTTTTGAAAGGTTTGGAGGCAAGTTGAAATAGTAGTCTTTTTCGATAATTCGCCCCGACAATCCAGCTTTGTAATTGTCAAATCCCCACCAGCCTACACAATTCCTTAAAATCTTCGCGAATTGACTATTGATCTTACTATTCTTGCAGTTGTTTCTAAGAGCCGTTTGCATCCATGCTTCTTGTTTCCTTATCCTTTTCTTTGATGAAATAAGCAAAGGAATTGCCTCAAGAATTTTTTCTATTCATGCTGCTTAATCATGGGTTCAATCAATGGGCTATTTATCTGCATTTCATTCATCTCACAATTCGCAAAAAGGGCAAAAATGGCAAGAAGATCCTCTGCTACTAAACATTAAAGACTCTCTTTGTATTCATTACATTTTGGGCTTTCGCTTCATAGTTATTCAAGTATGCTTTTATATGCTTGCGATTCTAGATTAGAAATTTATTGACTCTACCAGTCTTATTTGCTTAACGTTGCAAAATATATAACCCCTCCATTTCCATTCTTTGAATGTTTCAATGGTTTTTCGACAGGCGATGAGGTCTCTATGGAATTTATTTGTCATTCTAATCTTTTGTCCAGCCGTTTCTTTAAATATTCTTTTTCCTTAGGCTGCTTTTTCGCCTGTTTTTTAGGAAAACTTATTGCCGCGACTATTTTTGTCGGCCCCCCTCCAGCCAGCATACAAGCAGCTATTAATAGCGCTAACTCTGGAGATACGATTCAATTATCCACCGGCACCTATATTGAGCAAGTACAGGTTATTTCTAAAAGTTTGAATATCGCCGGCACAGGCCGAAATAGTACCATTATTCAATCGCCAGGACCCGCTACACCACTGACTCAATTTTTTAATAGCGGACCTAACATTTGGTGCGTACTGATGGTTAACAATCTAGCAGCGCCATCTCCTCAGACTGTCAATATTAAGGATTTAACGGTTGACGGAGATCATCAGCAAGATACGGCGACCCTGCCCCCTCCTTCAACGGGCCAATATGGATTTTCAAATAGATTTTTTGCTATTGGCTATCACAATGCCGGAGGTACGATCCAAAATGTTCACACAACCAATACGAGGAATTCAACCAATTTCGGACAACTGGCAGGAGGCGGGATTGTTAATATAGTTGATAGTGGAACTGCGCTATTCAATGTCGATAACTGCCTCGTCGATTTTTATCAAAGAAATGGGATTGTTTGCATGGGGCCTAATTTAACGGCCAATATCTCTAATACAACGGTTAATCGTGGATATGTTCTGACACCCAATACTACCACAGCTACACCAAACGGCATTACATTTGGCGGTTCCGCTATCGGAAGCATTACAAATAATCTTGTGGAAAGTAATATTGCCACCGTCTTGGGAGCTTCATCCACAGCAATTAATGTTCCCACCGCAGGCCCAAATGTCATGATTTCGGGAAACGTCATCAGTAATAATGATATTGGAATATTTGCTACTCAATGTGGGAATAATCTCACAATCCAAAACAATGCCTTAAGTTTTACCATCACTCCAGGAGTCAACTTTGCCGAAGGCATTATTGTTCGGGACACAAACGGGCTTACGACCCTAACTTCTAATGTGATGGACCTCCGCGATTTTAACATGGAACTCTTAACGATCAATGGAACAAATCAACCTTTTCAATTGATGAATAATCAATTTATAGGCGGTCAAACCGGTCTGCTTATCTATGGAAAGACAGGCACACCTTCTACCGGGCCGCTCATTACCATGAATGGAGATTCTTTCACAGGTACAAATGGATACTATATTCAGGAAATGACATCTCCTTATACAGCTCCAAATGATGTATGGCCATCTACGGCAACAGTTTCCTTTGATGGATTAATTTCTGGGCATATCACATTTGCCGAGTTCAATCAAATTTTAACAAAAATATTTGACCAACATAATGATCCTACCCTCGGGCTGGTTTTAGATTTTATTATTCCAGCATCACCCATTCTCACTAATATAAATCCAGCATTTGGTCCGCTTGTGGGGGGGAATACAATAACCATTAGTGGATCTGGCTTCATTAGCAGCAACACAGCTGTATATTTTGGGACGATAGCCGCAACGAATGTTGTAGTCATTTCCGATACTTCTATGACTGTAACCGTGCCGCCAGGAGTGGGGACAGTTGATGTCATAGTGGTCACACCATTTGGCGTTACACCGATAGTTTTTGCTGGTCAATACACTTACATAGAAACTGCACCCCCAGCTCCGCTTCCCCCCTCTCACTTTATCGGTCGGGTTAAGAAGAACAGATTTATAGATAAAACAGAGTATGTACTGAAAGCGCATTGGGATGCCAGCCCCTCTACCAACGTTATACTTTATCGGATTTATAAAAATGGGCATTTGATAGAGGAGATCTCAGCAAGACGTCAGCTCAAGTTCACAACTTATTTGGGTTCAAAAAATAAAGCTAAAAATTATCAAATTGTAGCTGTGAATTCAGACGACGTAGAAAGTGCCCCTGTTCCTATTAGAATAGTTCACTAAAATCGCTTTGCAGCTGAGATCATTAGCTATGCACACCTTCAACTTTGGTCATACTAGGGCTGCGTTGCGAATCATCCCCATGCCATTTAATGAGCCAGATGGGTTCTTAACCGATCCTCAAGACACAGAAATTGGCAAAATGTTATCCGGTGAATAGTAAAAAAGCATTCACCTTTGATCGACACAATCCTGATTGCTGACGCTCCGCGGTTAGTTGTTTACTTGAGTGAGCTTACAGATATTCGTAGTAGGATTGTGTTGTGATTTTTACAATCTAAACATTAACGAGCTATTTGACTGTTTGCATTTTTTCAAACGGGCGAGCATCGAAAAAAACTTCGATTTTGGTTATTATCTCACCTGGAAAGGTCATGAGCGCAGCCGTGCGAATGAGGCCCACCGGCTCTGGAAAATCAACGTCATACACAATCATGGCCTGATCCTCAGAACTAAATGTGGTACGTATCTTGAGACTCTTAAAAAGATTCGCAAAATGAGTCGTGGCTCCTAAAACAGCTTCTTTTCCAGTTGCCCTGCCAAACGGTCCTAGGAATTGAACATTAGGATGAAGATATTTTTCTAATGCCGATACATTCTTTCCAGCAAGGGCTGTATAGTAAGCTTCAATTGTGGCTGCATGATTCTGGCTCATAGATCCTCCTTTGGATTTTTGAGATTTAATATTAAATATAGTAAACTATACCCAATATGTCAAATCAAAAGAAAAGAGCTTACCGCTCAGAAGGACGCCTCGAACAAGCCATCAAAACTAGAGGACGCATCCTTACGGCTGCCAAACACCTCTTTGAGAGTGATGGCTTTGAATGCGTCACGATTGAAAAGCTGGCACATGCGGCCGACGTTTCTGCCCCTACGATCTATGCTCTTTTTCAATCGAAGCGTGGCGTCTTGCGCGCCCTATTGGATGAGGTGCTACCAGTCGAGCAATTTGAGGCTCTCGTAAATCAAGCGAAAGCAGAAAGGTCGCCGCAGCAAAGGCTGATGATTTCGGCTAAAATTGCCCGCCACATCTACGATGCGGAAAAAGCACAAATCGACCTTTTGCACAGTGCTTCTATGTTGGCTCCAGAATTCAAGGAGCTCGAAAAAGAAAGAGAGATGCGCCGCTACACACGTCAAGAAGAGACTATCAAGCAGATGATTAGTGAAAATTCGCTTCAAAAAGGGCTCACTCTTTCGAAGGCACGCGATATCTTGTGGGCTTTCACGGGGCGAGATCTCTACCGCATGTTAGTCATTGAACAAGCATGGACTTCGGACGATTATGAACAATGGCTCGGTCAATTGTTAATAAAAGCATTGGTTGGGAACGCTCTATAAAACATCCGCTTAGGGGATGCCATAATCCGCCTATTTGGCGGAGGATTGCTGCTGCCCTTTAAGCTTAATTGTGACAGCCTTGATGGCGCTCATCGCCATGAGCTACTACGCCTTGCGCCCTAAAAGCCGTTTTAGCTCCTGTTCTAACAAGGAGCAAATAATGACCAATTGAATAGAAAAGAGAGTTTTTTTAGTATAGTTCGATACTAGATTCTTTTTAGGTAAAAAATGGCTCAACCGATTCATGTCCGCAACTACCAACCCGAAGATGCGCAGGCTTTGGCGTGCATCTATTATCACACTATCCATACAATCAATATTCAGCACTATACGAAGGAACAAGTAGATGTATGGGCACCGCTAACCAGTTTAGAAGGCGAAGGATGGGCAAAAAAGTTCCTAAAAACTAATCCTTACGTTGCCGTCATCAACCAGGAAATCGTTGGCTTTGCCGAATTTGAGCCCGATGGCCACATCGACTGTTTTTATTGCCACCATAATTGGATCGGCAAAGGGGTTGGATCAGCCCTTATGCACCACATTTTTATAGAAGCCGAGCGCATTAAGGTAACTCGCCTATTTGCCGAAGTGAGCATTACCGCGAAGCCCTTCTTCGAAAAGCAAAGGTTTTCCACAATCTGTGAACAGAGTGTCATTAAAGATGGCGTCCAACTCACCAATTTTAAGATGGAAAAAATCCTTAATCCCATCATCTAAACAATTGCCGTTAAAATCATGAACAAGTACCTCTTCAAAGCTTATAGCCCGCTTTTCCCCACTCTCTTTCAAATGGAAAAGGAGAGGCTGATGCCCTACCTTAAAAATGCTTTAGCCATTGAACATGTCGGGAGCACCGCTATCCCAGGCCTTGGAGGAAAAGGAATCATCGATATCGCCGTTGCCGTCAAACAAACAGACATGGAAGCCGCCATCCCACTCTTGCAAAGCCTGGGCTACGAATTCCGGCCCACTTTCAGCACTCCAACGCGCGCCTATTTTGTCATTTTCTTGCCCGATCCAGAAGAAACGAAGAGGAGGTATCATCTCCACCTGACTTACCCAGAAAGCCCTGACTGGCACAACTTGATTGCCTTTAGGGACCATCTGTTAAACAATCCACAGGCCGTTCAAGATTATGCTGCCTTAAAGCAGCAGGCAGCCTTAGAAGCCAATCATGACGGTGAAAAATATCGGAAAATCAAAGAACCCATGTTTAAGGCAATCATTCGCAAACAAGAAAATGATTGCCGATAGCACGCATGTAAAGCCGCTTTACAACTGTCCATTAAAGCAGAGACCTTTCCTGGAAAGAAAGATCTCTAGACGTTTAAGAAGTCAATTGTGCTGAGACGCTGATTTCGGCTTTGAAAAGCTTGGAAACAGGACATCCAAGCTCAGCAGCTTTGACGGCAGCTTCAAATTTCGCCTTATCTGCATTCGGAATGCGAGCAATGAGATCCAGATGGCTTTTTGTGATCGTAAAGCCCCCTTCACTCTTCTCAATAGAGACAGTTGCCGTTGTTTCCAAACTATCGGGAGTCATGCCAACTTTGCCAAGTTCTGCAGAAAGAGCCATGGAGAAGCATCCAGCGTGGGCTGCAGCTAATAACTCTTCCGAATTGGTACCGATGCCATTTTCAAATCGAGTACTAAATGAATATTGAGTTTGCTTCAAGACTCGGCTTTCGGTTGAAATAGTGCCCTTACCGCCGGCCAGATTTCCCTGCCAAACAGCACTTGCTTTACGTTGCATAGCGCCTCCTAGTAATTTAAATTATGAATCTAATGAGGGGATATTCCCCCTCATTATCCAACTGGTTTGTTTAGACTTTTGAACATATCTATATGTCCCTGCCATGTTTTTTTACATGAGGATTAAAATTTGTCAATCAATCTGAACAAAAGATTTTTATCTTAGGGTAAAGACTAGCTCATGCTGTTATCGATCCGTCGTCTTTTTGGATAGCGTTGCAGCTCGAATAAATAGTTATAGACATCCGATTTCATATCTTTGACCAAATCGATAGGAGTGTGGCCATTGCCATCGGCACGTTTAATGCCCGCCTGCGTAGCCAGAGATTTAACGCAACTCAGGTACGATTCTTTGAGGATTGCCGTCAACATTTCATACTCCTCGAGGAGGGAAGCATCGATCATTTCATCAGACGCTTCGATTTCTTCTCCTCCCATCGATACTGCATTCAGATCAGTGCTTGCTTGATTTAAGCAGCTGTCAAAAAGCATATTTGGGGGCAATTCAAAATCGATTCGTTGATTCGTTTGTTCAAATATGAGGTCTGTTTCTTCCATTTCATTTTCAAAGAATCGAATGCATTCGTGTAAAAGAGTTGTGCCTTTGAGATCAAGATCCATCTGTCCACTCATTTGATGAATGAATGTCTCTATTTTGGGCAGTATTGCAGTGAAAGCATCCAGCTTCCCGGAGATGTCACAATTCTGCGAACTGTCGTATTCGAGATAGTCGAAAATGTGAGAAAAAAGGGTTTGTTGGAGATGACTTTCCGAACTCAAAAAAGAAAGAAGGTACCATTCGCTTTGAACAAGAATTTCTAAAAATAGGGGTGAACCCAAATCTGGATAGAATCCTTTGCGTACCATACACTCCAATACATCCAACTCATTATCATCATATTCATCAATATGATCATTTAGTATGAATGCGATTTGGCTCAATGCTTTGCCTCTCTCTTCAACCTTGACATGGTCTAAAAAGAAATCGAGCAGCTTTAAATTATTCTGCTCAACAGCCAAGATCAATGGAGAAGAGCGATCGTTATCCAAATCTAAAACAGAACATCCCTCATCAATCAAGGCTTTGAGAGTATCGTGGATAGGCTCATGCATATCTTCTCGGACCGATAAAGTAGAAAGGTGGTGTAAGACAGTCCGTCCATTATCATCTTTCACAGAACAGTCTCTTTCAGCAATCAGAGCTGCTATGACTTCCCAGTGCTGCCTTGTTGCCGCATGAAACAGCAGCTTCTTTGAATATTCTTCAAAATTATCTGGAGACAGTTGTTTCCAAACGGTCAAGCAATTTTGCGTATTTATAAAATTTAAATAGATGTAGTCCTTGTCGTTCGATAGCCACGAATAATTGCGCCAATGGGGGGCTGACTGATGAAAGATAGCATTGTTCTGCCTATTTGCTAAGATAACCGCTTCATGCAAAAACCATTGAGCTTTCAAGCGAGGAATCGACATGGAATGGAGGGGGGAGTTGGTGCAGTGAGCCATCAAGACACTATTGACCCGAGTAAAATAGGGGGCAAGAATCTGATAATTTTCGTAGGAAGTAGCGGCCCTCATCCAACGTTGTCCCTCCTCTTGGCCAACTCTTAAGCTATCCAGATTGAATGCCACACTTTGAATGAGAAAATTGCCAAGATAATGAGAGCAATGATTAAAAACCTGTTCTCTTTTTTTTTCGATAAGGAGAGTATTGAAAAAAGAGAAGCTTGCAATTTTTCTGATCGTATTAAGTTGAGCAACAGCGTCCGGAGCATTAATCTGCCTCAATCCTTGATCTAGTTCATGCAATCCAAGCAGCTTAAAGCGATGCATAAACAGTCTATAAGGAGAATAGCCTAAATGAGCGTAAGAAGTTATTGATTCTGCCCAGAGCTTTTTAAAAAGGTCATCCCATGCATGATTATAGGGATGTTGATTGATAAAGTGGCGCCAATCACGAGAAACACCTCCCAGTACATTCAAACTCGCCACACTCATATACCCTAGCATATGCCCATAGACCTCTACAGGAAAATTAAAGGTCGTAGATAAATTTAATTCTAAATTAGCCATGATTAATTTAACCTTATTTTTAAACTAAAAAACATTAAAAGGTGGTAATTCTATTTCAATAATTGATTTCTATCAATAATCAAAAAAACAAGGTATTGACGATTACATTATTTTCTTTAAATATTATATATAACATAAAACAAGAGAAAAGTGATTGAGTCGTAGATTCAGACAGGGTTTAGAGAGAGAGGCTTTCAACCTCTCAAAGATAAGATTACCTGACTCGTTTCTTGGGGTTAAGCCCATCGAATAGGTATTTGTAAACAGAACTGTCTCTGTCTAAAATCAAGTCCAAGGGAGCTTGTTGGTCGCCATTTAATAGGGTAAGATTTTTGGGTGTAGCGAGCAGCTTTACGCAAGTCAGATACGATTCTTCGAGCATTATTAAGAGTTGATCAGAGGTATCGTCAAAGTCGATATCTGCATTGAAAGCCATCTCCCTGGTTTCTTTGATCTCTTTTTCGAAGAAACCGATGCAGGCATGTAGAGGAGTTTTACCTTCCCGATGAATATAATCTACACCAAATCTTTCAATCATTTTAGCAATGAATTTTTCCATTCGAGGAAGAGTCGTACTAAAGTTTTTGCATCGGGATAAGATATCGCAACTTTGCGAACTGTCGTAAGCCATGAGAGTAAAGAGGTTATCGAAGATGTTTTCGAGTTCCACCTCAGAACTATGCTTGTAGCAAAATAAAAGGAGTTTCCATTCGCTCTGAAGCAACAGGCTGCGAAATAAGAGAGAATCGTAACCGAGAGGTAGTCCTTTTTGAACGATCAATTCTAGTACCTTCAAATCATATTCATCATATGATTCAGTGCGCTCATGGCATACCTCAACGATTTGCTCGATGGCCTCTTCCAAGTCCTCTTCCTCAAATCGATCTAAAAAGAAAGCCAATGCATCGAGAGAGCGGTACTTCATTGCTAACATTAAAGGGGAGTAGCCCTTTGCATCTTTTTGCAAAGGAGAGCATCCCTGCTCCATTAGCGCGTAAAGAACACCATAAAAAGTAGCGCTCTTTTCTGTAACATGGTGTTTACTTAAATAATGAAGAGCCGTTCTCAATTTCTGATCCTTCGCGGAGCAATTTCTTTCAAAAAGAAGAGGAATGATGGCTGTCCAACATCCTCTTTTAGCCGCCACAAACAAGAGCTCTCTCGTGTTGACTTCAAAAAAGGCGGGGGCCAATTCTTGCCAAATGGTCAAACAATTTTCGGTATTGATATAATCCCCCAAAGAATTGTTGGCCAACCAGCTAAAATCGCGCCGGTATTGCGTGTCGTGCAAGAAAAAAGCGTTATTCTGGTAATGAGCCAATAGAATGGCCTCTTTTAACAACCACTTAGCCTCCAAGCGGTCCAGGGAAATGGAAAGGGGAGTCTTTACAAAATGGACCACCAACGCTATATTGACTCGATTAATATGGGACTCTATCTCATTATACTGTCGATACACATGTTCAGTTGTCAACCACTCATTCGCTTCCCATTGACTAACGCCTAAATTAGCCAAATTCATCACAACAGGATTCGTATTAAAAAAATGAAGGGTAGCCGGACAGCGCTCCAAGATCTCCTCTCTTTTCTCTTGAATCAACCGGGTATTCAAAAAGACTGTACTGTTATTTTTCCTTATCATTCCAATCTGAGCGGCAATATGTGACACACCCAAAGGCGCTAAACGCTGGCAAAGAGAATCTAAACCAAGCAACTTAAAACGATGGGTGAAAAGTTGATAAGGCGAATGACCTGGAAAACTATGGGATGTAACTCTTTCACCCCAAAGCTTTAAATAAAGATTAGGCCACGCTCCATTCGTTGGATGTTCGACTAAATACTTCCAATCGCTGTTGAGACTTCTCAGCTTGGTTAGCGTCTCAACGTCTAAATACTCGCAAACAAGAGCATGATTCTCTGGAGGATAGTTAAAAATGTTTGATAAATTAAGCACATTAAACCTTATTAAATTATAATTAACAACCAATAAATGGTAATTCAATCATTTATTTAAAACAACAAACTAAAATTAATTAAGGGATCTGATTTTTTTTAAACATCTTTTGGCTGTTCTTAAAACTCATGCTGGATCAGTCGCTCTTTCGGCATTAACCAAAGACGAGTCGTAGGAAAGCTCAGCATTAACTGTTTGGAACTGCTTTTTTTATAAATTTTTATTCGACAGATTCTAATTTTTCGATTCCGGGAAGATTTTTAAAGGCGTCGAGAATGATTAAGGGATCGATGTCAGGACTCGACTTAAAATATAGGCGGATAATTTCTCGATTCTCTTCCACATCGACTTGAAAGTTGACCAGATAGAGGCGCAGGTTTAATTGAGTGAGGATCTCTTCTACGTTTTTGAGAGAGATAGTAGGTTTGACAGACAGCTTGATTTCTTTGGTGAATTTTCTTTTGAACAATATTTTTTCGAGCGGTTTTATGCCCGCCAGGACAATGAAAATCATGATGGTCATGCTAACGGCTGCCAGATAAAGACCGCCTCCAATGGAAAGGCCGACCGCGGCAACCGCCCACAAACTGGCGGCCGTGGTGAGTCCTTTAATCGTATTTTTCCAGAATAAAATCGTACCCGTTCCCAAAAATCCAATCCCGCTGACCACTTGAGCAGCGACACGTGAGGGGTCGAGAATGATCATCTGTTTTTGCAATACGTCTTGAAAACCATATTGGGAAACGATCATGATTAGCGTCGACCCCATGCACACCAACATATGCGTCCTGAGTCCGGCAAACCAGCTTGTCCGTTCTCTTTCGAGTCCAATCAAGCCACCTAAGATGGCTGCTAGCATGAGCCTTAACAGGACTTCGAAATGGGAAATCATGGTTAGATCGTGATTCATTTTCATTCCATTACAGTGTGTTTTCGAAAAAAGCAAAAAATTTGACAGCTTGTGTTTTTAACAAACAAGAACGCCTTCTTTCAATCAAAAAAATACAAAAAAGACTGAGTTTTACAGCAGCCACAGATAGAGCGTCGCGTAGCTGCGCCAAGGACGCCAAGCTTGAGATAAAATCTCTGCTTGCGAGGCTGATACCCCGCCTAATTTTTTGCGCAGCACAATGTCTTCTTTGGGAAAGGCGTCTGGCCATCGAAGGGCTCGCATAGCAATGTAATGAGCCGTCCACTTCCCTATTCCAGGCAGTGCAATCAATTGCTTGATCGTCTCTTCAGGATGCAAACCAGCCTCGATTTTTAAGCGATTGGAAGCCATCTCTTCTGCCAAAGTGATAATCGTTTTAGCGCGCGCTTGGATGATGCCAAGCGCCGTCAGTTCTTCGACTCTTAAAGAAGCCATCCGCTGCGGTGTTGGAGCCAATCGATACAACTCCGGATAAGGGGTTTCAATGCATTCTCCAAAGGCCTTTACGACACGTCCGCCAAACGTTGTGGCAGCCTTTACCGTGATCTGCTGACCCAATACAGCCCGAACAGCCAATTCAAACCCATCGAATGCCCCTGGAACGCGCAGCCCCGGATTTTTAGTCAAAGCCTCTGCCAACAAGGGATCCTGTCCGAGCTGAGTTGCAATGGAGTCCGGTCTTGCACTCAAGTCAAATAGATTGCGCAGTCTCCCCAGCAAGGCTGGAAGAACAGACAAGAGCGATTGAGAAACCTCGACATAGAGGGCATTTTTTTCAGGTGCATGGCGGACACAGACCCAGCCACGCTGTTGTCCGAGTTGAACCGTGCGCGCATAATTGCCATCCCAAATATATTCCACTCCTTTGAGCGAGCGGGCCTTTAAAAATGTTAAAAGAGCCTCCCAATCGAATGGAGGGCGATAGTTAAGCTGAAGGGTTATTGTCTCGGATGGTACTGGCTTTACGAATCGCTGTTTTATCCCTTTGCGAACACGGCTTGGAGGCATACCATATCGCTTGCTAAAGGCATCATTGAATCTTCGCAAACTTGAAAATCCGCTGGAAAAGGCGATTTCAGTAATTGATAGACTCGTTTCCGATAAAAGTTGCTTGGCTAACAATAAGCGACGGGTCAATAGAAGTTCCATGGGGGACACGCCAAATTCTTGCTGTATGATGCGCCGGATGTGACGGGAACTCAAATTGAAGTGGTGGGCAATTTCCTCAAGGCTCTCCTCTTCATCTAGCATCCCCTCTTTGAGGCGATGGATGATTAAATTTGCCAGACGATGGGCGTCATCGACAGGGGCATTTCCAGGCGCCAATTCAGGACGGCACCGTAGACACGGGCGAAAAGAAACCTTTTCAGCCGCCTCGGCGCTCTTAAAAAACCGGCAATTCTCCTCCTTGGGAGTCTTGGCTGGGCAAATCGGACGGCAATAAATGCCCGTCGAGGTCACACCGACATAAAAGACTCCATCGAAGCGAGGGTCGCGTGAACAATAGGCTTTGTAAAAAATCGGATTTGTTGTTTCCATGCATTGATTATACCCCACTAAAATAAAGCAATGCTAGCCATTTTCGGACATGTAACCAAGACTTAGATGTCCGAAAATGGCCAGCGTAAAAACTGACAAGGCAGGTATAGTAGATTAGAAAGCAGGATGGGAGGCTTAACCAGACTTGCTACCTACGGATGGCCAGGGTTGGAATCTGACAACCCTAGGTTTTAACAAGAGAGGAATAACTATGACCGGATCAAACAAAGAAAACATTCAATTTGCCATTGACGATTCATGGCTCGGATACGTCCTTGCCGCACAAAGCCCTAAAGGGCTCTGTGCCGTTTTGCTAGGCAATGAGCCCAACGAGCTTAAAAGCGAATTGCGCAGCCGCTTCCCCGAAGCAGAATTGATCGAAGGGAGCGATGCTGCC
Organism: Candidatus Protochlamydia naegleriophila; assembly: GCF_001499655.1. Taxonomy (NCBI): domain Bacteria; kingdom Pseudomonadati; phylum Chlamydiota; class Chlamydiia; order Parachlamydiales; family Parachlamydiaceae; genus Candidatus Protochlamydia; species Candidatus Protochlamydia naegleriophila. Next base: position 2,881,087 of record NZ_LN879502.1, read on the forward strand.
ACAGCTCTACTAACCCAAGTAATCGGCTGCATCGAAGACCCTTCTAAATCATTAGACATGCCTTTTGATGAACGAGGAACCTCTTTTCAAAAAAGAGTTTGGAAAGCACTTAAGGAAATTCCTTGCGGATCCACCGTCAGCTATACCGAAATCGCTCAAAAAATCGGGTCTCCGCAAGCGGTTCGTGCAGTAGGAACCGCCTGCGGCGCTAATGCCTTAGCCATTGTAGTCCCCTGCCATCGAGTCGTTAGAAACGATGGATCGATCAACGGCTACCGCTGGGGCATCGAGCGGAAAAAGCGATTGCTCGAAAGAGAAAGTCTGTTTCATTCATCGGCCAGGAAAATGGGGACCGGATAATCTGTTCCACTTGGAAAAAGGTGTTCAAATTGCTCGATTCTTTTACCTGCGGCTTTTAAGCACGAGGTCAAAATATAGGCCCCCAATGATAACAAAGCACCAAATGCAGAAGCTGCAAACAGCAAGTCTTCTGACACTCCCCCGGTAGATTCGCTCAGCAAGATGAATCCAGCCCATCCAAGAACTCCAGAGATCATCGCCATCCAAGCCGAAGCAGCATTCGCCCCCTTCCAGAAAAGGGCAGCCGAAACAGGCACAAAAATTGCGACAAACAGGGTGGCTCCCGAATGAACCATCAAGATGAAAATGGACTGACCGCTAAAGGCCAGCATCAGGGCCACCAAGGCGATACCCACGTTGACAAAGCGCATGACGATGATTTTCTTTCTTTCCTCTTGCACCGGCCACACCTTTAAAACAATGTTGTGTGTAACAAGCGAGGTTCCCGCCAACAAATAACTATCTGCCGTGCTCATGATGGCTGAAAATAAACCGCAGGCAAAGAGGGTAAAGAGTAAAGGAGAGAAAAACTCTTTAGCGAGGAGGGGGATGAGATGCTCGGGTTTTTCCAAAACAGGATAGATTTCGCGGCCTGCAATTCCGATAAAAAGGGGAATGAGGCCTAAAAATACATAGCAAACAGCTCCCAAAATACCGCTATTTCGGGCAACTTTTTCAGATTTGCTCGCCAAAAATCGCTGCAGCAAGTCTTGTCCCATGATTCCACCAAGTCCCGTCAGGAAGAGGCGTCCTCCATAAGCTAGCCAGCTGAAGGAAGAGGATGGGTCTTGCGGAAAAACATTGCCAAACTCCTGCAATACATTATCAAAAACAACAGTATGATCAGGAACTCTATTCAAACAAATCGGGACAATGACAATCAAACCAATGCTCAACAAACTCAATTGAATAAAGTCTGTGAGCGTAACCGCCCACATTCCACCAGAAACCGTATAGAGGACGACGATTAAGGCTCCGATCACAACTCCGAACTCAAAACCTGACCCAGATACAATTTGAAAAATATACCCCATGGCCAGCATTTGCGAAGCAAGGGTTCCAACATAGAAAGGAAGGACCACTATGGTTGATACTCTCTCAAAAGCTCCTCCATAGACCTTGTGCAACAAATCGGATATTGTCAATAGGCGCATCCGCCTGAAAGGAGCAGCAAAGAAAAGCCCGCCAATCAGCAGTGCAAAGGCACACCCAAATGGGTCGGCCAAGACTCCATAGAAACCTTCCGAATATACTGTTCCTGTGACTCCCATCACAGAACCTGCTCCAAACCAAGTAGCCACGACTGTTGGAACAGCTAGATAGATGGGCAAGCTCCTTCCTGCAAGGAGATAGTCCTCTAGCGTTTTGACTCTTTTGCTGCCCATCGATCCAACGAAAGCCATAAGAACGAAATAACAGCCAATTCCAAGCATGAACATCCACGTCATACTCTATCACCGCACCATATTAAAAAATTAAAGGGAATTAAAGGGTGCATGGAAGATTACCTTATAAATCGAGCGAGTAATTCAATGTGATTGCTTCCTGGAAAAAAAGCATACCCATCTAAATCTTCCAATTTCCAGCCATCTAGAGCCAGTTGTTGACAGTTCTTCTTAAAAGATTCCCATCCACAGCTCACGTAAATCAATTGATTGACAGAAGAGTGTTTCAGCGAACCGATAAAAGCCTCGCTCAAACCTTTCCTCGGAGGATCGACGATGACGACATCGGCTGCTTGCATCAGACCCAGAGTTTCTTCATCAGATCCTGTATAAAAAGATATTTTGTCTGCCGCATCGGCGGGGAGCTTTGCCCGTGAAAGGGTAAAGCAGAGCTTGGCGTGAGGATTGACCTCCCCGCACTTTACCCAAGTGCACTTAGAAGCAATGAATAAACCGATCACCCCCACTCCAGCAAAAAACTCTGCAACCTTTGCCCCGTCAGGAACCCATTCTTTAATTTTCTGGAGAAGCTCTTCAAAAAGGGAAAGGTTGGCTTGTGCAAAATTGGCCGGTTGAAAGCATACAGAAACCTCTCCAAAACGCTCCCACACATATTCTTCACCCCATACAAGCTGCCAGCGGTTGCTAAAAATCGTGTTGGTTGCTCGGCAATTAAAGTTAATCCAAATGGAGTGAAAAAGGGAGGGATCGAAGGCTTGAGCCAGCTCTAGCAGTAAGGAAAACCAGCGTTGAGCCTGAGGAGAAGCATCGGCAATATTTAAGACAAAGACAACTTGTACTTTGCCCGTTGAACGTTCCACCACACATTGAAGATAGCGCAAATCACCGCTATTGTCTTTTTCTTGATACGGCATGAGAGCGTGATGCTTCATCCACTGCTCTATATAGTGAATGACCTGGTTGATTTTAATGTGATGGACTAAACAAAGGGGAATGGAAATGGCGTCATGAGTATGTTTTTTAAATAAGCCGATGATTGGATTGTCAGAAGAGCCGCGGACAGCCAGCTTAGCTCTACAGCGCCATCTTGTTGGCAATCCTTGATGGAGGCTGGGAACAACCTGACTCTTAAAGTTTTCGAGCACTTCAAGCCAAATAAGAGGCTCTTTTCCTAAATCCGTACTACATCCAGAGCACGCTTTAAAATGAGGACAGGAAGGGCTCTGGATGTAGATCGGTTTCATACTAGTTTATTAATGCTCGCTTAATGCTAAAAAGTTCTTACTTGTTTTAAAAACAGGCTCAGGTACATGCATCTGAGATAAATGAGCCGATTCATTAGCCGTCGATAAATCGATTCTGACGTCAGTCAGCTCTTGCATGCGTTGCAAGGCCCGATAATCTTGGTACAACTCAATGATTCGCCCAGCTTCTGCATCAGCCCCTTTCGCCCGGTTATGATCAGGATGCAGCTGGCGCACAAGATCAAAATACAGCTTTTTCACATCTTCCGCACAATGATGGCCTGTTGCAGCGACTTTCAAGTGCTCGCACAGAAGATTGTAATTGACTCGGGCGGCTTTTTCCAAAAATTCTTTTAAAAAGAGCTGCTTGGCCCCTTGTATTTGGCTCACAACCTGATCTGCATAGTGGCATGAATCACCAGGCCAAAGGATAGTTGTATAGATTTGCAGATCATACTTTCTAAAAAAATTTGCAAGCGAAGAAAAGATACTCAATATGCGACCTGATAGTCCAGAAAAATAACGCTCTGCCGTTCGTTCCTTCATCAGTTCGATTTGAATAGCCGGCTTCTCAAAAATCTGAAAAAATTCTTCGGCCCGCTCATGCAACTTTCCAGCCATCGCCAGCTGATTGAACTCCTCAAGATCCATTCCGCTCCCGCCTCCAATGTCCGCCGCACAAACGATCACATCCGTCAAATGCACGATCTCGGTAAACGACAACTTGCGCGGATTTAAAGCCTGATCATCCCAGCCTTTAGCACCTAAGGTGAAATAGTCCCCTTTTGCCAGCTCTTCCTTCTCTTCACTCCCCTCAAGGGCAAGCGACTCTTTTAAGCAACATTGATAAATGTACAATTCTGGCAGCTCACTTTGCTCAGGCTCACTCGCTTGCCTAGAAATCAACTGAAACCACAGGTCGATGTTCACATTTTGCATAGGTATCAAATTAATCATAAAATAACCTCGCAGTAAATTATTTTAATGTTTTTTA